>NZ_JBCMOR010000006.1:0-250925 GCF_050461185.1 Paenibacillus turicensis
TACTTGACAGGGAGCACTTCATCTCCGCCTGTGAGGGTCACTTCTTCATTAACTGATAATTCTTGGAGGGGTAATCCCACTCAAGTTGTTTGTACTGAGGACGGTCGGGCGGATCGTCCTTATTTCTATTCTTATCTTAACATAAAAAACATAAAACATGTAAGAAAAAATGTGGGATAGCTATCTTACATTTTATTTTTCTAGTGCCTGTAAGGCATCGTTAATTTGGGCTAGTTGTTTTTTAAAGTCCACCAATTCATTTTTAAAAACAGTCTACTTCATTTTCAAACTTTCGAGTGAAATTGGCTATAACTTCCCCCTGTACTGATAATTTTAGGTGTCATTTCCAGGCTTAGATCAAGTGCTATCCTACTACTATGTTAACTTCTTGGTCTCATTCCGTAAGGAAATTTCCTAGCATAAAAATTACTCCGTTAGGCGCTACGTGTGTTACTTATAATTTTTGCCTGTAATTGTTTTAAACTCAGCAGGAGTTATTGGATAAAAGTGACATGCATCTCATTTCTTCTTCCCAAACAAAATAGCCCTCTATCAGCTAGAGGGCATAACCATCTTTTATGAAGTTCTTATATCTTTACAGACTTCCAAAATCAAAAAAGTTAAATTTATATTGCTGCATACCATATAAATTTGGAGCATCTATAACCATATAAATAGTCGCCCCTGGAGGTACTGCTACATTATTCATAATATGACTAGAACTTATTCCTGATGTATCTGCATACATCAGAGTAGAAAGATACCGGTTGTTATATTCATATTGAATCCCTAATCTATTGGGAGTACTTCTATCATCACTTAGGCATTCAATTCTAACGAATCTCGTTTTATCAGTGGTATTCGTCCACTTAAACCAGTCTTGATCACTATTGGACTGCAAAAATAGAGAATATTCAGCCCTATTACTACCATTCTGGAAAAATAATGAAATGGCATCATTCCTTGTGTCACCTACCCCTACTGCTGTAGGTGTTATCTCCCTAGCAAATACCGATGTTGACAGAGTAAGTAGTAACATTGAAGTCAAAAGAACTGTAAGTAACTTTTTAAGCTTCATTTTCTCCCATCCTTCTATCAAATTTAGAATCGGCCGATTCGACTCTATTATACATCTTTCTACCAATTATTTAAAATAGTAGTTTATATTTAGGTATTTTGGATTAAACAAATATTAAAATACATCTTTAGGCACTATTGGGATATTTACCTTTACTTACTTGAAATGCATCCGGCGTGAAAAGTGACATATTGTGCTATTTACAGACGCACTGTTATTATTCGAATAAACCACACTTGATTTTGAACTTGTTCAATAATAGATTTACTGTCGTGACGTAACCTCCTGTAGTAAAAAGCCCAATCCAATTGGGCGAGATGAACAGGTACTGGCTAAATTGTAAGCTCCCTCTCTTTCAGCAATTCCACTGTATTTTCCTTTTTTCAGCAAGCCCGGAATATTCGTTTCGTCAATATCAGAAGCCCATACCCCGTTTATCTCACAGCCCAATCAATCTTTTTGTACCACCGCCTACAACGACTAGTCCTCCAGCTGTACTTTCTCTTGAAGCATATAGCAGTTCTGCGTTAGCAGAATCATTCACCTCTACCGCGCCAAAGAACAAATCAATATTGACATGTTGTACAGTGATGTCTTTTGACTACTCTCGTTTTGTAAAGCTCATTACTTAAGGCTCTATCTTGAAAATCAATACTTGACCGCTAACCCACACTAGCGAAGAGACAGAGAGATTCTGAAGAATGTCTCTTAAAATCAAATTCCACCAATAAAATTACTTCAATATAAGGAATCTGATTTTAACAACAATCGCAAGAACTCTCTGGAACGTAGCTACCATCCTCCAGTCGTTGGCAAGTATTAATTTCTAAATAGAGCCTGACTTAAAATCACTTTTTCATTTTACAAAATTTCCAATGTATCTTACACTAAACACAGCCCAAGGCAGTATTAACCACAAAAAATGGAGGCGTTTACGATACATAAACTTACCACTCGATTGATTGCAATCATCACTTCTCTTTTAATAATTGTTCCTTTAGTCTCTACAACTGTTAGCGCTAATGAAGCAGGCACGCTGAAAAAGGTGTGGTCAAACGGTCCTGATTCCATTCCGAACACCCGCACCGGAGGCATCGCTTCTAATGGTGAATTTGTTTTCTTTTTCCCCTACGGTGACCTTGTAGGTTACAAATCAGTAGATGGGGTAAACTGGGAAACTGTAGAGACGCAGCTTCAAACAGCAGATGGTACCCTATATGATGGGGTTAGTGATGTGAAGCAATTGTTGTGGGATGGCAAGCAGTTTGTAGCGATTACGTCTTACAACGTGTTGACCTCAACGGATGCGACTGTCTGGAAAATACACCCTATCCCTCATCCGAATCCTGCCAAGGAATATGATTTACAGGATATTGTGTATACAGGTAAGCAATATGTTCTAGTTGCCCAAGATCGTAGCAAAAATGCAAGTGGCTTTTCTACCCCTGGTCCAAATACTTTTTTAGTGTCTAAGGATCTAAATATATTTACCGCTGCAAAAAAGCAAAATATTGAAAAATCGATTAGTGGCGAGCGGCCTGTTGAATTTCTTGCAACCAATGGGACTACCATTTATGGCGGAGGTAATACTTCTGTTGTGTCAACGGACGGTGGACTAAGCTGGAAGGGATTGTCTAGTGGACACTCGCCTTATAGCGGATATGGCGCGATTTGGGATGGCAAGCAGTTCGTCCATGCAATAGACAATCTCATTTTCACGTCAAAAGATGGCATCAAATGGACAAGTAGTAAAATCAGCATTGCGGGTAATAAAGCCGAAATTAAAGTAGATAACATCGCTTACAACGGCTCAGAATATATCGCTACAGGCTACAATTATAATAATAACAAGACATTTACCGTGTACACCTCTCCTGATTTGAAGAAATGGAGTAAGATATCAGTAGCCACTACGAATACGAATGTCATTCAGATTAAGCCATTTAGAAATGGATTTATTTTACTCGGCACAGAGGCGTGGTTATATCAAAATGATAGTGTCAATATTGCAAGCAGTTGGGCGCAAAAGGAAGTAAGCCAAGCCAAGGAGCATCAGTTAGTAGGCGACAGCTTAATAGGTCTATATCGTAAAAATATTACACGTGCAGAGTTTGCAGAAATTAGTGTACGACTCTATGAGCAGCTAACACTTACTCAGCAAGACCTGCAAGGCAATACGAGCAACACGAAGGCTGATGACACCGCACACAGCACAATTGACAATGAAGATAAGGAAAGAAAAGAGGTAGGCTCTGAGAATACAGAAGATCGTATTGAAATGACTATCCTGCCTTCTCCTTTTAGTGATATAAACAACCAATATGTAACCAAAGCGTTTCATTTAGGTATTGTTGCTGGTAATGGAAGTAAGCTTTTTAACCCAGAGCAATCTCTACAACGTCAAGACATGGCAATAATGCTGAATAATGTGTTAAAGGTGGCTAAGTTGACGTTACCTGATCAAGCGTCTCAATGGCAAAAGCAATACAAGGATTTAGACACAATCTCAGGTTATGCGACAGAAGCCTTAAAGAGTTTTAATGCGACTGGCATCATCCAAGGAATTGGCGAGCAAATCCAACCTAAGCAATCTACAACAAGAGAGCAAGCGATTGTAATTGCCGAAAGAATTTATCAGCTTTTAAACAGTAGTATATAAACAGTTTGTTCATCAATAGCTCCACCATTCAGACACATATGGGAATTGATTTCGTTTACACTAAACGGGGTCAATTCCTAGCTTTTTATCACCCTAACAACAAATTAGCAGTAAACGAAGTACATACAGTGTGCTATGATAGCAAGCATGAAAGTGAAAAGAATCGGAGGCAGTATTATGAAGATTACGGGAGACCAGCAATTGATCAAAAAAATGAATAAAACGATCGTGCTGGATACAATAAGGCAATGTCAGCCTTTGTCCCGCAGTGACATTTCAAGTACGATTGGGTTAAATAAAGCAACAGTGTCCTCGCTCGTATTAGAGCTTATTCAGAGTCAACTTGTCAATGAGATTGGACCTGGTGCATCAAGTGGAGGACGTAAGCCTACACTACTCCTTTTTAATAGCAATGCAGGGTACGCGATTGGTGTAGATATTCGGATACATCATGTGTATTTTGTGCTTGTAAATTTAGAAGGGGTGGTCATTAAGGACTTAACGATCGCCATTACTTCGATAGAGCCTGATGACATCATTCCTGAAATTGCTAAGCAAATTAAAGCGCTAGGTAACGAAGCCCCTCCTTCCCCTTATGGGGTTATCGGTATTGGGATTGGTGTACCTGGCTTAGTCGATGAGCAACACCATGTTGTATCTACACCCAATTTGGGTTGGGATAACTTTTCTCTAAAAACTTCATTGGAGCAATATATAGATTACCCTGTCTATATCGATAATGAAGCTAATGCAGGGGCGATTGGCGAACGCTTATATGGGGCAGGCAAAGAAAGTGACAACTTAATTTATTTAAGCATTGGGGTAGGGATTGGTGCAGGAATACTCGTAAATGGCTCATTATATCGGGGTACATCTAACTTTTCTGGAGAAGTTGGACATATGACGGTAACCGAAGAAGGCCCGCTTTGTCGCTGTGGCAATCATGGCTGCTGGGAGACGTTAGCTTCAGAAAAAGCATTGCTAGATAAAGCAACGAAACGACTAGGACAATCGGGAATGGAAATTACGATTGATGAGTTGATTGCACTTGCACAAGCAGGTGACAAGGCTGCACTTGAGCTATTTGAAGAGGTAGGAACACACTTAGGTGTAGGTCTTGCCAATTTAGTGAATGTATTAAATCCAGAGTTGATGATTATTGGGGGTCGGCTCTCCTTAGCAGGTAACCTGCTAGAAGAACCGATGTTAAACACGATTGAAAATCGAAGCTTATCGTACCACCGTAAAAAGTCAGCCGTTACTTTTGCCAAGCTTGGACTTCGCTCAACTGCACTTGGTGCGGCATCCATGCCCATCACAGCTTTCCTTAAAGACACGGATAAGCATTAGCTAATACGCTCTAAAAAATGCTGTACAAAAGCAACATGATCGACGGCAACGCAAACCTGAACAGTTGCAGAAGGTGAAGGAACACCGATCGTTTGACCTGTTTTTTCTCCTTCTGTCACGACTGTAATATCCATACGCTCTGTGGTCACAAAGCTAGAATTAATTGCTACGCCAATCGCAAGCGGATCATGCAAAGCACAACCTCCAATACCAGGATACATCTGTTCATAAGCCCCGATATAAAAGTCGGTCATCTTTCCTAGTAGTGCAGTAGCTTGCTCGTCACTTTGTTGCCATTTCTTAATTTCAGCACGTGGAAGCAACGTTTGTAGCGTAACATCAAGTCCAACCAATACTACATTTGCACCCGAGGAAAAAACAAACGCAGCGGCTTCAGGGTCAGCAACGATATTGGCCTCCCCATAAGGTGTCACATTACCAGGTACGTTAACAGCTCCACCCATAATGATAATTTCCTTGATTAAGGGGGCTATCTTAGCGTCTTTTTGAATAGCAAGAGCAATATTTGTTAACGGTCCTACCGCCACAATGGTTATTTCATGGGGTCTTTTATATATTTGCTCGATCAAGTAATCAATAGCGTGCATCTCAGGTACGATACTTTTTATGGGTTGTGACAATTCAACATTACCAATTCCGTTTTGCCCATGTACATGGCGAGAATAACGTGACTTTTCACCACGGACCAAAGTTTCTGCTGCGCCTTGAATCACAGGCACATCAACGCCTAATGCTTCAAGCACAGCTAACGAGTTTCGTGAAGCATCCGCTACAGGAATATTTCCGAAACACGTAGTAACGCCAAGTAAGTCTAATTCTGGTGAATGAACAGCATAAGCAATTGCTAACGCATCATCCACACCTGTATCTACATCTAGTATAATTGGTTTCATCTACATTCCTCCCGCTAAACATCATACACTATTTCTTTCTCTAGTAAATGACTAAGCTCTGTTTCCGTTAGCGGCTTGCTGAGCAGATAACCTTGGATAAGATCACATTTTGCCCGTTTTACATATTCAAGCTGTTCCTGTGTCTCAATCCCCTCTGCAACAACAACTAACCCTAGATTCCGTCCAATTAAAACAATAGATTTAGCTAATGTATGCTGATGATCCACATAGGAACTGGTCACTTGTTCGATAAAGGTTTTGTCAATTTTTAAGGTTGAAATTGGCATCCGCTCTAAATAACTCAGGGAAGAATAACCTGTCCCAAAATCGTCCAAGGCAAAATGAACGCCCCGAGACTTTAACAACTCCAGCTTCCATAAAAGAAGATCAAAGGACTCCATAAAAACAGACTCCGTAATTTCTAGCTCAAGCTGCTGTGCTTGTAGCCCCGTTTCCGCTAAAATCCCCCCAACCATATCAATAAAACCATCATGTAAAACCTGTAGCAATGAAACATTCACAGACATTTTAAGCGAAAGTCCATACAAATCATTTATTTTCTTACCAAATTGACATGCCTCTCTCAGCACCCATTCACCAATTTCGATAATTAAACGACTATCCTCCGCCACTTTGATAAACGTAGCAGGAGACACTGTACCTAACTCTGCACTATGCCAACGAATGAGAGCCTCTACCCCAAGAATTTTCCCTGTTTTTAAGCAAACCTGCGGCTGATAATGGACCGCAAATTCCTGCTTTTTGATCGCTTTACGCAAATGCTTTTCGATCGTGTATCGATCATTAAAAGCCTTTAATAATGCAGGTTCAAAAATAACAAATCGATCCTTCCCCTGCTCCTTGGCTCTATACATAGCTAGCTCCGCATTTTTAAATAATTCCTCTTCTGAATCCCCATTTTCAGGATAAAAGGAAACGCCAATGCTGAGCGTCACGTACACTTCATGCTCCATTACGGCAAAGGGTTGTCTAAAGCCCCACAGCATATGCTCAATCCACTTGACTACCTCACTTTTGGACTGAAATTGGTTCAAAAAGATAATAAATTTATCTCCACCTAAATGAAAGATTTGACCCTTTTGACCAAAGAACTGACTTAATCTTCCCCTAATGAGCTCCATCAATTGGTCACCACAGGCATGGCCTAACGTATCATTAACATACTTAAAATTATCACTGTCGATAAAAAACAGGGCTGCATCACCTTGATCCTGCTCAAGATAGGCTTTAATTTTTTGCAGTAGATAGGGTCGATTAGGGACGGTGTTTAGTTCCTTTAGTTCTTTTACTTCCTTTGGTTCGTTTATATCCAGTGATCTCTTCTCAGTTGATAGCTGGGCGGTAGCACTTACCTCTTTAAAAGCCAGATCCGCCTCTAAATCTATGTCTGTAATATCTAGCCCATACAACGTATAAACTTGTTCAGAGCTGGCATTTTGACTTAGGCTTACTCGAAAGACAAGCTTAGTTGCTTTGCCATCCTTGTTGTTATTAAATGTGATCGAGCTATGCCCCTCTCGATTTGCAGCGATTATCGCGTCTAGCAAATCGATAAACCTGGGATGCTGTTCGTATAGTGAAGGGATGTTGTCATATTTCATCCCTGTCACCCTTTGTTGCTCAATGCCTAACAGTTGAAGCGAATAATCATTTACTTTTAAAATTTGCTTATCCTTATGTACCATCCACATAAATATTTGAGATTGATCTTGCTTATCCTCTGTGGGCTGAGCGCCGGCAAGTCTGTTCGAGGTTGCTATTCTTTTATATGCAATCCAAATGACCGCCATAAAAATAGCAATTCCCACGATTGTTACCGACACTTCCGCCCACGAGGGGATTGCATCCAATATCGTAGTAATCTTCAAGCTGAATCCCTCCCTTCTTGAAATATAAGAACGAGGCAAGCACCATTTTTCTATTAGAAATTGACACTGTTTTACGTTGGATGAATGAGGATGCAATAACTCCCTACTATACTTAATTTTATCATACTAATGAATTCCATTAATTACTTTAATAAAATTTAGCGATTTACATAGTTATACATTACACCCATAAGTACACTACCGCCAATCAAATTCCCAATCGTAACTGGAATTAAATTGTGAAGCACTCCACCCCATGAAATAGCCTCAGAATGTTCTAATACTAGCGCGATTGCAAAGGTACACATATTGGCAATACTGTGCTCATAACCCGAAATAAAGAAGCAAAATACAAACAACATCATCGCAAACATTTTTGCTCCATCGCCCTGCATAAACATCGGCACAAAAAAGGCAAGACACACGAGCCAATTACACAAAATAGCACGGAAGAATAGAGGGAGGATAGGATAGCTCATTTTATGCTCAACAACATCAAGTAAAAACGTATTTACAGAGGCATCTGCAAATAAACCTGTTAAAAAAATTAACAAAGCAAACGCACATGCACCTAAAATGTTACCTAAATAGCTAAAGCCCCACAACTTTATCACTTCACGCCACCGTAGCTTCTTCTTGAGTGCTACATAAGTGTAATAAAACGTGTTACCTGTAAATAAATCACCACCGCCATACGAAATTAAAATAATCGCAGCACCAAATGTAATCGCTGCCATTGGATATGCAAACGGAGATTTTTCCATGTAAAAGAAGTTACCTGTCTTAAATGCCACAATGACCCCAAATCCAATAAACATACTTGCAAGCATTGCTCTTGCTAAATAGTGCAATGGGTTATGCTTAAAAATATTGAATTTTTTCAAAGCTAATTGTTCGACCTTTAACAATGCTTCTGTTTCCATAGAACCTCCTAAAATTTTAAATATCCCCTTCTTTCTATAATATGCTCTTTTTGCTTTTTATACAGTCATGTCAATGTTAGTTATCACAAATATCGGTGTAAGTTTACTTTTTTTTAAGGTTTTTATTTACTTTTTATCTTTTATTGTGCATAATAATATAAAGTTGATAATGATTATCATTATTGAAGGAGAGACGTGCCCATGAGATTATCCACTCGCCAAAAAGCCTATCTACAAATTGATGATTATTTAGATTTGTTGAATTTGGCAACTAGTCTTGGTGATTCTACGTGGCAACAGGAAATTGTTGCTCAATTAGCGCAAATGCAAAACGAATCTGATCAGATTCAATTGAAATCATAGATGCACAAAGTAAAATCCAGCAATCAACAAAAAATAAATGCCCAAAGATAAAAAAGTGATCTCTAAAAATTAGGGATCACTTTTTTATTATATATAATAGTAGCCTTATCTTTTTCTTATTGCCCTAACTGTGAGCTCCCCATCAAATAACAATCGACCTCGTGTGCGACCTGTCTGCCCTCATGAATCGCCCATACGACTAAGCTTTGTCCACGTCGCATATCCCCAGCTACAAATACACTCGGTGCGGAGGTGGTGTAGCTAACCTTATCGCCCTGCCCTTGATGCTGATGTGGTGAGTGTCGTTCGATATTTAACTCAGCAAACATCGTTTCCTCTGGACCAGTGAAACCAAGAGCCAACAATATAAGATCCGCGTCGAGCACTTGCTCGCTGCCTTCCACCTCAGTTGGAAACCTGCTCCCCTGTTGCCACTCAATATGACTTACCTTCACCCCTGTCACTTGTCCCTCAGCATTGCCAATAAATTGTTGTGTTGAGGTTAAGTAATGACGAGGGTCATGTCCATACAGAGTTGTAGCCTCCTGCTGTCCGTAGTCTCGTTTTAATACTTTCGGATACTCAGGCCAAGGATTGTTCGCTTGTCTTGTCTCAGGAAGCTCAGGCATAATCTCTAATTGCTTCACACTGAGACAACCTTGACGAATCGCGGTAGCTACGCAGTCTGTACCTGTATCGCCACCTCCAATGACAACAACATGTTTCCCCTTAGCTGAAATATAATTGTGATCCTCTAGTCTTGAGTCTAGTAAGCTACGTGTAGTTCCTGTTAGAAACTCCATCGCTTGGTGAATCCCCTCTAGCTCTCGACCTTCAACATTTAAATCACGTGCAACTGTAGCTCCCCCACATAACACAACAGCATCATATTGATCACTTAACTGCTGAGTTGAAATATCCTTTCCAACTTCAGTACCTGTAATAAAAGTAATCCCCTCGGCTTCAAGTAAATCTACACGTCTTTGCACAGTTGCTTTATCTAGCTTCATATTAGGAATGCCATACATTAGCAGTCCACCCACTCGATCAGCCCGTTCATATATAGTCACCTGATGTCCTGCCTGATTTAATTGATCCCCACAGGCAAGCCCTGCTGGACCAGAGCCTACGATTGCAATCTTTTTGCCAGTTCTAGCTTCAGGAATTGTAGGTGTAATCCAGCCCTCTGCAAAACCTTTGTCTATGATCGCCTTCTCAATGCTTTTTATCGAGACAGGATTTCCATTCATCCCTACTGTACAGGCACCTTCACATGGTGCAGGGCATACTCGACCTGTAAATTCAGGGAAGTTATTTGTTTTATGCAGTCTTTTTAACGCCTCTTTCCAATTCCCGTGATATACAAGGTCATTCCATTCTGGAATAAGATTATGCACTGGACATCCAGATGCCATGCCTGATATGATTCTGCCGGCATGACAAAAAGGAGTGCCACAATCCATACATCTTGCACCCTGTGTTCTAAGCTGCTCCTCCTGTAGTGGAACTGAAAACTCGGCCCACCCCGTAATTCGCTCTACAACATCTACTTCAGTTGGAACCTGACGATGGTACTCCAAAAAACCTGTTGCTTTTCCCATTTGACGCCTCCCATTCATGAATACGTGTGCTGTACAAGTTAAGAAATGCATAAAATTTTACTAATGTGACTGAAATTAATTTATATTAGCACTTCTTTTTATATTTTTTGAATGAAGAATATCACGTAAAGTATCATTCTTAATGAATAAATATACAAATACGAGCAACCAACAAAGATATTAGTTCTCACACAATCCGCTACAATTCCCGATAATTAAAATATAGACATTTAACGTTTCGTCACTTTGTGACAACTAATTCAGAAACCCATTGATTTCCTAAACCCACCGCATGTATGATGAGAGTATGATTTATATTTTGAAGTGAGCATATAACAATATAGATACATAATTTCGAGTATTCATTTCGAGGAGGCTATTACTGTGGATAAAGATGAAAATAACATCAATGTTGAAGCTATCATTAAATCCTCCGCGTTGTTGCGCTCTATCGATATGATGGGGGTCGGCATGGCCATCACCGATCCTTCTCTTGAGGACAATCCTTTAGTTTATGTAAACCAAGGATTTGAGAAAATTACAGGTTATTCTCGGGAAGAGGTATTACACAAAAACCCCCGTTTCCTACAAGGAGAAGAAACAGACACCGAGCATCTAAAAATTATTAAACGTGCGATCCAAACCGGAAAAGCCGAAACAGCAACAATTAAAAATTATCGAAAAGATGGCACCACCTTCTGGAATCAGTTTATTCTGAGTCCGCTTGTAGAGGATGGCAAACCCATTTATTTTATAGGTCTACAATTTGATGTCACAGGAGAAGTAGAGGAGCGTCAGGCCTCCCACCAGAAAATACAGCAGCTCTCCTATTTTGATTCATTAACTGGACTATTAAATACAAACCGCTTTAAAGAAATTACGAAACGAAGGCTTGAGCAATCAGAAGCAAACCATACAACTGCTGCTATTTTACGCTTTAACATCAATCGTTTTCGTTACATTAATGAAAGCTATGGGGAAAATGCGGGAAATGAGCTTTTATATTTAGTCGCTGAACGGGTACGCACATTATTTCCAGATGATACGCCAATATGTCGCAGCTTTGCAGATGATTTTATGGTATTGATCTCCGATATCGTTAATCCACTACAAATTCATGAGATTGCACACAACCTAAATGAAGCATTAAAAAAACCATATATTTTAAATAATGAAGAACTCACACTTGGGTTTGGCATGGGTGTCAGCTTATTTCCCGATGATAGCAAGGATACGACCTCTTTAATTAAACATGCAGAAATGGCAATGAAGGAAGCGAAGGCAGAGGCAATCAATGGTCCTCATTATTTTGATTATTATTTAATGGATAAGCTGCTAGAACGGATTAATATTGAAAAGAAATTTCCTAAGGCTTTGGCAGAAGAGGAATTCGAATTATATTATCAGCCAAAAATCGATGCAAGTACGATGGAATTAACCGGGTTTGAGGCTTTAATTCGCTGGCAAGATCCTGAGCTTGGCTTAATCCCACCTAACAATTTCATCCCGATTGCGGAGGATACGGGTTTTATCGTCCAGCTTGGTGAGTGGGTGTTATGGGAGGCTTGCCGTACAAATAAAAAATGGCAAGATGCAGGATTACCTAAGCTGTCTGTCTCGGTCAATGTCTCAGCGATCCAATTTAGACATCCACAATTTGTCAATACAGTAAAAAGTGTCCTTGAACAAACCGGACTCGAAGCACAATACTTGGAATTAGAGGTAACCGAGTCTCTTTTGAATACACCACTAATGATCAAAGAAAAGCTAAACTCTTTACAAAGTCAGGGGATTTCCTTATCGATCGATGATTTTGGTACAGGTTACTCTTCCATCTATTATTTGAAGGCTTTTCCCCTCCAAGTACTCAAGATTGATCGGGCATTTGTCCATGGTACACCTAACTCAAGTCGGGATAGCTCTTTATTACTATCTATCATTCAATTAGGTAAATCACTAGGGATGACCGTATTAGCAGAAGGTGTGGAAACGTGCGAGCAGTTTGAATTCCTGAAAAAACATGGCTGTGATCAAATTCAAGGCTATTATTTTAGTAAGCCTTTAAATAGTGAGGCGATGCAAACCTTGCTAGTATCTCGAAAAATATCATAATCAACTATAATTTAGACATAATTCAGACTTTTGGCAACAAAAGGGACTCTATTTTCGTTATTATATTGTAGTATTTTGTAAATTAAAGTTAGTTAAACATCTTCATGAAAAAAGCGGATATTAACGAGGTGTATGATGAAAAAAACGGTATATTTATTGTTATTTAGTTTTCTATTAGTTATGTTATTTCCTTTTGATCACAGTGCAGCCGCAGAAGCACCCACACAAACCAAAATTATATTAGATGGCAAAGAGCTTGCCCTTGCTAAAAATACTGAGGTTGCAAATATTAAAGGTAACGTCATGGTTCCCCTTCGTATTGTCGCAGAAAATTTAAAATACAAGGTGGAATGGCAGCCTAAAACAAAAGGAATTATCATCAAAAATGAAGGAAAAACAATCGCACTTACGGTAAACCAGCAACAAGCAGTTGTAAACAAAAAGGAAGTATTATTAAATGTTGCGCCTATCATTCAAAACCAATCCACTATCGTTCCACTACGCTTTGTAAGTGAGCAAATGGGACTGGATGTAAAATGGGATAATTCCAACAAAATTGTCCATTTGGCACAACCTGAAAAGGAAGCTCCTAGCGATTCAGGCAACAAACCAAGTTCATCGACCTCATCCAATTCTACACAAAATAAGCCACCTGTAACCAAGGTCAACCATATTAAAAAGGTGGAACTGATTCAAAATGAATTACATGTAGCATGGGACGGTGATGTGAAGCCAACAGTATCTAAGATTGGTAATCCAGAGCGAATTATTGTTGATCTTCCTAATACGACTTATTCGGATACGTTTAGTAATGATCATCCACTTGATGCAAGCTTAAAAGGGGCTCTAAATATTACCGATCCTACGACTGTAACTGGCGTGAGATATGCGCTCTTTACACAAAGTCCTGATCAGGTTCGCGTTGTGCTTGATTTAACGGAAGCAACACCTTATACAGTGACACAGGATGCAAAGTCACAGCAATTAATTGTTAAGCTAGATGATTCAAATTTATCACAAGGGTCGAAGCCTAGCACAACTAAGCCTACGGAGCCTACGAATACAGAGCCTACAACACCAACAGTACCTTCAACGGATCCAACACAGACGCCAGTGGTTACTCCAACTACACCTAATTACGGAAACGATGGACGGAATATCGTTGTAATTGATCCAGGTCATGGAGGCAAAGATCCAGGGACATCTGGTATCTCAAACACGCAGGAAAAGGATTTCACATTAGCGGTCGGCTTAAAGGTGCAGGCACTTTTGCTTCAAGAGCCTAACATTGAGCTTTATATGACACGTGTAGATGACACCTATCCAACTCGTCCTGAACGTGTGAAGCTAGCTAATGACCTCCAAGCTGATGTATTTGTATCTATTCATGGTAATAGTGTTCTGGAATCACCAAATGCAAATGGCACAGAAACGTATTGGTATAAACGAGAGAGTAGCAAGCAATTAGCTACTATCCTTCATAAGCATCTATTACAACAAATGGGCTTAAAGGATCGTCGTGTGAAAGAACAAAACTTCGAAGTCATTCGTGAAACAAAAATGGCAGCAAGCTTGGTGGAAGTCGGCTTTTTGAGTAATCTATCCGATGAGAGCTTTATGTTCACAGAGGATGGACAAAATAGAGCAGCACAAGCAATCGTGGACGGCATAAAAGAATATTTAGGGCTATTATAGAGCTACGTCGCAGAGGGTGGTTTCAACCACTAGACTGGTTTTCCACCACCCTCAGCTCCTTCGCTGGGTTTGCTAGTATAAAATAATACTATTTCTAGCTGAGTCTCAAAATCAATTTATAATATACAAATTTAGTTATAAAAAAGGGATTGATCTACTAATCAGTATACACTGATTTTAGACAATCCCTTTTAGGTGTTAACCATATTATAAATATTACTTATTTTATAGTTATTATTGACCTGTCTTTATTTCAACATTAGTCAATTTTGTAAAAGATGATTTAGCAGCACTTGTCGCATTTGAAACAATGTAAAGATCATAGGGTTTAGTAACATCAATAGTTTGTTCATTCATATCTGATGTCAATAATGCAAAATACTTATCCCCATTTAAATTAGCTTGGAAACCCTTTTTAATATTATCAATAGGTAACGTACCACTTGCTGAAGGTAAAGCTACCACAGTAAAAGAATTAATGTTTGAATCATTTGGTGCAGAAAAACTAACATTTAATGAGATTGTTCCTGTTGAATTATCAGCTACAACATTTACTTTTGAAGCATCAACTTGAGCAACCGTTGGTAATTCTTGAACAGGTGGCGCCTTCATAATAATTTGATTGGACGCTCTAGACAAGGCATACTTCCCATCTTTTCCAACCGTTAAGACCCTTATCTCATAAGTCTTGCCACTTACAGCTGAAGCTCCAAATATATCATTTGAATTAACATCACCACTAGTTGTTCCTACAGGAAGTCTTGTATAATTACCAGATGCTACATTAATAGCCTGATCTACTGAATAGTTATAAGAAGATTCTGATGAAGGAATAACCAAAATCCGGTACTCGTTAATATTGGTCTCATTACTTGGTCTAGTAAAGCTCACCTTAATATCCCCAAATGTACCTGTATTTCCACTAATAGATGCGCTTAGGTTGCTTACAGCCTGCACAACGGAGCTATCTGTTAATGTGATCGATGATGAGCCATTAGATAAAACATTATTTACTGATGAATTACTATTGCTCACAGACAAGACAAACACAGTATACGGTACACCTTGTTGAATTCTGTCACCATCTGTATCCCTAGCATCAGAGTTAAGTGTTCCTGAAACTTGAGAACCCGTTTTATAGAATGTTGTATAATATCGATTGCTATTTGCTTGAGTTAAGTTAAATGAATTTGCCTTGCTTGTTTTCACAACATAAACCTGATAGCGACTTAAGTTATTTTCGTTACTGCTTGGTGAGAATCTAACCTGTAAATCACGTCCATCGCTAAAATCGGCTATATCGGCTACTAATAAGTTGGTGACTGCACTTACTGATGCATTGTTACCTAATCTGATGGTAGAAGAAGCATAGGATAACGCATTATCACCACTGCTGTAGCTATTTCTTACGGACATTACATACACTTGATAGTCTACGTTATTTTGAATTAGATTCCCTCTCACATCTCTTGCGCTAGACGACAACACTTGAGTAATGTTAGCGTTCCGTTTACTGATGCTTGTATAGTAGTAACTGCTTAAAGAATTAGCTTGATTTAAATCAAAGTTGCCATAATAGGTCGGAACAACAAATACTCGATATTCGCTAATATTGCTCTCATTATATAGTTTAGTAAAGCTAACCTGTAAATCACGTCCATCCCCATAATCCGCTACATCATTTACATATAAGCCAGAAACACGCTCTACTGCCCCTGCATTTGTATTTAACGTAATGAGACTAGATGCACTAGACAATGTATTAGTTCCATTGTAAGTGCCTGTGCCCACTGCCATCACAAATACACGATAGCTGATATTGTTACGAATGAGGTCACCATCTGTATCCCTAGTGTTATACGACAAGGTTTGAGTAAGGTTATAGTTCGTTTTATTTACTGACGTATAGTTTGCACTAGACACATAATTGGCTTGACTTAAATTAAAGTTGCTTTGCTTGCTATTTTTCACAACAAAGACACGATAACCAGAAATTCTGGACTCATCGGAAACTTTGTTAAAGCTGACACGCAAGTCTCTGCCATCCCCATAGTCACTAATATCCTCTACTTTAGTAATAGCTGGCGCTGTTAATGTACCTTGGTTTAAAACTAAGCTTGAAGAAGGATTAGATAACTTGTGATCCAGCGTATTCGTATTATTACTTACTGACAGCACAAATGCAGTATATGACACACCGTTTTTAATTAAATCGCCAGATGTATCTCTTGCTGAAGAAGAAAGAGTTACTTTAAGTGAAGAACTCGTCGATTTATTTACAGTAGTATAATATTGACTTGAAGCTCCAACCGCTTTTGCAAGTGTAAAGGTGTTACTATCTTTTGTTTTAACAATAAATACACGGTAATTTGCAATATTGCTATCCAATTGAGGACGCGTAAAGCTTACAGATAAATCACGCCCATCACCATAATCACTCACATCACTCATCACGACATTTGTAGCTACACCCACGCTTTGACCGTTTGTCAATGTAACTTGGGAAGAGCGTGCGGACAATACATTGCTAATGTTTCCTTTGCCTACTGCAAGCACATAAGCAACATAGCTTTGACCATTACGAATTAAATCACCATCAACGTCTTTAGCACCAGAGCTTAAAACCGTTGAAGGGTCTGTTCCTGTTGCTAAAATATTTGTATAGTTTCCTGCTGATGTAGCCCGCGTTGCACTTGTAATATTGAAGTTATTTGCTGATGAAGCTTTTACAATGTATACGTTATAGCTTTGTACCAGAGATTCTGTAGTAGATTTCCCAAAGCTTACACGTAAATCTCTGCCATCTCCATAATTAGCTACATCACTCAAAGTAATATTAAGCACTGGATTGATGGTATTGTTGCTTGGTGGTGTATTATTGTTATTTCCCGGATCTTCTGTAGTTAAGATCGTTACGGTACGCGTACTTGTTTGCCAGCTCACGCTTTGTCCTAGTGCCTCACTTACGAAGCGAACAGGCACCATCGTTCTTGCTTTATAACCTAGTGGCGCTACATCAAGACTTACTTTTGTACCATTGATGGTCGCAACTTTGGAGTCTAGATAAAGTATCATTTCAACTCCATCTTTATATGCTGTAATCTTCCGCTGTTTAGGCTCCCATGACACTGAAGCTCCTAGCTGCTCAAAAATAGCACGGAGTGGCAGCATTACTCTTCCTTTAATCATGATTGGATCAACATCTGTTGGTAGTTTGTCTCCATTAATGTTAATTGTAATTGGTATTTGCTTCTTAGGTGCTGCTTCCACTGGTGTCTGAAATAAAACTGGAATGACTAATGATCCTGCCAAAAGCGCAGCATATAGCTTCTTTGCCTTCACCTTATCCGCCCCTCTCATCATATTGGCACTTATTTCCACCTTAATTATAAATTATAATTCCAGAATAGGAACAATAATCTAAAAATAATTTTTGCCTATTCCTTTAACGTTCACAGTTCAGCAAATGTTTCATCAAAAATATAGGATTTATTCATATTTATTTAATGTTCATGAGTTAATGTTAATAACAAGCAAGTTAGATAGCTGGAAGTGGAGTTAAACAAAAGAACAGTGAACCGCTCGATTTTTAAAATACTGAAACTACATATCACTTCAATCGTATCTATAATAGATGTGCTGATTATTTTTAGAACAATCTGTTTAAATACTTAGAAGTGATGAGGAAAGGATTACTTTACATGAATATAAAAAATATTATTATTATGAGTACGATGGCATTGGTAATCAGTTTAAGCTCTGGTGTATCAGGATATCGTGTTAGTGCACAGGTACTTCACCCATACGGACAAGAGGAAAGAAATGTGGATGGCTCTGGCGGTGAGGATCCGTTGCTTGCTTCACTTGGTGTCAAGGATGACAAGCGATTGTACGATCAGCTATTAGAAGGTCAATCGCTTGCAGATATCGCAACTGAAAATCAAGCTTCCATCAATGATGCCCTACAAGTGCAAACCACACAACTACAAAGCCAGATTATTAAGCGCTATCAAGATGGACAAATTAGTCTTGAGCAATTAAAGCTACAGTTACAAGAGGCAGAGGAAATTATCGCAAATAGTGCTTTCACAAGATACAGTATCGGAATTTAGTGTTTCATCATATTTTAAGAACACGACATCTTCCCTATGTTATAGGTGTAGATGGGGTGTTCTTTTTTTTGGCAAAAACAAAAATAATTAGTTATTGACAAAAAAGTTGCACAGGAGCAAAATATGATTAGATCATGACTACATTGCTACATTGAACAATTAAAAATAGATAAATTAACAGATAGCTTTAACAGAAAGAAGGAAAAATCATGAAGGCTATGACATCAAGTAAAGAAGCGGCCTACGAAGAATCAGCAATATTTACCTCAGCAAATGGTGCAAGCCTTGAGGAAATTAATAATACCGTTTCTCTCCCTAAAAATGCAGGCTTTTGGAAAAAGTTAGCTGCCTTTAGTGGTCCTGGTGCATTAGTAGCTGTAGGTTATATGGACCCAGGCAATTGGATTACATCCATTCAAGGGGGCTCCCAATTCGGTTACACACTACTTAGCGTCATATTATTATCTAATTTAATTGCTATGCTCTTACAAGGCATGTGTGCGAAGCTAGGTATCGTGACTGGCATGGATCTAGCGCAGGCAACAAGGAAGGCAACCACGAAGCCCGTGGCAATCGTTTTATGGGTTTTGACTGAGCTTGCTATTATGGCGACAGATATTGCAGAAGTCATTGGTGGTGCCATCGCACTCCAGTTGTTGTTTCATATCCCACTTTTAGTTGGCGTGTTGATTACAACCTTTGATGTGCTACTTCTATTGTTATTAACTAGGGTAGGGTTTCGCAAAATTGAGGCCATTGTTGCTACCTTAATTGCAACGATTTTTATCGTTTTTTTATATGAAGTGATCTTATCCAATCCAAGCATGGGCCCACTATTACGTGGTTTTATTCCAAGCACTGAGATTGCAACAAATGGACATATGCTACTTCTTGCGCTAGGTATTATTGGGGCTACGGTTATGCCGCACAATTTATATTTACACTCTTCAATTGTGCAGACAAGACAATTTGAACGAAATACGGAAGGGAAAAGAGAAGCGGTTCGTTTTGCAACCATTGACTCCAACATTCAGCTCAGCATCGCATTTGTCATTAACTGCTTATTGCTTATATTAGGAGCGGCATTATTTTTTGGAACCACAAGTGATTTAGGGCGCTTTACTGACCTTTATAATGCTTTAAGTGATAATGCGATCGTTGGAGCCATTGCAAGTCCGCTGTTAAGCACCTTGTTTGCAGTTGCATTGCTTGCTTCTGGACAAAATTCAACAATTACAGGTACGTTGTCAGGGCAAATCGTCATGGAGGGCTTCATCGAGATGAAAATGCCTACTTGGCTACGTCGCATCATTACGCGCTTGCTTGCTATCGTGCCTGTTATCATTTGTGTTATTATTTACGGCGGTAGAGAGGATGCAGTCGAAAAGCTATTGCTATACACCCAAGTCTTTTTAAGTATTCAGCTTCCTTTTGCCATCATTCCATTAACGATCTTTACAAGTAGCAAAAAGCTAATGGGGGAATTCGCTAACCCAGCTTGGATGAAATATTTAGCATGGACGATTGCAATTGCGTTAACCATTTTGAACTGCTTCCTCATTTACGGCACATTTGTAGGGCTATAACACGCTATAACGCATCAAAATTTTAGTATTAATGCGCAAAATAGAGCTAGCTTAATTTCCAAGATACCCATAGAATTATATACTAGCTAGTTAAGCATTGTGATGCTGTAATATGCTGGCTTAATTATTGGATATTTTGAGGAGAACAACATGGTCACTTTTTTATTAGTTATTATTTATCTTGCATTTTTAGGACTCGGGTTGCCTGATGGACTATTGGGCAGCTCTTGGTCTGTATTGAGGCTGGATATCGGTGCCACCACAGAGATGGCGGGGTATATCTCATTAACCGTATCGTCTGGCACTGTCATTTCCAGCTTATTTGCCAGCAAATTATTACACAAATTTGGTACGGGCAAAGTTACGCTTGGTAGTATTTTTCTTACCGCAATTGCCTTAACAGGCATATCTTTTTCGGATGCCTTCATCTATCTGATTCTGTTAGCAATTCCACTTGGATTAGGAGCAGGTTGTGTAGATGCAGCTTTATCTAATTATGTTGCCCTTCATTTTAAAGCAAAGCATATGAGCTGGTTACATTGCTTTTGGGGTGTAGGTGCGATGACTGGACCCATTGTGATGTCATACTGGTTGAGAAATGGGAACCAATGGCGCGCAGGTTTTATAACCATCGCTATAATGCTTACAATTTTGGTGCTTATTTTATTATTTACTTTATCCTTGTGGAAAATATTTGAGAAGGAAAAGTCTGCTGATGGGGATGAAGCAAAGGTTGTAAGTAATAAAGAGGCCTTTCGAATCCCTGGCGTAAAAATGTTTATGTTAACGATGCTCTGCTACAACGGTACAGAAGCGGCTGTTAGCCTATGGATTGCAACGTTTTTAATTGAGAGCAAACAACTTTCACCTTCTTCAGCAGCGGCGCTTTCCTCAATATTTTTTATCGGAATTATAATTGGACGGTTGGTATCTGGCTTTTTATCGACATATGTCTCAAGCAAGGACCTTATTCGTTATGGCGGAATCATAGGCTGTGTAGGTTTCATTATACTCATTACCCCTGTTCCTTACCCTGCTATGGCTAGTGCCTTATTTATTATCGGTTTTGGTGGCGCACCTGTCTATCCAAGCATAGTACATGCAACACCAGAACGTTTTGGGGAAAAAGCCTCACCAAGTGTGATTGGGCTTGAAATGGCAAGCGCTTATGTAGGAGCTACCTTAACCCCCTTGCTTGTAGGTCTAATCGCCACCCAATTTGGCATGTTTTTGATTCCAATTCTACTTCTATTGCTGTTCATCATTATGTTTATTGCGTCTGAAATGGGAAATCGTGTTTTCCGCCAGCAAAAGCTTAATTAATTAATTAATTAATTATGAAAAGTTATTCGATACTTTTGATCGCACATAAAAAACAGCCCGTAGTTCATTCCTTATGTATGCTTTGACAAGCTATGTCACAAGGAACGTTACAGGCTGTTTTTCTATTTAAATTTGAATGCTAACAGTTAACGCTTAGGCAGTAGCTTCACATACTGATCTGATAATTTCATAAGCTCCAAAATGTAATCGTAGTCACTACGATATTGTGCAAAGTCAGTAACGGGCTCAAGTGTTTTTATCGAGGTAGCTTGACCGTCATCAAAGCCTTCACCAGGCACAAATAAAATATCATCGTTAAAAAAGGAACCTGTAGGAAGATAATATCTCATCCCCACGACATTATGATCAATATTAAGTAAATCTTGTCCAAAGGCTGTAAATTGAGCATCCTTAAGCGATATACCTAATAGATTGGCTAAGGTAGGCATTATATCCAGTTGCCCCCCTGTACGCTCGATCACCTTGCCATGGCTTTCCCCTGGGATATGAATAATAAATGGAATATTAAATCGACTAATGCGATCATCATAAGGAATTCCTAGCTTGGCTGTAATTTCTTCTGCCCCTGTCTCCGTTGGCTGAATACCAAAATGATCTCCATAAAAAGCAAGGATCGTATTTTCCCACATGCCTTGCTTTTTCAATTCTTGAATCAACTGACCAATCGCATAATCGGTATAATTAATCGCTGTAATATAGTTCCCAAGGTTACTTCCCTCTAGCTCAGCAGGTAACGTTATTTTACGCTTATCCTGTGGCACAACAAAGGGTGAATGACTAGAGGTCGTAACAAATTGAGCATAAAAAGGCTTAGATTGTGCTTGAAGCTGACTTAATTGCTCCATCCCTACTCTATACATTTCCTCATCTGATGCCCCAAAATCGTTAAAATGATCATTGTTATAATAAGGACGATCAAAATATTGATCAAAATTAAGGGCTGGATATAGGCGATGCCGATCCCAAAATTTCACGTCATTGATATGATAGGTTTGCGCTACGTACCCTTTACTTTGCAGTAAACGTGGCAAGCTTGGTAATTCCCGATTACCAAAACCTTTAGACATCGCGACGGCGGCTGTAGGATAAATCGAAGTGTTCGACATAAATTCCGCATCTGACGTATTGCCAGTTCCAATTTGCTGAAAAACATGTGGGAAATATAAGCCTTCCTTTGCAAGCTGATTGAGCACAGGCGTAATCTCTTGTCCATCTATTTTCAGGTTAATCGGAAAATTTTGAAAGGAC
The DNA here is from genome assembly GCF_050461185.1 of Paenibacillus turicensis. Lineage (GTDB taxonomy): Bacteria > Bacillota > Bacilli > Paenibacillales > Paenibacillaceae > Fontibacillus > Fontibacillus turicensis_A. The sequence continues at coordinate 22,875 of NZ_JBCMOR010000006.1, forward strand.
TCCATTTGAACTAGGATTAAATTTTTACCTTTTGCAGCGCCAAAATACTGCGCTTCTTTTGCCACCGTACCTGTTCCTTGATTCTTATAGTTATAGCTTGCTTGATGCTCTGCGACCTGCTTGGCAACCTCATGAAGATTCCCTTCTGCAATTAATCGCTCTTCCTCCTGATTACGAAATACTGCATCAAATTGATAATTAATGAAGCCAACACTTTCAGCGCGAACAAGCTCATTATCGATACTTCGGCCTGCCTTGACGTACATACCTGAGGTCAACACACTAATAACAAGCACCACGCCAATACCTAATTTCCATCCCCATGTTGGTTTTACACGTCGAGACGAGAACGAATAGTTAGAGCTGTGGCTACTTCCATAGTTAGAATTATAACTAGATCCGTTACCCCCATTAAAGCTATAGCTAGAGCGGTTTCTTCTATTTAAAAACCAATTGATGATCGCCCATACTACCAAAATAACAAAATCAGCAAAATATAAAAATTGTTGTGGACGAAGTAATGCTCCTACACTGGCCTTTACTTGAGGGACTTGGTTTAACTCACCCAATACTAGATAAGTCGGAACCGTTCCAAAATGTGCAAAATATAAAGTTGCCGCAAAAAGTGTAAACGAAATAATAAAATTAAGGCTCCAATATATAACGGCACGTTTGCGCCATTGAGTTGGAATTAACAGCTCGATGATAAATAAAAGGAGTAACAACGATAATATATCGCCAGGCATCCCTTTTGCATGAATACCATCATAAAAGAAATATCTAAGTAACATCACCTTAAACACAATTAAAATTAATGTAAGCCAAAACTGAGACTTACCCCTAAATAAAGTAAAAATAATGTCCATCTCATTTCTATAATAAAATTAACTTTTTATAGTTTCCTATTATAACATGCTCATTTTATTTCTCCACCTTACAAAAAATAGACGAATATAGCCATGCTTTAGTTCATTGTAAAAACTAGGGTAACGGCTACTTAGACGCACCCAAATAAAAAAGAAGCCTTTTCTTCGCTTACGCGGTTGGCTTCTTCTTATATATATCATATCTAATTTTATTGTATTTATTGATCAATTCATCTAAGAACATAGATTGTTCTAGCACCCTTTGGTCCATAAACCCGTTTATTTCAGCTAAGTGATGTAACTCTACTCTTGCAACTTCTATTTTATTTTTCAAGCCCTCATGCCCTAGCACACGATGCACCTCCCATGAATATTTTAGGAGATGATGCTAAATATTTGATACTCGCGCCTTGTGCATATTATAAAAATTCCCATTAAAATAATAATTGACCATTTTAGTATGATGAATTATACGAAAAATATATGGATTACACTATAATAGAAATAATGATTTGTATGGGGAGGATGAATTACGATGGGAAAAACTGCACTAATAGCAGGCGCCAGCGGCTTAGTAGGTCAACACCTTTTACACTTATTATTACATAGTGAAGTCTATGACCATATCATTGCACTTGTTCGTTCGCCACTAAATAAACAACACCCAAAGTTAATTGAACATATCGTAAATTTTGATAAGCTTGAGGAGCACTCCGCCTTGTTTGCGGTTGATGATGTATTTTGCTGTTTGGGTACAACAATTAAAAAAGCAGGCAGTCAAGAGGTTATGTATCAGATTGATGTGGACTACCCCTATTCAATTGCGAAATTGTCGCAGCAACAAGGAGCACAGCAGTTTCTTGTAGTTAGCGCTATGGGTGCAAATCCTAACTCATCTATTTTTTATTCTCGCATGAAAGGTGAACTGGAGCAAAAACTCGCTACCCTAGGTTATCCTTCCCTATCTATTCTTCGTCCTGCATTATTGCTTGGAGAACGTAATGAGGTGAGGGTTGGTGAACGGATAGGAGCAATTGTAGCAAAAGGAACCGCTTGGTTGATGGCGGGGCCTCTAAAAAAATATAAGGCAATTGAAGGCAGACAGGTGGCACGAGCAATGCTAAAAATAAGTAGAGTGGAAAAAAATGGGGTTTATATTTATTCAAATGAACAGTTACACCAGCTTGCAAAGTAATCATAATAGACTGTTTTATTTTATCCCCTGTTGTATTTATAAATAGGGGACTTTAAATATATAACAATATTTTTAAATAAAAAGGGATTAGAAGCATAAATATGTATTATTAAGAAATTTTATATCTTATTTTGTGTTTATATATCTTTTATGATAAACTATGGATAAATCTAGTAAATAATACTAGATTAATTTTTTTGTAGGAGGGATTTTCAATATGACGCAAGAGGAAATCAAGGTGATGAATCAAAGCTGTGGTACTGGATTAAGATCTCTATCTATGGAAGAAATGCAAAACATCTATGGTGCTTCTGAAGTAGATCCAAGAGCAACTCCAGGAGTGGTAATCTCCACAATAATCAGAAGCGTAGCTAAAAGCTCAAAGGTTTGTATCTCAGCAGTTGGAAGCGCAATCAGTGGTATCGTATCTAATAACAAAAATTGCTTAGGATAAGGAGTGGAACCCTTGAATAGTCAATTTAACGAGTCCCCTGTTGGCAAAAGTTTAAGAAGCTTGTCTGAAGAAGAAATGGCGGCTATTTTTGGTGGAAGTGGTATGGATACAGAGGTAAGATCAACACCAATTTGTGGTGCAGGTATCAGTTTTGTGGCCTCATATCTAGCATCTGCTGCTTTTAAATGTGGTAAAGAAAATAAAAAATAAACAACCATAATGGGGCAATATCCTAATATATTGCCCCATATCTATATTTAATTTAAAAAATCTTCCTAACTAGAGGTGGAAATATGTTAGATAATATTTTCAAATCTTTAACCATTGCTGAGCGTTACTCTCTTTTAGCGCCCCTTGATTTGAAGGAAGATCCTCAAAGTATGGATCATTGGCGTTCTGATATGTCTATTATTTCAAATAAAACCTTTGATCAAATGCTGTACATAAACAACTACAACAAAGAAACCTTCTCCCACGCAGTACAGTATAACCCTGATCCCAACTATATAAGCTTATATAATGATAAGGCTATGCAAGCACAATGGTTTAATGTTTTTCAGGAAGCATTAGATCTGGTGGAGGATACACAAAGTAGTTTTTCTCCTAAAAATGATTTAAATGATTGCTTGCATCCTTTTATGCGATACGCATATACAAAATTCCAACATTTTCTGCAACGGCATGATGAGATTATTTTAAATAAAGAAGTTCTAGAGAACTTACTTTCACAATTAGCAAAGTCATTAATGGATATGGCTCATAAAGCATTGGTGCTTGAGCTAAATTTGTGTAGAGAAAACGATCAGTTAGAAGGAGATACCCCAGAGGAAAGATTTTTGTCCTTTATTTCTAAATTTAATTCTAAACATTTTTTAACTGAATTTTTTAATAAATATATTGTTCTTACACGATTATTATCAACAACAACATTATTTTTCATTACAAATATACAACAGATGCTAATCCGTATTTTTGCAGATGAGCAGGAGCTAAGGAATCAATTTGGGATTCATAATTTCACAATAGACAGCATTAAATTAGGTGAAGGCGATACGCACCAGCAGGGTAATACTGTTTCAATTATTACGTTCTCTGGTGATAAAAATATTGTGTATAAGCCAAAACGATTACAAATTAATTTGGCATTTAATAAACTAATTGACTGGCTAAATACTCAAGGTATATTGGAGCTTCGAGGTGTACACACAGCCGTACATGATGATTATGCATATGAAGAGCACATTGCCTACAAGCCTTGTAGTAGCTTAGATGAGGTTGAGTCTTATTACAAGAGGTTCGGCCAATTAATGGCTGTAATTCAACTATTAAATGGAACAGATATTCATATGGAAAATTTGATTTCTCATGGTCAATATCCCGTTATTATTGATTTAGAAACGTTAATTCAGCAACCTATGCCACTAGGAAAGCAAGAATCACAAAGTTTGAAGCCACTTACAGATACACTTTTTCATCATGTGACACGTACATTATTTTTGCCAACGAATGGTGTGAAAATTGAAGACCCGTTAAAAATTGACCTCAGTGCGTTGAATGGTCGCCAAAAGAAGTTTGAATTCAAGGTACTTCAACCTGTTAACCAAGGTACAGATCAGTTGAAATATGATTATCAAGACTTTGAACTTGAAGGCGCAAATAATCTCCCATTTATTGAAAATAATGATTTGATTATCGATTACAAAATGTATCGTGACCAAATTATAGAAGGATATCGAGATGTATGCACTGTCTTCCTAAAAAATAAAGAGTCATTACTTCAAGAAGGAAGCGTGCTCTATCATTTTAGAGGTGTACACACACGTTGCCTGTTTAGAGATACGAGCCAATATGCAAATATAATGATGCACCTTCACCATCCTGAAATGTTAATGGATATGCTTGATCGTGAGAAAGCAATTGAGAATATGTGGTCATTCCCTTATACAGACAGGAAATTAAATCAAGCAGAATCATTAGATATGATGGTAGAAGATATTCCTATTTTTTTCAGTGTAAGTGATAAGCCAAATATTTTGACAAGTACAAACGAGGTAATAACAGACTTCTATACAATAAATTCATTTGATTATTTTATACAAACCATTCGCAACTTAACAGAACAAGAAATAAATAAGCAAATATCTATTATTCATCTTCATTATGGTGATTTTTCAGAATATCGTATTCAAACAAACAAAGCACTTCAATATAGTAACTCAGCAATTAAAGATTTAAGTAGACATAGGATTGATTTTATAAAGGAAGCGGAAAATATAGCTGAGCGGATTATGCAAACTGCTTTCACTGAAAATACACTAAGTTGGATCATTCCTTATGAATCAGAACGTGATGTTTGGTCGCTTATTCCGATCCGTGAGGACTTCTATAATGGTGTTGGTGGCATTTATTTAATGTTCCATTTCCTATATCAAAAAACTAGAAACGAAAAGTATGCTTTTTTTATTAATCAAATTTTAGAGCATTACCCTGTAGATCAAGCAACTCAGTTTGAATTAGGGATAAGTGGTTACCCTGGTCTATTTTATGCATTCTCCTTAATCGAGGATTATGGAGCCAATAAGCTTAAAATTACGAAAATGATTAATCAATATTGTGAGCAATTTGAAAAATTGCCAGAGTCACATATTGAGAGCAAACTACAATTTGATTATTTAAATGGTTATACAAGTCTCATTCATGCATTATTGAGATTTTATAAAAGGCGAAAAGATCAAAAGTTTATTCAGCTTGCCATCAAGTTAAGCAATCTCTTAATAAATAAGTTAGAAAATATTGAATCTATAAACTCCGGTTTTGGTCATGGCATTTCAAGTTATGCCTTAACCTTATTTAAAATGGGAGAAATAACAAAGCTGCCACAGTATACAAATAAGGCAATCGCTTTAATGAAGGATGCGAATCAACGTATTGATGAAACTCATCAGGCAATGAGTTGGTGCCATGGATACATTGGTGAAGGAATTGCTAGAATTGTGATGGAGCCATGGCTACAAGGCTTAGACGATACAATTATTCAAGCTTCGATTTTAAATAAAGCTAAAAATGATCAACTACTATTCAATGATTGTATGTGCCATGGCAATATGGGCATTACAGAATTATTTCTAACCCATTACATCGTAACTAAAGATAAAGATAGCTTCGAGCTTGCCAGAAATATTGCAAGTGAGGTTATCCATCTAAAGCAAGCTAATGGGCAATATAAATTAATGGACATTAATGAATACCCAGACGTCAGCTTATTTACTGGGTTAGCAGGTATCGCTTATCAATTGCTACGAATTAATGATCCTGAGGGCATACCTTCTATACTCACAATCTAAGATTTAATGGAGGGGTGATGAGGCTTGAAAAATATATTTGTATATATTGGCTCACGCAACGAAAACTCTAGACTTTTTCGCTATGTACATCAAATTATTGATTACGCTCGTGCCCATTGCTCTATTGGGAACATTGATATTTATTCTCCTTTAAATTCTAATCTACTCCCATCCACAGGATGTAAAAATTGCTTCCAGCAGGGCTTTTGCCCTAATGAAGAGAACAGCCATGACGATGGGCACATAATTAAGGCAAAGCTAGAGCAAGCCGACATTGTTATTTTAGCCAGTCCTGTATATTCACATAATGTGTCCTCTGATATGAAGTTGTTAATTGACCGACTCTCTTATTGGGCCCATCTTTTTAAGCTCACAGGCAAAGCTGGCATAGTAGTAACTACCGCTGAGAGCAATGGTGCTAGCTTTGTCTCAGATTATTTGGTAAAAACATTATCGTTCATGGGTGCGTCCATCGAGCATACTGTTAATTTTGTAAATAGTGAGCAGGACTTAGCCGATTTGTATGCAGAAGAAGCCGCACTCAAATTAATAGAGCTTTGTAATGATAGCTATCGCGCAACACCAACCAGTCAGCAGGAGGTTACCTTTCAAACAATGAAAATGATTTTAAGCGATTACCCCAAAGATCATTTTGAATATCGTTATTGGAAGGAGAATGGTTTTTTTGATTACCAATCCTATGAGGAGCTTTTAAATCGACATGTCAAAGTTTAAACAACTTGCTTTACATCCCTTAACAATTACTATTTTTTATCCAGTTATCATACTCCTTCTCTTTTTATGGACGAATGACAATACCTTATTCGTTATATTTATTTGCTATGCCATCGCATTTTTAAGTATAACCATTCATGAACTAGGACATTTGCTGGTGGCGATAAGCCTAGGTTCCAAGCTTCATTTTATGTCAGCAGGGCCCATTTTAATATTACCAACTCACAGCGGAGGTCTTCGGCTTTCTGTAAATGATGACATGAATCTTATGTTTGGGATGATGAGTAGCTACATTCCAAATGAGCATCTATCGGATAAGTTATTAAGAAAGAAAATGATCCCTACCTATTTAGGTGGGCCACTGGCTAACCTACTAGCGATCGGAGTATGCCTTCTCATTCGCTTAATGCCAATTGAAAACGGCTTGCTATGGGATACAACCAGTTATTTTATCATCATTAATATTGCTCTATTTTTTGCTACAGCAATTCCAATCGGTAGCTATACAGATGGTGCAAAAATTAAAGAATTATTCCGCAAAAAAAACATGTCGGTTTACCGTACGTATAACCAATACCTTAATCCAAGCTATAAGCTATCATCTCAAGATGTATTAGCGTTAGAGCAGCAGCTAAATGAAACAACTCAGCTCACTTCGTGTTATAACGTAGGCATCTTGTTAATTCAAGAATTTAATTCCAAGCAAGCCTACAGTCGTAGCCTGAACGTGATTGACCAACTAATAAGCAAGCTGACAAAGGGAGATGGTCCTATTATGGAAAATCTGATTTATTTTTATCGCGGCTTACTATTATGGGCATCTAAAGCAGAGATTGATCAAGATACTTTAACTCGGCTTAAACATATCAATTCTGCGTATGGTCGCTCATTTTGTTATCTAGCTAATGCCATGATTCAATATGCAGAAGGAACCCAAACCTCTAAACAGCAAGAGTTACTTCATCATTCTAAAAAGTGGCTTTATCAGCTAATGGATCATCGTCAAGAAAACATTATAACGAATGCCATTAACTCTATTGAAAAAGAGATGTGTGCATGATGTTACGCAAAAAGGTTCCTTTTATTCAGCAAATGGAATATAGCGAATGTGGTTTAGCTTGTTTGGTTATGTTACTAAATTACTATCATCACCGTACAGATTTAAATGAACTAAGAGAAGAGTATCCTGCACCAAGAGGAGGTTACTCTCTCTTTAACTTAATGGAGGTTGCCAAGAGTAAACAGCTTGAAACAGAGGCCTTTCGAGCAGATATTACACACTTATCACAAATCCATTTGCCTGCTATCCTCCATTGGGAAGGAAAACATTTTATTATTTTAGAAAAGATTAATAAACATAGCTATACGATTGTAGACCCCGCACAAGGGCGTCAAAGAATTAGTGCGTCTCAATTTGCAGAGCGGTTTACAGGTTATGTACTAACTATGAAGCCGACTTCTACTTTTGCAACAAAAAAGGCGACTTCAAGCAATTTATTAATTAACTATTTAAAAAAATACAAATGGATGCTTCTCAACGTCCTTTTGTTTACAGTAGCACTTCAGGGCGTAATGGTAACAGTCCCTTTATTCACAAAATGGTTTATGGATCAAGTTGTATCCACCAAGGACAGTAGCTTTTTAGGTCAAACAGGCTGGTTGCTCTTGCTTATGTTAACAACCTTTATAGTTATCAATGGGATGCGAAGCATCATGATTACTTTTGTGCAGACGAAGCTTGATCGTTCAATTATGAAGGACTTTATGGATACACTCTTGCATCTCCCCTTCCCTTTTTTTGATAACCGTAGTAATGGTGATATTTTGTTTAGAGCAAATTCCAACTATTATATTCGAGAAATTCTATCTACTACATTAATTACATTATTTATAGATTTGTTGCTACTAGTAACGTATACAATCATGATGCTTAACTTTTCTGTACAGCTTAGCCTCGTGCTTGTGGGAACTAGCCTAATATTAGGCTTGGCATTATTTCTTAATGCAAAGTTAGTTAAGAAAATGGTGGAAAATAATATCCGCGATAAAATCAAAGTGCAATCTACTGTAACCGAAATGGTGTATAACACACTAGATATTAAGGTTTTAGGCATTGAGGAGCGATTGCTTAATAAATGGAAGGGGAAATATGAGGGTCAACTTCGTAGCACCCAAAAGCTAAATATTTGGGAGTCGATCATTCAGACGTTTACTTCTGCAATTCAAATTATTTTACCATTACTTATATTATGGCTTGGTGCATTTATGGTGCTTCGTGGAGAAATCACGATGGGCACACTTCTTGCATTTAGTTCTATAGCAGGTTCATTTATTTCGCCTGTTATTTCAATTAGTAATAACTATACTGAGCTTGTTTCTTTGAAATCATACTTTTCACGTATTCAGGATGTTTTAAATACAAAAAAAGAGCAGGAGTCATTGGACAAGCTTATTGTTCCTAAGCACCTAAGGGGTAAAATTGAGTTTCGAAATGTTTCATTTAAATATAACCGATTTAACGAAGAAGTGATTAAAAATATCTCGTTTACAATTCAGCCCGGAGAAAGTGTTGCAATTGTCGGACATTCCGGCTCAGGAAAAAGTACGATTGCCAAGCTATTGTTAGGTCTGAATAAGCCTACCTCAGGGCAGATTTTAATTGATGACATTCCTATTGAACAATATAACCTTGGAAAGCTAAGATCACTAATTGGATCCGTGCTTCAGGAGGCACAGCTTTTTAATGGGACAATTAAAGAAAACATTCAGATGAATGCTAATGGAAATGAAGAAGACGTTATTGAGGCGGCTAAAAAGGCATACATTTACAACGACATCATAAGTACACCTCTTGGATTTAATACGATCGTTACAGAATCTGGTGCTAATTTCTCAGGTGGACAACGTCAACGTTTATTGCTGGCAAGAGCCTTGATGTCAACACCCAAAGTGCTTATTTTGGATGAAGCCACCAGTAGCTTAGACAACATTTCAGAGTTGTATATTAAAAAAAGTATTAACAAGCAAGCTTGCACCAAGCTCATTATTGCACATCGTTTAGATACGATTAAGGATGCAGATAAAATTTTACTCCTACACGATGGCGAAATTATTGAGGAAGGCGATCACTCCAGTCTGATTCATCAACAAGGTTATTATTATAATTTATATGTAAAAAAAGGAGAGGTTGTATGAGAAAATTTATTCATTCTTGTTTACTAATGTTCATCGGGATGGTTATTTTCTCATCCCCTGCTGATGCTCAAGCTAATGAAACTACAATTTTATTTAAGTCAGAGGTTACACTAGAGCAAAAACATGAATTTTTAAAGCAATACCAATTAGAGCCCTTATATGAAATTTCTGAAGTAAATCTTGTCTCCGTCAACATGGATGAGACCCAAAGGATCGCTTTGGTGGAGCACCCATTAGTTGAGGCAATAAATCAAGCGACATCAATTGATAAGCCAGAAATTACACAAGTTGAGTCGATTCCTTTTCAACCCAAATTTAGACCTCAAGCTAGAATGAGTGCGCTTCCTTTGTTGTGGGAATACCAATGGGACATGAGACAAGTAACCTCAGACGGTGACAGTTACGCCCTGCATACACCAACAACAAATACAGTGATTGCAATTATTGATTCGGGCATTGATTCCTCACATCCTGATTTACAGCATAGTCTAGTAGCAGGGTCAAAAAACTTAGTGCCCGCAGGTGGACATAACGGGACAGAGCCGGATGAATTAGGAGCCCCTGATGATATAGCGGATAAATTAGGACATGGAACAGAGGTAGCAGGACAAATTGCTGCTGATGGTCTGATTAAAGGTGCAGCACCAGGTATTGGTATTAAAGCCTATCGTGTATTTGGGACTAAATCTGCAAAAACAAGTTGGGTAATTAAAGCGATTGTGGAAGCAGCAAATGACGATGCTGATGTCATCAATTTAAGCTTAGGTGAATATATGCTCGTTAGTGGGAAATACAGTAACAATACTAATGATTCAGCGGAATATCACGCTTATAAGCGTGCTGTTGATTATGCTTACAATAAAGGAAGTGTCATTGTTGCAGCTGTAGGTAATGATGGAGTCGATATTTCGGACAAGCAGCAAATGATTAATATTTTAAATTCTAAACTCAAGGATGTCACTGTAATTAAAGGAAAGGTATTAGACATGCCTGGACATCTTAAAAATGTAATTGCTGTTGGTTCCACAGGCCCCGAGAAAGGGTTATCCACCTTTAGCAACTATGATAAGGGATTTTTGAATATATTAGCACCAGGTGGTGATTTAAAATATTTCAATGAGTATGGGCAAGAGCGTTGGACAGAAGAAGGCTGGTTCGAGAAGGAATTCATCCTCACTACATCATTAGAAGGCGGATATAATTATGCTGTTGGCACCTCCTATGCAGCCCCTAAAGTGGCGGCGGCAGCAGGTTTAGTGATTGATAAGTATGGATGGAGAGATAATCCAAAGCAGGTCATGAAGCATCTAAAAAAATCTTCTACAACAGAACCAACGTTGACTGATAAATACCGACACCTTAACCTTGTTACTCTATTAAGTGAGAATTAACACTGTATATTGCCATCAATTGTCCTGCACTAGCAAAGAGGACTTAACTAATAACGAAAAAGCGGCTACAGTACAGAGGATTATTTTATCCACAATCCTGTACTTGCCGCTTCTTTCTTCTGTAATCATGCATTCATTCTGTAATAAATCTATTTTCTAAGTTTCGATGTTTTATAATTTCAACAATCTCGCGGCCGCAGCATTGCTGCTCACTTGCTCAGGGCTTTTGCACCCAGGAATAACAGCGGTAACTGCCTCATGCCCAAGACACCATGCAAGTGCCCATTGTGCCATATCCACACCTTCTGGCACCTCATGTTGCGCAATACGCATCACTTCCTCCAGCTTCTGGCGTGTGGCTTCAGCATCATGCCGATGACGAACATCATTTTGCTCAAAGGTAGCCCCTGGTTTATATTTACCACTTAAATAACCACTTGCTAATGGTACTCGTGCAAGCACACCTAAATCCTGACGTTGGCAGGACGGAAACACAGTGTCCTCTGGCGTACGATCAAGACGATTATAAACGACTTGGATTACCTTTGCATTCACACTTGAAGCCGCGTCTGTCTGATGTAGATTGTTATTTTTAGCAATAGATAAACCAAGATGACGGATTTTCCCTGCCTGTACCTGCTTGTCCAACAAAGTCCATAATTCATCGTTATCAAACACTTGATCAGGACCAGAATGGAATTGATATAAATCAATATAATCCGTACGTAATGCACGTAAGGAAGCATCTAACTGCTGCAAAACATCTTGAGGCGCAAATACGTCTGTACGTGAGAAGTTATAATGAAAATGGTGACCGAATTTCGTAGCAACGACCCAATCCTCGCGCTTACGGCGATGAAGGTAATCGCCAATCAAGCTCTCAGATAAATGATCGCCATAACATTCTGCTGTATCAATGAGGTTAATGCCTTCCTCTTTCGCTTGGTCCAAAATAGCATCGACTTCTGCTTGAGAAAAGGAACGCCCCCATTCTCCACCAAATTGCCACGTGCCAACTCCAATAACGGATACGTCAAGCTCCGTTTTCCCTAAACGGCGATATTTCAATGATAACATCCTCCTTTATCTTAGGACTTGTCTGCCCTAGTTTGTTATCATTATAAGACAAAACTTAGTTTACTCAAAAAAAATTAATGATTAACCTAAAGGCAAGACACTCCGAACAGAGGTTATTTCACTTGCTGTTAAAATCAGATTCTTTGAATTTATTTTTATCCGGAAAGAATCTTATTTTAAAGGCAACCATTCCATTGTTACATAATCCTCTGTCCTTCGTTTTGTATCCCTTTGGAGCCAATCATTAATTAAAATTAAATCATAAATACAATATTTTAAAATTGGACTATTTTATTTTTACTTATCCTTTCAGCCAAAGCGCTGTGTTTTATACCATTTATTTCCTTCTCTTCCTGTAATCTTATCCACGATAATGACCCAAAAGGCTTTGACGGAAATGACAAGAAACAGTTGGGAATAGGTGAAATAAGAAACACAAGAAACGATAAAGTTTTCAATGTTGCTTTGCCCAATATCGGAGGCTAAAGCTAAGTTAATTTGTAGCACATAAATAAAGTACATCAATGCCCAAGCGATCACGAGATATACATATACGTCGCTCGAAAATTGAATTGGGCTTTGCAACGCAGGATTAAACAATCTAGCCACCTGATAGCCAATATTAAATAAGAAAATAATATCTGAAATAATGATCGCCAGCATAAACCAGAAATAGCTAGCGGCAAAATAAAGCACATGAAGCTTAATACGCCAGCTTGTACGATCAAATAAATGATGGAAATTGTCCATAATGACATGGAAATTCCCTTTTGACCACCGGCCACGTTGCTTCATATATACACTTAACTGCTCTGGCTCCTGTTGGTACGCTTCGGCTTGAGGTGCTAATGCAATCAGCTTACCCTTTTTCATAATCTCAAAAGAGACTGCCGTATCTTCTGTAATCGCGTTCTCATCCCAACCGCCAATCTCTCTCATCAGCTGCGTACTGACAATGAAATTGGTACCTGGAATCGTTCCCACCTGAAATAATTCCCATAAGCCAGTATGATGAACACGCTGAATGGTAACTAATTCTTGGTTTATACATTTGGACAAAAAGTTTTGTCCACGATTGCGTGCCTTGTTACGTCCAAATACTGCACCATACAGCTCTGGCTTTTCTAACGCCTTTTGTACTAAAAACATAAGTGCATTTTTTTCTGGTGCTGCATCCGCATCATAGACACAAATCCATTCTCCTGTAGCAAGCTTCAGGGCATCATTAAGTGCACCTGACTTTCCCCCTTTACCAGTTCGCTCTAAAATCTGAAAATTCCGATGCTGATACTTTGGACGACTCTTTAATTCCTTCAGCTTGGCAGCAGTTGTATCCGTACAATTGTCAGCAATCATTATAATTTGAACCTTATCCTCTGGATAATTAAGTCTTAAAATATGCTCGGCCGTAATGGCGACCACAATTTCCTCATTATGTGCTGGCACTACAACTGTTACCGTTGGAAAATTTTCCATGGATTTTGGAAAAATAACTTTGCTATTATTTTGCCTTCTCATAAAGCGAATGGCGCCAATCATAATAACAATAGCTTCCGTCACGGCAATCCAAATACTAATAATTGAAAACAGTAATATAAAATCAGTCATTATTTTGCCCTCGATCATATTTTCGATACACTTGCGCACGGAATCTCAATGTCGCAATCGTTAAACCAACAATCGTAATCGCAAAAAAGGAACTCACTACAATACATAGTGGGATAAACCAATTTATATAACTCGCCATTACCCCAATTCCTTTCCTAATTAAATAAATTCAGCAATTAAGTCCGTTTCTGTGCTTCTCTCTAACGTGTTAATAATGTCATCTGCGGTCTCATATTGACTAAGCTGATCCGGTTGGAACACAAGAGTACCTGCACGAATCACAAGCTTCAAAGCGCCGCCTTTTAAATCTGTCACGGGCATATCCATCATCGCCCATTTGATCCGATTAGTTAGCGCATCTAAAAACTCTGGACGAGTCAATGGGCAAATAACAACAAATCGTCCGCCATCAATCGAAAATTTATAATCTTCGTATCTTAATTGCTTCTGGATCGTTTCAGATAAATTAAGCAACAATTCAGAATAACCCTCTGCGCCAAGCGACTCCTGCACTAAAGGTAAAAATTCAATTTTAAATAATGCAATACAGAAATTATATTTATCAGGATAACGTCGTGCTAAGTTTGATTGTTTCACAAAAGCATCTGCAAATGCAAGCTTGTTGCCCAGCGCAGTATCTAAGTCAATTTGCGGATTTCTTTGCTCTAAGTTTTCTAAGCGTTCGACAAACTGATGACTACGTATAAAGTAAGTTTTAATAAGTGCAGCAACGAGCATATTAGCAGGAATCACTAATAACCAAGTGATCGTTATCACCTCTGAGGGTGCATAGGTCGCTAACCAAACTAAATACAACACAAAATATACAAATATAGAAACTACGGTAACTCCAAAAGGTAAAACAACACCTGCAAGTAAGCCAAGCAAAGCGACAACGTTAAAAATCAAATCGACAGTCGTAAAGGCTTGTGTGTTTTGAATATGCCAAAAAACAAAAACCTCCTGTATCAAGACCAGCATAATCAGTAAAATGTAACCTAGCTGTAAGCCCTGTAGAGGAGTTTGTGGTATAATACGACGTTTAACTTTAACTGGTTCCAATTACTCACCCTCTTTTCTTATAATTAAACATTCTGGTTATTTTCATTCACTAGTAATTGATAAATTTTTAATAGAGTAACGATAACATTTTTTCATAGTTCTTTGTACCTACAATTACAATAGTACGCTCAGAACAACATAATATCAAATTGAAAAATTATGAAAAAAAATGAGATTAATTTCTGCGTTATGCCACATTTCAATCACCCTTAATCGTAGTACTAAATATAAGGGCAAATCTTCGACGTCGAAAATATTTTAAAATGTAATTTATGTCCCTTTATATACTTTAACAGAGCCGGCTTTTAGATAAGGAGTGAAGAAATGGATGAAATTGACCTACATCAAGCTATATTAGAAGTTTTGCGGGGCGATTTGTCCTTATTTGAAAAAATCATGAGATCCTATCAGCAACAAATTTTTACGTATTGTTACCATATGTTAGGGCAGCATGCAGAAGCCGAGGACGCCACGCAAGATACTTTTATTAAGGCATACCAAAGATTAGGTTCTTATCAACATGACAAATCCTTTGAAGCTTGGCTGTACAAAATTGCTTCGAATACGTGTATTGATGTTTTGCGCAAACGGAAGCTCTCTAAATACCTCCCATTTCTATATAAAAGTGATGAACACCATCGCCCTGTAGATCAGGCTATTGAAGAGCATTACTGGGATGAAGCTGTAGCCAAAGCAATGTCCAAATTGTCGCCTGAAGAACGTAGCTTACTTATTTTAAGGTGTGTTGAGGATAAAGACTATAAGGAAATTGGGGAAATTCTACAACAAAATAGTAATAGTCTTCGAAAAAAGTTTCAAAGGACGGCATCAAAATTTAGAAAACATTATGCTCAAGCTACAGGAGGTAAGGTAGATGAAGGACACTCAAGCGCAAGACCTCAAAAAAATATTTCATAATAGCGATGTTCCGCAAATTGATGTGACAAACGCTGTTATGTCTAAACTAAAGGAGAATAACATGATTAAACCTAAATCATTTTTCAAGGTAGGTACAGTGGTTGCACTCGGGAGCGTATTGCTTGCTTCCTCTGCATTTGCAGCATCTCAGTTTTTAACCATAGATAACAAAAAAGGCGAAGTGGTGTACGAGGAAAAAAGATATGAACGCCCTGCGGATTTCGACAAGGAAAAGCAGTTACGCAAATTAAAAGCGAGTCATTATGGTCTTCAAATCTTGAAGCCTGGTGAAACGGGTGTCGCTTATGTGGCCGGTGAAGGCGATGTAGGTGAGCTATATAACGTAGAGGGTATGGGAATTGGACTTTCTAGTCCTGCTGAGCTACGCTCTAAGCTAGAAGGGTCTGACGCTACAGTATTAGACAACATTTTAAAGAAGTATAAATTTACAGGTGGGAATCTCTCTTACAAAGGGGATTCTTTAAGTCAAGATGAAATAAGTAAGCTTACCGCTGAGTTAGAGCCTGAGGCAAGACAGTCCGATGAGCAATACGCTATAAAGGCACTCCCAAACTCAGGTAAGATTTGGAATGCGACGAGTAACTATAATAATGGGACAGTAAGAGTTACACAAATGAGAACCAATGAGAAAATCACATTAAATTTAGATCAAGAAACGTATGACAAATTTAAATCAGAGGAACTACAAATCGGAGATAATAAGGTTATTTATGCCGAATATGATCAAGAACGTACCCTGCGCTTTGTTACCGAAACAAGTGAAGAAGGTTATCACATCCAGCACTTCTTAACTGTAGATAAAAGTAAAATCAGCAAAAATGAAATGATCTCTATCGCAAAATTGTATTTGGATGTAAAGTAAGAATAGAGTAATAGAAAATAGATTGAAATTTAAACACTGATATTAAGAGACAAAGACGTAAAATGAGACCCTTATTCTGCTTGAGTAAGGACTCATTTTACGTCTTATTTTAGTGAGCCTTTAGCTATATTTTTATTTTATTTTGTACATATGTCACATTTCATGGACAAACCTTCGTTAAACCAATTGAAGGAAGGGAGGGAACAAAAGCACCTTGGATATCACAAATGAACAGATTGTTAAGGACGTGCTAGCAGGAGAGAAGGATCAGTTTACGATTATCGTCATTCGTTGTGAAAAGTTTATTTTTAATTATTGCTACCATATGCTAGGGGATTATGGGGAAGCGGAGGATTGCACGCAAGAGGTATTTCTAAAAGCTTATCGAGGACTACACAGCTATCAGCCTGATCGTCCTTTTGAAGCTTGGCTGTACCGTATTGCCTACAATCAATCGATTGATATGCTACGTAAACGAAAAGTAATGAAGCTACTCCCCTTTTTATACAAAAGTGATCGGGACAACAACCAAGTGGATCAAGCCATTGATCATAAATATTATAATCCTGCTGTGTTACGTGCACTAGCCACATTGTCTAATGAGGAGCGAAGCCTGCTGATTCTTCGTTGTGTCGAGGACAAAAGCTACAATGAAATCAGTCTTATCCTGAATCAAAGCCCCACTTATTTACGCAAAAAATATCAACGAGCTGTTGAAAAATTCAGAAAAAACTATGATCGGACGAGGGAGGAAAAACAGTATGCAACCGAACCATCCGGAAGAAGATCTGAAGCTACTGTTTCAAAAGGTTGAACCTACAGGGACTACCCTACAGAATGTAATTATAAGTCAGATTGAAGCTGAAAAGCCATCATATAAAAAGGAGCGATTTTTAGTGAAATATAAAGTTAGCTTTCTTATCCTGCTAGGTGCATTGTTGACAGCTTCCACAGGATTTGCTGCGGTGAAATACCAGTCTTTGACGAGCGAATCAGGGAAGGTGCTTTTTGAGGAAAAGCCCTACACACATACTGAAGATAAACGTACCGAAGAGGAATATAAAAGAATATCAAAAATGAACGAGATTTGGATGAATAAAATTAAACCAGGTCAACTAGCGTTTATCTATGTTGTGCCAAATAACCCTAATCAGAAAATAGAACTCAAAGGAACGTCACATGAAATAACTAATTTTAATCAATTACAAAAGATGGTTAGAATTCCAAATAAGCCTCTTTCTAAAGAAATTTCAGCCAATAATAAATACAAATTTAAAGATGCAAGCGTGCACATGGAACATGGCGTTGACATTTACAAGCTGTCGGACGAGGAAAAGAAGGAGATTGCAAACAAACTCCTAGCAGAGGCTGAAGCTAACGGGCAAGATTATGCGTTAATGCCAGTTCCGTTTAAAGATGACTTTTGGAATGCAAATATTAATTATGTAAGTGGAAAAAATGAAATTACATTACAAATTATCCACGCTACCTCAGTTTCAGCCTCATATGGAAGCGGAGAAAATGTCAGTGAAAAAATCAAAATAAACGGAGTGGATGTCATTAAAAGAAATAATCTTGAAAAATTGATTTGGGCTTATGAGGCACCAGAAACAAAAAAAGCATACGTCTATAGTTTGAGAGTTGCTAATGGTAAAATTTCCGATGAGGAGTTAATTGAATTTGCAAAACAAATCATTCCAAAAGAAAAAAAATAATAGTGCACTCTAATTTGTATCAATATGGAGCTTTTCTACTTCTTTAAAATGAAGTTAGGTAAGCTTCATTTTCTATTTTTGCAGAAAAACATAAAAGCTGGTTCATAATACTGCACTTGAAGATCGTGTTATATGGAGTGATTTCGAACAGCCTCATCGCAGGGAAGATTCGCCAGTGGATATTGGAATTACTCTAATCATAAGTCAAGCAATAAAGACTGATCTCAATTTATAGCATTGGACTAGAAGCGTTTTTATGAGGAATATTCCCCCTTTATTCTTTACGCCCGTAATCCGCTTTAATTTCGCCCCATACCTCTGTTTCCCATTTTAATACTTTATTGCTGTAGGTATTGTTGTGAAGCCAATCGAGTGCGCGATCAACCAAATCCCAAACTTCTGCTGTCGTCTCGTCACGAACAAGTGTGGTCGCCACTTTTTTATCACGTAGCCATTTAAGTGCTGTTCTAGAATCACTATATACCGTTTTATTGCTGCCTAGCTTTTTTAAATAAGCCAATGAATGCACAATTGCGAGAAACTCACCTAAATTGTTAGTCCCCTTCGCAATTGGTCCTTTTGCAAATAAAACTTCCCCTGTGCGTGTATCTACGCCCTGATATTCAATCGGGCCAGGGTTGCCATGTGTTCCAACATCAACGGAAATGCTGTCATAGTCAATTTCAGTACTAGTCGCCTTGGTAGTAGTAGAGGTATTCTTCTTATTAGAGCCTCCACTTGCTGAGCCTTTGCCCCAATGCTTCTTCCATCCTTCCGCATATGCCTTTTCTGCCTCTTGCTTAGAAGTATATGATTTGAATTTAGCATCTTTGTATCCAGATACATGCTTCTGACATTCTGCCCAATTCGTATATATACCTGGCTTATGCCCTTCCCAAATAACATAATATTTAGATCCTGCCATAAATAATATTCTCTCCTCTACCTATTCACTCACATAAAAGGCTGCTCCAAAGGTAAATCTAATTGGAACAGCCCCAACTTAAAATGAACTAGACTTTTAAGCCTGAATGACCTTAATTAAGTTCGTATTCCCAGCTTGTCCAAGCGGAATTCCTGCGGATACGACAATCGAATCGCCCTCTTTAGCGTAACCAGTTTTGAATGCAGTTTGCTTTGCTGCCTCAAACATATCATCCGTTGTAGGATAAACCTCTCCCTGCACAGGGATTACACCAAATAATAAACTAAGCTTAGCTAAAACGTGCTTTTGATGTGTAATCGCAATAACAGGCACATTTGGACGGTACTTCGAGATCATCCGAGCGGTAAATCCACTTTCAGTTGCCGCAACAATTGCTGTTGCTCCAATTTCAAGCGCTGTACTTACAGCCCCTTGGCTAATAATCTCTGTAATATCTGTCGCATGCTGCTCACGTTTTTTATTAAACTGATTATGATAGTCGATCATGCCTTCCGCTTTACGAGCGACCGCTGCCATCGTGGTTACTGCCTGTACTGGATATTTTCCTGCGGCAGATTCACCAGATAACATAACAACATCTGCACCTTGTAAAACAGCGTTAGACACGTCACTCACTTCTGCTCTTGTTGGACGTGGATTAACCTGCATCGACTCAAGCATATGTGTAGCAACGATAACTGGCTTCCCAGCTAAGTTACATTTCTCAATCATTGTTTTTTGTAGCATCGGCACATCTTCAACTGGAACCTCAACGCCAAGATCCCCACGAGCCACCATAATGCCATCTGAGGCTTTAATAATACTATCTAAGTTATGGAAGCCTTCCTCATTTTCGATCTTAGAATAAATTTGTACATGCTCTGCATTGTGCGATTTTAGAATAGATCTAATTTCCTCAATATCTTCCCCTTTACGTACAAAGGAAGCTGCGATCATCTCTACATCATTTTCTAAGCCAAATTGAATGTGCTTAATATCTCTTTCCGTTACACCAGGTAATGTCGTTTTAATCCCAGGAAGGTTAACGCCCTTACGTGGCTTCAATACGCCACCACTCACAATTTTACAATGGATATCATTGCCTTCCGTAGATAAAACGGTTAACTCAACTAAGCCATCATCAATTAATAGACGATCTCCCGCTTTAACGACTTTAGGCATATCAGGATAGTTGACACTAATCCGCTCTGCATCTCCTAAGATGTCATCCGCTGTCAAAATCAGTTCATGACCTGCCAGTAGCAAACAAGACTCTTCCTTTAGCTTGCCAATTCGCACCTCAGGTCCTTTAATATCCATCATAATCGGAATAAAGGTATGTAGCTCTGCTGCTGCTTGACGTACACGCTTTATTCTAGCTACATGCTCCTCCAGCTCTCCATGTGCCATATTAAGTCGCCCAACCGTCATCCCGGCCTGAATCATTTGTTTTAGTGTATCTACTGAATCACATGCAGGTCCTAACGTACAAATAATTTTAGTTTTAAGCAATGATTACGCCTCCTGTCATTATATAAATAGCTTGTCTCTATCTTACCCAAATGCTGGTGTTCAATCAAATGATAAAACGCTTTAAGTTTGTTGGAATAATGTCGTCGTGATTTGATCCGCAGAACATATGAACATATAATAAATCCCTTCGTAACTATCAGTAACCTGCTCAAAGTCAACTTGCCCGATAAATATCATCTTTTTACTGCAGCAGGGGCAGGTTGGAAAATAAGCATCTTGAATCCATCCAGGATGACCACCGATTTGAGAATTTGTTCCCTCTAGCATCCATTCTGCGCTATGGTATAGGGCTCTTGGCTGTTGTGCTAATTTAAAGGTTTCTTTTAAAGTAAAGGTTGTAGCAGCTTCATCCAGCTCCGGTAAATAACTTGGTTTGCGATTATATTTACTCCATATCACTTCACCATTTTCATTCATTTCCATAAAAATTTCACCATAGGCACTACAGTTGAGACAGGTTTCAATCGTAATGTAAGGATAAGGCCATCCTAGTTCCTTCACTGCAACATGCTGACTACCTAGCTCAATAAGCTTCGTTAGTTCCCCACCACACCACGCACAAGTATGCTTGCTTGGGGCAAGTAGCTTAAATTCAGCGGAAGGGTTACGATCAAGATCAACATGATCTTGTCTCTCAGCATCGTTTTCATTATGAGCGTTACGATATTCGATCCCATAATTCACAGGTAAAAATAAATCCTGTCTTTTACCCTCAGCAGTTAATTCCCAGCCTGCTTCATAATTAAATTTTTCTACTGGAACATACATTTCATTTGCCCAGCTTGGCGGGTTAAGACGCCATTGATTAAATTGCTCGACAACCTGATCGTCTCCAATCCATGCTAAGGCTAATAAAAGTGTTTGTCTCTTATTTTTATCTATCTCAATCTGAGCTAAGCATTGATCACGAATGGAATCAGGGGCATTTCTAAACAAAATGGCTGCATTATAACTTCCCTTTAGCGCAAGCTGAAGCATCTCATCCGAAAGAATATAATCACGATAGCAGCTTAAACTCAACACAATTTTCCAGCCAACGTTTTCATCTCCAAGTAACCACTTCTCTTTTGCATATTGCTCCATCTCTGTCATCTGGCATTGATTTAATTGTAAATAAAGCTGCTCTTCTGTTAGCGGAGAAGGTACATATTTTATTAGTTCGTCATAAGGTCTAGGTGTATATATGATTTTGAGAATCTCTACTGGGTCCGTGACCCCTTCATATAAATCAACCGTTCTCCGATTCTCTTCTACATAACGCATATGCGCTTCATGCTGAATTACCTGATAACATGGCATACAATACCCCCCTGTCTTTGCGGCAGTGGTTGGTAAAATTGTTGCAGTACAATCTACGCTTATACAAGGAATACGCTCAGTCATAATCTCCCCTCTTCCTAATGTTCATTTTAGTAAATATCCTGTTTTTATTATTAACTTAAAGGAAAACATAAACAAGAATTAAGAATAGCAAAAAAGGGGTTGCATTTTTAAAAGCAATATATTATATTACTTGAGGAGTCAATCATTGATACGTCAATCAATTAATAACAATTAAATTTAATAAAGGGGGTATCTCTTGACCTACTCTAAACAAAATGCAACAGAAGCTTTTGACCAACTACAATTGCTAAACAAGCAATTAAGTCCAAAGTTTGAAAGATGCGCAGGCATCAGTCCATCTCGCTTACATTTATTAATGACTTTATTTGAAGCAAATGAACTGAGTCAGACTGAATTACAAAAGCAAGTGGGCATTGATAGTGCTGCGATTACTCGCCATTTGAAGCAGCTTGAGGCTTCTAATATGGTAACTAGACGTACCAATCCCGATGATAATCGGATTACATTAGTATTACTTACAGCACAAGGTCATCAGAAGATGGAAACCTACTGTTTGGAAAAACAGACCTTTATGAATCAACTATTTTCTGGCTTTAGCCCCGAAGATACACAAGCATTAACTGCTCTGTTAACCCGATTAATTCAAAATATTGAAAAATTATAATTGTATAATACAAAAGGAGAGAAACATAATATGAGTAAAAATAATGATTTTAACGCAATTGTAACTGGTCGCCATTCTGTACGGAGTTATGATCCAACTGTAAAAATTAGCAAAGAAGAAATGACTGAAATCTTAAACAAAGCAATGACAGCTCCATCCTCTACCAACATGCAGCCATGGCGTTTCCTAGTTATTGAGAGTGAAGAAGGTAAAGCGAAATTGGCGCCACTTGCTAAATTCAACCAAACCCAAGTAAATACATCCTCTGCGATGATTGCCCTGTTTGGCGACCTTAGAAACTACGATAACTTGGAAGAAATTTATGGTACCGCAGTAGAGCTTGGACTTATGCCACAAGAAGTGAAAGATAGACAAGTTGCAGCACTATCTAACCATTTTGCAAATATTGATCCACAGGTTAACAAAGATACAGTGTTAATTGATGGGGGGTTAGTTGCAATGCAGCTTATGCTAGTTGCTCGTGCTTATGGCTATGATACTTGCCCGATTGGCGGATACGAAAAGGATCAAATTGCGGAAGCATTTGGTCTAGATAAAGAACGTTATTTGCCAATTATGTTAATTTCTATCGGTAAAGCTGCAGATGCAGGATATCATTCCTACCGTCTACCTACTGAAAAAGTTGCGGAGTGGAAATAAGGAGGCGTCTCAAACCATGATCGTCGTTCATGCTAAAATGCAAATTCAAGCTACCGCTAAAACACAATTCTTAGAAGAAATGAAGACGCTACAAGCAGCATCCAGAGAAGAACAAGGGAACATTTCATACGAGCTACTTGAACATACGGAGCAACCTAATACGTATATTATGATCGAAGTGTGGAAGGATCAAGAAGCGATTGCGCATCACAATGCAAGCAGTCATTTTCAAGCCTTTGTAAGTCAGGCCCCACAATTTATGGCGGCTCCACTGCAAGTACAAGCATATGAAGCAACTAGCTTGCAAGCCTAATATAGAATTCATTCAAAATCAACCTTATGGTCATTTAGATCATAGGGTTGATTTTTTTGTAAGTTTGTATGTGTAGGCGTTCTTTGCTATGGAGACTCATGAGCAACTTTTAATCTGCCTGTTACGTTATAATAGATGAGAGTAAGATAGATTATAAAAAGTTATAATCTAATCAATTTAGTTTATATATGCTTAACAAAGCTTCACCAAGGGGGATCAGAATGAATATTAAAAAGAATATAAAAAAGAAAATGTTAGCCTTCACCACGATGGTATTGTGCCTCATACTAGTTAGTGCTTGTTCATCAATGGATGCGACCTCTAAAGAGGAAAAACCAAAGACCGATCAAAATCCACAAAATGTCCAAACGGTAAAAAATGAACAAGAACAATCGGAACCAACTAGTCCTGCGACAGCCGAACCTGCAACGCTGACGAAAGAGGAAAACCTTTTAACCATCTACAACAGTAAGCTAGAGGTTCAAGAAAAGGTTGCGGAATTAGTAAAAAACCTTGAGGGTGTCGATTTCTCCAAGCTAACAGCTGAACAAGACAACAATGGTATCGATATTATGGACTACTTAGTCAAGCATAGTGATAAAATTACTCCGGACAATTATAATGCGTTGTTCCTTGCAAGCAACAATCAATTTGATGGTGTTCTATCGGAAAGCTATGCCAGCATTGTGGGTCAAGTGTTTATGAAAGATAAAGAAGCGGTCATTATTACGCTCGCGAGTATCGAAAATGAAGCCATGCAAAAGCAAGTAATTTCTTCGATTGGCTACAATCTTAGCTACGTGGAATATACCAAAATAAAAAAAGAGCTAGATGAGTTTAAGGAAAGCACACCTTTAGGTGAAAAGGAAAAATCAATCGTGGATCAAATTTTGAAGAAGGTTGAAAATCCTTATTAAACGAAGACAAGTGAAAAGTATCATTCACGATTGATTACTAAAGCTCCTAAATGTCCATCGGTTTAGTCCCTAATCGACATCTAGGAGCTTCTGTTTACTTACTTATCACTTTTCCTACAATCAGCAATCTCTTTCTCTTTCACTTAATGACTTGAATGACTAGCTGTTGGCGTAAACTCACTGCCATTACTTTCAATGACCTTTTTATAGAAATGGAAGCTATCCTTTTTAATTCTCCGTAAAGATCCAGTACCATCATTCTGTCTATCTACATAAATATAGCCATAGCGTTTTTTCATTTCGCCAGTTCCAGCACTCACTAAATCGATTGGCCCCCAACTGGTATAGCCGAGAATTTCTACGCCATCCTCAAGTGCCTCTGCCATCTCAGCAAAGTGACCTCTCAAATAATCGATCCGATACTGATCGTGAATCTCTTCTCCTTCTAACGTATCCACAGCACCAAGTCCATTTTCCACAATAAATAATGGCTTGTTATAACGGTCATATAACTGATTACATGTAATCCGTAGACCCTTTGGATCAATCGGCCAACCCCATTCGGATGCTTTTAAATAAGGGTTTTCGACAGATGGGAACGCATTGCCTTCCGTCATTTGTGACAAAATTTCTGGGTCTGTGCTAATACAACGACTTGAATAATAACTAAAACCAATATAGTCAACTGTATTATCACGTAAAAGTTGCTCATCCTGAGCTTCCATCTTAATTTCAATCCCATGGTCACGGAAGAAACGTTTCGTATAACCAGGGTAGTACCCTTTGGATTGCACATCAATGAAGAAGAAGTTTTCTCTGTCTAGCTCCATCGCACGCCACACATCATCAGGGTTACTGCTATAAGGATATACAGCCCCCGCCGCCAACATACAGCCGATTTTCGCCTCTGGAATGATTTCGTGACAAGCCTTTACCGCTAACGCACTTGCAACTAATTCATGGTGAGCCGCTTGATACAATATTTTATTTTTATCTTCACCTTCCTCAAATACCATCCCTGCACCGATAAACGGAAGATGAAGCAGCATATTAATTTCATTAAAGGTCATCCAGTATTTTACTTTATTTTTATAACGTTTAAATAATGTGGTTGCATACTTCTCATATAGCTCAACCATCACTCGATTTTTCCAACCACCATATGCTTTCACTAAATGTACTGGAATGTCAAAATGGCAAATCGTCACGACAGGCTCAATGTTATATTTCAGTAATTCGTCAAAAACATCATCGTAAAATTGTAGACCTGCCTCATTTGGCGTAGCCTCATCCCCATTTGGAAAAATTCTTGACCAAGCAATAGACATACGGAAGCATTTAAAGCCCATCTCGGCAAATAAAGCAATATCCTCCTTGTAGCGGTGATAAAAATCAATCGCTTCATGTGAAGGGTAAAATTGCTCTGGACTTGGTTCAAAGGAGTTTAATGCTCCCATTGCAATTTTCATACGCTCTGGGCCCGTAGGAAGTAAATCCACTGTGGTCAACCCTTTTCCACCTTCAAGATAAGCCCCCTCAAGCTGGTTCGCTGCTGTAGCTCCTCCCCATAAGAAATCACTTGGGAAACTTGATTTTCGCTGTGCTGCTGTCATAACATCACCCTCCGATTTTATATTTGTTGAACTAAACTCTACCCATATACACTTGCCTGAACAAACCTAATTATTAGACTTACGCAAAAAAGGCAAAACCATACCTATCTCAATAGGTAAATGGTTTTGCCTGATTAAACAGTGACAACCCAACATTTGTATGCGTTTACTTCATGCTAGCATAACATTTTGACGTGTGCAAGTGTCTATGCAAGCTTAACTCACTTCGATCATATATTCCACCTTGGAGCCAATTGCAGTGAGTATTTCTTGGAGCTGGAATAGTTGTTCAATATGATAAACACCATGTGCCAACCCTCCACGATAGACTTTTTCAACAACCTTTGCAGCCACGATAGCGGTAATTTCCGCCTCTTTTAGTCCATACAAGTATTGCTGAACATGAACTGCATCATCCCCCCAAGAATCTACCTTTACCGCAAATTGTGGTTTTCCGCCCGCTAACAACCCCATCATTGCCATAAAAGTACCACGAATAGGACGATATTTTAACAACTTCAGTATACCTAACTTTTTAGATAAGCCTAATAAGGCATTAATAAACCTAGAATCTAGGCACATTCGTGTTGAAACTGTAGGAATGTTTAACGTCGTAGGTAGCACTTGCTGGTCACTAAAGTTAAAGCGGTACGCTGTACGCTTGCCAAGTTGCTTTCCAAAGTTGACAACCTTCCCTTCTGTAAAGCTTGAAACGGTTTTTGATTTGCTTTTTTCAATTACGGTAAAGGTTTCGTTCATTCCACCTATAGTCCATTCCATCGCCGCTTGACCATGTGCTTCACCTAATCCAAGCAAGATGGAAATGTCGGCTTGTTTGTTCTGTGAAATATATTTTTGCGCTTCTAACGCTAACAAATTGGTTACGCCTGGTGCGAGTCCAACGCTCAATAAGGCAGTGGAGCCCGACTTAGCAAAATCCTTGTCCAACTTCTCTACCTGTTCAAAAAAAGGATAACTTGCTGTAATATCAACATAATGCGTACCTGTCTGAGCGCATAGCTCAACAATATGTGTATCCTGCTGATCCATACACATCACAATCACCGCCGCCTGTTCCATTACGGTAGGGTCTATCGGTTTCGTAATATCAAGCTGTAAGGGTAAAACCTTCCCTTGTGTAGTATCACAAAACGCCTTTGCTTTATTTAAACTGCGTCCAGCAGCTATAACCTTCCCAGGGAACTTTTCGCCCAATCGATTACAAATCGTCTGGCCCACCTGTCCATAGCCACCAATGACAACAATATTGTCCTTGTTCATCATCCCTTGCCCCCTTGCTCAAGCATCTAAGTATTTATGTATAAATAATTATAGTTTTCTATTCTCACTGTTCCTATCCCACAAACATGGGATAAAAAAAACGTACCCTAATATTTTCATCAGGATACGCTAGGTAAATTCAAATGATTGACATCTTAATAAATTTAAGCTCTACATTTTAAATTTAATAATGACTTGTTGAAGATCCTCTGCCATTTTTGCCAGCATTGTAGATGATGCAGAGATTTCCTCCATTGTCGCTAATTGCTCCTCTGTGCTTGCCACGACATCTTGGATGCTCGATGAGGATTGCTCTGCAACCTCGTGCACATGATGCATCAGATTGTCCACGTTGTTAGCTCCTGCTGCCATTTGCTTCGAGGCTTCACTAACCTGGCTCACTTGGTCTGCCACTTGTCTAATTGCTTGTTGAATTTGACCGAACACTACTCCAGTCTCATCCACCTTGCTTACGCCTTCCTTCACCTCATGACTCACAAGGCTCATCGCTTCCACCGCTTCTTCCGCTTCTTGCTCGATTGCAGTCACAAGCTCAGTGATTTGCGCTGCCGATTGATTCGACTGTTCTGCTAAATGACGGATTTCAGTCGCAACGACAGCAAAACCTTTTCCATGCTCACCAGCTCTTGCCGCTTCAATAGAAGCATTTAAAGCAAGTAAATTCGTTTGTCTTGCTATGGAGGAAATAAAACCAATAATTTCAACGATTTCATTTGAGCGCGTCTTAAAGCCTTGAATCGCTACCGCTAGACTTTCAACTTTTTCGCCCACTGCATTCATTTGCTCCACGGCAGCTTGCGCAGTTTCATTTCCTTGCTGTGCTTGGTCATACGTCTGGTTGGAGATATCTGATACCGTATCTGCCTGAGTCGTTACGGATGCCAGCTGCTGGATCATCGTATTTAACTCTTGGTATGTATCTTGAACCGCATTGCTTTGTTGATCGGCGCCTTCGGATACCTTTTGAATCGCTAACGCAATGTATTCACTCGAAGTGGAGCTTTGATCTGCGCTAGAGGACAATTCTTCACTGGAGGCTGCGAGTTGCATCACATTTTGATTCACTTGCTCAATCACATGATGTAGTGACTCCGTCATTTTGTTAAAGGAGGTGCTTAATTCCCCTAATTCATCATTACCTTGATAGTCTACACGTTCGGTTAAATCGCCTTCACTAATGACGTTAGACGCATGTTGTAGCCTTCTCAAAGGTTTAAGTATAGAAATAATAATTCCAAATACAAGCGCGCCACCAATGACTAACGATGTTATCATCACATACACTAGAACTCTAAGAATGGAAGAGGCATGCTCGCCAACCTCACGCTCATACATCGTACCGACTATTTTCCAGCCTGTAGTTTCACTTGTTTGATAGACTAGATTTTTAACTTCCCCATCAGAAGCAGTAAATGAGAAAGAATCTGCTGGCTTTTTACTCATTCGCTCTACTTGCTCATCTACAGTGGCTGCTTCTCCCGCCTCAAGGTTGGGATGATATACGATATTACCAAGTGCATCTACAATATAAGCGTACCCATAATCTCCAATACTAACGGATTTCACCATCTCCGCTAATTGATCAATACGTACGGATGCAGCTGCAACTCCTCGTCCATCCTCCGTTACTTTCCCAACGGTAACAAGTACATTTCCACTTGTACTAGACTTATAGGGTGAGCTAATATAGACCTCGCCTTTTTTTGCCATCGTATCCTGATACCATGGACGTTTTCTTGGGTCGTAGTCTAATTTATTTTTTTGTGACTCAGGTGCATTCATATATAATCCTGTATCTGTCCCTACAAAGGCAAGTTCTACTTCAGGATGAATTTCCTTATAGTTATTAAGCTGTTGTCGTATGAAATCATCATGCCCAACATTTGTACCGTCTACTGGTGTCACATCGCCCGCTGTAAACATTTTGGACATAAATTCGATTTCGCCAGCCTTGCCTTTAAAGAAGTTGTTAATGACTTCATTGAGCATAGTCACACTATTTTGAGCGCCCTCTTGTAGTTCAGTACTAAGCTTTCCTTTCGATGTAGTATAGCCAATTACCCCTATGGTCAAAGTTGGAACTACCAAAATGAATATAAAAGATAACATTAGCTTGTTTTTAATAGTAAGGAATTTGAGTCTTGTTTTGGGGACTTTTAGTTCCTTCTTCTTATTTACTTTTTTCATTATTTGACCTCCAAATAGTTTATCTCACCTCTATATCGTCATTCTTATTGTTATATTTAAATCATTTCTAAAAATATAGTCAACTTCACCAAAAGGCAAAAACAAACTATACTAGATACACAAAAAAAAGAAGCTTACCCAAAATTGAGTAATTAGACTCTTGTTTTCGTCACGCAATTACAGTAAAATATTACTTTAAATTCTAAATTTAATTATAACTTCTTGCAGATCCTCTGCCATTTTTGCCAGCATTGTAGATGATGCAGAGATTTCCTCCATTGTTGCTAACTGCTCCTCAGTACTTGCCACAACATCTTGGATGCTGGACGAGGATTGCTCTGCAACTTCATGTACATGGTGCATGAGGGTGTCCACTTTATTTGCCCCTACTGACATTTGCTTAGAAGCTTCACTTACCTGACTAACTTGGTCTGCAACCTGTCTAATCGCTTGTTGAATTTGACCGAACACTACTCCAGTCTCATCCACCTTGCCTACGCCTTCCTTCACCTCATGACTCACAAGGCTCATCGCCTCCACTGCTTCTTCCGCTTCTTGTTCAATTGCGGTTACAAGCTCGGTGATTTGCGCTGCGGATTCATTGGACTGCTCTGCTAAACGCCTTATTTCTGTAGCCACCACTGCAAAACCTTTCCCATGCTCCCCTGCCCGTGCAGCTTCAATAGAAGCATTTAAAGCAAGTAAATTCGTTTGTCTCGCAATAGCTGTAATAAAGCCAATAATTTCAACGATCTCACTTGAGCGTGTTTTAAAGCCTTGAATCGCTTCAGCCAGACCTTCTACCTTTTCACCCACTGCATTCATTTGCTCTACAGCAGCTTGTGCAGTTTCATTTCCTTGCTGTGCTTGGTCATACGTTTCTTTCGAGATGTCAGATACGGTATCTGCCTGAGCCGTTACGGATGCCAGTTGCTGGATCATCGTATTTAACTCTTGATATGTATCTTGAACCGCGTTACTTTGCTGATCGGCACCTTCGGACACCTTTTGAATTGCTAATGCAATATATTCACTTGAAGTGGAACTTTGCTCTGCACTTGAAGATAATTCTTCGCTGGAGGCTGCCAGTTGCATTACATTTTGATTTACTTGATCAATCACATGATGAAGCGATTCCGTCATTTTGTTAAAGGAAGTACTTAAATCACCTAGCTCATCCTTGCCATCATAGTCTACACGTTCGGTTAAATCCCCTTCACTAATCACGTTAGAGGCATGTTGTAGCTTTCTTAAAGGTTTTAAGATTGAAATAATAATCCCAACGACAAGTGCGCCGCCTAATACTAAAGAAGTAATAAGGACAATGAGTAGCACTTTAAGAACGGAAGAGGCGTGCTCCGCAACCTCACTTTCATACATCGTACCTGCGATTTTCCAGCCTGTCGTTTTATTGGTTTGAAACGTTAATTTTTTTGCTTCACCGTTAGAGGTTGTATAGGAAAATGCATCACTTAGGGACTGATTTAAACGTTCCGCCTGATCATCTACTGTAGCAGGAGAACCCGCCTCTTGGGTTGGATGGTAAACCACATTCCCCGTACCATCTAAAATGTACGCATACCCGTGATCACCTATACGAACAGATTTGACTAGCTGCGCAACGAGATCAATATTAACGTCAACAGCAACAACACCTGCGCCATCATTTGCCGTCTTAGAAACCGTCACTACAAGCTGTCCACTTGAGCTAGATTTATAAGGGGAGCTTATAACGACCTTTCCTTTATTCTCCATCGCAAGCTTATACCAAGGACGTTGTCTTGAATCATAATCTAATTTATTTACGCGAGACTCAGGTGCATTCATATACAATCCGCTTTCTGTCCCGACATACGCTAATTCCACTTCTGGATGAATTTCTTTATAATCGTTAATTTGCTGACGTATATACTCTTCTTGTCCAGCATTCGTATCATTCACAGCGCTAATATTAGCTAAAGGAAGCATACGAGACATCCATTCTACATCTGCCATTCTGCTAGTAAGGAAACTATCTATTGAATTATTAAGCATATTTACACTGTTTTGCGAACTACCGATTAGATCTTTATCAATTTGCTTGCTAGAAGAGTTATAACCTGCAAAGCCAACTGTTAACGCTGGGATAATTAAAATAAGTACAAAAGATAAAACTAGCTTGTTTTTAATAGATAAAAACTTTGCCCCCTTTCCTTGTTTCACTTTTTTTATTTTTATCTCTCTCTTTTTCTTTTCTTTTTCCACTGAATGACCCCCAGTTAGATTTTTTTCCTTTCTTTCTCTATTATCCCCATTAATGTTTGTATTTTCAAATGATTTCTGAAATATCATTTCAATTTCATTTCATGGTACAATTAAACTTCAAGGTTTAATGGATAGTTAATATAGATCACATAAATCTACTTAGCTGACAAACAAGGATTTAGTATAATCTTTCCCTGGTTTGAAATCGTTTTCATTTTTATTGTCATCTGTTAAACTAAAAGAGCGAGTAACCCGGCAAATGTTTCTCGCTCCTAGTCGATTGCTTTTATGCAGTCGGCTTTTTTTTATGCAATTCACGAAGTCGGTTATACTGATTAATAAGTTCGTCGAGAAGTACAGATTGGCTAATAACTTGAGGATGACCAAATTGACCATTATATTTTTCTGTAAGTATATGAAGTTGGTTTCTTGCCTTTTCAATTCGGGCCTGTACCATCTTAATTTCCATATAATTATCTCCCTATGTAATATTTTAGGGAATTATGTCAATTTGTTGTATTCGCTACTTGTGACATAAATTAATTTAAATTATTTAGGCTGAACATAGTAATCCGTGCTTGACAATTTTATGCAAAGAAGAGGCTACAGTGCAGGGAGTGGCTTCAACCGCTGTTAAGATCCCATTTCTTTTATAACATGTATGAGATTAGATAGAAATGTGACCTTAAAGGCGGCCGCTGTCGCTTTTCCGCCATCTCCCTGCCCCTTCGCTAAATTAGCTTATTGTCAAGCACTGATTTCAAGAATGAGCCAATATTTAGGTTGAAGTTATTTTCTGTCTCACTCGAAAAATCAATAAATTCTAAATAATAAAAAAGGAATCCGTTAAAGAATTCCCTTACTAAAATACTGACAAGCAATTATGCAAGGCTCAGTATTTTGCAGATTATACTAAATTCTTGGGTAATAATATTGAAACTAAAAATGTAAAGCATTCTATAATGTTAGTTTTATTATTCATACTAATAGATAACTCCAAACTTGCAGAAAGATACTGTATAACTTTTTCTAATTTTTGATTACGGTTAAAATAGTAGATTGCAAGATCGATAAAAAAGCGTGCATACGCATCCTTTATTATTTCTTTTTTATACACTCCAGCAATTATCTCTTCAGCTTTAAGAGGGATATATACCCAAAACTTTTCTAAAATATCATCTATATTTATCTTAAACTTGTTAGCTGCTTGGATAATAAAACACAATGCAATAAATATCTCCTCTTCATGCTCTGCAACATAGGAAATATACTCATCAATAACTTCTATCTCGCCATCCATTAGCCGATACAGAAGAGAATTAATTTTCGCCCACTCGGAAAACTGACGAGTAATTTGCTTAGCAGTTTCATCCTTCTCGCAAACCCACTTTTCACCATTTCCATAAAGAGAAACAAATTTCAACGCTCTTCTATAGTCACTAAGGTGCTCACTAACAGTAGCCCTAGCTAAATATGAATATAATATATAGTAGTAGATTGGTTGTTCTGACTGAGTCCATTTATCGCCAAAATCAGGTGGTTTTTTTTCAAAATGATATAAGGATGATGCCAGTTGTTGCAATTGTTCAGCTAATACATCCACCTTGGACCATTTGTGGACCATACCAAAAATATGCATAACTTTCTTTAATGCATCTAATTGTTTCATTTCAGGCAAACGGTTAATATAAGGCTCGAATTTCGTGGCAGCTAATAGATTTCTTTCTAAATCCTCCCCTAGATCAATCATAAATAATCTATAATGGCAAAACGCCAAGCGCTCTGAGTGCTGAAATCGTTCAGATTCAGCAACTTGTTTAAAAATTACTGTTGCTGCTTCTAATTTACCTTCCTCAAAAAGCTGCTCAGCCATATCAAATAATGCAGCATTGTATTGGCGGTCATCCAATAATCTGCCTAACACTTCATCTATACAGTCCAATCGTTCTAACTCTGCGCAACGAAAAATGAAAGGTCGAATTCTCCTTAAATTCACAAAAGAAGCAAAACACTCTTCTATATATTCTTCAAATAAAGCATCCTCAGGCAATTCCATGCCATATGTAATCTGTTGTAGTTGTTGTAGTGAGATTGGCTTTGTGCCCTTTAATATGCGGCTTAACGTTCCTGTATTAATATCAGATAACTGTGAAAACTTGGATATAGATAGTTGCTGCTCCTGTATATATCGATCTAATATTTCACGTATCGTTCGCTGCAACCTAACACCTCCAGCCCAAAATACAAAAATACCATTAATTAGGATTATACCTAAATTAAAGTATACCTACAATTGAACATCGGTCAACAACATATTTAGAGATTTATTAAGACTATTATATACGAATTATCCTGCGTGTAAAATAAAACGCTAATGATATAGCGTGTTTTTGATTTCATGACTTCATTATCATGATAGCGAGAGGAGCATGAAACATTGAAAATTAAAGAAGCAAGAGAAGCCGCAGGCTACACACAAGAAAAATTGGTTTATGAAATAAATAACACCATGAATTGCACACTGCGACACTATCAAAATATAGAATATGGGATTGTTATTCCCAATGTAACGTTAGCACTGCTAATCGCTCATTTACTTAATGTAGATCCTAGAGACATTAATGAATGGAAGTTTAAAGCCAGCAACCAATAAAATTCAAGCTTTCCTAACACTAAAAAACCATCGATATTAGCTTAAGGCTTCCTCGTATCCCAAGCTAATTCCGATGGTTTTCGTTTTTCGTGTATGAATAACAGTAAAATTCCTTGAACTCAACTTATTTTGTAGCCGCTACAGAAAAAATAACCGATTTCTCAGTGCTATTGACCAGCACATTGATCGTATCTGTACCCAAGGTAATCTTTTTGGAGGCTAGTGGTCTACCTGCTTCTACCTCTACACATACGCTATTAAACCAACGATGAAATGCAATTGCATTGTAGCCAAAAATCTGATTACCAAAGGCTTCAATCGCTTCTTTATTTCTCGCAAGCGTGCCTTCCCGCAAGTAGACGGTAAAACCATACGTATTATAAGCAGGGTCAACCCACAGCGATACCTCTGGTTCAACTTTACCATTAGCTACTGCTGTTTTTTCTGTACTATCCTTGTATAATCGCACTGTTGTTTCTACGTTATCGAAATTCGTTCCTCGGGTTTGACCTGCTTGTAATAACATGTCATAGGCATCCCACATGCGTTGATCTGGAAATTCAACAATCTTTTGCCCACCACCACTTGCAGGCACATATCTTTGTAAGCTTTGTGCTGAAGGCTTTACTGGGATACGTTGTGACTTATCTGTCAGACGATTCAAGATCACTAACGCCTCTGCGCGTGTCACGTAGTTTCCAACCCCAAACTTTGCATCAGGGTAACCTTCCATGATCCCTTTTACTAAAGCTTCAGCGATAAAGCGTTGCTCCCGATCCGATGCACTTGTAATGTCACCATACGCTTGGGCTAAAGAGGTGCTAAAAGCAGTATCCTCTAGAAATTCGGTTTCTTGTAGCACGTAATACACCACTTCTGCTACGTTTTCCCGGGTCATATCACTTTGAAAATCTGCATATCTATTTTTATTGAGAAAATGAAGATCACTCGCAATATCGATATATGGCTTAGCCCAATATCCTGTCGTTGCAGGCTTAAAATCATAATGACGATAATCCTGCTTTAAAATCGTTTGATTATCTTCGCTTAAGGAGGCTAAAAAGGATTTTTGCCAAGTGCGCCCTGTGTTGGGATGCTGATCACTGTATGACAAAATGAGCATTTTAATAAACTGATCCACCTTAATAGGATCTTTAGGGCGAAAACTCCGATCTGGAAAACCATCTAATATGCCTTGCCCCACCATCGTATTTATGGTTGCTTCTGCCCAATGATTTTTAATATCTGTAAATATACTGGTTCCCGCTGCACTTACCTCCCGGTCAGTACTAAGCAAGGATGCCCCCAATATTAAAATAGTCATGACAAAAAGACATAAAACCTTTGTAACACGCTTCATCTATATCCTCCTCACATTAAATTAACCAACATCTGTATGCATCTCATTGCCCCTATCACTATTTGGGACTAATCCTCTATGTATTGTTGATTTGCCACACAAACATTAGATAACCATAAATGATGGAGGATGTGAATAGGTCAAATGAACGTAGGTAAACGGACTATTGAAACAAGCGATATTCGCTGCATTTTACAACCGTCATAAGCACTGATTATAATTAAGTTAACTAAGTCAAATCTCCTATTCTAAAAAATAAAAATTTTTGAAACTCTTATATCAGATGTGCGTATTTAATCTTCAAGAAGCTAAATAACATTATGTGGAGGAATGAACCTATGTCTATTTTCAAAAGATTACGCGATTTAACGATGTCAAATATAAATGCAATGATTGATAAAGCTGAGGACCCGATTAAAATGACTGATCAATATATTCGGGACATGACCGAGGATTTAGAGGATGCGGAAAAAGCAGTTGCAGCACAAATTGCGATTGAGAAAAAATTCAAAGCATTATACGAGGAGCAAGAAGCACTTGTAGCACGTCGTAACGATCAAGCACATACGGCTGCACAAGCAGGTAATGTTGACCTTGCACGCCGTGCTTTGGAAGAAAAGAAATCGGCAGAAGCTAAACTTAATGAATACAAAACAAGCTATGAGCAAAACAAAGCAGCTGCAGATCAATTACGTGGTAAGCTGGAAGAGATGCGTAAGCAATTAACAGAAATGAAAAATAAGCGTGAAACGTTAGTGGCTCGCTACAATGCGGCAAAAGCACAAACTGAGATCAATAAGGCGATGAGTGGCTTTAATTCTGACTCCGCTTCGGCAGGCTTAAAGCGTATGGAGGAAAAGATGCTTCAAGCAGAGGCTCAGGCTGAAGCAAGCAATGAAATGAACGCTAAGGATAAGTCACTTGATGATGAATTTGAGGCATTAGGCAAGGATAAACAAGTTGAGGATGAATTAGCAGCATTGATGAAGCAATACGAGAAGCAATAATTATTAAAATTTTGCGGAATTCAATAATCATCTTTATGAATAGAATTACTTAGAATAACAAGGAGAGGTGGCAGATGAAGCCCCCTCCTTCTTATTTGTCATTATTTTGGTGAAGAGGAGCTTAAAAAATGAGCTTAGATAATTTGATTGCGATGTTAATCTGGACAGCAACGGGTTCGGTGCTTTTATTTATTTTAATGTATGTGGATTCACTATTTACGAAATATAAGGATTTGGAAGAAATTAAGGCAGGCAATATGTCTGTAACAACCAGACTTGTATTAAAGCTATTAGCTCAAGGCTGGATTTTAGCTTCATCCATTAGTTCTTCTGCATTTTTATTGCAAGCCATCGTTGTTTCCGTTGTTTCGTTCTTTATTTTACTTATCATCGAATCGATTACTCGCTATTTACTTCATAAGGCTGCAAAAATTGATTTAGATGCAGGCACTAAGGAAGGTAAGGTTGGATACGGCTTATTTGCAGGTACCTTACACATTGTTGGAGCGTTGATTATTACTGCGATATAATAAAATTTAATACAGCTATTACAAGTGGCTCACACATTTATCAGTTGAAAGGAAGTTCATTCTATGAGCTTATGGAAACGAATTAATAATCTATTTTCCAAGCCTGCCCCACCTCCAGTACAAAAAAGTATCCTGTCCTTATCACCAGGAGATATTTGTGAGGTTGCTTTAGTAACCTATGAGGTGACAGGTCGGGTCCAGAACAGAAGTAGAAATGCTGTCATGCTAACATTGCAGGATGGTGCAAGAATTGCTTATTTATATATTGAGGAAAGAGAAACATTACAATATGCACTATATGAGCCCATTGACGGTAGACTTGACACACCAAACGAAGTACCTACTACAATCGAGCTTGATGATCGCGCCTTTTTCCTTGAAGAAGAGTATGACGGCAATGTGTCTATAGTTGGAAAAACTCCGTTTACCCAAAGCGGGGAGCAGCATATATGGCAATACCAATCCGATGATTATCGTTTATTACGAATTGAGTGGCAGCATGGTCGATTTATGTTATATGAAGGAGAGAAAGTTATCGCCGGTGATGTAAAGATCATTCGCGCCAGCTAGGAGAGGGTTCAAAATGAAGAAAATGTCTTCACTGTCGCTGAAATTAATGCTCGTATTGGGGCTGTTAGTTTCATTGCTTAGTGGCTGTGGCGCTCCAAATGTAAAAGAAACATACCCACTAGAATCTGTTAATCGTGATGGCAACTCGACGTCATACGTATATCGTGCCGTAAATACTAGTGTACCTGAGGTGGCTTCATCCCTTGTCAGTGAGAAGAAACCTAATCAGGCTTCTCCTGAAAGCACAGAACGAATGTTTCTTGTTTATGGAGATAAGTATTACCATCTTCAACAAGACCCTAAAAATACAAGTGACACGTTAATTGAAATTAGCTCTAAAGAATATGTACAAAAAAATTATAGCTCAAGCTTCTTACAAGGCTATTTAGCTTCCTCCTTACTCCGTGATTTATTTGATTCATTAGGCGGAGGAGGTAATTATCGAGGATACACAAGTAAGGATATTTATAAGCCTTCC
The DNA here is from genome assembly GCF_050461185.1 of Paenibacillus turicensis. Lineage (GTDB taxonomy): Bacteria > Bacillota > Bacilli > Paenibacillales > Paenibacillaceae > Fontibacillus > Fontibacillus turicensis_A. The sequence continues at coordinate 61,618 of NZ_JBCMOR010000006.1, forward strand.
CAAGGGAATTATCATAAGCCTACAGATGCCGATAAAAAAATAAGCCCACCCCTTACCGTGGAACGCAAGGGTAGCATATTCCGCCGAGGAAAAGATAGCGATTCTAGCAGCGTTGGTTCTAATGGAAGCTGGTTTAATCGTGATTCTGGCAGTTCTAAGGATACGAAGGGGAAAATAGAACGAAAGAAGGGCGGCAGCTCTTCCTCTGGATGGTTTGATTCCCCTAAAATAAAGAAACCTAAAACCCGTAAAGGAACAGGGAGTATTTTCAAACGGAGAAGATAAGTAGACGATTAGTGGAATTTGAGTTAAAGGCAAGTCATGATAGTCAAAAAGGAAGAACAAGCAAAGTGGAGACTCTTAGATTAGAGAATCCACTTTTTTTATATTAACTAAAGAATTGAATAGATTTTATTAGTAAATTTAAAATTTATATTTTTTTTGAATATACGCTTTAAAAATGTGTATAATAAAAATATATTTTAAAAAACCATCATTTTTTTAAAAATAGAAATGGAGGTGTCCTATGGAATATCAGAAATTATCAAAGCTTTATTATAAGTTAGATTATGATGCATACTTAAACGAGATAGATAAACGGAAACATGGCTACAGTAGCTACTTAACGTCACTTAAAATTAGAGGGTTCAAAAAAGGACAGCTTACCAAAGATTATTTTGAATTATTTTATGTGAATATATTTGAATTAACGAATGTCAGTAATGAGGTTTTAATAAATAGTTCCAAAATTTCATTACTAATTAGTAAATTACCTCAATTTGCAGTGCAGTATTATTTTAATAAACTTATTATCAACGAAGCTCAAAGTACTAACGAAATTGAAGGTATACGTAGTACCAAAAAAGAATTACAAGAGGCGCTTATGGATGTAAGCAATCCTCAATCCAAAAATAATAAAAGATTTAAAGGCTTAATGAAAACTTACCGTTATATAGATCAAATTAATAGCTTTGAAAATGTAGAGGATTTCAGAAAATTGTATGATGCGCTGGTATCGGATGAAATTAATGAAGAAGGTACTCCAGATGGAAAATTATTTAGAGCTAATTATGTTGAAATAAATGATGGTCTTAAAACAACCCATATCGGATTGAGTAATGAACAAAAAATTATTGAAGGGCTAGGCGCTCTTATAAACTATTTAAACAATAGTGCTCACCCCCCTTTATATCGTTATCTAGTAGCTCACTACTACTATGAGTATATTCATCCCTTCTATGACGGCAATGGAAGAACCGGCCGCTTGATTGTTGGAAGCTATATATCACGTTACTTAGAGAAATATACTGCAATCACATTTTCATACGCAATTAACAAAGATAAACTTAAATATTACAAAGCATTAGAAGAAATCCCCTTTCCATTAAATCATGGAGATATGACCTTCTATTTAGTGGATATGCTTCAATTACTTGCAACAGGACAAAAGCTAATCATTGAGGATCTTGAAATAAGCTTAGATAAATTTGAGCGTATCAGTCAATTTTTTGACGAGGACAGATGGACTAAATTAAGTGATGAGCAACAAGTATTATTTACGATGGTTACGATTGTAGTGTTTATTAGTACCGATACCCTCTTTACGCTTCAAAGTTTAATGGAAATGTCCCAAAAATCTAGACATATTATGAATAAAGTAATGACTTATTTATTGGAGGAAGGTTACGTAAAAGAAGTAAGTAAAAAACCAAAATCGTACCAAATTTGCGAGGAGTTTGTTGATAAGATATTATCTAAAAATTAGGTAAGTAAAACCTACTAGCTGGTATTGTTTAGGATGAATTATAGATAGTTTAATATACAAAAAGACTGTCTCTTCATGATTTAATATCTGAGACAGTCTTCTTTTTAGTCGTTTTTAATCCTCTAGCTCTACATTATGATAAACCTGCTGTACATCCTCTAAGTCCTCAAGCAAATCAATCATTTTCTCGAATTGTGCCTGAGCATCATCAGCTAATTCAATATAGTTTTGTGGTAGCATTGTAATTTCAGCAACGGTAAATTCAGTCACACCTGCATTAATAAATGCTTGTTGCACTACATGGAATTGATCTGGATCAGCATAAACAATGACCGCTTCATCTTCCTCGATGATGTCTCGTACATCTAGGTCTGCTTCCATCAACAATTCCAACACTTCATCTGCTGTTTTGCCAACCAAACCAATCACCGCAGTCTGATCAAACATATAACTAACAGAACCACTAACGCCTAGGTTTCCACCATTTTTAGTAAAGGTAGAACGCACTTCAGAGGCAGTCCGATTTACGTTATTGGTCAACGCATCCACAATAACCATGGAGCCATTTGGTCCAAAGCCTTCATATCTCAGCTCATCATAGTTTTCCTCTGAGCCACCTTTTGCTTTTTCGATCGCACGATCAATAATCGCTTTAGGTACGTTATAGGTTTTAGCACGCTCTAGAACAAATTTTAATGCTTGGTTTGACTCTGGATCTGGCTCGCCTTGCTTGGCAACAACATAAATTTCGCGTCCAAACTTAGCATATATACGACTTGTATTAGCATCCTTGGATGCCTTTTTTTCTTTAATATTATTCCATTTACGGCCCATACGTATTTTCGCTCTCTTTCAACATTGGATAAATACAGTCTATATTATTATAGCCCTTGCAGTGATGTTGTTCAAATGATATATTTCTCTTTTATTTAATGGATAAATTTTGTAAAGGAGGTAAATCCTAAATCAAGCCCTACATTTATTCAAAGAGGTGAGGTCTAGGATGGAATTGATTAAAGATCTTGGCATTGTTTTTATTAGAATTGTTACCATTTTTCCACTCATGTTATGGGTGACCTTATTTATTATGGGTCGTAGATCAATTGGAGAAATGCCAGTATTTGATTTTCTTGTTGTGCTGACACTGGGTTCTGTCGTTGGAGCTGATATCGCTGAGCCTAAAATTGAACATATACCTACTGCCTTTGCGATACTTGTAATTGGACTTGTTCAAAAATTAATTTCTTATTGGGTGATTCGTTATCAACGTTTTGGTAAGCTAGTGACCTTTGAGCCAATCATCATTATATATGAGGGGAAGCTGGTTCATAAAAATTTAAAAAAATCTAGATATTCAGTCGATAATATTTTTCAATTGTTACGTGAAAATCAAATTTTTGATCCAAGCACAGTGAAGCTAGCCATTATTGAAGGAAGTGGTAATTTAAGCTATCTGGAGGAGACAAAGGCCAGCACAACAAGTATATCCTATCCTGTTATCCGCGAAGGTCAGATTGAGGATCATATTTTATCCACCTTTGGCTTAGATGAAGTCTGGTTATTGGATCAATTAGAACAACAGCAACTCGATTTGAAAAATATTTTTGTGGCAACGATTGATGACAAGCATCAATTACATTGCACGAGATATATTGAACCTGAGCATCAGAAATTGCCGCCTATTGTGCATTAAGGGATACAGCTTTACCCGACCCGATGAGCAATTAAACAATCATTACCCCTACCAACAATTCCAACTATGAGTATGTATAGATATTTCTTCCATTTATTTTATGCATATGCTAGAATTGTGAGAAAGCTAGTAAAATATCATGGAGAGAAGGTCAGTGAATAGACATTACGATGCAATCTACAAACATATGAAAACGCTCACATCTTCTCAAATGGTTTTCTAAGCTTATTTTATTGGGATAGGGAGGTTTTTGAATGTTTTCATCGTTTCAAAGGATTGGCAAGCTACTCTTATCATTTGCATTACTAGCAAGTATTAGTGTATACGCTGGTAGCACAACAAGAGCCGCAGAGGAAAATCTTTATTTCCACACTGATGGTAACAAAATTGTGGATGCTTCTGGTAAAGAAGCCGTGTTTAATGGACTCAACTGGTTTGGCTTTGAAACCCCCAATTACTCTCCTCATGGTTTATGGACCCGCTCAATGGATGACGTATTAGATCAAATCAAAGAAGAAGGCTATAACTTAATTCGCTTACCTTTCTGTAATCAAATGTTTGACGAGGACTCCGAGCCTAATAGCATCCGGTATGATATCAATGCTGATTTAGTTGGACTAAAGCCGATTGAAATTATGGATAAACTAATTAAAAAGGCTGGAGATCGTGGTATTCGCATTTTCCTTGACCGTCATCGCCCTGACTCCGGTGGACAATCAACGCTATGGTACACAAGCGCTTACCCTGAAAGTCGTTGGATTAGCGATTGGGTAATGTTAGCTGATCGTTACAAAAATGACCCGACTGTCATTGGTGCTGATTTGCATAACGAACCCCATGGTGCGGCAAGCTGGGGTACGGGTGATTTAGCAACTGACTGGCGATTAGCTGCTCAGCGTGCAGGGAATGCAATTTTAGCAGTCAATCCAAATTGGCTCATTATCGTTGAAGGCATTGAAAAAAATGTACAAGGTAATGATAGCAAATACTGGTGGGGCGGTAACCTAACTGGGGTTCGTGATTATCCGGTACAACTTAGTGTACCAAATCGTGTTGTTTATTCACCGCATGACTACGGCCCAGGCGTAGCTTCGCAGTCTTGGTTTGATGACCCTACATTCCCTAACAATATGGCAGCGATTTGGGATGCCACTTGGGGTTATATTAGCAAGGAGGGGATCGCGCCTTTAATCGTTGGTGAGTTTGGAGGACGTAGTGTAGATACCGTGACAGTAGAAGGTCGCTGGCAAAATGCACTTGTTGATTATATTGGCGAAAACGGACTGTACTGGACGTATTGGACTGTGAATCCGAACAGTGGTGACACAGGTGGTTTATTGCTAGATGATTGGGCAACATGGAATCGTCCGAAGCAGGATATGCTTGATCGCATTATGAAGCCAGTTACATTTACACCAACCAATCCGGATAATGGCGGTGGAACACAACCTGAAGTGATTGAAGTAACTCCTTTATATCTAGTTGGGGATAAGGCAGCTTCGACTGGCTCAATCCGCGCTAATTTACAGCTAAAAAATAACTCTAACGTACCTGTTAAGCTAAGCGATGTTACGGTGCGCTACTGGTATACAGAGGATGGTAATTCAGATCAGAACATTGTGATTGACCACGCCACCATGGGTAAAACCAATGTAGTGACAAATGTAGTCCCTGTGATACCAGCTAAACCTAAAGCAGATAAATATGTGGAGTTTTCATTTCTTGGTGATGCAGGCAAGCTAGCCGTCAATGGTAATAGCGGTGAAATTCAATTTCGAGTGCATAACACCAATTGGACTAATTTAAATCAAGAAAATGATTATTCCTTTGACCCTACTTCAACTAGCTATGCTGCAAACGAAAAAATCACTGTATATTATAAAGGGAATCTGATCTTTGGCATTGAGCCTTAAATAATTTTAATAAGGAAGAAACCTCCCCTGCAAAATGCAAAGTAAGGGATAGTCCCTTTTGTGAGCAACGTAGGGGTAAGGTTTCTTTTTTCTTGAACAAAAATACTAATGCATTTCTAACTAATAGTGACATCCCCTTTAATCGGTACAATATAATCTATCGTTACTTTTTCACCACGACTGGAGGGTTCACAATATCGCTCATTCGTATATACCTCACACCAGTAAAAATTTTCGTGGTCAATTTGCTTGCCTGTCTTCTCTACTGCTTCCGTAATTAACAAATAAGCGGATTCCACAATATCAGGGACTTGATTTCCTTCGATTTGAATATGTGCTGTTAATCCACTTGGGATATGCTTTGAATAAAGTCCTTCTGGAATTTCTGTACCAACCTGAACAAAATCGCCAATCACAAGTTCAAAGTGGTTCATATCTTTAAAATCATACATCATCCCGATCCCTACATTTGCATCGATATCATCGCAACGTTTCACATCTGACACTACACTAAGCTTTTCAGGAGTATCCCCCTCAAAAAATGCTTGCCACACCTTGCCTGCCTCAAAAAAAGAGGTTTCGGTGTGCATCCCGATCATAAGGCGCTCTTCCGCTTCTTTGTAAATATTTTTTTCATTTCCGCCATAATCCGCTTTCCTCCTATAAATCGCATCTCTAAGTAATTAATCGGAAGAAAAATATTTAAGTTCGCAGTTTCGAGCTTGGCTTCTGATGGGGTAATCCCGTGATGCTCCTTAAAGGCACGTGAAAACGCTGAATGCGATTGGAATCCATATTTTATAGCTACAGCTAGCACAGAGATATCACTATTTTTTAGATTTAAGCCCGCCATTGTAAGCTTACGCTTACGCACATAGTCCGCTATACTAACGCCAGATATAAAAATAAAAATTCGTTGGAACAATGCTGCGGGGCTCATCGCAATTTTTGATATTTCGTTATAGTCAATTTCACCGCCATCGACAATCGTCTTTTCAAGATATTGGATTACATCATCAAAGGTTTTACTGCTATTCATCTATTCACCCTCCGTTATGGCTAGATTAATGGAAATTGGAGCGCGTTGCTTTACACCAAGCGTACAGCTTTTGCACAAGAAATTATAACAATATGTAAATCGTGCTCTATTTAGAAATTAGTCCATGACAACGATCATAGGAACTCTCTGCCCCGTAGCTTCCACCTTCATCGTGTCAATCACTGATTCCTCTATGCCTTAATTAAGCCTCATCATTTCATTAGTGATTGACACACACACCAAATAGCGAAAGGGCAGAGGGATTCCAGAGATCGTCTCTTAAAACCAGATTTTAACAATTAACATATCATTCCGAACAATCTGGTTTTAACAACGATCGTAGGAACTCTCTGCCCCGTAGCTTCCACCTTCATCGTGTCAATCACTAATTCCTCTGAGCATTAACTTTAATGAAGCCTCATCATTTCATTAGTGATTGACACACACACCAACTAGCGAAAGGGCAGAGGGATTCCGGAGATCGTCTCTTAAAATCAGATTTCACCATTAAAATACCATTCCGAACAATCTGGTTTTAACAACGATCGTAGGAACTCTCTGCCCCGTAGCTTCCACCTTCATCGTGTCAATCACTGATTCCTCTATGCCTTAATTAAGCCTCATCATTTCATTAGTGATTGACACAAACCCCAACTAGCGAAGAGGCAGAGGGATTCCGGAGACCGTCTCTTAAAACCAGATTTCACCATTAAATACCATTCAAAATAATCTGGTTTTAACAACGATCGTAGGAACTCTCTGCCCCGTAGCTTCCACCTTCATCGTGTCAATCACTGTTTCCTCTATGCCTTAATTAAGCCTCATCATTTCATTAGTGATTGACACACACACCAACAAGCGAAGAGGCAGAGGGATTCCGGAGATCGTCTCTTAAAACCAGATTTTAACAATTAACATATCATTCTGAACAATCTGGTTTTAACAACGATCGTAGGAACTCTCTGCCCCGTAGCTTCCACCTTCATCGTGTCGATCACTAATCCGTATGAGTCTTAATTAACTTTTATTAACTACAACCGTTTAAATTCAATATAGTCAATCTGTAACCCTGGCTTAATGAAGTCAAGCTTCATTTCATATAGACCAGTATCCAAATGCACTTTGATTAGCTTTTGTTTAATCCAACTGCCTTCTGTACCATTGGTTTGGATCGTAACCACCGCTTGATCGTTGAGCGTTAGGTTACACGCACTTTGTGCAAGGAAAAAATCTGCCGACATCAGTTGTACGTAAATCCGATATTCTCCCGCTTCTTCCACCGTAAACAAGGTTGTCCCTGCTTCATTTGGTTTCACTTTAGCATCTATCGAGATGCTTTGAACTTGCTTAGCTTGTTCAGCTTCTAAAGCAGAACTACCTTTAATCGTAGCAGCTACTTCCTCTGGTTTAAGTGCTCTGAAAAATACAGGCGCCTTCATAAGAAACTCACAAATGTTAATCGCACTACGTTGCACCTCTCCACGTGTCAAGGAACCATTTTCTAACGATTCCAATGTATTATCGCCCCATACGTTCGTTTCAGCACCATAATTCGTGACTACCTTATACAAATCATTTTGTGCACGTACCATCATATTCGTAAGCTTCCGATCTGCTGGGCCACCGTTAACAACATCGTTCATCACTGCCCACCAGTCTGTCATAACAATACCCTTAAAGCCCCATTCTCCACGCAATATCGTTGTATTTAAATCGTAGTTAGAAGCTGTCCAATGTCCGTTAATTGGATTGTAAGCTGTCATGATGGAGTTCGCTCCAGCTTGCTTCACTGCAATTTCAAAGCCCTTTAAATAAATTTCACGCAATGCCCGCTCAGATACAACCGCATCAACCTTGTTACGGAATTTCTCCTGATTGTTACCCGCAAAATGCTTCAGTGTGGCATTGGCGCCACCCTTCATAATCCCACGCGTACAAGCAGCCGCAAAGAGACCAGAAACTAGTGGGTCCTCTGAGAAGTACTCAAAATTGCGTCCGTTTAATGGGCTACGACGAATGTTTAATCCTGGTCCTAGCAGTGCATCGATCCCGTTACGCAACAATTCTTGACCTTCCATCACGTACAAGGCTTCCACTAATTCTACATCCCAAGTTGCAGCCAGCAACGTTCCAATGGATACTTGGGTTGCTTTATGTCCACTATCCATACGAATTCCAGATGGACCATCTGCCGTACAACCAACAGGAATACCTAGCTTACTTAAGCTATCACTCACACCACCAAATGCAGAAGCTGTACCTGGGGTAACAAGCGGGCTACTCATTCCTTCACTGCGTACAATGACAGCTAAATCCTCGTCACTTAACTGGGCAATAAATTGCTCCATGCTTACCTTACCTGCGGCTACATCCTGTAGGGTATATCCTTGGTTGCCTGTCTGCTCGATCTCTTGTGGCAAACGGCTTTTAATCCGCTCGGCCAGATCCACCTTACGTGTCGGTACTGGAACAAAGTCGATTTCATATGTGCCATCTTCCTTACGAGCACCTGGCTTCATTCTCGTAAATTCCTGTACTGGTGCCATCGCTTCCTCAAGCTGTTCTACCACTACTAGCTGATGAAGGTTAAACCCATCCTTGCCGTCTACCTGAACCTGAGTTGTATTACGAACACTGTTGCCAACATGGAATAAGTACGTGCCTGCCTCTAATACATAAGCAAAAGCTACACCACTTTCACCGTTATCATCATAAGCCGCCATACTAGATACAGGGAAACTCACAGTGACACGTTGAGATTGACTTGGCTGTAACTCCTTTGTTTTTGCAAAACCAGCAAGTGTCTTCGCAGGTCTTCCTAATTTACCTTGTGGTGCTTCATAATAAACCTGCACAACCTCTTTACCAGCATAGGTTGCGCCGATATTTTTTACAGTTGCAGAAACTTCAATCCACTGTTTGCCTTCCTTTTCTATCACATGTGCTTGCTCTGTCTCAATTGAAAAATCAGTATAAGACAACCCAAAACCAAACTCATATTGCACCTTATTAGGACAAAACGTTTCAAAGTAGCGATAACCTACATAAATATCCTCTTGATAAAAATTTCTAAATTCATCCCCATAATTTCGTGTAGAAGGGTAATCTTCGATCGCATAAGCAATCGTATCCGTTAGCTTACCACTTGGGATTACATCGCCAACAATGACATCTGCAATCGCATTGCCACCCTCCATTCCCCCATGCCAAGCATAAATAACAGTAGGAATATCACGAAGGTTATCGTCATTTAACCAGCTCATATCTATAATATTGCTCACATTTAGCACCACAATTGTCTGGTCAAAATGGGCACATACCTTTTTAAGCATTTCCTTCTCATCATCAGTAAGGCGGTAGCTACCAGGCGCATCCGCATTATCCTGGTCTTCACCTGCTGTACGACCAATAACAACGATTGCCTTTTCCGACTCCGTTGCAGCACGAGCTACGATCTCATCGGTTAAAGGCATTTCCTTCTGATGCCATGGCTCGGCAGCCCAACCGCCACCACCGTTATCAAACGGGTTTTGCTCCACCCATTGCTCATAAATTTGCGATAACTGTTCATTCACAACAATATCTTTTTTACTACGAAGCCCTTCCAGCAAGCTTGTCGTATGGGTTACATTTACACTCCCACCTGAGCCTGTGCCACTACGATAATAGTTAATTTGAACTCGACCAAAAACTGAAACCTTCTCATTTTTTTGAATAGGCAGAACATGTCCTTCATTTTTCAAAAGCACTGCCCCTTGTGCAGCAACTTCCCGACTAAATTCAGCAAATCCCTCTAATGGTATCCCTAATTTCTCCATACCTTATCTATTCCCTCCTGATGTTCGTTTCAAAGTACTGCTACATCAACAATGATAGCGCATTCTTAAATCAGTATTAGAATTGAATTTAAAGCTAGTTCTCTAAATTATAGCCTTCCCCCAGCAAGCATGTCCATATCACAACTTAATAGAATATCATGCTAAAATTACAGATTTGAAGCATGAGGAATATCACAACTTCCAATTAATGTATATCGTAAACTAATGTTATTGTGACTTTAAAACTTAAAACCACTTAAAACTATACTTCCTTATAAAAGATGTTGAAAAAGATATTGGATATGATTGTTAGAATTAGTAAAAAACGATTGAATTGCTAGGGGTGTATGTGGGATTAGGTATAGGGGTTCTATACATTCCTATATCTTCTATAGTAATAGATTGGATTAAAGAGGGCGAGACAGGCAATAGCAATAAACATAACAAATGAAATGGGATCCCCACCTATACCTAGCTCATCAACAATAATACCTGTTTGGTAAAGTAGCAGTGCGGAGACAAATAAAAAAGTGACTGAAAAGCTAATCACCGTAAAACCATTTATTATTTTTCTCTTGAAAAACGCCATTGCAAACAATGAGCACACTAACAATAAAATAAATAAAATATAGATCGGCCTAAAACCTATATAGGCACCATCAACAATTCCATTAACCATTAAAATTCTCTCCTTACGGCATCAAAAGTATATACATGAAGATAGCTGCTGGAACAAGCATGCCAACAAACATAGCGACATAGGGCAGAGGTGTTTTTAAATAACCTTTAACTTCTTTTACCCCATACTTACGTTTATCATGGAAATCGATTTGACTAGAAAAATCCTGAATGAGGTTTTCTGCTTCTTTCTCCTCATAGTGAAGTAGCGTATTCCACACTTTCTCATATTGTGTGCGTAGTTCATCCAAACGTTCACTATCCCTCAGCTTCATCCGTTATGCACTCCTTTAGCTTTATTTAATAATTAGATATATGGCTATCCCCATTACTATAAAAGGCAAACCAAACAAAAACAAAAATTGAGATTGCCTTACTCTCGACGTTCGATCTTTCTCGGTTTCTTGATGAAAGTTAGCTCTAGAACGATCTCCACTTATAAATGCGCCTGTGAGTAAACCTGAAATAATCCAAATAACTACACCTGTAATGAAGGTGACATTTAATGCAGTGTCAATATCCTTTGTAAATATCATAATTGAAATAGTAAGTACACTGGCTATTAAACCATACAGCAATGATTTCAACTTCATCACCCCGATATAAAAAATATATCTAATCCTATAACTTTACTTTAGCATATCACCAATATATTGGAAAATGTGAGATAAAGAGCTATAAGGTGCATAATGGATATGACGAAGCACATACTAAGATTCAACTATAATTACAAAGGAGATGGCTTCTACTTGAATCAACAACATGAGCCAGATAAAAACCTAGTTAATACAGTCAAGCGGTTGGAGGAAACACCTGTGAACAGTCATGAGGCGCAGCAACAGCAGCAGGCACGTAACGACCGTCGTAAGCAAGCCTTGCATAACAGTGATGGAAAATATAAAGAAAATGAATCTGGAAACTTCCATTAAGCTAACTGCATCACCATTAAATATTATTCCATTTGAAAAAGAAGCTTCTTCGCCCACATATCGTGGATGTAGAAGCTTCTTTCTTGTTTTAAAATTTTAAATTGCCCAAATTTTCCTTCGTTTAGTTTGTTTAATTTATTTAGTTATTTAGCTCTTGTCCTGTCCCCTTACTTCTTCAAGCCTTTCCATACCCAGTTTTCAACCTCTGGCAAGTCAGTACCTTCTTCACGAATAAAGTGGTGGTGTTTGTTCACCATTTCATCCATTTCGTTCGCAATTGCAGTATGTGCCTCAGAAGCAGGCAAGCTAAGCACAGCTTCCTTCACGAGGTCAAAACGGTCCATTTGGTTAACAACACGCATATCGAATGGCGTAGTAATATCTCCATTTTCACGGTAGCCATGTACATGTAAATTATGATTATGACGATCAAAGAACAAGTCTTTAATTAAGCCTTCATAACCATGGAAAGCAAAAATGACAGGTTTATCTTTCGTGAAGAATCCATCAAATTCAGCGTCTGAAAGACCACGAGGATCTAGCTTTTGGCTTCTTAATTTCAATAAATCAACGATATTAATGTATCTAATTTTAAGGTTTGGCAATTTTTCATTTAAGATGGAGATTGCAGCTAGCGCCTCCATTGTTGGTTCTGTTCCTGCGGAAGCAAATACAACATCAGGTTCAGCACCATTGTCTGTACTTGCCCAATCAATAATTTTAAGTCCTTTATCCACTAGTTCTTGCGCTTCATCCCCATTAAACCATTGTGGACGTGGGTGCTTAGAAGAAACGATCAAATTAATTTTTTGACGATCATTCAAAATAGTATCAAATACTGCAAGCAAGGAATTCGCATCTGCTGGCAAATATTCACGAATGTACTCAGGTTTCTTATCTGCTAAGTGACCTAAAATACCTGGGTCTTGGTGCGTATATCCATTATGGTCTTGTTGGAACACCGTAGATGTTGCCACAATATTTAGGGATGGAATTTCTGCACGCCAACCTTGATCTGTCGCCTTACGAAGCCATTTGAAGTGTTGTGTAATCATGGAATCAACAACACGTAAGAACGCTTCATAGCTTGCAAAAAATCCATGACGACCCGTTAACACGTAACCTTCCAATAAACCTTCAGCTTGGTGCTCAGACAATTGAGAGTCTATAACACGACCATAGCTAGCCAAAAACTCGTCGTTAGGCTCAATAACTTCTTCCATCCATTGACGTTTGGTAACTTCGAATACAGGTCCTAAACGGTTAGACATCGTTTCATCTGGACCAAAAATTCTGAAGTTTTTGTTGTCTTCATTTTCAACAAGGACATCCTTAACGTATTTACCAAGCACGGACATATCCTGCGCTAACACAGCACCTGGCTGACTTGTATCTACAGTATAATTGCGGAAATTCGGCTTTTTCAAATCCTTTACAAGATGACCTGCATCTGCATGCGGATTTTTACCCATTCGTCTGTTACCCTTTGGTGTAAGCTCAGCAAGCTCTGCTTTTAATTTACCATTAGCCTCAAACAACTCTTCTGGTCTATAGCTATGCATCCATTCCAATAATGCAGGTGCATATTCCATATGCTTTTGATCCACAGGAATTGGCACCTGATGAGCACGGAACGATCCTTCATTCGGAACCTTATCCCATTCCTTAGGTCCAGTCCAGCCTTTAGGAGAACGGAAAATAAGAACAGGCCATGCAGGAATCGATAAATCGTTGTTTTCACGTGCATTTTTTTGAATCGCATGAATTTTTTCAATAATAACATCTAAAGCTTCAGCCATTGCTGCGTGCATTTTATCAGGATCGCTACCTTCAACAAAATGAGGATCCCAACCTAAACCTTTGAAATATTGGGTTAACTCTTCGGTTGATTTACGGGAAAGAATAGTTGGATTACTAATTTTAAAACCGTTCAAGTGTAAAATTGGCAATGCGCAGCCATCTGTAATTGGGTTAATAAAACGATTAGAGAACCAAGAAGCCGCAAGTGGTCCTGTTTCAGATTCTCCATCGCCAATAACTACCGCAGAAATCAAGCTAGGGTTATCTAAAATTGCGCCAACACCATGGGAAAGAGAATATCCAAGTTCGCCACCTTCATGGATTGATCCTGGCGTTTCAGGTGCAGCATGAGAAGCAATACCGCCTGGGAAAGAAAATTGTTTAAACAATTTTTTCATACCTGCAATGTCTTGAGTAATTTGTGGGTAAATTTCAGTATAGCTACCGTCTAAGTAGGAGTTGGAGACCATGACTTGACCGCCGTGGCCTGGACCTTCAATATAAATCATATTTAAATCGTATTTATTAATAACACGATTAAGATGAGCGTAAATAAAGTTTTGACCCGGAATTGTGCCCCAGTGTCCAATCGGTTTTACCTTTACATCTGAAGCCTTCAAAGGTTCCTTCAATAAAGGATTATCCTTCAAGTATAGCTGACCTACTGAAATATAGTTTGTTGCTCTCCAGTACGCGTCAACCTTTGCCAAATATTCTTTAGATGAGTAATCCAACTTTGGTGCGATCATTGCCATTTCTTCCACCCCTAAACAATTTTTTTGTAATTTCTTTCCGTTTTCTTTATTTTCAAGTACATCATACCGCTATGAAAATTAAATTCAACCTTTTTATGAATTAATACGATCCAATCATGTGAAATTTTGAACATAGTATGAAATTTACAACAATAAATTAGTCGTTTTTCTTTTATTTTTAAATTATTATAAATTTTTACTTCTTACGAGAGCACAAAAAAACCAGGGTATTTTCCCCTAGTCTTTTCTAAACCTTGTTTATTATTCTGATCACTACGTTGTCAAATAATTCTTGCTTACTGCACCGATACAAAGGAGTTAAATTTCATATATTTATAATGAAAACGCATATGCGAGAACTCAAACGGTGTTCCATTGTCTAAAAAGAAAATGCCTTCCATCACACCTACCGGCTCATTTGGCTGTAGCTCTAATAGCTGCTGATCCTCAGCCTGAGAAGGCTCTGCAAACACGGACAAAAATGACTTTGTTACCGCTAAGTTATGCGCATCCTCCAAATAATTAAAGATCGAGCCTTCAATAATTTCCTGATTTAAATTTTGCACAATTTTAATTGGAATATACCCCGTCTCAATCATAAACGGCTGATCATCAAACAAACGTAAACGCACAATTTTATAAACAAAATCATATCTATCTATAAACAAATCTCGTTGTAACTCCTCTGTTGGAGAAATCACCTCAAAGCTGAGTACTTTGACCTTAGGTTTTTGCCCATGCATTTGAAAATTATCTGTAACCCCTAGGTTTGAGCCTTCATAATTGAAAATAGATTCATTTTTAATGTATAAAGGATTGATAAATGTTCCTGAGCCACGCTTTTTAAAAATAATACCTACGTGCTCCATTTTATTCAAGGCATGTTTGACTGAACTTCGACTCACCTGATATGTTTCACTTAATGTCCTCTCGTCTGGTAATTTCATATCAGGAAATTGCCCTGCGAATATTTTCCTTTTGAGGTCATCCATAATTTTTTTATACACAAACTGCGTCATATCTTACTCCTCTTTTAAGGTCATTTTTCAGTTAACCCCAGTAGACCTAGTTTACCATATCCAATTAGTAGTTAGGTAAGCTTTCAACCGCCGTAAAAAATACATCCAACAATTTTTCGCCAAATTCAGCTTCGACATAAGCTTCAATTTTGTCTAACTCCTCAAGGCTGTCATACTCCAGACAAGGGCGTCCTTCACTCCACAACACCCGACATTGGAATACTGACTGCACCTTTTCGATGATGAAATCTTGCTCTACAGACTTACGGCTAAGCGACACGAAAAATCATTCCTTTCTTCTTTCTTTGTTTCTTCTTTCTTTGTTTCTTGTTTGTTCTTCTTTTCAATGTTTAAGGTTTTTCTTTATTTCTTTGGCATGCATGGAAATATGTAAAAATTTATTTAGTAGATAAACTAATAAGTTCACTGACCGTCACCAATTGATACCCGTCCCCAGCAAGCTCCTCTACCAATATGCGTACTGCCTCAATGGATTGGGAACGATCCCCATAACCATCATGGAAAATTAAAATACTTCCTTTACCTAGCTTCTTTTTGGTCTGATCGATAATAAAATCAATACCTGGCTGTTCCCAATCCTGTGCCTCATTGTTTACTGCACCGATCGTATAATAACCACGATCCCCAACAAACTGCTGTATCTCATCATTAATGCCAAAGTAAGGAGGTCTAAAAACAGCCGGTTTCCCACCTGTAATTTGAACAATTCGTTGTTCCATTTTTTCAATTTCAGCTTTAGCTTCCTCTAAAGAAACTGACGCTAAATTGGGATGGGTATACGTATGGTTTCCAATCTCATGTCCTGCCGCGTGAGCCTCTCTTGCTACCTGCTCTGCCTCATCTGAAGCATCCATCTGTTGTCCTAACATAAAAAAGGTTGCTTTGCCACCAACCTGGCTAAAAATATCAAGCAACTGCCGCGTATATAACGGATTAGGACCATCATCAAACGTAAAGGCAACAATTTTATCCTCTGTTGGAACCTGTTCAAGCACGCTAAATTTAGTTAACTTATCCATTACACTCACCTCGAAATTAAGTTACTTCTATCGCTATGCCCCTACATTATACCGTATCTCACTATGGCAAAAAGTGAATGTTGCCAAACATTTCTTAAATTGTTGAAAAAAAAGCCCACCCTGATAAAAGGATGGACTTAGAACTAAGCGTTAATAAATGGGAGGAATTTGATTTTAAAAGGCAATCTTCAGAATCGCTCTGTCTCTCCGCTAGTTTCAAGCACTGATTTCAAGATTGAGCCAAATTTGTTTATATCGTACGTGTTGCTACCACGATTTCAAATGGCTGAATCTGCCATGAGACAGTAGTATCTAATTGACGAACTCCTTCATTTGGGACTACAGTCCACTTTTCATCTAAAGCAGGCATCTCACAAGCAACTCCGTTATAGTTTTGTACAAATAGGTACTCGGTATCGGCATTTTCACGCGTAGTAGCATACACGCCATATGGTAATGGCACCTCAACCGCCTTTTTCAATTGTAATTTAGCAGCTACATCAAAATAAAAATCGCGATAAAACTGCTGTTCAAATCGGCTAGCCACATAATAGGCTTCACCTGCGCCAAAACGATGACGGGTTAAGGCTGGCTTACCTGCATAAAAATCATCGCCATAAGTCATGATTGCTTCTGCACCTTGCAAAGAAACTAAATCACATAACGTACTACAGAAGTAGAAGCCAGTTAGCTTGCCGTTGCCCTCCTGCATGATGTGTGTCGCCTCAACGTTAACGACGCCTTGATTCATCTCATGATCATACAGACCATCGATTTCGTCACTAACTAGACCAACAACATCACTTAGCTTATGCGGTGCAACACCTCTGAACACAAGATCGTTTTCGTCGACAATACCACTCCAGTACGTTAATACTAATGTGCCACCCTGCTCAACAAATGAGCGAAGCTTATCCTCAAAGCCAGCCCGAAGCATATACAACATTGGAGCAACAAGCAGCTTATAGTCACTAATGTCACATTCCATATCCACAAAATCGACAGAAATACCTTGCTCTAGCAATGCCCGATAATGACGCTGAACCTCTTCAATATACCCCATACCTTGGTTGCGAGGGCCTTGAGCGTCCTCGATCGCCCATTTATTTTCCCAGTCATACACGATGGCAGCTTGGGAAACTGTCGTTGAACTCGCTACATCTACATCTGAAAACTGCTGGAGTAGGTTACCTAACTCTGCCACTTCTTTAAATACACGGTGCTCATTGGAGCTATCATGGGACACAACAGCACCATGGAATTTTTCACTCGACCCACGACTTTTACGCCACTGAAAATATTGCACAGAATTAGAGCCATGCGCCACCGCTTGCATTGACGATAATACATGCATACCTGGTTTTTTCAGCTTGGAAACGCCTTGCCAATTCGTCATACTTGGTGAGCTTTCCATAAGCAAAAACGGCTGACGCTTAATCGAGCGCATCATATCATGATTCATTGCCGTATCGATCGCAATATCGATATCCGGTTTTTTATGCCAAAGTGGGTAATTGTCCCATGATACAATATCAACGGAGTCCTTATATTTAAAGTAGTTTAATCCATCAAAGTAATACATAAAGTTGGTGGTGACAGGAATACCAGGATTATAAGTTTTTACTGCCGCAATTTCATGGTTCATAAAATTAAGACTTTGATCGGTTACAAATCTGCGCCAATCTAGGTTCAAGCCATGAGTTGCGCTCTCGCCATGTGGAGCAGGAGAGTCAATTTGTAACCAATCAGTATACGTATGACTCCAAAAAGTTGTCCACCAAGCGGCATTTAATGCCTCTAATGTACCGTACTTGTTTTGAAGCCAAGTCCTGAATGCGTCCTGACACAAATCACAATGGCATTCGCCACCATATTCATTGGAAATATGCCAGAGCTTTACCGCAGGATGGTGACTATAACGCTTTGAGAGCTCTGTATTAATAATGTTGATTTTTTCTCTATAAATAGGAGAAGTATAGCAATGATTATGACGAGCACCATATAAATTACGTTGGCGTTCTTTGCTTACACGTAATACTTCGGGATATTTCTGAGCGAGCCAAGTTGGACGTGCACCTGATGGGGTTGCCAAAAAGACAGAAATCCCATTTGAATAAAGGGAATCAATCACATGATCCATCCACTCAAAATTAAACTTCCCTTCCTCAGGCTCTAATGCTGCCCAAGAAAAAATCCCTACAGACATTACATTACAGCCCGCTTCCTTCATATATCGAATATCCTGCTCCAGCACCTCTGGTTCATGTAACCATTGCTCTGGATTATAGTCCGCACCATGCAAAAGTCGATCACTAAAAAGATGTGTCTCTTGTGTTCTTGTATTCGTATTCAATGGTTTCCCTCCACTCTTAAAAATAAAGCCTGATTTCACCTTGATGCATAACATTAGGATGAGAATCAGGCTATCAAATTTAAAAAATAAATGGTGTGGTCATTAAGGTTCGCTCTTTTAATTAGTGGTTGACAACCAACCCAAGCTAGCGAAGGGAGAGAGAGATTCTGGAGAGTGAAACGTTCGTATTTAAAACCAGATTTCCACAATAAAATTATCGATAACTATGAAATCTGGTTTTAACAACGATCGGAAGAACTCTCTGTTTCGAGCCTTCCATCTCCATTGTTGACAACCACTAATTGTATTTAGATCCTAACGAGCCACTATTTAACCGAACCAATCATCCCCTGCACAAACTGCTTCTGTAGCAAGAAGAAGATTAATACTGTAGGAATGGTCGTAATTACAATCGCCACCATAATAATGCCGTAATCCGGATTATAGGACGAAGCCAAGCTTGACACGATCAGTGGCAAGGTTTTCTTTTCCTGCGATTGCAACGCAATCAACGGCCATAAGAAGTTATTCCAATGGTTCATGAAGGTTATAATCGCTGCTGCCGCATACGTTGGTTTCATCGTTGGCACATATACTCTAGTAAAGAGCTGAATTTCATTTAAGCCATCCACACGTCCTGCCTGCAATAGCTCACGTGGGAAGGACTTTGTATTTTGTAAAAAGAAAAAGATCATAAATGCAGTCGTCATCATCGGTAAAATAACAGCCGTTGGTGAGTTTAACAGCCCAAATTGACTAAACATCCGGAATAGCGGAATCATAATCGCTGCAAAAGGCATCATCATTGAGAGCATTAAAATCCCAAACAATCTATCCTTCGCACGACTACGGTAAATTTCAAAGCCATACCCTGCCATGGAGCTTAATAGTAAGGTCAAAATGGTACCAATCACCGCAATGATCGCTGAGTTCCAAAATGCGGAACCTAATGTTGTTGTATCTAGCAATTTCGTAATATTATCCTGCAACATACTGCCAAAGCTAAATTTACCTTTAACAATGTCTGAGGAAGTATTTGTCATACCAATCAGCATCCATAAAAATGGGAACAGGGAGATTATAGATACGATAATGAGGAAGACATGTATAGCTATATTCGATAGCTTTCTCATTTTTTCTCCCCTCCAATTTTAAGCTGAAGTAAAGCTAGAACAGCAACCATAATCACGATAGCATAAGACACTGTAGCGGCATAACCAAAATTAGGTGTATATACAAACGATAAGTTATAAATGTACTGAGAAATCGTCATTGTGGAGTTACCTGGGCCACCATTTGTAATATTGACAACCTCATCAAATAACTGCAATGTACCGTTCGTTGAAATAATTGCTGTAAACAAAATAATAGGTCTTAACATCGGTACAGTGATTTTGAAAAATTGCTTTGTTTTAGAAGCCCCATCAATTGAAGCTGCTTCGTATACACTTGGATCAATACTTTGCATAGCTGATAAATAAAAAATCATGTTATAGCCTGTCCAACGCCATGTAATTGCTGCGATAATGACTACTCTTGCCCATACTGGGTCCATGAGCCAAGCGATGGGCTCATGGATAAGGTGGGTTGAAACTAACATTTTATTCAGTATGCCATCTACTGCAAAAATACTTTTAAACAATACTGCATAAGATACGAGTGAAGTTACACAAGGTAAAAAGATTGCAGTACGGTAAAATCCTTTAAAACGAAGCTTCGGCAGGTTTAGGAAGTAAGCGATAATAAGTCCCAAAAACAACATGATTGGTACTTGGACTACTAAATAAAGCAACGTATTAAGGACAGCTTGCTTAAACATCGGATCAGAGAACAGGCGTGTATAGTTACTTAAACCTGAGTATTGATATACAACGCCTTTACCTGATTGAAACGACAACAGCAAAGACTGTACCATCGGATAAAAGCTAAATATGATAATGAGTAAGGAAGGCCATAATACGAATTGCCATCCAATCAGTGATGATTTGTTCCATTTGTTACGCATAATTCCACCTGCCTAACTTGTAGTTTATTGCACCTGTTGCTCAAACAGTTTTTGAATATTTTCTAAGCTTTTCGTAATATCCGCACCGTTCAAGATGTTAGGCAATTCATTTTTCAACGCGTCTTTTGCTTCTTGTGTGTACATGCCTAAAGAAATACCTGGAACTAATGTAGACCATTTTGTAAAGTCGCTATAAATTGCTTGTCCACCAAAGAACTCTGATTTTTGTCCATAAGCTTCACTTGTGAAAGCAGGCATATAAGAACCTACACCACCGTTTTCCTTCAAGAAGCGCTCATAAAACTCGCTGCTACCACCAATTGTTTTTGCAAGGAAATCCATTGCAGCTTCTTTATTTTTAGAGCCATCTAATACGAACCAGCTAGAACCACCTTCATTGGAAGCGTTAGCTGCGCCTTCAATATTTAATTTAGGGATTGGAGCCACTCTCCATTTACCACTTTGGTCTTTAGCATCCATAATTGAAGCAACTTGCCACACACCAGAAACAACTGTAGCTACATCACCTGCGTTAAAGCTACCTACAAACTCACTCCAGCCTGTAACTGGTTTAGCAATCCCAGAGTCAGCAATCGCTTTGTACACACGAAGTGTTTCTGCCATCACAGGGTTATTTACAAAGTTACCTTTGTTATCTGGCGTAATATACCATGAGCCACCAGATTGCAATAAGATTGACGTCAACGCTTCATCGTTAGGATTGATCGTTGCCATATATTTTCCTGTTTTTTCTTTTACAATTTTACCGATTTCAATGTACTTGTCCCAAGTAATGTTCTCCAAGTCCTCAGGTTGGAAGCCTGCTTGCTCTAAGTAATCAGAGCGATAAAACATTCCAGTTACACCGATATCAAACGGCACACCATAAATTTTGTTATCAATGCGAAGTGCATCTACTTTATAAGGTGAAAATTTAGTGAAATCGACTTTATCTGTAAAGTCAGCAAATGTATTTGGATAGGAATTTACATATTTTTGAATGTTAGGGTCATTAACTAAAATAATGTCTGGAAGACCATCCTTTACGCCAGAAGCAAGGTTTGTATTTAGCTTTTGCTCAAGGTCTGCTTTTGCCATCTCTACTACTTCTAATTCGAAGTCTGGATGTTCTTTTTTGTACAATTCCTCAGCAATTTTTAGTGCCGCACCGTTAAACGAAGGATCCCAAGCCCAAGCAACTACTTTTGTTTTTGCGCCTGATTCCGTTTTAGTGTCTTTTCCTGCCTCTTTATTCTCTGTCTTATTAGAGCTAGTGGAACCACAAGCTGCAAGTAATGAAGCTGTCAACGAAAGTAATAACAACATCGATAACCATTTTTTCAAAATACACAACCCCTTTTTTCTATAATTTGAAAACGCTTTATTTACTGGTTTGAATTTAATTTTAAATATAATTGCATTCTAAGTATAATAATTATTAGCTGAAAAATAGTAAAAATTTTAGCATTATGAAAACGCTTCTTTTAAAATTTTTAGCAATAATTTTGGATAATAGTATTATTTATTTATATCCTTTGTTGTTCTTGTCTACCCAATACCCTTCTGCGTAGGCATCGGTTATGATGAAGGTAATAATTAGAGGTAATGGGGTGAATCTATGACTACAGCAAGTACAACAACCTATCGAATTATGATCGTGGATGATGAGGTAATTTTACGATCGGGGATTGTTCATTTATGTAACTGGAGCGACTATGGCATTGAATTTGTTGCACAGGCAGCCAATGGACAAGAAGCGCTTGCATTAATTGAGGCGCATTCCCCACACGTGGTCATCACTGATATCGTTATGCCCGTCATGGATGGTGTCGAGCTAACTAAAAATATAAAAAAAATGTATCCTCACATTAAAATTGTGGTACTAAGCAGCTACAGTGAGTTTAACTATGTACGTGAAGTGTTCAAATATGGTGTAACCGATTATCTCCTAAAACCGAAGGTTTCTGCTGAGGAGCTGATCGCTTTAATCCAATCACTATGCAGTGATGTTGATCTACCGATGCTAAGTCATGAGCCAGCTAAATTTGATCGGTCACTAGTGTTAAGCCAATGGCTGAATCAGGATACAACGTTAGATCCAACCCTTGATGATGCTACAATTGAGGAGCTAAAGGCACAATTTCCATTCCCCCATTTTCATATGGTTAAGGCAAGCACAAATCTCATATTGATGCGGACAAGCTATAATCAAAGCCAAATGGAGCAAATTATACTCCAAAATGCCCAGACGTATTTATCTGAGCTACATTACACTGTTGTTTTTTTAAAAAATGAGATGCTAGTCCTGTCTAATTATGACTTGTCACAGGAGGAACATGTTAGATTGGCGATCTCCCAGTTCGCAATTGAAATTCAAAACACCTTCAACTATATTTCCTTTGTAAGCGCTCAACCTTTTCAGCAATTTGAAGAAATTTTGCCACAACATGAACGGCTTACACCGTATTTAGGCAAATTATTTTATTTTCCGGGTCAACCTATCGTGGACGAAGACAACATTTTATTAACAGGTGAAAAAGTTGATTTTGACTTAAATACGTTTACAACGATGTTACGTATGTTTGCAATGGACGATGCTTGTAAGATGCTAACCTCGTTTTTTGATGAAGTAAAGCAAGGACAAGCCTATGACGATTATAGCTTAAAGCGGATATGTCAAAACATTGTTTACACCGCAATTAGCACAATAGAGCAATACAAACGACTGGAGTCCGGAGGCACTTCCTCTAAGCTAAAGCAATTTAAGAGTATTGATTTAGCCCATGATATCGCTGAGCTAGAGCATGTTATGACGTTATTTATTACCGAATTGCAATCGGCAACCACCCAAGGAGATCAACAGCATTCCATTCTTCTCCACCAAATTTACGATTATGTTCAGCAAAATTACGCCAATGATATTTCGCTCACTGAGATGGCAAATCATTTGCATATGAACTACAGCTATTTGTCTTCTTACTTTAAGCAACGTACAGGTGAAAATTTAACGACCTATATTAATCGAATTCGTGTGGAGCAGGCTAAAAAGCTACTATTAGACTTAAATCTTTCTGTCTCTGAGGTTAGTGCGATGACGGGCTTTTCAGAGCATAATTACTTTTCAAAGGTATTTAAAAAACTTACAGGCTTTACGCCACTTGAATTTCGCAATCAAGCTTTACACTCATAAAGCTATCAAAACCATACGTACAATAGGGTGAGGGTGCATAAGATGCTTCGTAAAAATAGTATTTTCATTAAATTTGTAGCGTTGATGCTGTCAGGCATTATCGTCATTTCTACCCTGCTCGTTTTTGCATCCTCCACAATTTCAGAACGAATTTTGCTGCAACAAGTCATTAAAAGCGCCTCGGCGAACATGAATTTAGTCAAACATGATTTATTGCGCTATAACGATCAGGTCGTGAATACAATGCTACAAGTAAGCAGTAGCTCTGAATTCAAAAATTACATTACAAAGCCCGTTACTACCACGTTAGAGCATATTAATTTAGTGATTTCCTTAGGAAGATATATCGATTTATATAAAGATTACTTAAGTCCTGATAACTCCCATGTTATCGTTTCCTCACTTCCAGGCATGGGTGGACGGCACTACTCAAGCAATGCTTTAAAATGGGACAAAATCCCTCAAGATATCGTGTCTAAATATATGACGATTGAGGGCGAGATTCCTAACAAAATTTTGTATCACAGCAGTGATAACTTATTTAAAGAATCTGTGACGTATAAAAATTTCATTTTTGCAACTAAACCATTAATGGATAAAAACGGCTGGATGTACGGTTATGTTGCGGTTGTCATGAACGAGTTAAATATTTCCCAAAAATATAGTCCTTATATCTCTAACGGCACCCATATTTCACTTATTACACCAGAAGGCATCATTTTATCTAGTAGTAAAAAAGAGTTGATCGGCCAAAAAGACATTCCACTTTTAAATCTAGCTACTGAGACGAAGGAACAAGGTGGGGTAATGTCAGATGCATTACAAAAACAAACCTATATCTCTTATTTCTTACCTGAATTTAATGCTTATCTTGTGGAAGAAATTGATCAGCTTGTTGCCTTTTCGCCCTTGTATAATATTTCTTGGGAAATTTTCAAGGTAGTCAGTATTCTAGTTGTAATTAGTATGATTTTTGTATATTGGCTAAGTCGGCGGATTACTCATCCTCTTAATAAGCTAGTTAAAACGATGACCACCTCTAGTGGGAACAACCTTAAGCCACACCCTCTACAGGAAAGTGGTAGCTATGAAACTAATGTACTGACAAAAGCGTACAATTCACTTATTAAAGAAATTGATGAACATACGGAGCAGCTAGTACATGAGCAGCAGGAGCGGAGGAAAGCGGATTTAAACGCGTTACAAATGCAAATCAATCCTCACTTTTTATACAATACATTAAGCTCAATTAAGTATTTGGCTAAAATGCATCGTACAGAAGAGGTGGATCAAACGATAGATAGTTTAATCTCTATGCTACAAAGTACACTTGGCTCAACTGAAGATGTTGTCACCGTGATGACTGAGATTGAAACTTTAAAACATTATGTATTTATTAATCAAATTCGTTATGGCAATCAGATTAAGGTTCATTATGAAATTGGCGAAGGCTGTGAAGATTTGTTGATTCCGAAGCTCATTATACAGCCGTTTGTTGAAAATTCCTTTTTCCACGCCTTCCCTGGATCGGTTGGCGGTAATATTCATATTTTTATTACACAACTCAATGAAAAGCTACTTATCGAAATCATGGATGATGGCATTGGCATGTCACCAAATCAACAAAGTTCAAAGGAAAAGAAAAAATACCATTTATCTGGTATCGGTATTCAAAACGTACATGGACGTGTTCAGCTTTTATACGGACAAGAATATGGCGTGCAGATCGAAAGCGAGGAAGGTTACGGCACTGCGGTCAAGATTTTGTTGCCGATTATTCAGTCGGAATCAGAGTCAGAGGTTCACAGGGATCATAGAGAAAAATGATGTGACCCATTTCCCCATAGATGACCTTGATCGGGTTTCAGGCACGCCCTAACCTCCTATTCAGACTCCTAATCTCCGAAGATTCACGACTGAGTCTTCGGAGATCCCCATCTTTCAGAGTTTTATCTCAACTAGAAAAGTGATTAATCCCAACCTATGAGGTTCTGAATATGAGATGTTAGTTTATTTGCTGCTTTGCGATGTGTTGTTGTAGATGGATGCCAATCCGCACCAAAGCCATCTTCCGGCAACTGTACCTCAAATTTCATCGTAGTAACATTAGTATCCCCTGTTTCGTTACTATACGCGGCTACCGCTCTCTCTACATAAGGAAATAAACGATCTCCCATAATGCCTAACGTGCATAATATTTTGGCATGTGGGTTGTTGGCCCTAACTTGTTTTAGAAATAAGACATAATGCTGCTCATAGTCCGCTTGGCGTTCTGGATGATCCTTGGTATAAGAGTCATCGTTTGTGCCTAAATTAATAACAATCAGGTCAGGTGTAAATTCGCTGAAATTCCAAGGGATAGACAAAGGGTTCACTGTTTCATTCAATAGGCCCTCGGATTTAGCAAATTTATTATAATAGTCAGGCAAAATATGAGTAGTTAGCTTTTGATCATTTTCTGTATAACCTGAAATAATCCCATATCCACTATAACTGACCATACTGTAATCAGCGTTAAGCTTTTGTGCTGTCAGATAGGCAAATGCCTTCGTCACATCTTCCGTTCCTGTCGTAAAGGGACTTTCCGCATGACTTGCATCCACACCATACCCACATGTAATGGAATCACCAATAAATTCAATTTTGCGAGCTCGAGCTGGCGTTGCCTTAATCCCATCTACTGAATCCACTTTTATATCCGCTATACCGACGGTAGACATTGCCGCTTCAGACAACTTGATAACCCGAACAGTAACTTCTCTATCTTCAGATCCGCCTTCAGTTCTGACTTCAGTTCTGTCTTCAGTTCTGTCTTCAATTCTGTCTTCAGTTCGTTGTTCAATGCTATTCTGACGTTTATCCCCATATTGATCTTCTATCTCATTGGCATCGTTAGCAAAAATAGAATACGTTTTCATTTTTTCAGTAACAAGCTCATCTACAACTCGTTGACCGTTAACTTCAATCGCAATTCTAGCTTCATTAATACCACTTGTTGCAATCTGATCGCCAACAATCGTAATTTCCGCCCTTTTCCCGTAAAAAGAAAACTCAATGCCACTACCTGATAAAGCAAGCCATCGTATGTCATGGTGCATATGTGTCCGACCGATTAGTTTGACGTGTGGTGATAAAGGCTTATAACTGTGGAGTAAGCCTGATGACATGAAACATCCCTCTCATTCATATAATTTGATTTGATAGATTGTTTAACATAAGAATACCTCCAAAACAAAAAAAGCGCACCCTTCAATTAGATTACTCTAGTTGAAGGCTACACTTCTATCACAATTCCCCTAAATCTTCCTACACCTGATATGTAATCAAATTATCAGATACAACTTGGAGCTTCTCACTGCTTTGTTGCATTTGCTCAGTAATATCCATAAACAAGTTGACCATTTTAGTCTGCTCTTGAGATGCACTTACAATTTGGTCTAGTTCACGTTCAATCTGCGAAATGGACTCTTGCACATCCTTTAATGCGGCTGCAATATCAACCGTTGCCTTTTTAGATTCTACTGATAGCTTACGTACCTCTTGAGCAACAATACCAAAGCCTGCTCCTGCTTCACCAACACGAGCCGCCTCAATCGCTGCATTTAAACCAAGTAAATTCGTTTGTTCAGAAATCTCTTTAATAAATCCAGCGACTTCATTTACTTTTGCAGAATTTCGGACAGCATGTTGTGTATTTTGTAAAATCTGCTCGGTAGTTGCTTGTAGCTCCTGAGAATGAGCTGCAACTTGCTGAACCGTCTCTACTAACTGATTTGTATGCTCATAGTTATTAGAAATTACGTGATCTAGCTCGTCTTTAGCAGAAGCATTATAACTCACTGTAAGTGCAGCAACAACCTCATCATTGTCATCAAAGATTGGAATTGTGACCATATCCAAGGGTATACCATACATATCCTTTGGCAAATGCATCAAATTAGGTTCCCTACCATTTTTCAAGGCAGCAAAATTTTCGAATCCAGGGTCTAGACGAGCACCTGTTTTAAATCCCATCTTAATTCCAGACTCAAAATAACCCAAAATATGTGTGCGATCTAACACAGCGATCGTTACCTCTTCACGCATGATTGATTTAAAATAAGGGATTGCTTTAAGTAATGCATCAATAATTTCCAACAATCACATCCACCCTTCTCTATGTAGTTAAATTATTCCCTAAAATCTAGTATAAATGAATATGTGATATTTTGTCGAAAATAATCAGAAAATTTTCAGAAAATCAAAACTAGGCTATTCTGAGCTACTTTTATCCCCTTTTTCTACACGAAATGATTTAATATATTGATATATCTCATCCTCAGGGGTACCTAGCAATCGGACAAGTGCTTCCTTCATCGCTAGAAACTGCTTCACTTTTTCATCGATATCCGCAATTTTACCCAATACTCGTTCCTTGAGAATATCCGGTTTAATCTCATCCCCTAGTAGATGTAACACCTCTTGAATTTCTTTTAGGGGGTAACCTAACTGCTTAGTATCCTTTATAAATTTAATCTTCACTAAATAATCTTCAGTGTATAGACGGTACCCATTTTCTCCACGACTTGGTTTAGGTAAAATACCTTGCTCCTCATAGTAACGAATCGTTGCTGCAGATAATCCCGTCCGTTTAGCAAGCTGTCCTCTCGTCATTTTCATCTGTGTATCCGCCTCCCTTATCATCGCTATTATTTAAATAATTCACTCACTTCATAAGCAATATATTATAGGCTCTATCTTGAAAATCAATACTTGACCACTCACCCACACTAGCGAAGAGACAGAGAGATTCTGAAGGTTGTCTCTTAAAATTATCTTCCATCTACAATTATACTTCGATCAAAAGGAATATGATTTTAACAACAACCGCAAGAACTCTCTGGATCGTAGCTACCACCCTCCCGTTATTGTCAAGTGTTACATTTTTTGAATCGGCCCATATTTTATATATAATACAACAATAATTTATTGTAAAACGATAAAAACCATGATAAAGTTTTGATGAAAATGATTAAAAGAGGTGTTTTTTATGAAACGAGAAACCGTGTTTTTAAAGGTGATTGTTTTTCTACTTGCTTTACCTGTTTTTGCTTTATGTATTTGGATCGTCCCTCGTATAGGTAGTGACCTAGCTGAAGCCTATCCAGATTTTTGGGTTTATTTCCTGTTGGGATCAGCGTATGGATCAGCCCTTGTCTATTTCACTGCACTATATCAAGCTTTACGGCTGTTAAGCTATATAGACAAAAATAATGCCTTTTCTCATCAATCTGTTCGAGCTTTAAAGCTAATTCGAAATTATGCCTTTATTATAAGCATACTCTATTTAATTGCTTCCCCATTTTTGTATTTCATTGCTGATCAAGAGGATGCACCTGGAATTATCGCATTTGGATTGATCATAATTTTAGCCTCTACCACGATTGGCGTATTTGCTGCCGTACTAAAAACATTGTTAAAAAACGCAATCGATATGAAAGCAGAAAACGAATTAACGATTTGAGGTGATCGTCTTGGCTATTATTATTAATATTGACGTTATGCTAGCAAAACGAAAAATGAGTGTAACTGAATTAGCTGATCAGGTTGGCATAACAATATCCAATCTTTCTATTTTAAAAAATGGAAAAGCAAAAGCTATCCGAATCTCCACCTTAGAGGCTATCTGCAAAGCTTTAGACTGTCAGCCAGGGGATATTTTAGAATATCGCAAAGAGGAATAAGCTTGTCGAATAGGATAAAGGGGGCAAAATATGAACGCGATCAAGCAACTGTTTCGTTTTGGGATGGCTCAAGCTCTATCTTGCTTATTTCCTGTCGTTATTTTCAGCTCATTGGCATTGACTAAGTATGTCCCTCTTCCCTTTTTGCCTAGATATGATTGGCTGCTCATTATTTGTATACTGATGCAATGGTGGATGGTTCACGCTAAGCTGGAAACGATGGACGAATTAAAGGTTATTTCCCTATTTCATGTTATAGGGCTAGCACTAGAGCTATTTAAAGTACATATGGGATCATGGTCGTATCCAGAGGAAGGCTTCTTCAAGGTTGGGGGCGTTCCGTTGTACAGTGGCTTTATGTACGCAAGTGTGGCTAGCTATTTATGCCAAGCGTGGAGAAGGTTACACGTAGAGCTTGTTCACTGGCCTCCTTTAAGGATAGTTGTGCCTGTTGCTGCTCTTATTTATTTCAATTTTTTTACTCATCATTTCTGGATTGATGTGCGCTGGTGGTTATCTGTGCTCGTCATTATCGTTTTCTGGCGGTCTTCCGTGAATTATAAAGTAGGAGGCACACAATATCGTATGCCCCTTGTTTTTTCTTTTATATTAATTGGCTTCTTTATTTGGATTGCAGAAAATATCGCTACTTATTTTGCAGCATGGCAATACCCGAATCAAGCGACGGCGTGGAGCTTAGTTCATATTGGAAAGGTCAGCTCGTGGCTATTATTAGTTATAGTCAGCTTTCTCATTGTTGCTACATTAAAGCAGGTAAAGGAAACTAAAAAGTTAAGTTAGATTGGCTCAATCTTGAAATCAGTCCTTGACAGCTAACCCATACTAGCGAAGAGACAGAGAGATTCTTAAGGTTGTCTCTTAAAATTAAATTCCATCCATAAATATACTTCAATAATAGGAATATGATTTTAACAACAATCGTAAGAACTCTCTGGATCGTAGCTACCAGCCTCCTGTCGTTGTCATGTACTAATTTCTAAAGAGAGCCGTAGAATTCTATTTTTATTTTCCGCCAACAGAGACCAATGTCGTTTGGTAACTTCTTATTTTAGCCATCAATGCTTGATTTACATCATAAGAGGAATCATCTACTTCATTATTAAATTGCCATGTAAAATCACCATTGTTTAAACGGCCAGCTTGGGTAGTCACCACTTGCTCTACCTCATCTACAGGATGAATTGCAGCTACAGACACACCTGTATCCACGTTTGTATCAAAGTTGTTGTATGGTGTTCCCCCTTTTAAGGTGACGAACTCACTTGGGACAACCTCATTTCGAGTTCCAGCCAAATACGCATCAAAGGAAGTGGCATGTGGTTGTGCCGTGTCACTCTCCACATTTGCATAAATAAGGTTTGCCTCATCCACAATTTTATTGTCAAAAGCCTTAATCATGCCACCTTGCTCACCTGAAAACGTCCCTCTACCTGTCGCATCCGTTCCTTGCAGGGAGCTTAGCATCGGATATTTGGTATTTCTAAAATAGTTGGACTCTACAAATGCAGAGGCTCCTGTTGTTACACCAACACCATACTTTGAAACACCATCATAAAAGTTGTTGTAGACGTGCACAGAAGCTACTCTTATACGTGGATGACGGGAATCAGAGTGATCAAACCAGTTATGATGGAAGGTAACAAAAAATTCAGCACTTTCACTCAAGCCTACCAATGACGCTTTACCTGAATCCCAATAGTGATTATAGGATAGAGTAATATAGGAGGAGCCTTTTTTTAAATCTGTGGAGCCATCGCCTTTCGCTTGATCCGCATCGCTACCCGCGGAGCCGTAAAACAGATCGTTATGATGCACCCATACATTCGCATTGCCCGTATCCATTGAAATCCCATCATCAGGGAATAACATAAACCCGATATTTCTGACCTCAACATTACCTACATATCGAAGCAACATCCCCCATCTATAAGCGTAGGCATCATCCCCGACCCCCTCAATGGTTGTATTCATCTCTGAATAGCTGGATTTTCCCTTTAGCTCAAGATAACCACTGCTGTTAAGCTGTCCCTGCATATCCTGTGCTGTAATTTGGCCGATAAGTCTAATCGCAAGTGGCGTTTTATCATAACCTTTTTGTCTTAGCTTTAAAATTTCTCCGAGCCCTACGCCAGTCTGTATTTTACCTTTGTTATTTACGATGACATCCAGTGTGACCGTCTGTGCAGTCTGAGCCGTGATATAAAGCACTTGCGCATCCTGCTTCAAGGTTCCATCTTCATTGTAAGCACCAGAGCCTGTCTGATAGGGAGAGTCAGATGAAAAGGAAAATCCAGAGCGATCATGTGCGACGACCGAAATTGGATTGGAAATAGCACTTTCTACCGAGTCATTTGCTAATCTAGCTTCTACTTTCAAAACATAGTCTCCAGCGGAAAGACCAACTGCATCAGCTCTCCAATAGGAGGGATATTTTCTGATCAATTCATTATCTATTTGGCGATAAGCCCCCTCTGACTGTCCTACACCTTTTACATATACCGCGTATTCTTCAGCATTACTAACAGGTAGCCACTTAACGTAAGCGGTTTCATTCCAACCCGCTTCAGAAACAATCGTGAGTCCAGCCGCCAAAGCTGATGAGGGTTGCAGCACACCTACGAATAATGTGATTACTAGAGGGAGCATGAGGAGCATGCTGATCCTCTTTATTATTTTCTTCTTCATTTTAGTCCTCCTAAATTTTTTTAGTAGTATACTTTAAATTCAAATTCGTTAAATTTTGTTTAGTAAATAATATAACTCCTTCCTTACAATTTTTATTATATTATTAATGTATTTTCTAAAATATAACATACACTTCAAATTATTTCCTGTATTTATTTTACTAAAAATACCTATAAATTAATTTATTAACAATGTATAAAGCACTATTTTTTTAATGAACGATGTCTTTTCATTAGAATAAGCATTATTATTTTTTATTTTGAATAGGGTAGCAAAATTTGACTGTATTTTCCTTGTATGAAATGATGGGATTGGGTGATCGAGATGGATGAGCAAAACATTAAATTAATACATCAATTAACAGATCAGACTAAAGAAAAAAGAGGTGGCGCTCGAAATGGAGCGGGACGAAAGCCGATTGGGATAACACGAAAAATTTCTTTAACGTTACCGCAATCGTGTTGGGAAGAAATTGACCGACTTTGTAAACGGGGTGACTATTCCATTTCTGAAATTATAAGATCCATTATTGAAGACCAGCTTCATAATGCTGATCAATTGTAATAGAGATAGAAAAAATGAAATTATATTACTTGATAAATAGTGATGAATTACAGGAGGTACCACAATGGAGCAGGGTTATATCGATGTGCAAGATGGCAAGCTTTTTTTCACTCATTCAGGGAATGGCGATCCTATTATTTTTATCCATGGTAATTTTAACGATCACCATATTTGGGATGAACAAATTGATTTCTTTTCCCCACACTACCGTACAATTCGGTTTGATTTAAGAGGATATGGAATGTCTAGCACCCCAGAACATCCTTTTACATACGTTGAAGATTTAAAGAAATTAGTGGACATGCTTCAGCTTACTAATATTACTTTAGTAGGTTCCTCTATGGGCGGCGGTATCGCACTTGATTTTACATTAACATACCCTCATCTTGTACGATCACTTGTCTTGGTTGCACCTACGATTAGTGGCGCTTTCTACCCGCTTAGCATCAGCTTTCATGGCATCAAAAATTACATGAATACCACCTTTAAAGGTAGCACCAAAGCGATCGAGACATTTATACGAAATCCATTTTGGCACTATATTTTCCCCGCTCCTACGAAGGAAGAAGCACGAAAAAAAGTGATGACTAATGTAAAAAACCCGAATAATTTTTGTCGATTTCCGCCTAAGCTGATTACTGAAACTAAGCCATCTGCGATTCATCGCCTACATGAAATTAGAATCCCAACTCAAATTATAATCGGTGATGGGGATCATACGTTTAACAAAAAGAATGCTGCCCTTTTGAGTAATCAGTTAAATGTGGCTACTAAAATTGAGATGACAGGTTGTGGGCATCTGCCTTTTGTTGAGGAACCACAACAATTTAATTCCCTCATTTTTAGCTTCCTGAGTCAGCTATCCTAAACTTAAAATGATCCAACAACCATATCAACTTAATCCACTCCATTTTGATCTTAAATATGATGTCCGAAAACCGCTAGTTTAAAATATAAAACATGATATACTAACAAACTACAAAGGTTCCTTTTTATATTTATCAAATGGAGTGATGGCATGGAAACGAAGATACCACAACCGACTCTTAACAATAAAATGTATTATCAAGCTTTTATCGCTCATGATCCTCGCTTTGATGGACGAATTTATATGGGTGTATCCTCTACTGGCATTTATTGTCGCCCTGTATGTCGTGTAAAAAAACCGAAGGAGCAAAATTGCACCTTCTATCCAAGTGCAGCGGCAGCAGAAGTTGCTGGGTTCAGACCATGCCTTCGGTGCAGACCTGAATTAGCACCAGGGTTTGCCCCCATTGATGCTAGCGTCCAGCTCTCTCAAAGAGCCAAGCATCTCATTGAAGACGAAGGTTTTTATGGAGGGAGCTTAGCAGGCATTGCAGAGCAATTAAATATTACGGATAGGCACCTAAGACGTGCCTTTGCTTTAGAATTTGGGGTTTCTCCCGTGCAATATTTGCAAACCTATCGACTTTTATTGGCTAAAACCTTACTGACGGATACCCATCTGCCCATTACAGATGTAGCGTTTACGGCAGGGTTTGGAAGTGTACGACGTTTTAATGAGGTATTTAAAGAACATTATCGCCTGTCCCCCTCCCTATTAAGAAAAGAACAGCAACAAGATGATGTTCCTCTAAATCAGGAGAGCATTACACTTTTACTTGGCTATCGTCCACCTTATTTATGGAGCAACATTCTTCATTTCCTCGCTAGTCGAGCGATAAGTGGCGTTGAGGTTGTAGCTGAGCAAGCTTACTCTCGAACCGTCGTTATTTCTCATAGTCAACAGCTTTATCGGGGGTGGATCTCCGTTAGACAGCTTGAACATAAAAATTCGCTAGCAGTCACAGTGTCAGGCTCATTGTTGCCCGTGTTGTCTAAAGTGCTGGCAAGAGTTAAGCATTTATTTGACCTTTATTGTGATCCTGTAGAAGTTTATGAACAGCTTAAAAGTATGAATGACATTAAATCAGGGATGTGTGTACTAGGGACAAGGCTCCCAGGTTGTTTTGATCCTTTTGAGATGGCTGTTCGCGCGATTCTTGGACAACAAATCACGGTCAAAGCAGCACAAACGTTAGCTAATCGCATCGTTGCCACCTATGGGACATTTGCCTCCACGCCCATCCCCAGCTTAACGCATTATTTTCCAACACCTGAAGAAATCTGTAGCCTAGAACCTCCGATTGAAAATCATTTAGGTGTTCTTGGTGTAACGGGGGCGC
This sequence comes from Paenibacillus turicensis, assembly GCF_050461185.1. Classification (GTDB taxonomy): domain Bacteria; phylum Bacillota; class Bacilli; order Paenibacillales; family Paenibacillaceae; genus Fontibacillus; species Fontibacillus turicensis_A. Next base: position 96,815 of record NZ_JBCMOR010000006.1, read on the forward strand.
GTGCAAGATCTATTTTAGCTTTAGCGACTGCTATTATGCAGGGTGAAATTGATTTGTCTCGCAACAGTGATCCTGAAGTGCAAATGAAACGATTACTACAGCTCCCAGGGTTTGGCCCTTGGACCGTACAATATGTTTCAATGCGAGCATTAGGTTGGCCTGACGCATTTCCGCATACAGATTATGGGGTTAAAAAGGCACTTGAGCCTTACACTTCAAAGGAGATTTTGAATCTTGCGGAGCAGTGGCGACCTTGGCGATCTTATGCGACGATTAACTTATGGAATTCATTATGAAGGGGGATAAAATGATGAATAATACTCAAGCGCAGGCAAACCAAGCTAACCAACCTGACCAAGTTCAATATGTAAAAGAATATCGTTCCCCCATCGGAATGTTCACGTTAGCCAGTGACGGTGAGCATTTGACTGGATTATGGCTAAAGGGGCAGAAATACTTTGGAGCTACACTAACGAATGATGAAATCGATAAAAAAGGTGAAGCAGGCGAAAGCGATGAACTAGGTGATTCAGCGAACAACCTCCCGTTATTTCACCTCGTTGAGCAATGGCTCGATGCCTATTTCCAAGGGAGACAGCCTGAACTATCCTTGCCTTTAGCGCCAAAAGGTAGCCCGTTTCGACAAGACGTATGGGATATTTTAAGCCAAATTCCTTATGGCGAGGTTATAACCTATGGTGACATTGCAAAAAAAATGGCGAAAAAACTAGGGAAAGACACAATGTCTGCGCAAGCAATTGGTGGTGCAGTGGGGCATAATCCGATTTCCATCATTATTCCTTGTCATCGTGTCGTTGGGGCAAATGGAAGCCTTACTGGATACGCGGGTGGGATTGAAAATAAAATTAAATTGTTGGAATTAGAGCAGGTAGACCTAACCCCTTTTTCCATACCTACTAAAGGAAGTGCGCTTTAGCAAGTAAAGTTCACACCCTGCCTACCTCACTCGACCCCTTTATAGTAATACAACCACCCTAATTTCATTACAATCAGGGTGGTTAATGTTTAGCAGATTATTTAAGTTAATTCGCTTTTTTTCACAATAATAGAGATAAAGTTAATATATTGATTTAATCCATTGTTAAAAAACTGCTGATCTCGTATGGCATACTCATGCTTTGTATCAAACCAATCCTGCCACGCCTCTTCAAAGGTATTCATCTCTTCAATTTGCACCAATTCCGTGCCATCACTGTGTCCAATTAGCCGCTTCCATTGGTTCACAGTTAGGAAACTGCTAATTTCCTCTCCACACCATTCCTTCATTAGTTCAGGCTCTTGACCCTCAAATTGCTGCTTCATCCCTGGTATTGCAATAAGTGCATATCCCCCTGGTTTAAGTAGACTCATTATTTTTTGTTCAAAAAAACCCTCCGCAGTTCCAAAGTAATGATAGGCATCTATGCACACTAAGAGATCAAAATATTCATTAGCAAATGGGAGATCATGTACATCTGCATGAATGGGAATAATATTATCTGCCAAGCCCCATCCTTTAAATCGCTTATAATTATCACTTGCAGAAATCCATAAATCTATAGCAAACACAGTTGCTGCCTGCTCCTTAGCAAAATAGAGAGAATTTAACCCGTGCCCACATCCTAAATCCAATATACGTAATCCCTTTTTACCCATATCCAAATTAGTTAATAGCTCTTCTAACAGCATAAGCGTGTTGGGACCCATCATATTAAGATCCTTTTTGCTTATATCATAGTAGAACTGACTTAATATATTACTCATGGCTTACTCCTTTCCATAATTCAGCCCTGCAGCACAAAACAACCCTGATCTCTTAGATCAGAGTTGTTAGCTAACCATATTTGCTTTATTTTTATTTTTTCTCAACTAACAAGTTATAAATAATATCCAACTGCTTATCAACCGAAATTGGATCACTAGGTAAAAATTGATTGAAATCTATGTTGTAGACGTTACCTGCTTGCCCTGCTGGTGTATTACGAATTAACTTTTCTACCTTCTTCATGTTTTCCTCTGCGCCTTCATTTACAGCTAAAAGTAAATGATCACCAATGAATTCTGGGATGACTTCGGCCGATATTTCCCATGTTTCTCCATTGATCACATCGCTTTGAATCTTTTCTGTTGGCTTTAAGCCAAGATACTTATAAATAATGTTGCCACCCATATTTGTATCCCCATAAATAAAAATGTTACCTGGTCGTACATTTAAAATGGAGAAGGTTTCATTTACGCCAATAAGTGGGTTAATCTGTGTTTTGTACTTTTCTATTTTCGCTGTAAATTCCTTATTCCACCTTGCAGCTTCCTCTTGCTTGCCGAGAATGTCCCCAAACATTGCAACATCCTTTATCGGATCATTATATTGTTCGACTACAATCGTAGGAGCAATTTGACTTAATGCTTCATAACCCCCTTCAACCGCCTCCGCAAATGGTGCTGTCGTGACGATAAGGTCTGGCTCTAATGAAACAATTTTTTCTAAGTCTGGTGGCACACCTACGTCTGTAATATCGGAGATATCATCTAACATCGGGTTGTCCAAAATATAAGTGGTTGTACCTACTGGCTTAACCCCTAACGTCATCAGCTCCCCTAAATGAAACAAACTGACGACACGTTGTGGCTTTACAGGAATTGTAGCTGTTCCCTTCAAATGCTTATACTCGCGCATTTCTGCATTCTGTTTATTTGATGAAGCATCTGCTGTTGTTTTAGTATCAGCATTTGTTGGTACTTTTGCTTGTGGTGATGTGCTCACATTTCCTGTACTACTATTTTGGCATGCACTCAGTATTAAAAATGTACATAACAACATCATTACACTTAGCGTTGGTCTTGAAAATCTAAACATCGATGTGTCCCCTTCCTCATCCCATTGATAATAAGTCTCATTCTCATTATGGGAATTCGGTCTTTTGGAAACAATAGACGATTTTAACAGCTCTAATGGATTATACTGAACCAGTTGGCCATGTAGGTCACGAAATTGAATGGGTGAGTAGCCTGTGTGCTTTTTAAATAAGCGACTAAAATAATAAACATCACTATACCCTACACGATTAGCGATTTCCCCTAAACGAGCGTCCGTTTTTATCAAAAGCTGCTTTGCTTTATGAATGCGCATATGAATTAAATATTCTATAGGACCTACACCAAGCTGATTTTTAAATAAACGTGCCAAATAGCTTGTACTACAATTATAAATTCCAGCTAAACGCTCAGCGGTAATTGGCTCCTGATAATGGGCTTGCATATAATGAATAGCTTCGGTTACGATGTCCAGTCTATTATTTTGTGAAAGGCTTACCCGAATTTGACGGAATATCTCATGTACAAATGAAAGAAACAATGCTTGAGCCTCTAGCCTATCCAATGGATCATGTTGCTGCCATAGATGATGCATCGTATTACACTTTTCCAATAATAGCAAGGGAATAGTAGGATTAAACGCATAACTTACTTGAAGATCATCTCGCTCCTCTAACTCAGTGTATTCACTATGAATAGATTTATATAAAATAACATAACTAGTACAGGAAGGGCCTGTTGGTACTTTTATTTGTACCTTTTCGCCTTGTATGCCATGAACAATATGAGTTGCTTCTCCATCCACAGAAACCATGAAAAAACTTGTTGGTGCTACAAAATAGGCTGGGAGTGTGCCATCCTCTATACGATACTGCTTCATATCTATCAATCTAACAGCAGCGCTACTCCATTGTTGGATATGAGCCTCCCAGTTCATATGTATTCCCCCCTCTAATTTAACTTTTATTTTGATAACCTACTTTCTCCCATTTCCAATATCTGATAAGCTTAACATATATTCTAAATTGGAGGAGAAAACCTGTGAAAAAGCGAATTTTCTTGCCACTTTTTATGTCTTGTCTTCTTTTACTAGTACCTACACTTACTTCAGCGCACCCAGGTAGAACAGATGCTAGCGGTGGACATACATGTAGAACAAACTGTTCTAGATGGGGATTAGAAACAGGAGAATATCATTACCACAATAGTGGAACAAAATCAGCAAAAAAGACAACAACATCTAAGTCTCAGAAATCACAAAAATCAAAGAAAGTAAATAAAAAGCAAACTAAAAAAAGTCCAAAATCTACAAAAACAGTGAAAGCAAAAACGACAAAGGCCAAAAAATAGGTTGCTTTCGAGTTACATACTCTAATGTTCAATTAATAATTTTATTACACCATGACTTAGCAAAAAAAGCGACCCTGGGGTCGCCTTTTTAGATTTTAGAAAAGTTATAAAACTTTATCCCATTTTAGGTGGAATCCGATGTTTCGTTGCTTGCTCAAACCCATACGCAATTTTAATTAATGTGGGTTCACTAAATGCAGTCCCTACAAATGTAATACCTTGAGGTCCTTTTGTAGTGTAACCTCCAGGAGCAATCATTCCACTTGAGACGTACCCACCAGGAACTGTAATGATAGGGTAACCCGCCCTTGCTGCTAAATCAGATCCTTCATCCCCTAAGAACATCAATGCATCTAGCTCGTATGAATTCAACGCATGATCAATTCCTTGTGTCCTCGACATCTCTATACTTTTGTTTAGGCTATCGATATATTCTTTTTCTGTTAACGTGCCACTTGTTTCATTTGACCATATCAATGTACCTTGCCCATATTTTAACGCTACTTCTGCATGTTTTTCATTATATGCAATGACTTCTTCCAAGGAATGCACGGGTACACCTTCTGGCAGCCTTGCTAGATAAGAATTAAGATCGCTTTTAAATTCATATCGCAACACATCCCAGTCCCACTGAGCTTTTTCACATGGCATAGAAACGGGATCTATTATTGTAGCACCTGCTTTTTTGAGTACCTGAATTGCCTCTTCAACTATATTAGCTCTTGCCTCATCCAAATCTTGATAATAATATCTAGGAATCCCGATTCTAGCCTGTTTTAAAGATTGTACATCCAATAATTCATGATAGTTATCAAAAGATTTTTTCACTGATTGTGAAAAATGAGGATTTTGCTTAGTCTCCTCCAGTAAGACACTTAATAAGATGGCGGTATCTTTTACTGTTTTTGTCATAGGTCCAGCTGAGTCTTGGCTATGTGCAAGCGGAATAATTCCATCTTGACTGATCAAACCTACCGTTGGCTTAACACCCACTATGTTATTTTGGCTTGCAGGGCTAATAATCGACCCGGATGTTTCCGTTCCAATTGCCGCTGCTGCAAAATTAGCTGCTACTGCTACTGCAGGTCCTGAACTAGAGCCACCCACAAACAGCTCCCCAGGTCCATAAGGATTAAGAACTAAGCCACCTCTAGAACTATAACCTGCCCACATTTCATTAGACATAAAGTTCGCCCATTCTGTCATATTCGCCTTTCCAAGCAAAACAGCACCCGCTGCACGTAATTTAGAAGCAACGACTGAGTCTTCAGGGGCAATTGAATCCTTCAAAGCGATTGAACCTGCACTGGTATGCATTTTATCATGAGTATCAATATTATCCTTAAGTAAAATAGGAATCCCATGTAAGAGACCTCGACTTCCCTTTTCTTCCCTCTCCTTATCTAAATTGATAGCGATTTCAATCGCCTCAGGATTTATTTCTAGCACAGCATTTAATTCCATATTATATTTATTAATTCGTTCTAAGTAGGCTCTAACAATATCCTCTGAGCGAACATCTCCCGACTCCATCGCTAGCTGCATACTACTTATATCCGCTTCAATAATCCATTTCTCAATACTCATTCATCATTCACCTCATAAAGTAGTCGACCATAATGGAATTTATCCATTTATAAACTATAATAGCGTAGATTTCAAAGTTAATTACGGTAGAAATAAGCTATAATCGTTTTTTACATTAAATACTAGAATTACGGTATCTCCAACAAAAAAAGAAACCCAAGTTAGTCTATAACCTAGGTTTCTCGCCATACAGCTCATTTATAGTATACAGTAGTAACTTAACTCCAATATTGCTTCGCAATTTTTTGTCCTTGATTAATTTTAGCCCATTGCTCTGCTTCAGTTAGTTCATTGCCACCGTCGCAGGAAGCAAAACCACATTGATGAGACAGCAACAAACGATCCTTATCAATAATCGTAGACGCTTCATCCAGTAAGCGAAGCACACGTTCTTCATCATCCAACGTATTTGTTTTAGAGGACAACAAGCCAAGTACGATTTCGGTGTTTGGCTTATCCTTAAATACTTCAAGTGCCTCTAGCGAACCTGCACGCTCATCATCCCACTCTAGGAAAAAGCGGTCATATTTAAGCTGCTTCAAAAATAAATTCGCAATCTTCGCATAAGAGCCACCGCCCATATTACGGGAGTCATAGTTACCACGACAGTTGTGTGTCCACATTTTTAGCCCTAAGCTATGTCCAAAATCAATCACTTGATTGTTAATATCGATAAATTCCGTTGCAAGTGCTTGGACTTCCTCTTGGTTGATATTTTCACCGGTATACGGGGAATTTGGATTATCATCTGCAAATAGCTCCCATAAGCAGTCATCAAACTGTAGGATCTTCCCGCCAGCCTCTGCAAACTCCGCTACAAACTCCTTATATGCCTTCACTAAGCCTGCTTTAAGCTCTTGTGTAGTTTTGTATACGGAATCTGTACCTCCGATATTATCGGACCAAGACAATTCGCCAAAAATATGTGATGGAGATGGCACACATAATTTCGTTTCGTGCTCTCCCGCAGCTTCCTGTAATTGTTTAAATACTTTAATAAAATGATGGTTATTTCCACCTAATTCTCCTGTAATACGAAGCCCGATATCTTTACGAGTTTCATATTTAGAGCTACCATCGATATCTCTGAAGAAATAGCCGTGATCAGCAATATAACGTTCTACACCTTGAAAGCCCCAAACAAAATCCAAATGCCACATCGATTTGGAATGCTCTCCATCTGTAATAATGGACAAATCATGCTCAATCTCTTTTTTCACAACATCCTGAATAGAATGTGCCTCACATTGCTGATACCCTTCAAAATCTTGATAAAATGGATATTTAATATCATCCCGATGCTCAATTTGGGTTTTATATTTTAATAGCTCAGATGGTCTAAGCAAGCTACCTACGATTTGAAATTTATGACTCATTTAAAAAACCTCCCCCAATTTTCCTGTTGCTGCTTCAACATGGTTTGATTGTAGCATGGGAGAGGACACATACCGTAACACGCAAAAGGTATACCTAGTTATAGTTAGAAGCTATAGCTAGATTATAAGATATCAATACTATTCCTTATTTAATTCAAACGGTTTATATTAAATTCCCTTTAATTTGATGAAATGGGTTTCACCAAGGACATATACGGACTTAATTTCGCCAATTTTACCTACTTCACCAATTTCACTTACTCAGACACTCGGTACGGCTCCTGTACTTTGACGGATAACTAGCTTAGGCTCTAGCACTGTCTGCCTTCTAGGCGTTTTTTTATTAATTAAGTCATGCAATACACGCACACCTAGATTCCCTAAATCGTATGTGTTTTGTGAAATGGTGGTTAGTTCAGGGATCACTGCACTAGCGAGAGGGGTATCATCAAACCCAACAATTGAAATATCTTGAGGAATACGTAATCCCTGCTCAACTGCCGCTTTAATCGCCCCTGTTGCGGTATTATCATTAACACAAATAACAGCAGTAGGTGGATTGTCCACCGCTAACATCTCTTTCATTGAACGCTTGCCATCTTCGATCGAAAAGCTACCTAAGCATTGACGATCTGGTGGGAGATCAAGCCCATATTCCTGTAATTTTTTTTGCAAAGACCTTACCTTTACCATCGTTGTCGAAGTGTCAGGTGATCCGCCTAAAAAACCGAACTCCCGATGTCCTAATGCTAATAAATGCTCTGCTGCAAGAACAGCTCCAGCTCCTTCATCTGTATAGACACGATGGAAGCTACCTTTTGCTATATTGCCATTCACTAAAACGATCGGTAAGTGCTTGCCCACATCTATAATTTCCTGTGCCATTTGTTGTGGACAGCTCTTCAGGTTAATGCGACCACCCAAAAATATAATGCCATCCACCCTCTTCTCCCGCAAAATAGAAAGGTATTCAGATTCACGATTTGAATTACCAGCCGTATTACAGAGGAACAACGTGTAGCCAAACTCCCTTGCTGCATTTTCCGCCCCCCAAAATACTTCAGGGAAAAATGGGTTCGTAATATCAGGCAATATAATAGCAATCGTGCCCGTTTCCTTCTTAATCAAGCTTCTCGCTTGTGCATTGGGTTGAAATTGATGCTTCTCAATAATCGACATAATCCGTTCCCTTGTACTCGCACGTACTGGAGCCGTGTCATTTAATACTCGGGAAACTGTAGATACAGATACGTTTGCCTCTTTGGCAATATCATATATAGTAACTTGCGTCATCTAAGTACCTCTCTTTTCCTCTCTTTTTCTGCCTTGTTCTGCTTATCATACCAGATAAGGAATCACAATGAAATCGGCTTCATAACAGAAAATGCATTGAAATTTTGCTTGTCCCATGACCCAAAAAAAGACGGTTAGAGTCTACATATCATTCTAATCCGTCAAATATATATCGTATTAAATTAGTATAAACTTTATAGAAATTAGAAATACGGTGTTAAGCATTTTCATCGTTACGTTCATTGACCAACAAAGAGGTGCATACTAAGGATAGGAGTATCATTAACATTAATCCAATGAGGGCAAGAGGACCGGATAAACTCAAAGAAGATAGTATATAGTGAAATATTTTAATTAAACCACAAAAAACAAGTACAGTAACGATTACCTTTTTAATCCCCTTTTTAATGTGAATCACCTTGCTTTCTAAATAGCTATAAGCTGAAATCGGTATCCCCTTTTTTGTCTCCATATTTTAAAGTGTAAGTTTTGTCCGTTTTGTCCGAATCATACGGCATTGTCGCTATTTTTAGACGGGTATAACGTTGATTGCCACTTTCGCTTTTCATCGGATATTGTACAACCAACCAAAAGGATTTGCCCATCTCCCATCACCATCCTTACAAGTTCATGGTTTAATTTGATAGCTTTAGGTTTATTTTAACATATTATAGCCAACTTCATTGTAGAGTGTCACTAAGTGTAAATAAAACAAAACCAGCCACTATCAGGAAATAATAGTAGGCTGGTTAATTTGTTATTTATTTAGTTGCTACCATGCTTGTTATCAATCAATTGTGCCTTGACTAAAAACCGCTGTACAATCGCTGCAGTTTCAGCACGTGTAAGCTTCTCTGCTGGTCTTAAGCCCTCTGCTGAACCTTCTACAAGGTTATGCTTCAAGCCTATTGCCATCGCTTGCTTCGCCCATGAAGCAACCTCTGCTTGGTCTGCAAATTTGGATAATAAGGCTTCTACATTTGCTCCATCGGTTTCTAACCCTGCTATTTTTATCGCTCTTGTCAAAATGACCAAGGCTTCTTGTCTAGTAATACTTTGGTTCGGAGCAAATGTGCCATTGTTATAGCCTTCAATCAAGCCATATTCTACAGCCTTCGCAACTGCATCTGCGTACCAATCACTGGCATTGACATCGGTGAACTTAGAGCTATTTCCTGACTCAGATAAGCCTAATGCACGAATCATAATCGCGGCTAACTCAGCTCTTGTAATCGTTGCGTTTGGTTTGAAGTTAGTCTCATCCGTACCTTTAATAATTAATCTGGATCCCATATCGTTTACAGCTTGCTTAGACCAATGTCCCTCTACATCTGCAAACGTTTTTGGATTCCAAATGAGGAAGTAATCACTATTTGTCAAACTATTCACAACTGCATAATACTTACCTTCGCGAGCTGTAATAAAGGTTGGAACATGACGTACACTACCATCTGGATTTATAACCGCTGCCGTTGTCACCTTGCTAGGATCAACTCCAGCAGGAAGTGGAAGCTCACGTTCTACATAACTACTAAATTTCTCTACACTTACTGATTTTCCATTATAGGAAGCTGTCACGCTAAAATTAATCGGAGACGCTACAGCAGTAAAGTTTCCTTTAGTTGCCGCCACATCAGCTTGAACTGATGTAGAATTTTCACTCTCAGCAATATCAACATGAATCACTATATCAGAGAGCTTCACCTGCTGACCCAATTTAGAGGAAACATTGTCAATCGCAATTTCCCCAGCAGGTAGCTTATAGGAGCCACTTGGTGTCTGTACTTCTAAAACAGCTTGCTTGTTTTCCATGCTCTTAACAGCTTCACCTGTTAGCACTACAGATACTTTATTCATATTATCAGTAACAGGAACAATCACACTAGATTTGTCCCCAGATTGCTTAAGCTGATCCGCCAATTTGGAAGGATCTACAGTAGCAGTTAGTACAGACTTGCCATTTTCTTTGGCAATAGAGCCAGTAGCTACTTGTTCTTTAACAACCCCATCAATTATAACCTTGAAGCCAATTGGTTTTTCTCCTGTTGTTGTGCTTGGAGCAGTTGGCGTACCTCCAGAACCAGTTGAACCATTTGAGCTGTTCGAGTTACCTGGGTTACTCGGATTGCTTGGGTTAGTTGGATTGGTTGTACTATTTTTTGTCCACTTCGCATATAGCGTCACGTTAGTTGTAACCTTATCCACTGCAAAGTTCCAAATACTTTCGAACTCTATATCCTTATACCAGCCCGCAAAAGTATATCCTTCCTTCGTTGGTGCTTGCGGTGCATTGATAAGCGTACCACTATCTAAATTGGTAAGGCTTGCAACCTCGCTACCTCCCTGTGAATTGAAGCTTACAGTATGTTGTGTTGATCCTTCGACAACTGCAACCTTACCATTGTAAAAGTAACCTTCCATCCTGTTATTGAATGAATCAAATAACATGTTATTATCAGAAGTCGTATAATCAAATCTCAGAGGTTTATCTCCTAATGTTGCTTCATCCCTTATTTTAAAGCTGATTGTGAACAATTTTTCTTGTTCAAAAATGGGTGTCTCTCCACCATCACTGTCCGCCCACGCGACTCTAATCCAACCACTATTATTATTATAATTTGAAGAAAATTCGTCTCCTGCATTACTTGTAACCTTTGTGACTTCTAAAGAATCAGCATTGTAATCAATTTTAAATTGATACGCCCCTATACCAAGGTTACTATGCATCACAGTCACTGGCACCTCTACTGTAGATCCAGGTGTACCATTTACATTATTAAAATAAATGCGTGCAAAATTCATCTCCCACTTCGCATACAAAGTCATATCAGATGTTACTGTGTCTGTTGAGAAATTCCAGCTCTCTGTACCTGCTTTATCTTTGTACCAGCCTAAAAAGGTATATAATTCCTTTGTTGGTGCTGGTGGTGCAGTAATCTTTGTACTACTCTCCACATTCGTTAGGTTTGAAACCTCAGTTCCTCCTTGTGAATCAAAGCTTACGGTGTGTTTCTGTGCCGCTTCAATAACCGTAACCGTACCCAAGTCCAAAAATCCTTGAATAATATTATTTTGTGAGTCTATCAACGTGCCATCCTCAGGATCAAGCGAATCAAAGACAAGATGCTGATCTCCTAATTCTGCTTGTTCCTTAATTTTGACGCTAATCGTAAATAATTTTTGTCCTGCTACAATAGGCGTGTCCCCACTATTTCTATCTTTCCATGAAGCTACAATGGAGCCATTTTCATTGTTAAAATTTGAAGAAAAATTATCACCCGCATTACCTGTAATCTTTGTAACTTCCAAAGCCTCAACATTATAAACAATGCGTAACTGATAACTCGCTATCCCCTTGTTAGATTCAGTTACTGTAACTGGCACCTCTACTGTAGATCCAGGTGTACCACTTACTTTACCTATTTTGATACGTGCTACGATGCCTTCCCACTTCGCATACAAAGTCACATCAGACGTTACAGTATCTGTGTCAAAGTTCCATACCTGTGTTCCAGCTTCATCTTTGTACCAACCAACAAAGGAATATCCCCCCAACCTTGGTGCTGAAGGCGGATTGACCGTTGAGCCACTCACGACATTGGTTAAGCTTTCTACAGAACTGCCACCCTGTGAGTTAAATGTTACTGTATGTCCTATGTTTTTCGGCTTTATTGTAATTCCGCCAATATCCATAGTGGTTTGGCCATTAGTGCTACCTTCAATCAGGGCTTTTCCAGGGACTTTAAATTGGACGGTCCCCGGTTGTGCAGACTCCTTAATTTTAAAATGAAGCGTAAGCACCTTTGTATTATTTTCAGAAATATATACTGGATTTGCCCTAACATCAATTAAGCCAGCTTGAGGAAAATAACTTTCAAATCCTCCCTCCGAAACGGTCCCTAGTTCATCTGTGATTTTATTTTCGTTAACTAGCTCCAATGAGTTGGAATCATATTCAATTAATAATACATAACTGTTGATTAAATTCTCTGGTGTCATATATACAGGTATATCCACCAAATCGCCAGGATGCCCTTCACCACTACCTATTTGCAATGAATTTGAAATTGGATCCTCATCAATACTCGCATAACCAACATTTCCTAAACTCATAAATATCATAACGACTAACATGATCGAAATCGATTTACTCCATTTGTTCCAATTCATCTTATCAGCCCTTTCCCACAGAGATAGCAAGTATTATTTTAATGTCCTCTTCGTCCCATTTCCCATCGCCATTCATATCAAGTGCCTGCAATTGCTGTGGCGTCAGTGTAATCTTACCTTTAATATACTTAGTTAATAAAAGCGCATCAGATGCAGTCACCTTGCCATCACCATCCGCATCACCTAGCACCAATTGAGTGTAATAGGCGGTATAGGTCACATCTGCGGTAACTGTTGAAGTAGCGACTTGGTGCGAAGTAAGCTTCGTTACGCCTCCATCACTACTCCAGCCTGCAAAGTGGTAACCATTGATAGGTGTAACCGTTGGGACCGCGACTGGATGTCCCCCCACCTCTACCTGCTCGCTGATTCCACTTAAAGTGCCATGATCTCCTGGCAGATAGTTCACTGTCACACTTGGCGGTCTTAATGATGTTCGCAATATAACGCCGCCGAGGCCCACAGCAATAATTTCATTTCCATTAGAAGTAATAGCAGTTAACCGAGTATTTATAATACTTTGATTTTTACTCCAATTAATCCCATCGGTGGATGTCAGGAAAACACCAGCTTCACCAACAGCCATAAACACACTCCCATCAAATTGAACATTATATAATGGAGTAGTAACTGTGCTGTCACGTTTTGTCCAAGTTTGTCCGTCCTCAGAGGTGAATATCTCCCCTGCTGATCCCACCCCTACAAATAATCCATTACCATAAGTTAACTTGCTCACACCTGATGAATTGTTAGAAGTGACAATTGTATGTTTGCTCCATGTGATTCCATCTGATGAGGTTAATATAACACCACCAGCAGTCACAACATATATACCGTCACCATATGCAAAACTAAATTGCATATAATTCGACCCAGTTGAGCCAGTACCCCAACTTTGCCCGTCTGAAGAGGTTAAAATTTTCCCGTCCATCATCAAAATGGTATATTGTTGATTACTAATTCCAACATCTACAGGCGATCCATCAATAATTTGTTCATCCCACGATACCCCATCCGAAGACGTCATAATTAAACCTTTTATACCGCTATTTTCCTGCCTACTCCCAATGGCTATAAATTTTCCCTTATAATAATTAATGCTACCAAGAGCATCTATTCTAAATGGAATTAAAGTTTGTTTTCGATTAATCCAATTCTCCCCATCAGTAGAGGTCAAAATTACTGCCTGTCTTTTTTCCCTCGTCCAATCCTCTGACCCTACAGCAACATACATGCCATTGCCATAAGCAATCCCCCAAAGGTTAGCCCCTGTAACCTTTAAATTATGGGTCCATAAAACTCCATTATTCGAAGTCAGGATTAGACCAGTGTATCCAACCACAACAGTAAGCCCATTATGGGAAACAACTCCCTTAAGTTCCTTTTGTGTGCCTGTTTCTTGAACTGTCCAGTTGGTTCCGTCCATAGAAGTTAAAAGGGTTCCCCAGCTACCTACCGCCACATAGATGTGATTGACATTGTCATACGTTACATTGTTTAAGGTATTTGATGTATTGCTTATCACGCTGTTCCAGTTTGTTCCATCGGTTGAGGTCATAATTAAACCATCTTTACCAACAGCTACATACTTGTCATCGCCATAAGTTATTCCGTTGAACGTGTATGTACTATTCAACGAGACTAGGTTCCAACTCTCTCCATCCACAGATTGCATAACGTTGCTACCATTTCCTACAGCTACAAACATATTTTTTCCATAAGTAACGCTACTGCGAGAATAGTCCAAACCTGGGGATGCCTGTTGGTTCCAGGTCACGCCATCGGTAGAGGTTACGACCTTCCTACTCCCTATTCCTACAAACTTTCCATTAGCATAGACAAGACTTTCTATATAAGGACTGATCATTCCATTACCAAATGGAGACTCAACCTTCCATTCCGTTTCTCCATCCTCTAGGGTCAAAACGATACCACTGCCTATTGCAACAAACCTGCCGTTACCATAGCTGACACTGTATAGTATGGAATTCAAATGTTGTGGGTAACTAACTTCACTCCATTGCTTTCCATCCTTAGAAACAACAATTCCCATTCTATCTCCCACAGCCACGAATTGGCCATTTCCATAGGCTACACTTGCCATTGAACCAGCCGTAGGATTTGGACTTACCTTCTTCCATTCACTAGCATCAGCCTTCCCAAAATTTGGCGTGAATAATGTCGTGAATAACAAAACCACCATTACAAACGACAAACCACGTTTGAGAACCCCCATGTTCTTCCTCCCCTATGAATACATCATATTACTTACTAATTTACTGGTAGCCTAACACAACAATTCTCAACATTTTCACAACAATCACCCCAAAAAAAGACAAAAATGGCCTTCAGAACAATGTCTGAAGACCGGTCACAGGTAATAGCTCAATAAATCAAATGTTTGAACCACTATGAATTTTTAGATCCAGCTATTAGGTCAGCCTTTGCCCACAGAGATAGCCAGTATAATTTTAATATCTTCTTCATCCCATTTTCCATCGCCATTCATATCAAGTGCATGCAATTGCTCTGGTGTTAGCGTTTTTTTATTTTTAATGAAGCGAGCCAATAATAGGGCATCATTAGCAGTCACCTTACCATCGCCATCCGCATCACCCATCACAAATTGCGTGTAATAGGCGGTGTAAGTTACGTCCGTAGTGACTGTAGAAGCACCAACTTGGTGCGAAGTAAGCTTCGTAACGCCACCATCACTACTCCAGCCTGCAAAATGGTATCCATGCATAGGGGTAACTGTTGGGACCACGATTGGATGTCCCCCTACTTCTACCTGCTCGCTTGTGCCATCCAAAGTGCCATGATCTCCAGGTAAATAGCTTACTGTCACACTTGGCGGTCTTGTATCACTGATAATAATTACGAATTTTAGTGGTGCGCCTTTACTAAAGGCAAAGGATAACTCCAACGTTCCTGCCATTTGCTTCTTCAAGTAATCCTTGCTAAAGGTCACAATGCCATTGAGGAATGTATAGTCGGTTCCTTGCACTAGCATATTGTTCCCATCGGAAACCCCCATCAGCTCGTTGCTCTTTAAATCTACCGTTGTGACTACATCCTTGTAATCTACTGAATTACTATTTTTATCAAAAGAGGATGTTGTAGGGTTTATTGTGATATTAGTGTTCAAAGATCGTAAAATAATGCCTTCTTGACCAACAGCAACGACTTCATTTCCACTTGATGCAATATCCCTAAGGGTAGAGCTCACAGGACTTTCCTGTTTACTCCAAGTGATCCCATCCTTAGATGTAACAATAACTCCAGCATCACCCACTGCCTTAAACCCTTGCTCATCATATTTAACTTTATCTAATTTTGTATTAACAGTGCTATTGCGGCTAGTCCAGGTTTGCCCATCCTCCGAAGTAAAGATCGCTCCTCCCATGCCTACTCCAACAAATATTCCATTACCATAAGTAACCTTATACAGATCTGTTGAGACAGTTTGCTTATTCCATGTAACCCCATTTACAGAGGTTAATATACTACCACTAGTTGATATAACATATAGACCATTACCATAAGTGACACTATTGAGCATTTGAGTCACTCCACTTGAATGAATACTCCAGCTTTGTCCATCTAGAGAGGTTAGTACCTTTCCACTAGTAGTAACAATGACATATTGAGAATTGCCATATACAATATCCAAAATTGCTTCATCAATGATTTGCTCCGACCAGGATAGCCCATCTGCCGAGGTCAAAATAACACCATTGGATCTATAGTCAAATCCTTGCCGATCGGCTAAAATTATAAATTTATTATTAATAAATCGAATACTTTTTACAAAGTCACTTTTATTAGTAAGTGAATTTTGATTAACCCAGATTTCACCATCAAGAGAAGACAAAATTGCACCTTCTATCTTCCCACTTCCTGAAGAATCATACCCTACAGCAACATACATCCCATGACCATAATCTATTCCTAAAAGACTTGCTGCTGTTCCCTTTAATTGATCTCTCCACAATAAGCCATCATTAGAGGTCAAGATTGCACCATTATAACCTACAGCAACAAGGGATCCATTTCCAGCTCCAATGCCGTTAAGGTCTTTTGTAGTCACCGTCCCCTGTACTTCCCAATTTGTACCATTTTCTGAGGTGACGATTGTTCCCCCACCACCTACCGCCACGTATAAATTATTGACAGCATCATAGGTTACTTTATTTAAAGTCGCGGTGGTATTACTTATTACTTTGTTCCAGTTATCGCCGTCCGTAGAGGTCATAATTAATCCACTTTGACCCACAGCTACATATTCGTTGTTACCGTAGGTAACACCATTAAACATAGCATTGCTATCAATCGTTTTAGTACTCCATGTGTTCCCATCTACTGATTGAATAACAAACCCTCTGTTACCTATTCCTACAAACTTCCCACCACCATAAGTTACACTAATATGAAAGTTATCAGAAGAACCTACTGTCTTCCCTGTCCAGGTTATACCATCCGTTGAGGTTAATGCTTGACCATTGGCCCCCACCGCTACAAAGCTTCCGTTGCCATAGACTACGCTACGCAGGTTAGCGGCTGTAATATTTTGAGTTTGAAGTTTCCACTTACTTGAACCATCTTCCAAGGTTAAAACTACCCCGTTTGCTCCAACAACAACAAATCTACCATTACCGTAGCTCACACCCATCAACCTAAACATATTGTTTATTGGAACACTTGATGTGTTCCACTTATTTCCGTCCGCAGAAGTAAGAATTCCCATATTATAACCCACAGCCACAAATTGACCGTTGCCATAGGCCACGCCCTCGATCGTACTCGCTGTAGGGAATGGACTCACCTGCTCCCACTCACCAGAATCGGCTTGTGCGAAATTTGGCGTTACTAATGTCGTTAATAAAAGAACCGCCAATAAAAATGATAAACCACGTTTAATAGCCCCCATTTTCTTCCTCCCCTTGAATCAAATCATAAAAATTCACTTGTCTGCTTTCAACAGGATCAACCTAACACGACAGTTCTCAACATTTTCACAACAATTGTCTAAAAAAAGACAAAAGCAGCCTGCAGAACAATGTCTGAAGACCGCTTCAATAATAACTTGACCTTATGTGATCTATAACTTATTTGGTTAACAAGGCTTAACCTTCTTTTAAACGCATTTGCTCCTGTATAAGTTGTAATTGACGTACACCTGCCTGATCCCCTACCTCATTCAAAGCATCAGCTAGTAGATCGTAATACTCCCATTGCATTGGTTCCAATTCGATGAGCTTTTTGAGTAACTGTATTTTAATTTCCTTTGTTGCTTGATCTAACGATAAGGTCATCTTGGAGATCATCACTGCCCGCAGTTCTACTCGATACGAATTTGCCCAATCATAATATTCCATATCAAAATAATCACCGCTATAAAGCTGAAAGATATTCTTAATCGCTCCCCCTGCTTGCATAAATTTTAACCCTTCTTGTAATTCATCCAAATCACTTCGCACAGCAGATGGATCAATCCAATACTTATCATCTCCATATTTAACAAAGCCATCATAACCTTCTAATTTGAACATACTCCGTAAATAATAGAGTGAGGTGTGAAGTAGCTTATGACCACGATCCGCAGTATCATTTGGCCATAAATGCTCTAAAATGACATATTTATATACTGGCTGTCCACGATGATGCCAAAGAAACGCAAATAATTCCTTCGTTTTTTTCGTACGCCATGTCATTAGTTGGCCACCCGGCGTATATAACTCCATGCTTCCAAGTACTTTAAGCTGTAATATCTTTTTATTTACACCTACATTCCCTGAAACCGTCGATAAAGTCGTGGCGGTTAACTCATTTCCCCCATCTTCCCTAATATTATCTAACCGTCTGACCTGTCTATGTTGTAAATTATCATAACGAAGCAACAATTTAACCAACTTATCCTTTACGACCGGCTTCAGTAAATACCCTATCGCATCCGTATCATAAGCATCAATCGCATATTGATCATGAGCGGTTACGAACACAATTTTTGCATCTGGACAGTGAATAGTAAGTTCCACTGCCGCATCTAGTCCATTTAATCCTGGCATTTCGATATCTAAAAATATTAGATCCGGCTTGAGATTTCCACATTGCGCCAGCGCTTCAGCAACAAGTTGATATCTACCTACTACTTCTACGCCCCCGACCTCATCCAACATAATATTCATGACATCAAGCGCAATTTCTTCATCATCTATTAAAATCGCTCTATGCATGTCGCGCCTCCGTCAAATATATCGTTATTTTAGTTCCTTTATTAGGTTGGCTAACAATTTCTAGGCTTCTTCCATACCTCATTTGTAGACGACGATTCACATTATGAATGCCAACTCCACTAGGCTTACCCATCATTAGCAGCTTAAGCTTTTCTTCGTCCATCCCGGCACCATCATCCTCAACTACAATCTCTACGCCCCAGTCACGCTTAGAAATAATTATGTCTACCGTGCCCCCTTCTGGCTTTTGTCCAATGCCATGACGCACTGCATTTTCGACTATCGGCTGTAAAATAAGTGGTGGCAGTAAAATATGTGCGTCTTCGCCGATCGTATACCGAACAGTTAACCGTTGCCCAAAACGAAGCTGCTCGATCGCAAGGTACGCACGAACCAGCTCTAGTTCTCTTTCTAACGGTACTTCGTCTCCATGGAAGACAAATGTAAACTTCGCACGAAGATAGGTCGTCAAATGATGTATCGTTTCTCTCAGCTTATCTATGTTTTTGTAACTAAGCCCTACCAAAGCATTTAAACTATTATATAGGAAATGTGGAGGAATTTGTGCCTGTAAAAAATCCATCTCCCGTCGAATCGCTCGCTCTGAGGAGCTTTTCATCGCCAGTAGCGATTGCACGCGTGCACGTAGCTCCGCCAATTCAAATGGCTTTTGTAAAATATCGTTGGCTCCTGCTGAAAAGGCAGCAATCGTATCGCGAGTTTGTCCTGAAGCAGTCAGCATAAGCACTGGAAGCTCTGCTAAATCATACAGCGTACGAATCTCCCGACATATATCAAGACCTGACACACCAGGCATCATTAAATCTAGTAATACAAGATCAGGTTTCATCTCACGAAGTGCTTCTAATGCCTCCATTCCTCCACCTGCAGTTGTATAGGTATGACCTAGAGAATCGATAGCATCCATAGCAACCTTAAGGTTGGAGGGCTCATCATCGACAATTAAAATATGGAACATTTCCCCATGGTTTAGGGGCATATGCGGTGCACTCAAGATTGATGGTGAATGACCATCCTGATGTAAGGACTGGTGCCCTGCCCATTTTCCGTACTCCTTATTCCGCCCCGTATAAGACGGTTTAAGTTGATCACCTTCAGATTTTTCTACAGTAACTGCCGCTTCTTGTATACTATCCGTGTTATCTATACTATCTATTAAAACAGGTAAAGTGAAAGTGAAGCGTGTACCAACACCTACCTCCGATTCTACTTGTAAATGCCCTCCCTGTAGCTCCACTAATTGCTTAGAAATGCTTAGTCCAAGACCAATTCCATCACGGGAATGAAAGCCCTCCTCATCATGCTGGAAAAAGGGATGGAATAAATTCTCCATGGCTTCACTCGGGATCCCCTTACCAGTGTCATGAACTGAAATGTATAACAAATCCCCATGTCGTTCCGCTGAGATCGATACGCTACCTTGGTCGGTGTATTTAAGTCCGTTTTCGAGCAGATTGTACAAAATCTGCCGAAGCCGATTTTCATCAGCTAGGATAAGCGGAAGTTTCGAAGGTAGTGCATTTACAAGTCGTACATTACTATTAAATGGTGCAATCGATAATATCTCCATCACAAAGCGCGTCGAGACAAATAAATCAACTGGCATTAAATGCATATTTAGCTGACCATAACGAATTCGATTCATATCTAAAATGTCATTAACTAACCCTGATAATCGCCGTCCAATAAGATGTAGCAATCTAATATTTTCACGGTGCTCCGATCCGAGTGGTGTCTCTTTATTTTCAAGCAACGATTCGGATAGGTTAATGATTCCATGCAAAGGTGTACGTAGCTCATGTGACGTTTTTGCCAAAAATTCATCCTTTTGCCGATCTCTCACAAGTAACTGCTGAGCTAAACGTTCACTTTTTAGAAAGGAACCTTGCATCTGATCCGTCATTAAAAACGATTGTGACAGCACAACCAACACTAACGTAATCGTAAGATAGTATGGACTATCTATCGCTAATTGGTACCGAGCCTGAGCGACAATCCAAGTAATTGTCAGGAAAAATACACCAAGCAAAATATAATAAACCTTTACCCCCTGTTGACGATTTCGGATAATAATTAAAAAAATAAAACAAAAGCCAATAATTTGTAACACGGCACCAAACCAAAATAATGTTATTAAATAATCATTGGGAACTACAATCAATGAAGCCAGATACACATAGGAAGACCAAATAAATGTTTTAAAATAAATTCCACTTTGGTCGTTTAAATAAAGCCTTACATAGTGAATAAAGAAAAACATAGTGAAGTAAGGCAAAATAAATAATAGCTTCTGTAGCAAAAGAAAGGACATCGAAGGAAATAGATTTGCCGCAATGATTTCATTATCAATACTAAAAAAAAGGCCCAACGAACAACAAAACAAACTAAAATAAATAAGATAGGGCTCACGCCGCCATTGCCGAAACATCCCCGCAAAAAAAATACCAAAGGCAAGCAAGGTCGTAATTACGATCATATCGGCAATACGT
Organism: Paenibacillus turicensis; assembly: GCF_050461185.1. GTDB lineage: Bacteria > Bacillota > Bacilli > Paenibacillales > Paenibacillaceae > Fontibacillus > Fontibacillus turicensis_A. The sequence continues at coordinate 118,151 of NZ_JBCMOR010000006.1, forward strand.
GCATTGTCCCGCCGATTCATTACATCCGTTGTCAGTCCAAACTCCGGTGCCTGTACAATGCCACCTTCCACATAACGAAAGCTTGCAACCTGAACGATGATTTCCACCGTCTTAGCTTTCGTATCAAGCCTACCTAAAAAGGGAACATTGCTAGGTATAAAATCTTGAGAGGATAACGCAGGATGCCCCGTACCCCCAAGCTCTTCCCCGCCCATGTAGATTCGACTAGACAACCTGATTTTTTTAATTCTAAGACTATAATCACCTAAGTCACTCACAAGCAAGCGCAAACGATATGTCCCCACACCATGTCCATCATCTGATACCTTGTCATCCCACCGTTCTGGAACCTGAAGCAAAAGACGTTCTGCTTGTAGTTCGTCTCTATGGTCAGCAAAGTCTTGAGGGGTTAACAATTTCCCTTTATAAAACTCCCATTCCCCTCGAAGCGGAATAATCCCTTTATCAGAGAACTTCCACTCCCTTGCATCTAGCACACCTTCTCTTGCCTCAGGATAATTTCCAGTAGAGTGTAGCCACTCATATATAAAAACAGAGCTTGCCACCGTAAAAACTAGCAACATCCCAATCAAAACTGACAATTGCCTTTTCATAAGTATGTAGTCCTTCCTGTCATAAGGCATGGAAATAAACTAGTTAAAAAATGCAAAACAAGAAATAATTAAACTAGTTAGAATATGATAGCATCTTTTTTCATAAAAAGGATAGGTCAATTTAACATTAATTATTATTGAATTATTGAATTGTCTAAACTAATTTGAGCTCTAATCTGAAACGCTATGTTCTTGATATGTATTTTGGGGACGATACAGGCTAAATCTGTAATAATAATCTGTAATAATCAATATTTTATCATGCAATTTTAAACTGCTGTTGATTCATTGGGAGGACAAAAACTTTCCTACTGGTTAAATTTTTATGTTCAAAAGTTAATCATGCGTCCATTGTGTACACGGGGTGGAATGGTATGATTAAGTTAAACAAAAGGCCTTTTGTAAATCCATTCAGAGGTGCATGATGAACCTAAAAATAGCAGAGGTAATTATAAAATATCGTAAAGAAAAGGGGCTTACGCAAGAGCAACTGGCTAAGGCAGTAGGTGTCTCCACACCCGCCGTGAGTAAATGGGAAAGTGGGAACACTTATCCAGATATCATGCTTTTAGCACCCATTGCACGCTTGCTTGGCATCACAACCGACAAGCTGCTATCTTATCAAGAGGATTTGAGTGATGCTGAAGTTTTAGAGTATGCGAAGCAGATGGAGGAATTATTTGATACAAAAGGGGTTGAATCCGGTTATCGTAAGTGCGAAGAGCTAATTCACCAGTATCCAAATAGCAATGATCTAAAATACCATTTTGCACTGCTCTATCAGCGTGAGTTAGCTTTATCTAGGTTCGTTGACGAAGAACAAAGAGTAAAAGTGACAAACCGGATTACAGAAATTTACGAACAAGTCTTAGCTAGCAAAGACCCGAAACTGACCTCAGCCGTTACAGTTAACCTTGCCAGCCTTTACATGACAACAGACCAATGTGACAGAGCAGAAAAACTTCTCGATAGCCTTCCAAAAACAAATGTCGATGCCGATGCTCTATATCCAATGCTGTATATGATTCAAGGTAGAGTGGATGAAGCAGAAAAACTTCAGGAAAACAAGCTGTTTCGTTCTGTTCATCAATCACTAGCCACACTTGGTATACTGAGTACCATTTCAGAACGTAAAAACGATTTCACCCGTGCACTACATATAGCAGATTTGAGTGACCAGATGATTAAACTTTTTGATTTACGAGGTGCCATAGGGCTTGATCAGAAAATCAGGCTACTTTCAGAACAGGGAAAAATCGAGGAAGCTCTGAATTCATTTGAAATTTATGTTGATAAAATAATGTCATTAAGCTTCGATTATTCCAATCATCCGCTATTTTGTAAAATTGACTTAAGTACTGAAAAACAACAATACGAACAAATTAAACATTTAATGGTAGACACGCTTGGAAAGGATAAAAACTATGCTGTACTACAAAATGAGGAACGTTTCCTCAGGGCGCTAGAAAAACTAAAAAGGAGCATAGAAAAGTAGTTAATGGGTAATGAATCTATCAATCAGTACCACCCGTCTAACGGGTGGTTTGCATTAGGGACTAGGGCTAATCACATTACTACTGAAATTTATCTGGGTGCATAGCTAACTTAAGTTGTTCCTCAATAGGAAAAATATCACTAATTGGCTTATAGCTTAAATCAATAATTTTCTTATTTTCGTTAGTCGTATACGGAACAAACGCTGAATTGATTAAAGCTTCTAACTGATTATCTATTCGCAAGCATAAGGTTGGCTCCGTTTTTGCAAAGTTAAGGGAATTCAAATCGATCGTACGAATTTTGTTGTTATGATAGTCTTTATAGTGAATGCTCATTTTTCCCAAATCAAATACAATACTCCAATAAGTTATTGTAGGCGGTGTCTTTTCACCAATCCAATCCCAAGTGCTATCGGGTGATGGGCTTACTGATAACTCTTTTAACACATAAAAAGCTTCATCCATTGGAATGGGGACTTCCGTCAACATTGAATTGATACGTTCAACATGGCGATAGGCAAGTGTGAATCGATCATGAGAAGTCACTCGTTTAGATAGCTCAGATATAGGTATTTCCATGAATTTTTTGGCATATCGCTTGGAAGATTTAAAGCTAGAATTAGATAGTACAAAATACTTCTCATCATGAATAATTTGTGCTACGCCATCTATAAACTCAATGAGAACCGCATTCCCTTGTGTATCAGCAACGGTATAATGTAGCACATACATGACTTTTTCTAACCTTAAATCATCAAGATGATAGATGACCTCATCCACCGTTGCATATTGGTCTAGCTGATATTGTATCCATTGCAGCTCGTTTAACGACATTCTATCATCTTCCCACGGAAATTCACCTTCATCATGATACATCATGGCAACAACTAGTCCCTTCTCGTTCATTCCGCTCATAGGTAACTCGCGGCCAAACTGAGTGAAGGTCACACTTCCATAATTCGCTGTCCAGTATATACCTTTTCCGTCTTCATATGATGATTTAAAGGATTTAAATGCTTCCTTCTGAACACCTCGTTTACCAACGACCATTAACCCATGACCATAATAAAAATCGTAATTCTGTCCAAGTAACATGGAATGATCATTTTGAAGAATAAATGTCGTACACATCGGAATCTCCCTCCAATAAAAGCTGATTCTAGAAGTAGCCTCAGGAAGAGCTAGTAAGTAATAGTAAAGACTACTACGTAGCTGTCAGTAGCTGTCAGTAGCTGTCAGTACCTATAGCTCCGACACTTTGACTTCAACTTATTCATCATCTTATTGGAAATCGCTTACTCAAGTTTGATGATTTTTGCTATATTTTCTGTTAGATACTCTGCTATGTTGTTTTCTAACTTTCACTTTATTGAAAAAGATATTTCCAGAACCGAATCTTCATGATCAGGACCTTTAAAATCAGGGCCATATCTTTCAAGTAATAATTCACTAGTGAGCTCATATTCCGCATAAGGGATACGATAACGATACAAAAACTGATACGTATCAATTATTTTGTTTTGTTCCTTGGTAAACAACTTTCCTTTGTGTGAATAGGTAATAACCTTAGCTTCTTGGATACATTTTGTCGTCATTCCATCTGGAACCTGCGTAACCTCTGTCACCGCTACAGCTATTAGCTCTCTGTATAGAGGTTCCTCTTGATCTCCTTTTGATGGGTCGAGATCATAGCACAGTCGATATATCGTATCATTCACCTTGTGCGGAATTATTTTAGACTCACACAAGAAACCTTGCATTGCTCCAGTTACAGTTAATCCTTCATCATTTGTTGTTATGCGCTCTATACCTATTAACGTTAAGTTGCTAATATATTCAACCTTCTCCTGAGGAACTACTTTTCCGTTAAACGCCTTAATATTCATTCGCAGGGCATCGATATTTATTTTGTTCGTTTTATTTACTCGCCAGTTAGAAGGGTTTAACTTTTTAAATTGAGCAGGAGGATACCCAAATTGCTTCTTAAAATTTCGTGTAAAAACCTCTTGTGAATGAAATCCGTACAAAATTGCAGTCATAAGTACATTATCATTCGTACGGTATAAATGCTCAGCTGCCTCACTGAGTTTTCTTCGTTTTATGTAATCATGAATAGTAATCCCGACGATCGCTTTAAATAGTCGATGAAAATGGAATTTTGACATGTGTGCTTGACTTATAACCTTATCAATATCCACCTCTTGATCGAGATGCTTATCTACATAGTCAACACATTTTTGAATACTTGAGAAATAATCCATAGCAAGTTAATTCCCCCATCTTGTCTAAATATAAGATCACTACGGCATAAACCCCATCCTCATAAGGATGGGGTATTATCAACCATATTACAATAAACATGTTGAGTTTCAGTATCTTTAACAATTGTATTAATAATATCATTAGGAAATTGGTTTAGAAAAAAATGCTCCCCTTTGAACTCATGAAATGTGACATTCCCTTCAGCCACTTCCGCCCACTTTTGAATTTCATTGATATGAATTGAAGAATCATGATCCGCATAAAAAACGCTTATGCCACAGCTAATTTTTTCTGCTTTGGGTTGAAACTTATAATTGTCCAAAATTATAAAATCTGCTCGCAAAATTGGGAGAAAGATATCCATAATCTCTTTTGTATAAAATTCCTCAGTAAGTCCCCCATATTGTTCTACCGTTTGTAAGAAGGCTTCATCACTCATATGTTCAATGTCATCTTTCTCTTCAACAATATGTGGCGCATTTCGGCCAGAAAAAAATAGATGCATTGGTTCCTTAGCTCCCATTTGCTTAAGTTGATAATATATCTCATAAGCCAATAAGGCACCCATACTGTGACCAAATATAATATATTCATCATCGTAATTTAATTGTTCACTTATTCTTTTTGCGATATCTTCACTTGCTTCACCTACAGACTGGTAGCAAGGCTCTGTGAATCGAGTGCCTCTTCCAGCCAATTCACATACACACAATTCATATCGTTCCGGCAGTAGTTTTTTCCATTCAAAATACACATTCACTGACGCTCCAGCGTATGGAAGCGGAAAAACTTTTATTTTATTTATTTTACTCACTCCTATGGTTAACTTGAGCCCTCTATTTCTCGCTGCTCCGCTAGCAACAAATTTACCATCCCACTATAGCTATTTAAACCATCTGTCTGATTATTGGCCTTCAAATAAAAGTCATTTACAACTCTTGAAATACTTGAAATAGCGCCCTCGTACTTGTCTCGATACTGCTCATTTTGTATGATGTCCTGCTGTACCGCCTTGGGCAAACTAGACATTATATTAGACGCCTGATCTGGATTAACTTTCTTTAGTGCAGATATAGAATAATCAAAAGCTAGGAAAAAGCCACTGTAACGTATCATTGGGTTTTCTTGTTGCTTACATGCTAGATAGGCTATAAAGTTTGCCTCATCCTCATGCATAAAGCCACTCTGATGTGCCAATTCATGTGCCATCGTAGCAGGAAGCAAAAAAATTGGTACATTAACATTAATAATAGATTCAAAAGTAAAAGGGACAAAAATACCATGTATTCCCGCATGTGACATTAGTTTCGACATCACTACTGGTTTAGGTGTTGAATATAAAGAATGCTCCAAAACTGGATATTTCTTTGATAACATTTGCATCGACAACACCGCATTTTGTGCATAATAGTCAAAATGATCTGGTACTTGAGCCACAAGATCAGCATCCTCTAACTTTTCCCTTGCCATTTCCATTTCAACAGCAAGTGACTTACATAATTTCACTAACTCATCTTCGCTGTAATTTCCCTCTTGATATTCGGTGTAGGATAAAAAAGAATACCTGTGATAGTTTATTCCACCCAAAACAGTATAGCAAAAATAGATCACACTACAGATTGCAACAATTCCTAGCGTACCACGATAAACTACCATCCTACGCATACCTTTACGTATGGAGACTTTGCGCACATAATAACCGATATAAAATAGAAAAAGTAACACAACTAACACTACAAGCCATTCACTAACCGCAAATTTGACCCAAGAAGGCACAAATCCTACTATTTTTGACAATACAGGATACACAGACCTACTATATTTTTCTGCCCAATCCTGATGGTTTTGTGCGTATTTTGTTAGTATATAAGCCACTACTCCAAGTAAGATCAATGGCAATCTCTTAAATAAAAGCTTTTTTATAATGTACACCTCCTATGTAATCAATATAGGATGTACGCAATGTGACTACAGTAATATATTTAGTAATATTATTTGTAATGTTACTTGTTCATATCATTTCTATATTTCAATCAGCTTTTCCTCGTAAAAATCATGTTTATTAGAAAAGCCATATTGATTCATAAAATCTATAGGAAGTACTTCATGCGCCCAGTAGGTACCATTAGGTCTATTGCTTAAAATAGCTTGTCTTGCCGTTTCAGCAGCCACTGTACCCGTTAACTCCGAGCTTGTTTCCATTTGTAGATTCAATCGGCACCTAACATTTTTTCCATCTTTTACTCCTGTAGCATCAATGACAAACGCGACCCACTCCTCTTTAGGTTTCCCCTCTAAAGAAATATCTAGTTTTTCCATCGCTTCTTCAACCGAAGACTCAAGCTGCATTTGATAAAATTGCATTGCCAAACGGAAAATATAATCATTTGCTGCTATGTTGTACCAGTGAAGTTCCTCTACTGAACTATCTTCTAAAATATCAATGATCTCTTGACTTAAATATGGTTTCTTGTAGACAGGAACATCAATTTCAGGGACAAATTCTTTTTGCATCATATTTATATTTTCAGATTTAACAGCACGATCACTCCAATAAGAGTCTGTTTTCCCAATGACGCTATAACCACTCATTAAAATATCTGAGATAGAGGTTTTTGTGTAATTTTCCGCACCACCAATATAGCAATTAACAGATTTAGTTTCATCTAGCAAATGATTAATTACTCGTCTTAATAGAAGCCCTGTAATTCCAGGACAAAAACCAGCTCCTATGTAATTTACACCGTTAGCTTCAGGCTCTTGCTTTTGCTCTTGACTCAATAATATAGCATTAGAAGCATCAATATATTTTGCCCCTACGTTCATAGCTGCCTGAGCAACTCTATCTTTAATTACAAACTCTGGCCCTGCACAATTAATGACAACAGTACAATCAGCACAAAATGTAATCAAGTTCTCCCAGTCGAAGATATCCAAATAGTGGTATTCGAAATTATTAAGACTCAATAATGCTGTAGGTTGACGTCGCTGCCCACCCTTAACAATGAAGTCTTTACATAAGTTTTTACAAATGACTTCACCGATCATTCCGCCACACCCAACAACTGCGATTCGTTCCATTTGCATGAACACCTCTTTCATTAGATACAAGTATTAATCAGTCTAAAACTTATTTCATATCTACAGTTAAAAATACAATACTAGTTACATCTTCTATACCTTTTCTAATACAAGATCATTATTAGATTTACTCAACATACTTAATGCATAAAATTTTTGTTTTGCTTCCATTAATTCATGATAGGTTCCGTGTTCTTCAATTGTTCCATTACTCAATAAAATAATCTCATCATATCCACTAAGAATTGTTTCATCCAATCTATGTGTAACTGCAATTTTGGTAATACTCTGCATTTCACTTAACATAGACTCAAGTTCACTCGCTGTTTGATTGTCCAATGCTGAAGTTGCCTCATCCATAAGTAATATAGGTGATTTTCTCAAAAGTGCTCTTGCTATAGAAATTCTTTGTTTTTCCCCACCTGAAAAATGAATCCCGTTTTCACCACATAATACATCATATCCACCTCGATCATTAATCAGTTGCTGCAATCTACTCTTCTTTATGACCTGATCAAACTCATCCTTGTCACATTCACGAAACAATTTAATATTTTGTTCAATCGTATCATCAAAAATAAAACAGTCCTGATGAATAAAACTAACATTTTGAAAAATAGATTGATCACTTATTTTCTCAAGTTCAACTCCGTCATACTTAATATTTCCTTCATACCCATCATAAAATCCAGTCATCATCCTTAATAAGGTTGTTTTTCCACTCCCACTTGTTCCTACAAGTGCATAAGACTTTCCACATTCAAATTCAAAATTAATATCATTAAGGATTTTTTTGCCATCTACACTTAAAGACAGCCCATTCAAAGAAATATTGTTACTGAATTTAGGAATATCAATTCTTTGAGTTTGATCTATTTTTGTCTCTCCTATTTTATTGAAATTTAGTAACAAGGCCCGACTGGCTTGCCTTTTGGTGAAACCAGTTATGAGTTTATTAATAGGAATTGTTACACAATTTAGTAATTGAATAAAAGCCATGATCTCGCCTACTGTAATTTCTCCTCTCATCAGTAGCCGAGTTCCTACAATAAATATGACTACAGCAACAAGAAAAGTTGAAATATCCGTAAGAGAATAAATTAGTGAGAGCAGATTTTCGTATACCATTTTTGCTTTTTCCTGCTTGTTTGCCTTTGCCTTTGCTTGTTCAAAAATCTCATTTTCAATATTAAAGCTCTTCACAACTTGATTTCCGGACAATATATCTTTAATAAAAGATACATAACTTTTATTTTGCTCAGCTACTTCCCCTTGTGCTTTTTGCATACGATTATTAAATATACTCGAGATGGTAAGGGGAAATATACAAGTGAGTAATATACTTATTGCAAGAAATGAATTGATGATAAACATCATAAGCACTCCACCTATAAGCATAACTAGCTGAACAAAGATTTCTACGGTTCCTTTTATATAATCATTTTGAATTATAGTTATATCATTAGACAATCGTGATATGTAAGTTCCATTACTCTCATTGTTGAAACTCCTCATATCTAACTTTAAAATTTTTTCAACAAGGGTGTTTTTAAGGTTTAACGTTGCCTTTTTTGTATATAAATTTTTAACCGCATAACCTATATACATACCCAATGCCCCTGCAGGTAATAAAATAACTGAAAAGGTAGTCAATTTAATGATATTCTCAATATCTTTATTAATTGAATAATCAATAAATCTTTGTAGTATAATCGCCAGTGCAATAAACAGAATAGATGTCACAATACCAAGTAAGCAGGACAAAATAAATAAGCCTATATTATTTTTGTAAATGCTTTTTGAAATTTTTCCATTCATATTGTTGAGCCCTCTTCTTGTTTCTAGTTTCATTTATTGCTAGATCATGTGCATTGCACCCTCAAATTTATCGTGGATTATTTCACCACGAGCATGATGACGAGCACAAGCACATAATCCGGCATGATACATCTTCCATAATCCCCATCCCCTACGCACACAGCATCTCCTACATTCGTAGTAATGGGGATTATGGGTAAAAATAGAACATTAAATCTGTTTCATGACATTTTTAAGGAGCTCTTTTTCAATTGTAATGCCTATAATGCGAGCCATCAGAGTACTATTTTGGATATAGAAATGCATACTAACTCCAAAGTCTTCAGAATCTATAAACTCTGTTCGTAGAAGCATGCTCTCTACTGATATATCATCTCTGCTTGCAAACTTATCAAGGACTCCCTGATAATTAATGATTGGAATACGTTTTGATATCTCATTAAAACCATACTTTTGTGCTATAAGCATCAACTTTTCTGTAATTGCCGATTGATTGATACTTAGTTTTTCGAATGCTGGTAAAATCTGTTTTATCACTTTACTTTTCATATCATAAATTGAATAGTCTAAATTTAAAGTTAGGCCCAGCATTCCCTTATTGAATTCATCTCTGTTATGTGTCAAAACGGAAATAGGCAAGTTATCCAATTCAGATAAGTCACTATACATAAGCCTTGATAAAAATTCTGCTGCTGCATTAATAGGTTGTTCACTAAATTTCTGATATTGCAGCTCATTTAGTTTTACATTGATTTCTGTAGACCTTTTAGGATCCTGTCGAGAAACTAAATTAGCTGTTTTTTTAGCAACTTCAATGTATTCCACCATCTTAGACTCTTGCTTGCTAGAAAGCTCTAGTTCATTAACTTGGTTTTTAATCTTTTTGCAATATTCTATAAAAGAATAATGATTGAGATTATTAACTCTGTTGTTCAAAGTTTCATGAAGCATTACTTTAAACAAATCTTGTGAGACTCCATCCCATATTAAATGATGGATTGCACTCAGCAATATACAATTATTCCTATCCAATTCTACAATTAAGAATCTAGATAATAGCTTACCGTCAGTTAGAAAACTCATTTCATTTGCAATTTCTTTAAATTGTTCTGTAGATAATTGTAAGTTTCCTTTCATTACTGGAATTTCCCATTCATCTGAATAATCGTATTCTTCTAAATAGGTCATATTTTGATTTATTTTTGTTCTTAATGCTCCATGACTAGAAATTATTTTCTTTACTGATAAAGCAGTATTCTCTACTGTTCCTTCTATTCTTATAACTTCACTAATAATCTCTGTGTCGAGTCGCAAAAATTCTTCATGCCCTGTCAATACAGGACATTCTAAAATAGAACGTGTTTTTATATAGTTATCCCCATAATAATTCAGCTGTTCTTGTATCATGGACTTTAGATCACTATCACCATAATCACCAATATATGAAATATCCAATGGCATTTTCACTGTTTCTTTTCTGGTTAAACACGTTTCAACTACATCCTTAATTGCTTGTTCATATGCCAACATAAAGGTTTGAGCATCTTGGTCAGAATACAATCCAGTATCATAGATTAGATCAAATTCAAGCTCTCCATTTAAAACAGCACCATTTAGAGACAATCCCATTCCTGATGAATTTTTGTCTGACATACTTCTTCCTAATGGCATTTCCGAAATTGATATTCCTTCAATTCTGTCTATCTCATTATCCAGTTCCCCAAGATAATTAAATGTTATTGCTGTGTTCACCTCAAGTCCATTGTGCTCACCAAGATATTTCAAAATCCCATATCCAATTCCATGATTAGGAATCTGCCTCAATGTATTTTTTGTCTCAAAAATACTTTCTTCAACAGTATCCTTTGTCTCCAAAACAACAGGGTATACACTTGTAAACCAACCCACCGTACGATCGATGACGATCTCTCTATCTATTTCCTCTCTTCCGTGACCTTCCATTTCAATTGTTAGGTAATTAGAGCTTCTCCATCGTTTTATGGCAATTGAAAGTGATGCAAGTAACAAGTCATTTATTTCTGTTTTGTATGTCTTTCCTGCTTCAAACAACAACTTTTGGGTCGTTTCGGAGTTGATTTTCACTACTTTATTTTTATGTTGACCGCTTGCCGTCTGCATACTCTTGAATGTCTCAGTACTATTAGATTTTCTCGATATATTTTCCCAGTATGCAATTTCATTTGAGAGCACTTCACTCTTAGCATATTGTGTTAAGGCATCTGCCCATTCCTTGAATGAAGCTGTTTTCTGTGGCAATGTGATTTTACCTGTCTCTTGTAGTTGTTGATATCCACCGAATAAATCTTCCAACAAAATTCTCCATGACACACCGTCTATAACTAAATGATGTACACAAATCAGTAAGTGATCTCCACTGTTTGTATGAAATAGCCCTATTTTTACCAAAGGCCCCTTAGCAAGATCAATGCTTGACTGTAATTTATCGCTGGCATACCCTATTTCTTTTGATACATCTTGCACTTTTGTAAAATCTTTTTCAACCCAATCGTATAACCTGCTTTCCTCCGTAGACAGCGTGATCTGATGTTGTCCGTTAAATACATTCCTCAAAGCATCATGATGTTTAATGATTTCAGTAATTGCTGTCTTTAAATTAGGTATGTCAAACTGCTCGTTACTTCTTAACATTAAAGCCTGATTAAAATGGTTTGGTACTATGTGATTATTAAGGAAAAATTGTATTTGTATCGGAGTTAGTAAACTTTCCCCATTAATTTCTCCCTGTTCGTAAGCTTGATTTAATTGTCCCTTTTGAATATTTTCACCAATCATTCTTGCTGTCTGCTGATATATTAATGCTGCGAAAGAGAGCTTATAGCCTTTTTCCCGTAACTTCGAAACCGCCTTAATCGCTTTAATAGAATCTCCACCAAGTTCAAAGAAACTATCCTCTATTCCTACAGGTGAAACCCCTAAAATTTCTTCAAAAATGTCCGTAATGACTTCCTCTGTTACAGTCCTTGGTGGAATATATTCTTGTCCCGCCAACACATCCGGTTCTGGCAATGCCTTTATATCCAGCTTACCATTTGGAGTCAGTGGCAATACATCGATCTGCATCATAAAGCTAGGTAACATATACTCTGGTAGAGCTTCTCTCAAATTATTTTTAATTTCAGACATCTCCAGCTTTTGCTCTTTACTTGTCGGTATTAGGTATGCACATATACGCTTGTCCCCATTTACTTCCAGCGCAACCACTGCGACATCAAATATACCGACCTGATTTCTTAAAATGCTTTCGATCTCCGACAACTCGATCCGATATCCTCGAATTTTAACCTGCTCATCTATTCTGCCTAGGTATTCTATTTCCCCATTAGGCAGCCATCTCGCCAAATCTCCAGAGCGGTACAACTTCCCCTCGCCATAGGGATTATCAATAAACTTTTCTGCTGTTAATTCAGGCTGGTTTAAATACCCTTTCGCTACTCCGTCTCCTGCAATACATAACTCGCCAGGAATGCCTACACCACACAACTCCATCTCATTGAGAATATATAACTGCATATTGCTAATGGGATGACCGATTCCTACACTTAAGCCTTTATCTTTTTCGCTAGAATAGACATAATCACAGCATCCAACTGTCGTCTCGGTAGGGCCATATTCATTATGAATCTTGACGTTATCTCCTAATAGCTTTTGCGTTTTCCATGCGGTATCTGTGGTTAACTCTTCTCCACCAACAATCAGTGTTTCGAGATTCGGTAGATCCACTTCGTCCACATAAGTTTCCAACATCTTTAAATGAGAAGGAGTAAGCTTAAGGAAAGTTACCCTGTTATCCTTTAATGCCACCTTTAATCTTTCCTCCGTGTCTCTTCCCTTTAACAGAAGGCATCCACCACTGATCAGCGGTAAATACAAGGAAGTGACGGAGAGGTCAAAACTTAAGCTTGTAATTAAGGCCGTAGTACACGCGGCTTTTTGGTACTCTTGATTGGCATAGGACAAGTAATGATCCAAATTCCCTCTTGTCACCACTACGCCTTTTGGTTTCCCTGTCGTTCCTGAAGTGTAGATCACATAGGCAATATCGTCTTTTATAGCGGCATATTCTGGACTTTGCTCCCTCTCATCCATGTTTTCAAAATTCATAGTGATACATGAGAGTTCAGTTTCCAGCTTCTTCTCTCTCGTTAAGATCACTTTTGGTGCTGCATCGTTAAGAATGTGCGCTATGCGTTCTTTTGGCGTTGCTGGATCAATCGGGACATAGGAGGCTCCACTCTTTAGCACCCCTAAAACCCCGATTATCGTCTCCACTTCCAGTGAAGCCATGACGGCTACTCTATCATTAGGCTGGACACCTAACGCAATTAGTTCCCATGCCAATGCATTTGCCTTGCGGTTTACTTCTCCATAACGAAGGACTCCCGTTTCGTGTTGTATTACTATCTTGTCGGGTGTCTGTTCCGCATGCTTCTCAAACAGCTTTACTATCGTATCAGTATGATCTTGTGCATACTCCGTATGCGTATCGTTGAACACAGTTAGTATTTCTTGCTGTTCTTCCTCACTAACCATGTGTAGTTCAGATAATTTCATTTCAGGGTTAGCAATCACTTTATCTAGCAAAATTTTAAAATGCTCAAGTACACCCTGTGCTGAAGATGGGGTAAATAATTCAGTGCAATATACCAGATCTAATGTGTACCCGTCTTCATACGCTGTCGCTTGTAAATCCAAATCAAATTTTGCATCGATAAAATGAATTCCCATCATGCGCACTTGGGCTTCGTCCATCGTAAGCGTAACTTCTTCGTTATTCTGCATCGTAAACATCACGTCAAATAGCGGATTGCGCGACAAATCACGACGTACTTCTACTTCCTCTACCAATTCTTCAAATGGGTATTCTTGATGCTCATAGGCATTCAAAGCAAGCTCTTTGATCTCGCTTAAAAATTGCAAGAACGTTTTTCCACCTTCTGGATATCCTCTCATTGCCAATGTATTGACAAACATCCCCGCTATCGTCTCGGTATCCTGATGCACCCTACCTGAGATTGGCGTCCCTACTACTATATCTTTTTGCCTGCTGTATTTGTGTAGCTCTACCATAAAGACAGCCAATAAGGTCATGTAATCCGTCGTTCCAATTTGCTTATTTATCTTCTCAATGCCGGCTTTTAGGTCTTTACTAAGCTGAATAGACACTTGTGCTCCCTTGTAACTTTGTGTCTTTGGACGTGGATAGTCCGTCACTAAATCCAAAACGGGAGCCTCTTCTTTGAATACTTCTTTCCAATAATCTCTTTGACTCTCCAGGTTTCTATCACGCATCCATTCACTATAATCCTTGTACTGGATTTCAAGTGGTGCTAGTCCCTCTCCGTTATAGAGTCGTGAGAAATCTTCGATGAATATATTTAAAGTCTTGTGATCCGAAATAATATGGTGCATATCAAATAGTAAAATATAGCGCTTATGATTCTTTTCTTTGATTACTTTAAAACGCATAAGTGGTGCTTTTCCGATATCAAACGGATGTACAAATTGCTCCATATCCGCTTCACTGTAGCTGTCGGTTTCTTCATACTCTACTTGGTAAAACACCTCTTCTGCGATGACTTGGTACGTTTCGCCTTCCGTCATAACAAAACTAGTGCGCAGCGACTCATGACGCTTAATCAGTTCATCTATTGCTTGCTGTATTTTTTCTAAATCAAGGTTACCTGTTACTTCTAATGCTGATGGCATGTTGTAGGCTGTACTACTACCTTCCATCTGATCCAGAATAAACAGTCTTTTTTGTGTAGAGGATGCTGGATAAGCTTCTCTCTTTTCTGCTTTTGGTATTGGAGTATATTCGCCTTCTCCCGCATCCTTAATCTTTTTCGCTAACATAGCAGGAGTTGGTGAACTAAATAGCTCTTTTACTGGCAAACGAATTCCTATTTTCTTCTCTATCGCATTAATAGCTGTCGTTGCTTTTAACGAATGCCCACCTAATTCAAAGAAGCTATCCTCTATCCCTATTGGAGATACGCCTAAGATTTCTTCAAATATGTCCGTAATGACTTGCTCTGTTTTAGTTCTTGGTGGAATATATTCTTGTCCCGCCAACACATCCGGTTCTGGCAATGCCTTTACATTCAGCTTACCATTTGGAGTAAGTGGCAATACATCAATCTGCATTATAAAGCTAGGTAACATATACTCTGGTAGAGCTTCTCTCAAATTATTTTTAATTTCAGACATTTCCAGCTTTTGCTCTTTACTTGTCGGTATTAGGTATGCACATATACGCTTGTCCCCATTTGCTTCCACTGCAATCACTGCAACATCCAATATCCCCGCCTGATTTCTTAAAATGCTCTCGATCTCGGACAACTCGATCCGATATCCTCGAATTTTAACCTGCTCATCTATTCTGCCGAGGTATTCTATTTCCCCATTAGGTAACCATCTCGCCAAATCTCCAGAGCGGTACAGCTTTCCCTCTCCATAGGGATTGTCGATAAACTTTTCTGCTGTTAATTCAGGCTGGTTTAAATACCCCTTCGCTACTCCGTTTCCTGCAATGCATAATTCACCAGGAATGCCTACACCACATAACTCCATCTCATTGAGTATATATAGCTGCATATTGCTAATGGGATGACCGATACCTACACTTAAGCCCTTATCCTTTTCACTAGAATAGACATAATCACAGCATCCAACTGTCGTCTCTGTAGGGCCGTATTCGTTATGAATCTTGACGTTATCTCCTAATAGCTTTTGCGTTTTCCATGCAATATCTGTCGTCAGCTCTTCTCCGCCAACAATTAGCGTTTCTAAATTCGGTAGATCTACTCCATCTGCATAGGTTTCCAGCATCTTTAAATGGGAAGGGGTAAGCTTAAGGAAAGTTACCCTATTATCTTGTAGTGCAACACTTAGTCTTTCCTCCGTGTCCCCTCCCTTTAATAGAAGACATCCACCACTAATCAGCGGTAAATACAAGGAAGTGACGGAGAGGTCGAAACTTAAGCTTGTAATTAAGGCCGTAGTACAAGCTGCCTTCTGATATTCTTGGCTTGCGTAAGACAAATAATGATCCAAATTGCCGCGTGTCACCGTCACACCTTTGGGCTTTCCTGTCGTTCCTGAAGTGTAGATCACGTAGGCAATATCGTCTTTTTCTACTGTACACTCTGGATTTTTGTCCTTCTCATTCATGTCTTCAAGATTCATAGAGATGAATGGGAGTTCTGTTTCCATATCCTTCTCTTTAGCTAAGATCACTTTGGGTGCTGCATTGTGAAGAATGTGCGCTATGCGTTCTTTTGGCGTTGCTGGATCAATCGGGACATAGGAGGCTCCACTCTTGAGTACGCCTAAAATCCCAATCATCGTTTCCACTTCCAGTGAAGCTATGACGGCAACTCTATCATTTCGCCCGACACCTAGTGAAATAAGATCCCCTGCCAACGCATTAGCCTTGCGGTTTACTTCTCCATAACGAAGGACTCCCGTTTCGTATTCGATAGCTATCTTCTCTGGTGTCTGCTCTACATGCTTCTCGAATAGCTCTACTACGGTATGAGCACCATTTTCTGTATATTCCATATGTGTATCGTTCTGTGTATCGTTAAAGGTAGTTAATATTTTTTGTTGTTCTTCCTCACTAACCATGTTTAGTTCAGATAATTTCATTTCAGGATTAGCAATTACCTTATCTAGCAAGACTTTAAAATGCTCAAGCATACCCTCTGCTGAAGTTTGGGTAAATAAATCAGTACAATATACTAGATCTAACACATACCCCTCTTCATACGCTGTCGCTTGTAAATCCAAATCAAATTTTGCATCGATGAAATGAATTCCCAACATGCGTACTTGGGCTTCGCCCATCGTAAGCGTAACTTCTTCGTTATTTTGCATCGTAAACATCACGTCAAACAATGGATTACGTGACAATTCACGGCGTACTTGTACTTCTTCTACCAACTCTTCAAATGGGTATTCTTGATGCTCATAGGCATTCAAAGCGAGCTCTTTGATTTCCCTTAAAAATTGTATGAATGTTTTTTCTGCCGTAGGATATCCTCTCATTGCCAATGTATTGACAAACATACCCGCTATCGTCTCGGTATCCTGATGCACCCTACCTAAGATTGGCGTTCCTACCACTATATCTTGTTGCCTGCTATACTTGTGTAGCTCTACCATAAAGACAGCCAATAAGGTCATGTAATCCGTCGTTCCAACTTGCTTATTTATCCCTTCAATGCCAGCCTTTTGGTCTTTATTAAGCTGAATAGACACTTGTGCTCCCTTGTAACTTTGTGTCTTTGGACGTGGATAGTCCATCACCAAATCCAAAACAGGTGCCTCGTCTTTAAATACTTTTTTCCAATAGTCTCTCTGGCTGTCTAAGTCTCTAATACTCATCCATTCACTATAATCCTTGTATTGGATTTCAAGTGGTTCCAGTCTTTCTCCGTTATAAAGTCGTGAGAAATCTTCGATTAATATATTTAACGTCTTATGATCCGAAATAATATGGTGCATATCAAATAATAAAATATAGCGCTTATGATTCTTTTCTTTGATTACTTTAAAACGCATAAGTGGTGCTTTTCCGAGGTCAAATGGACGTACAAATTGCTCCATAACTGCTTCACTGTAACTGTCGGTTTCTTCATATTCCACTTGGTAGACTACCTCGTCTGCAATGACTTGGTATGCTTCGCCTTCTGTCATGACAAAGCTAGTTCTTAGCGACTCATGACGCTTAATCAGATGATCTATGGCATGCTGTACTTTTTCTAAATCAAGGTCCCCTGTTACTTCTAATGCTGAAGCCATATTATAGGCTGTACTACTGCCTTCCATCTGATCGAGGATAAACAATCGTTTTTGTGTAGAGGATGCTGGGTAAGCTTTTCTTTTCTCTGATTTTGGTATTGGACTATATTCGCCTTCTCCCGCGGCCTCTATCTTTTTCGCCAACATGGCAGGAGTTGGTGAACTAAATATCTCTTTTACTGGCAAACGAATTCCTGTTTTTTTCTCTATCGCATTAATTGCTGTTGTTGCTTTTAACGAATGCCCACCTAATTCAAAGAAACTATCCTCTATTCCTATTGGAGATATGCCTAAGATCTCTTCAAATACATCTACAATTGCTTGTTCCGTTTTATTACTTGGTGGTATATATTTCAAGCTTTCCAACATATCTGGTTCAGGCAATCTAGCTTTATCCAATTTCCCATTTATCGTTAGTGGAAACTCATCGATCTGCATCATAAAGGAAGGAATCATATACTCCGTTATCTCTTCTCTTATTGCTTCTCTAATTTCGGATATGATGAGTTCTTGACCTTTCTCTGCAATCAGATATGCACAGAGCATTTTATCGCTTTCAACTTCTTTTACAACAACGACAGCATCTATAATTTTGTTCTGTTTTCTTAATACACTCTCGATTTCGCCTAACTCTATTCTGTAACCACGGACTTTTACCTGCTCATCTATTCGACCTAAATACTCTATATTCCCATCAGACTGCCAACGTGCTAAATCTCCTGTACGGTACAGTCTTCCCTCACCAAAAGGATTTCTAATAAACTTCTGATTCGTCAATTCTGGTTGATTCAAATACCCTCTTGCTAATCCGTCTCCTGCAATACATAACTCACCAGGTATGCCAATCCCGCATAACTCCATTCCATTTAGAAGATATACCTTAGTATTTGCAATTGGACGTCCAATAGTAATTGAAGTTGAGTCTGGATACACTCTAAAGCTAGTTGCATTTACAGTAGACTCTGTAGGGCCATACGTGTTCAGCACTTCTACTTTTTTTGCCCATTCTTTTAAGCTATCTAGATTACCTGCCTCTCCACCTGATTCCAGCAAACGAAGGGTTGGTAATGCCTCAACACATAATCCTTCTATTACCTTAGGTGTCAACGATGCTGTTGTTACATTATTTACATGCATATATTTTTGTAATTTTTCCATATCATATGTGAGATGCTTTGGCACAATACACAATGCTGCACCATTACAAAGTGCAGGGAAGATATCACCCACCGCTTGGTCAAAGGCTACATTTGCAAATTGCAGTACAGTATCCTTATCGTTTAATGCAAACGTATCTTCATATGTGACCCACATATTAACCGCATTTGGGTGTTCAATTAAAACTCCTTTAGGATTACCAGTTGTACCAGAAGTGTAGATACAATATGCTAAATCATTGGAGCTGTTAACATGGTAAAGATTGTCGGTTTCATTAGCATAATTAATCTCATCTTCTAAATCTAATACTGGAATATCTACCTTCCCTGGCAACTCATTCTTATACGTCAATACAATCTTTGGACTGCTGTCCTGAAGCATATACCCAATTCTATGATCCGGATATTCTGGATTGATGGGGACATAAGCTCCTCCTGCCTTGAGGATTGCTAAAATTCCTACAATCATTTCCATGCTACGTTCTGTAACCAAAGCAACCAAATCATTTGGAACCACGCCTAAATGCCGAAGAGTACGCGCTAACTGATTTGCTCTCTCATTCAGTTGGAAATAGGTCATCTGTTTATCTTCAAATTTGAGTGCAATATTTTCTGCTGTTTTCTCTACCTGCTTCTCAAATAGGCTTACTAGAGTTTGATCTTGAGCATATTGCACATTCGTTGCATTGAAATCAACCAATATCTTTTCTTGTTCCTCGATATCAAGCATATGCAAATCCTTAAGCTTTTTTTCTGGATGCATTACTGCTTCCTCAAGCAACATTACATAATGCCGTGCCATGTATTCAATCGTTTCTTGTTTAAATAAGTCTGTGCAATACTCAAAATCAATTTCATATCCTTCTGACGTACATTCAATCAAAACAGATAGGTCAAACTTTGCAACCTTCCTTTTAATGAATGCACTTTTCCCGCCTAATAGGCCTTGCATTTCAGTTGGTTTTTTCTTCTCTTTTAAACCGAACATAAAATCAAATATCGGATTTCTTGAAAGATCTCTCTTTTTCTCTACAGCCTCTACTAAATCTTCAAATTGGTATTCTTGATTGTCATAAGCCTGTAAACACTTCTCTTTCACAGCTAAAATCAAATGCTCAAAAGTATCATCAGGACAAACTTCTCCCTTTATTACTAGGGTATTTACAAACATCCCCAGCATACCTTTTGTATCTGCATGAACTCGGCCTGACACGGATGTGCCTACAATAATATCCCTTTGGCGACTATATTTGCCCAATAATAGCATAAATACAGATAGGGTAACCATAAATTCAGTAGCACCATGCTTTAGGGCTAAATTTTTAACCCCTAAGCTTAATGAATCATTTACTTTTGCTACAACATTTGCTCCCCTGAAGGACTGGATTTGAGGACGGAGGAAATCCGTCTTCAAATCTACCCTTGCGATTTCACCAGCGAATTCCCTCTTCCAGTATTCTTCCTGTTTTGTGATATCATAAAAATTCTGCCATACACTGAAATCTTTATACTGGACTCGGTTAGAATTTTTACTCATAAGTTCTCCTCTATTCATGATCAGTTCCATCATTTTCATAAAATTGATTCACTTGATGCAGTATAACTGGCAGGCTTTCCCCATCACATATAATGTGATGAATATCAACAAATAGGTAGGAGGCCGTTGTTGTTTTCATTAATTTGGCACGCATCAACGGCGCTTCGGATAAAACAAACGGTTGAACAAAATTGTCATATTCTGTTTGTATATCTATTTCATCCACTTCGCTGTAGTCTAATAGAACCCTTGCGTCTGAGGATATCATTTGAATCGGCTCACCATCCACAATGTGGAAACTAGTTCGCAGTATTTCTTCTTGCTCTAACAGCTTATTCAAAGCTTTCTGTAGTCTTTCTTTATCTAGTGGCTCTTCATAAGCATAGACATCCGATACATTATAGTTAATGTTAGGTCCTGTCATCTCGTCCAGAAGATAAAGTCTTTTTTGAGCTGAACTTGTTGGGTAATACTCAGCCGCTGAAGCTTGTTCTATTGCCACAAACATCGAATTCTCTAAAGATCCCATATTTTCTGCTATCTGCTCCGGAGTAGCAAAGGTAAAAATATCTCTAAGAGATAGACGTACGCCTATGGCTTTCTCCAATTCATTACACAGTAACACTGCTTTCAGTGAGGATCCCCCTAGATCAAAGAAGCTGTCAGTTACACTTATATTTTCAATATCTAGGATGTACTCAAATGCTTGTACAATTAGAGCTTCACTTTCGTTTCGTGGCGCAATATATTCCTTTGACTTATACTGCGGCAATGGCAGTGATGTTTTGTCAAGCTTACCATTACGTGTCAGCGGAATTGCATCAATTGAAATAATATGTGCAGGTACCATGTAATCTGGTAATAATTTATTTAACTTAAGCTTTACTGTCTTTTCCTCTATTTCTTCCTCAGCTATGATGTAAGCACACAAGAATTTTTCTTTACTTTTATCTTCCCGCACGACTACCACAGCTTCACTTATACCTTCAAGCTCCAATAAACGGCACTCTACTTCTCTTGGTTCGATACGATATCCTCTAATTTTTGCTTGGTCATCCATACGTCCGATATATTCGATATTTCCATTAGGTAACCAGCGTGCCAAATCTCCTGTCCGATACATCTTTCCTGCTCCAAATGGGTTGTGTACAAACTTCTCGTCTGTCAGGGCTTGTCGATTTAAATAGCCTTGAGATACACCCTCACCCGTTATACATAACTCACCTGGGACTCCAATTCCACAAAGCTCATTTCCATTTAAAATATAAATTTTTAACGTTGGAAGTGGCTTTCCTATATCACTAATTCCATTCTCGATCGCTTCAGTATCAATATCACGATAAGTAGCATAAACTGTGGTTTCTGTTGGCCCATACATATTAACCAGACGACAATGTCTATTGTTCTCATGCCATTTCTTCAAGTGAGCTGGATAGAGTGCCTCTCCTGCAAAAATTACATATCGTAAACTATTTATGGTTTGCCCTGTCGTTGCATCGATTAACGCATAAAATGGTGAAGGTACCTGACATAGGATGGTTACTGCTTCTTTTTGAAGCAGCTCTCCGAATGCATACCCATCTTTTACTGTAGCTTCAGAAGGAATAACAAGCTTTGCTCCATTTAAAAGACTTCCAAATATCTCCCAAACTGAAACATCAAAGCAATAGGAATGGAATTGAACCCAGATATCATTTTCATAGAAATCAAGCTTAAACTTGTCATTCTTCAGTAATCGCACTACATTTACATGCTGCACCATAACACCCTTTGGCCATCCCGTTGTACCCGACGTATAAATCACATACATCAAATCATTTGATTGATTTACATAGACAAGATTACTGCATTCCAGCTTATAATTTGCCTCATCATGGAGATACATGATAGGAATGTCAACTTCAAGTTGTTTTGTTCCACATAATACTACCTTTGGTTTACAGTCATTAATGATATAATCTATTCTTTCCTCCGGATAAGATGGATCAACGGGTACATAAGCAGCTCCGGCCTTTAAAATCGCATATATACCAACGACCATCTCCAAACATTTTTCTGTTGAAATCACCACAAAATCATTAGGCCTAATGCTATGTTCCTCTCGAAGTTTCCTTGCTAAAGCATTTGCCCGTTCATTTAATTGAGCATAGGTAAGTTGGTGCCCTTCAAATGTGATTGCGATATGATTAGGTGTTTGGGCAACTTGCTCTTCCAATAATTGCACAATCGTCTTATGAAGAGGGAACTCTGCCTCTGTCCTATTGAACTCATTCAATATCTTTGCTTTCTCATTCATATCTATCATGGCAATATCCTGAAGCTTTGCTTCCGGAGACACTAAAACTTCTTCAATTAGGGTTACAAAGTGTTGTGCCATATATTCAATCGTTTCTGGTTTAAATAAGTCTGTACAATATTCAAAATCAATCTTATAGCCTTCTGAATCACTTACCATGGTTAAGGTCAAGTCAAATTTAGAAATACTTCCTTCAACCGATTCCCTCGTTCCAAATTGAATAATATCCGAGTAATTCTCTCTCTCATCATCCAGTAATACAAACATGACGTCGAATACGGGGTTTCTTGAAAAATCTCTCTTTACTGCCACAGCTTCAACTAAATCTTCTAACTGATATTCCTTGTTATCGTATGCCTGTAAACACTTCTCTTTTGTACTTAATAACACATCCTCAAATGTATCATCAGCGCGGACATTTCCTTTGATTGCTAGCGTATTTACAAACATCCCTAACATATTTTGGGTATCACTATGGCTTCGTCCCGATATCGGAGTTCCTACTATAATTTCTTCCTGTCGACTATATTTTCCTAACATTGAAATAAAGGTGGACAACAAAACCATAAACTCAGTTGCACCATAATTCTGTGCTATTTCTTTTACTTTGATACTTGTCTTTTCCTCTACCTGTGTTCGGAAATTAGCACCTCTAAAGCTTTGTTTATGAGGACGCGGATAATCCGTAATTAAATCCAGAACCGGTATATCGCCAGAAAATTCTTCCTTCCAATATTCAGCCTGCTCTGTTACGTCTCTAGCATTTTGCCAAACAGAAAAGTCCTTATACTGAACTCGTGGTGTTAACAATTCTCTGCCTTCATACAATTCTTGTATTTTGTAAAGCATAATTGGCATGCTTCCTGCATCACATAAAATATGGTGAATATCCACAAACAAATATGAACCATTTGGAGTATCAAGTATTTTTGTACGCATTAGTGGTGATTTAGACAGGTCAAATGGTTGGACGAAAGTATTGTATTCGTCTTGGATATACTGTGAATCGGCTGTACCCGCTTCGCTGTATTCCAGCACAATTCTTGCATCTGAACAAATTTTTTGAATAGGTTCACCATCAACCATATGAAAGCTTGTTCTCAAAATTTCTTCCTGCTCTAATAATTGATCTAATGCTCCCTGAAGTCGCGCATTGTCTGGTTTAACTTTAAGCTTGATGACTAACGGAATATTATAAGTTGTACTCGGGCCTGTGAGTTGATCTAAAAGATAAAGCCTCTTTTGAGCTGAACTTATAGAATAGCTTTCCGCTTCTGCTATTTTTGGAATTTGTTCAAACATATTTTCCGTTGAGTTTTTAATGCTTTCTGCAATATTTTTTGGTGTAACTAAATCGAAAATTTCTCTAAGTGGCAACCTTACCCCTGTACTCTTCTCTAATTCATTACACAAACGAATCACATTTAGTGAATATCCACCCAAATCAAAGAAATTGTCATTCACACTTACTCGTTCCATACCAAGTACATTTTCAAACGCCTCTACAACCAATTTCTCCGTCGGGGTGCTTGGTGCCTCATAACCCCTCATGTTCTTACTTTCTTCAATATGCATTTCTGGATTTGGCAATAACTTACGATCGACTTTCCCATTTGCAGAAAGTGGGATCTCTTCGACCTGTATAAATTGTGATGGGACCATATAATCAGGGACAGACTTGGCTAACTCTCTTCTTATTTCTGCCAATTCGATTGTCTCATCTGACACAATGTACCCACACAGTTGCTTATCTCCTTGTGGATCACTATAATCGGCAACAACGGACTGGCGAATGTTCGGCAAATTGTTGATACAATGTTCGATCTCTCCAAGTTCGATTCGATGTCCGCGTATCTTAACCTGACTATCTCTTCTTCCAAGGAAATCTACATATCCTGACTGACGCATCACGCCATAATCCCCTGTTTTGTACAGATACCCTAATCTATGTTGGATAAAAGCGGCCTTCGTCTTTTCTTCGTCATTGAGATAACCTGCAGCCACGCCTTTTCCACCAATATGCAGTTCTCCTGCTACACCTACTGGACATTGTTCTCCACATTCATCCAGTACGTAGATTTGTTGATTTTTCAGTGGGTAACCATAAGGGATGCTTTTCCACTCTGGCTTTACCTCTGTGATTGGGAAATGGATCGACCAGATTGAGCCTTCCGTTGCTCCTCCTAAGCCGATGACTTGGGCTTTAGGCATTCTTGTTGTGATTTTTTCTGGCAAACCAAGCGGTATCCAGTCTCCACTTAGCATCACAAGACGTAAACTCTCTGTTGTATCTCCCTGCACTGTGTCTTGCTTGGTACCCTCCAAATACATATCCATTATGGCGGGAACCGAATTCCATATCGTGATTGCTTCTTCCATCATGATCCCATGAATGCTGGCTACATCTAAAAGATCTGGAATTAATACTAACTGCGCTCCACTAATGAGCGCGCCAAACATATCATAGACAGATAAATCAAAGCTCATCGAGGATAAAGCAATGATTTTATCTTCGCTCCCTACTTGGAATCGCTCATTAATATCTAATAATGTATTCACGACAGCTTCATGGGTAATCACCACACCCTTAGGATGTCCAGTGCTTCCTGACGTATAAATTGCATAGGCTTTATCCTGCTGACGAACTTGTACCGACTCTAATACACCTTCCTGATAGGTAGAAAGATTCTCTTTTTCATATAAATCTGGATAAATCATTAGCTTAATATCACTATGCTCCACGATATATTGTATTCTTTCCTCAGGATATTCTGGATTCACAGGAATATAAGCATGGCCGGCTTTCAAAATAGCTACCATATTTATAATGGTCTCAATACGTCGCTCTGCCCAAACTCCAATATAAGAATTGTGCGCATAGTTTTGTTCTGCTAAATAATGAGCGACCTGATTGGATTTTCTTTCTAGCTCGCCATAGGTCAGTGTATCCTGTCCTAACTTGAATGCAATCGCATCAGGCGTTTTTTGACATTGCTGGTCTATTAATCTTTGTAGTACATCCCCCGCATAATCTGCTTGTGTGGCATTGTAATCAAGCAGGAGTTGAGATTGTGCCAAAGGTAGCGGTATCGTAGCTGACAGATTATTGTCTATCACCTGCTGTAATCGAAGTTGGTAGGCTTCAAACATGGCACTAAGCATATCTTCATCCAACAAATCTTTCGCATAGTCCCAAGTCATAATTAATTGTCCGTTGCTCTCCGTAACTTGGAAATCCAATAATACTTCAAGGGTCTGATTTATTCCGTATTTCAATTCTCCCCTATTACCCATATTGGCATTGAAAGAATTCACTTCTTCACGAAGCAAACTGGTAAATACGATTGGCATTATAGCCTGATCTTCTTGACCAAGGTTTTCAGCCAGATCACGTAGGAAATCAACCCCACTGTAAAATCTGTGGTCTAACGCTTCAAATAATGATTTCTGAATCTCAGTCGTTTTTTCCCAAAATTGTCTAGGAGATGATAAATCGATATCTAACATCAATTGTGATACAAAATCCCCCATTAGAGACATTCCATCTTGGTGGAAAGGTTGATTACTAGACAGGTTCAAGCTAAGTCCCATGTTGGCTTGATTGCTCCATTTAAATAGAACCTCTGCGTAAATCGTGCATAATAAAGCAGATGGTGCAATTTTGTTGTCCAATGCTTTGCTTCTTACAATCGCCCAGTCTGTCGCAGAAAGATTTCTTTCTAAACGTGCCACTTTTGCGTTGTTTACAGCATCATTCCCAGCAGATAAAAGTGGTAACTGTGGTGCTTGTGGGAAATTGTCTACTTTGCTCTTCCAATAAGCTTGATCTCTTTGATGCAATGCTTGCATCAAATCTGAAACTTGCTGTGCCAAATGATTAGCACGATGATTAAGCTCTGTTTGAGCCGAATTATTCTCCTCTGTTTTAACATTTTCTTTCTGAGCATCCTCTTGGTGAAGTAGCTTTTGCACACTATTTTCTGGATGTGTTACAACCTCTGAAAGCAATAAAACATAATCATCGACCATTTGCTTGATCGTTTCCTGCTTAAATAAATCTGTAGAATACTCTAAGTTGAGCACATAACCCGCTGATGTTTGAATTACCATTAAATTCAGATCAAACTTAGCTACTTTCCCTTCCATAGGTAGCCATTTTCCACTCATAATGCTCTTTGAACCATCCATGATTTCACTTTCTGGCATCATAAACATGACATCAAATAATGGGTTTCTTGATAAATCTCTCTTTACATCTACTGCCTCAACTAAATCTTCATATTGATAGTCCTGATTATCATAAGCACGAAGACATTTTTCTTTTACGCCAAGCAATAACTGTTCAAAGCTCTCCTCTTGTTTCACATGCCCTTTGATAGCCAAGGAGTTTACGAACATTCCTAGCATCTCTTGTGTATCCACATGAGTTCTACCTGATACAGGCGTCCCAACTACAATTTCTGCCTGCTGACTATATTTGTTCAATAGAAGCATAAAGGTAGATAACATAATCATGTATTCTGTAGCACCATGCTTCTTCGCTAATTGCTTAATTTCCATAACAACTGGTTCTTCAATTTCAGTTTTTACATCCGCACCATTAAAACTCTTTTTCTTAGGACGCTGGAAATCTGTATTCAAATTTAGTGTTGGTATTTCGCCTGAAAACTCGTTTTTCCAATATGCTGCCTGCTCCGAGATATCCTGAGTAATTTGCCAAGCAGAGAAATCCTTATAATGAATCTGTGGGCTTGGTAAGGTATTTCCTTCATATAGCTCACTGATCCAGTTCATCATAATAGGCAAACTCTCTCCATCAGAAATAATATGATGAATATCCAACATCAAGTATGAGGCTTGCGGTGTCTGTAATAACTTCACCCGCATCAAAGGTGCTTTGGATAAATCAAATGGACAAACAAAATGATCATATTCAGCTTGAATATTTAGTGTATCTGCTTCTTTATATTCTAGTACTACTCTCGCATCTGGTTGGATCACTTGAACTGGCTCTCCATCAATAAGATGGAAGCTGGTTCTCAATATTTCTTCTCTTTCTAAGAGGTGATCTAATGCTCTCTGTAGCCGCTCTTTATCCAAGGCATTTTCATATTTTATGACATTCGAGATGTTATAGGAAATGCTAGGACCAACGATTTCATTTAGAAGATATAGTCGCTTTTGAACTGAGCTCATTGGATAGAACTCTGCTTGTGCTATTTTTGGTATCTCTTTAAAACTATCATGCTGTAAACTTCTAAGTCTTTCTCCAATACGTTTTGGTGTTGATAAGGCAAATATTTCACTAAGCTGCAGTTTTATTCCCACTGTCTTTTCTAATTCATTAGACAATAATGTAACTTTAAGTGAATGACCACCCAAGTCAAAAAAGCTATCATTGACACTAATTCCTGTTATTCCAAGGGTCTTCTCAAATGCTTCCACTACTAATTGTTCTTCTCTATTTGTCGGTGCTGCATATTCCTTAGGCTTGTATTCTGGTTCTGGTAGCGCAGCTTTATTCAGCTTTCCATTATGACTTAAAGGAATTTGGTCAATTCGAATAATATATAAAGGAACCATATAGTCTGGTAACTTCTTGCGCAATTCAGTCTTGATGGTATCTTCATCAAATTGCTCTGCTTCCTTATGAACGACCACATAAGCACACAAATATTTTTCACCTTGCTTATCCTGTCGTACGATAACGGCTGCACCACTAACCCCTTCGAGCTCCAACAAAGTACTTTCTATTTCTCCTGGTTCGATTCGGAAACCTCTGATCTTAACCTGATCATCTATGCGACCAAGGTACTCAACATTTCCATCCGGCAGCCACCGTGCCAAATCGCCTGTTTTATACATCATTCCTGAACCAAAAGGGTTTTTAATAAACTTTTGTGCTGTTAATTCTTCGCGATTTAAGTAACCACGAGACACACTTTCTCCTGCAATACATAGTTCGCCTGGTACCCCTATTCCAGCAATTTTTTCATTAGATAATATATGAATTTGAGTATTACTAATCGGTTTGCCAATTAAGACTTTATCCACATTTAAGCCTGCTGGACAATGATATCCACTAGAGTTAACTGTAGTTTCAGCAGGACCATACAGATTAAGCAATTCTGCGCTTACCTGTCCTTTTTCCCTTAGTTGATTGTAATGTCTTACACTTTCCGCATTTAGTTTCTCGCCAATATTAATGATATAACGTAGAGTATTTATGCTCTCTTTGCTCATTTCTAATTCTTCTAAAAACATATTAAACATGGAAGGAACGAACTGGATTGCATTAACTTCATAATCCTGAATCGTTTTGATTATCTTATCGCTTTGACTTTCTTCCCCTTGTGGTAAAATAATCAGTTTTCCACCGTCCAACATCCACCAAAATACTTCCCAGGCGAAAACATCAAATGCACAGGTCGTCTTCATTAAAAGGGATTCACCCTCATGTAACGGGTATTCTCTTTGTGTCCACATTTGCTGATTAACGATATGCTGATGCTCTACCATAACCCCTTTTGGTTTTCCTGTTGTCCCAGATGTATACACAAGATAAACAAGATCATGAGGCGTATTCACATGCTCTAGATTATCTGTAAGTTCTCCATTGCTGTCATCACTAAATAAGTGAACAACCTTTTCAGCAGAAATATTATATTTCCCATGACCAATTAAAACTGCTTTTGGCTGGCTATCCTCCAATATATGCTTGATACGTTCTTCTGGATAAAATGGATCAATCGGTACATAAGCTGCGCCTGACTTTAAAATGGCATACAATCCAACCACCATCTCTAAACTTCTTTCCGCTATAATGGCAACAAAATCATCCGGCTGAACATGGTATTCTTCTCGCAATTTTAATGCAAGTTTGTTGGCACGTGCATTTAGTTGAGCGTAACTTAATTGCTCATCCCCGCATACTACTGCTGTATTATGTGGTGTTCTTGCTACTTGCTCTTCAAATAATTGGACAATTGTGTTGTCTCTTGGATAGTCATTATCCGTTGCATTAAATTGAACTAATTCAATCTTTTCTTCCGCTTCATTCGTCAAACCTAATTCTTTTAATTTCGTTTGTGGTGCTGCAATTGCTTGTTCCATAAGAGTTTGCAAATGAGAACCAATAATATTTATTTCTTCCTTGTTATATAGCTTTGTACTAAATAGGATTCTAAAATGTAGACGATCACTCTTAAATGCCGTCATTCCCAAGTCATATCCAATTTGTTCACGGTAAAATTCAGATTCTACATTTAATTTGCCGTTAATATTTATACTTGTTCCTTGATAGCCTTCAAAGAAAAATAAGGTCCCTATTAAATTTCTTCCTAACAAGGTATGATTCTGTATTTCTGCTAAAGGAAGAAAATCGTGTTCATTTGCAGCAATTGCCTGACTCTGCAATGATTCCAATAAATCGGCAAATGTATCTTCGTTTGATGTTGATATACGTACTGGTATTGTATTGATAAATAAACCAACAATTTCTTCGATACCTTCAATCTCTGCATTTCTACCAGATACAACTTTCCCAAATACAACATCATCTGTTGAGTTGTATTTTTCCAATAAAACTCCCCAGCAAGCTTCTACTAGCGTGTTCAATGTTACACCGTACTGAGCACATACAGCTTCTGCTTGTTCCGTTACCTTCAAAGATAACTCAAACTCTTGACTCTGACTTTCTTCTTCTGTTTCATCCGGTCGACCTATTGGTAAAATATCAGCCCTTGTCTCATATCCTTGAAGCAGGTCTTCCCAATATTTAAGACTTGGCTCTTTCTCTTTTTCATTTAAATAATGCACAAATTGTTCATAGCTGCCTATTTTGTTAGAAGTAGTCGTATCAGGAATCGTTAATTGTTCTTCATCTGTTGCCATATAGGCACTAAATAATTCTCTACGCAAAATTGGCAAACACCAACCATCTAAAATAATATGATGGTTCGTCATGATCAACCGATAATCACTGTTGTTTATTTTTATCAAGTTCATACGAACTAGAGTATCCTCTTCTAAATCAAAACCTCGTTTTACATCTTGTTCTTTTAAATCAAGATAATCAGACTCATTAGCTACTTCAATATAATTAAATTCCAGAGTTCTTTCTTTCAATAAAACTTGTCTTGGTACACTTACGCCACGATAACAGATTTTTGTACGTAAAATATCATGTTGCGTCGCTAAATACTGGAAGGATTTATGCATTTTATCCACATCTACTTCTGTCAATCGCAACGTCTGCTGAACAACATATTTCGTGGAGTATTCATCTAAAAGTTTCTCATAGAGCATTCCCTCCTGCACAGGAGCCAATGGATAGATACGTTGAATTTTCTCACCGCGCATTTGGACTGCTTGCTGTACATAACAAAATTCATGATCTTGCCATACGCTCTCGCCAAAATCACTTGCCGTTAATTCACTTTGCTGTGAACTAGAGCAATGTTCTGCGACTGCTATCAGCTCTTCTTCATATGCTTTTCCTATTTGCTCAATCCTTTCAGCCAAATAACGACTGCTGTTGCAGGTTACTGTCATAGATAAACTACCGTTTTGTACATGACCTATGACGTTAATGGATGGACCGAACTGATTATGAGGATCACTGTCCTGCCCATAACCTAATTGTGAAAACTCGAAATATGGATTGTTAGATTCTTTTTGTACGCCTAGTTCTCCAAGGTAATTAAATGATATATCTGGTGCCGTATCTGCTACCATTTCTTCTGAATTAACTATGTCTGCATTTTTTATGAGGCCATAGTCAATTCCATGTGCGGGTACACGTCGCAATGTCTCTTTGGTATTACGAATATCCTGGGCAATATTAGTGCCTAACTCCTCTAAAACTACAGGATATATACTCGTGAACCACCCTATTGTCCTACCTAAATCAAAAGAGCCTACTGTTTCTTCACGACCATGTCCTTCCATCTGTACTGCAAGCGTTCTTTGACCTGTTACCTTGTATATTGCACGTCCTAGTGCGGTTACAAGTAAGTCATTAATTTCTGTATGATAAGCATGGGCACTTTCTTTTAATAATTTTTGTGTAATGTTGGTATTAAGACAGGCTACGGCTGACTTTGGCTCGAATTTATTATCCGTTCCATCTTCTTTTAACTTACCTTCAACCAATTTACTTTCTATTTCTGCCCAGTAAGCTATACTTCTTTTCAACTTTTCACTTTGGCTGTAATGAGCTAATGCTTCGCTCCATACTTTAAAGGAAACCGTTTTATCTGCTAATGTTATCTCTTCCTGACTTAATGCTTGAGTATAGCCCTTCTCCAAATCCTCACTTAAGATGCGCCAGGAGATCACATCCATGATAATGTGATGAGCTACCAACAGCAGATAATCCTGCTCTGGTGTGCAAAATAAAACCGCTTGTAATAATGGCCCTTCCGCTAAATCCATCTTTACTTTTGTTGTCTTAATTTTTTCTTGAATCTCTTCAGATTCACAGGTTACTTTTGTAAAGCCATACCATATCTTATCTTCTATTTTCCCTATAACCTGTTTACTACCTTTGTAAGTAGCTCTCAACATATCATGATGCTGCACTAAAGCAGATAAAGCTGATTGTAATGCATCAACATTGAGTCTTTCACGTACCTTGAACACTTGGCATACATTAAAATGTTCAGGATACATCATATTTTGTGCGAAGAAATAGCGCTGAATTGGTGTAAGTGAAATTTCACCACTTATTTCCCCTTGTTCCACAGGTGTATTTTCTTGTTTTGTAGATAAATTCATGGCGATTAACTTTGGTGTTCTTTCCATTAGAAGATTGCGCATGGAGCTATCGTATCCGGCTTCTCTTATCTTGTTTAAAATATGAATTGCCTTGATGGAGTCTCCACCTAAATCAAAAAAGTTGTCATTCACACTTACTCGTTCCATGCCAAGTACGTTTTCAAACGCCTCTACGACCAATCTCTCCGTCGGGGTACTTGGTGCCTCATAACCCCTCATGTTCTTACTTTCTTCAATATGCATTTCTGGATTTGGCAATAACTTACGATCGACTTTCCCATTGGCAGAAAGTGGGATCTCTTCGACCTGTATGAATTGTGATGGAACCATATAATCAGGGACAGACTTGGCTAACTCTCTTCTTATT
Source organism: Paenibacillus turicensis (assembly GCF_050461185.1). Taxonomy (GTDB): domain Bacteria; phylum Bacillota; class Bacilli; order Paenibacillales; family Paenibacillaceae; genus Fontibacillus; species Fontibacillus turicensis_A. The sequence goes on from NZ_JBCMOR010000006.1 coordinate 151,400, forward strand.
TCTGCCAATTCGATTGTCTCGTCTGACACAATGTACCCACACAGTTGCTTTTCTCCTTGCGGATCACTATAATCGGCAACAACGGACTGGCGAATGTTGGGTAAATTGTTGATGCAATGTTCGATTTCTCCAAGTTCGATGCGATGTCCACGTATCTTAACCTGACTATCTCTTCTTCCAAGGAAATCTACATATCCTTCCTGACGCATCACACCATAATCCCCTGTTTTGTACAGATACCCTAATCTATGTTGGATAAAAGCGGCCTTCGTCTTTTCCTCGTCATTCAGATAACCCGCAGCCACGCCTTTTCCACCAATATGCAGTTCTCCTGCCACGTCGATTGGGCATTCTTCTCCATGTTCATCCAGCACGTAGATTTGTTGGTTTTTTAGTGGGTAACCATAAGGGATGCTTTTCCACTCTGGCTTTACCTCTGTGATTGGGAAATGGATCGACCAGATTGAGCCTTCCGTTGCCCCACCTAAACCGATAACTTGGGCTTGGGGCATTCTTGTTGTGATTTTTTCTGGCAAGCCAAGCGGAATCCAGTCTCCACTTAGCATCACAAGACGCAAACTTTCTATAGCATCTCCCTGTACCGTGTCTTGCTTAGTGCTCTCCATATACATATCCATAATGGCTGGAACTGAGTTCCATATCGTGATTTCTTCTTCCATCATGATCCCATGAATACTGTTCATATCTAAAAGATCTGGGATTAAAACTAACTGGGCTCCACTAATGAGTGCGCCAAAAATATCATAGATGGACAAATCAAAGCTCATCGAGGATAAGGCAATAATCTTATCTTCACTACCTACTTGGAATCGCTCATTAATATCTAATAATGTATTCACGACGGCTTCATGGGTAATCACCACACCCTTAGGATGTCCAGTGCTGCCTGACGTATAAATCGCATAGGCTTTATCCTGTTGACCACCTTGCACAGACTCTAAGACACCTTCCTGATAGGTGGAAAGTTTCTCTTTTTCATACAAGTCTGGATGAATCACTAGCTTAATATCACTGTGCTCCACGATATATTGTATTCTTTCCTCAGGGTGTTCTGGATTGATAGGGATATAAGCATGTCCCGCTTTCAAAATAGCTACCATATTAATAATGGTCTCGATACGTCTCTCTGCCCACACTCCAATATAAGAATTGTGTGCATAGTTTTGCTCTGCTAAATAATGAGCGACCTGATTAGATTTCCTTTCTAGCTCGCCATAAGTCAATGTATCCTGCCCTAATTTGACTGCAATCGCATCGGGCGTTTTTTGACATTGCTGGTCTATTAATTGTTGCAGTACATCCCCTGCATAATTTGCCTGTGTGGCATTGTAATCAAGCAGGAGCTGAGACTGTGTCAAAGGTAGCGGCATCGTAGCTGATAGATTATTATCTATCACCTGCTGTAATCGAAGTTGATAGGCTTCAAACATGGCACTAAGCATATCTTCATCCAACAAATCTTTCGCATAATCCCAAGTCATAATTAATTGTCCGTCTCTTTCCGTAACTTGGAAATCTAAAAAGACTTGAGGGGTCTGGCTTATTCCGTATTTTACTTTGCCCCATTTTGTCATATTGTTTGTGAATTTTGATCTATCAAATAACATACTTGTAAATACAATTGGCATAATCGCTTTACTAGTCAGTTCTCTTTTACTTGCAATATTTCTTATAACATCAACACCGCTATAGAAACGATGATCTACTGCTTCAAATAATATATCCTGAACCATAGATGCTCTCTCCCAAAAAGCACTATGAGTGGTCAAATCAATATCCAGCAATAAAACGGATGTAAAATCTCCAATTAATTTCATTACGTCTGGATGAAAGGACTGTCGATTAAATAATGTTAGATTAAGTGCCATTCTGGATTGATTGCTCCATTTGCACAAAATTTCTGCATAAACTGTACATAAAAATACAGATGGTGTTACGCCATGCTGAGTTGCTAAGCCCTTCACAATATCCCATTTATCAGTTGGCAAACTCTTCTGCATTCGGTTAAATATTGGTTTCTCTATCGTTTCTGGTTCACGAACTAAGGTTAGCTGAGGTGCATAAGGGAAATCTTCTATTTTGGCTTGCCAATAGTCCTTAGCTCTTTGGTAGGCGGAAGATTCACGAAAACTGTGCAATGCTCTTACATAATCTGAGAATTGAAAGGCTAAAGGTTCGATCTCCATATTCGGCTTCTCATAATAATTCATTATTTCTTGTATTAAAATTAATAGACTGCCTCCATCAGCAATTAATAGATCAATATCCAAGAAGAGGTAATTCCTTTTCTCCCCAAGAATAAATGCAGATAACTCAAATAATGGCCAACGATCTTGTTGAAAAACAAAATGTGACCTCTCATTTCTTTTTTCCAAAATCCGCTTGTGTTGTTCCTCTAAAGAAAGGTGTTGTAAATCTTCAACACAAATATCATAAGAAAACTTAGAACGTCGTACTTTTTGCATTCCTGTTTCATCAAAAATAGTACGTAACATAAGCTGATGCTCTAAAACATGATTTAATGCATCGTTTAAACGTTTAATATCTAATGCTGTTTCAACCTCATAATAGGCATGTGTGGAGATATTACCCATTTCCATAATGTTTTGTCTTCCAACTAAATAAGCCCCTTGTATTTCTGTTACAGGAAAGGGTTCATACCACAAATCTTTATTCCCCGTTAATTCAGGTGTAGTTACTTTCTCAACCTTTAGCTGTTCATCAATGATAGCAATTATTTGTTCTAGGGTAGACATTTTGAAAAGGCTTACAATAGGGATTTCGACTTGAAATCTTTGATTTATTTCATCCTGGAAACGAATCAGAGTTAACGAACTAACACCCATCTGAGAAATATTATCGTCTACTTTCAAAGAAGGAATAGAAAATACATCTTTTGCAATCTCAATGATTTGATTCTCAATCTCCGTTTTGTTCCATGCTGGCTTCTTGGAAGATTCCTTAATAGTTTGATATGAATATGGAGCTATTGCGATAACTTCATCAAACTCATGATTCTCAAATCGCTCTATTAAACGATACCGTTGTACCTTTCCACTTGTTGTTTTAGGTATTGTTTTTATTGGTATTACGTAATCCGCAGCGATTCCAACCCGTTCCAGTACCATATTCTGTACTTGCTGTGCAAGGGGAAGAAATGACTTAGCATCTTGCCGATCATGTACAAATACTATAATTTCATCCCTACTTGATGATTGATCCCGAAAACCACACACAACGACTTGAGACAATTGTGGGATCGCCAAGGTTAACATATTTTCTATATCACTAGCATAATAATTTTGACCATTTACAAACAAAATATCCTTCTTTCTTCCCATTACGATTAATTCTCCATTGCGTAAAAATCCCAAATCCCCTGTATTAAAGAAGCCCTGCTCATTAAAAATAGAATCATCTTGATTCATGTATCCATCAAATACATTTTTCCCTTTGATCACTATATTGCCTATGTAATTTTCCTCTAAGATGTAATCTTCATCATCTACAATCATTAATTCTATTCCATATAATGGTTGTCCTACTATAGCAAACTCTGCCGCACTTGACTCTTTCGTTGCTACATCCTCTACCTCTTGACCAATACGAGCTTTATGACGGTTAATACATACACTGCGATTATGTCCTTCTAAGGGAATAGTAACAGCCACGCAAGCTTCTGCCATACCATATACTTGATGGATCGTATTCTCACGCAAGCCATAAGGAGAAAATTTCTCGTAAAATCGTCTAATCGTATCCATTGATATTGGCTCTGCGCCACACATTATGTTTCGCACACTAGATAAATCAACATGATCTAAATGTGAATCCTTAATCGTCTTCATCATCCAGTCTAATCCAAAGTTAGGACTTGCAAGCACCGTTGCTTTTAATTCCGTACATTTTTGAAAATACAGCCAAGATTTTTTTAAAAACAAAACTGAATTTAGTAGGGAATGAGAGATGCCCATAAATATTGGAGTTAAATGATAACCAATCAGCCCCATATCGTGTGTCAATGGTAGCCAACTTGCCATAATATCATTCCTGTTTAATTTCATACGTTCTGATATCTGCGACAAATTATAAACTAAATTTTTATGTGTTAATTTCACGCCTTTAGGATTACCTGTGCTACCTGATGAATATTGTATATACGCTATATCCTGACAATTTATTGTGACACATTGCCCTTCTTCTAGGTTACTCGCCAACGTTTCATACTCTAAATATTTCAAATTATTTACTTCATAATTTTCTCTAAATGTATTTAAATTTCTTTTATCAGAAATGATCAACGCATTTGACAACTGTTCACTTACTTTTACTAACTTTTTAAATGCTTCCGTATCAGGCGATGCAAGTAGTGGCACAGACAAAGGAACAGGGATCATGCCTCCTAAAATACAACCCCAAAACAACCTTACAAAAAACAAATTATTGTTTGTCTGAAAAATAATATAAGCGCCCTTTTGAAACCCTTGCTTTTGTAGTGCCCCTAAGATACATTTTGCATTAAAATAAAGACTTTCGTAAGACTCAAACAATTCAGATCCATCAGATTGTGTAAAGTAAATTCCTGTTGATTTTTCATTAGCATAATTTTCAAGTAATTGGTCTAGTGTTACATTAGCTTGATCCTCTAGTACTGATGTTATAAAAGATTGCATGTTTACCTCCCAAAAAATTATGTTTTTATGCTACGACATCATCTCAATTACAACTCATAAAATTTACAAAGTATTATATTTGATGAAGCATCTTAACCTTGCCTGAGAGTGTAAAAAACTACACATTTTTTTCAAGATAATCTATAATATCTTGCACCACTACCAATTCGCTGATCACTCTTTCTGAAACTTCCACATTAAACTCATCTTCAATTCTTGCAACTAAAGAAAAAACATCTATTGAATCTAGTCCCAAATCAGCTACTAATGCTGCATCCCTAGAAATAGGTTTGTTATTTTTCACATAACCTTGCAATATTTTTGTTAATTTTTCTACCATGTTTGTTCTCCTTTGCCTATTTTGTAAAGTTTCTTTTAATTTTTTTCGTAGTCGTCTTCTCAAATTCCACTTCTCTAAAGGTAACTTTGTGTATTTGTTTAAATACTGGTTTTCCATAATTATAGGTAGTAATAAATTTTCTTATTGCATCCTGATCTCCCTGTTCTGAAAAAATCGCCGCATGCAAGCAATTATCTTGTCCATACACAATCACTTCATGAATCCATTCACATTTCATCAATTCTGACTCTATCTCTTCTGGATAAATATTTTTTCCATTGCTTAAAATAATCAGATTTTTTTCCCGGCCTGTAATATACAAAAATCCATTTGAATCCAAATATCCGATATCTCCTGTATTAAACCATCCGTCACAAATTGCATTGTTAGTCGCTTCTTCGTTATTATAATAACCAAGCATTACGTTGGGTCCTTTGACTAAAATCGGACCATTTCCCTCTTGATCGCATGTTCCAATTTTCACTTTGTTACTCACTAATGGTAAACCCACACTTTTATAGCTGTAGTATTTGTTCCGATTTACTGCAACTACAGGAGAACATTCACTAACACCATATCCGTTTAAAACGGTTATCCCGAACTCTTCAAACCCTTTTATATACTTTTCCTCTAAAAATGCCCCACCTGAAACGATGAATTCTAATTTTCCACCAAACTCATCTATGATTTGTTTAAATAACACTCTTCTTATATCAATTCCGATTCTTCTTAAGCAATTACTCATTCCAATGGCCCGCTTTAGTTTTGTGGTAATTTTCTTTTCGCTCGCAACCTCCCAAATTCGCTTATACATTGATTCCACAAACATCGGAACTAAGAACATACAATATGGCTTGAACTGTTTTAAATCTGAATTGAACTTTTTTAAACTAGAGTTAATCGGAATGCGAACACCCCAATTAAACATACAAAGTATACTTGTAAGTGCAAAGGTATGATGCAGAGGCAACACTAGCATAGATGAATCTGTAGCGAAAAAATTTTGACAAGCCCCTGCTATATTCGATGCTAAATTTCTGTTGCTAAGCATAACTCCTTTAGGTTTCCCAGTTGTTCCTGAGGTATAGATTATTGTACATAGCTGGTCAGGTTCAATCTCGTTGTTTATAAAGTCCTCCTTATGTTGAACATCCGCTTGTCCTTTCTCCCTATACTCATCCATATTTTTCATATTAAAAAAACAACGTATTTTGGAACTACGCGTCTGTAATTCCTCTGCTACATCGCAATAATCATTTGAATATACGATTGCTTCAACCCCACTATCCTCTGCAATACGGTATATTTCTTGGATAGACAGATCTTTATCAATTGGAACTATAACATTGCTCCCAATCACCGCTGCAAAATAACTAACTAACCACTCATAACTATTTTCACCAATGAGGGCAATTTTGCTATTTTTCAACATATTGAAATAAAAAAAAGTTCCCAAATTAACAATGTCATCTTGAAACTCTTGATACGTTTTTGCTATATATTCTTTTTTCTTATAAAACTCAAATGCCACATGACTTGGATTATTGCTGACCTGATTTCTTACTAAATCCCTTAAATCTAACGGTATGTACGGCTCATATATTGAATATTTTTTCCCCTTCATGCCCCTACACTCTCACTCTCTCAGCTCATTTAAGGTGTTTTTTTCCTTTACAAGTAAAGTGCGCATCATCATACATCCATTTTATAAAACCATTTATTTTTACTATTTTTACTTCTATAACAACATCATATAGATCAGCTTCTTATATAATTATAATGATTAATTTACATTTTTTTACATAACACCCCCTACTTCCGAACTATGAATCACATAAATTATTTAAATTACCTTTAATATCAAAATACGGCACAATCCTCTATAAATCTATTATATTCCATTTCAGGATCATATCAACAACAAGTTTCATATTTTTTTCCAACAATGTAACTTAATTCGACCTGTTCAAATATCATTAACTATAACTTTCAAATAATGGTACTATTTTCCTATTAAATCAATGTATAATCTATAAGCTCAAAAACTATATGATCTAGATAACAAAGTATGGGTATAAGATATTAAACGTAAGACTAGCAAGAGTGAAGCTGGTGGAAATGACTTAAAAGCTTTATATACAAACTCAAGTTAAAAAAGGATAGAAACTATTTTTTTCAAAAAAATGGGCAGTAAATGAGTGAATTTTATGGGAAAATGAGGCTAAATTACTCTATCATTCCCAATTAAAGAATCGTAAAATATGAATGTATCTCATATAACAGGAGGATGATCAGAGATGAGAAAATTAAGGCAACTACTAATTGTTTTTATGAGTATGATTTTTATTTTTACTTTAACAGGTCTTGGACAGAGTATGAAGGCATCTGCTGCAACTTCACGCACTCCAATCGTATTTGTTCATGGATTAACTGGCTCGGACAGTAACTTTGCGTTAATTGAAAGGTATCTACGTAGTGAGGGCTGGGCAAGTAACGAATTATTTGCGATTGATCTACCAAGCAAGGCAGGAAATCAACTGTTGAACTCAGCGGCAATTAGCCGATTCGTAGATGATGTGCTTCGCCAAACAGGACATTCAAAGGTTCATATTGTTGCTCATAGTATGGGGGGAGCGAACAGCTTATATTATATTCTGAACCGTGGAGGCATTGATAAAGTAGATAAACTGATTACGCTAGGCGGAGCAAATCGGTTAACAACGAGTAAAGCCCCAAGCGGTATTACAGTTACTTCGATATATTCAACCAGCGATACTATTGTTTCGCCACTTTTATCCAGATTAGACGGGGCGAACAATATTTCTGTTAATCTAGTATCTCATATTGGATTGCTCTATAATTCCAGAGTTAATGCTTTGATTAAGGCTGCTCTTATAGAGTAGTTATGTATGTGACAATTTATGAAGCGACTGACCTAAATTGGTCAGTCGTTTTTTTGAATGCTCAGCAATGGGTTTTCACGCGGATTGTTTCGCATAACCGTCTCAATCTTGCTTGACTGTTGACCACTAGTACTATATAGTACTAATATGAAAAAAAATACACTCAGCAATAAAGACATTGCACTGCAATCAGCTTTCACATTGTTTCTTACCAAGGGTTTCCAAGCAACAAGCATGGACGAGATCGTCGCACATAGCAAAGTCTCAAAAACCAACATTTATTACTATTTTAAAAGTAAGGAGGAGCTACTTCTCGCGACCGTTGATCAGTTGATTTCACATTATGAACAACGTATTCATCAAATCCTGTCTCACAGTGATACCACTGTTCTAGAAAAATTAGAAGCTTTACTGGTCATCCTAATCGATAATACGGAACAAAATAATTACCTTGGTGGCTGTCCATTCCTAACCCTTTACACACAAACACCCCTCGAAGCTATCGAGGTCAGAAATCGAATCAAAAGCTTTTTTGAACAACAGTTTGAGGCCGTTGAATTCATTCTAGCCGAAGGGATTGCGAAACAGGAACTAAAGACAGAACTCCCAATCAAGCAAACAGCTACACTCATCGTCTCCTCTATCGAGGGTGCTCTTTTCTTAGCTCAAGCTTCTAATAATACAGATATCGTCAAAGCCGTTTATCCTGCTTTAGCTTCATTGCTAAAGTAATTTTTTTAATTATATTAGTACTATTTAGTACTAAAAATGATAAAGGAGAATTTCTATTATGAATATCTTTTTAACGGGTGGAACTGGTTTTATCGGAAGACACCTACTCTCTGAATTAGCTTCTCAGCACCAAGTTTATGTACTCGTACGTCAAAAAAGCCGTTTAGATGCAATCGTAAACCAACTACCGACCGATCAACAACTTAACATCTTACCAGTCATTGGGGATCTAACTAAACCCAGATTAGGTTTAGATGATACTAGCTATAAGCAAATGCTTGCCACGGATCTGATCATCCATGCAGGCGGCCCCATGAATATTGGGTTAAGCCTTAGTGAAGCTGAGCAATCATTTCTCTATCCAGCCAAAGCCCTTGTTCAGCTGACCAAAGATATTCACTCCACAAAAGGTTTAAAGCATTTCATCCATCTCTCAGGTTTTATGAGTCCTTATCATGAACAAAATGCACTGTCAGATCTGAATCACCTGCTAGATAAAGAACCTCCCTATGAAAAAATGAAGTTTCTAGCAGACTCCTATATACGTAAATCTCTTCATGCTATGAACATCCCTTTATCTACAGTTAATCCTAGTGTTGTCGTTGGCAATTCCTTCTCAGGGGAGACAGAACAGCTTGGAGGTCTCAGTATTTTAATCGATGCCGTAAGGCGAAACCTTATGCCGCTCGTTCCAGGTGGTGACGACTACTGGTTGCCCATGGTACACGTTGATCATGTTGCCTCATTTATTGCCAAGCTTGCTCATACAGAAGGGTTATCAAGTAATACCTACTATTTATTAGATAGTAAACAAGCGAGTCCATCCATTCGAGTCTTGATTCAACTCATTGCAAAAGAACTGCAAACAGCCAAGCCCTTTGGAACGGTATCGCCTCCGTTATTAAAAACCATTCTTGGAATGGGTGCTGGGAAGCTTCTTGGTATTCCAAAGGAGTCCATGAACTTTCTTGTAAAATCAGAATTTCCCATCAACACTAAATTAGAAATTGAACAAATGAGTGGGAGGAATTTTTCCATAGCGCCATCTACTCTACCTTTTATAGTAAGCGATCTGGATTATCGGTTAAATCATTTAGGATTAGATCGGCAGGAGAGCTTTTCTCAACGAAGAAGAACGAATTTAATCTCATTAGAAAAAGATATGGAGAGCATCCCTGTTATTTTTCTTCATGGGACGTTTAGCAGTGCGGATAGCCTATTGCCTATCGCCGAATCCTTAAGTGATATTAATACATGGTTCATTGATTTACCTGGATTTGGACGTACGCCATACCACCATGATCCTTCTGTGATAGAAGGCTATGTAGATAGTGTAGCAGCCATGATTATCGAGTTGAATAGACCCGTGATATTGGTTGGCCATTCATTTGGTGGGTTGATTGCCGCCCGAGTCATGCAACGCCAGCCTTCACTGATCCATCAGCTTATTATACTGCAACCAGTCTTGCATCCTATAAAACCTAAATACAAAATTCAAGGTGTTACAAAACTCATTTTAAAACATTTGAAGCCTGCCAAACTGAAAAGAGAGATGCTTAAAAACAAAAATTTCATAACATCTAGCAAATATTTAGAGGATTATGTACATGATGTGGTTCGTGATTTAAAATCACCCCGCATCCGCACGACTAACGCTACGGTCATGTCATCGTTAACACAATCGAAGTCCATTCAACTGGATCCCAAGGAGTGGGATGAGGCCAAAATCAACATATTATGGGGAGACATGGACAAAGAACATCATATTCCAAAGTCATACGAACACCTCGATATTACTCGTATTCCATACGGCCATCAATTTCCTATTGAACGTCCCGAACAAACGGCTCAATGGATTCGTCAGGTTTTGAAGGTTTGAAGCAGGCTTTCTGGTAAAAATAGCATTGCATGTATCTGTTAAATTCAGCAACACTGTTTCTTCTCTCTAAAAATCGAGTGAAGGGGGCGGAAAGCCCCCACTCGGGATTTTCACCCTAGAGATGACGCTCATGCTGGGCGTACTAGCACCCCCCCAACCGTAAGAGGTCGGGGGGTTACATATTGGTGGAAGCGAGCCGTGGCTGTACAAATCTACAATTCGACGGCGTGTGTTCCCTGCGTGCAAGGAGCAAACAACTATCAATCTTGTTCCACAATACCTGTAATTTGATCAGCAAGTGCCATCGCAGCGGAATAGCCTGAGCTCCAGGCCCATTGCAGATTATAGCCACCGCAATCTCCATCCACATCCATCACTTCTCCGGCAAAATAGAGCCCAGGTACTAGCTTCGATTCTAGCGTTCCTTTTCTTAACTCTGTTGTATCGATGCCACCGGCCGTCGTTTGTGCATTCGTGAAACCATTGGTATCGGTTACGATAAATTCCCAACGCTTTATGAGTTGGCACAAGGTTTTCTTAGCTTTCCATGATAAATCCTGACATAGGAGGTTCGGCTCCTGATCGATTCCCGCCTCTTTCAACAGAATAGGGACCAACTTCTTGTTAAAAATTCCAATCAAGGAAGCTGCAACAGTTCGGTAGCCAAATGTCCCCCAATGCGTAGTCATAAAATCGACGACTTCCTCCTCCGTGCGGTCTGGCATCAAATCAAGTGATAAGGTTACTGTTTCTCCCATTTTGAGTTGATACGCAGCCTTCCGGCTTAGCTGGAGAATCGGTGGGCCGGAGACGCCGTAGTTTGTAAACAGGATTTCCCCATATTCACTGCGAATAACCTCGCCGTTGACGATGATATGACCTAACCCCTCGAATTTGACGCCAGACAACTCCTTTAGATCCGGATATTGCAGCTTCAACTGTACGATTCCTGGTACAGGATCGATCATTGTGTGTCCCAATCGCTGGGCAAGCGTATAACCCGATCCATCCGTTCCTGTCTTTGGTGCGGTAAGGCCGCCTGTACATATAAAGAGATAATCGCTAGTATACACGACCTCGCCCTCTGCCTCCGTTTGGCACGTAATCGTAAATCGCGGATGTCCCTTCGATACGGTAACATCCAACACCCTAGTTTTGAAGTGTATTGGAACATACCGATCTTCTAGCGCGATTCGAAAAACTTCTAATACAGATGCAGCCTGTAGTGACATCGGATACATTCGGCCATTCTCAATGGCGAGCAACGGAAGGCCAAGTGTGTTGAAGAAATCGATGGTTTGTCGAACGCCAAATTGCTGCAGCACAGGCAGTGGGAATTCCTGTTGGTTACTGTGATATTTATGCGATAATGCGACCGCTTCATCCGTACCCTTCGCCGTAGATTGGTTCGTAATATTACAACGCCCATTGCCAGTCGTGAGTACCTTCTTTCCTACCCGGTCATTGCCTTCAATGATTGCGACATCGATCCCTCGATCTCGCGCAGTAACAGCGGCCATAAGACCTGAAGCGCCTGCACCGATAATAAACAGCTCGTGGTGCATTGTAGATTTCGACTTATACATATGTGTTGAATTCATTCCTTTTTCTAATGTCTTCATTTGAAAATATGTCTCCCCAACGCCATTGCGGCCGTATATCCGGAGCTCCAGGCCCATTGCAGGTTGTAGCCGCCGAACTCGCCGTCGACATCCATCACCTCGCCAGCGAAATAGAGCCCAGGCACGAGCTTAGATTCCAACGTGTCAGCGAAGAGATCTTTTGTAACGATACCTCCGGCTGTCGCTTGTGCCTTCTCGAAGCTATGGGTATCTGTTACTTTGAATTCCCAACGCTTCAGTATTTTATAGAAGATCCCTTTTGTTTTCCATGAGAGATCCTGGCAAAGGAGGTTTGGCTCTTCATCGATTTTCGCCTCCTTCAGCAAGACAGGGATTAGCTTCTTGTGTAAAAACCCGATGAAGGATTCCGCAACAGGCCGGTGTGTGAATGTCCCCCAGTTCATCTCCAAAAATTCGATAACCTCCTCCTTCGTGCGGTTCGGCATCAAATCGATGGATAAAGTCACGGAATCCCCTCTCGAGAGATGAACAGCAGCGATACGGCTGAGTTGAAGAATCGGCGGGCCGGAAAAGCCGTAATCGGCGAAATGAATTTCACCGGTTTCACTGCGAGCGACCTTTCCATTCACGAGAATGTGTGCTCGTCCCTGAAGTTTGATGCCCGATAGAGCCTTCATGTAAGGGTATTGCACCTTTAATTGCACAATTGCCGGAACAGGCTCGACCATGGCGTGCCCCATGCTTTGAGCAAGTACATACCCAGAACCATCCGTCCCCGCATTCTGGCCCGTGAGGCCGCCCGTACATATAAACAGGTATTCGCTGGTATAGACAACCTGCTCCTCTGCCTCGTTTTGGCATGTAATCTTGAATCGCGGATGATCCGTCGATACGGTAACATCTATCACTTTGTTGTTAAGGTATACCGGAACATTCCGTTCCTCCAAAGCAAGCTCAAAAATATCCAACACGGATGCAGCCTGCAGCGACATCGGATACATTAAGCCTTCTTTCAATTTTGTGAGTGGCAATCCAAGCATATTGAAAAAATCAATGGTTTGACGGATGCCAAATTGCTGCAACACAGGCAACGGAAATTCAGCCTGACTGCTGTGATACTTGCCCGATAATGCCACTACTTCGTCGTCGGTATCCGTCATAGTGGAATCGTTCGTAATATTGCAACGACCGTCGCCTGTCATTGCAATTTTTTTCCCAATACGGTCATTCCCCTCTAGAATGGCGGTATCGATACCCAAATCCCGCGCTGTAACAGCGGCCATGAGTCCTGATGCGCCTGCACCGATAATAATCAACTTGTGGTGTAGGGAAGTCTGATAATCGAGCATGGTTGTTCAATGCACCCCTTGTCCAATAAATTTATATATAGGAAATGTGATTTTTCCGAATGAAACTACACTATGTATAATTATAGCATAACCGATAGAATACTCCTGACATCACGTCTCATTACAGTAATACCCTAAATATAGAAAAAACCACAACCTTGTGCGGTTATGGATTTGCATGGACGGTTGTCCTTACCGAAGAAGACTTGAATCGGCGATTATGGGGGCGATTATAGGAATGATCAGTAATCCCGATTCCATATCTATTAATAATATATCTATTGTTCCTTACTATGTAGCAGAAAACATTGGAATTGGGATTATGCCATTATCCCTTGTACCGTAACCCTGTCTCCCCCTTTCCACCAATGCAAAAAAGACACCTTTGGGGTGTCCTTTTCATACTGATGGAGGCGAACTTACGATTTTAAAAGCCCTGCATGCCTCTTATCCAACAGATCAACTAGAATGATAAAATCCCTTTGAAATAACAGCAATGGTGACTATACTGAAACATAAAGTAAGACCATTTTAGGATGTTAGGAGAATTGTTGTATATGTAATTAAAAAATATACTCAGCTAATTAATGATGCGCAACTGGTTACTATTATGGCTTCATTATGAGAGGAATAACACGTTCTCTACTTTATATTCTATATAAATATTGAGGTGATATTTGTGAAACAGATGACAAGCGAAGAACTCTATGATCTTCTAAAAAAAATTAAGCACAGACCAGGAATGTACATTGGTAAAAAATCGATAATTAACTTAAAAGTTTTTTTGGATGGTGTATTATACGCCGTATATTATATGAATGAACAAAATGAATCTACTCATTTTTTGCAGGGATTTCAAGAATGGATTCAAATCCAATATGACATCTCTTCCTCGCATCATTGGAGCAGCATATTAAATTTCTTTTCATCAGATGAGGCTGAAGCTTTCGATTTGTTTTATAAACGCTTAGATGAATTTTTAAGTTTAGGAGAGGAAGCGAGCAATTATAAAAACATACTCAAAAATAAAGAAAAATGGATGGAATTAAAAACAGAGTATTGGAGCCAATATGATAAAATGAATTTTTGATTCATCAATTGTCAGATAATTGGTTAGTTCAACAAAGGCAGCTAATCATGTTGATTGACTGCCTTCTTTTTTTGGCATTCAAATTAAACAATTATGTCTGAGAGCTCTCTTCCAAGGAAACTTCATACGTTGGCACATTTTTGACTAAATTCGCTTTTTTAATTTTGATGTCTACTAGGTCATTTTCTTGCAGAGGGGTCTGGAACCCCTGTCGGAAGGCAACACCACATAGGTGTCTACGCCTACCATTATTCAAAAACAAATTGTACTCGCTGATCATTACTCCACTTTTCTCGTATTCGATCAAAGTAAACATCAATATTATTATTAAGGATATCGTTATAAGTGCTAGTTAGATGAGGATAATTTTTACCTATATATTTTTCTAAACTAGGCCTGTTATTCTTTCCTATTCTAATTCTATCTAGGAATACGGGGATGTTCTTATCTAAAGCATTAATCATTTCATCCACATTTGTTATTCCCGGTAAAATCGGAGTAATAAATGCCCAAACCTTAATTCCCATTCTGTGCAATTCGTTTGCTGTCTGTATATTGCTCATTATTGAATAAGGATCCATTCTCTTTAACTGTTCTAGGTTTGATAAACCTAAAAGCAGCGTGAATCTGTCTCGCATAGGTTTAATCACATCTATATCTCTATAGATTAGTTTTGATCCGGCTTTAGTTGTAACCATGCACTTTACACTTAACTTACTTAATTCGATTAAACATTTTCTGGTTAACTGATATTTTCGTTCAATACCCATGTAAGGATCACACTTGCTCCCCAAATATATTACTTCTTCCTTATTCCAGTGAGTTAATTCTTCGCACAAAATTTCTGCTATGTTGAGTTTAACAATCAAGTTTTTATTCCAATTTTCATCCTCTAGTCGGAAACAATAGGGACACCCGATTGTACAGCCATCATACGGATCAATAATAGGTAACGTTGTTCCATCAGGGGGATATTCATAAGTCATTGCACGATCAATCTGCACTTCCTTTAACATCATCATCCATCTCCATTCGCTTGTTTATAGGAAGATGGTACATGACTCCCAGAAAAAAATATAGACTTATAATACCCGGTCTGTTATGATGTTGAATAAGGTCTTGAAAAAAATAGGCATACAATCCCTGAGATTAATATATCTCAGGTTTTTTTATTTTTGGTTGGATCTGTCTATTTGAAAGAATACGGCATTCCCTCCTGGAATCACTCATGGTATTCAAATTCCTGTCGTTTTCCCATTTTATCAAAAACAATCTCAAACTTGTTTCCTTCTGCATCTTCACGAACGCGTTTGTTATTCTTTATATAATAGATAGAGGCACCTGACTCTTTAGCTTGCTTCCGTGCATGTTGATTTGCTTTTTTCAGAACTTCATGGAGTTGTTCTCGATTACTATAAATTCTCAATCCCCCTCCAGTTTTAAATTATTTTTATTATATCACAAACTGAAATATCACCAATCAGAACACTAATTGATGGTATTATATTTTTCTAACTAACTTCTTATAATCTGAGAGCTGAATTTGTTTTTCCTTCTCAATAGTCATTAAGGTCAATGTTCTCACTCCAAATCTATTAATATAGTAATTAGTAGTACCAAAATAATAGACTGATACACAAAAACGGACACCAAATGGTGTCCGTCACTGGTACTACATATGGAGGCGAGGCGAGTCTAACCCCTGTCCGAAGGCAACGCCACATAGGTGTCTACGGGTGTAGTCACAGTTTGATGTCGGTCTAGTATAGCAAATGCCAATAATAATTAAATTGAAGTTCAATACTTAAACAATGTATAATTGTTATAACAGTTGAATATATTATAAAGGAGGATTCACAATGAATAGGGTGATAGATATGGAACGAAAAGTAGGCAAATTCGGTAATAGTTTGGGTATAACCATGACCGACGCTCTCAAACAGATCGGATTAAGTCAAGGAGATAGTGTTTTGATTGATGTTAACCAAAATACTGGCGAAATCATTATCAAAAAATCGAATAAGGTGTCTTTACCTGATGGCATCAGTGAAGATTTTATGGACACGTTAACTAGCGTAATTGAAGAGTATGACCAGACATTGAAAAACCTTAAAGAAAGATGAGAAATATACGTTATGTGACTGTAGAAGAGGTTATTGCTATTAATGTTGCTATGATCCAACGATATAGTCCATCTGAACAAAAAGGCGTTAAAGAAGCAGGGTTGCTTGAGTCGGCTGTCCTTCGCCCTCAATCCTCTGCTTTTAAAAAAGATGCATATCAAACTATTTTCGAAAAATCAGCTGCATTGTTTGAGTCATTAGGTCAAAATCATCCTTTTTATAATGCTAACAAACGAACAGCCTTTACAGCCCTTGTCTTGTTTTTACGGTATAACAATTTACATTTCAAAATGAATGAGAAATATGCTGAAGACTTTGTAGTAGATATGGTAAACCACAAATACACATTTGAAGAATTAACCCAAATCATACAAAAACATTGCGTAGCTATTTAAAATTCCAAAGAAATACAAAAAAAAGAAACCAATTAAGGTTTCTTTTTTTGTACTACATATGGAGGCGAGGGGAGTCGAACCCCTGTCCGAAGGCAACGCCACATAGGTGTCTACGGGTGTAGTCACAGCTTTAATGTCGGTCTAGCAAACGCCCTGCAACTAGCTTTCACTAAACCCAGCCTGATTGTCTTCTTCTGCACACCCCAGGCGGAGATGTAACAGCGTATCCCACTAAAGTTGAGCCCCTACATCCGGCACATGGGCGATGCAGGAGAGGAGCACGCTAACAGGTTATTAAGCTGCTAAAGCGTAGTTGTTTTGTGTTTTGCCATTTAATAGGCTTTAGCGTTGATGAAGTGGCCGCGTCCCCACTACCCGCTACCCACGCTCGATCTACCCCCGTCGAATCCAAAAAACGCCCCCGTAATAAAAGGTGTACGTTTAATCGTACGGTTAGCATCAAGCTAGGTGCAATATTAAGAGTACATCTAAATTGTTACATCCCTAGTATAGCACAGCAATCATAACGTAAGTAGTAAAGATTACTTACATTTTAACCACAATTCGTAAAAACAAATATTACCTAGCGATCTTCTGCTTTTCACGAAGTACACGCTGAATATCGCGTTGTGCATCGCGTTTTGCCGCCGCTTCACGCTTATCATATTGCTTTTTACCTCGACCTAAGCCAAGCAGCAATTTAGCGTAGCCATTACGCACATATACCTTCAATGGCACAATGGTGTATCCCTCTTGCTTAGCTAAACCAAGCAACTTAGAGATTTGAGCTTTGTGCATTAACAGCTTACGTGTCCGTGTAGGATCAGATGGATTGTTCCGATTTCCTTGCTCAAACGGACTAATGTGCATATTATGAATGAAAATCTCGCCATTACGGATCGTAGCAAAAGCATCTCCAATGTTAGCACGAGCATTACGAACAGACTTTATCTCAGTTCCAGTCAACACCATGCCTGCTTCAAACGTATCCTCGATGAAATAATCATGGGAGGCCTTTTTATTTTGCGCTAGCACTTTTCCATCATTTTTTTTCCCCATGTATTTCCTTCACTCCTTCATCGACTTTACAATTGAACAATTTTGACTTTGAAATGCTTACAGACCTGCATTATAAAACGAAATATTAACGAATTCCATTCACAAAGCTAGACTATAATTGTAGCAATAATAGGTAGTAAAATCAACCTACTTATACGCTCACTCACTGAATTGACTGAATTCACTGACTTCGTTGTATTCACTAAATTTATTTAATTCAACAAATTCAAAAAAACAAACGAAATAAACTACCTGTTCATTTTTTTAAAAATTTATGCTCAGATTCCAGCCTAATTATTATTAAATTCAAGCTGAAACCTGAACATGTTTTACTTCCTACTTCCTTTTCTTCCTAACAAATGCAGCGGTAGCTTGGTTTGACTTACCTTTGTTTTTCTTGCGCTTTTTCCCTTCTCTTGCTAGGCTAGCTTCCCCTTGATTTCCTGCACCATTACTTCCATTTTCAACCGAAAACGACTCGCCTACAAAAATGCCGCTTTTAGACGTTTTTTTACGTCTGCTTTGGCCATTACCGCCGCCTTTAGGGTTGCTTTTGCCTCTACGTTCGCCGCGATCATTATAGTTAGGATTAACTCCCTGAGAATAACCACCTTTACCAGAGCCAAACTCGAAGCGAATTCCACTACGCTCTGAACCTTGCCCTTGTTCTCCTTGTCCCTGACTTTGCCCCTGGGTAGGAGTTCCTTGATTAGATTCCCCATTACCTAAGTGGCGATCTGAAGAATGGTTTGCATATCCCTTTTGTGAACTATCCCTACTATCCCTGCTGTCCCTGCCAAAAATTAATGGCTCACCTGAACGCCCACCTTTTTTGCTTTTAGATTTACGACCGCCAAAGCCACCAGAACCAACAAAGTTACTTTCTGCCTTACCCTTGCGTTTACCACGTTCTGATCCAGAGCCGGTACTAGCGCCGTAACCTCCACCTTGACCCGCACGAGTCTTCTTACCTTTTTTATCTGAGCGGAAACTTTTATCTGAACTAGTACCTGACCTAGAACCTGAACCAGCGCTACCCCCGTTACCTCTATAGCTATCTGGCAAGCCACGTTCTCTTCGTCTTCCTTTACTATCCACAAGTTCAAAGTCGATCGTATGATCATCCATATTGACGCGGGCTACCCGAATTTTCACTTCATCACCAATGCGATAAATTTTAGAAGTACGTTCACCAATTAACGCCATGTGTTGTTCATGGAAATTGTAGTAGTCGTCATACATTGCACTTAGGCGAATTAAGCCCTCTACGGTGTTATCTAATTCAATAAACATGCCAAAGCTTGTCACACTACTAATAATACCAACAAATTCTTCCCCAACCTTATCCAGCATAAATTCTGCCTTCTTCAGTTGCTCTGTATCCCGTTCAGCCTCTACTGCAAGCCGTTCACGCTCCGAAGATTGTTGCGCTATTTCACCCACACGACTAGCTAGAAATTCCAGTCTCGCTTCTGGTAAAATACCCTTGTTTTCAATGACCTCACGAATAATACGGTGAATACAAAGGTCAGGATAACGACGAATTGGTGAAGTAAAATGAGTATAAAAATCAGCCGCTAAGCCAAAATGCCCTGTACTTTCTGCATCATATTTCGCCTGCTTCATGGAACGTAACATCATCGTGCTTATAACCGTTTGTTCCTTTGTTCCTGAAATTTCTTCTAACAAGGACTGTAATGCGCGAGGATGTACCTTGTTGCCTTTTCCACCCTTCACTGCATACCCAAAGTTAGCTGCAAATGCCATAAAGTTCATCAGCTTCTCTTGATCAGGGTCCTCATGAATCCGATAAATAAACGGAACCTTAAGCCAATGGAAATGCTCCGCTACCGTTTCATTAGCAGCAAGCATAAATTCTTCGATAATTTGCTCAGCAATGGAGCGCTCACGTTTTATAATATCAACAGGCTTACCGTTTTCATCCACGATGACTTTAGCTTCCGCAAAGTCAAAATCAACAGCACCCCGTCCCATCCGACGTTTACGCAATCTTAACGCTAGATCCTCCATCGTTTTAAACATATCTACTAAACCAGCATACTTTTCTGTCACTTCAGCATCTTCATTTTGTAAAATTTTACGAACATTTGTATAGGTCATTCTTTCTGTCGTACGAATTACACTCGTGAACACATCATGATTAACGACCTTCATATGCTCGTCAAATTCCATCTCACACGACAATGTAAAGCGATCTACCTTAGGATTTAATGAACATATTCCATTAGACAAACGATGTGGCAACATCGGAATGACACGATCGACCAAATATACACTACAGCCACGATTGTACGCCTCTTGATCTAGTTGTGAGTTCTCGCGTACATAATAACCAACATCGGC
Organism: Paenibacillus turicensis; assembly: GCF_050461185.1. Lineage (GTDB taxonomy): Bacteria > Bacillota > Bacilli > Paenibacillales > Paenibacillaceae > Fontibacillus > Fontibacillus turicensis_A. Next base: position 171,911 of record NZ_JBCMOR010000006.1, read on the forward strand.
AATATGCACACCTAACTTCAAGTTCCCATTTTCTAAACGCTCTACATGAACAGCATCATCTAAATCCTTTGCATCTTCGCCATCAATCGTCACAATGATCTTGTTTCTTAAATCACGACGACCTTGCTTTACAATATCCTCTTCCGCGATCACATCAGGCGCAGCCGCAGCTTCAGCCATAACATCAACGGGAAATGCCTCTGGAAGCTGATGCTTACGAATAATGGATAAAATATCAACGCCAGGATCATCCTTGTGCCCTAAAATTTCAATAATTTCACCTACCGCAGCGGTACGGCCTTCAGGGTAACTCACAATTTTGGCAACTACCTTGTCCCCATCTACAGCACCAAGAAAACTTTCCATGGGTACAAAAATATCACGATGAACACGTTTATCATCCGGTACGACAAAACCGTATGATTTATTATGCTGGAATACCCCAACAATTTGAGTAATGGATCTGCTAACAATGCGGACAACCTCACCCTCAAGCTTTCCACCACTAGTCCCTCGTGCATTAACCCGAACAAGCACAATATCTCCATTCATTGCACTTTTTAGATCATTGGCATGTACGTAAACATCAGGATGATCAGGCTCCTCTGAAATAAGAAAAGCAAATCCCTTTGCATGTACCTGCAACCGTCCCTTAACTAATCCCATTCGATCAGGGACTCCATACCTACCATTTCGCGTTAAAATGATCTGTCCCTCTAGCTCTAACTTATCTAATAATGCCTTAAAGTCACTTATTTCCGCTTTACTTACATACTCAAAATGCTCCTTCAGCTCTTGAATCGTCATTGGTTTATAGGCAGTTTCCTTCATAAAAGAAAGCAACCCTGCTTCATTTATCATTATGTCACCTCGAATGTACGCTCTAAATTTTTCCTATTTTTATTTGGTTAATCCTAGTATACACGATTATTGTTCATTACATCCTTACTTTGTAAAGAGGCACATTTTACATTTTTCATTGATTTTCTTAGTTATTTGTTTCGAAAGCATGCATTAACTGTATTTATTTTCCTAAAAGCGATCAATTCCATAAAATAGTGAAAAAAATACAAATCATAATATAAATATTTTATTAAAAAAATGATTAATTTTTACTAAATTTCCTACCAGCATTTGCCGAAATAAAGAATATTGTGCATTTTGTAATGGTATTTTTTGTTCAAAGTTATATCAAAATTTTTGTTAGAGAAGGGGAAGTTAAAGTTAATGGATAATATGAAAATACTGCAAACTCGAAATAAGCTGTTTGTCAAAATAATTTGGATCATGGCTATTTTAGGGGTAGTTACGGATATTATGGTTGGTGTTGATCGTTCCATGCTTATGACTCTTTCCATCGTGTCTGTCATCTGCTGTTCTATCGCTACTTATATGACCTATGCCAACCGAGGCACAAAATACGTCATGTTTGTCATTCCACTTATCGTAGCCGCTTTAACATTTCTATTAATATACCAAGACCCAGAACCAATTATCGGAACGTACCTACTTGTTTATTTAAATCTTGGGTTAATGACGTTATATTCAAATTATAAGCCTATTGTGTTTGCAGGAATTTTAGGGATAGCTACCACCGTTTATTTTTACTTCACTCCTTTTTATCATGACAAAATGTTTACGCGTGAGCCATTAAGCTACTTACTCTTATTTTTGTGTTTTACGACAGTAGCCCTTGCCTTTGCCGCTAGATTTAGTGAGAAACTACAAAAGGCAGTCTTGGAAAAGCAACGGGATACTGAGCAAGCAAAAAAAGAAAGTGATGCTGTATTAACAAAGCTCCAATCATCCATTGATGTTCTAACCAATTTAAGTGCTGGTTTGAGAGATAATGTAACGGTTACAGGTACCATTTCCAAGGAAATAACTATTGCATTTAGTGAAGTGTCATCAAGCATGGAACAACAAAGTCATAATTTACAAGACATTAACACCTCTGTACATACCGTCAACGATGTCATTCAGCAATCTGTAAACAGCTCTGTCCGGCTACATGAGTTATCTGATACGATGCTAGGAAACACACATAGCGTAAAGGGTCAAATTAAAACTTTTGCTCAGCAAATTCAGGATTTAAAGCAAACGATCACATCTATGGTTCATCAAATGGACCAATTAAATGAGCAAAGCCAACAAATCAGCACCATTGTACAAACTATTTACACGATTTCCATGCAAACTAATCTTTTAGCTATGAATGCAGCGATCGAAGCCGCACATGCGGGTGAGCATGGCAAAGGCTTTACAGTGGTCGCCGATGAAATTCGCAAGCTTGCGGAGCATTCTCGTGCGTCAACGGAAGAGATCAATTCAATTTTAGAGGATGTAATGGGACGTATTGTTAGTGTCAGCGAAGAGGTTGCGGTAGGACATGAGGCCATTATTGCAAGTGAAAGTAAATTCGGGGAAATAACTGAATTTGTAAATACAGTCGCGGCTGAATCTGAAAATATTAGTCAACACTCCGACCAAGCAGATGCGCAAATGACGCAAATTAAACAAAAATACAATACGATCGTAGAGCATATTCAATCTATTGCAGAGGGTACTGAAAACAATATGAGTACTACCGAAGAAATTTTGGCAAGCATTGAAGCGCAGGACGGGAAAATCGCGGAAATTGTAAAGTTATATCAAGATCTAGACGCACTGATTTCTACCCTTTCGAAAGAATAGTTAAAAAAAGCTATGATGCGCCCATCTTTGTTAGCAATGCAAAACTTATTTATGTTTTGTGCATTGCCCACTATGATGGGCGCATCACCATTTACAGTCTTTGTCTTTTATCTTATCTTTTTTGATTTATTGACTTATGGCTTTAAAATTTATGACTTTATATTTTATAAATTATTGTGTAATCAAGTTATGTAATGGGCTCTGAAACACTATGACATACATCCATAAACCACGGGTACGTTTCCTTAGCTTTATAAAATTGCTCTGCATGAATGATTGCTGGAATAACGTAGTCCCCTTTATAAAAAATTTTCTCTCCTACTCGTGACATTGGAACATGATAAGAAACCTTCAATGCACGGAATAAAATGGGTTCTAGCAAAGTCACATAATGATGAATATTATTTTGCTCCGCATATAACACAATTGCTGCTAATAAACGATCCAAATTTTTCCCTCGGCGATTCTCTTGTAAAATAGCAACCTTATCAACCTCAGCAATATGATTGGGATCAGATTGAATGGAAGCTTGCTTATGGAATGGAGCTATCTCGTCCAAACCTCCTTGATATTTTGGATGATAGGGTTTTATTTCAACTGTAGCTACAGGATTACGATGCTCATCAAAAATAAGACATTGATCTAACACTTCATCAAAATACTCAAGCTCAAACCCCTTTTCAACCCAAGCTTGTGTCCAAATCTGATTGAAAATCAATCGTTCTTCTTCGTTTTCTACTATTTTAAACATCATTTTCCCCCATTCTTTCAGAAGGTCCAAAAGCACCAACTAAACACCCTAATTTCCTAGCATCTGGGCTTTATATACTAAAATAGTAATATGATTCTTATTTTGAGAGCAATACAATATTTAACATATAGTCCAATAAAGTGATTAAAAGTCATCACAGTTCGATAAATTGGTTCTTTTTACCTTAATAAAAAACTAATAAAACTCTCATTTATGTAGGACTGTGTAACTAGTACAATTTATAAGTGCCATTAATATTAAAGGAGAGCGTTAAATAAGGTTAAATAAAATAGCAAAAAAAAGACGCATACATAATTGTACACGCCTTTGAATGTTTACTTATTGATTTCGTTCAATCCGTTCATTATTTAACTACAATCGCAACTACGATTGATAAGATAAAAAATCCGGCTCCAAGTCCTACAGTTACACGTTGTAGTACTAATTCCATACCACGTGCCTTTGATTTACCAAAAAGATGTTCCGCACCTCCGGAGATGGCACCGGACAGACCTGCGCTTTTCCCCTCTTGTAGTAAGACCGCAGCAACTAGACCGATCGAGAAAATCACAAGCAATATTTTTAATAGGATTTCCATTCAACCCACCTCCTAAAGACTGGTATAAACAGCATTTATATTTTAACATAGCCTGTATGAGAAAACAATAATTAGTTATAGGCTGTATAAAACCGTTAGACATTTAAGTACAATAGATGTTCATTAAACATCCATAACCCGAATCACTGGCTCAGCACTAACCTGCACATTACCTGCAACAGCTCTAGAAATCATACAGGCCCCTTCTGCTTGTATGGCAAGACGATGAACATGCTCCACGATAGCCGTTTGTGTCCCTTCCTTTAACACAATAGTAGGACGGTGTACAATCGACTCAAATGTAAAAATGTTATTCGTTACATCTACCGTTGCTTCTGAATGAAGGGTATGAGAAATAGGTACAATAGCTGCGCGCTCTAGCATCGCGGCCAACGTTATCAAATAACAAGTCGAAGCTGCACCTAACAACATCTCATCTGGATTTGTCCCCACACCTGGTCCCCCCATAGGGACAGGAATGGATACTGTAGATTTTAAGTTACCCGCCTCAATCGTTCCTTCACTATTTCTCCCACCATTCCAAGTGGCATTCAGTTTAAATAAATGCTTCATGTTCCATCCTCCTACTGAACGATACAGTAAATAGCAAAATTAATGTTATCCAATTATTGATGTATTTATAACATAATCTGCTAAATTTCTTCCATACTAAAATTAGTGAACATTTTCAGTAACGTTGGCTTCTAGCCTAGCAGGATTTACGTACAATAACGTCTGTATTTACATACACCTGTACATTACTAGCATCGGCATGATTGCTAGAATCAAGGGGATTTATTTTTTGGAGCAAGACATCCATCGCTGTTTTAGCCATCACGTCTTTTTTCACTTGAATCGTTGTTAGCTCAGGACTAATAATTTCGGCTTCAAAAATGTTATCAAAGCCCATTACAGCAACATCTTCGGGCACCTTAATACCTAACTCTTGAAACGTTTTAATTGCACTGATCGCCATATAATCATTTTCACAAAAAATAGCCTCAGGTAATTCCTTAGCGTTAGCCTTAATTCCCTCAATTTCTGCTTTAAAAGAAGGCTGTGAGACGACAGACATCGGATTCATAAAATAGGTGAGCTTATCCTCTAATTGTAGTCCGCTTTCAGCTAGAGCCTCCATAAAACCTGCCTTCCGCTTAATAAAGTTCACAATTCTCACATCAGACTGGACGTACCCTATCGATTTATAGCCCTGAGCTAAGAGGAATTTCCCCGCCTGATAACCTCCTAGGTAGTTATTAATCCCCACAATACTAGCATCCACCTGCTCTAAGCAAGTATCCATGACTACGACATTTTTGTGGACAGACAACACAGAGTTAATCAACTCTGCACTTAAATTTGTCCCTAACAGCAATATTCCTGCAGAGGACTGCTCACTTTCGAGTAATTCAATCTCCTTGTTCAGGTTTTGAATTGACACCGAAGAAATAACAAGTGTATGGCCTTGTTCTCCAGCATAGGACATTAAATGGTGAATTAATTCGTTAAAAAAGGGCTGTGACTCGTAGTGCTCCGTTACGATATCTACATTTTTACAAGCGATAAATCGAATTAAAGTATTGTTTTTGGGTGCTATTTTATTACTTTTAAACGTGCGTGGAATATATCCATTTTGTCGTGATATTTCTAAAATATGTTGTCTGGTCGCTTCACTTACACCAGCTTTATTGTTTAACGCCAAGGAAACTGCCGATTTAGAGACGCCGGCAAGTCTGGCAATATCATCTATTTTCACAAATACCACTCCTGATTCAAAGTACTCAGCATTTTGCATAACTTAATTCTCTTTTATCCAAAATGCTCACTACTGAATTATAACATTGTTCATTGGAAAGTTTATATGAAATTGAGTAAACTAAACTAAAATGTACTCATATATAAAAAGTGCGACCGCCCCAGTTGCAATTACAGAAGCGACCGCAGTTCATACCTATTTAATTGATCGTAATCATATTTATCTTTGCCCTATACTTTCCTAATAAGCTATTCCAAATCTTCTCCATTACTTTCGATCACCTTTTGATACCAATAAAACGATTTTTTCTTGCTACGCTTCTTGGTTCCATTCCCCTCATTATCACAATCCACATAAATAAACCCATAACGTTTACTCATCTCACCTTTAGTTGCACTTACTAAATCAATGCAGCCCCACGTTGTATACCCCAGTAAATCGACACCATCTTCTTCGACTGCTAACTTGAACGCTTTGATGTGCTCACGTAAATATTCAATACGATAATCATCATCAATATTGCCATTCTCATCAGGTTGATCTACCGCACCCAGTCCATTTTCTACAATAAACAGCGGCTTCTGATAGCGATCGTACAACACATTTAACGCCGATCTTAAACCTAAAGGATCGATTTGCCATCCCCACTCTGATGATTTTAGATAAGGATTTTTAATTGATTTAAAAATATTGCCTGCCGTTTCATGAGTAACAGAATCATCTGTAGTAACAACCCTTGAGGAATAATAAGAAAACGAAACAAAATCAACCGTATGACTTTTTAAAAGTGCAAGATCCCCTTGCTCCATCACGATATGAATATTTTCTCGCTGGAATTTTTTTAATGCGTAATTTGGATACGCTCCCCTAGCTTGTACATCAATAAACAAAAAACTTTCTCTGTCTTTTTCTATCGCTTTGGCATAGTCCTCAGGTCGACAAGAATAAGGATAATAATTGCCACCTGCTAGCATACACCCCACCTTATTTTCTGGATCAATCTCATGGGCAATTTTTGTAGCTCCAGCACTGGCGATTAATTGATGATGTACCGCTTGATACTTCACTTGTTGCTCATGCTCACCACTTTCAAAATACAAGCCTGCTCCTAGAAATGGGGCATGTAAAATCATATTGATTTCATTAAAGGTTAACCAATAATTGACGAGTCCTTTATAACGGCTAAAAACAGTACGGCAATAATTTTCGAACAAATCCACCATTTTACGATTCCGCCACGAGCCATATTTTTTAATTAGCTCAACAGGAACATCAAAATGCGCCAACGTGACTAATGGCTCAATATTGTACTTACGAAGTTGTAAAAATATATTTTCATAAAATACAAGCCCTTCTTCATTTGGTGATTCTTCATCGCCATTAGGGAAAATCCTTGTCCAAGCAATGGACATACGGTAAGTTTTAAAACCCATTTCAGCAAATAACTTAATATCCTCCATATAGTGATGATACATATCAATCCCTTGTTTAGCCGGATAGTAGCAGTTAGGGTCAAATTCTAGCATTTTTACTTTACCAGCCATCACCTCTTCGCGAATTTTCCCCATTGGTAACAAATCAACATTGGACAAACCTCTATTACCTAAATTATAACCACCTTCACTTTGGTTCGCCGCCGTTGCCCCACCCCACAAAAAATTAGGATTAAGCCCCATTTATATCACCTCATCTATTTTGTTACCAATCAGTAACACATCACATGTAAAATTGTGCATTCCGATTATTGTCACATCGTTCTCTACTGTAGCTGTTACCTCTGCAACTTTTCGTTGCTCCAGCTCAATAAGGGTAAATTCATATCCACTGAGATCTGCGTTTAGCTTCAATACCGTATTAACAGGAACATAGATTAAAACTTTAGATAAATCCTCTGTCGTAGCGGCACAAATTTCATCCGTATTTTTAAGGACAATGTCCCATGTTTTTAAATTTGTTAATCCATACATCTGGAATACCCACTTCATAAAGCCATAATCCCATGCACCCTCAAATTTAAGCGCTGTTTGCCAATCATAGGGACTATCAAAACCTTCACCAGTAACGCCAAACCGCTCGCCTTTCTTATGCCAGCTCCAAATTCCATGCGCTCCATATGTGATACCTGCGACAGCCCCAGATAAGACGCTTTGCCATGCCACCCTCCGTACATCAGCACGACTGAAGCGACCATATAGCTGACGACTATAACCCATCATTTCATAACAAGGCTCGGAGTTAAGAACCGGACGGGTAACAGGCTGGCTACTAAAATGCTTTGCTAGCGTATGCGCCGTAGATTGGAACTGTATATTATGTCCCGATTGGTACATATAAAAGTCTAAATCAGGATCATTGATAAACGATTCAGGTAACTCTGCTAGTCGTCCTTGAATATGCAATGTCGTCAAACAATCAGGGCTACATTCCTTTATAACGTGAAGAGCCGTTTCATAATATTGATTTGCCCTTTGTGAAGGAAAGTCTGTGTCACCACTCACCATGTAAATTGGATAGTATTTAGAAAATCGATCAGCAACAGCATTCACATAAGGCTCCACTGCATCTAGTGGCATCTTTTTGTCCTCACGAATTTTAGAAGCCCAAGTATCAGGAATATAATTGCACCATAGTAATACAAGTGCAGGCACGAAACCTTTATCTACTGCCATTTTCACCATTTGCTCCGCTCTTGAGAAGTACGATTCATTTAAGGAATAAAAATCATAAGTCCCATCTTCACCTAAATGGAATGGCTCATAATCTAAGTCACAACCACTGGCATCCCATTGCCTAAGTAAATTCATTTGCAGCACATTAAAGCCTTGGCTTTTACGATAATCTAAGTAATAACTCCATTCCTCTAGTGTAATATTTGTAAATGCACTCCATATCGTATCCGCTAAGTAAAAAAACGGCTTGCCCTCATTAACAAAATACTGTTTATTTTCTGAAATTTGCAGTTTAATCATCGTCATCCACCCTTTCATTATGATAAAAAAACGGCGTGAAACACGCCGTTTATCCTACCTTTTTAAATGTGCTAATCCAATTCACTCTTATGAGGTAACGGCAGCGCCATTCACACCCTCAATATTTTCGTTTTCTAAGCTTTCTTGCGCTTCTTTTTCTTTAGACAACGCTTGTTTATCTATCATCTTAAAGAATGGATAGTATATCAACATACAGATTGGAATCAATACAAGCTGTGCAGCAGCAAGTCTCCAACTGCCCTCAATAAAACCTAATGCGAATATCGGTGTACCAAATGCCGGATAAATTCCGATTGGTGCAGGCAATATGCCGATCGTTGTTGCAAAGTACCCAAGTATACAACATACAATAGGTGCTGCGATAAATGGGATCACTAATAGTGGATTTAAAACGACCGGAATCCCGAAAATAAGTGGCTCATGGATTGAAAAAAATGATCCTGGCAAGCCAAGCTTACCAATTGTTTTTAATTGTTTACTCTTAGCTAAAAAGACAAGTAGGAGTGCAAAACCTAACATTGGTGCATAGTTCGCATAAATATACCAGAATGCTAAGCCTATAATATTAGGCAGCTCCGCACCAGACTGGAATGCTTCAAGGTTAGCAAGGTCTAAGCTCATCCAAATCGGCTTAACAATCGCCAATGTTACGATAGCACCATGAATCCCAAACAACCAAAGTCCTTGCATAATGATTAAAGCAATGATTAACGCGCCTAATGATCCACCTAATCCTTCTAATGGAACCTGTAAATAGTTATAAATAAATTGGTGTACAGTGCCAAAAGAGGTCTGCATGAAAATACCCGCAGTAACTACAAAAATAATAGCGACAAGTATGGCTGGAATCAATCCTGAAAAAGTTTTAACAACGGTTGGTGGAACGCCTTCTGGCATTTTAATCGTCCAGTTACGATCCACAATCCAAATATACAATCTTGATGCCAATAAACCAACGATCATGGCTACAAATAACCCTTGCGCACCAAGCCACTGAAGCGGAATTGCTCGAACCTTATCAAAGGATTGTACTGGCGTAAGAATTAGAAATGAGAGCAAGGCAGTTGCCGCAGGAACCAACGGGTCCTTATCAAAGGCTTGCGCAAGTCGGTATGCGATAAAAAACACAGCATATAAAGCAATAATTCCTGTCGTCATGGTGGATGCTAGTCCAATAATTCCTTTTACCGGAGCAATAAAGTTTTGATAAGGCTCCCAAGCAATGGCAGAAAATAGAGTTGAAAATGCGCCAATAATCAGAAAAGGAAGTGTTGACATAAGTCCGTTGGATATCGCACTCATATAACGATTTTGTTGAATCTTGCCCGCATATCTTTGCAGCTTGTGGGATAGATTTCTTTTGTTTTCCATTGTTTTCATCTCCTGCTTTAGATTTTCCTAGATAGCGCTTTCATTTTGCCTATTATTTTTGAATAACTAAATATATAGGATTATAGTTTTAGTGCATCAGTTAGCACCTTTTCACCATTCATCATTCCATAATCAATACGGTCGATTACGCTGACCTTAATCCCTTTTGGTTCGTATTGACTTTTAAAATTATCTTCTAAATAACCCACTTGTGGTCCAAGCAGCAACACATCTGTTTTTTCAGCATATTGCTTAAAGGAGCTTTCAGGCACTGCTCTGATCTCTACTTCAACATTTTGAGCTTCAGCTGCCTTCTGCATTTTTTGTACTAGCATACTTGTAGACATTCCTGCCGCACATACTAAAGTGATTTGTTTCATTTCAAAATCCCCCCATTATATTTGTTTGTAATCGTTTGAATCCAAAGCGAAGCATCGTGCATCTAATTTCTGCTTAATTATCGATTCAAGGCTGCTTCATACGTGCTCATTCGGTGATATAGATCCATAATGTGCCCTGCTAAATCTTTTGTTGTAATGGCATTCATTAAATGATCCTGTGCATGTACCATGAGCAGCGTAATTTCATATGTCGTTCCGGCTGCTTCTTGTTGAATAAGACGTGTCTGAGATTTATGCGCCTGCACTAATTCCTGACTGCATTCCTCTAAAGCCGCTTCTGCCTCATCCATTTTCCCTTTTTGCGCTAAGGCAATCGCCTGCAACGCTTTACTTTTAGCGAAGCCTGCATTCGTTATAATTTTCATAATTATTTCCTGATATTCATTCATAGCGTTCACCTCAATCAAGTTGTTTCCTTATGTCTTACGCTCATTGTATCTGATCGAATTTGATATCTACACACAATCCTTTTCCGCTACGAGTGGAAAACATAAATACTTAAGGTAATCTAATTATTAATAAAGCTTATGCTTCACAATAATTTGGGCAAATTCATGATACGTATTGCATTTCAAAATATTTTGGACCACCTCTGTATCATCAACAAGCCCCATAAGATGCTGGTACATGTTTGAATTAGGTTCTTCTCCACTCTTGTCAATACTGAGAAGACAAACTAATTGAACCGGTCGCCCCGACCAATCGATTGGCTTATTAAGTGTACAAATCACCCATACTGTACAATTGCTTTGTGGAATAATTGGATGTGGGATGGCTACCAAATTTCCATATGATGTTGGCGCCGCATTTTCCCGTTCTAATACTAGTCCTATAAACCCTTCGGAAGAGCGAATTAATCCACATTCATGCATTTTGTTCCCAAGGAACGTAATCACTTGCTCTTTTGTGGTGAAGTCCTGTTTCAGAAAAACAAGCTTTTCGATAATATAGTCAAATTGATAGGTTTCGCCATCGTTTAGTAAGGTATTAATTTTATCCATGTCTTCGCCGCCAAGAAGCTTTTCGACTACAATGACAGGCACTGCCAATGGTTGCAAAATAGGAACCGTACTCACAACAAAATCAATATTAGTTAAAGAGATTGCACTCAGCTTGTACAACTCTGTTGTCCCTACGACTTCCAGCCTTTCCCCAAACTTACTCCTAAGCTTATAGTAAAGTAAGCGCGCACTCCCCATTCCTGAGGTGCATACAACGAGACAACGCTTTGGTGTACTGTTCATTCGTTGTCTTTCTATCGCCGCACCAATATGAATGGCCAAATAACCCATCTCAGCCTCAGGTAATACCACACCAAGCTTACTCTCAATCAGTTTGGCCATAATTACACCTGCCTGAAATGCAAAAGGATAGTTATTTTTCACATGCTCTAGCATCGGGTTACGAATACTCATTCCATATTTCACCCGATTTAATGCAGGCTTTAAATGTAGACAAATTCCCATAATCAGCTCTTGATCTTTACTAATTCTCAACGCCAGATCCTTATCGATTTTAGCAAGAATGTCTTTAACCAAATCATAATTATCATAATTATCGTAATCCGCTGCTACTTCTCCATCTGGGTAATGTTCAGTCATCTTACTTGTCGCAGAAAACCACTTGTTTCCAGATAAATGCATAGCTATATAAACTACTTCATCTAACGAAAATGATAGATGTAGCACTTTTTCAATTTGCTCCACAATTTGCTCCGCCGCCTCAATAACCTCAATTAAAGCAATTTCGTTTCTTTCATCTGGAGATATTGTGACTTGATTGCCTTCACGAATACGTCGACATGAGATGGCAATATGATTAACTAAATTGTTAAAGGCAGCATCGGACAAGTTTACACCCAGCTGTTGAATCTGCTCCATGATGATGTTACGAATTAACTGCATTTCATCAAAGGAAACTATTTTCAAGTCGCGATAAATATCTACGCTTTGCTCTTGGTCTAGGCCTTCCCCCAAACGATTCATAATAAATTCAGAAATACAAAAGCGTAAATGGACCTCATCGCCCTTTAGCTTAATGCCATAGTTAGGACGTTTATCAATCACGATGCCATACTTCGCTAAAGTTTGCTTAACCTCTTTCAAGTCATTTTGAACTGTAGATTTGCTTACATAAAGCTCATCTGCCAATTCCTCAAGTTTTACATATGTTTCTGCTAACAATAATCTTCTAATTAAATAATTGAATCGATACACGGGTGAACCTGAATCCCCTGCTGTATGAGTCAAAGATAATTTGTCCTGTAATATACAAAAACGATCCTGATCTAAAATTTTAAGCTCATATCCTCTTGCGCGAACAGGTTGAATGGAGGCTCCATACTCATTTAACAAGTCCTCTAGCTCCCTGATGTCACTACGTATTGTTCGTGAAGTTACTTGGATTAATTTGGCCAGATGCTCACTTTTAAGAGGTCCATCCGCTGCTAAAAGATGTTGTAAAATTGCTATCATACGTGAATTCATTTGAGCTCCCCCTGGCGCTATAAAATCATTATTGCCCTCACAACTATTTTTATTAAAGTATGATGTGAAGTTTATACCATTTTAAAATTTGGTACAACAAATACATAAACTAAACTAAATTAAAATTTAGACAACAAAATAATATGTCCTTCCTTTAATCCCTAATTCAGAATGGAAAAATAGCCCTGTAAATACTGCTTCTTCAACTTAATTGTAATTAAAACCACAATCACTTATCCCACTTAACTAAATTCAAAACCCTACTAAGCATTCTAAACTAAACTAATTATACATATAGAATATCATAAACTTTAACTATATTTAATATAAATTTAACTAAACAAATGATTGACTGCGCTTTCTCACGGTGTTAACATGACGTTATAATATATAATTTAGTTTAATTTCACCATTAATTTAGTCGTTATTTATTAAAGTTTAGTTTATTTCCTAAAAGGAGTTGCCACCTATGAAAAAATTAAAATTGGGTTATGCCCCTACTCGCCGCTTTACTTTCAGTGCAGAAGATGCCTTTAAGTATAAGGTACAAATTCGCCAGCAAATTGAGAGCTTTGGACTAGATATCGATATTGTTGATTTGGAAGGACTTAATGCGGAGGGTCTACTTTACGATGATCACGTCAATGCGGATTTAATCATTAAGCGATTTAAGGAGGAAGAAGTAGATGCTGTATTTTTCCCTCACTGTAACTTTGGGACGGAGGACACCGTTGCACGTGTTGGTAAAGCGTTAGGTAAACCCGTATTACTATGGGGACCTCGTGATGAAGCCCCTTTAGAGGATGGTATGCGTTTACGTGATACCCAATGTGGTATTTTCGCAACAGGTAAAGTATTACGTCGTTTTAATGTTCCTTTTACCTACATTACAAACAGTTGGGTTACTGATCCTGTATTCGAACGTGGCTTCACCAATTTTATTGCCGCCGCTAATGTTGTTCGCCATTTTAAAAACTTACGTATTTTGCAAATCGGACCCCGTCCCGCTTCCTTTTGGACGATGATTTGTAATGAAGGTGAATTACTAGAAAGGTTCGGAATCGAAATTCACCCGATTACCCTTGTAGATATTCAGCTACGCAGTAAAAAAATAGCATCTAGCAATAGTAGCGAGCTACAAGCAACGATAGATTACATTAAAGCAACCCTCGACTACAGCGAGGTTACTGAAGAAGATATTACCCGGATTGCTGCACTTAAGGTTGCAATGAAATCCTATGCGCAAGAAACAGGCAGTAGTGCGATTGCCATTCAATGCTGGTCTTCTCTACAGGATTCCATGGGCATCATGCCATGCTTAGCCAACGCCATCCTTACTGATGAGCAAATTCCAGTAACATGCGAAACTGACATTCACGGTGCAATTACTTCAATCATGGTTCAAGCTGCTGCAATGCACACCACACCTACCTTTTTTGCAGATATTACCGTGCGTCATCCTGAAAATGATAACGGTGAGCTCTTGTTCCACTGTGGGAACTTCCCAGTTTCTCTATCTGTTGAAGATAAACCTAAGCTACGCAAGCACTTCTTGTTTGATGACCATGCCCCTGGTACACACGAAGGCGAAATTCGTGGTGGTGGCATGACGCTTGCCCGCTTTGATGGGGACAATGGAGAATATTCTATTTTCTTAGGTAAAGCCCATGGGATTCAAGGCCCTTATACTCGTGGCTCCTATGTATGGGTTGAAGTTAACGATTGGCCATTATGGGAGGAAAAGCTAGTTAAAGGACCATATGTCCACCATGCTGTTGGAATTCATGCCAATGTCACTCCAGCTATTTATGAAGCTTGTAACTATATCCCTGGCTTAACTCCTGATCCCGTAGATCCAACTGTACAAGAAATTGAGCGCTGGTTACGTGGTTCTGACCTCGTTTCCAAGCCTCAGACTAAAACTCATTCAAAGTAAGTCATTTAAAATCGGCTTAAACCGCTAAAGTGACTTAAGAGTCTTAGCTGATTTAAGCGGCTTAAACAAATCACTGCAAACTTTACTTTCACTTCTACCTATGGGAGGGCACTTGTAATGGATACACTCCAACTAAAAATAAAGGCAGCACAAATTCGCAAAGACCTACTCACAATCATTCATCGAGCCAAAACAGGACACACTGGAGGTTCATTAAGCAATACAGATATTTTGACTGCACTTTATTATGAAATTATGAATATTGATCCTGCTCAACCAGATATGAACAATCGCGATCGATTTATCGCTAGTAAAGGACATTCTGTTGAATCGCTCTGGTGCATACTTGCTGATCTTGGCTTTTTCCCAAAAGAAGAATTGCTTACCTTCAGTCAATTTGGCACACGACTCATCGGACATCCCAATAATAAAGTACCTGGGATTGAAATGAATACAGGTGCACTTGGGCATGGCTTACCGATCTCCGTAGGGATGGCACTTGCCGCGAAACGAGATGGCGCCTCCTATCGAGTATTTTGCCTCATGGGCGATGGCGAGCAAGCCGAAGGCTCTAACTGGGAAGCAGCGATGGCTGGTGCACATTACAAGCTAGATAACTTGGTGGGCATCATTGACCGTAATCGATTGCAAATCAGTGGAAGTACAGAGGAAGTCATGGGGCTTGAACCATTAGAGGATAAATGGACCGCATTTGGCTGGAACGTTGTATCTATCGATGGAAACGATATGGAGCAATTACTTCAAGCCTTCCGCGCTGTTCCTGAGGTACAAGGCAAACCAACCTTAATTATGGCAAATACGGTGAAAGGCAAAGGCGTCTCCTTTGCAGAAAATGTGCCTGCATGGCACCATTACGTGCCAAATGATGAAGAGCTTGCACTCGCACATGCTGAGCTACAAAGCTACATCGATGAATTAACTGCGAAAGGTCAGGTGTAACGATCATGACTAATACAACGAATTCGATAAATACCTCGAATAATAAGATGAATAAAATCCCAAACCGTCAAGTTATTTGTGAAACACTCATGGAATTAGCAAAGTCCGATCAAGATATTACCGTGTTAGCAAGTGATTCTCGTGGTTCAGCTGCAATGGCTCCATTTGCAAGCACCTTTCCCCAGCAATTCGTCGAGGTTGGCATTGCTGAACAAAATATTGTAGGCATGGCAGCAGGTCTAGCGCATAGTGGTAAAAAGACATTTGTTACCTCACCTGCTTGCTTCCTAAGTATGCGAAGTATTGAGCAAATCAAGGTTGATGTCGCCTATTCTCGTACAAATGTAAAGCTCATTGGTATTAGTGGTGGTGTAAGTTATGGCGCACTTGGTATGTCTCACCATTCCTTGCAGGATATCGCTGTGGCTCGTGCCATTCCGGGTTTAGCCATCGTGCTTCCCGCAGATCGGCATGAGACAAAAAAATTAACCGAAGCGCTAGTTAATTATGACGGTGGCGTATATGTCCGTATTGGACGTAACGCAGTTGAGGATGTATATGAATCTGATGATTACCCATTTGAAATCGGGAAAGCTGTAGCTTTGAAGGAAGGCAACGACATTACGATTATCGCTACAGGTGAAACGGTACGGATCGCTGTGGACGCTGCTGAAATGTTAGATGCAGAGGGAATCAAGGCAAGAGTGCTAAATATGCATACCATTAAACCACTGGATGAAGCTGCGATTATTGCAGCAGCTAACGAAACAGGTGCAATCATAACTGTGGAAGAACATAGCATTTATGGTGGTCTAGGTGCTGCTGTAGCTGAGGTTGTCGTGCAACACCAACCAGTTCCAATGAAGGTGCTTGGTATTCCAGATGAACCTGCAATTGCAGGGAAAACGAGCGAAGTATTTCAGCATTATGGCATTACGAAGGAAAACATCAAACAAATTGCGCTTGATTTGATAGGTAGATAAGGGTGAGTTCAATGACACGCAATCAAAAATATATATTATCCATCGATCAAAGCACCTCAGGCACTAAAACATTATTGGTAAATCAACAAGGCGAGGTGATCGCTCGCTCCGCTAAAGAGCACAGTCAAATTTATCCTAGACCTGGTTGGGTAGAGCATGATCCCCTTGAAATCTATGAAAATGTTAAACACTGTATGCAGGATGTTATGAAAAAGGCTGCTGTTAGCCCTGATGATCTGGCTGCTGTGACAATAACAAATCAGCGTGAAACAGCGGTCATGTGGGATAAGGAAACTGGTTTACCTATTCATAATGCAATTGTGTGGCAATGCCAACGAACTGCTGAGGCTTGTAAGCAGCTACAGGAAAACGGTTTTGAAGGTGTCGTTAAAGCTAAAACAGGGTTATTAATTGACCCTTATTTTTCAGCAACGAAATTTAGTTGGATGCTTAAACATGTAGATGGCGCACCTCAGTTAGTAGATCAAAATCGTCTACTCGCAGGTACGATGGATAGTTGGCTACTTTGGAAGCTAACAAGGGGTACCTCTCATGTCACAGACTACTCTAACGCTAGCCGAACTTCCCTTTTTAATATCCATACCTTGCAATGGGATGAGGAACTTAGCACATTATTTGGGGTACCACTCTCTATATTGCCAAAGGTAGAGCACTCTGACTCCATTGTTGGATATATAAATGATAAGACTATTTTTGATCCTATTTCTAATCACAATTCTACCGCAAATACTCCAATTCCAATTCCAATTCCAATTACAGGATTAATCGGGGATTCACAGGGCGCCTTGTTTGGACATTTATGCTTTGAACCAGGAACAGCCAAAGCCACTTACGGAACAGGTACTTCACTTCTAATGAATGTAGGGGAGCAACCTGTTGATGGTGGAGAAGGACTTGTGACCACAATCGCTTGGGGTGCTGACGGTAAAGTTACCTATGCTTTGGAGGCGGTCATTCGATCCTCAGGGGATAGTATTAAATGGACGCGCGATAATTTAGGCTTATTTACTACCTTTGAAGAAATGCAGCAATTAGTGGATAGCCTACCTTCCAATGAGGGTGTGTATCTTGTTCCAGCATTTGTAGGCTTAGGCGTCCCTTATTGGGATCCTTGTGCCCGTGCGGCTATTGTTGGCATGAATCGCGGAAGTACAAAAGCACACATAATTCGTGCGGCACTGGAAAGCACCACTTATCAAATTCGTGATGCTGTAGATTTCATGCAGGAGCAATCCAGCGTCTCCTTCACAAGCCTACGTACAGACGGAGGGGCTTCTGCTAACCGTTGGCTCATGCAATTTCAGGCTGATATTTTGGGACAAACCGTTATACGCTCTACCTGTCCTGAATTGTCTGCATTAGGTTCTGTTTACCTTGGTGGTGTTGCTGTTGGTTTCTGGAGCGATTTTGATCATCTACCCCATGATCAGAACCTATATGAGTTGTTTCAGCCCACGATGCCAGAGACAATGCGGGAAGATAATTATGATGGCTGGAAAAAAGCAGTACATTCGATCGTTTCTCAATAAATTGAGTTATAGTATGGTTTGCAAGTGCAAGTAATATTGCTCCTAGTCTTAAATGATATTATGAATAAAAAAAGAGGAATTGTCCTAACTCGCCTGCAGACGAGTTATGGACAATTCCTCTTATACTATAAGCAATTATTATTTGCTCAAGTTGTAGAAAGATTTCAAGCCGTGGTATTGAGCCAATTCACCCAATTGATCTTCGATACGAAGCAATTGGTTGTACTTCGCAATACGGTCAGTACGGGAAGGCGCACCAGTTTTGATTTGACCAGCGTTAGTTGCTACAGCGATGTCAGCAATTGTGCTGTCTTCGGATTCACCAGAACGGTGAGATACTACTGCTGTGTAACCAGCACGTTTAGCCATTTCGATTGCATCGAAAGTTTCAGTCAATGTACCGATTTGGTTAACTTTGATCAAGATAGAGTTACCGATACCATCTTTGATACCTTTAGCTAGACGCTCAGTGTTTGTAACGAACAAGTCGTCACCAACGAGTTGAATTTTGTTACCCAATTTTTCAGTAAGCAATTTCCAACCTTCCCAATCGTCTTCAGAGCAACCATCTTCGATTGTGATGATTGGGTATTTATCAACCCAAGAAGCAAGCAAGTCAACGAATTCAGCTGGAGTGAAGGATTTTCCTTCGCCTTCAAGGTGGTATTTACCATCTTTGAAGAATTCAGTAGAAGCTACGTCCATACCAAGCAATACGTCTTCACCTGGTTTGTAGCCTGCTTTTTCGATTGCTTCCATGATGGAAGACAATGCATCTTCATTAGAAGTAAAGTTAGGTGCAAATCCACCTTCGTCACCTACAGCAGTGTTTAAGCCTTTACCTTTAAGTACAGACTTCAAGCTGTGGAAGATTTCAGCTCCCATACGAAGTGCTTCTTTGAAGGAAGGAGCGCCTACAGGCAATACCATGAACTCTTGAACGTCAACGTTGTTGTCAGCGTGAGCGCCACCATTAACGATGTTCATCATAGGTACTGGCAATTGTTTAGCGTTGAATCCACCAAGGTAAACATAAAGTGGCAAGTCAAGTGCATCTGCTGCTGCACGAGCTACAGCCATAGATACAGCTAGAATTGCGTTAGCACCCAATTTACCTTTGTTATGTGTACCGTCCAAAGCGATCATCGCTTTGTCGATTCCTAATTGGTCAAGTGCATCCATACCAATTACTTCAGGAGCGATTTTTTCATTTACGTTCTCAACTGCTTTCAAAACACCTTTGCCTACGTAACGGTTTTTGTCTTCATCACGAAGCTCAACTGCTTCATGCGCACCAGTGGAAGCACCAGATGGTACGATTGCGCGGCCGATTGCACCGGACTCTAAATATACTTCTACTTCAACCGTTGGGTTACCGCGTGAGTCTAGGACTTCGCGAGCGTATACGTCAGAAATAATTGTCATTGTATATGTCTCCTTTTGTGGTTAAATTTATCACTATATATTTTACATCAGACTTGTCTTAACTGCTAATCAACATGCACCAAAACAAGACAAAACATACTACTTGCGACTAGCAATCATGGATTCACCTGTCATTTCAGCAGGCTTAGGCAAGCCCATCAAATCAAGTAACGTTGGCGCAACGTCAGCAAGAATACCGCTCTCACGAAGAACAACATCTTTGCTTGTTACGATAAATGGTACAGGATTAGTAGTATGAGCTGTAAACGGACGACCGTTTTCATCAAATACCATATCCGCATTACCATGGTCTGCAATAATGATGACAACGCCACCTTTTGCAGTAACGGCATCTACCACTTTACCAACACATTCATCTGTCACTTCAACTGCCTTTTTAGTAGGCTCTAGCATACCAGAGTGTCCTACCATATCAGGGTTAGCAAAGTTCAAAATGATCGCATCATGCTTATCTGCATCAATTTCCTTTACACAAGCTTCAGCTACTTCATATGCACTCATTTCAGGCTGGAGATCATACGTTGCAACTTTAGGTGAGTTAATCAAAATACGAGTTTCACCTGGAAGCTCTACATCACGTCCACCACTAAAGAAGAACGTAACGTGAGGATATTTTTCAGTTTCAGCAATACGAAGCTGCTTCTTACCGTGTTGTACCAATACTTCACCAAAAGTATTGTCTAAGTTTTTAGGCGAATAGGCAACAAAACCATCTACTGATTCAGCAAACAAGGTTAAGCACACGAAATGCAAGCCTTCTGGGAACTTAGGTCCACGGTCAAAACCACGGAAATCCTTGTTAGTGAAAACATTCGACAATTGGATCGCACGGTCAGGACGGAAGTTAAGGAAAATAACAGAATCGCCTGATTCAACAAGACCAACAGGTTGATCCTTATCATCTACGATTACAGTTGGCATTACGAATTCATCAAATACTGATTTTTCATAAGATTCCTCAACTGCTTTAAGTGCATCGGTATATTTAGGGCCTTCACCATAAACCATAGCACGATATGATTTTTCTACACGTTCCCAACGTTTGTCACGATCCATTGCATAATAACGTCCTTGAACCGTTGCGATTTTGCCTACACCAACCTCTTCAATTTTAGCAATCAAAGATTTAATGAAGCCCACCGCACTGTCTGGAGCAACGTCACGTCCGTCAAGGAAAGCATGGATGTAAACATCCTGTAAATCTTCCTTTTTAGCCAAGTCAAGCATCGCAAATAGATGATCGATATGACTGTGTACGCCACCGTCAGACAACAAGCCATACAAATGTAGCTTTTTGCCGTTTTGTTTTGCACTACGAACTGCTGCAACTAATGTTTCGTTGTCGAAAAATTCACCATCGCGAATGGACTTAGAAATCCGAGTCAAATCTTGATATACGATACGTCCTGCACCGATATTCAAGTGACCTACTTCAGAGTTACCCATTTGTCCTTCTGGAAGGCCTACAGCTTCACCGCAAGCAGTTAGCGTAGTGTTAGGGTATTCTTTTAAGTAACGGTCGTAGTTCGGCTTGTTCGCTTGCGCTACTGCGTTACCTTCAGTTGTATTACGAAGTCCAAATCCGTCCATAATAATTAATGCTACTGGTTTTGGAGCCATCTTACTTTGCCCCCTCAACTAACTGAATATAAGATTCAGGCTGCAAGCTAGCTCCGCCTACCAAAGCACCATCGATGTCGCTTTGTCCCATATATTCCTTCACATTCTCAGGCTTCACGCTACCGCCGTATTGAATACGAATTTTGTCAGCTACTTCATTATTGTAAAGGTCTTTTACCAAGCTACGAATGTAAGCAATCACTTCATTAGCATCTTGAGAAGTAGAAGATTTACCAGTACCAATCGCCCAAATTGGCTCATAAGCAATAACAACTTGTGCTGCTTGCTCAGCGGATAAACCGTTAAGTGCTGCTGTTGTTTGTACTTTTACAACCTCTTTAGTTTGGCCTGCTTCACGCTCTTCCAACTTTTCACCCACACATGGAATTGGAGTTAAGCCATGTTTGAATGCGGCATGAACTTTTTTGTTTACAATTTCATCAGTTTCGCCAAAGTAAGCACGACGCTCAGAGTGTCCAATAATGACATAATCAACGCCAAGCTCCTTTAACATTCCACCACTGATTTCGCCTGTAAACGCACCTTCGTCTTCAAAATGAAGGTTCTGAGCGCCAATCTTGATTGACGTTCCTTTAGCTGCTTCTACTAAAGCAGGCAAGTTCGTGAATGGTGCACAAATCACACTTTCCACGCCACTAACCTCCGCTTTTCCCTTAATACCTTGGAAAAAAGCAGTTGCTTCAGAAACAGTTTTGAACATCTTCCAGTTTCCTGCAATAATCGGTGTTCTCAATGCGGTTCACTCCTTACTCTATTTAAGTCAGACCCTAGATGGCCATAAACTGCGAACAGTTTTATTTATCGTTTAAAGCAACAACGCCTGGAAGTGCTTTACCTTCCATAAACTCAAGAGAAGCACCGCCACCAGTAGAGATATGATCCATTTGGCTAGCAAGATTAAATTTCTCTGCTGCTGCTGCGGAGTCACCACCACCAATAATGGTGTAGCCTTCAGTTGTTGCACAAGCTTGTGCAACTTCTTTTGTTCCGTTTGCGAAAATATCAATTTCAAATACGCCCATTGGTCCGTTCCATACTACCAATTTGGAGTTTTTGATAATATCTGCATACATTGCACGTGTTTTAGGACCGATATCCACGCCTTCCCAATCCGCAGGAATGCTATCGATACCTACTTCTTTATGATTAGCATTTGCACTAAAGTCATCTGCAATCACAACGTCTACTGGTAATACAAAGTTTTTACCAAGCTTTTTCGCCTTTTCAATGAAGCCAAGGGATGCATCAAGCTTCGTATCATCTAACAAGGATTGGCCAATTTCATAACCTTGAGCCTTGAAGAACGTATAAGCAAGACCGCCACCAATCAATACATTATCAGCGATGTTAAGCAAGTTATCGATCACATCGATTTTATCCTTAACTTTTGATCCACCGATAATAGCAGTGAAAGGACGATCTGGATTAGACAATGCTTTACCAAGCACGTTTAATTCTTTTTCCATCAACAAGCCGGATACAGCTGGAAGATGATGAGCGATACCTTCTGTGGAAGCATGAGCACGGTGAGCTGCGCCAAATGCATCATTTACGAACAAATCAGCAAGCTCTGCAAATTGCTTCGCAAGTTCTGGATCATTTTTTTCTTCACCAGGGTAGAAACGTACATTTTCAAGCACTAATACATCGCCATTGTTAAGCTCAGCAACTTTTGCTTTTGCAGCGTCGCCAATCGCTTCGTCTGCTTTTGCTACTGGTTTACCAAGCAACTCAGACAAACGTTCAGCCGCTTTAGTCAAACGCATAGATTCAACAACTTCACCTTTTGGACGACCAAGATGGCTCGCCAAAATGATTTTTGCACCGTTTTCAATCAAATACTTGATTGTTGGAAGTGTTTCACGAATCCGAGTATCATCTGTAATAACTCCATCTTGCATCGGTACATTAAAATCAACGCGGACAAATACGCGTTTGCCTGTTACTTCTACATCACGTACACTCTTTTTGTTCATCTCCACGTTCCTCCTAATAGATATGCAGCCCATTCCTCGCAGGTCGCTCAAAACGGCGCAAATAGTAGTAATAGTAATCCTAATTAGCTCTTATGCTCTTATATTTATTGCTCTTATCTCTATAAAAATAAAAATCTATGTGTGTGTGAATGTCGATTTTTATTCATGAACCAAAGAGGAGTGCTTCGAAAGGTCACTCCTCTTTGATATTTTCAAATCATATTTATAAGGTAACTATTTTAATATTAGTTAGCTTTTTTAGCGAAGAATTCCAAAGTACGAACCAATTGAGCAGTGTAAGACATTTCATTGTCATACCAAGCAACAGTTTTAACCAATTGTTTGTCGCCAACAGTTAATACTTTAGTTTGAGTTGCATCAAATAGGGAACCATAAGTGATTCCTTTAATGTCAGAAGATACGATTTCATCTTCAGTGTAACCATAAGTTTCTGGATCAGAAGCAGCTTTCATCGCTTCGTTGATTTCAGCAACAGTTACTTTTTTGTCAAGAACAGTTACAAGCTCAGTCAATGAACCAGTTGCTACAGGAACACGTTGAGCAGCTCCGTCTAATTTACCTTGCAATGAAGGGATAACTAGACCGATTGCTTTAGCAGCACCAGTTGTGTTAGGGATGATGTTTTCAGCAGCTGCACGCGCACGACGGAAGTCACCTTTAGCATGTGGAGCATCCAAAGTGTTTTGGTCGCCAGTGTAAGCATGGATTGTTGTCATCAAACCTTCAACAACTCCGAATTTCTCTTCAAGAACTTTAGCCATAGGAGCTAGACAGTTCGTTGTGCAAGAAGCACCGGAGATAACTGTTTCAGAACCATCCAAAATTTCATGGTTAACGTTGTAAACAACAGTTTTCATGTCGCCAGTAGCAGGTGCGGAGATAACAACTTTTTTAGCTCCACCTTTAAGGTGCTTTTCAGCGCCTTCTTTAGTTGTGAAGAAACCAGTACATTCAAGTACGATATCAACACCAAGGTCGCCCCAAGGCAATTCTTCAGGGTTACGGTTAGCAAGAACTTTAACGTCTTTACCGTTTACTTTAAAGAAACCATCGTGTACTTCAACGTCGCCGTCGAATTTACCTTGTGTTGTGTCATATTTCAACAAATGAGCCAACATTTTAGCGTCTGTTAGGTCATTGATCGCTACCACTTCGATACCTTCCACGTTTTGAATACGACGGAAAGCTAAACGTCCAATACGGCCAAATCCATTAATACCTACTTTTACAGTCATGAATAGATCCTCCCAAAAGTATGTTTTTTTTATTAATCAAAGCAGGTAATGAAGCCTGCCATGAGTAAACAAGAAGTAATAAATCAATACTAATTATGTTCATGCATAGCTACGATTTCTAGTGCAGCAGCTTCATCTGTCACAAGAATATCCTCATGCCCAAATTTCAGCACTGCATGTATCGCTTTTGCCTTGCTTTTTCCACCAACAACTCCGATTACAGTTCCAGTGTCCATAATATCCTCTAGGCGCAGACCTAATGTGAGCATTTTATGAATCACTTTGCCCTCCTCATTGAAATAAAATCCAAATGATTCAGCAACTGCCCCGTGTTTGTGAAGATCCTGTACAAAAGACGGTTCCAACTTTCGTCTTGCCGCCATCTCCATTGCATCACCAATACCATGTACGATAATGTCCGCCTTGCGGATTTGATCAACTATACTATGCACATTCGGATCGTGAACAAGTGATTCATACGCTTCCTTGCCTAATAAATCAGGTACATGTAGTAAGCTATAACCTGCACCTAGCTTCTTAGCCATTGCAGAAGCAATCGTATTCGCTTGAATTTCCAAGCTCTCATTCAGCCCACCTCTTGCTGGTACAAACCAGCTTTGCTTCAGCGATGTATTACTAGGCGGATTTAATTGTTCAGCCACCTTAGCCAACGTGGAGCCACCGGTCACCGCAACAACATCGCCATCGTGTATTACTTTTAGCAATGTCTTTGCGCCAGCTCTTCCAAGGTTATGCTTAATTAATGGAGAACTCTCACAATCTCCTGGTACAATGACCACCTTACGCAATCCGTAAAGCTGCTTGATCTTATCCTCTAAATTGGCTAGGCCGAAAATCTCCTTCACCAGAGGCTCCAAATTTTCCAACAGAGCTCTGCCTGAATCACTGATTCTCATTCCTATATTCTCAATTTCAATTAGGCCCTGCGTCTTCAAAAGATCCGTCTCGGCACGCAATACACGTTCCGTCATATCCAGTGAAGTTGCTAAGGTTCTACGGCCAATTACGTCAGATAACATGATCTGGTGAAGTATGGTGTACCTCTTTTTGAGAATTTCCATGAGATCAGGAAGAAGCTGCTGCTGCAATTCTAAAATTTTACGCATGCTTTTTCACTCCTGCAAGCTTCGACTTCTCTCGTCTTCTCCTTGGCCCTAAAATGTCCCGGGTTAACGTTTTAAGTCCCACATATATTCTAACCAATTTTTGTGTTAGTTGCAAGCCCAACGACCGTATAATTTGCAATATTAACCTTAGTTATACAGGATAAATGTAAAAGGTTAACTATTTGTTTTTTATGTATATGTAAAAGTATTTTTTGCTCTGAACAAGATATGGCGCATAACCACGCTAAAAGGGTCTACATATAGGATAAGCGATCAGATTAGTAACGAAGTAATTATCCAATTGTTAAATAAAATAAATTTAAAATATCTATAGCTCTATTAAATTAGTACTTGCCCGCGATTGGGGGTGGTAGCTACGATCCAGAGCGTTCTTACGATTGTTGTTAAAATCATATTCCTTTTATTAAAGTATATTTATGGATGGAATTTGATTTTAAGAGACAATCTTCAGAATCTCTCTGTCTCTTCGCTAGCTTGGGTTAGCGGTCAAGCACTAATTGCAAGATTGAACCATAAATATATTTATTTCTCAGATGGTAAGTTTCACATTAATGTATTCATTCACATTAAAATTAGTATGGTTATATCTTAAACACGGTTTGGTTTCTGCTTGCTTTTTAACCTAAAATCTCATATAATAGCTCTTGCACTATCAAATTTGCGCCCGTGGTCCAATGGATATGACGTAGGCCTCCGGAGCCTGAGATCGAGGTTCAATTCCTCGCGGGCGCGTTCTACCCAAGTTTTTACTTTCCTTCATGATAACACAGCTTGTACTACAGATTCCCCTTTGGGAATTTTTTATTAGTTAAAGTTTGACTTTCTTTGACTTTCTTTTTGAAATTGTTTATTATGGGGTTGTAATCAATCAAATTGGTCAAAAATAAGATTGACCTAACCCATGAAACTACAATTATATACAAGGGAGTAGCCTGCTATTACCACTCATAAGAGTTTGGTAGTCAGTGATGTGCTATATCCACATTCAAGGAGGTTTTATCAGTGAGTTATATTCCAATGGTTGTTGAACAAAGTAACCGCGGTGAGCGTGCCTATGACATTTATTCCAGACTACTGAAAGACCGGATTATTTTCCTCGGCTCCCAGGTTAATGATGTTGTAGCTAATTCGATCATTGCACAAATGTTATTCTTGGATGCTCAGGACCCAACGAAGGACATTAGCCTTTACATTAATAGTCCTGGCGGTTCTATCACAGCAGGGATGGCAATTTATGATACGATGCAATATATTAAAGCAGATGTATCAACAATCTGTGTAGGTCTTGCGGCTTCAATGGGTGCATTTTTATTAAATGCAGGTGCACCAGGCAAACGTTTTGCTTTGCCGAACAGTGAAGTGATGATTCACCAACCACTCGGTGGTGCAGAAGGGCAAGCGACAGATATTGAAATTCGTGCACGCCGTATTTTGCAAATGCGCGATAAATTGAACAAGATTTTAGCAGAACGTACAGGTCAACCTTTAGAGCGTATCGAAAAGGATACAGACCGTGACTACTTTATGAGTGCACATGCTGCTAAGGAATATGGTCTTGTAGACCAAGTTATTGAAAAGATCGCCCCTGAAAAGGCATAAAACGCAAATACTTTAACAAATAAGGCTGTCTTTGTACGAGGATGATTCCACGACAAGGGCAGCTTTTTAATTAATGCTTTCCATATGAAGTAGCTTTTTGTATAATTCCATTTAATATTTATTTTTAATAATTACCCAAAAAAGGAGCCAGCTATTCATGCCACAATCAAGCTATGAGCCGTTATATAAGGTCAGTCAGAAATTAGGTCAAGTTGCGTTAGGCAACCAATGCGCAGACCTTGTTATTAAAAACGGAAAGCTAGTTAACGTATATACAGGCGAAATATTAGAGAATATTGATGTTGCAATTGCACAAGGCAGGGTGGCATTTGTAGGACAAGCGGATCATACCATTGGCGACAATACTAGGGTAATTGATGCACAGGGAAAGTACATTTCCCCTGGCTTATTAGATGGACACATGCATGTAGAAAGTACAATGTTAACTGTTACCGAATTTGCAAAAGTTGCCTTAACTAAGGGCACGACTGCTATTTTTATGGACCCGCACGAAATCGCAAACGTATTTGGCGCAGAAGGTGTTCGCTGGATGCATGAAGAAGGTCGAAATTTACCGCTACGCGTGTATACGACGTTCCCATCTTGTGTACCTGCTACAGATGATCTTGAGGATGCTGGTGCATCGCTAAAGGTTGCAGATATTGAGCAAGGTATGACTTGGGATGGTGTAGAAGGCTTAGGTGAAGTGATGAATTTCCCTGGCGTTGCTTATGGGGATGACAAAATGCATGGCGAGATTGCCGCTACGTTAAAGGCAGGTAAAACCGTTACAGGCCATTTCCCTGCGGAAGATGAGCGTATGCTACAAGCGTATGTCACTTCTGGTGCAAGCTCTTGCCACGAGTCAGTAACGAAGCAGCAAGGGCTGGAAAAGCTACGTCTAGGTATGTACTTAATGATCCGTGAAGGCTCTGCATGGCAAGATGTAAAAGAGGTTATTAAAGTGGTCACAGAGGATCATGCCAGCACCGATCAAATTTTGTTAGTCACTGACGATGCTTACCCTCAAACCTTGATGGAGCAAGGACATATGAATCATGTTGTACGTCGTGCAATCGAAGAAGGCGTCTCCCCTGTTCAGGCGATTCAAATGGCGACGATTAATACTGCTCGTTATTTTAAGCTTGATGGCGATCTAGGTGGAATTGCACCAGGAAAATTTGGAGATATTCTACTCATTGATGATCTAGAAAAAATGGAGCCGTCCACTGTCATTGCACATGGCAAGGTTATTTATAATGATGGTAAGCTACTTGCGAACTTCCCTAGCTATCAATATCCTGACAAGGCAAAACAATCCCTTCATTTAGCTAGACCACTCGTAGCGGAGGATTTCTCTTTAGCTAGCAAAGTGGACAAAAGCGAAACAACCGTCCATGTCATTGATGTCATTGAGAATAGTGCACGCACAGCCAAAACGACAGCTACGCTTCAAGTGAAGGAAGGGATGATACAACCTGATCTTGAGCAGGATATTATTCAGCTTGCTTGTATTGAGAGACATCGTGGCACAGGTGAAATCTCATTAGCATTTGCACGTGGTTTTGGGCTTAAACAAGGTGCAGTAGCCTCAACAGTAGCCCACGATAGTCACAATTTGCTTGTGATGGGTACAAATGCAGGGGATATGGCATTTGCAGCCAATGAGTTGGCGAAGCTGGGTGGCGGTATGATTGCTGTTTGTAATGGTGAAATCCTAGCGGCTGTTCCAATGGTCATTGCAGGCTTAATCTCCGATCAGCCCCTTGGCAACGTCGTAGCACAGGTTAAGCAGCTTGAAGAAGCATGGAAGCAACTAGGTTCACCTCTTCATGCCCCATTTATGACATTGTCATTAATCGCATTGCCTGTCATCCCTGAGGTACGAATTACAAATCGCGGCTTAGCAGATGTGAATGAATTTAAGCTGATTGATGTAGAAATATTGGATTAAAAATAAAAACCAGATCCCTCATTATCAACAAAGGCTTTACTTAAGGATAATGTAGGCATCTGGTTTGTTTGTTGTTAATACATCAATTTGGAAACAAATATCAGTTTGAAACGTTATATAGGCAACTAACTTTTTAGTCTCTAAGAATTACATATTTGCCAAATCACAAAATTAAAATTAGCGGATAGGAGATCTTTAACTATGTTCCAAAAAAAGCTCCCCTTTTTATTAACTTTAGCTCTATTCCTATTGTGTGCTGGCATCGTAAGTGCCAATGCTGATAAACTCGTCACACCACAAAGCTAGAGGTGGCTACAAGCAAGCCAATCCAAGCCGTTGAACAAAATGCACTAGAAATGTCAAAACTCATCATTCACGATTACTTTACTGCAATTCAGGCAAAGGGGAATGCTGAGGGAGCTGCATTAGAGCATTTTTCTATAGGTAAAGTAGATGTTAGTAACCCTGATGAAATCATAGTGGAAGTTACTTTAAAGTATGTGAACTATGAAGTTTGGCCACCTGTTAACTACTCTATCATTAGAATAGACGATACGTATCAAGTTCAAAAGCAAATTTGTGTTTATGATGGTGATCCAGACTCCCCCACTAGAGGAACTGTCAGCGTTAATAAGCTCTATACAATCAATAAGGGTTCAATATCTATAAGATCAAATCATTAAGGCACGATTTATTGAATAATCCCCACCAACCCTAATCTAAAGTTAAACCCTTGGCATGCAGGATCATTACTATGGACAACCTCTAGCTCAACATAGTGCTCACCAACGGCTAGCGTCTCTGCTAATGTATTTAAACGTAACCAGCCTCCACTTCCCACCCAATCAGGTTGATCAAGCTGTACGATAACCCATTCTCCGTTATCAATCCGATATTTAAAATCTGCAGATGCTTTGCCAAAATCAAATGCTAACGCCACACCACGCCCCTTAAAAGTAAAGGACAGCTTAGCGCCAATCGTATTTGTTTCTAGTACATGATCAAACCACTCATAATCAAGCCAACGTTTCATAACCCAAGGCCCCTCAGTGCAAATTGAGTCAAGTGACATTACTTTTGCAGACTGCCAATGCGAAAACTCAAGTGGCTCAGGCAAGTTGTAACTTAAAATGGGAAGTTCTTTTACAGATGCGCTGGAGTCACCGAAAAAATCAACTAGCTGTGTCTCTAAAAAAGCAATTACACTTTGCGCATAACTATAGCTCCCACGAGAGGTTGGATGGAGACCATCTGGTAGCCATTCCTCCCAGCGCATCAAGCCACGTTGCACCTCCCCAAAAGCATATTTGCCCATCCAAATACTATTCAAATTATAATTCTGGGCTAATTGTTCAAATTCTGCGATTGAAGGCGGGAGCTGCTCTGCCAGCATTGGCTCACACATACTTTGGCTAAATGTATATACCAAAATTACATCAGGACATAGCTCACATAACTCCATCTGGTTGATTGACCGATCCATCGCCTTCCCATCCGTTATTACATTGCTATTCGGAATTTCATCATCTTCACTAGCAAGTAATTTACGAATTAAGCCTTCTCTTGTTGCCATCCGCCTCTGCGTAGGTACGCCTTCATCATTTACAGCGTAATCCACAAAAATTAAATCACAACCTCGATCAAGCAAATCACGTTTTGCCCGGAATACAGCTAAATCACTCCCAGTTGCACCAATCGCAGCATTTTCAACTACAATTTTAATCCCTTTAAAACGATCTACAAACCAAGCGGTAACAGCCTCAGGCCAATTATGTCTAGGTCTTCCGTCAGTAATGGAACCTCCAATAAAACCGATAACTAGCTTGCCTTCTTTAATTTTTTTCTCTGTACGTGCCAACCTGCTGCGAACATTCCATATTCCCATATCCTTTGCTTGCTGTCCCACAGTATAACCCTCTTCCCCTATAAAAATTGATATAAGTTACCTTTTCTATTCTTTTTCACGATATAAAAATCCTTTTACAGTTATCGTATGCACTACAACTTCACCACAACTTCAGATAAATTCCTAAGTAATTCTTTCAACAAAAAAAGAGCATCTCCAATCACCCATTTCTGGTTACGGAGATGCCCCACCATAAAATTGTTAAGTGTAGCTATTTACTATTGAAGCAGCATTTTAATTTTTAGCTATTTACAAGCTTCAAACGGGTTTGCTCCTGCTGGTAGCAATTCACTAAATGGAAAATAAAACTCTGGGAAGCCAAATACATAAGGTAAATACTCATATAGTTGGAAGAAAATAACGACCCCTTCATCCTTTAAATAAAAATCAGGATTAGGGCCAACCGTCGTGAAGTTATTAAAGTATCCTTCGGTCTTTTTAAGCTGCTGCAAAATTTGTGGATCTACAATTTTACGATAGTTTGGGTTAGCGGACAAAATCTGATCAAGTGTTAGCAGCTTCCCATTACTTAAGCAAAAGGTTAAGCCCTCTCTAATGCTATTCCCATGAGCTCCACCTGTATAAGCATAGGTCTGTTCAAGAATACTGAGCACACCTTCACGGTTAAATGTAACTGTATAGTTGCCTAAATACTCATATTTGCTTCCATTTGGTGAAGGCTGACTATTTTTAGCTTCTTTAATTGAATTTTTAACAAATTCATCTGCCCTTGATTTTAACTGCTTATTAATTGATTTTTCTGCTTTCTTATTGTCTAACCCACTAATCTGTGGATATTCTACTTTAATTGTCGCTTCAGGTATGTCTTTCTCAATCGTTACAGTTGAAATTGTAATTGGATTTAGCTTATGTTTTGTTAACGCAAGGGTTTGATTTGCTTCATTATATTGAGAAGTATATCCTAAATGATCAGTGATCACCTTCGCAGAAACATAAGGTTGCTCCCCAACCTGCTTCCATTCGTAGGGCGTAATTTGCGTACTCCCATTCACAACTGCATTGGCTTCTCCATCTGTGGGTGTTAAAACCACTGCAACTTGATCACGTTGTAAAATATAGCTTTTTTTCTCTGTATCATAATTCACAGAAATATGGAGCCCTTTCTCGATCAACTGTAATGGAAGCAATACACCCTCTTCCCCCATTATACCTTGCTGCTGTAATGGCTTGCCTTTGACCGTTACCGTAACTAAAGTCACCGTTTTATTATCTGTTCTTAACGGTTCCTTTTCTTCAGGCTGTGCATTAACGAAGCTAATTAATGAACTACAAGTTAATATTACAATCAACATCGCAGAAACTACTGTTTTATGCCACTTTCTCATTGATGCTATTCACTCCTTTTTTTGGATGCCCCTAGTATTTCCGCAACAAGAAGTAATTATGTTTGTTCCTGGCTCTATTTAATAATTAGTACATGCAAGTGAGTGTTAGCTACGGTGCAGAGGGTGGCTTCGCTATTTTGGCTTTAGCAGTCAAGTACTAATCTCTAGATTGAGCCTCTTTCCTAATTTTCTTTTATATATCAAAGGAAAACAAAAGAAAAACACCCTGAACAAATCATGTCTTCCTACCATGGATTAACTCCAAATAGCAGTCTAACTTCTTCAAAGGTGTTCTTCTTATTGTTATTACTGTTATCGTCCACTCTTCAGTTCTGTCCAATAACGATCATATAAATCTAACTTTTCACCTACATCGCCTAGCCACTCTGTGCGAGACAACTCATCTGGAGACAAATTAATCATCTTGTCATTGTTGTAGGCTTCACTATGGAATGGCTTCGCCTTCGTATTTGGATCACTATAGCCAATGGACTCATAGTTTTTAGCACTATTTTCAGGATCAAGCATAAAGTTAATGAACTTCTCGGCTAATTCCTTATTTTTAGCACCCTTTGGAATCGCATAGTTATCGGCAAAAATTGTACCGCCTTCTTTAGGTACAACATATGCCACATCAGGATTTTGCTTTGCAATAAAAGAGGCATCCCCAGACCATACTGTTGCGATCCAGCCTTCCTCTGACATCATTTTTTGTTTAATATTGTCAGTATCAAAGGCAAGTACATTAGGTAATAACGCCTTCAAATCGTTGACTGCCGCAGTAATTTCAGTTTCATTTTGTGAGCTATTAGAAAGGCCCGCCTTTTTAAGCGCCATCCCAATCACCTCACGGTTATCATCTAATAAGATGACCTTCCCAGCATAAGCCGGGTTCCATAAGTCCGACCAACTCGTAATTTCTTCTTTTACATACTTTTTGTTATATGCAATCCCTGTGACACCTGACATATATACTAATGAATACTTGTTTTCAGGATCAAAGGGTGGATTTTTATAAATATCAGCAATATTGGTCCAATTCGGGATATTATCTTTATTAAGCGGCTCCAGCAAATCCTGCTGGATCATCGTTTTCACCATATAATCGGAAGGCTGAATGAGGTCATATCCTCCTCCACCTGCTTTTATTTTAGCAAGCAAATCTTCATTATTGGCAAAAACAGCATAGTTTACTTTCACATTGTATTCCTTTTCAAACGCCGCTAATACTTCACCATCAAAGTTATCCGCCCAGCTATACACGTTTAGCGTTTCCTTTGAAGATGAAGCCCCACATCCTGCAAGAATAGAACCAAGTAACATTACAGCTAGACATATACTAGCCCATTTCATTTTTTTCAATTCCTTATCTCCCTCTCTTTCATAAAGCTGTTTATTTATAAACCAGTCGGCTTACATGTAATTTTAAAATGGTAACACAGATTGCTTTTTTTGTCCCTTGCCACGATTTAAAATAAATTGCGCCAAAAGGATTAAAGTAATACTTACAACAATTAAAATGGTACATAAAGCATTGATTTCCGGGGAAATACCACGCTTAACCTGCCCATAAATATAAATGGGTAACGTAGTTGACGTAGGTCCACTCACAAAAAAGCTGATCATAAAGTCATCTAATGACAATGTAAAAGCAATTAAAGCCCCTGAAATAATCGCAGGCGAAATTTGTGGAAAAATGACATATCTAAACGTTTGCCACGAACCAGCGCCTAAATCACTCGCTGCCTCTTCTAATTGCTTACCCATCCCTGCCAATCTAGACGCCACGACCACATACACATAAGATAAGCTAAACGTAATATGCGCGATAATAATCGTACTTTGGCCTAATGGGATATGGATTTGATTAAACAAAACTAATAATGATAAACCCATGATAATATCGGGTACAATGATGGGCATATACAACAATGCCCCCATCCCCTTTGTCCAACGTCTAGATAGCTTTCGCATTGCTAATGCTGCTAATGTACCGAGTATAGTAGAGAAAACCGTTGATACAATTGCAATCGTTAAGCTATTGCTTAATGCCTCTAGGACATGTCGGTTTTTAAACAAAGAGAAATACCAGTCAAAGGTAAATCCACTCCAATCCGCCGCCAAACGCGATGAGTTAAAGGAATACAAAATAATAATTATAATTGGAATATAAATAAATGACATCATTAGTAGGGAATGCACTGCGAGCAGGCGATGATTTTTAGTTTTCATGTCATCGGCCCTCCTTCGCAGTTAAATGTTTGGCTGTCATTGCACGATTAAATAATGCGATTAAAATTAAAGACGTGATGACAAATATAACTGATAATGCTGCACCAAATGGCCAATTTCGCGCCCCAAGGAATTGACTTTGAATAATGTTGCTTATCATTGCAGATTTCGCTCCGCCCAAAATATCTGTGACGACAAACATCCCTGTTGTCGATACATATACAAGAACAGCGCCCGTCATAATGCCTGACTTTGTCTGAGGTAATGTCACATGCCAAAATGCACGCCAGCTTGTTGCTCCAAGATCACTTGCCGCCTCCAATAGCTTTTTGTCCATTTGTTCTATTGCGACATAAATCGGCAAAACCATAAATGGAATAAAGGTATACACCATACCAAGCAAAACCGCACCTTTGGTATATAGCATTTGTAACGGTTCCCCAATCCATCCAAGGTCGATGAGCAAATTATTTACAACCCCCTGTGTACGCAGCAATAACACCCAAGCATATGTACGAATAAGGAAGTTAATCCAGAATGGGACTGTAATTAAAATGAGACCCCACGTTCTTATCTTTGTACTTGCATTTGCAATATAATAAGCTAGTGGGTAGCTTAGTAAAAGACATAATACAGTTGTAGTTACAGACAATACAATCGTATCCCAATAAATCCCTAAATACAGGGGCTCAAAAAAACGTTTGTAGCCTTCCAAATTAAAGCCCATAACAACGTTACCAAGTGTATCTCGGCTCATAAAAGAAATCACAACAACAATCAGCATCGGGACAACTAGAAACAACCCTAGCCAAAAGATGATCGGCATAATACCCCAATTGGATTTTCTCATGATCCGACAATCACCTCGTCTTCCGCTTTCCAGCTAACCCCTATACGTTGTCCAATATGCCACGAGTTATCTTGATTAAGATCCAATACAATCGATACCTTCATAGGCTCCTGATCAAGCTGTACCACTAGTTTATGAACACTTCCAAGATAAAGCACATCTGTAATAACACCCGTATATTTATATTGCTCCAAATTATGAGGTTGTGCACTAAGCTTCTCTGGTCTTAATGCAATCATGACACCGTCTTTGGCAAATATATTATTTTCCCCTACAAAAGTAGCCGCAAATAACGTTGCAGGTGTCTCATAAATTTCGCGTGGTGAGCCAATCTGTTCTACTTTCCCATGATTCATTATGACGATCCGATCAGATAACATCATCGCTTCCTCTTGATCATGTGTAACATATACAAACGTAATTCCTAGACTGCGCTGTAATTGCTTAAGCTCAGCCTGTAGGCTTTTTCTTAACTGAAGGTCAAGCGCCCCAAGTGGTTCATCTAACAATAACACCTTTGGTTTATTTGCAATGGCACGCGCAATAGCCACCCGTTGTTGTTGTCCACCGGATAGCTGATGAGGGAAACGTTTTGTAAGTGCACTTAACTGTGTCATTTCAGTAGCTTCTTGAATACGTTTTGTTTGCTCTTGTTTCGAAAGCTTTTTCATTTTAAGACCAAAGGCGATATTATCCTCCACGGTCATATGTGGAAATAAGGCATAGTGCTGAAAAACAAGATTTAAATCTCTTCGATTAGGTGGAAGCTCCGTTAAATCTAATCCATCTAACATAATTTGACCACTTGTAGGCTGCTCAAAGCCAGCAAGCATACGTAAAATTGTCGTTTTACCACAGCCGCTTGGGCCAAGTAGAGTTAAAAACTCCCCTTCTTCGATCGTTAGTGATAATGGATGTACAACAGCTTGACCACCAAAGTTCTTAGTCACTTCAGATAGCGCAATCATTGGGACACCAGCTCCTTTGCAATTTTTGTTTTAACTATAAAACAAGCCATATCCGTAGGGATGGCTTGTTGATTTTGTATAAATTGGTTCCTCATAATTTTGCATATTCACTATACCTTGTTTTGACCTAGGTTACAATAGTTTTCTACGAAGCAAAAGAGATGGCTACATGGAAACTTAATAACCAAACGCTAATTTTAAAGACAAAGAGCCTTGTGTAGATTACACAAAGCCCTTGTGAACTAAAAGCTATAGACTGACTATTTCAACTCATAAACAACATTCAAACTCATCTTAACGTTAATCTCACCAATTTCTACCGTTGTGCGATCTGCAGTACTTCCCATTGCCTGTGCTTTTTCTAACATTTGATAATTTTGTACATATAGGGAGGAATCACTACCCGATTGACTAATAGAAAGCTCAGTACCTAACTGACGGCCGGAAGATTTAGCAATAGCTTTTGCTCTATTATTTGCATTTTTCATCGCTTTTTCGATTACTTCTGCTTCAAATTGTTCTGGGTTCTCAATTCCGA
Organism: Paenibacillus turicensis; assembly: GCF_050461185.1. Classification (GTDB taxonomy): domain Bacteria; phylum Bacillota; class Bacilli; order Paenibacillales; family Paenibacillaceae; genus Fontibacillus; species Fontibacillus turicensis_A. The sequence goes on from NZ_JBCMOR010000006.1 coordinate 209,247, forward strand.
AATTAACATTATTGATCTGGTTTGCGCCTGCTTCAGAAACAGCATCCAGTAATTGTCCAACTTTATCTAAATCACGATAAGTAATTTGCAACATATGGGATGAGCTATATCCTTTAATTTTTTGTCCATCTTTTTCAGAATATGTGTAATTCGGTTGTACATAAAAATCTCCTGTTTTTAAATCCTTGCCGCTAATTTTCCATTGATCCTTAAGTACAGCCGTTAGCTTAGTAATTTTTGCTGCTGTTCCAGCTTGTGCTGCTTTTGCTGTAGCTGCCTCTGTCTTCACTCCGATTGATAAATAAGCGATATCAGGCTTAACGGAAATTTCACCATTACCCACCACACTTATAATACTTTTGTTTTGCTGTACTGCATCCGCTGCCAATGCTCGATTTGCAAATACCCCTGTTGAAGCTGTTCCAAACAATAATACACCTGCCACAAGTGTTGCACCTACTGGCTTTAACCATGTTTTCATCACTTTCCGCCTCCATTTTCAAATAAAATTATTTTAAAATTAACTACAATATTTTTTTCCTTTGTTGTAACCTCTGACGGTGTAGCGTATTTAAATGTTGCAATTCAAAATAATTGTAGTTGAAAAAAATACTTCAAAATTAAAGTTGTTATAAATTAACATTAAAATTTATCAAAAAAGAGTAGCTTCGCAAATGCGAAACTACCCTTTTATTTTGGTTCATTATTGGTTTTCTAATTCTTCTTTGCTTACTAAACTGATTAGAGCGTTTGCTGCCTGTTCAGCATCTGCACCCTCGGCACTGATATAAATTTCTGTTCCGGTGCTGATGGCAAGGCTCATAATCCCCATGATACTTTTAGCATTTACTTTTTTATCATCTTTTTCAACGAAAATTTCTGATGAATATTTGTTCGCTTCTTGAACGAAAAGTGCTGCTGGACGAGCATGAAGTCCCGTTTTTAGTCGAACGGTCACTGGGTTTTTAACCATGAAACCTTACCCCCTATTACGAATTCAAACAACGTATCTCTTAACCTAAACAATTTGCATAACTAATTAGATCACTCTTAGATACAATATTTACGAATTGAACCGTTTTCGTAAATTTGTATTGCTAATTTAGAAGGCGCTAATACATTTATGCAAGCTGCTTCTCTAATACATTATAATTAATATCATTATAGCATATCCAGTAAGTAAGAAACTACCTAAGACCCACGAATTTTTTCTGCAAGCTCATCAATCTTACGTAATCTATGGTTTACACCTGATTTGCTAACGGTTCCTTTAAGTAATTCGCCAACTTCCTTTAAGTTCATATCTGGATGTGCTAAGCGTACCTCAGCAACCTCTTTTAGTTTTTCCGGCAAATTTTCTAAACCGATTTTTTTCTGGAGAAATTTAATATTATCGATTTGTCTAACAGCAGCACCGATCGTTTTATTGAGGTTTGCAGTTTCACAATTTACGATACGATTAACTGAATTCCGCATATCTCGCATGATTCGCACATCCTCAAACTTAAATAAAGCTTGATGTGCGCCAATGATACTAAGCAGCTCGATAATTTTTTCACCCTCTTTGATATAAAAAATGAATCCTTTTTTACGCTCAATAAAGCGAGCATTTAATTCAAATTCATTAGCTAAATCGACGAGTGCCTTGCAATGCTCCTCATACATTGAGGCAATTTCTAAATGATAAGAGGAACCTTCTGGATTATTCACAGACCCACCCGCCATAAATGCTCCACGTAAATAAGCCCGCTTACAACAGTTTTTCCGAGTGAGGTCAGGATTAATCCCTGAATTAAAAACAAAACCCTCTGAAACAATTTTTAAGCTCTGTAATATCTCTTGTACTTTGCCTGGAATTCTTACGATGTATACATTATTTTTCTTCAAGCGCATTTTTTTACGAACAAGCAATTCGGTATGAATCTGAAAATGCTTTTTAATTAACGAATAGATGCGCCTTGCAATCGCGGCATTTTCCGTAGAAATATCCAAAACCACCTTCTTATTCGAAACCTGAACAGCGCCATTCATCCGAATAAGTGCTGATAACTCGGCTTGTTCACAGCAAGGTTCAGCTTCAAACATCGTTAGCTCTTTTTTGGTTTGTGCCGCAAACGACAAGGAAATCACCTCTTTCTAGAAATCCAGTTTTCTACTAACTGATAAATGTGATGACTTAATTTATCTGCATCATGCCGTAAATAAGTTCTAAATAGTACAAGTGTATCTGCAATGACCTTATAACCACGTCCAGTAACAACATCCCAATCTACTTCGACTGGTTTTGCACCCTTCTCAGCATAAAAATCTTGAATTTGAGAAGGTATTTCACCATCATTGACGATAACATAATCAAACAAATGATGTCCAACATGCTGATATACAGCTTCCAAATGATCACTTACAGTATATCCATCCGTTTCACCAGGCTGTGTCATGACATTACAAACAAACATTTTAATTGCCGTATCATTATTTAAAATCGCCTGAGCGAGTTTTGGCACAAGTAAATTAGGAATAATGCTAGTATAGAGGCTCCCAGGGCCAATTAAAATTGCATCTGCTTCAGCGATCGCTTCAACCGCTTCCGGTAAAGCTTCCACCTCTGCAGGCTCTAGCATAATTCGTTTGATCTTGCCTTGAGCTTGAGGAATCGCAGACTCGCCTGAAACAATCGAGCCATCCTCCATCTCTGCATGAAGCACAACCGCTTGATCCGCGGCAGGCAACACACGTCCACGTACTGCAAATACACGACTAAGCTCACGCACAGCCGTTACAAAATCACCTGAAATGTCCGTAATAGCCGCAAGAATTAAATTCCCTAAGCTATGTCCTGCAAGCCCTGAGCCTGATGTAAATCTATAGCTAAGCATATCTGATAGCAACGGTTCCACATCCGCTAGTGCTGTGAGCACGTTTCGAATATCTCCCGGCGGCGGCATCTGTAGCTCACTACGTAAAATGCCTGAACTCCCTCCATCATCAGCTACGGTAACAATGGCTGTTATATCTAATGATTTCTCTTTTAAACCACGCAGCATCACAGATAGACCTGTTCCTCCACCCATGACCACAATACGTGGTTTTCTTGCTTCCCTTTGCCGACCCATCAATCATTCACACCCTTAATGTCGGTCCTTATCAGAGTCTCGATGACTGACTCGTACCTTCTCCGTTTCACTAGTACCAAGCATACGACCTAAATATTCGCTAATCGCTACAGAACGATGCTTGCCACCTGTACACCCGATTCCGATGATGACCTGACTTTTTCCTTCTTTATGATATTGAGGCAGCAGAAAATGAAGCATATCTAATAACTTAGTTAAAAACGCCTGTGTCTCTGGCCATTTCATCACATAATCATATACATCTGCATCCTGTCCGGTTTTAGGCCGTAAATGCTCAATGTAATGTGGATTTGGTAAAAATCTCACATCAAAAACAAGATCAGCATCAATCGGAATTCCGTATTTGAATCCAAATGAAGTGACATTCACAGAGAGCTGATTACTCTCCAAATGGGAAAATCTAGAGATGATTTTCTCCTTAAGCTGTGCAGGCTTCATATGGCTTGTATCGATCACTAGATTAGCAGAAGACTTCAGCTCATCTAACATTTTACGCTCTAGCTTAATGCCATCCAGAGGCATGCCTTCAGGTGCTAATGGATGACGTCGACGACTTTCCTTATAACGTTGAACAAGAATATTATCTAATGCATCCAAAAACAAAATTTCACAATGAATTGTAAAATGCTCTTTAACGTAGCCTAATGATTCGGATAATGCCGTGAAAAATTCTCTTCCGCGCAAGTCAATAACTAAAGCGACCTTAGCGATTTTCCCCTTTGACTGCTCAATCAGCTCTGCAAATTTAGGAATTAATACAGGAGGCAAATTGTCTACACAAAAGAAACCCAAATCTTCAAGACTTCGCACTGCAAGTGTTTTCCCTGCTCCTGACATTCCCGTAATAATAATGAGATTAGCGACTGATATTTCCTCTGCATCCAGCATGTTTTTCCCTCCTTGCATACACAAAGCATATGCGCTGAGTGTTCATATTATCCTTATAGACCTCGTCAATTATGAGCGTAAAAATAAACCGGCTGCTCCTACAATACCTGCATCATTACCTAAAACAGCTGGGACAATTCTTAGTCCAGCTTGTGTTGGCTCAGGCGTTAATTCTGCAAACACAGATCTGATTTCATCAAATAAAATATCACCAGCTTTAGATACTCCGCCACCGATAATGACCAGTTCTGGGTTAAGCACTAATGCAACTGCTGCTAAAGACTTACCTATATAATAGGCGGCGCGATTAACGATACGAATGGAAACCTCATCACCTGCTTTGGCAGCATCAAATACATCCTTCGCTGTAATTTTCTCCACCAAAGATAATGAAGTGCGCTCCCCACGAGCCACCGCATCCTTACCCATACGAATGATTCCTGTCGCAGAGGACACCGTTTCTAGGCAACCCATTTTACCACAGCCACATTGAATTGCTTCTAGATCGGGAACAACTGAAATATGTCCAAGCTCTCCTGCTAATCCCGAAAATCCTTGATATATTTTACCATTTATAATAATCCCGCCACCAACACCTGTTCCAAGTGTATAACATACGCAATTATCGATACCTGCGCCTGCGCCGCCCCATGCTTCGCCAAGTGCAGCAACATTTGCATCATTATCTATCATTACAGGCTTGCCTAGACGATCCTCTAAAATTTTGCGAATATGAAAATCTCGCAATCCTACATTTGGCGCAAGAATAATGATGCCTTCACGTACATTGGTAAAGCCGGCAACCCCTGCACCTATGCCTTTAACTTGTTCCCAATCAAACTGAGATTGTTCAACAATATGGCGTACATACCGTTCGATATTGTCAATCAATGTCTCGGCACCCTTATCGGCTTCAGTTGGGCCTTCATAAGTCTGAAGAAGCTTACCCTCTTCACTACAGATACCGACCTTTATCGCAGTACCACCCAGATCAACGCCAATGTAGATATTTTCAGACATGTCACAAGCCACCTTTTTCTCTATTAAAATTGTTTGCTCCTACGTACCAACTATAAGCGAACCTTGACCGATAGGTCAAGAGAAGTGAATCACGCTTGGAGCAAGGAACTTATTAACAAGAAGTAGACGATGAATGGTAATATTTTATATAAAGTTTCCTAGCATACAAAGACTATTCTTTTTAATTTTAGAAATTAAAGAAAGGGATCTTACACGATGAAAACATCAATTATATTTAAGAATGGGACAGATAAAGATAACGAATTTCTAGACTCACAGCTTGAACAATACAATTTAACAAGCAAACCACTTACACAGTCTACAATTTGGTTGCCATATGTGTCATTTAGATACATTTGACTTTCAAGCACCTAAATTTTATCTAAATGCTGGCTACACTGAGTTTGGTAGATTAGAGCATGAGCACGTCAATCTGACAGAGTATTTCTTCTACAAGAAATTAAAATGATAATAAATAACAATCCCCTGTTTGCTCCATTTTATTTTAGAGTACAGGGGATTATAAAAAATATTAATCGTTATTTCGCTCCAGCCGCACTAGCCCCTGCAATCCGTCCAAACGTAAAAATATCTGTGATTGCATTACCACCTAATCGGTTACCAGCATGAAGCCCCCCAGCAACCTCTCCTGCTGCGTAAAAGCCAGGTATTGGGGTTCCCTTTGCATCCAGCACCTGCGCCTTTTCATTAATTTCAAGTCCACCCATCGTGTGGTGAACCGAAGGAGTTCTTGGAGTGGCAAAGAAAGGTGCCTTTTCTAGCTTTGCACCAAAGTTCTTTTTACCAAACTCAGGGTCATTTTGTTTTTCAACATACGTATTGTATTTGGCCATCTCCTTCACAAAGGTTTCTACTGGCACTCCGATTTGCTGAGCTAGATCCTCCAAAGTATCCCCTTTAAAAATACTTTTACGATCTATTAGGCTCTGGTAAGTTTCGCCCCAGTTTGTTTTGTCGCTCATCTTGGGATTGCCTAGCGCTGTCATATCACTAATAATATAGAAGGTTTTATCCTTTTGCTTAAGTGCCGCGGCTGCCAAAACGTCCCGTTCAGCATACTCGTTTACATATCGCTTACCTTCCTTATTTACAAAAATCTGCGTTTCTGCACTTCCCCACACCCCACCAGATAATGCACCTGTTTCAGGTTCACCGCTTGGCATAAGCTGAATAAAGCCCATTCCCCACAAATTAGCTCCAACTTGTTCCCCCATGACAATCCCGTCTCCAGTTGCATTCGCGGTATTCGTTGTTTTGATATTAGGATCAAGGTCAGGCCAATAATTGTTGTATTTCACAACCATTTCTGGATTCGCACCGAAACCCCCTGTCGCCATAACAACACCCTTTGTTGCCTTTAATGTAACTGATGTACCATCTGATTGCTCGGCGGTTACACCCACTACTTTCCCATTTTCCATAATTAGCTTTGTTGCTTTCGTGTTTAGTATGATTTCTGCTCCTAGCTTCGTTGCTGCTTTTTCTAGACTATTAATATAACCTGTAGCTAAAGGTTGTGTACTATGATGTGTTCTAGGCCATAATGCCCCAAGCACTGTGCCAATCCCATCTCCAAAACCTACCCCATTGCCCTCCAGCCACTGAATTGTGCCATAACCATTTTGGACTAGCGTTTGTACCAACTCAAACTTACCCGATATCTCCTTGCCATCTAACCCTGTTCGCTTCCCTCCAATATAAGTATGAATCATATGAAGCTCAGGGGAGTCGAATAGCTTAGAAGTGTCTTCTTTACTTAAATAGTTTTTTATTTGAGACTTTAACACTTTTAATGTATTTCCATATTCGCCAAACTGGTCTTCCTTATAGGTTAAAATATCCTTCAATTCATTGATCAGGGCTTGGTTCATCTCTTTTTTAGGTTGGCGAACAGGGTCATAGGCATTTAATGCACCACCAGATCGGATTGTATTCCCACCTAGCGCAGGTGCCTTCTCAATTAAAATGACTTTCGCTCCTTGTTCACCAGCAGATACCGCAGCCGCTAAGCCTGCACCGCCACCACCTATGATAACAACCTCTGTTTCCTTGGTGACGTCCTCCTTAGCCGCATTAGCTTGAATTGGCTCTTTATTTTTAAGCTCATTCACATCTGCCCCTGCTTTAGCTAACGCAGCAGAAATAGCATCAAGTAAGCCTTGACTCGATATAGAGGCACCTGTTACCGCATCCACCTTTAACGTCTGACCTTGAACAATTTTTTCAGGAATGGTGGTGAATACGGGATCACTAATCCCTTTAGTATCATTTTGCTCTAACACCTTAATTGACTGGATTGAATTAGCATCCACCGTGACTTCCACCTTAATCTTACTATGGAGGCCCTCCGCTTCCCCATTGTAAGTACCAGGTTTAAAAAGCTGGGCTTCCTCATTTTCAGTTTTATTTGTTCCATTACAATCATTCTCATCCTTGTTACACCCAATTAGTCCTAAAATCAGAATAAATGATAGCACTGCTAAACAACTGACCTTTACCGCCTTCCACCTTACTTTCCTCATAGTATTTGCCCCCCTCTGTATTAAGTGATTATTTTCACAATTAATAAGAAAAAAATAACGAATACGCTTTCCATATCCGTTATTTCCATTTTATTCAGAGAGATTGGATTCAGTCTAAAAAATTTGGCTCCATTTAATAATTAGTACTTGGATTCGACTAGAGGCTGATGCTACGATCCAGAGAGTTCTTGCGATTGTTGTTAAAATCATATTCCTTCTTAATAGCTTAAAACAAAAATTAGTGGTTGCTAACTACCGAGGGAAGCAGCTACGGTGCAGAGGGTGGCTTCGACCCCTGTTACAGCCTGATTTTCTTTAATTAGATTTTTATCGGTTGAAAAACAGGCTGTAAAGGCGGACGTGTTCACTTCTCCACCATCCCTCTACCCCTTCGCTATTTTTGCTTCCTCTCAACCACTAATTTCTAAGTTAAGCCCGTTTTATTGAAGTAAATTTATGGATAGAAATTGATTTTAAGAGACAACCTTCAGAATCTCTCAGTCTCTTCGCTAGTTTGCGTTAGCAGCCAAGCACTAATTCCAAGATTGAACCCGAATTTTAGTTATACTGTCAGTAATGGGACTAGCCGATGGATCTCATAGTCCTTTAATTGTAGTAATTCAAAAAACTCCCCTAACGTAGTATACTGACCATTTCTTTGGCGATGATAAATTGCCTTTTTAGATAAGAGAATTCCGATCCCTGGAAGATCAGCAAGTTCTTCTTCGCTAGCTAAATTAATATTCAGTGGTACGTTACTGTTTCGTCCATCTTTATCTTTGTTACCATGTTGATGATTTTGCAATGGGATAGCAGCGTTAGGTACCTCTCTAAAATTAGGTATTTCCCTCGATGAACTTAATGATGCTGTTTCTCCTGATGTTATTTCTCGTTCTGTTCTCACTTCAGTCCCATATTCAGACTTATATTCCAGTCGATTTAAGTATTCTTTACGAATTACAAAACTATGAATAATAGCAACTACAGTACTCATCATAGAGGCTGCCAAAACCATGTCATACGCGGAACTTTCATGGGGATAGTCTGTAAAGAAAAAGATGAAATTCGGAATCGCATACACAAGACTCCAAACAGCCCATGAATTCTTCTTTGTCCTAGCCGCAATATAAAGGAAAGGTAACCACGGTAGTAAAGGAATAAATGAAAGCACAATCCACCAAGATTGTAGCAACCCCCAAGCCTTACTTTTACGCTCTAACTCCATTTCTAAATTCTCCTTTTAATCTCAGTTAATAATTCTACACTCTTATGTATTACACAATTCCATTATATTACTTTCATCAGGAAGAACATATAAGAATGCGTTTGGGAAAAAAGGTTTTCAGCTAAAGAAAAACCCGAACCTTCTGAATTCCACAAAAGTTCGGGTGTAACAATCTTTAATTGAGTTATGTCCCAGCCTTAACTACGGAGCGATCAAACAATTTGTTAAGACATAATCCGCTTCTGCCCCTCTAACGCACGAATTGGCGCAACGTTTTGGGTAAATTCAAGTGTACCCATATAACGGCCATCCTCATCACGAACAGCAAAGTAACGAATAAACACAAATTTATCTTTAAACGGAATCCAGAAATCCTCGATATCCTTTTTACCTGCTTTAAAGTCTGCTAATAGCTCATTCACGATATGCACACTTTGCGGTGGGTGGCAGTTTTGTACTGTACGTCCAATCACAGCTTTCGTTCTTGCAAAAATACGCTCACCATGGGAGAAGTAGCGCACTACGTCATTTTCATCGATAAAGGTTAAATCAACAGGGAGCACATTCATAATTGCTTCGAGTTGTCCTACAGATAACACACCTGTGTCAAATTTAACAAAGCCTTGTGGTGTAGCAGAAGCTTCTCCTGCCTCCGCTCCCTCTCTAGCACCATCTTTTATTTCATTTTTACCCTCAGCCTTAGTTTCAACTGTAGCTGCATTAGCATACACCGTTTCAGGTGATGGCGCACGAGCGGGAATCCATTTTTCAGTTGGTGCAGTTAAGCAAAATCCGATTTCATCTGACTCTTCGGCAATTTTCACCCATTCATCTTCAGTCAGCTTCTGCAATGCCATCGGCATCAAAATATTTTCTTCCTTGTAGATCATTTCGTTTACTTCTTTGATCATCCGATCCAAGTCCATCTTCATGGTATCTTTATCACCATTGTAATTCATAAGGTTAGCTTTGATTTCCTTAATCATGGCACGAATTCCATCATCTACGCCCCACATTACCTTCGTAGGACCATAGATGCCATACTTCTCTAAATAAGGGAATAGCAAGTTCTCTTTTCTACTATAGTGCTTATCTACATCTAATAACAGATTTAAATCTTCAACTAGCTTGAAAATAATCTCTTCATCATCATTTTTCATAAATTTATCGACATGAAGTGAAATTGTAAAGTTTAGCAAGCGTTCAATCTCACGGTTTTCCAATTTAAACGTATGCACAGGATGTCCTGGCTGATCTTCTGGTTGACCAGAATGAGGAGCATGAATCTCTTCAATTGAACCTTTGAAAATAGCAGTGTGCACTGAGCATAACCGTTGCACCTCAGAGACTGGAATACCTTCCTCCTCCATTAATGCATGCTCTAATTGGGAAATTTCAGCGACAGTGACATCACCTACAGCTTCTTCAAATCTAGCCTTAACTTCCTCTACACTTTTACCTTGATGGAGCTCTTTAATAATTTCCTTTAGTAATTCCTGACGTCTGGTTTGCTCTGGTATATGATGTTCACGATTATTAATTAATTCGCTCATTATTTGTGCACCTCCGTTAGTGATAACTATTCTCAATAAAACTTAACATAGCCTTCATATTACACTAGTGATTATAATCACAAATAAAAAGGGATTTGATTTGCAGTCTCTAAAATGACAATAATAAATGTCATCAAGGGCTATGATGGATTTATAAGAAACACTCATATAAAATAAAAACACAAGGAGGCTCAGCCACAATGGAATCCATAACACTTTTATATATAGAAGACGATATAGAAATTGGACAACTTGTATCTGCGGATTTGAAGGAACGAGGTTATCATGTCATTTGGCTAAAGGATGGTGAACAAGCCCTTACCTTTGCAGAGCAAAGTAAGCTTGTTATTTTAGATGTGATGTTGCCTGGCTTAGATGGCTTCACATTAGGACAACGTTTGAAAAAAAGTTTTCCTGCATTACCGATCCTAATGTTATCTGCAAGAACATCGATTGATGATAAGCTCCAAGGACTACAATTTGCTGACGACTATTTAACAAAGCCGTTTCATCCCGATGAATTGTCTGCCAGAATTGAAGTATTGCTCCGGCGAAGTGGCACACCTTCTAGCCAGCAGCTACAAGTGAAGCACCTCACAATTAGTGATCAGGAAAATATTATTATTAATAACGATACAGGCGAAGAAATTGTTCTCACTGGCAAGCAATTTTATATTTTTAAATTTCTGCTTCGGCATTTAGGGCAAATTCTAACCAAGGAACAAATCTATGAAGGCGTGTGGGGGGAGCCTTATATTGACGGGGATAAAACGTTAATGGTTCATATCCGACATTTACGCGAAAAGCTAGAGCGTGACCCAGCCAATCCAGTTATCATTGAAACAATTCGTGGTATCGGCTATCGGGTGAAGCCATGAAGGGAATAAATTTTCATAAATACAAAAATTCACTTTTATCCAAATATACCTTAATTATTTTAACCGCTATTATTTTAGTCCCAATTGGATTACCCATTTCACTTGTAGCTACGAACTTGATAAAAAGCTTTATGCAACAATCTCCTACTACAAGTAACGAATATTATGGTGATTCCATCCATTTAGAAAATATGTGGCACAAACAAGCTAAACAGCTAGACCAGGCTTCTCCAGAGACAATCAACGATACATTACGTAGGCTCAAGCAAAAATACAGCAAGGCAAGCCTCTTCTGGGTAGATGCTAGAGGCAAAACACAGCTACAGCTACCTGTTAATCCAAAGTTACCTGATACATGGTCGGCAGAGCAAGCGATTGAATTTATGAAAAAACATGTGAATGCTGATCCCTATACTATTATCTCTTTTATTGGAAATAGCAACGAATATACACGAGCTAATCAGGGCTTTATCGTATTTATGCTGCCACGCAGCATGCTTATTGTAGATGATAATTACAATGAGATTTTCTCCTCAATTTTATACCTGCTTAGCTTATTAGCTACAATCTTTGCGTTTATTGTGGTCTCTTTTTTATTTTTCAGGAAAATTCAGAAGAGACTGCTGCGATTAGAGGAAGCGATGAAACCAACGGCAGATAACCAGCTCCCAGCTCCCATAGTTGAAGGAAGCCCAGATGAGATTGGAAGACTAGAGAAATCCTTTAACCATATGATTGAAGAGCTTGAAGCTAGCCAACAGCGTGAACGTGAGGAGGAAGCCCTACGTAAAAAGATCATAAGCAACCTCTCTCATGATTTACGCACACCACTCACTGTACTTGGTGGTCATCTGTTCACATTATCAAAAGAATCACTTTCCCCCTCAGGGAAACAGTCCTTAGCACTTATGGAGAGTAAAATTAATGATTTAGACGGGTTAATCGAAAATCTTCTCTCCTACAATTTATTATCAAGTGGAAAATACAAAATCGATCTACACGAGGTGGATGTCATTCGTTTTGTTCGGCAAAGTGCTGCCGCATGGTATCCTGTATGGGAAGCTAAAAATATCGAGGTCCATATTGATTTACCTAATACTCCTTTAAAATGGAAAATTGACGAGCTTGGCTTCCGTCGTGTCTTGGACAATCTGTTCCAAAATGTAATGCGTTATGCGAGCAGCGGCAAATATATTGGAATATCAGTTATAGATCGAAAAGGCATTCCAACCCTCTGCATACAAGATCATGGGCCAGGCATAGAGGCGCACACGACCTCACAAGGCTCTGGGCTTGGCTTGCTCATTGTTGATATGCTGTTAAAGGAAATGGATCTAACTCGCGAAGTAGATTCTACTCCACATGGAACCACGGTATACATCTCCCCCCAAACTCAACTTTTAAACTAAATTTAAACAACTCACCTCTATGTATTTAAACTACGGTCTGTAGGATGATACATAGAGGTGATGATATTCAATGTCAAATTCAATTATTCAAACAACGAATCTAACAAAAACCTACGGCAAAACCAATGTCGTCGATCATTTAAATCTATCGATGCAGCAAGGAGATATTTATGGCTTCTTAGGTCCAAATGGTGCTGGCAAAACAACCACAATTCGGATGTTATTAGGGCTGATTAAACCTAGTAAAGGTAATATTGAAGTTTTGGGCAAAAACTTAGCCAAGCACAAACTAGAAATTTTAAGAAATACCGGCTCCTTAGTGGAGTACCCTTCCTATTATGGTCATCTAACTGCCACTCAAAACTTAGAAGCGATTCGGCTTATCCTAGATGTGCCTAAATCAAGAATTGATGAAGTGCTTTCGATTGTTGGCTTAACTAAAGAGGCTAACCGCCCCGTTAAAGGTTTTTCATTAGGGATGAAGCAACGTCTAGGCATTGCAGCTTCCTTACTTGGACAACCAAAGCTACTGATTCTTGATGAGCCAACAAATGGGCTTGATCCAATGGGCATTCATGAAATACGTGAGTTAATTAAAGAGTTACCTAAAAAATATGGCATCACGATTTTAATTTCTAGTCATTTACTTAGCGAAGTAGAGCAAATGGCGAATGTGGTCGGTATTATTTCAAAAGGGAAAATGGTGTTCCAAGATACGTTGGAGGAGCTGAAAAAGCAATCCATCAGTGAAATGAAATTTGTAGTGTCAGACTCAGAAGATGCGTTATGGTTAGCACGTGATTTAGGCTTCATGGGCACACTTCAAAATAATGTACTCTCCTTCTCACATATACAGGATGAACAAGTGGCAAGACTTGTCACGCATCTTGTTGAGCATCGTCATCTAATTTACAGAGTGGAGCAAGCACGTCAGTCGCTAGAGGATATCTTTATGGACTTAGTCGGAAAGGAGAACCTCTAATATGTTACTCAGATCGCTAAAAGCTGACTTTTTAAAAATATCAAAAAAGGGCATCTGGTTGCTTGTGATTGGAGCCCCCCTTGGAGTCGTATTGATGATGGCATTGAACTGGGGCCTTCGCTACAACTATTTGACCCATCATAATCAGGGACGTTTATGGCAGTCGTTATTAGGAGATATTAGTGCCTTTGTTCCGATCTCCCTATTCCTTGGCTGTACACTAGTATCCTCACTTGTTTCTAATGTAGAGCATCAGACAAGTGCTTGGAAGCAATTACTGGCGTTACCGATCTCCAGAAAACGTGTGTATTTGTCCAAATTTCTGTTATGTACACTACTCCTATTGCTTTCTTGTTTTACGTTATCGATTGGTAGCCTAATTTTAGGTCTCGTACTTGGTTTCGGTACAGCAATCCCTGTTGGACAGATTGCGATTTTAGGTCTGTTTCCTTATTTAAGCGCCTTGCCACTACTCGCTTTACAGCTTTGGTTATCGGTTATTTATCAAAATCAAGCGATTCCTGTGACTCTTGGGGTGACTGTATCCCTTGTGTCTATAGGTGCAGGTCAATTACCAGAATGGTTTATTTTAAATTGGCCTTCCTTAAGCTTGAATAGTGAGCAAAAGTTACCTTTTATTATTGCAGGTATAGTCACCGCTTTAATCGTGCTATTTATAAGCCGCCAACATTTTAACCGAAAGGACATTGCCTAATATGACAACTTTTTTAAATATATGTGCCTCCGAACGTCTTAAAATGTCGCGCTCTCACATTTGGCTACTTATGCTAATCAGCCCCATGTTTGTGTTTCTAATTGCACTCACCGTAGCTAACACAGCCTCTTTTCCCTGGGAGAACCTTATGCTGCAAAGCATCATCCTACATGCTGTATTTATGTTACCCGTAGTGTCAGGACTGTTACCTGCGTTTATTTGCCGCTATGAGCATACTGGGGGTGGGTGGAAGCAACTCCTCACTTTACCTGTCGCCAGAGCGCAAGTTTATTTTACTAAATTTGTAATTGTTATGGCACTACTTGCGTTTTGCCAGCTTCTAGCCTTGCTAGCCATCCTTGGTGCAGGCCTGATCCATGGTATTGATCAGCCTATCCCTTGGGCAACATTACTCCGTAGCTTCATTGGCGGTTGGGTGGCTTGTCTGCCCCTTGTTGCACTACAATTAGGCGTTTCATTAAGCTGGTCTAGCTTTGCTGCACCGTTAGCAATTAATGTAGCCTTCACCATTCCTAATTTGCTGATCGTAAATTCAGGGAAAATTGGGCCTTTTTATCCTTGGGCTCAGCCTTTATTAGCTATGATGCCAAAAGTGGGCAACGAGACATATACTTTTGGCGCTTTTAACTTGCCACTGCAAAATCTAATGATTACTGTATTAGGTAGCTTTCTACTCTTTTTAACTGTAGGTCTACTGCACTTCTGTAAGAAGGAGATTTAAATTCACTTTACCTGCTCTAATGATAAGTTCACTCTATAATTACCCCACTTTAATAGTTCCTCCAAAATAGCATTAAGCTTATCATTAGAAGCAGTGTATACATTCATCCAATAACATCCCTCTCCACTTATCCGATGCACCTCTACAATCTCCGGATGCTGGTGCACAAACTGAATAAAAGTATGATGACTTGTCGCCAAATTCAAGAATACGGTAACCATGGCATGAACGTGATCCCCTATTTTGTGATGATTGTAGCGTAATGTATAACCTTGAATGATGCCTAAATCCTCCAATTTCCTCACCCTAGAGCCAACCGCTTGTCCAGTAAGATGAACTTTATTTCCAATCTCCTTATAAGTAAGTCTTGAATCCTCAATCAATAAATCCATAATATGTTTATCCACCTGATCTATTTTACTCATTTTTGAAATTCTCCAATTCTATGGTGTTTTAACATGCTTTCATCATGTAAATTATAATAAGTACATTCTTTCATTAGATTATGTTTATCTTTTTTTATTCTATCTATAATAACAACTATACCAAATGCAAAATGCTGGGCAAGAAAAGGAGAGATTACGATGGACATACAATTAATACGACATGCCTCATTATGGCTTAAGTATGGCGAAAAGACACTATTAATCGATCCCATGTTTGCGGATAAGGAGCAATTCCCCCCTTTCCCCAATACACCTAATGATAAAAGAAATCCACTAATCCCATTACCAGCTTCGATGGATAAGTGGTCAAATCCTGATCTTGTTATTATCACTCATGTTCATTTAGATCATTGGGATACTGTAGCAGCAAATGCATTACCTAAATCTACACCTATATTATGTCAGCCTGAAAATAAACAAGTCATTATGGATGCTGGTTTTTTGCACGTTACAGCATTCCCTGACAGGGATGATATAGCCGCTTTAGATAAACCTATCTCATTTTTTGGCTTACAAATATATCGTACAGGGGGCAGGCATGGTACGGGCGAGATCGGAGAACGGATGGGCACAGTATCCGGTGTAGTGCTCACCGCAGAGGATGAACCCACTTTATATGTTACTGGGGACTCCATTTGGTGTGAGGATGTAGCTATGGCACTCGATAAATATAAGCCTACACTCATTATTGCCAATGCAGGTGGGGCCAGATTCGTAACAGGTGATCCAATTACGATGGATGAACGAGATATTACTAAATTATGTGAGCAGGCGCCTGACAGCAAAATTGTTGCTGTGCACATGGATGCCATCAATCATTGTCTAGTGACTCGGGAGCAGCTTCGCAAATATGTAGATGAGCACAACTTAACAAATCAAGTCATTATTCCAGAGGATGGCGAAAAAATCAGCTTTCATTAAACTACAAGCTCTATCATCAAACTACAAGCCCTACCAGCAACATAGCTCCACGCTCAAGCACCGTATGCATATGACAGTTGTCATTACAATATCATGACATCTTCCACTAATACTGATCTGCAAGCTATTTTACAATGAACTCATCACCAATAAACGTAACGGAGGAACACGTGATGAATCATGTAATTGAGCTGACGCAGGTCAGTAAAAAATTCAAAGATAAACAAGCGGTAGACAACATCAGTTTTCAAATTCCCCAAGGTTCGATCACAGCGATCCTTGGCCCCAATGGAGCAGGCAAAACAACCACCTTATCTATGATGCTTGGCTTAATGGAACCAACCTCTGGGAAGGTGAACATTTTGGGCCACACCCCTTCTTCCCCCCTTGTGCGAGAGAAAATAGGTGTAATGCTACAAGAAGTGAGTGTGATGGACTCTTTACGTATCCATGAATTACTGACACTTGTAAGAAGCTATTACCCGAATCCCCTTAGCATGGAACAATTAATTAAGTTAACTCGCTTTTCTCAAACCGACCTGAACCGTTTTACAGATAAACTATCTGGCGGACAAAAACGTAGTCTAAACTTTGCCCTTGCACTTGCAGGCAATCCCGATATTTTATTTTTTGATGAGCCTACCGTTGGCTTAGATACAACAGCGAGAAGACAATTTTGGGAAGATACAAGAAAGCTTGCTTCTCAAGGGAAAACGATCATTTTCAGTACACATTATCTACAAGAGGCCGATGATGCCGCAGACCGAATCTTATTATTTAATCAAGGAAAAATTGTCGCAGATGATACCCCAGCTAACCTAAAAGCTAAGCTAATGCAGCGGACAGTATCCTTTTTACCACAAATCAATAACAATGAGCTGTATGCACAGCTAGAAACACTGTTTTCAGATGATGGTTATCATGAACAGCAAGGGAGAATTGTAATTCCAACCGAACATTCCGACGATATTTTACGACGTATTTTTGAGCACGCATTACCTGTTTATGATATTCAAATTAGTGAAGGTCGGCTAGATGAAGCCTTTGAGCAGCTTACAATTGAACCAAGAGGTGAACAATAATGAGAACTCAGATGTTACTATCACAATGTCGTGCTGAAATACTACGTTTATTCCGCAATAAGTATTACATTTTCTGGTCCCTAATGATGCCCATTATGTTTTACTTTTTATTTACGAGAGTGATCAGCACAGGAGTAGATGATGCGAAGCTATGGCAAGGACATTACTTAATGTCTATGACCACCTTTAGTGTAATGGGCTCCGCAATTATGACACTAGGAATTAGACTTGTACAGGAGCGAACTCAAGGCTGGACGACTTATATTTCCGTTACGCCACTTCCGGCCTCCATTTATTTTATGAGCAAAATGATTGGGCAAACAGTCATTCATTTATTTTCAATTATATGCATTTTTATCGCAGGTTACTTGATTAATGGAGTTACCTTGAGTGCATTTCAGTGGCTGGCTTGTGCAGGCTGGATTATGATCGCCTCCCTCCCCTTCCTAGCACTTGGTACATTAATAGGGACAATGAAAAAGGTGGATACAGCTAGTGGTGTGAGTAATGTAGTATATATGTTACTAGCGATAAGTGGTGGCATGTGGATGCCAATTAACGTTCTACCAGACTTTTTGCAGAAAATCGGTAAATGGATGCCCTCGTTTAGCTTTGGTAATGGCGCATGGGGGATTGTACACGGTGAAGCCTTTGCGTGGAAAAATGTATATATTCTTGTCGGTTACTTCGTCTTATTTATGATATTATCCGTATATGTAAGAAAAAAACAACGGGTGGTGTAATCCCTTTGAAGGCTGGTCGTCTTTATAACCTGTTTCCTAAAGAATATGGAATTTTCCCTTATATTTGGCCCATCTATTTGCTGATTCCTTTAACCTATACACTTCGGGAAAGTGGCTTAAAGCTATACGCTGGCTTATTACTAATTGCCATTTTCCTATTTTCCTACCAGCGTTTATATTGGGTTTCTGAGAAAAAATATGATTATTGGATCGCTACACAGCTTGCTATCATTTTGCTATTCTCTTTGTGGATCAATCCGTTTTATTTGTACATGGGATTTTTTACGGCATATTCAATAGGCTATTACACAGAAAACAAAAAATTTAAAAGAGCGATTGTTGCTTTAGCGGTCACCGAAATGATACCAATTGCAATTGGATTTTTTCAAGGCTTACAATTGGAAGGTCTTTTATTTTCCATTCCTTTTTTAATGGTTATGATCATTACCCCATTTGGAACACGTTCTGGAAGACAAAAAAAGGAGCTAAAAAAGCAACTCGTAGAAGCCAACGAGCAAATAAAAATGCTGATCCAACAAGAAGAGCGTATGCGCATTGCAAGAGATCTTCATGATACGTTAGGTCACACATTGACGTTAATTACACTGAAGAGTCAGCTTGTCAGTAAACTGATTCCTCGTGATCCAACTCTTGCTATTACAGAGGCAAAGGAAATCGAACAAACCTCAAGAGCTGCACTAAGTCAAGTGAGAGAGCTTGTATCCGATATGCGTACGATTACGATTGAAGAGGTGCTTGCAGAGTCTAAGCATATTTTAGAAGCTGCAAATATCAGTTTAGAGGTAGGCGGCAGGGCAACAGCAGAGGTACCCGCGCTAATCCAAAATATACTCAGCATGTGTATAAGAGAAGCCATCACAAATATCGTCAAGCATAGCCATGCAACAGCTTGTCATATTTCCTTTATGATTTCATCAAGTGTGATCAATATGACTATTAAGGATAATGGGCAAGGGATTGCTAACCAACAACTACTACAGTTACAGCAAGGTGGTAATGGGTTAAATGGGATCAAAGAACGCTTAGCCCTCATTGAAGGTAATCTCGAGCTGACATCAAATCCCGATGGTGGTAGTACATTAAAAATTGCAGTACCACTTGCTGTTAAAAAGCATGACTAGCACATGCACTTAGGTAATACCTAGGACTCGATTACGTATAGGAGGGTAAATGATGATTTCTATAGTTATTGCCGAGGACCAACGCATGTTGCGTGGGGCACTTGCTTCATTACTTGATTTAGAGGATGATTTAACGGTGATCGGTCAAGCCGAAGATGGAGAGGAAGCCTTCCAGCTTATAAGCAGGCTCCAGCCTGATATTTGTCTGATCGACATCGAAATGCCTAAGCGAAGCGGCTTAGATATTGCGGAGCAGCTCCACGCATTAGGCACCTCCTGTCGAGTCATCATTTTAACTACGTTTGCTAGACCTGGTTATTTTGAACGTGCTGTGGCAGCAGATGTACGTGGCTACTTACTTAAAGACGAGTCAAGTGACACCTTAGCGGAAGCGATCCGTCGCGTGATGCAAGGACATCGAGAGGTTTCCCCCGCCTTAATTTTTGGTTCCACTCGTGTAGCTAATCCGTTATCAGAACGAGAACGAGATATTTTGCGGCTAGTAGCCAATGGAGATAGCGCGAATGATATTGCAGCCACTTTACACTTAACCCATGGTACGGTCAGAAATTATATATCTGAAATTTTAAGCAAGCTTGAGGTGAAAAGCCGCATTGAAGCGGTACGTATCGCTAAAGAAAACGGGTGGATCTAATGCAAATTAGATTTTATAACAAGCCACCCCAGTCATGCACCATATCGCCTTCTAAGTACTTTTCGCAATCCATCGCGGCCATACAGCCTGAGCCTGCTGCGGTAATTGCCTGACGGTATTTTTTATCCTGGACATCCCCACAAGCAAATACGCCCGCTACACTTGTTAACGATGTACCTGGCTTCACCACTATATATCCATGCTCATCCAGCTTGACCTGCTGTGCTAGAAAACTAGTATTCGGAGTATGACCAATAGCCACAAATACGCCATCCGCTTCAATTAGCTTCTCTGATCCATCCAAGCCACGCACCTTTAATCCCTTCACAACCCCTTCAGGGGATGATTCCACAGCAAGAGGAGTATAACCTAATGCCCACTTCACCTTTTCATTTTGCTGCACCCGCTCCTGCATAATTTTTGAAGCACGCAATTCCTCTCTACGGTGTACAACCGTGACTTCAGTCGCAAAACGTGTCAAGAAACCTGCTTCCTCCATCGCAGAATCTCCACCGCCGACCACAATTATTTTTTTACCTCGGAAAAAAAAGCCATCACAAGTGGCACAAGTGCTCACTCCACGTCCAATATTGTCCTGCTCACCTGGAATACCTAAATATTTGGCAGACGCTCCGGTGGAGATCAAGACCGTCTCCGCACTTAATTGCTCACCGTTTTCTAACGTAATTGTAAATGGTGCACCTGATGATAGATCTATTGCGGTTGCCCGCCCCGTTTGAAACTTTGCACCAAAGCGTTCTGCTTGCTTACGCATCGCATCCATTAATTCAGGACCTTGAATTCCTTCAGGGAAGCCTGGAAAATTTTCGATTTCTGTTGTGGTAGTAAGTTGACCCCCAGGCTGTTCTCCTTCAATGACAAGTGGGTTCAAGCTCGCACGTGCTAAATATATCGCCGCGGTTAAGCCAGCTGGTCCCGTACCAATAATGACTGATTTATACATAAATTTAATTTCCTCCTTATCCAACAATAAGATCATCATCATTATGGACAAGATCAGGAGGCATCATTCATCATTACACATTACCATATAACTAATTACGGTTAAGGTTGTTATGGTAGCTCAAATATTCCAAAAATTTGGAGATAATCGGTCTTTCCGGTGGTGATAGCTCATTTGGGAGAGGGAGATTAGTAAAGTCGAAGAAAGCTAACTCGGATACTTCATTATTATCACCTTGAAGATCACCTTCATAGTCGGTGCAAATATAAGCGGCCACAATATTGTAAACCTCATCGCCATTGGGGTACTTATAATATAGTATTACTCCCACTCTCCATTTGAATATAAAATAGGCGCCAAACTCTATTTTGTTTGAACGCCATTTATATTAATTCTATCAATCATATCGCTTTAATTATGCCAATTCTTATCCTGTTATTATTACAGTGAAAATCCATCCTATCTAACGACAAACATCTGCTCAGCAATTTTTTGCTTCACTTGGCACACTGTGTCTATTCGTTCTACATACCGCCGTACTGTTGAAGCAGAAACTCCATAACGAGTAGAAATCAATTGATAAGAGGAATCTAGCTGATGTACCTTGCTGATGAGATAATCAAGGGCTGCCGCCCATCCTTGTATAGACTGGATTGTTGGGATATTAGGGTACTGCAATGTCAGAAATTGCACCCATAACGTCTCCACGTCATGCTGTTGCTCTAAATCACCTCGATTTGCCAACTGTTCAAAGGCAATATCAAGCACACCTTGCCACTCCTTTTTCCATATAGGCAAGGTTGTTTTAACAACTGCGGTACTTACCATTTCTATCGTATTTCCATCATGAAAAGGAACGATTTTATTTACACCCATGCTTCGCAACGTAAACAGCACTAAGTCCTTCACGTACATATCTTCATTAGGATCAAGCAATAGCTCCTGAAGTGCAAGTTTCACTTCCTCATCACCTATCTTGCCTAGTAATTGAACGACTCCAATTTTAGTAGGACGATCACTATGGCGAAGTGCCCAAAATAGAGACGAGCGCAACAGCGGATTCTGATCAACCTGTGAAGGCAACCATTCATTTACTGATTCCCAATCCTTAAATTGCTCCTCAAATGGAAGCTGATAATGATAGCTAACGATCGGTAACCCTTGTCCATGCTCAGCCACTTCTAGCTGGCTCAAATAAAACTGCGCCGTATCATGCGCAGGGTCTAGCTTTTCAATTTGTAACCAAAGCTTTTTAGCAACCTCATATCTGCCTGTATTACATGCGGCGGCGGCAGCATAATGAATTAAATTTGGATCATGTCCATGCTCGATTGTTCTAATTAATCTTCTAAAATGTCCATATGCGATCTCATGCTGACCTAAAATCCCCATCGTTGTTGCTAATTTGAACACATGCTCTTGATGAAATGGAACAATTTTACTTAGGTTTTCGATTAAAGAAAGAAGAGGAAGGGTTTCACCTTGATGCTGATAAAAAATAGCTAGATTACATAAAGCATGTAAATTGCCATCATCTTGATCAAGAACACTAGCAATGGCTGCATGTGCAGCTTCAAAATCACCTCGGTAATAATAAGCTAATGCTAAATTATTAAGTGCAGCTAAAAAATCAGGCTGTTTTTGTGTAATATCCTCTAATAGGTTAATCGCCTGTGAAAAGTGTCCTGTCTCCAACCATTTCCGAGCCTTTTCATGCTCATAGACACCTTCTCGTGACTTAATCTGGCTTAGCTTAGTCGGACGATTTAGCTCATATTGCAGCAATTCCATCATGTCCTTTGCTTCTTCTAGAAATTGGCCATTTGTGTCCTTTTCTAAGTAATGCACAAGGGCTTCCTCTGCGTCCTCAAATAACTCCATATTGGCATAATTGTTAGCAATATAAAAATAGCATTCTGTCATTTCTGGGTCTATCTCTTCAAGAACATGCAACAACGCAGCATTAGACGCCGCATAATCTCCCATCTCAGATAAAATCCCTGCCATGTTACAATGGTTCACTGGATTTTTAGGTTCATATTCAACGGCTTTGCCAAAATATTTTAATGCCTTGTCATAACGATACCGATCTAATGAAGAGAGTGCTCTCTCAAAGAAAAAGCCTGCATCCATTGTCAAAGGCAAGACGTTGTTTTTGACAGCTGTAGCTGGCTGTTTCTCATTGTCCAAGTGCAAAGCACCTCCTTTTTCTCACATTCAACAGTATACCATAGTCATGTACATCCTCCCATGAGGAAAAGAGTAGAATTCGCTAGTATTCCCTGTATAAAAGAGAAAAAATAGGTTAAAATCAAGATGGGAATTATGTAAAATAATAGACTATAACTGATGAAGTATATTAGTGGATAGATTATGTAATCATTTCCTGCTAGTAATCTTAATTAAAAAGGAGTAGTAAATAATTTGGAAATTGGACAATCACCTACAATGATGCACACTTTTATTGCAATGTTACCTTTGCTCATCTGGACTTTAATCTTAGTATTGGGCATCATCACATTTGTTTTATTTGTAAAACTAGCTACGAGAGGGATTAAAGCGTTGGACTTGTATATAGAAGAGAAAACGGTGGGAAATTCATCAAAAACTACATATGACCCTACTATGAAAAAAGATAACTAGAATAGTAATCTGTAATTAAAGACAGCTAGGGTGGATGGAGGGAAAGTCCAAATTCTCATACTTAGGCAATACCTCCATCTGCTCTTTCTAACTTGTTACTTTCAAACTTTCAAACTTCTTCTTTCCAAATCCTTTTACTTTAAGCCTCAGCTAATTGCAGTAGAATCATATCTCGCTTGCGGTTCTGAAAGGTGGCTAGCTCATTTACGCCTAACTCAGAAAGTAGCCTTAGTGCAATATCGATATTTTGGAACACATTTACAGGCTGGTGCGCGTCTGATCCTACCGTCATAGCAATTTGTAATTGATGCGCCTGCTCTAAAATACGTCGACTTGGAAACATTTCCTTACATGGTTTAGTTAGACCTGAGGCATTAAGCTCAATCGCTACACCAGCATCCGCAATAGCTTCAAGCGCCATCTGTTCAAGCTGCATCCATTCCTCAGTCTGCTCTGAGGTTGGCACATACTCAAACCGTTTAATCACATCCAAATGACCCATAATATCATAAAAGCCTGTTTTAGCCGCCTTGCTTACCGCCTCATAATAACGTCTATATTGACTTAATACATCTTTGCCTTCCCAGTTATGCACCTGACGAAAATCAGAAATATCCCATTCACCTAAAAAATGAACAGAACCAATCACATAATCCCAAGGATAGTCTTCAATGATACGGGCAATCTCTTCCTCATACCCTTCAATATAGTCGCCTTCAAGCCCTAAACGAATGTCAATTTGCTCACGGTATTTGTGTTTAAGCTGTAACACTTCCTCTACATAGTAGGGAAGCTCCTCCATTGGCATCGCCATTTCAGGGTAATACGTAGCCGGGTTGACGTGTATGAGTGGCATATGATCGGATAAACCAAGCTGTGTGATCCCTTTTGCAATCCCTTGCTGCACATATTGCTCTAGCGTTCCCTCTGCATGACCACAACGCGCATGGTGTGTATGATAGTCAATTAGCATTTAAGAAACCTCCCTTCCCAACAAATTGAGATTTTTATAAATTTATCGTTCACTCTATCGTGGTACACGCACGCTATAACTTATCATTAATCCTTACGTGGTCGCTCATGTCGCAGCTGTAATTCCTGCATAATTTCGTCCAATTCAAGTCCTTGCTGGCGCAACAATACAAGTAAATGATAGATAAGGTCACTCACCTCATAACGAAGCTCTGCATTATCATTATTTTTGGCTGCAATAATGGACTCTGCTGTTTCTTCGCCTACTTTTTTAAGAATTTTGTCTAATCCCTTTTCAAATAAATAGGTAGTGTATGCACCTTCTGGGCGAGTTTTGAATCGCTCCTCAATTAACTGCTCTAGCTCCGCCAACACAGCAAAACGTGCATCTGCACCTTGTACCCCCGATACATTCTGAGCCGAAGCGCCATCAGCAACTCCCTGTTGCCCCTCGTGCGCCATAACAATGTTATGAAAACAGCTTGTCTCTCCTGTATGACACGCAGGCCCTGCACATATAACTTCAAACAAAATTGCATCCGCATCACAATCATAACGAAAGCCTACAATTTGTTGCGTATTACCTGAGGTTGCACCCTTATGCCACAACTCCGCACGTGAACGGCTCCAAAACCATGTTTCCTTTGTCTCTAAGCTTTTCAAAAAAGACTCCTCATTCACATAAGCAAGCGTAAGCACCTCTTTAGTATGATAATCCTGTACAATGGCTGGGCATAACCCTTTATCATCCCATTTAATGATATCCTTAAGTGACGAAATTGGCATACTCATCGAATCTCCACCCCTTTAAGTCGAAGCTGATGCTTCACTTCTTCAATTGCTAGCTCTTTATAATGGAAAATACTTGCGGCTAACGCTGCATCTGCTTGCCCCGCAGTAAATACCTCATAAAAGTCTTCGCTTTTCCCCGCTCCACCCGAAGCAATAACAGGAATAGAAACAGCGCTACTCACCGCTTTTGTTAAAGCAATATCAAACCCATTTTTAGTCCCATCCGCATCCATGCTTGTTAACAAAATTTCACCCGCACCTAGGCTTGCCACATCTTTTACCCATTGTAAAGCCCTAATGCCTGTTGGCTTGCGTCCACCATGTGTATAGACCTCCCATTCTTCCCAATCCCCATTGTACTTAGCATCGACTGCAACTACGATACACTGGGAACCAAAATAAGAGGCTCCTTCAGAAATTAGCTTAGGATCCAGTACTGCCGCGGTATTAATTCCGATCTTATCTGCACCCGCACGCAAAATGGTTTTCATATCCTCTACCTTAGAAATCCCCCCACCCACTGTAAAAGGAATGGAGATTTCGCCAGCCGTTTGCCGAACGACCTCCACCATCGTGGCACGTCCTTCATTTGAAGCAGATATATCAAGGAATACTAGCTCGTCTGCCCCCTCTTGATCATACAATGCCGCCAGCTCTACTGGATCACCTGCATCACGTAAATTGACGAAGTTTACTCCTTTAACAACACGTCCATCCTTAACATCAAGACATGGAATTATTCGTTTAGCCAACACCGTGCTTCACCCCTTTCTTTGAACACGAGATTGTTACTCTATCTTTCCTACTACATCGCCAAAAATTTACTACGCCTTCTGTATCTCCGCAATCGCTTTTTCTAATGAAATATTACCTGTATAAAGGGCTTTACCTACAATCGCCCCACCTACACCTTGATCCTTATAACGTGCCAATGCCAACAAATCATCCTGTACGGTTACTCCACCAGAAGCAATGACCGTTTTACCAGATACCTTCGCTAAATTCACGATAGCTTCTACATTTGGACCCTGCATCATCCCATCTCTAGAAATATCGGTGAAAATAAACGTTTCCGCTCCCTTTGCCGCTAATTGCTGAGCAAGTTCCACTGCTTGGATCGAAGATGTGTTCAACCAACCTCTCGTCGCAACATATCCGTCCCTTGCATCGATACCAATCGCAACCTGATCACCATATTGCTGTAGCACTGCGGATGTAAATGCTTCATCCTCAATGGCGGCCGTTCCGATAATGACTCGGCTCACACCTAAGGACAACAACCTTTTCACCGATTCCAAATCTCGAATTCCTCCGCCAACCTGTACCGGGACACCAACTGCACGCGCAATTTGACCAATTAACTCGTCATTGACTGGATAACCTGCCTTCGCCCCATCCAGATCCACAAGGTGAATATAGCTTCCCCCTTGCTGTTCCCAAGCCTTTGCGACCTCGACTGGATTTTCGTTGTACACCGTCTCCTGATTGTAATCCCCTTGCACTAGCCTGACACACTTGCCACCACGAATATCAATTGCAGGATATATAATAAATGACATCTCACTGGCCCCCTTATACTTCAATTCAAATTATTTTCTTAGCTGACAGTTACATTCCCACTCAAGCTTGCTTCTTAGCAACAACATTACTTAAAAAGCTTTCAAGCAAAGCCATACCTAGCTCACTGCTCTTCTCAGGGTGAAACTGCATCCCATACACATTGCCACGTCCCACAATTGCGGTCACCTCATGACCATAGTCTGTAACGGCTAACAAATCAGCACGATCTGTAGGCAGTACATGATACGAGTGGACAAAATAAACATAACCTTCCTCTAATCCTGCTAGCAAAGCGTCATTTTCCGCCTTAAACTGTAGCTTATTCCAGCCCATATGGGGAATTTTAAGCTCTCCTTCTACAAACCGCACCACCTTGCCTGGTAAAATCCCAAGCCCTTGATAGTTGCCATGTTCTACACTTTCATCAAACAATAACTGCATCCCAAGGCAGATACCTAGTAACGGTTGACCACGTTTAGCGACATCCTGTAGCACTTTATCTAGTCCTGTCTGCGACAATTGCTTCATCGCATCTCCAAAAGCACCAACCCCAGGCAAAATAACACCATCTGCCGCCTCAATCTCTGCTTGGCTAGCGGTCACAATAATTTGATGTCCTAGACGCTCCACCGCCTTGCCCACACTATGCAAATTCCCCATTCCGTAGTCAACAATTGCCACTTTCACGATACTACAGCACTCCTTTCGTTGAAGGAACACCGGTTACACGCGGATCAATGCTTGTTGCCTCATCTAACGCACGCCCTAGCGCCTTAAAGACAGCCTCCACCATATGATGTGTATTTTTGCCATAATGCACAATGACATGTAGCGTAATTCTTGCCTCAAGTGCAAGCTTCCATAAAAACTCATGTACAAGCTCTACGTCAAAGCTTCCTACACGACTAGAGGGATACTCCGCTCGATACTCAAAGTGAGGACGATTGCTAATATCTACAACCACTTGGGCCAAAGCTTCATCCATCGGGATAAAGACACTCGCATAACGCTTAATCCCCTTTTTATCACCTAAAGCTTCACGAAATACTTGCCCTAAGCAAATGCCGATATCCTCCACCGTATGATGATCATCAATTTCAATATCCCCTTGAGCCTTCACATTCAAATTAAATTGGCCATGCTTCGTAAATAAATCCAACATATGATTTAAAAATGGCACATCGGTTTCAATGTTCGTTTTACCCGTTCCATCTATGTCAAAGGACAACTTAATGTTCGTTTCATTCGTTTGGCGACTTACTTCACTGCTACGTCCCTGTGAATTACTCATTATAATCACCTATTCCTCTCAGCCTTATGTTTTAGGGATTCATTACTCTTCCTGACGTGCTTTGCCTTCCTTCGCTAACCGAACCTCAATCGCTCTAGCATGTCCTTCTAATCCTTCGCGTCGTGCTAGCTCGATAATGGTGTCTCCGTCTCTAAGTAACGCTTCCTTACTATAATAAATCAAACTTGATTTCTTAATAAAATCGTCCACATCGACTGGGGATGAAAAGCGAGCCGTTCCATTTGTCGGAATAATATGGTTAGGTCCTGCAAAATAATCCCCCACAGGCTCAGAGCTATAAGCGCCTACAAAAATTGCACCTGCATTTACAACCTTACCGACGTATTGCATTGGCTCCTCTACCATCAATTCAAAATGCTCTGGAGCGATGCTGTTGATAACATCAATTCCTACCTCAATTGTATCCACCACGATAATGACACCATAGTCTCGAATGGACGCTCTTGCAATTTCCTGACGAGGTAGCTCGGCTAGCTGGCGCTCCACCTCGTGCTGACAAGCTGTGGCAAAGGAGGCTGAAGGTGTCACTAGGATTGCACATGCCATCTCATCATGCTCTGCTTGCGATAACAGGTCTGCCGCCACATAGACAGGATCAGCATGTTCATCTGCTAGCACTGCAATTTCACTCGGTCCAGCGATGCTGTCAATGTCTACTGCACCATAGACCTCACGTTTTGCAAGTGCCACATATATATTTCCCGGTCCACAAATTTTATCGACCTGCTTAATCGTATCTGTACCATAAGCAAGTGCGGCAATCGCTTGTGCGCCACCCACACGATAAATTTCCTTTACCCCTGCTTCTGCAGCAGCTACTAAAATGTATGGGTCTATGCCTTCCTTTCCACCTGTAGCGGGCGGTGTCACTAAAACAATCTCCTCCACCCCTGCCACCTGAGCAGGGATCACATTCATAAGTACCGAAGAAGGATATGATGCTTTACCCCCAGGGACATATACTCCAACACGCTGTAACGGGTGGATAATTTGTCCGAGAATCGTACCATCCTGCTGTACATCCATCCAAGATTCCCGCTTTTGTCTACTATGAAAGGCACGAATGTTGTTAGCGGCACTTACAATTGCTTGCACAAATGCAGGCTCTACCTTCGCATATGCGTCTGTAAGCTCCTGCTCTGTTACTCGCAATTGGGAGGCTTCGAGTGCTACACCATCAAACTCCTTACTGTATTGTAGTAATGCTTGATCACCTTCTGCTTTCACCGCTGCTACAATTTGCTTTACAACTGCATTTTGCTCTGGTGTGCCATAGTCCACATCACGCTGAAGCTTAAATTCCTCTGCCGCTACAATTCGCATCCTTATTCCCCCTCGATCACTTTGCTAAGTGCATCACATACCGCTTGGATTTCACTATTTTTCATCCGATAACTTACTCTATTAGCAATGAGACGACTCGTAATCTCAAATATACTTTCCATCTCAACTAAGCCATTTTCGCGTAACGTTTGTCCTGTTTCTACCATATCCACGATCCGATCTGCCAAACCAATAAGAGGAGCAAGCTCTATCGATCCATTTAACTTAATGACCTCAACCTGCTTCCCTTGCTCACGAAAATATTGCGAAGCAACATTAGGATACTTTGTAGCCACACGCTGCTGAATGCCTGGCTTCCAATCTGGCAAACCAATGACGGACATCCGACATCTCGCAATCCCCAGATCTAATAGCTCATAAACGTCTCGCTTTTCCTCTAGCAAAACATCTTTTCCCACAACACCAATATCAGCAACTCCATATTCTACATACGTAGGCACATCTACAGGCTTCGCCATAATAAATTCCATGCCCAGATCAGGTAAAGGAATAACAAGCTTACGTGATTCATCTACATCCTTTGGGATGTTTATTCCCGCAATTCGAAACAGTTCAGAAGCCTTTTTATAAATTCGTCCTTTTGGCATCGCAACCTTAATAATTTGGCTCAAGCTTCGCTCCCCCTCACTATACACATAGATCACTGAACAACTAAACATTAAATACTAAATATATATCTACACCATTTTAGCTAAACGTTAAAATTTCTACCTTACATTGAGTTAATCAATTTAAGTTAATCAAAGACAATAATTTCACTGTACAACGGCTGTTTTTGATCTTGGTTGCTTAACAACTGCTCGGTAGTCTGCTTCATATCAGCCCTTACTCCCATTCCTGTACTAGATTCGCTAGTAATCACTTTGCGCCCTTCTTCTCTTAAAGCATTGGCACGATCAAAAGCCTCTTTACGACGAGCAGCAACATAAGTAATGAGAATCGGAGCCTCATACGCTACCTCAAGCCCATGTACACCATCTAAAATGCGGTTTGTTTTAATCGAAAACCCTGTTGCAGGTGCAGGACGTCCTAACTGCTGAAGCAAATTATCGTACCGTCCCCCGTTACACACCGGTGATCCAAGCTCTGATGCATAACCTTCAAAGGTCATTCCAGTATAATACGTAAAATCGCCTATCATCGTTAAATCTATAACAACATGCTGGGCAACACCGTAATCCTCAAGCACATCCCATATTTTTATTAAATGCTCCATCGCACCCATCGACAGAGGATGCTGACTTAATTGCTTGGCTTGCGTACAGATTTCTTTGCCACCTCGTAAGCGCAATAGGCCCTCTAGCTCTCTTCTCTGCCCTTCTGCCAAGGATAACGTGCCTAATAGCTCCTTATATCCAACATAGTCACGCTCTAGTAGCTTACCCTTTAGTCCTTCACGCGCCTCTTCTGTGGCTGGTAATGTTTCTTGTAATATTCCGTCCAAAAAACCAACGTGACCAAGTGCAATTTTAAACTGAGAGACGCCTGCGGCTTGGAGTGAAGAGATCGCCAGTGCAATGACCTCTGCATCCGCTTCCGCAGAATCATCACCAACTAGCTCTACGCCCGTCTGGAAAAACTCAGCTTCTCTTCCCGCTTCCTCTTCAATCGTTCTAAATACGTTGGCATGGTAACATAAACGAAGAGGGAGTGGCTCATCCTTGAGTAGTGATGAAACCACTCTAGCAATGGGTGCGGTCATATCCGATCTAAGCACCATCTGCGTCCCTCTGTTATTTAAAAGCTTAAACAATTTATGATCAGAGGTTGAGCTTGCTGTCCCTACAGTTTCGTAATATTCCATTGTTGGGGTCATAATTTGACGGTATCCCCAGCTAGCCATGCAAGCTAACATTTTGCTCTCTATGGCACGTAATTTATCTACCGCATAGGGCAAATAATCACGTACACCAATTGGTTTTTCAAATCCCTTAGGCTTAGACAACAAGCTCACCTCATCCATTCATATTTTCATTAAATAAATTTCATCAATAAATAGTTAATACCTTCTGGGTAAGATTTTTATTATAATTTCTTTATTATATTAAAGTACTACCATACTACCAAACTAAAGTTATGTGATATTTTATCATACCTTTTTTAGCTTCGTCAATTATAAAAAAAATAAAACCGTTTTGTTGGATGGACTGTCTTAATATATAAGTATGCATACTATGATTTTGCGTTTTGATTTTAACCAGTACAGATAGAGAGAAGAGGAAGGAACTTTAATCGTATGACAACACATACATTAGCTTTCGCTGCTTGCCAAGGGGATCAGCAAGCATTTGAACAATTAATAACTGTGCATCAAGATAAACTTTATCGCATTGCCTATAGCTATTTAAGAAATGAAGGCGATTCGTTAGAAGCAATTCAAGAAGCGGTATGCCGAGCTTGGGTCAAATGCTCTCACATCAGAGATCCAGAATCCTTTATTCCTTGGCTCATTCGGGTTCTGATTAATTACTGTATCGATGAGCAGAGGCGCCAGAAGCGAACAACAACGTCAGAGCAAATAGAACCTGTCCAACAAAGTGTTGAAATGGTAAGTGTCCAAAAGATGGATTTACAGAAGGCATTAGATAAATTAAAGCCTAAGTATCGTCATGTTCTTATTCTTAAATATTATCATGATATGACATTAACAGATATAGCAACGGTTTTAGATAAGCCAGAAGGAACAGTAAAAACGTGGCTCCACCAAGGTTTAAAAAAGGTGCGAGTTCAAATGAGTCGAGGAGGGAGCTACTAACATGGCTAGGCATCAAACCAAACATGAAGTTAAACAGAAGAGCGAACAGAAAGTGCAGCAACATACTGAACAACTATTTGAGCAAGCTAGCTCTGATTTTAACTCAACTTTTCCAACCATTCCAGAATATAAATTACAAGCATCGATTAAGAAAGGCATCGATCGTGGGAACAAGCAAAAAAGACTGAAAAGTGGTTTTAAAAAATGGGGACTTCCGACGGGTGCAGTGGTGCTGTGTGCTCTGTTGTTTACGTTAATTTCATTACAACCCAGTTGGACTAAGCTAGTAAATCAGAGTGCAGAGAGTACGAGTACAAGTTCAATGGAAAATATACCTGATTACATTGTGGCTCAATTAAACTCACAAGCCTTACGAAAAGCTGCCCAAAATGGCTTGTACCAACCCATCAACCAAACATCCCAGCAGGATCAATTCTCTTTTACAGTAGATGGGGTTATCGCAGATGGAAAAAGTGCAACAATATTTTATACGATGAACTTGAAGCCAGGCTCACCATGGGACAGTATCACTGGCATTTCATTTGAAAATGAGAATGGAGATCGTTTAGATACAATCAGAAATCTTTCAACAGAAATATTAAATGTTGGTGACGAGTATAGTCTTCATATGCGTAACAAACTGACCATTTTAAGTGAATCAGGTGAAATACCTTCGAATTTAATTATGAAAGCTTTCCCTAAATTAAGTAAACTTGTCTCCTCTAGATGGTTAACAGATGAAGAGAGGAAGAAAGTTTTTGATATAGGAAAAGAATTTCAAGTCTCAATTCCAATTAAAAAATCAGTATATTCAGATTTAGTGAAGGAAATCCCAATTAATAAGCAGGAACAATCAATAAATTACGATTTCATTATCGAAAAAGCGATCCTGCGTCCAATGAGTACAGAGGTCCAAATTAAATTGAATAAACCAAATGTAGATTTACTGCATAGCTTTATTCAACCTAGCTTGACGATTACTGATGGGGAAACTTATTTATCTACTACTAATGTCAGCAGGGTTGATTCTAAAGCCTACAAAAAGGACAACAACACAATCTCAGTATATTTTGACAGTATTTATTATTTAGAGCATGATACTATCACATTCCAAGCGGATGGGATTAGGAATAACTTCAAAGAGCAACCTAAGTTAGTCATAGATACTGTTAACAAGAAGCTGATTAGCTCGCCAGATATAATTAATTTAGAATCAGTAAAAAGCTATAAAGCGAACAATACGACAGAAATTGAGTTAAAAATTACTAAACATCGTAGTGAAGATGAACCTATAACCTTCATTTCAGAGCTAAAAGATAAAAATGGTGTTGAATATCAACCTACACAAAGGCGTAATAGTTTAAATTTAAGCTCAGATCATAAAGAATTCCAAACACTAAGAATAGAGCTTGAAACTAAAAAATATGCTCAACCTTTAACTTTAATAGTAGACAATCTCTATGAAGAACATTTAGAGGAAATTAATATTCCCTTAATCGGGATTCAGAAGAAGTAGTAGCCACAAAAACGAAAAAAATAGGTAGATCAGAGACAAGACTTTGCTTCATCTCTAGATCTACCTGTTTTTGTTATCCTTCAAAAATCACAATTTACTCTACTTTTCTGCTAACGCTCAAAGCTCGATTTTCTTCTAATTTCTCAAACATATTTTTTTCTTAATATTATATTACTCTTTAACATCGCTCTTACGCTCCAACACCCGCAGTGGATTACCGCCTACAAAACTGCCTGCTTCCACATCCTTATGCACCACAGAACCTGCCGCAACAACCGCTCCGTCTCCAATCGTTACACCTGGTAAAATGGTTGTATTCGCACCAATTAACACTTCATCGCCAATAATAACCTCACCTAATCGGTATTCCTTAATTAAATATTCATGCGCAAGAATAGTGGTGTTATAGCCGATCACGGAGTTCCTCCCAACCGTAATAAGCTGCGGGAAAAACACATCAACCATAACCATCAAGCCAAAGGCAGTATGCTCCCCCACCTTCACCTTTAAAAGACGGCGATATATCCAGTTTTTCAAAGGTAAAATAGGACAGTACCTAGCACATTGAATAAAAATAAAATTCAGTACACCTTTAAATGGGTTTACCGTACGGTAGATCTGCCATAATGCATTTTTTCCTTCTACTGGATATCTCTCCACTTTTCTCACTTTATCATGACTCCAATCTCATAATTCCATACAATTCAGTCACATCATCAATAACATAAGCAGGGTCATATTTCCGAAGCACCTCTGCTCCTTTTAAAGACCATGATACAGCCACTGAAACAACCCCAGCCGCATTAGCAGCCTGAATGTCTGCTGGACTATCTCCTACCATTATTGTCCGCTTTGGATCAGATCCTAACTTTTCTACAGCAGTAAGCACAGGCTCTGGATTAGGCTTAGGCTCCTTCACGTCATCCAATGTAACAATAACATCAAAATACTGTAAGTAACCAAAGTGCTCTAGTACCCGTTTTGTGCTTTCCCTCATTTTTGTAGTTACAATCCCTAATTTTATCCCTTGCTCATGTAAATGCATGATCACTTCTTTAACATTAGGAAAACCCTTGACCATATTATCATGATGAATATTACTATAGTCGCGGTAAGCTTGAGCTAAGTGAGATACATCCTCAAGTCCTGTAAAAATCTTGAATTGGTGATCTAATGTTAACCCCATATTAGGAATAATTTCTTCCCGGGTAAAAGGCTTGTCCGTATGTTCCCCAAGCACATGCAAAAAGCCCGAAATAATTAGCTCATTTGTATTTATAATCGTTCCATCTAAATCAAACAACACAGTGTCAATCATCGCTAGTCTCCTTATCCAAAACTGCTCTCTCTAGTTATAATATTTATGCTAAATCTTTACTTGTTGTACTAGGTCGGGTCTGATAAGTCATTCAAGGTCATCTGTTACCGCCTTTTCGGCCCATACTGTGTTACTTTTCCTTGACTTACCCCAGTAAGCCTGCGTAAAAGTGCCTTGTATAGATCGAAAATTCGCCAACATCTGCTCCCTGTTGACTTTTCAACACTCCCTAGCTTTTACTATCATCAATTTTCTGACTATCTTCCAACTTGCCATTTTTAGCTTCTACTGCATGTTGATCTTTACCACTCACAGTATTTGAATGAGGTAACTCATCTACACCACTGCTTTTAGTAGATACAATCGGGTCGCTATAATATGCAAGATTTTTAATCGTCATACGGCGATAAATGATCCATGCTACAGCAACAATAACAATAATGATCGGAAGTAGCTGCGAGATACGGATGTTGCCATACGCGACATCTAATGCACCATGCTCAAAGCCTAACCACTCCATCGGTGCCCACAACGTATTTATAAAGGAAGCTAACCACTCTGGACCCTGAAATGCCAAACTATCTGTTCGTACCGCCTCAATGAAAAAGCGTCCAATTGAATATAAAATGAAGTAACTAAAAAACACTTCACCTGCGCGTATAAATTTTTGTCTTCTTAAAATAAACAAGGCAATTAAAACAAACAAGCTCCATATGGACTCATATAAAAATGTCGGATGATGGTACACACCTTGGATATTCATTTGATCCACAATAAAGGAAGGCAAGTGAAGATAGTCGCTTAAAAAGGTTTCTGTCGTAGGCCCACCATAAGCTTCCTGATTCACGAAATTACCCCATCGACCGATCATTTGTCCAACAATTAGCCCTGGTGCAAGAATATCCGCGATTCGCCAGAAATCATACCCACGTTTTTTAAACAAAATAACTGCACAGACAATGGCACCAATTAATGCACCATATATGGCTATGCCACCTTCCCACGTTTTGAAAATATCCAATAGATTATCCTTATAATCATCCCATTTGAAGGCAACAAAATAAAGTCTTGCTCCAACAATTGCCGAGGGAACACCAAATAGTAATACATCCATAAAAAATTCCTGAGGGATGCCAAAGCGTTTTCCTTCACGTATCGCTATCCATAAGCCAATTAGAGCACCCATACCTAATATGACACCATACCAGCGTATATCTATAAAACCACCAATTGAAAAAATAATTGGATCTATCATTAACGTTGCCATGCCTCACACTCCTAAAAAATGGATTTTGCATTATTTTAATAACGCAAAATCCGTAAATTCAAATACATACTTGTTCAATTAACAAATACTACAAATCTGAAATTCTGCAAGTTCTATTTTTTGTAAATTATAGCCCTATTTAGAAATTAGTACTTGACGACGACTGAAGGTTAGTAGCTACGATCCAGAGCGTTCTTGCGATTGTTGTTAAAATCAACTTCCTATTATTGAAGTAACTTTATTGGTGGAATTTGATTTAAGAAACAACCTTCAGAATCTCTCTGTCTCTTCGCTAGTGGGAGTTATCGTCAAGCACTGATTT
Source organism: Paenibacillus turicensis (assembly GCF_050461185.1). Lineage (GTDB taxonomy): Bacteria > Bacillota > Bacilli > Paenibacillales > Paenibacillaceae > Fontibacillus > Fontibacillus turicensis_A. Next base: position 246,090 of record NZ_JBCMOR010000006.1, read on the forward strand.
CAAGATTGAGCCTAAATTGTTATTCATCTTTTTTCACCGGTCTTATTCAAGATCGTCCATATCTTCAGCAATCGTTTCTGTTAACTTCGTAGTAAACTGCAATGCTGCATTATAACCCATACGCTTCAAGCGATAATTCATCGCTGCTACTTCAATGATGACAGCTAAGTTACGACCAGGCCGTACAGGAATAGTTGCAAGGGGAACATCTGTGTCAATAATACGCGTTGTCTCCTCGTCAAGACCTAAGCGATCATATTGCTTATCTTGTTGCCATGCTTCTAATCTTACAACTAACGTAATCCGTTTATTGTTACGAATTGCACCTGCACCAAATAAAGTCATTACATTAATAATACCAACACCACGGATTTCCAATAAATGTCTAATGAGTTCTGGTGCCGTACCATGCAACTGATTGTCAGAGGTTTGGCGAATCTCTACCGCATCATCGGCGATTAAGCGATGTCCACGCTTCACTAATTCTAATGCTGTTTCACTTTTACCAATGCCACTAGATCCTGTAATTAACATCCCAACTCCATACACGTCTACCAGTACCCCATGGATCGTTGCCGTTGGTGCAAGCTTACGCTCAAGAAAACTCGTAATTCTACTAGACAAAATGGTTGTAGCCATACTACTACGTAAAACAGGGACATTGTTACGAGTACTAATATCAATTAGCTCCTGTGGCACTGCCCACGATCTTGTCACAATAATACATGGTGTATCAGGGCTGCTACATAAACGTTCCATACGGCTAACACGTTCCGCCTCAGGTAGCATTTCATAAAAGGCCAATTCTGTCTTCCCCAAAATTTGTACGCGCTCAGGTGGATGGTATTCAAAATATCCCGCCATTTCTAAACCTGGACGATATAAATCATCTACTGTAATTGTACGACTTAACCCCTGTTCACCAGACACAACTTCAAGTCCAAACTGGTTCACCATCTCAGACACTTTTACCTTTTTTGCCATGGAGTTCTCCTTTTCCCAATACGATACCCTTAAATGCGGCTAACTATGAGGGTATCTGTGGTTTTAATAATTATGTAAGGAAAACATATTTTCAATCTGCTGTCATATGTCTTCCTCTATAAAATAATTACAATTAAAATTAAACCTTCACATGATGAAGTCTACATAATGGAGTATGTATTCATCGTAAAGGAAAATGAAGCTTAAATCAATGTTGCTTAACCAATTTACAATAAATATAGGAAGTGATGCGATTGCATTTAATTAGGGAAATAAAAAAGCATAAGCCCAGTTAATACTGAACTTATGCCTTACGAATCATATTAAATATTGATCGTAATCGATATCACTTCGCTATTACAGTTAAATGATATTAGTTAAAAAATACGTTCAATTCTGATTCTTTATCAAATACATGGACTTTATTCATGTCGATTGCCAACTTCACAGTGTCACCTTGACGAGTGTTAGAACGTCCATCAACACGAGCGATCAATGGTGCATTACTATTCAAGTATAACAACATTTCGTGACCAAGGTTTTCAGTTACATCTACACTTGCAGTGAAGATACTGTTAGGTGATCCTTCTAAGAATACAGGCTCTTCGTGAATATCCTCAGGACGAATTCCTAAAATAACTTCTTTACCATTTACATAGTCTTTTAATACAGAGGCTTTACCTTGTGGAATTTCTACCTTAAGGTTCTCTGATTTAAAGTAGATGGAGCTACCTTCTTCAATAATGTTACCATTCACGAAGTTCATAGTTGGTGAACCGATAAATCCAGCTACGAAGATGTTACGTGGTTGGTTATAAAGCTCTTCTGGAGAAGCAGCTTGTTGAATAATCCCATCTTGCATAACTACGATACGATCACCCATTGTCATCGCTTCTGTTTGGTCATGCGTTACATAAATACAAGTTGTTTCAAGGCGTTTTACCAATTTAGTAATTTCAGCACGCATCTGTCCACGTAATTTAGCATCCAAGTTAGAAAGCGGCTCATCCATCAAGAATACTTGAGGATCACGGACAATCGCACGTCCTAACGCAACACGTTGACGTTGACCACCAGATAATGCTTTTGGTTTACGATCAAGCAAATGCTCTATATCCAAAATTTTAGCAGCATCACGTACACGTTGATCGATTTCTTCTTTTTTAACTTTACGTAATTTTAAACCAAACGCCATGTTTTGGTATACGTTCATATGTGGATAAAGCGCATAGGATTGGAATACCATCGCGATATCACGATCTTTAGGTGCTACATCATTCACAACACGGTCGCCAATATACAATTTACCATCAGAGATTTCTTCTAGACCTGCAATCATACGAAGAGTAGTAGATTTACCGCAACCAGAAGGACCTACCAATACTAAAAATTCTTTATCAGCAATATCAAGATTAACATCAATAACGGTTGCTTTATCAGCACCAGGATATGTTTTATAAATATGTTCTAAGCGTACGCCAGCCATGTGTAATTCCTCCTAATAAATTATAAATTTGGTATTGAATGTGCTTTAATTTTAAAATGTAATCGGATACAATTTCTAATCTTATAATACCTAATGCCTCAAAATCTCGCTATCCACAAACTGCACAAAAAAATCACGACTTTTTCGTTAATTTATACAAAAGCAATCCAAGCTGCATCAAAACTGCGTCGCGAAAGCTTTTTACATCAAGCCCTGTCTCTTGTTTGATCTTATCTAAGCGATATAGCAATGTATTACGATGAATATATAATCTTTTTGCCGTCTCACTCACATTACAATCTAATTGAAAAAAACTTTCTAGCGTAGTTAACGTTTCCTCATCTTTAAAAAAATCTAAATTAGTGCCTACAATTTCTTTAATCGCTAATTTACCGCTTGTCGAAATACTATAAACTAAACGCTCCAACTGTAATTGCCAAGCAAAATGAAGATGAACCCCAATGGAGGTTGCTTGACCCAATTCAATGGTTTCTTTCAATATATAAATTGTATACAGTAGCTGATCAGGTTTAATCAGACCCTCATGAACGGTTAAATAAAGACCACCACCGCCCCACTCCGTCGAAATAACCTCATATAAACCTTCACATAACCCCATTAGCATATCTTGGCTTAGCTCTGTATGCTCCTCATTGTCCTCTTTTAAATCGGAAACTATATTATTCCCTAGCAAAATAAGCCAATCTCGATCCATTGGAATCAAAACAGTTCCTTTTCCAAAATAACTCCGTAATAGCTTAGACAGTTTATTAAAGCTCAAAGTGTTCGCAAAATTCTCCTCACAATGAAGTAAAAACGGTAATAACTGTCCCTTAAGCTGCTCATTCCAAATATATTGCTGAGGTATTTCCAAATCATAAGCCTGCTTAGCTAACGTTTCATGAAGCCAATAACCAAACTCTTTACTTTTCACTTCTTCTGACTGTTGTATAAAAGAGCTCTCATAACCTTGTTCCTGCTGACGCATCGTAGCTATAACTAAATTAATTAATTTTATTTCCTGCTCATTAAGGACTTTATTCCTCAAAATAAATACTTGAAAGCTATCCGCATTTATCTCATCACATAACCACAAATAATAACTTCGCTCAGCATCAAAATAATAGCGATTTCCATCTATATTCGACCAATGATATCGCTCGGTCTCTTCCTTATTCATATTTGATAATTCAAAAGGTGCTCCAATAATTGTAGCCAACTGTTGTTGAATGGTATGGATCTTCTTCATAGTATGCATTCCTATCCAAATAAAATAGTACATCCAAATCCAAAATTGTTTCATTGCAGTTTTATTGCTTATTATAGCACAATCAAAAAAACAAAAAAGCCGTCAACATATGTTGACGACCTTTAGGATGAGCCATGAAGGACTCGAACCTTCGACACCCTGATTAAAAGTCAGGTGCTCTACCAACTGAGCTAATGGCTCAAAACTGGTGGGGGCTGATGGATTCGAACCACCGAACTCGATGAGAACAGATTTACAGTCTGCTGCGTTTGGCCACTTCGCTAAGCCCCCGGATTAATGAATTACCTATTGTAGGATAAATTCAAAAAGTGGCTCGGGACGGAATCGAACCGCCGACACAAGGATTTTCAGTCCTTTGCTCTACCGACTGAGCTACCGAGCCATATTAAATTGACAAAAAAATAAAGCGGAATGTTTATAACCTTCCCACTTCCTTGTGGAAATATAAATTAAAATAAATGGCGGAGCCGACGGGATTCGAACCCGCGGTCTCCTGCGTGACAGGCAGGCATGTTAGGCCTCTACACCACGGCTCCGCATTAAAAAGCATAAAAATGGTGCCGGCGAGAGGACTTGAACCCCCAACCTACTGATTACAAGTCAGTTGCTCTACCAATTGAGCTACACCGGCACAGTGAAAGTTAAAAATTTAATTATGGTGGAGGCTGAGGGGCTCGAACCCCCGACCCTCTGCTTGTAAGGCAGATGCTCTCCCAGCTGAGCTAAGCCTCCGTAATAATGGTAGCGGCGAAGGGAATCGAACCCCCGACCTCACGGGTATGAACCGTACGCTCTAGCCAGCTGAGCTACACCGCCATATTACATTATATTATGAAAGTGGCGGAGAGGGAGGGATTCGAACCCTCGCACCGCTTACGCAGTCTAACCCCTTAGCAGAGGGTCCCCTTATAGCCACTTGGGTACCTCTCCATGCCATCAAACAAGGCACTTACTCCTTGAAAACTGAATCCGAAACGAAATGCTGCGTTTTAACTATTGGATAAGCCCTCGACCGATTAGTACCTGTCAGCTCCATACATTACTGTACTTCCACCTCAGGCCTATCTACCTCGTCGTCTTCAAGGGGTCTTACTAA
>NZ_JBCMOR010000007.1:0-223027 GCF_050461185.1 Paenibacillus turicensis
TATTGAAAAGAGCGATAAGCTCATTTTGAATCTGACGAGATTAATTCATTGAAATTAATCTACTGATTTTTGAATTCCACTTTCGTGAAATTCACTCACTCGTTGTTTAGTTTTCAAAGATCAACTTTGTTACTTTTTGTTGATTTGCTTAGTTAAAAGCTTTGTTTCAGTGTTAATTGCGTTCTCAGCAGCAACTCTTATAATATATCATCTTTCGATCGGTTATGCAAGTCTTTTTTTCAAAAAGTTTTTTAAGCTCTTGTTTAAATCTTATTCTCACTCTTCTTTAAAAGTCTTGTTTCTCGACCGGATTCATAATATATCACGATTATAAAAAAGAAGCAAGTCTTCCAATCATATTTTTTTAACTACCATTATATTTTGGATTTTACTTTACAGTAGCTTGTCTCAACTGATATTATTGAATTTAAATTCAATGAAATTATTTTCAAGGAGATTCAAGATGACTAAACGTGATGAGCAAAAGGAACAACGTCGAATTAAAATACTAGAGACTGCTTTAGATTTATTTATTCGTAAGGGATATGGTGAAACCAAAATTGCTGATATTGCTAAGGCCGCTAATATGAGTATGGGTCTGCTGTTTCACTACTTCAGCTCGAAAGAAGCATTATATGAAACACTGATCAAAATCGGATGTGAGAAGCTAAAGATGGATTTACCTATTTCAAGTAATTCATCTATCGAGATATTTAAAACTGCGGCTGAGAATATTTTATCCTTAATTACATCTAGTCCTTTTGCTGCAAAAATGTTTGTCCTTATGGAAAATGCTAATCATCTTGATATTTTGCCACATGAGGTCAAACAACAATTAATAGAAGGAGACACAATTATTCAGAAAAGTATTTCTATTATCAAAGAAGGACAAAAACGTGGAGAAATTAAAGAAGGTGATCCAGAAGCTCTTTCTGTAGCTTTTTGGTGCTCAATTCAAGGCATTGCTCAACATATCGCACTATATCCAAGTGCAACATGTCCTGAAGCAGACTGGTTAATATCTATTCTTGAGAGGAAAAGGAGCGATTCTGCATGACAACAAAAATAAAAACAAAAACAAGTTTAATTATTTTTATAATTGTAGCTTTAGCAAGCGGATGGCTTGGTGTGCTATTAGATTTAGTCATTAAAAATAACGAACAAGGGAATTCCCTTGGTATGTTGTTATGGTTGGTGTTACCTCTTTTAACTTCTATTATATTAAGATGGATTAACCGCGACAGTCAGGGATTGGGAATTAGATTGAATTTTAACAGGAATCTAAAGTGGTATTTTGTAGCCTTAATCGTTTATATACTAATCACAATGATCACAGTAGGCATAGGGATATTATGGGGAAGCACTACTATTAAGCTTGAACTTAATATCGTACTTCCGTTAATTGGTTCGGCACTTGTTACCTCATTTATTAAAAATATATTCGAGGAGTTTGCTTGGCGAGGTTATTTAACTCCAAAACTGATTGAGCTTAAAGTTAATGATTGGTTGATCTACATTATTTCAGGTCTTGTTTGGGCATTGTGGCATGCCCCCTACTACTTCTTCTTTTTACCTGGTCATTATTTTGAAACGCTATCGAGAGTAGATACCCTTTTAGTTGGATGTATACTTATGGTGATTTGGAATGTGATGTTTGTTGAGATCTATCGTATAACTAAGTCAGTATGGCCCACGGTTCTAATGCATGCCGTCGAAGATGCTGTGCCTACTTTATTAACTACCGGAGGATTCATTATATTTACAAAATATGATTTATGGCTAAACCCCATCACTGGAATTGTTGCTACAATATTAATTTTAGCTAGCGGGCTTGTGCTTCGGCGTGTACGCATGAGAATTAGTTAAGCTGTGCTTCAGCAAGCAACGGAAATAAGTTATCAAAAGCATGGGTGTTATTATCAAAAACATACCCTCCAGCATATTTACCATGTTGGGTTTGGAAATAAAGCATTCGCTTGTTCCATTTCTCCGCCCATTCCGTATCATTCTGCTGGAGTGCGAGCAAAATAGCTAATGCATATACAGCAGGTGATTCATACTCCACCGAAGGTTGAAGGGTATTACGATTATAAGCACCATATATTTTATGATGTTGTGCATATTGCTCCTGTAAAAACTGAAGCAAAGGCTTATTATCCATCCCTGCCTCTCCTAAATGCAAAGCTACAATTAATTGATCAATCAAATTCACCTTTTCATCATAGGTGTATTTTCCTGACCCTATTTCATACAGCTTAGGATAAAACAAGGTGTCTTTAGGCATATGCTCTAAAATGGCAATGTATTTGTCATAATCTTCAGAGTTCATAAGCTGATATTTTTTCATCAACTTAAAGGCATCCACATCTACATACACTAAGCTTAATGTAGGTGAATAATAATGATTAGCTTCATCATAAAAGTCCACAAGATAACCTTCGAGGCGGGTTTTGTCCATAAGATAAGTGTTAATCTTTTTTGCTAATTGAAGATCAGCTTGATCGCCCCATAGTTCATAGGCTTGTAGCAAAGCACGAATAATACGTAGGTCATCTCCTAACGCGTTCGTAGTAACATGGGATACTCCATCTTTATCAAGTTTCCAATAAACATGTCCTTGTGGGCTCATAAATTTACTGCGAAGTTGTTCAGCCATTTCAGAAAACAATTTCTGATCCTTGATCGTGATTCCATATTCTAGCCATAAGCCAAGTGATTCAGACAAAGCCTCTCTGCCTGCGACAACATTAGGATCTGTTGAAGGCGCATCCTGCAAATAGCTTGCGATTGTTCCTGATGAATTAAACATCTGATTGCGAACAAATTGTTCTGTTAAAGCACGAGGATTATTTGTTAGCTTCATAATAAAAAACACCGCCATAACAACACAAATAAGAACAATGATTACAAATACACGCCATTTTCTTTGAATAATCATGAAAGTAGAGAAACCTCCATTTGAACATCTACTAATTTATCAATTATTTATTGTTATCATGCACTATTTGGGTTCTAGATATTTCTTTTTTCTTCTTACGTTAGGTTTCTACTAATATTTTACCACTTTGAGATAAGTCATAACCCTGAATAGCACTCAATTCCTTGTGAAAGCTATCTGAACGCAAAATCTGCAACACTTGTTCAATCCATGCCATCCGATCGGGTGTACGTAGCATCACAATATCATATTGCTCTTGAATGAGTGGGATAAACTGTACTGAACCTACAATATTTGCTGCCTTCTCAATCCCAATCCCTACATCCGCTTCCCCAGAGGCTACTTTTCCTGCTACAGCTAAATGATGTGTAACTTCATTCTCATATCCAATTATAGTAGTTGGATCTATGTGAAGAAGGCGAAGTTGCTCATGAAGCAACACACGTGCGCCAGAACCCTTTTCACGATTAATCATTACTAAACCTGGTTTGGCAAGATCCTTCCAAGTTTTTAAACCAAGTGGATTCCCCGCTTGAACATACATTCCAGCTTGACGAGATAACAATCGAATAACGATATAAGAGAAGCCATTCAAAATTTTACGTATATAGGGAAGATTATATTCACTTGTATCCCCATCCCATAGATGTGTGCTCACAATGTCAGCTTTCCCTTGATACATCGCAATAAGACTGTCCAAGCTACCTGCAAATGAACGAAGCGGTCGAAGTGAAGTAGGATCATAATTCTCTAGATGCTTACTTAAAATATCTAGGCTAATATCCTGACCCGTAATCACTATATTATTATTTGCATTACCAGTTGTGGAGAGCGGAGCTTCTGGAACATGGATCATTTCCTGACGCTGGGATTTACTTTTAGATCGTTGCTTATAGGCCTCAAGATCAGTGGCATCTACACGCATTTGTTTGCCGACACGATAGGAAGGTAGCTCGCCTTTTTTAATCAGATCATACACAGTGAGCTTTGATATTTTTAAAAGTTTTGCAATTTCCTCGGTAGTATAAGAGACAGGAGTGTCCATCGTCGTCCTCCATTTAAAATAATTAGGTATGTTTTCATAGTTGAAAATGAATGCGTTAAGTGGCTATTAATCATGTTACCACAGAATATATACTAGGGAACTCCTTATGGTGAACAATAGGGATTTCACTAGTTTACAGTCCATTTTTACATATATATAATGAAACTCAATTCATACATATTATAACTAGATATAACTAATTATATCTAAATAGGAGATGTTATTTTGAGAAAATACTCAGTGATCAGTAAGCTTTTAATGGTTTCAATCGTGATGTCAATCATTTTAATGCTAGCAGCTTGTGGCTCACAAACAACTACTAAATCAGATCAAGCAGAGTCAGTAGAGTTAACAATTTCTGCGGCTGCAAGCTTAACCGATGCCTTGAATGAGTTAAAAGCTGTATATGAAAAGCAACATACAAATGTAAAGTTAAACTTTAATTATGGTGCCTCCGGTGCATTACAACGGCAAATTGAGCAAGGTGCGCCTGCTGATCTATTTATTTCTGCTTCTAATTCTGTCCTTAAGTCTCTTGAGAAAAAGGGATTTGTTAAGGATGGAAGTCCATTACTACTAAATGAATTAGTTGTTGTAGTTCCTGCCAGCGGCGGAGCAGATATTAAACAGTTAGATGATTTAAAAGGTGATAGCATTAAAAAGTTAGCGATTGGGATTCCAGATAGTGTACCCGCAGGTAAATATGCACAAGAAGCTTTAACAAATCAAAAACTGTGGGACGGTTTACAAGCAAAGCTGGTTCAGGCTAAGGACGTTCGTCAAGTTCTCCAATATGTTGCTACTGGAAATGCAGATGCTGGATTTGTATATAAAACGGATGCACTGTCTACAAATGAGACTAAAATCGCATTCACTGTAGATGCCGCCTTACATTCTCCAATCACTTATCCAATTGGTTTAGTATCATCCACGAGTCATGAAGAGGAAGCACGTCAATTATATGATTATTTAAAAACAGAACCTGCGCTAAAGATAATGGAAAAATACGGTTTTAAAAGAGCGAATTAATTGATCGCTATTAATTGGATTGAATTTTGGCCACCCATCCAGTTATCCCTGCAGGTGGCGTGTTTATCTTCTGTCATTGTACTCATCCTCGGTGTAATGACAGCTCGTTGGATGAGCTTGAAAAAAATGCGTGGTAAGTTGTTTTTAGAAACCTTTTTTATGTTGCCATTAGTTTTACCTCCAACTGTAGTTGGTTTTCTACTATTGGTGATGATGGGAAGACGTAGTTGGTTAGGTCAATGGATTGAATGGTTGTTTCATGCTCCGATTATTTTTTCATGGTGGGCTGCTGTGATTGCTTCCATTGTTGTCGCTTTTCCACTAGTGTATCAAACGATGAAAACTGGCTTTGATGGCGTGGAGCGTTCACTTGAAGATGCAGCTAGATCAGCAGGAGCGAATGAGTGGCAGGTATTCCGTTATGTCACGCTTCCTTTAACAGCTCCATCACTATTAACGGCAATGATTCTTGGTTTTGCCCGTTCACTTGGAGAGTTTGGTGCAACATTAATGATCGCAGGCAACATCCCAGGTAAAACACAAACATTACCTACTGCCATTTTTGTTGCTGTAGATGCTGGAAACCAACCGTTGGCATGGGCATGGACGATTTCAATTGTATGTATTTCGTTTGTTATGTTGTTTGTTGCAAGAAGAAAAGCTTAAGGGTTCAAAAAGGCATAGCTATGAGTAGTTTATAGCACGCTAATAGTTATGCCAAATCTCAAGTGTCTCTCCACTACGTACTTTATTAATCCGGTCTACAACAGCTAACACATCAGCACCAGTAATTTTCCCATCTGGATCAAGCTTTCCGTTTTCCTTACCCGAAATTCGTGAGCCATTTCCATACGTGTCATGGAAGCACCCCACTCTCTCGATGGAAAATCAGACTCCATATAAAGTTGATTAAGCTTAGCTGGGATAACAAACTGTTCGTACCATTTAATATCTTCTCCAGTTGCAGGCTGATAGTCTCATCTTCGTTACCCTCATCTCTTGTCTAAAGATAATTAAATATTTACTACTATACAAAACTTCATTATATTAACCACCATTCTAATCGTAGAATAATAAGTAAGAAAAAAAGCGTCCTTAAGTTAAAAACCTAAGAACGCTTATATAATAGTTTACTTTTAAGTTACTTTAATTTTTTGTATTTCTAGCACGAATATTTAACTTTATTCACCACCGATAAATACGTAACGGCAAACCACCAATACTGCTAGCAACCACATTAACCAGTGAACCTTCACCTTGTTTTTCGTAAACAATGTTGATACCCCACCTAAAATTACGTAGGATACAATCCCAGCAGAAATCCCGTTAGCAATACTTCCAGAGAATGGCATCAAGACGATGGTAAGGAATGCAGGGAATGCATAAAGGAAATCGTCCCACTCGATGCTACGAACTTGACCGATCATTAGCACACCAACGATGATTAATGCTGGTGCAGTTGCAGCTGAAGGTACTACTGCCGCCAGTGGTGCAATAAATAAAGCGAGTAAGAACATTACACCAGTAGCAACAGACGTTAAACCTGTACGTCCACCTGCTGCAACACCTGCTGTACTTTCTACATAAGAAGTGATTGTACTTGTACCCAAGAATGCACCCGCACTTACACCCACTGCATCAACAAGCATCGCTTGTCCAATTTTCTTTTCGCCTTCTTCTTTGTTTTTCATTAGACCAGCACGAGTAGCCGTTCCTACTAATGTGCCAAATGTATCAAATAGTTCTACAAACGTAAATACAAATACGATTTCAAATAAACCAAGCTTAAATGCTGCGCCAAGGTCAAGTTGACCTACCGCTAAGTTATCAAAAGTAGGGATCCAGTTAGCCCCAGACAAACCGTTAAGATCTGTAACCCCCATCGGAATACCAATTAAAGTAGTAGCAACGATACCGATCAGCATTGCACCTTGTACTTTTAAAACTGAAAGAATTGCAATGATAATTAAACCAATGAGTGTTAATTGTACGTCAGCACTGTGAACAAAATTTCCAAGTGCAAAATTAAGCTGATTCCCTAATGCAAACCCATTTTCGACTGTTCCAGTCACATTTGCACCAATTAAATTACTCATTTTGAGTCCTAGACTAGCTACAAACAAGCCGATACCGACTGTAATGGCTGCCTTCAAGCTTTGAGGTACTGCAACCAAAAGTAATTGGCGAATTTTTGTTACCGTCAGGATCAAGAAAATAATACCGGAAATAAATACAGCACCTAATGCTGCCTGCCAAGTGATTGTACCGTTAGAGCCAAGTACAACCGTCATAAAATATGCGTTAAGTCCCATACCTGGAGCAAGCGCAATTGGAATATTAACAAAAACACCCATTGCAATAGTAATTAACCCCGCACCAACTGCAGTAGCAAAAAATACGCCATCCGTTGGAATACCTGCGCCGCCAGGGCCTAAGAACAAATTGTTTACGAGTAAGATGTAGGCCATCGTCATAAACGTCGTAATCCCTGCGATAATTTCCGTTCTTACATTCGTTCCGTGTTCCTTAAGTTTAAAGAACCGATCCATGGTTAAAAACTCCCCCTTAATATATGTCGGGTAACGACAAAAAACCGGGCTAATTCCCCTCCCCGGCTTCGTACTAAATAGAAAAGCGTTAAAACAAACGCGACGCTCTTCTCTTCGTAGCCAGATCATTACGGTGATCTTGTAGAAACTTCTGAGCCAATTCTCAGAATTATACGAAAAGCTTAATTACAATTGTCGAAAAACCCATTTATAAGTCCATTCACAGGACTTACTACATGAATTATTCTAGGCGTCGTGTCACGTCTTGTCAATAAGAAAAACGAATGTTTATCACAAAAACAAGATTAATGTTCGTGATTTGTTCATTTTTGAAAGAACTCACGTTGACCAAATTGGTATACTAACGATAAGGCTCCACATATTAAAAATAATATAATTATATGTTGAATAATTATTTCGTTACTAAGTAACGTATAGAACTGAAACACTTGGAGCATACAGTAGCCTAATCCTACACCTATTACAAAGGAGCTAATTTCTAAATGTTCTTGTCGCATACCAAAATAGTTCAGCAACCTCAAAATTAGCAACACAATGTTACACGCAGTAACTACGATCATGCCTAGTGTATACAACTGCATTGATTCATAGTGATTAACATTAAAATCAGTTAAAATTTTCAACAAAATAATAGCTACGATCCACAGTGCAAATTGACCTAAAACTTCTAACACTATCGTCGTTGTATAGCCTTTGCTGCTTTGTTTAGATAATACCTTATATATCCCAATCCCTATTGCTAACATAACTAACACCAGAGTTAAACTATACAAGTAGCTTTCAAGTTTACCAGTGAAGAAATCAGCTAAAAAATTTATTAATACTTGAATTATCACTTCAATAAATGAAAACATCCCATGTCCCCCAATACCATATCTCTTTTAAGCACAGATAGCTTAGTCCTCAAAGGTTAGGTTTTGTGGCTCTATAGGTAATGTCTCATCTGCACCCGTAAATTGGGTTACTTCGATATCTTTGCCTACTTCTTCAAATTGACAATTGTCTAACCACACTTTACCTGATCCAGATAATAAAATACCAATACTTATGGTAGCCGCCTCATCTGGTATATCTAATACACAAGCATAATAATTCCATGATACAGTTCCCTTAATACTGCGGTATTCCATATTGTCAAAAGCTAGCATGTTTTGTTTTTGGTCGTCAACTCTCATCCACAAACCACACCACCCGTTAACATTCTCAGTTTGCACGAAACCTGAAAAACGCATTCTTTTACCGATATACTGTTTAGCTTGAAATTGCTGCATTAACGTGCCAAATTCATTGGTAGTGACATCTATTTCTTGATTAGAAGCCAAACAAAGCGACTTACTTCCTTCATGATAAGTTTCATGATCCAAATGTACATCATATTTATTAGGACTTGTTCCTGTTGTAAACCATCCATTGATATTTGACACTATAATCCCTTCTTTCATAGGTATAAGTAATTTCATTTGTGAGCGGTACGACGCTGGCGGCAATGAATACAATGCTTTAAACGCCCTCGTAAATGCTTCTTGACTTTCAAAACCATAATGCAACGCAATATCCAAAATACGCTCGTCCGTATACAATAGCAGGTATGCCGAAGAGGTTAATCTGCGATAACGAATATAAGTATTTAAGCTTTGACCCACATATTTACTAAAAATACGATGGAAGTGATATTTAGAGAAGCCAACCTGCTTTGCCACAATATCTAAATTCAAATCCTGATCTAGATTTTGCTCAATATACTTAATACTTTGCTGAATAATATCGTAATAAATGTAATTCTCTCCTTTCTTCTCTTGTTTGTATCTATATTATAGCCATGCATTATACATAAATTTTTGATAGATCTTGCTATAATTTTGCCAAAGGATATGACAACAGTCTTAATTATAAAATAAAAAAATAGATGCCCTATTTAAGAAAGGCATCCATTGTCACTTCATTTCCCTCACTTTAACTTACCCTAAACTTGATATATTCTTGATATATTCTTCTCTCATTTCAGCTTACTTAGCAGCTGATCTTCCTGTTCATAAATTCGCAGCTGTGCATGATAGTCAGGTAAGGTTGTATCCGCGATACAAGCAACCTCCCATTTTACTGTTCGTTTAAGTGTTTCATCATAAGGAATAATATCATACGCTCCAAACTCTTGTTCAAATCGTTCACTACTTGCAACAATAGATTGATTGGTGTTGTATGGGAATGCTGCAAATGATGGCAGCTCTGATTTTGGTAGCACAATAATTTGACCATTCCAATCTAATGTAGCAGCGATATTTTGAATATGCTCTAGCATCGTAGGAGCATTTGGATTCGCAATATTGTATATCGTGTGCTTCCCAACTGGGGCAGCAATGGCTAATGCCATCGCATGAGCAACATTTTCAACATAGCTATGGCTCCAACGCCAGTTAGCAAAACCATCATCAAGTAAAATGTGTGGCCGATGATCTAGCATTGGCTTGAGCTTCAAGTAAGAAAATAGTCGGTGTTGTGGGTCCCCTGGTCCGTAAATGGCTGGTAAGCGTAAGATCGTCACGTGGATTTCCTGCTGGGATTGCCATACTTCCTCTACAAGTAATTTATCATATAAATTATCAAAATCATCTTCTGGCTTCATTTTGTCGCGATTCGGAAAACGATTAGGTCTAAGCTTTGAATCTTCGGTTAATGGTATCGGTTCAAGTTCTCCTTGGACTTGCCCTTTTACAATGGCAAAAGCACGGTATACGTCATGACTGGATGTAACAATTACCCGACTCGTTAGCCCTCGCACAGCTTGAAAAATGAGTGCAGCACTTTCCGCCGTACCCGAAGCCATATCAACCACCACATCAGGTGCAAATTGCTCAAAATGAGAGCGGTAGTCCATAATATGTTTAATTTCACCACGAATATGTTTCACCGACTGCAACCAAGAATCATTAGCTGAGCCGCGATGGAAAATAGCAACCTCATGTCCTTCTTCAATAAGTTTCTTTAAAATATACAACTCAACAAATGATGTCCCACCTACAATAAGAACTCTCATTATGCATCCCTCCAGCTTATACACCAGATTTTACACTATAAAACACTCATTCACACCTTTACCCTCTAAAAGACTATTTTAAACGATTTTTAAGTAAAAAAAAGAACATAACGATGACAAAATGTCATGTTTATGCCCAAATTAAAATACTGCTATATGTTATCTCCCTATATTATTTGAGTAATTTAACAGGAAAACATGCCTCGGTTACCCATTTTTCTGGATTAGACTCTTGAGCTGGAGATACATGATAAATGTTAAACATTGGTCCATATAGTTCATAACCGTGCTCTTCGATCCACTGTGCCACCACTTGGGATACCATCCCCATTTGATCATAGGTTCCATTTATCATAACAGAAGCAATCTCTATAGGTAATGTCGTATATTGCGATAAATCAGCCAAGTTTGCTAAATCAAACTTTATGTTTCCTTCTATAGATACTTGCACTTCAACATCTATATTATGTGCTTTATGTTCTAGATCGTGGAAAATCGCCATGGGGCACGGGTCTGAAGCCATCTGTATTTTTTGTTGTGCAATTCCAGAATATAAGGTATTCCATAAATGTGCTTCATGATGATAAGTTTCAATCACACGTCGAACGCTAAGTACATGCCGCTGGGGTATCTCCTTTAAAATCACATGGTAGGGATGAATTTCTGCTCCTTGCTGTAATAAAGCAGATATGTGTGTGACCTGTTTTTCGATCACTTTCAATTCTTCCTGCAATTCCATTTGTTTAACACTTAAAAAGCGGTGCAAATCATTCTGGTTCATGTTTCCCTCTAACATCTCTTTAATCAGGGTTAGGCTAAAGCCAAGCTCCCTAAGCTGTCCTATTTTCCCAACCACACTAAGCTGCTCAGCAGTGTAATAGCGATAACCGGAAAATTCATCTATATGTTTTGGTAGTAACAAACCTAACTTGTCATAATGACGCAACATTCGAATACTTACCCCAGATAGTCTTGAGAAATCACCAATTTTAAACAACAATCATTCTCCTTTAGTGTAGTTGGTTCATATCTTATCTTGGGTTATCTCTGTATTGCTTTTTTCCACTTTCGGATCTTTGTCCTAAAATTTGTGAACGGTGAGATCGTATTGATTTTAATCCAACGTACCATCGGCCAAGTAGGATTATCCCCTGTCCATTGTCGTACACCTTGTGTAAAAAGTTCTTCCTCTGTTAGTGTATCCAGCCAGTCCTGAAATTGCTGCTCTAACAACTGGAATTGTTGACGTAATTGTTCAAGTGTATACGGTTTACATTCTTCATAAAAGGCTTGATACATATCACCTAGGCGATTCCATTTGTATCCTTCCTTTGGCATATGAACCTTCTGTCCTGCCTTTTCTGCCTTGTCCCATCCCATTACTAACTGAAGCCAACCAATCTGATATGCAATAATTTCTGCGGGTGTACGATCTACACCTTCAACTTCAATATCACGATCCGTATTCGTAAGATCATTAAATTCCTGATCAAGCAAAAGATATCTTTTATGAATTTCATCCTTAAGTTGTTGTTTAGTTTGAGGTAACGCAGATTGTGCCATCGATCCTATCCCTCCTAGCATGCCTTTAATGAGCTGAAAGCCATAGTCATAACTCATAGATTATGGTTCATGGTTTATGGTTCATAGATCATAACTATAACTTAGCTCTTAACTAGATTGTAAGGTCTAACATTATGTCAGAGTCAAGCCAACCTTGTCTCAATTCAAGCTTAATGCTTATAACTTAAAGCTGTATGCTCAAAGCTCAATCACAACCTGCCCACCACCTGAATCAGCATTCCGTAAAGTCAGCTTTCCACCATGTAATCCAACAATGTTATGAGCAAATGTAAGCCCCATTCCATAGTGGCCTTGAGTGGATCTACTTTTATCCCCCATATAAAACAACTGAGTAGCTTGTTGTAGTGCTTCATTCGTAAATCCTTGACCACTATCAGTAATCGTTATAACGGTTTTCTCACCTACTAATTGCGTATGCAATTTAATAGTACCTCCATCTGGAGTATAATCAACCGCATTACTTAAAATATTCATGATCGCACGATGAAATAAGTCTAAATCAACAAATAGGGTAAGTCCCCTATCATGATCCATGGTTATATTTATGCTTACATCCCGCCCACCTATATAAGCTATTGTTTCTGAACGTACTCGTTCCAACCATTCATTTAATTGGATATGTACTTTATTCACAGACATAGGGTTTTGGCTTCTAGACATGTGGATCAGTTGATTAATATAGTGTTCAATCTTAGTATTGGCAGCTAAAATATAATTTGTATACGTGTTTTGTTCTTCATCTAAATCAGATAAGCTGAGTAGCTCCGCATTTCCCTTAATTACCGTTACAGGTAGCTTAACATCATGGGCTAAGGCAGCAATTTGCTCATTTTTATTTTGTTCCACCTTCCATTGTGATTCCAAGGATTGCTTGAGTGCTCCTCTCATCTCAGAAAGAGATTGTATGATCTCATCAAACTCTTGAATATTTGAATGAACATCTTCAAAGTTCAAATCTTGCTGTTGTATGTGCCCTGTTAGGTTATTGATCATTTTAAATTGCTGCTTAAAGCGATTTACATAGATCATCGTTATACTAAATACAATAAAAAGGAAGCAGATTAAACTAATAGCCACTTCTAACAATTCGACATTAGGCAACCACTGTCGCAGTACTGGAGAGCCAAATTGTGCTCTTAATTGATAATATAAAACAACATATTGCTGCTTGGTCTCAATTAAGCGGTAAACTTGTTGATCTTTTACACTTACCTTCATTTTTGTTTTTAGAAAAGACATTGCAACAGATTGATCTAAATCACCAGTTATATACTGCAAATTTTGCTTATTAAATACGCCAAACTTAAGCCCACTAGGGATTATTTCAGCCGTAACCTCACCAGCCTGTTGAATGATAGGTTCTACTTGGAGCACTCGTTGCTCATCATAGTTGGCGGGTAAAATAAACCCTGAATTGATTGCTAGTAGATGGAGCATTACAAATCCCATGCCTATTCCAATCACACTAATTGCCATCTTTACTAAGTACATGAGAAATTCTCTTCTAAGATTGCTTTGACTCATTCGGATTGCCATTTATACCCTACCCCCCATACCGTTGAAATAGGGTCTAGCTCATATTCTTTAAATTTCTTGCGAATGACACGTATAAACTCAGTTATAGTTGAAAATAATGCATTACCCTCAATACCATATAATTGCTCATAAATTTGTTCTCTGGTGTATACATGATCCTTATGTTTTACAAGTAGTTCACAGATTCTATATTCATTTTTAGTTAAATGAATTTGATTTTCTCCCACCCACACCTCTTTGGCTGCAAAATTAAATGAAACACCTGACACGGTCATTGTGGCAATTTGCTTATCTCTATGCTCACGTCTAACATGGGCATTCACCCTCGCACTTAGCTCCATTACACCAAACGGCTTAGCTATATAATCATCACCACCGGTAATTAAGCCTTGCACGATATCTTCTTCTGCTGTTTTTGCAGTTAAAAAAATGATAGGACAATCGATAGAGCCTCTAATTCGTTGACATAATTCAAACCCCGTTTCTTCAGGCATCATCACATCTAATAAAATTAAATCGTAGCCTTGAAAATACGTAATAGGTTTATTTCGGGTATTATTAATTAGGTAAACATCATGGTTACTTTTTTTCAAAATATTACCGATTAACACTAGAACTGCTTCATCATCATCCACCGCTAATATTTTTGCCAAATTTGGTCACCTCTATTATTAGTTACACCAATTAATCAGAGGATTGTCTTCCCTCCCACTTATTAAACCACCATAGGCTAATTCCAAATAAAAGGACGGTATACAGGGTCATGTACTGAATTCCATCAACCATTTCTTTCTTAATGAGGGTAAGGACATCCTGCGTATAGATTGAGCTTTTTAACACTATAAAACTATCCACAAATCGAATACCCCATGCCCAAGGTATATATTTCCATACCCCATCACCAAGTCCTGTTGCCATTAGTGCAGTTAATAATAAGCCTGCTCCGCCAAGTGTAACGGAAGCTGATAGACCTAGCACAAATGCAATAAAGAGATAAATGAAATACAAAACAATACAGCTAAAAATAAGGAAAATACTCGCTTTGATATATGTTAGGTAAGGAATCCCTTCTATACCAAGTATATAAGTAGCACCTAGCATGAAAATAGCTACAGCTATCAAGATGGCACCACTTGTTAATAAAATTAATGACATTACCTTCCCTATATAGTTTCTAGATCTAGATATTCCACCTAATAACACTTGATAGTGACCTGCCTTTTCCTCTTGCATACTAATCATGCCACAAATCAAGCTAATTAGAAAAGGAAGAGCAATACATATTGCGTCCATATAAAATCTAAAAAGCTTTACTGGATCCTTTTCATGTATAACACCAAAATAAGATAAAAAAAGGAGTGCACATATAAGTGGGATAAGTAGAAAAATCCACTTTACCGACGTAGCCTTTAGCTTTATCCATTCCGCAGAAATTGCTCGCCCTAAAGATATCATCCTACTTTGCCCCCTTCACGGAGTTGTTCACTGGAACACTCTTTTTAAAGGCGAGTGAAGTTAGTGCTGTTATAGTAATGACAAGCGATGCCGCTAACAATATACCGATTATGATGACAGAGCCATCCCGAAAGTGACTACTTTGCGAAAGTAGTGTACCATTTGGATGCACACCAATGATCGGCATCATTAAGCGAATGGACCAGCTCCAAGGATTTAACCACCATAATGCTTTCGTTGAAAAGGCAATGCCTAACACCAAGCCCCCAACAATATTAGTGATGAGCGCAGCTCCCATGCCCCACTTTTTAGCCAAGTATAACATGAGTGGAATCTCCCATAATGAAGTAAACCAAATCAACAGTAATCCCTCTAATTGTCTCATCTCGAATAAGGGCATTCCTGGGAATACAAACGATAATAAACCCATCATAACTAAAAATAGCAACAAAGAGAACAACGCCTGCAAAGCAATTACGATAACTTTAGCCACCCAAACTTTGGAAGGTGAAATCGGTAATAATAAAATATTGCTATAGTCCCCTGCCTTCTTCTCCTTCTGGTTCGATTGTGCACACCACAAGGCAATGGCTATAGGCATAAATAAAATACTCCACCAGTTAAATGTATTTGTTACAAAATAAACTGGGCTCATAATAAAGGATATTAAAATATTTATTAAGGCAATAAGCCCTATAAGTGTAATTGAAAAACTTCGTTTTACTTTCAAGCACTCTGCCCGAATATAATTTATCAAGATCTCGCACCCCGCTTTCTTTTGTTCTCCTTCACCACATCCAAAAATAATTGTTCTAGGTTTTGCGGATGATCAATATCACCTTGGTAACCAATAATTCCATCACTGATAATTCCAATATGCTCTGCGATTTGACCTACTTCAGACAAAATATGACTTGATAAAATGACGGTAATCCCTTGACTTGGGAATGATTTAATAAGATCACGTAGCTCCCCAATCCCAATCGGATCAAGTCCATTCGTTGGCTCGTCCAAAATAAGCAGCTTCGGATGATTCAGCAGTGCAATTGCAATTCCAAGTCTTTGCTTCATCCCCATAGAAAACTTCCCTGCGGTTTTCTTTCCCGTGTGTGTGAGGTCTACTATTTTAAGCACCTCTTGAATTCTTTCCTTTGGTAAACCAAGCATCGTGGTACGTACTAACAAATTTTCATAGGCAGTTAAATTAGAATATAGTGGCGCAGATTCAATTAACGCACCAATATGCTCTAAATCCTTACGTGTCCATGAATGCCCATCAAAATAAATCTCACCTGAGGTTGGAGCAATAAGTCCTGTCATCATCTTTAAAGTTGTAGACTTACCCGCCCCATTTGGACCTAACAGTCCATAAATACTATTACGCTTCACTGCTAATGAAATATCTCGAACGACAAGCTCCTTACCATATTTCTTAGAAACTTGATTTAACTCTATTAAGTTCGTTGTCACCCTTATCACCCTTTCATATTTCAAACCAGTTTTTATCTCTCGTCTATAAGGGTATCCATCAAATCTCAGAAAATAATCAAGATTTATAAAAAATGTTGACAAACGCTTAAATTTATATATCATATAGATATATCAAATAGATATATATTTTCTGAAAATGAAAGGAAATTAACATGATTAATTACGTTATTCTTGGCATTCTAATGGAATCACCAATGTCCGGTTACGACCTCAAGAAAGTAGCTGAGCAGACGATAGGTATGTTTTTCAAAATGAGTTATGGCAGTTTATACCCAACATTAAAAGCACTCACTAAGTCTGGAGAAATCACAGAGCAAGAAACACTTAACAGTAAAAACAAAAAAATATATACGCTTACCGATCAAGGTAAAGCAAGCTTTGTGAAGTGGTTAGCTGAGCCATTACAAAGCAATAAAAAAGAATATATGGTTAAAATTTTCTTTTATGATTATTTAGATGAAGAGACGAGACATACCAATCTAAGGGTTTATCAAGCGCAAACATACAAAAAGATGATGGAGATGAAGGGGCTACAAGACATTGTAAATGAGGAATTAGCTTCCATTCCAAACAAAGAGGATTATTATTACCGCGTATCTACGATGTATTATGGCTTACAATTTTATGAAATGGAACTAGCATGGTTAAATAAAATAATTGAAAAGGATAACTTATAATATGGAAAATACAACTACATCTAAGCATAAAAAGCCAATGAATCTATACCTAAAAGTTATTTTAGTCGAATTACTTGTAATCTTTTTCTACACAGCTAATGGCGCTTATGTATCAATAACACAACCAGAAAATCCTGTGTTGCAATTTGTTGGTTTAATCCCGTTAGCAATTGGACTCATTATTTACGTATTACGTGGTCAACGCTGGAAGGACTTATACTTAGATTCTAAAATAAAATCTTCAAAAGATATTTTAGTCTACGCACCTTTACTTATCGTGTTAGTCATTATTTTCATCGGAAATGAAGGCTTGAACCTAACCTCTATTCCAAACCTATTGCTCATGTTGATCTTACAAATCTGTGTGATTGGTGTAATTGAAGAAATTATGTTTCGTGGCATTATGCTTAGAGCATTGGAGAATAAAGGAACTACTGTAGCTGTGTTAATCAGCAGCGTGCTATTTGGAATTACGCATGCTCTCCAATTGATGGGCGGACAATCACTAGAGGATACGATTTTGCAAATTATATATGCGTTTGTACTTGGTGCAGTATTGGCGTTACTTGTTCTACATAAACATACCTTGATAGCAACAATTTTATTTCACGGGGTGCATAACTTTCTGAATTTTATGGCAAAAACAGAACGCACAGCGTCAATCCTTGATTATGTTATTGTTGCTATCTTGGTGATCTATTTAATCTGGTTATCTTTTCTTGTTGTATATAAATCAGACGCTTCATCAAAATAATACCGGCGTTTTTGTTTGCTAAAGGTAACGATCACAAAATGGATAAACAATACCAGCGTTACACTGATCGCAGTCAAACCTGCACCTAGATTTAAAAAGATAGATGCTTTATAAAATGGGGAATCCATTGGGAAATCCACGTAGTTTAAAACTTTCATAAATACAATAATAAGGTATACGGCATAAATGGCACCAAAACGTTTAAGCAAACGTTTGGTTGTTTCAAAACGACTAACTTTACTATCATAGCGAAAACGCATAAATTTTGTACCCAGTGTGGCTCCGTTCCATCGCCATGGAACAATAAATAAACTAACAAATAGCACCACCGTATTAACTATTAACGTATTCACGATATTAACTTGTAGCAAATTCAAAACAATTGTAATCATCACATTACTAATAAAAATATCAATGGCAAATGCCAGCAACACAGACATACTTCGTACTTCGTCCAGTGCCAACAATTTCTCGGCCTTCTCATTAATTTTTTCTTTTGATGGAAATAACGCTAAAATGGCAGGTGCAATAAAGAAACCAATTATGCCCCCAGCGGTATTTAACATCAAATCATCCACATCAAAAATACGATAAGGACAATTGTATATGCCATAAATCCCCGTAACCTGTGTAATTTCATAAAAGAGGGTTAGTAAAAAGGTAAGACCTAACGCTCTTTTCCAATATTTTCGTTCTTGAAAGAAATAACGTAAATAAACGCCAAAGGGCAATAATAGTAAAAAGTTGAAAAAGGCTTGGTAAAATGACGGTTGGCTAAATAAAAACCGATACGTTGCGGGTTGCGACAACACAATCCCACTATTCTTTAAGGTGTCAGCTACAAATTGAAACGGGACCAAGGAATAAAATTGAGTGCCTGGCTTTTGAATTGAACAAGTATCACGTGTTTCAGGCAAGGGTAATAGCACTAAAAATAGAGCCGCTAAAAAGTAAAAAATAAAAGAAAATGAAATTAGCGTGGTGGACAATGGGAAATAGCCAAATTTCCGATATGTATAGATTAGCCATGGAATAAATATGATAAAGGCGATCACGATAAAAACCATAGCTGCCACAAAAATGGGCTGTGTATAAGAAATCATGTCATCTCCCCTTATAAAAATTCAAATAACCCATGCTCATTGAGGTCACTCACATTCCATTATTTTATCCTTATAACGGGTTCTAATTCAACTGGGTAAGAACATTTTTTTAAGCAAAATAGCCGACTTCACTACGGAAGCCGGCTGATAAAATCGTCCATCTAAATAAGCTTATGCTTTTTGAAGCTATTATAAAGTCCGTTTTCCTCAATATCATCGGTGATATCATCAGCAATATTCTTTAACTGAGGTCTTGCATTACCCATCGCCACACCAACCCCACAATATTCTAGCATTTCGATGTCATTTAGACCATCACCAAACCCAAACGTATTTTCACGAGGAATACCTAAATGTGTAATGACCTTCTCAATCGCAACAGCCTTATGAATATCTGGCACCATAAGCTCTCCGCTATCTTTACCAAACATCGAAACGGTACACTGAATTACTTCGAACTTCCCCTCAAACTCTCTTTTAATTTGCTCAAAAGGGACAGATGCACTTTCTAAAAAGCAAACCTTGTTAACATCACTACGATATAAATTAGCTTCACCCACAATTAAGCCTTCGATAAAGGGATGGGGCTGTTGTTCTTTTTTCAACCGTGCAAGGCTATCATTTTCAACATCACCATAAATTAAACGATCTAAATGAGGAATTAAATTTCGACTCGCATATAATCCTCCGTTGGATTCTAAATAAAAGTCGATATCATGGGCGTTAAAATAATCAACCATATAGCGTACATCCTCATCAGCTACTTTATGGTGATATAGCATTTCACTGCCAACTTCAGCAAATCCACCACCTGCGCCAATGATACCATCAAAACCAATTTCCATAATAAAATCATACAGCTCCGCTTTGGATCTGCCTGTACATAAAAAGATCAAATGTCCATTTTTTCTAGCCTCAATACAAGCTGTACGTGCAGAATCAGGTACACTCCCATCATCTAAAACTAAGGTGCCGTCTACATCTAAAAAGATGACTTTTTTGTCCAAGTTATAATCGCTCCTGTCTGATCTATATTAAGATTAATAATAATTTTAAAATTGATGCTACTGATAGCAAGCTTAATTTATGTAACTGGTTCCATGTCAAACATAATTATTTGGCAAAGGGAAGGTTGCTCTTCTTTTCACAATTTAGCTATTATAATGATATGAACTTATTTGTACGATCAAAAGGGAGTGTCGTTTTACAATGCGTAAAGTTGTTTTTAAATACTTTTTTGATGTCATAGATGGACAACAAAAGTGGTTAAATGAAATGGCAGATCAAGGTTATCGCCTGACGAGAGTGAGTAACTTCTCCTTTCACTTTGAAGCGTGTGAGCCACACCAATATCAATATCATGTTGAGCTTGTAACGGAAAAGTCCTATCCAGCACTTATTAGAAGACAAGAGTTGTTGATGGAGCAAGGTCTGCGTTCATTTTCTAAAAATATTAGTCTAAATTTATCCGCAGGCAAAGCAAAAAAAGGCTCTTGGAGTAAGGCTTCTAGTGGAAATATAGGGGATCCTGCAAACTACGAGCTACTTATTTTAGAAACTAAAAAAGAAGATTTCGGCGGGGCAAGCATTACCGATGATGGAGATATACTTCGTAAATATCGCGATATTCGCGCGGTTTATCTCTTTTTATTGCTGTTAGCTGCTGGGTACCTTACTTATCGTTATAGTGCAGCTTCGGCGCTTGAGACCACCAATCTGATCATTAATGGGTTACTTGCAATAACTAGTGGGTTTAGTCTTTTTGTTGTATTGAAGTATAGTAGGTTGATTGGGAAAATGAAGGAATAGAAGAAGAGCGTGCTAATTAAAAAAAGGACCCTCTAGGCTGACAATTGATGACTATATAGGTACCGTCCTAAGGAGGAAAGGTTTTAATGTTTTTTGGAGAGAAGTAACAGAGCCTTAGAGAACTTAACGGGCTATCCAGAAAGGAACTTGCTGATGAGCTTGGCGTTAGTGAGCAAGCAATCTGGCAATATGAAAATCAATTGACTTCTCCAAAGATGGAAGTTATCAATACTTTAAATTATAAGTTTAATGTGAAGGCTAAGTTTTTTTATACAGCATCAACCATAAATAACGTTGCGTTAGAAGAGTATATTGCTTATCGCGCTGATGATCGGGATTCACGAAAAAAAACTAAAATGGAAACGATTTATATTGATTTTGTCCACTTTTTCTTAAATCAGCTTGAAGGATACCTTGATCTACCCTTAAATAAAGTTTTGTATTTGCGAAATGAAATCTTGAATATGATCCATATAAACAATGAGCATCACATTAAGCAAGCTGATAGATTAAAACTAATTGAGGAAATCGCTTATCATGCTCGTCAAAAATTAGAAATAGCTGGTATATATATTTTAGAAAAAAATATGGGTATGGATATTGATGCCTATAGCTTGTGGACTAATAATGACCGTGCTTATATCGTGCTTGGCAATAAGAAAAAGTCAGCTGTAAGAAGAAACTTTGATTTAGCCCATGAGTTAGGGCATCTTTTATTACATTATAAAGTAGATATGAATTCCTTATCTAACGAAGAGCATAGACAAGTTGAACCTTTAGATTTAAAAATCCCGATTGTAAAACCAGGAAAAATACGTTCTCTGTTTGAAATATTATTAGAAAATAAGCTAATTAATATTAACTCTTTTTTAGAGCAACATCATTTAGACATTCAATTTTTATGCAAATTATTTGATATTGAACCTACTTTCTTTAATGCCTTTAGCCAAAGTAAAACTTCCTATTTCGATAAAAATGCTGTGTTACCTTTTAATACTAAACTTAGTCGTTTAAAATCTTAACCTTGTCACCCTGAACTATGATAACCTGTTTATTACTAATAGGCTGTAACTGTAAAACCTCACCATACTGCTCGATAATGTCTTCTGTTGCTTGGACAAAGGGCTCATTCATATGGTGAGGAACTGGGTAAAAATCAACAACATGTAGTGCATCAAATGAGGTTAACTCAGGTGCCGCCTCTACATCATCCATATGTTTTACAAACTCAATATTTGGCGCCATAATTAATGAACCCGCAGATTCACCAACATACAGCTTTCCTTTTGCAATTTCATCCATTATGATTTTATCTGCCCCCGTTTTACGCAACTCCTGTAGCAAATAAAAGGTGTTTCCGCCCGATACGTAAATAAAGTCGTTTCCTCTAAGCTTACCATCAATCTCCTCTGCTGACGCTGTACTTACTTCAAGCTCGTCCACAATAATACCTAACTGTTCTAGCTCTTGTTTTGCAGATTCTACATACAGTTTATACTCCTCAGGAACGTTTGCCGTAGGGATAAAGGTAACAGTTTTTCCTTCTAGTAAATTTCCTGTCAAAGAATTTCCTACTAATAAATTTTCTGCTACCTGGTCTCCTACTAAAATTTCTGTTGCGAAATCAACGAATAGGGCTGTCACATCCGTAAAGGATGAGGATAAAAATAAATTTTTCATGGTCATATAGGCTCCTCATATCAAATTAAAGTGAAAGTGAACATTAAGAAACAGATGAGAAATCTTCAAGTCTTTCCCTTGCATTCATTATAAAATATAATGGTGTCATATTATGAAACCTTTTGGAGATTAGTTTATGAAAAAAAGTGAACGTTTAAATAAAATGCTCATTTATTTGAGTGAAAAATCAGAATTTAACTTGAAGGAGCTAATGCAACAGTTCCAGATTTCAAAAAGCACTGCCCTTCGAGATATCGCTGCATTAGAAGAAATTGGGTTGCCTCTTTATTCAAGTCTTGGCAAAAACGGGCGTTATCATATTGTGAGTAACAAACTCCGCTATTCCATCAATTTCTCAAATGATGAGATTTATGCGCTTTATTTTACCCTGCTCACGCTACAAAATTACAAGTCTACGCCCTTTCATATTGATGCGGAATATTTACAACGCAAATTCGAGCTATCTGTTTCCAGTCAAACCAAAGATAAGCTACTTCGCCTGTCTCAATATTTACATTTTGAAGGTACTACTCATTTTAATGAAAGCCCTTTGTTACAGCAAATTGTTATGTATGCCATCGAGGAGCAGCCCGTTACGATTTCATATAGAAGCAAGGATAAGCTAACAGAGATAGACGCTCAAATTGTTTCCATTTTATCTCGTTTTGGACAATGGTATGTACAGATTTTTGATTTTGGCGAGGAAGGCTTCCGGGTATGTCGGTGTGATAAAATTACGGCGATAAATAGTAATAAGCATGTTGAACCTCTTCCTAGAAAAGAGATTCAACGACGCTTAAATGAAGAAACTAACAGTGTCAAGCTAAGGTTTAAAGTAGAGATCGACCAACGCGGGATCGATTTATTTCATAAGGAGTCTTATCCAAGCATGACCCTAGAAAATCATCAGGAGCATTATTATATAGAAGGGTACTATAGCCAAAATGAGCTTCCATTTATCGTAAAATATTTACTGGGTTATGGATCATCCATTATTTCAATTTCCCCTGTAGATTTAAAGCAAGAGCTTATTTCTTATATAGACTCACTTAAAAATCATTTTAATTCATAACCACTTTATCTATACTCACTTAGTTCATTACAACAACGATTTTGCCCACAGCGTGATGACTTTCGCTTAATGCGTGTGCATCATAAATTCCTTGTTGTGAGAAAGGAAATGTTGCGCCTACAACAGATTTAATTTTCTTTTGCTCAAGCAAATCTGCCATTTCTTGAAGCTGCTCGCCATTTGGATCTAGCCAAATATTTTTTGCTATAACATCATATTGTTTAACCAGTTCTTCATCAAAATTGCTTACAATTGAAATAATGCGCCCGGTATGCTTTTTAATGACCTTAAAGCTATTCCGCTGTACATCGCCACCCATTGTATCAAATACAACATCAATGTCAGACAATACCTCTTCGAATTTTGTATTGCGATAATCAATCACTTCATCTGCCCCAAGTGATTTCAACAACTCGTGGTTGCGCTCACTTGCCGTTGTAATAACATAAGCACCTGCTTGTTTCGCTAATTGAATCGCATAGATCCCTACGCCACCAGCCCCTGCATGAATGAGTACTTTTTCACCTTTTTTCAAATTACCATGTGTGAAAAGTGCTTGGTACGCGGTTAAACCCGCCAATGGAACTGCTGCTGCTTCCTCCCATGAAATAGAAGCTGGCTTGCGTGCTAACAAATGGTCATCAACTAATGTATATTCAGCATAGGTTCCAAATCTCGTTGTGTCAGGACGGGCAAACACCTCATCTCCAACCTTCCAATCAGTTACCTCGCTCCCAACTTCAGTAATTACGCCTGCAACGTCCCAACCTAAAATAATCGGGAACTGCCAGGGCATCATTTTTTGTAAATAACCTTCACGTAGTTTCCAATCAATTGGATTAATTGAGGTTGCCTTTACTTCAACGACAACTTGATGTGCGGTTGGGACGGGATTAGGTACTTCCATTTCTTTTAATTCATCTTTACTTCCGTAATTTTCGATTACAACTGCTTTCATTGTTTATTTCCTCCTTAAATTTAAATGCCATTAAATTATGCTTAATTAAATTTTATAAAATTAATTGATGTATCAACTATTATAACTCTTTATATATTTTTTTCAAGTTTTTTTATTCTTTAAAAAGATTCCCCAAACATCTAGGGAATAAAACAAAAAAATCCCTGTCCCTTTAATAGGGATAGAGATTTTAGCATTATTTATAGGATGGAAATCCTTGTTTGGATTGCTTGCCTTAACAGATACAAATTAACTTTTAAGCTCCAATTTGAAGCTCCAATTGTGTGCAAAACCATCTCTAAAATGAAGCTTATCTGCAAAAAACTGAACGAACCCATTTTTACTATAGAATCTTTGATTTACTTCATTGTTTGTAATTAAGGTTAATCTACGTCCACCCTGTTTTTTCACAAATGGAATGACACAATCTTGAATCATTTTAGTTCCAAGCTGTTTTCCTTGATGAAGCTTACTTACTGCTAGCATACTTAAATACCAAGAATGAGGAGTGCCATCTATACATTTTTCTGAGGCTTTATCCATTTTGTCCATAAAATGCAACAGTCTATTTTTCACCATGTACGGTATAAGACGTAACCCCCCTGACCACACATAATCCCATAAAGTTAAGCTTTTAAACTGAGGTGATTCTAATAGTGCTAACGAAACAATTTCATTATCAATTGTACCTACGATACTAGTCCCTTTACGAAGAAAGGTAGCAAATTGGACATAATGCATTTCATATAAAAATCGGTGGTATTCTGCCTTAGTTTTAAAAGTACTTTTTACAGATTGCTCATAAATGACATAATCCGCAAAGGAGGTTGCCGCTAGCTGGGACATCTCCTTAAGATCATTTGGAGTTGCTTTTCTAAATATCAAATATAAAACCTCCTTTATTTAAGGCTCAATCTTGAAATTAGTTCTTGACCGCTAACCCAATCGCAAGAACGCTCTGGATCGTAGCTTCCAGACTCCTATCGTAGACAAGCACTAATTTCTAAATACAGCCTTGTTTAATGAACAAGTGTTGATTAATTAGTATGTGTTCATTATAATGAATCCATTACACAGGGACAATATACAATAATTTTGCATGTGTCTATTATTGAACAGTTATGTGCTTATTGTTTATAAAGGAGGACGTACAAATGAGCGTAGACAGAAGAACAATTCGCACTCGTCAAGCGATTAGAGATGTATTCATAGACCTCCTTCAAAAGAAATCACTGAATAAAATTTCGGTTTCTGAAGTCACGAATGCAGCAAATATTGGTCGGGGTACTTTTTATTTACATTATGAAGATGTATATAGTTTGTATGAGCAGCTTGTTAATGAACTGTTAGAAAACTTAGTCACCTTGTTCCATCATGCTTATCCTGAAAAGGGCTCTAACAATTTTATGGTATTATCCCAAAAGCTTATCAGCTATATAGAGGAAAATGCATCACTCTTTCTTTTGCTCATCGGAAAAGATAACGAGGGGAAAATGAATCAAAGACTCAAAAAAATATTCGTTGACCAAGTGATCGAGATTGAACAAATTGACAAATCAGATTTTACTAGTATTATAGAAACATCATTTACGGTATCCGGTATTGTTGGTGTGTTGACCGACTGGTTAACCGCTGGAATGGATATCGATAAAGAGTATTTGACGGGAATTATTAATGAGTTGATTCAAAAATAATGGCGTTGGCTCAAAGTTAAAATAAGTGGTGAGGGAAAAGTGAATGACACTCAGAACAGAGGGTTGCTCCGCTAGCTGTTAAAACTGGATTTGATGTAATTACATGAAAAATAGGTAAAAATCCAGTTTTAAAGGCTACCATTTCATTGCTCCACAATCCCTCTTTCCTCGTTCAGTATCTCATTGAAGATTCACCACTACTTTTAAATATGAGCCAACTTATTCAGGAGGGGAAAATATGGCTGATGTACTTGTTGTGATTGATATGCAAAATGGGGTTAATTCAGAAAGTGAACCTTTGTACAGGTTAAAAGATGTTATTCATGGGATTAATGATCGTATCGCTAGTTATCGGGAACAGAATTTACCGATTATTTTTATTCAGCATACAGGTGAAGGGTTACCTATCACAAGTAAAGACTTTGAAATTTTCGCAGACATCAATATAAGTGAAAACGATATTTATGTTACGAAAACACATGCAAACTCCTTTTTCCACACCACATTAAAGGATGAACTGGACAAGCTAGGTGTAACAAGCATTGAGTTTTGTGGGGCACAAACACAATTTTGTGTAGATACAACCATTCGTTTTGCACATGGTCTTGGATATTCTCTGTTTATGAAACAAGGATTACATACTACAACAGATAATGATTTGTTATCCGCAGAAACAATTATGAAGCATCATGAGAGTCTTTGGAATCGTCGTTTTTTAACCTTTATATAGATTGGCTCTGATAGCAGTAACATTAGCTACACAGTCAATTTTCACTTTTATTTATTGGGTAAGCCTTATCTGGTTCCATACATCATGATAAGCTTGCCCTCTTCTTTTGTAAGAGCAATATAAATCACTCCACCAAATGTACCCGCAGGGAGCGAACCCTCCACGATCCATGCTTCGGCAATTGGATTAAAGCTAATCGCAAATGGGGTATCCTCTAAAAACAGTGGGTGTGTCTGTGCTAAATAAGGAAAAATGGCTTGGGCTACAGCATGCTCATCTGAAAGTTCTCCAAATGTAGTGTGATCCCCTAAACGATCCTGCTGTGATAATCGATCAATATCTGCAAAATACAGCTCATATTTACCAATCAGCGTTTCATCATCTATATTACGATGGACAAGACCGTATTGTATGGTCTTCTTTACGTTATAAACCTTACTTTTACTCTTCTTCTTCTCTTCAACCTCAACCGTAATGTGATTCACACGAAGCTTATCTCGCTCGGCCTCCTGTGCTTTAAGCATCATTTGCCACTTTTCCATATGCCCCATCCCGCTCCCCCTCCCAATTGACTATATTTGCACAAATTACTCATGCTCCCCTGCTACGATTACTATAAAATAAATCATGTAAGCAAGCTATATTATATTTTAAAGGTAAGGAGCAGATCACATGTTATTAAATCTAAAAGACGTATCCATACGTTATCATAAAGCAGATAAAAATGCAGTCACTGGCGTATCCTTTTCCATAGAGGAAAATAGCATTGTATCCATCGTGGGACATAACGGAGCAGGTAAAAGTACGCTGATTCAAGCCATCATGCAAAATTTAAACTATGCCGGCTCAATTACATATGGATTTGATAAAAATGAACTATATAAATACATTAGAGTGCAAACTCAGACCTCTACGTTCGAAAAAAATGCAAAGGTAAAGGATATTATTCAGCTTTACATTGAACTGTTAGATAGTCAAGAAACGGTGGATAAACTGTTGCAAAGTGTGCAAATGCTCCCTTTTAAAAATGCTTATCTTGAGAAGCTATCTGGTGGGGAGAAACAAAAAATTGCGGTATTATTAGCGACGATCGGCAAACCGAAGCTTATTATTTTAGATGAGCTAACAACAGGACTTGATGTCATGTCTCGCAGAATGATATGGGATTTACTGAACAAAATTCGTAAGGAAAAAGGGATTAGCATTTTGTTAACAAGCCATTTCCTAGATGAGGTTGAGTACTTATCTGATTATGTCATTGTGATGGAGCAAGGTGCGATCAAGCTACAAGGCACAGTACGAGATATTATTGATAATGCTTTTGCGAAGCAAAAACTAGCCACCTGTCTTGTGGATTCAAGCTTTAGATTTACGAACCTGAAATATGCCTATAAACAGCAGAGTAATAAACTCATGATAGAGTACAAAGAAGATGATGAAAAAGACGTGTTTGATAACCTAAAAATTTGTGGTGGCTACGATATCCAGTTACAGCAAAGGACGTTCGAAGATGCTTTTCTTAAAGTGATTGGTTATGAGTTGGATGAGAAAGGGGAAACAAAATCATGAATATGCAAAAGAGACTATTCAGCTTAACAAAATATAATCTTAAACTTTTATTTAGAGATAAATCCTCTGTGCTTATGGCATTTCTCATGCCAATCGGATTTTATATTTTATTTGGATATATGCTTCAAAATGTAGAGTTTAGCGGATCAGCATTATCTGATCTCCTCGTTCCATTATACATCATTATTATTATAGGAAATGCTGTCATTAGTGTATTTGGTGCATTTTATGTCCAAGCGAAAGAAAGTGGTAATTTGCAAAAGTTTAAGTTTATGGGTGTCAGTGAGCTTTGCTTCTCAATCACGTTATTCATTGCTACATTCACATTTCAGCTTGTCGTTATTTTAGCTTTTATTATATTCACTTATTTTTACAATGGCACCGTATTCCCAATGCAAAATCTAATCCCTATTGTTATAACTATTTTAGTAATTGAAATTTTCCATTTTGCGATTACGTTCTTTTTAACATCAATTTTAAGAAAGGCATCGATCTATAACCCAATTTCTTTAGCCTTTTACATGTTTCAAATGTTCCTTGGTGGTCTAACATTTCCTATCGAAATGTTCCCTCAGTTTTTGCAAAAAATAATTTATTATATTAATCCTATCGTATACGGACGTAACGCCCTGCTGGCGGCATGGACAAATAACCCAGTCATGGGGAACGTGGTGAAAGATAACATAATTTTATTATGTATCTCCCTTGGACTTGTGCTCGTCAGTATTGCCATCCAGCGCTTCATTTTTGCTCAGAAAACCTCGGCGGTGCTCGCACATTAAGAAATTAAAGCTAATGCCGTTGGGATATTGCATCATTTTATTTCTCAACGGTTATTAGCAAGCTTAATCATTCCAAGCTCAATCCCTTTTACGATAGCAGCCACAGTGGAGTTCACCATGAGTTTATCATTTATAGACATGAGATGATTGTTTACAGTGCGTCTACTAATGAATAACTTATCGGCAATTACTTGCTGTGTATCGCCATTACTGGCATACTGCAAAATTTCCTTTTCGCGTGGGGTCAGTTCTTCAACTACATCCTCATCGCCATTTTCCATAAAGATGGTATGGCCTTGCTGAATTTGTCCAATATGATCAATTAGATTTTCGACGGACATATTTTTATCTAAAAACCCTTTTGCCCCCATGCGTTTAGCTTCTGAATGGTACTCATAAAGGTTGTAGCCGGATAGAAAAACCACCTTCATTTCAGGAAAATGGTATAACACTTCTCGGCATACATCGAGTCCACTGTACGTTCCCATATGAATATCCAATAAAATTAAATCAGGCTGCTCTTGCTGAATAATCTCTTGTATATTTTCTGGAGTCTGATAGCATATAAAATCGTCCACATAATTAGCCATCACGATCTCAAGGCTTTTAGCAAACAATTTATGATCGTCAAATAAGAGTATCTTCATATGTTCTCCTTGGTAGTTTCAGAGTAAATAATTTGTAGCTTTCCTGCTGTATCCATTCAAAGCTACCGCCAAGCATGCTTGCCTGGTGTTTCAAGCTTGAAATGCCTAAATGTTTAATTTGGGTCTCCATCTCTTCCTGTTTAATTGGTTTACCATCCTCTCGCATTTCCATAATCCACTGATCCGTAGTATACAGGTGTATCCATATATTTTTTGCTTCTGCATATTTACACGTATTAGCCAGCAGTTCTTGTAGGGTCCGATAAAATAAATAAGTCGTTCCCTCATCCATCTTTTCCATAATGTCGTACTGAATATGTGGATTGGGAATTGTACCATATCGCTTGCGTAACTCATCAGTTAAGATATGTATGTTACGTTCAAAGGATAAATCTAAAAGCGTAGATGGATAAATTTCATGCATTTGAGAGCGTATAGACTCATTTAGATCGGTTAACGTTTCTACTGCTAACTGCTGTAACGCTGGTTGCTCCGTTGGTAATATGGCAACGATATTTTTGGTAGCAATAATATTTTGTAAAATATTATCGTGCAAGTAATAGGTTACTTCCTTACGGAATTGTAGCTCCTTGCTAAAATTTCCACTTTGCTCAGCACCCATCACCTTTAGCTTCTTCACCAGTTCCCACTGATTAAGTCTCTCACTCACATAACGAGCTAATGCATAGGCCATGTAATATTGATGTGGGGTGTAGCTCTGATGGGTATTCGTCTCATGAATACTCAGTAGTACATGTTCAACGTACAGTTGCTTCTTACCCTTTTCGATTAACTCACTAGAATTATGAAAGTAACCGCTACAATAAATACATTCATTTTTATAAATAATTTGAACGCCATCATTTTGAAAAATATCTGCTAGCTTTGAATCGAATCCTGACCAAGACAACTGTTGTTCCTGTTGTCCTAGTGCATCCTCCCACTTTTCCAGAAACCAATCATCTAATTGATTTTGAACAACCTTATATTGTGTGTTGATCACCTTTTGTATAGATAGACAAATAAATACAACAAGTACCGCCAAGACGATACTGATGCTGAAATATAACCCCAACATATTTTCCCCATTATAAACCCACTTATAGCTAGCTACGGAATAACCTAATAATACAACTAGCATCGTTAAGAAAACGATACTTTTACCGTCAAATACACGATAAAGGGACTTTTTAATCCCTACCGATCCTACAAAGAGCACGTAAATTAAAAAGCTTGTGGGCAAGGTGAAAATTGTATTTTGCTGATAAGGTAACAAAGACGCTGAAGTGACTGCTAAAATCGCTAATATATGTAGTAAGCCAATTATAGCCACATTCCATTTTTGTATCCCACCCATTTCTGAATCAATTACCATCAAAACGATGTATGCAGTACAGGCAATAAATAAAAATGAAATATTTAATGTAAGTGCCATTAATATACTGGCGGATGCTACGCTAAAATAAAGGATTTTAGTCCAATGCTGAACCGAGATTCGAATGGTATAAATTATCGTAGCTATAATAAAAATAAGCCCTGCACTATAAAACAAATACGCAGAAATAGAGTACAGTAAAAACATCCATAAAAAAATATGGATTGGCACATAATATTGTGGTTTAGCATGATGAGTAAAAAATAAATACGTGCACAACAATAAGTTGCCTACCACAAATACAAACAAATAATGTGGGAGTAAAGTAACCATTTTAGTCTGAAATAAGTAGGTTAGTATTAGCACTATGGAATATACAAAAAATAGCATTTTAGTGCTGATAGTATTATTAAATTTAACTGTAAAAGGATGCATAGTCGTCCAACCTTAATCATTAATATGGTGTTGCACTGGTAGCTACGGTGCAGAGGGTGGCTTCGACCCCTCTTACAGCCTGATTTTCTTGAATTTATTTCCCATCAACTACTAATTTCTAAGCTGAGCCTTTTTATTGAAGTATATTTATGGATGGAATTTGATTTTAAGAGACAATCTTCAGAATTTCTCTGGCTCTGCGCTAGTATGGGTTAGTTCACGGTTCAACAGCATTACTAATTCACCTTCTTCGAAGATGTTTGTATCTTTAAAGCCAAAGCTCTCATATAGCTTCTTAGCTATAATATTGTCAGGCTCAATGCTAATTTTAATTTGCTGTTCCGTGTAGCTCTTCCAGATTTCATCTATTATTAATCCTAGAGCTAACTTACCAAATCCTTTGCCCTGATGGCGGTAATCAATCATATATCGCATGATCCATAGTTCGTCTTCATCAATTCCATACATGACAAAGCCAACCATTTCCTCATCCTCATAAATCGCTTTAGTTTCCATTGCAGGCATATATTTAGATTGAGCAATCGAGATCACATTGGAAGCAACAAACTGTTCATTAAGTGTAATCTCTCCATTTGTATTGGTAGTTAAAAATGAAGCCTTGACAACGTTATCCTTCGTTATTTCTTTTAAGTTTATCATAGGTATTCCTCCTCCTTAAATCATAACGTAAACAATATAAAAAAACGACAAGAATTGGATTCTTATCGTTTTGCTTTCTTTGTATATTCGGAGCTAAAATGCACTTCTGGATACTGGTTAGATGCACCATCTAGCAGGTGATTTTCCTCGCCTTTTAAATATTGATCAAAAAATGCGCCCACATAAGATCTAGTAATGTCTATGCTATGCACCGAATCCATTTCTTTAGAAAACAGTATCGGTGAAACTAATGCAATATCGGTGAAGCTTTGGTGATAAAAATGGTCTACGATTAAGTAGTAGGTATCATTTGTGCTCTTTTTCATGACGGATTGTAAATCTGGTAAAAATTCTTCATAGGAAACAGCTTCCTTCACGCCTGAGTTAGGATCCAGACTTTGCTCTGTTTTGCCCGACATGATGTACATGAATGGTTGCTTTAGCCCCTTCTGAGCGACAGTGCCCCAAAATCCCCCCTCCAAGCTGACACCAGCTTTAATTCGTTCGTCTTGTGCCATCGTTTCGACGGTGGTTGCTCCACCATAAGAGTGTCCAAACATACCAATCTCATCTAGATTTAATCGGTTAGCTAATAAGCTATCTTGTTTATTCCAAATTTCTAGCTGATCTAATATAAATTTAGCATCGTTTGCGCGGATCGATACGCCCTCCACATTGCTATCATATAGCTCTTTCGAGGTATCAAAATCTGGATTTGGTGTATAAAACGTATCTTTTCCATTGGTTAACTCCACATGCGCAGACGTGTATGGATGATCCATCCCAACCACAATATAACCTCTGCTAACAAGCTCCTCAATGGCGGTCATACTTTGAAAACGTGTTGAACGAACACCTGGAGAAAATAAAACAACAGGATAACTTTGTTGTGTATCGGATAGCTTTGCATTAGCAACAACATGGGTATCAATGAGTGAAACATGGCTAAATAGTTGCTTTGGTAAACCAAACACTAAGCTAACCGCTTCACCAATTTGCGGTGGGAATGACTCTCTTGCCTGTTGCTTTATTTCAGCTTTGTCCACTGGATACCATACATTAATGGCAACCTCACGTTTAACATTTCCCGCCGGATCTCCATTTAGAGTCTCTGTCCGTGTTTCATCTGTTAAGTTTTTAGAAATGGTTCCTATTGCATAATCTCCGCTAGGCTCTGGCATTGTAAATATAGGTAGTAATGAGCTAAACACAGTAGCCGCTGCAAGTAGTACAACTAAAATTAATGTACTTAAGCTTTTTAACGTAAGCTGTACAGATCGTTTTACTTTTCTTGTTCCATTTGCAGGCTGTTCATATTTAACTATCTTATAAATAAGAGAAGCGACCACGATCACTAAAACAACATATGCAGGGATCATTTGCACACGTACATGTTCAATTATGGCATGCAGTCCAAAAACAACAATCAAACTGCTCAACACGCCAACGTAAAATTTCTTACTTTGATTAACTTTGTTACCTTTACTTCCCCATACAATTAAAATTGAAGCTACGAGTAGAAGAAGGATACTCATTATTTCTAATATTCTCATTATGATTCTCCACCTTTTTATTTTATTACTGACTAGCTATAGCTGATCTACGGCTAATCCATTACTTATCTAATCCTAGTATAAAGGTTGAAGTATACTTCAATGTCAAGGTGCTAGGTAGGCAAAAAAAGAAGACTGGATTCCAGCCTTCCTCAATTCATGTTTTATTATGCTGTTTGTTCATACTCTTCTGCTATATATTATTTCGCAATTTCTTTTGTACCAATCCAAGGTATAAACCGCGGAGTTTTAGCTGCATAAGCTTGATAATCCTCACGCTCTTTATATTTACGCTCTAAGAGTGGAATACCAGATACTTTGTTAATGAGGAGTGTAATCAGAATTGGTGAAATGATACCGATCCATGATCCGCTACCTTGTAGCGTAGCAATGAATACCCCCCACCAAAATACGACTTCGCCAAAATAGTTAGGGTGACGTGTGATCGACCATAATCCCTGCGTCATCAGCTTGCCTTTATTAGCAGGATTTTGCTTAAACTTTTTCAATTGATAGTCACCAATCGTCTCAAATAACAAGCCAATTAACGCAATAATGACACCTATAGCTAAGGTCCAAACATTCATTTCTAAATCAAGCTCAGTTACACGCATGGAAGAGAACATCATCAAATATAACAACACGCCTTGCAGTACAAACACATTTAAAAAAGCTTTAAGTCGAGGGTAATTATTTCCCCAACGTTTACGAAGATTGACGTAGCGATAGTCTTCAGGCTTATTCCAATTTCGACCTGCTAAATAAATCCCAAGACGCAATCCCCAAACCACGACAAGTCCTAGACTTAGTGTTGCCTGCAATTTCGGCTGGTAAATAAAAATAAGATTAAGTGCAACA
The DNA here is from genome assembly GCF_050461185.1 of Paenibacillus turicensis. GTDB lineage: Bacteria > Bacillota > Bacilli > Paenibacillales > Paenibacillaceae > Fontibacillus > Fontibacillus turicensis_A. Next base: position 35,039 of record NZ_JBCMOR010000007.1, read on the forward strand.
ACACTCATACCAAGTCCCCAAGCAATATCCACTAAACCATAGTTTTTCTGCTTTTCACAAATCCAAAACCAAATTAAGAAAAAAACAAGTACAATTGCAGCTACATTAAGATAAATCATGTATATCCTCCTTGTAAATGACTGCCACTGCGGTTGCATTTCTACCTGCACTTAGTGCAATAATGGAAGAGGTTGTTGTTACGTAGTCTACTGGAATGCCTTCCGCTTCAAAATAGGTTGCCCATTTATTTGCATCCTCCGCGCTTGTTGTATACCCGATCGCAATGCGTTCAATAAATTTTTTATTTTTAAGGATAATCTTCTTAATTTTTTTCTGATTGCCTGATGTAGTGAACCCGATATGTGCAAGTGCACCACTGCCCATTGAATCTAGTTTAACAATCGGTTTAAGCTGAAGCTTTTTCACGATTTTCCCTAGCCGCTGTGGTATTCGCCCTGAAGTGATCATTGGTGCTAGATCAGATACAGATACATAAATTGCTGCTCGATCACGAGCCTCCATAATGCTTTGCTGAATATGCTCAAAAGGCATATCTGCCCCAACGTATTGGATCGCTTTTTGTACAAGTAGCCCTTGGGCGATGGAATTTAACCTTGAATCGATAACAGCGGTATGAAGTGGGCCCTTGTAGGACTCCAATGCTTTAAAAATACCTTGATATACACCACTAAGCTTAGAAGAAACGGTAATAAAAAGTACATTTTCATAGCTTGACTCCAAGCCATCCAGCATCCGTAAAATTTGAGCTTGCGTCATCATCGAGCTTGACACGGTATGCTGTTCATCCTCTGCTAAATCCACCACTTTTTGATTGCTCATCGTAATTTTATCTAAATGCTCTACATCATCTACAAGAATCGTTAAAGGAATAATATGAATGTTATGCTCATCAATAAGATGCTGCGGAATATCTGCAATAGAGTCAGTGACGATCGCAGTTTTGGCTGTATTTACATGTGCATCATAATATTGCTGCTTCATATCGTCTGCTTTAATATGTGTAATCGGCCCAAGCTGCTCCATTCGTGGAACGACCTCTTGTGGGACATCAGTATGCAAATGAATACGAGTACTAGCTACGCCAGTAGCAACAACTAAAGAATCTCCAAACTCCTGAACTAATGGCATCACTTCTGCCGCACTATGTCCACCTTCAATGACCATCTCCATGCAATAACGTAGCACTGGTGCATGATCAGCATGAACTTCATGATGAGCTTCAGTATGAATATGTTCATCCATCGCTAAGCCCATTTCAATCTCTTCACTAAATTCGAGCTCCTCTTCTTCACCCAGTAGAGCATCTGTTAAGCCAGCAATAAATTCATAAAAGCCTTGTGCTCCAGCATCCATCACCCCATGCTTACGTAAAATAGGGTGTACGGTTTTAGTATCCTGTAACGTAACATAAGCTTCTTGCTTTGCAGACATTAAGGTCTCCGATAAAGGTGCTGTGCCAAACGATGAGTATAACGAGTTTGCCCATGATTTCATCACAGATAACATCGTTCCTTCTTGAGGATCAAATACGGCTTGAAAGGCATCTGTCACTGCATGATAAAATGCGGTCACTAGCGCCTCATTGGATTCACCATTGCTAGGGCGATAATTTTTTGCGACCCCATTAATGTATTGTGCAAAAATCATACCTGAGTTCCCTTTAGCTCCAATCAGTGCTTGTTTGGCAATGGCGTGTAACGTATCACTAACTGTCTCATGTCTGTTGCTAAGTGCTGACAAAATCGAACGCATTAAAGACACAAGATTATTCCCAGTATCACTATCTGCAACAGGAAATACGTTAAGTCGATTTAAATCGTTACGAACGAGAATGACACGTTGTGCCCCTCTCTTTATTGCTTTCATTAAAGCCCCACTATTTAAATCTTCATTGCTCAAAGCACCATACGTTAACGTTTGATTATTTAACATGATGTTAAAACCCCTTCATCATCCATTTCGTAATTAAGGCTGTTGCACTCGTTACAAATCCACCCCAAACGATATCAAGCACAGTTACTTTCCAAGACCAACCGTTAATGGTTGCGAGGTTAGTAAGATCATAGGTGGCATAACAAATGACACCAAAGAAAAATCCACTAAAAATGATTTGTCCATATCCTTTTGCATCTAAGTTAGGAGCGATTACAAAATAGATCATCGCTACGATAAAAAGCACATAAAAAATAGCTGCAGGTAAAAAATTCACTTTGCCAAGCAAGGGACCTAATTCCTTTTGGTAAAAAGATTTTGCGATGAATGCCAACCATATCCCATCAATCACCAAAAAAACAAAGGTAGCGATCCCGAATAATTTAAGATACAATTTGATCATCCCTCCTTGAACTTATCAAGTGATAAGTTGTGATAAATTGAGTTTAACACAATATTTATTTGTTGGGTAGCCTTAAGTTTGAATTAAATTGAGATTTATGTGAGCGAAGAGGCTTGCCTAAATTTGTATATCCTGCTTAAAATAAAAATAATGAAATGAGGTGACGTCTTGAATCCAGATATGCGGCAACAAATTATAAATACAGCAACACAGCTCTTTATGAATCAAGGTTATTCTGCAACATCAACAAGACAAATTGCTAAAATACTTGATATTACACAACCTGCTATTTACCATCATTTTAGTAACAAAGAAGCGATTTATATCGAGGTTTTATCCTGCTTTGCGATTGAGGTAGGTGGAGAATTACAAAAGATACTGAATGAAAATGGTACTCCCGATCTAACGTTGAAGCGGATGGGACGTTACTTGAAAAGCCAGCATCCTATGAATTTTTCTCTGATGATGCATGATATGGATACTGAAATATCAGCTGAAGCAAGAAAAGAACTTTTTAAAATTTGGCAAGGCAATTATTTCTCACCGTTTATTCAATTTTTTCATTCTATTCAAGCCTTGCTGAATCCGAGAATCGAAGTGGATACTGTATCCCGCCATTTTTTGCGTATTTTATCTGCATACATCAACGATGAGTCCCATAATAAACAAGCCGATGCGCTTGCGATTGATACAATGGTGGATATTTTTTTATATGGCGTGATGGAACCTCACTCAAATAATAATTAAACGTAGGGCAACAAAGTTAAGCATTCTATGGAGAAGGTAAATAAATGAAGCTCGAGATGAGCTTGGAAGATTTGTTAGAGAAGCATAAAAAAACTAAGAAGCTTTGCTTTAAGGCTTCTTAGCTCTAATAATAATTGCAGTATAAAATCAGGCTCAATCTTAAAATCGGTACTTGACAATAAGCTAACGAAGCGAAGGAGCAGGGAGATGGTGGAGAAGCGAACGCGGCCGCCTTTAAGGTCACACTTTCATCCATTCAACACAGGTTATAAAGAAAATGGGACCTTAACAGCGGTTGAAGCCACTCCCTGCTACGTAGCCTCTTACTTCATAGATTGTCAAGAACCGATCTCTGTGTTGAGCCTAAAATCAATGAATAAAGTTTTGCGTTACGATGAGGAAGAAGAATGGGATGAATGCTCATCTGCCTTAACACAATCAATGGCTATGACCAAGGCGATGATCAGTTCCTCATATTGCTCGTCAAGGATTGATATCGTATACGTATCCGCAAGTTTAAACCATTCTTTTTTAATACTAGCAATCGTTTGACCTCCCCTAGATACGGAGAAATCCATGTCCCACCAGTTCCCCTGAACCTCCAATCCTGCTGCATAAATGTTGTACCGTGCTTTAAAAAAGGAAAACTCTTTTTCGATCATTCCAATTTCCCGACCATGACTGTTTATATAAAACTTAGGTAGGAAGCTAAACACCTTTTTTGTAATCTCTGCAACTTCATATCCTTGCGTATTTGTAATGGTAAACGATTTAGGAATTTTCATGAAGCTTCCCTCTACAAAATAGCAAGGTTGCTGGGATTCATCCATCACCGTAAATTTTTCGCCTAAAGAAAATAGCTTTTGTTTGACATACAATGTTTTCATTCAAAAACTCCTCTCTCTTCTCACACTTATAATTAAAAACTTAGAAGTTGAAAAAATTGGACTTCAAAACTTAAAGAGCTAATCCTTCATCTAAAGCTCCGCCTCAAGCACTTCAAGTACCGCAGCATAATGATCAAAGGCATAATATGCCTTTTCATTAATTTCTTTTCGCTCATGATTAGAGTATTTGTCATACATCGCCACAACCTCAATACCTGCACGATTCGCCGCATCTACACCAATCAATGAGTCCTCGAAAATAAGACATTCTTCTGGTCTAACATTGAATTCACCCATCACTTTATAATATATTTCAGGATTAGGTTTAATTTCTGTGACATCCTCCCTTGTATAGATTTTTGAAAAAAACTGATCTAAAGGTGCCTTGTTTATTATGTTTTGATTTAGAGTACGATAAATATCTATGACGGATTTTTTGGTTGTGGTTGTAATGATTAATGTAAGCCCACCTTTTTTTAATTTAGCAAGCACCTTCTCAACGTCCTTTTTATAATTAACCTCATTTGTTAAAAAATCATTCGCAATTTCATAACGCAGCTTGACAACTTCCTCAGCAGTTAACTGAGAACTATATTTTTCTTTTAAATATTCACAATATTTCAAATAAGGATTAGCAGCACTACTAAACTGTCGTAACACTGTATCCCGTTGTACCTGCACTTCTTCACTGCCGACCTCAGCTCCACCAAGCTGAGCAATAAGCTTACGATCTACTTCGTTCCATATCCCCACTGAATCAATCAATGTTCCATCCATATCAAAGAAAACTACCTTCTTATTTTTAAACATATTTATTCTCCATTTCATAGTTCTGTTATCTAATATTTTAACACCATTTAATATATAAACAGCTTCAGTTTATTTGATTTATATTATTCTCTACATATCAAACATACTTTTTTTAGTTAAATTAATATTTTTCTAGTAAAAATTTACCTAAACTACTTCCATAAACAACCATTAATAGGTTATAATGTTTTTGAAAGTGCTTTCATTTAATGTTTATAAATAAAGAAGAGGTGGTAAGTGCCGGTAACCACGGTGCACAGCTCAAAGGTTATGACTGACAGTAGGCAGTAGTTAAACAGCAGGCATTAACATAAATAAGTAACTTACAAATTATAAGGAGGTATAATCATTATGTTTAAAAAGAAATGGGTAAAACAAGCCACGACATTGCTCATGTTGGTTGCCATGTTCGCAACGCTCCTACCTGCGAGCGCTAATGCAGGATTGGCAAGAGGTGATAAATTTTTAGGGAATATTTTCGCTAATAATCCACCATCTAATTTTGCAGTGTACTGGAATCAAGTCACTCCTGAAAACGCTACCAAATGGGGGTCTGTTGAAGGTAATCGTAATAATATGAACTGGGGCGGCGCAGATATTGCCTATAATTATGCTAAAAATAACAGAATGCCTTTCAAGTTTCATACTTTAGTTTGGGGTGCTCAAGAGCCAAACTGGGTTAAAAATCTAAATGCTAATGATCAACGTGCAGAGGTGACTCAATGGATTAGAGCCGCTGGTCAACGTTATCCGAACACAGCATTTGTAGATGTAGTTAATGAGCCATTACACCAAAAACCTTCTTATCGTAATGCAATCGGTGGTGACGGAGCTACAGGCTGGGATTGGGTAATCTGGTCCTTCCAACAAGCTAGACAAGCATTCCCGAATGCTAAGCTACACCTTAATGACTATGGTATTATCAATGATCCTAATGCAGCATCCCGATTCATCAATATCGCAAATATTTTAAAGAGCAGAGGCTTAATTGATGGAATTGGTATTCAAGCTCATCATTTCAGTATGAATAACGTTTCTACGCAAACGATGAATCAAGTACTAGGCATGTTAGCTGGAACAGGTCTACCCATTTATGTAACAGAGCTTGACATGACTGGAGACGATAACACTCAATTGCAAAGATACCAACAAAAATTCCCAATTTTATGGAAACACCCTGCGGTTAAAGGGATTACATTATGGGGATATATTGAAGGCCAAACATGGGAACCAGGTACTCACTTAATCCGCAGTAACGGAACTGAGCGTCCTGCTATGCAATGGTTGAAGCAATATATGAGCCAAAACTAGAATGAATTAAATCATTTTGACGATGTAATAAACATGAAAAACTTGTATGAAAAAAGAGAAGGGGATATTACCTGCTGACGGTAGTGTCCCTTCTCTTATTTTGTCAATAAAATATATTGTTGTTATGCTATTAAGCGATTAAGTACTATGTATGTAGTTACTTTTTCTCAACATAACCAGACAACTTTAAATCATCTTCTGATTTCTTTAAGCTTACTTTCGCATTTTTACTAGATTCCGGAAAATTAGTTCCCAATTTAGCATTTAATTCCTTAAAGTCAGCTTCTTCATAGTTAACTGATAAAGATTCTGAAGCTTCAGAATCACTATAGGTAATTTTATGCGTAACCCCTTTTACTCCTTTATATTGTTCTACCATTGGATTTAGTAGTTCCTCAGCCTCTTCTTTTGTTGTTACACCTAAAACTGAAAATGGAATCTTACTGTCTGTGCTTTGTTCAATTACAATATCCCCTTGATACTTGTAAGTGATAACCATTGCCACACCATTTTCTTCTTTTTCATATGCCTTAGTTAAAAGCTCACCTTTTCCACAAGCACTTAACACTAATACCAACACCATCAAGCATAGAACAGAACTCATTGTTTTCTTTTTCATTGTTGTCTTTTCCCCAATCATTTAAATTTTAAATAAATATACAATTATAAACCTCACTTTCCAATTTTTTATTAACATTTCAAAGTATAACAAAATAAAAAGTAAACTAGTATATTAAAAGTCATACTATGTTAGCGTAAAAACCAGCAATAAAAAGGCTGGAAAACCTTATTTAGGTCTCCCAGCCTTTTTCTATTCATGTATCTTCATTTACTACAGTATATAAAATTAATAGTCATATCATTCACGATACTATTTTTTCTCTGTATATCCCTGACTTTTCAGTAGCTCTTCTGATCTTTTCATACTAATTTTTTTCACATCTTGATTGCTATCAAAACTCATGCCAGGCAAACCTCTTAATTCACTAATATCTGCTTTACTATAATCAAGCTTGATGTTTTCAATCATTTCAGTGTCTTTAATATCAAGGTCATACGTTATCCCCTTAATATTTTGAAATTTCTCTACCAGTGGTTTTACTTGCTTTTCAACCTCTTCTTTGGTTAATCCCATATCACCGAATTTTGTAACACTACGTGATGTTTGCTCAATAACAATATCATTTTGATACTTATACGTGAGTGAAGAGGAAGTACCGTTTACCTCTCTTTCAAAGGTTTTTGTCAAGGTTTCCCCTTTCCCACAAGCTGCTAAAACTGCAATCACAGTAAGCATTAAAAAAACTGTTAAAATCTTCTTCTTTTTCATTCTTAAAACCCCTATTCTTCTTAATTAATTTTCCCACTTTTTTATTACCCACTACAATTTAACTTTAATCACAAAATAATTTATATTCTTTTTGAGTCAATAATAAAACCCCAACTACAAATAAAATTGCAATTGGGGTTCGTTTCTAAAATTATTTAGGTTATAACATTCTGCCTTAAAAACCTTAGAAAATCGCCTTGCATAGACCCAAGGGTCAGCATTTTTTTGATGATACTGAACCTCCAATGCTTACCTCCCACGTCAAATGACCAAATCGCTGAAAATAATAGTCCAAATTTAAATTTTTGATTTTGTAAATTTGCTACATCAAATTCAAACTTTTGTACAACTTTTGAGGACCACGCATTCAGAAATAGGATGATTACTCTACGGTTGTTCATAAGTAAAATCGCGCGACTTGTAACTGATGAAAGGGCTTGAGAAACAGCATAACAAGTCAGCATATCAGGTTCTTTATGTTGTGCAGCTAGACCATTAATCGTTTTTTGGGTGATAAAAAACATAATCAATCCTCTTTACTATATTTATTTCCATATTTAAACCTAAATCGGCCTCACTGTAAAGCAAAACTCTATAATCCACTTTATCATCTACTTTATTTTTCACACTAGTATCGCCTCAGTTGATTTTTCACCCCAAAAGTTAACGATAGCTCCATTGGATTTCACGCTAATAAGGATTAAAATTGAAAAAAAGGGGATGATGAGATGCTTTTAAGTGTTGGAGAGGTCATTACTGAACAACGAAAGAAAAAACGTGTCACACAGCAGGAATTAGCTGATTTTATTGGTGTAACAAAAGCTTCAGTGTCAAAGTGGGAAACAAATCAATCTTATCCCGACATTACATTGTTACCACTATTAGCCGCCTACTTTGATATTAGTATTGATTCGTTATTAAACTACAATTCACAGTTAACCTCCGAAGAAATTCGAAACATATACCGTTCCTTACAAAGCTCATTAAAAACATGCCCAGAAGAAGCCTTAGATTCGTTAAATCGTCTTATACGCCGTTATTACTCGTGTTATCCATTTGTTTTGCAAATGGGATTGTTTATCCTTAATCATTTTGATTTGTTACCTGGAGAAAGTCGAGAGCATAAATTTGCAGTGTACATTGCGAAGGCACAGCAATTGTTCCAGCATGTGGCCTCCAATGCAACAGAGGCAAAGCTGTTAGACGAAGCTCATAAGCTTCAAGCATATACCTTATTCATGCTAGGCGAATACGATAAAGTACTAGCGCTATTAGGCGAATGTACACCCGCCTGCTTTCCAATTGAACCTTTGATCGCCGGAGCTTTTCAACAAAAGGGACAAAATGAAAAGGCCATTGGTGTGTTGCAAAGTAGTATTTTTCAAAACGTTGTGGTTACAATGAGCTTTTTAACAAACTATTTACAACTGTTATTAGAGCAGCCACATCAATTTAGGGAGACGGTGGAAAGAGGACAAAGTTTAGCGCAAGTTTTTCACTTTGAACAGCTTAATCCAATCCCCTATCTTAATTTTTTATCATCCGCAGCATACGGCTATGCGGTATTCCAAGATGATGAGCACCTCGCTCCAATTTTAAACGAATATATTAACGTCCTACAACGTACAACATTTCCTGTCGTCATTCATGGCGATTGTTATTTTGATCATATTGATGATTGGATAAAGCAACTAGACCTAGGAAACCAGCTCCCTAGAGAAACGTCGCAAATAAAAAAAGACTTTATTAATTTATTTCTCCATAATCCTGTTTTTGAACCTTATAAACAAAAGGGAAATTTGAAGCCTATTTTTGAGAAGCTAGCAATAATGAGAAAGGAAGAGGAGCATGAATAACTTAGATTTTTTTATGGAGTATTTACCATTTTTTATCCCTCTTATTATTTTACAACTAATATTAGCCGTGACGGCATTAATTCATGTCATTAAACATCCGCAGTACAGATTTGGGAATAAGGGGCTTTGGATTGTGATTGTTTTAGCTTTTCAAATTGTTGGACCCGTTATTTATTTCACGCTTGGAAAAGGGGAAAACATATGAACTTACTCCAAGTTGACAAGGTAACAAAAACATTTGGTCAAAAAAAGGTATTAAATGATTTAAGTTTTGTTGTGCAAGAAGGGAGTATATTTGGTTTTGTTGGTGAAAATGGTGCGGGCAAAACGACCACAATGAAATTAATTTTGGGTTTAGATCAAATGACACAAGGAAACATCTCCATTTTAGGAGAAGCCGTTACCTTTGGTGCAACAAAAACAAATCGTTTTACAGGTTATTTACCAGATGTCCCGCAGTTTTACGATTACATGACAGCGCGTGAATATCTGTTGTTGTGTGGTGAAATTACTGGACTTGCTAGAGGCGAACGAATCAAACGTGTAGAGGAAATGTTAGGGCTTGTTCATTTATTTAATGTCAAAACACGTATTGGCGGCTTTTCACGTGGGATGAAGCAACGACTAGGTATCGCGCAAGCCTTATTAAATAAACCTAAGCTGTTAATTTGTGATGAGCCAACCTCTGCACTAGATCCTAATGGCCGCAAGGAGTTCCTTGACCTGTTATATTCATTGAGATCAGAAACGACGATTATTTTTTCAACTCATATTTTAAATGATGTAGAGCAAATTTGCGATCATGTAGGCATTTTAAATGGAGGTAAGATGGTGGTCTGCTCGTCAATATCAGAACTCAAAAAAAATCATGGGCAGCAGCAAGTTAAAATCGTATTTGAGCAAGCACATGATAAAGCATTATTTTTAGAGCAGCTTGAGAAAAGTCCTCTCACGAACCCCTATACGATCGATCCTACTGGCTTAGCTACTGTTATATCCTTTAAGGCGGCGCAACGAGAGAAGTATAAGAACGACGCACAGCAATTACTAAAATTAGTACAGCAACATAACATTTTACCCCTTGCCTTTGAGCAACAAGAAGCATCGTTAGAGGACATCTTTCTGGAGGTAATTCGATGAAAAACATCCTGTTTTTTTGTAAAAAGGAGCTTTTAGAATATTGGCGTACGAAAAAGCTACTTGTCCTATGGATTGCCTTTGCTGCCTTTGGAATTATGAGTCCTTTGTTTGCTAAATTAATGCCTCAAATTTTAAAGGCAAGCTTTGGAGAAGCCTTGCCCATCGAATTACCCACTCCAACCTCGATTGATGCATGGGCTCAATTTTATAAAAACATTTCACAGATCGGAATTTATCTACTCATCATCATGTTTAGTGGCATCGTTAATCGGGAGATCAGTAAGGGGACACTCACTAATCTAGTAACAAAAGGTTTAAATCGTACCGTAGTTATTATTAGCAAGTATTTTTTAATGTTGATATTATGGAGCCTTGTTATTGTAACTTCATTTGGGATTACGCTAGGCTACACTCAATATTATTTTCCAGATCAGCTTAGCCCCCATTTTTTTGCTGGATTCCTTTTATTGTGGTTATTCGGCTTGTTTATTAGCAGTGTAGTTGTGCTTAGCTCTACTGTTTTTCGCAGTATCTATAGTAGTTTATTTGGCGCAATTGGACTAATGATTTTATTGTATGTGCTGAACCTATGGGAGAAGGTAGTTAAGTGGAATCCCATCTCATTAATGTCCGTAAATATGGCTGTTGTGCAAGGGCAAGAGGTATGGTCAGATTATGTGCCTGCCCTCGCGATGGGCGGTTTAGTTGCGGTGGTGTTTCTGCTGATGGCAGTAGGTGTGCTTAAGAGGAAAAAGCTTTAGTTTATAGTTTATTGGAGCTTAGATTAAAATTTCAAAGCTTTACAAGTACCTTATCTAATTGAGTGGAATCTATGGAGTCCAGTTTGCCCGCCTGTTCATAGGCTTCAACGATATCCTTGTCGTTATCGCTAAGCTGGTCGACTGGACTTTTTTTCGCCTTCCGATATAAGGCTTTGATCAGCATTTTATGCACAAATGAAAGTTTATCCACTTCAAGCTTGCCATGTAGGTGGTAAATCGATTGCAATTTAAACTTAGATTTTTTGAGCATTTCGCTCACAAGCTTGCTAATATTCGAGTTATTATTTTCTCGGTTAGGATTGTAAACACCAACAACAACGAGGGTCAATTTTATTTCACCAAGCTTATTATTTTCTTTCAAAAACTTATCTAAAGCATAAATTTTTCCTGCATACACAGGAGCCACAAAAATAATCTCATCATATTGTTTAATGTTGTCTGGATTTTCATTATAGGAGCACAGTGGATAACCTTTTTCCTCTGCAATTGTAACTGCATATTCTCTACTCGTTCCGTAACGCGAAGCATAGACAACCATTTTACTCACCACTTTTTCCTCCTTCGTTCTCTTCTCGTTCCACTCCTGCATATAATTTTGTGATTAGCCCATAAAACAAATGAATTTCCTCATCTGAATAGTCGTTAAATATCGCGTTTAGTTTCTCCGTGTGAAGCGCAGAGATTTTATCAGCATAGTCCTCTGCCTTTTGGGTTAGTGAAAGTGAAGTATTTTTTTTATTGCCCACTTCATGACTAATTGTGATAAAGCCTTTTTCTTCAAGTGATGTCGCTAACTTTTTAATATTTTGCCTAGACGAGCCTAGTAACGTGCCTAAATGAGTAAGTGTTGTTTTTTCGTCTGAATACTTAATCATCGTTAACAACATGAACTGTTTTAACGTAAGCACCTCATCGGTTTTATCAAAAATGGTTTGTAACCGATTTTGCAAAATCGAGATGCTGGAAAAAATACCTCTAATTTCATTTTCTCTCTTCCCTGCAAATTCCTTAATCATATGATTAATTTCCATAGCTATACCTCCGAACAGCAATCATAATTGTTATTTGCATTATAGTAACTAGTTGCTATAATGTAAATAGGTAACTAGTTACTAAATTTAATATATCCATCAATTAACTAAGTGGCAAGCACATTAATTAATCAATTCAGTAACTATACTCAATCATGAACAGAAGGGAGTGGTAGGTATGAATGTAAAAAGACTAAATAACATTATTGTTGGTTCGATCATTATTTTAGCCACAATTACAGCTTTATTTGGAATTTTATCTAATCAATCTATTAATGAGCATGAGGTCGTTCAGACAATTTTTGGGGAGTCGGTTACATTATACGGAAAAGGTCTATATCATAATGAATCGATTTCTATGGCTTCCCAAGTGATCGCACAAGAGATGGTCACATTATTAGTGGTTGTTCCTTTGTTATTCTACGCTCTAGTCCTCAATCACCGAGGGAAAATCAAAGGGGAAATGTTACTAACAGGTACATTAGGTTATACGCTTTATATGTATGCAACTTATTGTTTTGTAGCTGTATATAATGATTTCTTTTTAATTTATGTTGCGCTGATGTCCTTGTCCTTTTTTGGCTTCGTTATCAATATGTATCAGCTCTTTTCACAAAGAAATACAATTTATTTCTCTAAGCTCCCGAATAAATTTATTGGTTATTCTACCGTTGTTTTGGGCTTATTAATTTTATTTATGTGGTTAGGTAGATTAATTCCACCGTTAATTCAAGGAGGCATACCTATTGGGTTAGAGCATTACACCACATTTCCGATTCAAGCGCTTGATCTTGGGATTGTAGTACCTGTCGCCATTATTAGTGGATTAGCATTAAGCAAAAAACACATATTAGGTTATCTATTAGTTCCGATTATAACGATTAAAGGGATTACAATGCTACTGGCGATTGACGCGATGATGATTGGGATGTTAAACAGCGGGGTTTCCGTAGATGGGGTAGAGCTTGTTGTGTTTCCTTTATTTACGATACTATTTTGCTTTAATTTATATTTTATATTGAAGAGCTTATTGGAGAATAAACATGGATAAAAAAGCCCATTGGAATTGGATTCAGATCTCCGCAATTTCGATTTTTATATTATTAGCCATCATAACACTGAGTGGAATTTTATCTTTTTCTACACAACATAAATATGTCGTCACCAACTTATATGGACAAAATGTTGAAATGTATGGGTATGGCGTGTATCAACACGATTCTTACTTTAAGGCTCCCATTTTAATTGGCTCCGATTGGGCAATGTTTTTAATGGTAGTTCCTCTAATCGGATATTATGTCATGAAAGGGACCAAAACTCTTCAAGCAAAAACTAGCTTCTTTCCGATACTTGGCATTGTTTTGTATTACGCATTTAGTATTTCCTTTGGTGTAGCTTACAACCAACTGCAGCTAGCTTACATCCTTTTAACAACGGTGGCGTTTTTCACGCTCTTTTCATTGTTAATCAATATAATCAGGGAAACAAAGGATTACTCCTGTGACTTTGCCATCAAAAAAGGAGAGCTAGGCTTTTTAATCGTTGCTGGAGTAGCTAATATTATCGCGTGGCTACCTGACATTTTGAATTCGTTATTTACAGGGCAACCCCTAATGCGAATTGAAATGTATACCACAGAAATTACGTATGTGCTGGATATGGGCATTATTAGTCCATTGGTATTTATTACAGTTTACTTGCTAGTTAAAAAGAAAAGTGTTCTTGCACTATTATTGTATCGCTTGATTTTAGTTACCTTAAAAATTATAGGCTTCATGCTCCCTATCCAAACGGTTGTTCAGTTATTAGCAGGCATAGAGATTCCACTTCCTGAGTTGGTTACTAAGGTGGTCTTATTTGTGATCTTAGCCTGTATGGCGATTTATTTTGATGGGCGGAATAAGAAAAGAATTGTGAAGGTGATTGAGAAAAATAGTGGATTATAAGGGTAAAGTTAGCAATGTGTGATTAACAAATACTAGTTTAGCGGTAAATATAAAGGTGATGATGTAGACTGAAATAATTCTACACCACCACCAATGCAGTTCTGACCCTTTAGAATGATAACTAAAATATTCTGGTGTTCAACCGGCTTGAATTTACTAAATTTTTCCCCCAACTCCCTTAAACTTATCTACAAAGGCAGAGATTTTCTGAAAAACGCTCTGTTTTTTTGTTAAATACTGAGGATTAAGCGGACTCATTTTAGGAAGAACTTCATTTAGCTCCGTTCCATTTTCACTTGCATATTCTCTTTTTAACGAGGTTAAAATATATCTCTTTGCAGCTTCTTCATTCAAATTTTCAGAGCTTATTAATTCTTCTGCTTCACGTTTTTGTTCCGTTTGAGCAAATGAGAAAAATTCATCAATAATACTTGCTTTATCTTGTATACTATCTAAATCAGCTTGGTTTATAAAATCAACTACTAAGCTTTCTTTTGCACGATTTCCTACACTAGAACGAATTAAACGACGAACCTCCTCAACCAATGATACTTTATCCTTCATCTTTTTGTTATGCTCAAAAATAAGTTCAAGAATGTAATCTAAATTGATCTCTTGGGATTTTAACAGATCTACTTCAAAGACAACATCATCCCAATCAATGGAGGAAACTCCTTTTTCTTCTCCAGTTTTTTCACGACGAAACCAATCGCGAATATCATTATATGAAGAACGATAATCTTGGACAGTTCTTTCTTCTAACACTTGAATCTCTTGCATAACAGCTATATCTTCATCCGTTACATAGTGAGTGGACTTAAACTCTTCTAAAGCATTAGGGTCAGTTATATCTACGGTTTGTAAAGCCTTTAAAGCTGAATATTCATCATAGTTCTGTAGTATATTTTCAATACGTAAATATTCACCAAAAAGTTTAGTAAATTCTTTCTTATCCTTTTCAGTCACAATCTCATCCACATCAGGAAAACGTTCCTGTAATTCTCTTACTACATCTGCATAACCACGACGAGCTTCACCCGTTGCCACATCAGCGAAGCCTTCCATATACTCTTTATAGCTTTTTTCCAGCACTACATTTTTAGTGTTTTTATCTCCAAACAGAGTAATGGCATCTATAGTTGCTTGTTCTAAATCTCTAAAAGTAACAATATTTCCAAAGGTTTTCGTAGAATCATAAATACGATTAGTTCTCGAAAAAGCTTGCATTAAACCATGATACCTAAGATTTTTATCAACGAATAGAGTGTTTAATGTAGGTGCATCAAAGCCCGTTAAAAACATGCCAACTACAATCAACAAATCAATTTCTTTGTTCTTTACTCGTTTAGCAAGATCACGATAATAGGTTTGAAATCCCTTACTATCTAAACCATAACTAATTTTAAACATCCTATTGTAGTCTTGGATGGCTGAATTTAAAAACTCTTTTGCACTACTGTCCATTGCTGAAGGCTCAAAAGTTTCATCAACAATTTCACCAATCGCAGTTTGTTCTTCATTTGCAGCAAAGGAGAAGATTGTAGCAATTTTAAGAGGGTTATTGCTTCCTTGTTGTAATTTGCTTAAAGATTCATAGTAGAGTTTAGCCGCTTCAACACTACTCACAGCAAACATAGCGTTAAATCCTTTTCCATTCGCATTTAAACGATGAGTCTTATTTTTAAAGTTATTAAGAATATATTGGGAAATTTCTTTAATTCGTTCAGGATGTAGTAATGCTTCTTTATTTTCTGCTGCCGATAACTTTTGCTCGTCCTGTTCTTGCTCAATACTTTTGAACTTGGGACGTACATCGTTATAATCAACCTTAAACTTTAAAACCTTCTCATCTCTGATGGCATCCGTAATGACATAAGAGTGTAGCTCTCTACCAAAGACAGAAGCAGTCGTTTCTGAACCTAACGCGTTCTTCGGGAAAATTGGTGTACCTGTAAATCCAAATTGATAGAACTTTTTAAACTTTTTTTTGATATTTCTTTGAGCTTCACCAAATTGTGAACGATGGGCTTCATCAAATATAAATACTACTTGTTTATCATATATTGATAACTCTGGTTCGCTTTTCATTAGGTTGTTCAGTTTTTGAATCGTCGTCACAATAATTTTATTATCATCTTTTTCAATATTACGCTTCAATCCTGCGGTACTATCTGAACCATTCACACTATCAGGAGAAAACCGCTGATACTCCTTCATCGTCTGATAGTCCAGATCTTTCCGATCTACAACAAAAAAAACCTTATCTATAAAATCCAGTTCGGTTGCCAAACGAGCTGCTTTAAAGCTAGTAAGCGTTTTCCCCGAACCTGTCGTATGCCAAATATATCCACCACTTTCAACTTTACTCCATTTTTTGGCTTGGTAAGTGCTTTTAATTTTCCATAGTATTCTTTCTGCCGCGGCAATCTGATAAGGTCGCATAACCAGCAGGTTGTCGCTCACATCAAATACAGAATATTTCAGTAGTACATTCAATAAAGTATCTTTTTGAAAAAATGTAGCTGTAAAATCTTTTAGATCTTTAATTAAAATATTATCCGCTTTGGCCCAATTCATCGTAAAATCAAAACTGTTTTTATCACGTTTCGTTGTATTTGCAAAATAACGGGTATCGGTCCCATTAGAAATTACAAAAATCTGTATATATTTAAAGAGAGAGTTTTCTGAATTAAAGCTCTCTTTACTATATCGATGAACCTGATTAAAGGCTTCACGAATCGCAATTCCACGCTTTTTAAGCTCCACTTGTACTAACGGTAAGCCATTGACCAAGATGGTCACATCATATCGATTGGCTTGTGTTCCTTTTTGCTCAAATTGCGAAATGACCTGCACTTTATTGTTGGCCACATTTTCCTTATCTACCAGGTAGATATTCTGGATATGCCCGTCATCAAAAACAAAGTCATAAATGTAATCATTATGAATTTTACGGGTTTTATCGATGTGATTCTCACTCGATTTGTCTAAATAATGTTCACAAAATCTAAGCCATTCAGCATCTGAAAATTGCGTTTTATTAAGCTCTTGTAGCTGCACACGAGTATTTGCAAGCATCTGCTCAGGATTAGATAAATTAGGAAGATACTCATAGCCTTGATTTGCTAAATCCTGAATCAATTCTCGTTCTAGATTAGATTCGGTTTGATAGCCAACCCCTTTTTCTGCTATCTTAGTATATTTATCTAGCACTATGTAATTGTTTGATTCTGCGATGGGTTTGTACTCACTCATTTTTATGCCACCTTCCAAAACCTAAAGTTACTTGTCAAATGATTAACTTCATTATAGTACCAATTTAAAAAAAGTATTGTAAGTTGTGATAACAAACCATAGTCCGGAACAACTTTTTTTGATCAAATGAGCCAAGTCTACTTCCAATTGAATAAGATAGTTATCAATTAATGATGTCATTGGAACATCTATAAACACATTACCTCACTTTTCGGAAATGAAAATAGCATATTACGGTAATAATCATATTGCTTTTTACGCAATTCTATTTCACGAGGTAAGCCCTCAGTAATAGAAGATGTCAAAGCGTCGAATTTATCTAGGATAGAAACAATTCGTTTTTGCTCAGCAAGCGATTTATCTAAATCATTTGGATATGGAATTGGTATAGTAATTTTTTTTACTGTTGGAACCGTCAGTTGAGGTATTCCTCCCTTGGTACCACCAATTGGAGTCATATCTAATGCGTAATCTAAATATTTCGTTGTAATTATACTTTTTTCTGGAACTAAAACAATCAAACGTATAATCGGAGTGAATTTTGCTTCTCTTACAGTGTGATATCCAATTTTAGCACCCCGAGCTGAAATAGTTACTGCATCACTTTCAATCTTGTAACTATCTGAAAACCCGTATAACCCTTTATCTTCAGTTCCATTTGCAAATATCGGATAAGGGAACTCATTGGTTGGTAACGTTTGTCCTTTTACACAACCCTTAGGCAGATCTCCACCAGCAGAAATTGATGTACAAACCTCCCCCAACGTTTTCCATTCAACTTCACCCTCTTCAAAAGTCAATAACTTATCACGATAATAGGTATATTGCTTTTTACGTGCTGTAAGCTCTGCTGTAAGCTCTGCTGTAAGCTCTGCTTTAAGCTCTTCGAAGGTGTCCAATATCCTGACGATTTCCTCTTGCACTTTTAGAGGGGGGATGGGGATTGTGATTTTTGACATATCGGCAGCTGAAACATCAATAACTTTTGTTCCTTTTGCATACTTTCTTTTTTGACTTGCAAACATTTCTGTTTGTGTGAAATAAGCAAAGTACTTGCTTGTAATTTGAATTGATGGTTTAAAGATCGTAGCGTGACCACCAGTAACAGCTTGCACTTTACCAAGATAAACAACGGCCTTTCCGACATCGTCCAAATTTTCACTTGTATTTGTTATAACAACATCACCAAAATCAACTTTTTTTAATTTTTTTGCTGTCTCATACGAAACAAACGATATTGTTTCCGTAGTAAATGTACCGTAATAGGTGTAAATTTGGCCGTAATGAATTGCCGGAACCCCAAATTCTGTAAAGTCCGATTTTGGTAATCCATTCCCCCGAACTAATTCACCAACCTCAGCCATGGTCTTCCACTCCACCTCAACCCCATCAAGCAATTTCTCCATAAAATTCGATTTAATCAAGATTCAATCACCTCAATAATGTCATCAATTTCAGCACGAAGTTGGTTTATCCTTGCTACAGTCGTTTTTATCTCTGCATTTAGCTTATTTATATCAATGACTTCTCTTGTATCTTTTGCTTCCACATAGGAGCTCACAGATAGGTTGTAATCATTTTTAACTATTGCATCATAATCAACAGATTTTGCAACATATTCAACATCTTCTTTACTGTCAAATATTTTAATTATTTTCTCAATGTGTTCATCTGTAAGTATGTTATTATTGGTTGCTTTCTTATAGAATTCTGCTCCACTTGCATCAATAAATTGAGTTTTATTTTCCGTTTTATGCTTAGAGAGAACCAAGATATTAACTGCTATTGATGTTCCATAAAAAAGGTTAGGTGCTAATGAAATAACCGTTTCAATAAAGTTATTATCAATCAGATATTTTCTAATCTTTTGCTCTGCACCACCACGATAAAAAATTCCAGGGAAACAAACGATAGCAGCACGACCTTTACTCGAAAGATAACTTAGCGTATGAAGTACAAAGGCAAAATCGGCTTTAGATTTTGGGGCTAATACACCAGTAGGAGCAAATCGTTCATCATTAATCAGCGTTGGGTCATCACTACCAATCCAATTTACGGAATAAGGTGGATTAGATACAATAGCATCAAAAGGCTTTTCATCACCAAAATGAGGATCTAAAAGTGTATTTCCTAAAGCAATATTAAACTTATCGTAGTTTATGTTGTGTAGGAACATGTTCATACGAGCAAGATTATACGTTGTATGGTTAATCTCCTGTCCATAAAACCCATCTTCGATAATATGAGCATCAAACTGCTTTTTGGCTTGTAATAACAGTGAACCCGAACCGGCTGCCGGATCGTAAATCTTATTAATTGTTGTTTGCTTGTGTATTGCCAATTGCGCAATAAGCTTTGACACAGACTGTGGTGTGAAGAATTCTCCTCCAGATTTACCCGCATTGGCTGCATAATTAGAGATTAAAAACTCATAGGCATCACCAAAAAGGTCAATTTGATTATCTTCAAATTTACCAAAGTTAAGCCCTGCAACACCTTTAATAACAGCAGCTAAACGTATGTTTTTATCTTTTACTGTGTTCCCTAATCTATTACTTGTCGTGTCAAAGTCAGCAAATAACCCTTTAATATCTAATTCAGAAGGATAACCATTTGCTGAGCTTTCGATAGCAGAGAATATCTCAGCTAGATCGGTATTCAAGCTTTCATTTGTGTTGGCGGTTTTCGCAATGTTAACAAATAACTGCGTCGGATATATGAAATATCCTTTTGTTTTAATAGCATCTTCTTTAATTTCTTGCGTGATAATATCATCATCAAGTTCCGCATAGTTGATGCTTTCGTCTCCCGCTTCAATATAGTTAGAAAAGTTCTCGCTAATGAAACGATAAAATAGCATACCTAAAACATATTGTTTAAAATCCCATCCATCTACAGAGCCACGAACATCATTGGCTATTTTCCAGATTTGAGATTGCAATTCGGCACGTTGTGCTGTGCTTGACATTTATATTCCTCCAATTATCCTTCTTACTGTACATCCACATTATACACCATGCCACTGTGGTGAAATCGGTTGATTAGAAATATACCTAAAGTAAAGCATGATGTGCTTGTGCAGCTAAAGCCTAATAAAAACTCCCACCGACAATCATTCAGTGAGAGTTTTTGGCGACAATCTTAGAGAAGATTCGAACAAATCTTGGTTTCAGAAAGTCTTATAATTTTATCCAAACGGTTTAAAATCAACTTTTTTCAGTGTATAGAGTGTCGCTTTACTATTCCCACTCAATCGTAGCCGGTGGCTTCGATGTCACATCATACACAATCCGGTTTACGTTATCCACTTCGTTAACGATCCGCCCAGAAATTTTCTCCAGCACATCCCAAGGGATACGTGCCCAGTCGGCAGTCATACCATCGATAGACGTTACGGCACGAATACCTACAGTGTAGGAATATGTTCTGCCGTCTCCCATAACACCAACACTTTTCATGTTAGGTAGGGCAGTGAAGTATTGCCAAATTTCGTTATCTAGTCCTGCCTTCGCAATTTCCTCACGTAAGATCAGGTCAGAGTCACGAACAATTTTAAGCTTTTCTTCCGTTACTTCCCCTAATACACGAATCGCAAGTCCTGGTCCTGGGAATGGTTGACGCCATACGATCTCACGAGGCATACCCAACTCTTCCCCAACCTTACGAACCTCATCCTTAAATAACGTATTTAGTGGTTCAATCAAGGAGAATTTCATATCCTCAGGTAAGCCACCTACGTTGTGGTGAGATTTAATCGTTTGGGCTGTTGCTGTACCACTTTCTACAATATCCGTATAAAGTGTACCTTGTGCCAAGAAATCAAAATCGCCAAGCTTCGCAGATTCCTCATCAAAGCAATAAATAAATTCATTGCCGATAATTTTACGTTTTTGCTCAGGATCATCTACGCCCGCAAGCTTGCTTAAGAAACGCTCACGCGCATCTATTTTTACAACATGGATATCAAATTTACCAACAAAGGTTTCCATTACACTCTCTGCTTCACCTTTACGCAGCAAGCCATGGTCAATGAACATACATGTAAGTTGATCGCCAATTGCACGATGAATTAGCATCGCAACAACGGAGGAATCTACCCCACCACTTAGTGCACACAATACCTTTTTATCGCCAACAGTGTTGCGAATTTCCTGCACTTTATCTTCAATGAAGGATTCCATACTCCAGTTACCTTCTGCATCACATACACCGTAGATGAAGTTAGAAATAAGCTCGTTCCCACGTACAGAGTGACGTACTTCAGGGTGGAACTGAACACCATACATTTTACGCTCTTCGTTAGCAAAACCAGCGATTGGTGCTGATTCCGTTGAAGCATCTAAGACGAAGCCTTGTGGCAACGCAGATACATGGTCACCATGACTCATCCATACTGTTTGCTTCGCATCTAAATCCTTAGCAAGCTTAGAGCCTGCCACAAAATCAACGTCCGATTTACCATATTCACGTTTAGCCGCGCGTTCTACTTTACCGCCAAGATCATGAGCCATCAATTGCATTCCATAACAAATCCCTAAAATCGGAACCCCGATATTGTAAATCTCAGGATCAATTTTAGGTGCATCTTCCGCATACACACTTGCCGGTCCACCTGAAAATACAATACCTTTTGGATTAAGCTCACGTAAGCGTGCTGCTGTCGTATTATAAGGCAACAATTCACTATACACGCCCAAATCACGAATTCTTCTTGCTATTAACTGGTTGTATTGACCACCAAAATCCAGTACAACCACGATTTCATTTGGCTTATTCATACTCGGCCTCCCTTAATTCATGACACTAATTATACGAAACGTTAAAACAGCTCGTCAAGGGCATCCAAGCACTTGTCTCTAGTGCTTTACCATTTTCCAGCATAAAGTGAGAAAGGTGGTCGTCTCCTGACGACTAAATGTCACACCACCATAATACAACTGCTCCCACAATAAAATGAAGCTTAGTAAATGTTGCCTACTTCCTTCATCCATTTTAGACGAATTAGCAATAAGCTGCTGCACATATTCTCTTGGTGTCAACCTGCCTTGCTTCTCCCCATATTTTTGACTCAGCTTATTCCATACAATTTTAGAGGAAAACAATAATATATCTCTGGTAGGAAAGCGGATTGTATTGCTGAGAAATTTGATTCGATTTCTTTTCAAACTCCAGCTAAGTGCAAGCATGCCTCCGTACAGCGTCATTCCAGCCATGACTAACCACAACATTATAGGTATAGCAACAACAAAAGTTACCGCTATAGGGTGACGCAAAATATACGCTAACATCGCTTCACTCATATCTGTTATTTTTTTCAACGCCGCTTGGAATCCTCCACTTCCACTTTCCCACCAAGAGGTTAAGCTAGTCCATATGTTACCAAGGCTTGTCCCCTTCCACTTTTCCCTTGTCTTGCTAATCCCACTCATTAACTCATCCCTGTTCATCACTGATGTTTTTCCATCATAACCAGGTGTGGGGTCAAAAGGAACAAAACCAACTCCTTCAAAATAAACCTCCACCCATGAATGTGCATCAGCATAGGAAACTAAATAACGATTGTCGAAGCTATCTCCACTTATTGGCTCGTGAGTCCCCTCGTTTTTTTCCGAGGATGAGGTTATTAAGGAACCAGGTGCAAATCCTTTAACCCACCTTGCTGGAATTCCGCTACTTCTTAGCAATACAACCATTGAGGTCGAGAAGTGATCGCAATAACCAACCTTTTGTTCAAATAAAAAATGATCAACAAAATCCTGTTTAGCGGAAGGGGGTGTTGTTTTTAGTTCATAACGGTAGTTTTTCTCTAAATAGTGTTTAATCGCCATTACTGCATCATATCTGTTTGTTGTATTAGAGGTCAGTTGCTCAGCTAAGCTTAAGACACGTTTAGGCAATGCCTCAGGGAGCTGTAAATAATGCTGCTTCACCCACGCAGGATCTTCCCCTGTCTTTTGCTGATCTTGCTCTTTTTGCTCAATTCTCTCATTTCGCCTCAAATCCTCACTCACAATCGGTTGCGGTGCAACAGCGATATCATACGATTGATACGACTTCACCATACTGCTGGGCTGTGCTGAAATTAAGGACTGACCCATGGCATCATATCGAATGGAAACATTAAGATGCTCACGACTAGACTGACCACTATATAATGTAGGAACGCGAAGCGGAATCCCTCCAGTAAATAAAACTTGCTCCTGCTGAATTGGATTTATAAAAAAAATACGTTGCACAATTTCTGGTTGCTTTATAGCGCCTTCTGTCCCTAAGCCTAACTCTGCTTGTGCATCATTATTTGTAACTAACGTCGAGGTGGTCATAGATTGCCAGCCTTGGCCGTTATAGTAGTCCTTGCTTTCCCCCCGCCAATAGGTGGGCATAGGAGAACTGGCTATAAAATAAGGCTCATGACGTAAAGTTAGGGGTGCACCAAGCACGCGATCATTTTGACTGTAACCTGATTCACGTTTTGCATGGCTTGAATTAGATTGCAGGTTTTTTGACTCACTCCATGTACTAAAAGCTTGCATCGTTTCCTGCCATGAATAGGGTACCGATTTAGTAACATGAAGCTGCTTGCTCATATAAATTGCACCTGTAACACAACACAATACAATGATCATACTACCAAGAAGCCAACGTCTAGCTTGTAAGGGATACTCTGAAGGCATGGATGAGGCTTTATTTTCTTCTAGTGACATCCCAAAAACAAACAACCAAGCCTGTATTAACAATCCCTCTGCGACTGCACGATACAAGCTACCTAATATGAGAGCTTCGGTATAGGTCTGCAATAAAATGAGATAAAAAATTGTAATAAAAAGAAACAATACAATACTCTTTTTTCCAGAGACTAGCTTTTGTACAGATAAAACAAGCATACTCCAGCCGATAAGCAACACTAACGCCCTGCTCTCCGCACTCAGATTATGCCAATCTCCTGTATTTACAATATTTAATATGTCTTGCTCTACAGTCGTAAAGAAATCCCAATACCACGCAAGCGAAATTCCATGACCATAGATCATCATCAACACAATGGCTACATAGGTTAAAGGCAAAATACTATTTAATGCAATGGGTAGCTTAAAGGAGCCGGTTAGTAACAAGCAAGCGGTCAAAACCATAAACCACCTAACAATAACGACCTCTCCACCATCTGCTAGATTAGTAAGAGGAATTAGCCACTCCAGAAATATAGCACATAGCAGCATTGTTATAATGAGGCGGTTTAAGATTTCATTAAGCGATAAATTGAAACCCTTCGATTCAAGAAACTTAGGTGGTTTTGATGACTCAGGCGACTTAGGTGACTTAGCTCTAGGCACTACTGACATCCCCAGCACCTCCTGCATCAATACTGAGAATCGACAATTCTGTCACTTGAATAGGGGTAATTAAAACGCCCGCTTGCTCCAATATTAATCGATAGTTGCTCTCATTTATGTCCTCGTTAGCTGACTCATATTCTTGTTGGTCGCACCACAAGTTTACTTTAGCGCCTAGCGCTATAAAATGAAGAAGCTGCTTTACAACACTTTCTGTCACATGCCCGGTGATCATCGTAATTTGCTTTAAGCCTATCCCATTAAATGAAGGTAAAGCTTGCTGAGACATTGTAACCCCAGCTAGATGCACCAATACTTGTTGAAGCTCTGCCCGATGATTCACTGAACAAGGCTGCTTCATATTGTTATCCATATAATAGATCGACTTGTTGTCCTCTTCGATTTCACCTCGGAGCCAAGCCGTAGCGACAGAAACAAAAAACTCAAATTGTTCTTCAGCAGTAATCCCTTCATGTGTATCCCTATAAGCCAATTGATCGCGATTTAACCATATTAATTTTTCACTAAAGTAACTAAATTCACTTTGACGTGTCAAAAGGCTCCCTCGCTTAGCAGAGCTTTTCCAGTGTATATTTTTGATCGGGTCACCTGCTTCATAGTGACGTAATCGTTCCTGTGCTACTGCTTGTACAGGTAACATGGAGCGAATACGTACCGTGGATTGGTCACTACCAATCCCCCGATAAGAAATACTTTCAATACCAACCATCGCTGGCTGAACTATACAGGTGTCTTCCATCCTAATAGCTAATTTGCGTGTAAACCATCCAAAGGCATCGCCCCAGCCGAGCAGGACATATCCTCCCTGATACACGCCTCGTTTCGCATCTTTAATGACATATTGACCTCTATAATGACGGCGAAACCCACTCCATCTTAGCTTACCTTCCGGTTTTAACTCCGTATGCGGCTGTACCTGAACCATTTCTGACTCAGGATAATCCTCAAGCTCTAGCCATAAAGGAACTAGTCCACCTGACAATGTGATCTCAAAAGTAACAATGATATCCTGCCCCGCCATAGGCAGTTGTGGTGTCCATTGACGCAACACCTTAGCAGACCTTGGACCAAGCCACTTCATGAAAAAACCTTGTAATAACACAAGCATACCTACAGAAAGTAAAAATAAAAATGCCATTCCACCTTGCCAGCCATATAAAAAAGCCATACTGGTCACCCAAAGCGAAGCGATACACATCGTCTTCAAACCGCTGTTCATCATCTTAATGCTACTTCTCGTACTTTTACTGTTACGTTTCACAGTCCGCCCCCTCCAACCTTGCGAAAGAGAGGGATCGTTGCTTTCTCCAGCAGTTGCTGTAGCACATCTCCTTGACTCATTCCGCTTAATCTGGCTTGAGGATGTAATACTAAGCGATGTGTTAATACAGACGGCGCCACCGCCTTCACATCATCTGGAATTACAAACATTCTTCCTTTTAAATAAGCGGAAGCCTGTGCGGCTCTCATCCATGCTAATGTTCCACGAGGGCTAATGCCCAATGCGATCTGAGAATGTGTACGAGAGGCCTGAGCAATTTCTACTAAGTAACTCTTAATGACATCTTCTACAAACACGATCGAAGCCTGACGCTGCATACTCACTAATTCTTCTGGTAATAGCGCAGGCTTGATATTTACAATGGCCTCATCTGAAGGAGGTAATCCGAGCAAGCTCATTTCTTGCTCCTTTTGCGGATATCCTAACGTCATTTTCATCATAAAACGGTCTAGCTGTGCCTCTGGCAAAGGATAAGTTCCATCATGTTCAATCGGATTTTGGGTTGCTAACAGCATAAATGGTCGCGGTAAGGCATACGTTCGTCCATCTACTGTAGCCTTGCGTTCCTCCATCGCTTCTAAAAGCGCAGATTGCGTTCTTGGTGTGCCACGATTAATTTCATCAGCTAGTAAAATCGTTTTAAAAATAGGACCCGCACGGAACTCAAATTGTCCATTATGTGGATGATACACAGAAACTCCCGTTACATCCGAGGGCATTAAATCAGCTGTAAATTGAATTCTACCAAAATCACCACCAATACAAGCTGCCAAGGCACGAATGAGCATCGTTTTCCCAACGCCAGGGACATCCTCTAGCAATACATGTCCACCTGCAAGCATGGCGGTGAGCAGTAGTTCAACTCTGCTTCTTTGACCAACTACAACGGCATCTATTTTAGAAATCATTCGCTCTAATAAAATACAATAGTCCTCTTGTCTCATAGTCTATCTCCTCCATTCTACGAATCACACTATTAAGTAGTGTTACCAATGGTAGAAGGAAATAGACACACGATTTTAAAACGCCTTAACTATCGTTTCCTGTGGGTTAACTTTAACAGATTTGATATCATGTCCACTTGCCGCAAGTAAAACACGTAGAGATACCCAATGTGTATCGTTTTTATTATCGACGGTGGTTGAATACGTTACTCTTCCTTTATTATGTGACTCTGCAACAAGGCTACCCTGCTCAGGATAAAGGGTTAGCTTCGAGTCTCCCCACATTACAGTCACCGTCTTCGTGATGCTATCCCACATTACCTCTCCCCCTAAACGCTCCATCATCGCACGGATCGGCACTTGATAACGACCACCTTCAAATTCATATTCTCCTGCCGCCAGCTTAGTTTGAATCCCTCCTGCCTCAACATGTAATGGATTAGAAGTCGTAAACAACGCTGCGTTAGGAATAATGTTACGCGTAATCCATTCCTGCGATGGGGAAGTGGAATCACTATACTTTTGAGTGGAGGAAACGGTAAACTGAACAGGCTTCATCCCTGCATTTAGCGTCCCAAAGGAATAACCTTGCTGTTTATAGTATTTAATAATGGCAGGTAATGCCTTTACCGTCTCTTGATGACCTGCACCATCATGCATAAGTACAACCATTTCATTTTTCAACTGGGAAGAAGTAATGTTTTTGATAATTTCAGCAGCGGGGACACCTCTTCGCTTAGAATCACCACTATCTACATCCCAGTCAAACACCTTATAACCTGCTTGGGCTAGTAAGGAAAAAGTTTGCTTATTGAAATGACCATACGTTCCACCTGGGGCTCGAAGTAAAGCAGGCCGTTTATCGGTAATCTCCCTAACAATTTCTTCTGTCTGTTTAATCTGCTTCCAAAATTGTCCGAAATGCTTATATAGCTCACTATAATTATGGTTAAACGTATGATTGCCGATGACATGACCACCGTCTGCAATTTGTCTAATGATTTCTGGAGAGGTTTTGGCTTGACTACCTAATACAAAAAAGGTCGCTTGGATTTTGTGCTGAGCTAAAATAGTTAACACATCTGGAGTTAGCTTACTTGGTCCATCGTCAAACGTTAAGTAGACGATTTTGGGATTGCTTTTTGTATTTGAAGCTGCTTGCGCCTTGGCAAACAGCTTGTCTGCTTGAGAGGAAAAAACGAGGATGGAAATGATCATAACGATGACACTTTTTACGATGAACGACTTCGACTGTTTATTCATATTTTTATTCATATATTCTACCTCCGCTCTTTTGATAGAGTATATGAATTGTGCTAGAGAAATAGACTATATGAAATTACGTCGTTTTCTACTTTTCCCATACCATGAAATATTCCTGTTGCTGCGTATCTTCATTT
Organism: Paenibacillus turicensis; assembly: GCF_050461185.1. Taxonomy (GTDB): domain Bacteria; phylum Bacillota; class Bacilli; order Paenibacillales; family Paenibacillaceae; genus Fontibacillus; species Fontibacillus turicensis_A. The sequence continues at coordinate 63,468 of NZ_JBCMOR010000007.1, forward strand.
TGTTTTGTTTGCTTAATTTGAAAACCATTTTTTTCATAAAACTTCACAGCACTTTCATTTTCCACATACACATCTAACGCTAAGGAACAATATTTCTGTTTACACGCTTCAATCAGAGCACGACCAATCCCTTGACCTTGATATTGCTTATCTACAAATAAACCTGCGATATAAGATTGCTCTACAATCCCGATAAATCCCTTCACAACCTCTTCCTCATAAATCAATATCTCTGCATCAAACAATGCACCTTTTACGGCCTCAAAGTTGTCCTTCCAAAAGGACGCAGGCACAAATGGATGCGCATCTATATTCGTCTCAAGCCAAATTGACATAACCTGATCTAGTTTCGAGTGCTCAAATGGTTTAATCATAATTATTAACCTCCTACTTTCATAAATATTAACCCTATAACTAGGTGAGTCCCCAATATAACAAATCCGAGGAATCATTCTCAAGCTACAAGTTAATTCTGTGTTAATTAGGCTCTATTTAGAAATTAGCACTTGATAACGACTGGAGGCATGTAGCTACGCTCCAGAGCGTTCTTGCGATTGTTGTTAAAATGAACTTCCTTTTATTGAAGTATATTTAATGGATGGAAGTTAATTTTAAGAGACAATCTTAAGAATCGCTCTGTCTCTTCGCTCATTCGGTTAGCGTCAAGCACTAATTATCCTTTATGTAATATTCAATTTGATTATAAAGAAAGGAGACTCTACCTTTGGAACAACGTTCCGTTTGCAGAATCCCCTTTAGGTTAATAATACTTATACCATTCCCAATCTAACGATATATTATTTTCTTCACCGCATAGATGGAGATAAAATATGTCTCTGCTAATTGTTCAATAGTAGCGCCTTGCTGATAGGCGGCGATAATCTTTTGATTTCTCAGATCAAGCTCTTTTCTAATCCCCGATCGCTCTCCCCAGCCTTTGCGTTTTTCCTTCTTCACTGGAATATATAAATACCCACCATGCATATAGTTTTGTATTTCCTCGATCAAGCTTTCGGGGAGAATAAGCTTTGCGTTTGTATATTTCATTGTTTGGCTTCCTTCCTTGATTAAATTCATCAAGTTGCAAAGCCAGTAATGAGTTAAAAGCGACTTCATTACTCCATGCAGATGTCGCTACCTCTATGGCCTTGCATGGAGCCTTACCAATCTAAAATGGACTACCATACCGTTCACCACCTTTATGATATTTCAAACAACACTTTGGATTGTGGCATGTGCTCTCTAAGCATCGTTAAAGTTTTTTTATTAGAGTCATTTATTAGAGTGATTTAGTTCCTTTACTGCTTCTACCACTTCTTCTACGTGTCCTTTGACAGATACTTTACGCCATTCCTTAACTAGCACACCTGCTTCGTCGATAAGAAAGGTAGAGCGAACAATGCCCTCATATTCACGTCCATACATCTTTTTAAGCTGCCACACTCCAAATTGCTCACTTACGACATGCTCTTCATCAGATAACAACGGAAAGGTGAGCGTATGCTTTGCTACAAATTTATCATGACTGCTTACTTTATCTCCACTAATTCCAAGCACGACAGTGTTAAGCTCAGCAAAGATTGCACTTTGATCTCTAAAATCACATGCCTCTTGTGTACAACCTGGTGTAGCATCCTTTGGATAAAAATAAATCACTACATTTTTTCCTTTAAAGCTGTATAGTGAAATGGATTCTCCACCTGATGCTGGCAGGGTAAAATCAGGAACAACTTGTCCAATCGTAATTTGATGGTCTGACATAAACGCAAACACTCCTTCATAGTTATTTTTAAAATTGCTTGTAAGTGTAAAAAAAATTATACTAACATAGTAGTATTTTATCGTTTTTATGCGAAAGGAACGAATTTTAATGACAAAACGCTCGAAAAAAGTCATAATCTGGTCCATTGCTGGTGTACTTACAGTAATTTTGGCTGGGTTAGCCTACTATTTTATCGCAATTTATAACCAAGTAGATAATTTCAAAAAAGAAGGTAAAGATTCCCCCTTCTATAAAGTTCAGCCAACCGATGTCAAAGTGCCTGAGCCACCAAAATGGGAAGGTACAGAACGTGTTAACATTTTGTTAATGGGTGTAGATGCGCGTGGACTGCAAAAAGGCGAGATCCCTCGCTCTGATACGATGCTAGTTGCCTCCATTGATCCTGTTACAAAACGTGGTTCCCTCTTCTCTATTATGCGTGATACGTACACCAAAATACCAGAGCATGGCACAGAAAGAATAAATGCTGCGATTACACATGGCCCTAACACGGCGATGCAAGCGGTATCTGATTTATTAGGCATCCCGATTCAGTACTATGTTTATACTGACTTCCAAGGCTTTATTGCGTTAGTTGATGCTGTTGATGGCGTTGATTTTTATGTTGAAAAAAATATGAAATATACAAGTAAAGCAGATAAACATGAATATGATATTGATCTTAAAAAGGGCATGCAGCATTTAGATGGTAAAACAGCGCTACAATATGTACGCTTCCGTCACGATAGGATGAGTGACTATAGTCGAACTGAACGTCAACGTAACTTCCTACAAGCCATAACGAAAAAGCTAAAATCAACGACGACGATTATGAATTTACCTAACATATTAGAAAAAGTAAATCCTTATATCGATACAAACTTATCTGTTAATGATATGTGGAAGCTTGCTACAATTGCCTATGATGGTACAATGACTGCAAGTGAACAAATTCCACCGATGTCCCTTTTAGTAGAAAAAACAGTAGGTGGCGCACAAGTGTTAGGCGTCCGAGATGAGGAAGAACTGAAAGCCTTTGTTCAAGAACAGCTAAATAAAACAGAGGATATTAACAAGCAGGAAGAACAGTCTGAGGACAGCAACGGTACAGTAAATAAGATGACCGATAATAATAACGCAAATCAAACAAAGGGTAGTGGCTCAAATGGCAGCTCATCCCCCGACTCATCGAAGTCAGGAACAGCCCCCTCCTCTTCACCTTAATGTATTAGTGTGTTAAGTATAGACAGAGGCAGGTGTCACTTTAGCAATTTTGTTCGTAAACCCAAGTGAGAAAGGAAGTTTTTTGAAATGAATCGCAGTCAATCAGAACATCTTCACGCTGAAGCATTGAAGCATATTGTAGGAGGTGTCAATAGTCCTTCTCGATCCTTCAAGGCGGTGGGTGGCGGAGCACCTGTATTTATGAGCAAGGCTCAAGGTGCTCATTTCTGGGACGTGGATGGCAATCGTTATGTAGACTACTTAGCAGCATATGGTCCAATTATTACTGGACATGCTCACCCTCATATTACCGAAGCGATTACAAAGGCAGCCGCTAACGGTGTATTGTATGGCACACCAACTGAGCTTGAAATCAAGCTGGCGATGATGCTTAAAGAGGCGATCCCTTCTATGGACAAGGTTCGTTTCGTGAACTCAGGCACAGAAGCTGTCATGACCACAATTCGTGTGGCTCGTGCTTTTACGAAGCGGAATAAAATTATTAAATTTGCTGGCTGCTACCATGGTCATTCTGACCTTGTATTGGTTGCCGCTGGTTCTGGACCCTCTACGTTAGGCATTCCTGATAGTGCAGGAATTCCAGCAAGCTTAGCACAAGAGGTCATTACTGTTCCATTTAACGATGCAGATGCCCTACAAGCTGCATTAAGCAAATGGAGTGATGATGTCGCAGCAGTGATGGTTGAACCGATTGTAGGCAATTTTGGCATGGTCATGCCTAAGGCGGGCTTCTTAGAGGATGTGTGTCGTCTAGCTCATGCTAACGGATCTTTAGTCATTTACGATGAGGTGATTACCGCCTTCCGTTTCCATTATGGATCTACACAGACTTACGCTGGACTTGCTAATCATAAAGAAATCACCCCTGATCTAACTGCATTAGGTAAAATTATTGGTGGTGGATTACCGATTGGTGCTTACGGTGGTAGCAAGGAAATTATGGAGCAGGTTGCCCCACTAGGCCCAACCTATCAAGCAGGTACGATGGCAGGAAACCCTGCTTCGATCTCATCAGGGATTGCTTGCTTAGAAGTGTTACAGCAGCCAGGTGTATACGATGAAATGGAACGTTTAGCTACTCGCTTAACGACAGGTTTAGCAGAATCAGCAGGTCGTCATAACATTGATTTAACCATTAACCAAATTCGTGGTGCTTTCTCTACGCATTTCTGCAATCATCCTGTTACAAACTACGATGAAGCACAAGATACAAGCAGCGAGCAATTTGCTTCCTTCTTCCGTCATATGTTAGACCGAGGTGTCAACCTAGCCCCTTCTAAGTATGAAGCGTGGTTCCTAACTACGGCGCATACTGATGAAGATATTGATTTCACGCTTGAGGCAGCTGAGGCTTCCTTTAAGGCGATGAAGTCGGAGTTTTAATGCCGTTTAAGGAATAACATAAAATTTGAGACTAACTATTATAAGTCGCCAAAAAACTAGATTGTATCAGATATTCACGTCAGGAGAGCTGCTCGTTAGGAGCAATCCACGTGTAATCGTGTGTAATCTGGTTTTAAAGGCGATCTTTTTTTATTCATTTGGCACAAAATAACGACCAAACCTATTTCGCATCATTTTTTGTGTCTCCAGTGCCTCATCGTAAGAAGATCCCGATACGATATAATAGATCAAATCTTTATTTTCTGCCAATCTGGTTCCAATATTAATATGCTCAAAGGAGTCATCAAACCAGATAAGTCCTAAATTATCATAAGAATCGAAAAGCTTTACTTGCTTGTAGTAAGTTAGGCTACTCACATTAATCCCTTTTATTTTTTCTGTAATGTAAATATCAAATGTCTCTTTCTCTTTAGTAAACTCCAAATTATCTATAATGATTTTGCCCTTAAATTTGTGTTGTTTGAACAATGGCTGGTACAGCACCCCTGAAACTTTAATTGAGGTTTGTTGTGTGGAAGTAGAGTCATTTTCATAAAAGCTTACTGCTGAGACTATGATGTCTATTTTTTTAGGAAATTGATAAAAGCTAAGGAAAATTATCGTTATGATTGCTAAAACAATAATGAAAGGAATTGATTTTTTAAGTATCCTTAATTTCATTACCCACCTTCCATCCCTTCAGCACTTTTAGTAAAAACTTTTCAATGAATCACTCAACTTGAGAAATCTATATTGTTATCGTATCCCAGATATTGGTTTTATTCAACGACATCTCTTTATATAACGCTTTTTATTTTATGTAAAAAAGACAGATCACAGTTATACTGGAATCTGTCTTTTCACCCCTACTCCAATGGCGTAGTTTCGGCTTGTGTAGATGGAGTAGTATAGTTTACTTTGTATACGACTTCGGTAGACTTACCGTATTTATTTGTCGCAACAAATTTAAAAATATTTTCGCCTTGTGTTAAGTTGGCAGTGTAGGATTTGCTGTAAGTAGATAATTTCTCGTCATTCAAATAAAGATTTACGCTGGGATCATTAGCATCTGATAAATTCCAGCTAATTGTAATTCTCTGAGATGTGGTGGTCTCTGGGGCATGCGTTAGTGCAAAAGTAGGCGCTGGCGGCTCAAACGTAATACTTTTTGTTACTTCTGTCGTTTTACCGAGCTTATTTACACTTTTCACCTTAATCGTATTGATCCCAGGTTGCAGATTAATGAACGTAGATTTACTATAGCTGCTCTGTTCCTCTTCATTAACATAAACTGTTGGAGAAATATCGTTAGCATCCTTAACTGACCACGTGAGTTTAATAGACTCTTTAGTACTTATTTCAGGTACGTCCCCTACAACTAAAGCTGAACCGCCTACATTAAAGGTAACAGATTTGACTACTGTTGTTGTCTTCCCTGAATTATTAGTGGCTTTAACTGTAATTTGATTGAGTCCTTCCTTCAATTGAACTGAAGTCGAATTCCTATAAGTGGACTGCTTCTCACCATTCACATACACGACTGGAGAAATATCGTTTTTATCCTTGACTGTCCAGTTCACAGTGATTGATTCTTTATCTGTTGTTTCAGGTACATTTTCAACCGACAATGTTGGGCCACCTGTTGTTAATATAACTTGCTTTTTCACTTCAACAAATTTTCCGTCTGAATTTTCCGCACGAACAATAATCGTGTTGCTACCTTCCTGAAGCTGAACCGTGGTGGATGAAGCACTACCCCACTGCTTATCTCCATTTACATACACAGTTATATTACCGTTATTAGCGTCCTTGGCGGTCCAAGATACCTTGACCGATTTATTATCAGTTTGCTCTGGAACCCCTTTAACCTCTAATGTTGGTCCACCCTTTTCAAATACTACCTTTTTCGTTACTGTTTCCGTTTTACCACCAGGGATACGGGCAACGATAGTGAACGTATATGTTCCTTCTTGCTCTAGCTTAACCGCCCAGCGGAATTGACCTTGGACAACCTCAACTGGTTTGTTGTTGATAGATACGGACGCGCCCTTATTTACGTCACCAGTGACATACACCGTAGATGTAGAGGTTTTCTCATGTACATCCACATTTAATTCCAATGTAGCTTTGCTGTCTCCAGAAGCGCCTTTAAGTACACGATAAATGAGAGCGGCTGCTTCTGCACGGCTAACAGGAGCATTTGGCTTTAAGGTAAAGTCCTCATAACCAGTCAAAAGCTTCTTTTCAACCGCAATACCCATATAGGTTTCCAAATTAGGAGACACTTCATTACCGTCGTAATAATAATCTAAAATATTTGGATTCTTTAGATCATCTGGCTGATAGTTCATCGTTTTCACCAGCGCAACGGCAACATCCTCACGTGTTGCTTTAGCAGTTGGATCAAAAAAGGCTTGGCCATTTGGCGGATAATATCCAGTCAAGAAATCCTTGGATGCCTCAATTGCGGAAAAAGACCAACGGGATTTGCCCACATCACGATACGATTGTTCAATATCCTCTGCTGGAATATCAAGATAAAATGCCAACATAAGTAGCTGAGCGAACTGTTCACGCGTCACTGGCTCAGCAGGCTTAAATGTTTTATCCTCAAAGCCTTTAATTACACCTAGCTGAACTAAACTATGAATTTCATCCTTAGCCCAATATGTATAACTTACATCTCTAAAAATATAATAGCTTTTCGCGTAAGCTGAGACACTTGGAATCATAAGTGAAAATACTAATACCATTAGTAATATTTTTATTTTGGATTTTTTCATTCCTTCTCCTCCATTTTCTTTAATAGGGACTATTTTACTATAAACTACTCTATTCGTCGATAAAAATAGGAGGATCGGATCATCTAGCAATGATTAAAGCTCTTAATTTATTTAAAATATAAACACCGTTTTCATATGGTCACTATATTTCATTTTTAAGCCTAATTGCTCTGTAATCCATTGTAACGAGATATAGGTTATTGCACCTTGCTTTACTTGCCTGCCTTGCTCTCCTTTGTTGCCTTGTTTGCTATTTTTGCTATCGATTAATAACGCATGATCTTGCTCTTCAATATGATTCGTACGTTCCATTGTTGTTACCTCTTGAAGCAGCTCTTTGCCTTCAAATTGTATGCTGATGCTTTTAGTCGTATTTTTCCAACCTACACTTCCACCTAATCCGTTTATTAGCTCTGACACAGGCACATAAATAACTCCATTAGCAAATAAAGGAGATAACACAGGGGTTAATTTCAACTCATGTCCCCTAAAAACGATAGCTAGTGGTGATTTTCCTTTACTCCCAGCCGTATCTAAATAGTTCCCCCAGATTAACGAGCTTATCTCCTTAGCAATAAGCTGATATCCCTCTTGATTCGGATGAATATCACGATGGGTATCAATATGTGTATAAACAGACTCCTTCCCTTTAAACAGGTTAGCTAAATGCACGACCTTCACCTGCCTATTGTTTTTGCGAAATTGGCTTGCTACCGTTTCCGTTGATTCGCTAAATTGCTTCATGCTGTCCTGTAAAAATGGATATAAGAAGCCTACTGTCTTTTGAGGAATTGGCTGATATTGATCCGCAACAACAATTTTGGCTGTAGGATTTATGGCATAAATAGTTTCAATTATTTTTTGTAAGTTTTGTTTATAAGCAGCTATGGCAGCATTTACGTCTGACTTGAATTGTGTAAGGTTAGATAATTTAAGCCTTGTTATTACCTGAACTAAATCATTTCCACCAATCGTAATTGTGATTACATCTGCGTCTATTAATTTTTGTCTGTTTGTACTAATCCCCTTGGCAAGCTCAACTATACGATCATCATTCAGATTTGCCTGAATAGATTCCGCAGTAACCACCTTACCATTCTGCAATGCGGTCACGTAATTTAATAGACCATTGCTTGTTAAACCAACTACACCTAAATTAATTGCCTTTGTCTCATTATGGAACCAGCCTTGTTCCTCCAGCCGCTCCACAAAGCCATAAGTATCAAAGCCAAGCTCACGATCAGGTTCAAAACCCGCAGTTATGGAATCTCCTAAGGCTACAATGGTGTATGGTTTTAAGTCCGATGCAAGTATAGCTGATGGGATCATCATGTTTGTTACTATTACAATGACTATAATGAGCGAAAATAGCTTTCTTTTTAAATTTAGCAAAATTAGACCCGCTCCTTTTGAACAGAGTTTTGAGTATAAACACTAAAAATAAACGCCCCATAGCAACTACAGGACGTTTACTTTGGTTTTAACAATGATCGGAAGAACCCTCTGTCTTGTAGCCTTCCACCTCTATTATTGTCAACCCCCTAATTTTGATTAGATCCTTTTAAAATAATTACAAACCAGTCGCACCCGCGGCTTCAATTTTCTGCACCAGTTCATCATGAATTTTGCCATTGGTTGCAATCAAGTTACGAACACCTAGATGAAAATCGTTGCCTAACGTATCAGTTACTTTACCGCCAGATTCTTGAACGAGCAACACACCTGCTGCAATATCCCAAGAGTTTAAACCTACCTCGTAATAGCCACTTAGCCTTCCAGCAGCCACATAAGCTAAATGCATCGCCGCAGAGCCCATCGCCCGCAAGCTACGCGTCTGATCCGCTAAAGCATTAATCGCCTTCATATTCAAAGGCAATGCATAATCACGATCGGGATTGAAGCCAATCGCTAGTACGCTGTCGCTTACCTTTTGCTCAACAGAGACTTCAGACTTTACGCCATGGATATAAGCACCTTTGCCCTTTTCAGCGACAAACAATTCATCACGCATCGGGTCATAAATGACACCAACAATTAACTCGCCTTTATACGCAAGGGCAATCGATACACAAAAATAAGGAAAACCTTGCACAAAGTTGGTCGTTCCATCAATCGGATCAACAATCCATAAATATTCTGCATCAAGTGCATTTTGTAACGCCTCAATGGATGCTGCTGAACCTGGCTCTACACCTTCTTCACCAAGAATCGTATGATCGGGAAAATGGGTTAGAATTAAATTACGGATCATTGTTTCCGCACCTTTGTCCACATCTGTAACTAAATCCTGTGACGAAAACTTCGTAGATAATTCCTTCACTGCGCCTAAACGACTCTTAATCCATTCTCCTGTTTTAGCTGCACTATTAATCGCCACAGCAGTTGGACTTTTACTTCCTACTACATAAGGAACCTTATCAATTAAATCCAATGCTCTCACTCTACTTTCTATAGTAAACTTGAATTTCAAAACAATATTTTGGCTCTATTTAAAAATTAGTACTTGACTACGATAGGAGTCTGATAGCTACGCTCCAGAGCGTTCTTGCGATTGTGTTAAAATCATATTCCTTTTTATTAAAGTCTATTTATGGATGGAATTTGATTTTAAGAGACAATCTTCAGAATCGCTCTGTCTCTTCGCTAGTTTGGGTTAGCGATCAAGAACTAATTTCAAGATTGAGCCAATATTTTTAAGAAAATAATAACATTAAATTTCTAACACTCTTAAATTTTTCAAAAATTTCTAGGTCATTTTAAAATCAGAACTAGACAATAAGCTAACTTAGCAAGGAGCAGGTCACTTGAGGTCCAATTTCATCAGCTCAACACATTTTTAAAAAACGTGGAACCTTAGCAGCGGTTGATACTCTCTGCTACGTAGCCTCTTACCTCTTAGATTGTCTAGTATTGATTATAGTATTGAGCCAATTTCCAATCATAATCTCTCTATTAAATATACGTTAAAAGAGTTTCAAAGTTGACGTCCTTTGTCTGTACTACGACATAAAAAAGGCGTTCTGGCTCTATTTGCACAAAAAGCCCGTACCCTTTCATAAGCAATGCCTACCTTGGGACGAACTTTTAATGTGCTAGTATGGGGTATTAAGCCCCTACAATATTATATCCACCATCTACAAAAATAACTTCACCAGTAATCCCTCTGGAAAGCTGACTCATTAGGAACATCGCTGTATCTCCAACCTCAGCCACCTCTGTTGTACGACGAAGTGGTGCTTTTTCTTCCACCTGCTTCAAAATAGAATTGAAGTCGCTAATTCCTTTAGCGGCAAGGGTACGAATTGGTCCAGCGGAAATCGCATTAACACGAATATTTTGAGGACCAAGGTCATTTGCTAAATAACGGACAGACGATTCAAGTGCTGCTTTTGCCACACCCATCACGTTATAGTTACGCATTACACGTTCAGCACCCATATACGTCATTGTTAAGATGCTGCCGCCTTCGGTCATTAATGGAGCCAATTTTGCAGCGACTGCCACTAATGAATATACGCTAATGTTTTGGGCAAGGGCAAAGCCATCACGAGATGTCTCCACGAAACCACCTGCTAAATCCTCTGCTTTAGCAAAGGCAATGCTGTGTACAAGACCATGTAACACACCAAATTCATCCTTGAGCTTCGCTGCTAACGTATCAATTTCGCTATCCTCTGCCACGTTACAAGGTAAAATAACAGACCCTGGAATAGTGTCGGCTAGTTTACGTACACGACCTTCTACACGTTCACTCTCGTATGTAAAGGCAAGACGTGCTCCTTGAGCAGCTAAGCTTTGAGCAATCGCCCATGCGATACTGCGATCGTTGGCAACACCCATTACAATAATATTTTTTCCAGCTAATAAGTTACTCATCAAAACGCCTCCTCTTTTGCTTTATTTCAAAGCAATGCTTGTGTCCAACTTACCGTATTTACAGCTTATTTTCAACCTTTAATCACTATGGTTGCCTCATCTATAATCTCAACGCCCTCATTATGAAATTCCGCCAAATCCGCCATTAGAGTAAATAAAGCCCCATCCTTAAGCTTCGCCTCTAACATTACATCCACCTGCTTCGTAGTAGGTGCAATTTTGCGCAAAAAATCAAGCAAGGGAGTTACGATTACATGATCAGCATGTCCTCTAGGATCGCTTACACTTTTAGGGCTAGATGTATGAATTTTAGGAGGCAAAGGTTGATCAGGACTTGAACCAGCCTGAGCATAGGGGGTTGTCCATGTCTTAGCGATATCTTTCCATAGATCAGCTGGAGATTCCCCGTCATTGTTTACCCATTGATGGTGAATATCAAGCACCATAGGGATACCTAGCTTTTTACATATATCCAACGTTTCAACAGCGTTAAAGGTTTTATCATCATTTTCAAAGGTAAGCCTTTCCTTAATCTCATCAGGTAGTGCGGTGACATTCTCAATAAAACGCGACGCCGCCGAAGGCTTGTCTCCATAAGCGCCACCAACATGGATATTATTTTTAGCTTGTCCACTTAGACCCATCGCTTGGAGCATAGCGACATGATGCTCTAAGTCACGAATTGAGTTACGAAGCACCTCTGGTCTTGGTGTGCTTAGCACTGTGAAATGATCTGGATGAAAGGAAACTCGCATCTCATGCTTTTTTACGAAATCGCCAATCTCTTCAAAGGCGTCCTGCAGCACAGGATATGGATTCCAGTCCCCAAGCTCACCGTGTGTTGCAAGTGGAATAAGCTTCGAGGAAAATCGATACACCTGAATTCCATGTGCTGCATTATGCCTAAGCAAACGTAAGGTGTTATGCAGGTTCTCACGCGCAATTGACTCTAAACGTCGCAAAGCAGCGGCGCGATCCTCAATACCTTGAAACGTCTTGAACGTCATCGTTCTGGAGGGTGATGCATGCTGAACCGTAGTAGACATAGCGACATAACCAAATCGGACAATCACCTTTTACTCTGCCTCGCCAAAAAACATTTCATAAGCTAAAGCAGTTTGAATCGCTGCCTCTTCCTCCGTAAGCTTACGCACAAGCTGTAGCTCCACAGATGTAACCTCTTCGCCATTAAAATTAATTTCAGCAACACTCGCTGTAATTTTAACAATAGCAACTGCTTGATTATCTAGTGAATATGCAATCACCTTTTGGCCGGTTGGGTACACACGTAGACCTTTTTTGAGCATTTTTCCACGACCATACTCCAAAAGCTCATATAACTCTTGTTCATTTTTAAATTTACATACTGAATTAAACTCTGTGGCAAATCCCATGGATACTGCCTCCTTTTTGGTTTCTAGTGATGTGAATGAAGTGTGTCTACTATATTATCAGCAAATTTACGGCTACACTTGCCACGCTAGCTGGTATTACCCTAAAAATCTTAAGCAATCCCAAGAGTTTGCTTGTGTTCCTATGCAAGTAACTCCTTTTCAAAATGAAGCTCCTTACGAACGTTATAACGCTCCATCGCTAACGAAATAAGGCGATCGATTAATGCAGAATAACCTACCCCTGTCTCTCTCCATAGCAGTGGATACATACTATATGAGGTAAAGCCTGGCATTGTATTTACTTCGTTAATCCAAATTTGCCCAGTTGACTTCGTAATAAAGAAATCCGCTCGACAAAGCCCAGTACATGCCACTGCTTTAAAAGCGGCTACTGCCAAATCACGTACTGCATCAGCAACCTCAGTATCTAGTGGAGCGGGGATCAGCATTTGTGATTTCCCATCAATATATTTTGCTTGATAATCGTAGTATTCGCCCGAAGAAACAATTTCACCAGGTACAGAGGCTAATGGTTCATCATTCCCTAATACGCCAACTTCAACCTCTCGCGCATCAACAAATTCCTCAACGATGACCTTCAAGTCATATTTAAACGCATATAAAACCGCTTGCTCTAATTGCTCACGATTATTTGCTTTAGAGATACCTACGCTAGAACCAAGATTGGCTGGCTTGACAAAGCAAGGATAACCAAGCTCATCTTCCACCTGCTGGATGTAAGTATAACTGTTCGCTTGCCATTCTGAAGCGGTAAAATAACAATATTTACATTGCTCTAAGCCTGCTTCTGCAAAAAGCTTTTTCATGATTACTTTATCCATTCCTGCCGCAGATGCAAGCACACTTGCCCCAACATAAGGTAGGTCAGCCATTTCAAATAAGCCTTGAATTGTGCCATCCTCACCAAATGTACCATGTACCAATGGGAAAGCAACGTCAATCGCACCTTGACCTGTAGCTAGTTTGCTAAAAAGAAGCTCAATCGCTGTTGAGGTCTGATCTGAGCTCCCCTGATCCCCTTGATTCTCAAGCTTTAACTCCCCTAACTCATCAAAAGCTCTATTGCGTGGTTCCCCTACACGCCATTGTCCTTCCTTGGTCACATAAAATGGACGTAGCTCATATTTATCGTAATCAAATGCTGCGGCTACCGAAAATGCCGTTTGCAATGATACTTCATGTTCACCAGACTTACCACCGTAAATCAATCCAACCTTTAATTTATCCAAACCCATGTTTTTAACATCTCTCTTCTATGTTTTTAATTAGAACCAATCCGCAATATGGAAAAAGCGATATACTGTTTGTTCTGTCCAGGCGTAGGAATCTTTATAATCCCAGTAACGATGCCTGCTAGGTACAGTATTGGCATTCACAAGTGGCATTCCGCCAGCGTCAAAGGCAGTCACAATTGTACTATGCTGGTACCGTCCGTCACCATCCCAATCATAAAAAATGACGTCACCAAGCTCTAACTGCTCTGCACGTTCAACTACGGTAGCTCTTAGTCCTGTCGTGCTCGTGGACAAATACCGCTCTAAAGCGGCGGATACAGCCCAGCTAAAGCTCCACTGCTCTTGCCCATTTACATAACCTTTGTACCACCAACCTGTTTCCCTTTTTCCAGTATAATTTATTGGGGCTCCACCTGCAAAGAGGCATTGAGAGACATAGTTCGTACAATTGACTTCAAATTCCGCAAATTCAGGATTAAAGCTATCCCACCATCGATCTGCATACGCTACCGCATCCTGACGACGATATGCGATGCTTCTACCACTGTAGCCTAATAGCCCTGTATTTAAAAATGGCGCGGGGATACGTGTTGGCGTTTCTTCATTTAAGGGTTGCACAGGTGGTTGAGGCACACTTTTCGCTTCTGGTACAAAAATAAATACCTTTGTAATTAACCAATCTTGCCCATCTCGTTGCAAAATAAGCTGGTGATGCTCAACAATTTGCTCCTGATGCGATATGCCTCCTTTTTCATAGGAAGTATTTCTCGCCAACTGCAAATCAATTTCGACCTCCCCTTCCCCTCGCTTCGACTGAGAGAGCAGCTTCGCCTTCGTCTCATTGCGTAAAGGGGTTGCACCACGAGCCTCATACCATGAAGATAATCTAGCCTTACGATCCCCACTTTTAAGCAAATAATTAAGGTCCGTAATCTTTGTTTCATTTTGTCTTGTTTCATAATTAACCTGATCCCGATTATATTGATTCACGTACATCGATAACGTTTGTCTCCAGCCTTCATTCATCAATATGCCCTCCTCCCTAATTCCTTCCATGTATATGAAAAAAGCAGAGTCAGTATGAAGAACTGGCAGTAAAAAGTTCTTTACTAAACCATTGAAACGACATTATACTAATTATAGTGTGTTTTTTGGAATTGTGTTTCACAGAATGAAACTTAGGAGGTTTTTTGAATGTCCAACACTTCTTTTTTTTCCATATCCCGTCCCCTTGAGGTAAACGGGAAACAATACCATTATTACGATTTACAAGCTCTGGAAGAGCAAGGATTCGGAAGTATTTCTAAATTGCCTTTCTCCATTAAAGTGTTATTAGAAGCCGCAGTCCGTCAATTTGATGGTAGAGCGATTACAGAAGAACATGTAAAGCAAATCGCCACTTGGGGTGATGCAAAGGATCATAACAAGGAGATTCCGTTTATTCCTGCGCGTATCGTTCTTCAGGATTTTACAGGCGTACCGGTTGTTGTTGATCTTGCTGCCATGCGTGATACAGTCAAAAAAGCAGGTGGCGATCCGAAACAAATTAATCCACTTGTCCCTGTAGACCTTGTTATTGACCATTCTGTCATGGTTGATGCCTTCGGAACACCAGATGCGCTTGAATATAATATGAACGTTGAGTTTGAACGGAATGAAGAGCGTTACCGTTTCTTGCGTTGGGCGCAAACGGCGTTTGATAATTTCCGTGCAGTTCCACCCGCTACAGGAATTGTTCACCAAGTTAACCTTGAATACTTAGCATCCGTAGCAGCTACAAAAACGGTAGATGGCAAAACGTTAGTATTCCCTGATTCCCTTGTTGGAACAGATTCCCATACTACGATGATCAACGGACTTGGTGTCGTTGGTTGGGGTGTTGGTGGAATTGAAGCCGAAGCAGGTATGTTAGGTCAGCCATTATACTTTGTAACACCAGAGGTTATTGGCTTTAAGCTTAAAGGCTCCTTGGCAGAAGGCGCTACTGCTACTGACTTAGCCTTAACTGTTACGCAAATTTTGCGTAAAAAAGGTGTTGTTGGTAAATTTGTTGAGTTCTTTGGACCGGGATTAGCAAATATTAGCTTGGCAGACCGTGCGACAGTGGCTAACATGGCACCTGAGTATGGTGCAACAGTAGGTTACTTCCCAGTAGATGATGAAACACTAAACTATTTAAGCAGCACAGGTCGCTCTGAGGAGCAGGTTGAGCTTGTGAAGCAATATTACAAAGCCCAAGGCATGTTCCGAACAGCGGCAACACCTGATCCAACCTTTACAGATATTATTGAATTGGATTTAGCTACGGTTGTACCGAGTCTTGCAGGACCTAAACGTCCGCAGGATCGGATCGAGCTTACAAACATGAAGCAAGAATTTAATGATATTATTCGTACCCCGATTGACAAGGGTGGTTATGGATTAAGTGAAGATAAATTAAATGAAGAGATTCAGATTACGCACACAGATGGCAACACAAGCAAGCTAAAAGCTGGCGCTGTCGTGATCGCTGCAATCACAAGCTGTACAAACACATCGAACCCAAGTGTAATGGTCGGTGCAGGCCTTCTTGCGAAAAAAGCAGTACAGCGTGGTTTAACCAAACCTGGTTATGTAAAAAGTAGCTTAACGCCTGGTTCACTTGTTGTTACTGAATACTTGCAAAAAGCTGGCCTAATTGAACCGCTTGAGAAGCTTGGATTTAACGTGGCTGGTTACGGCTGTGCAACTTGTATCGGTAACTCTGGCCCTCTTCCTGAAGAGGTAAGTGCTGCAATTACTGACAATGATCTAACTGTAGCCGCAGTCTTGTCTGGTAACCGTAACTTTGAAGGACGTGTACACGCACAGGTAAAAGCAAACTATCTTGCTTCACCACCGCTTGTTGTGGCTTATGCGTTAGCAGGAACAGTAAACATCGACTTGCAAACAGAGCCGTTAGGTTATGATCAGCAAGGTGAACCTGTATATTTGAAGGACATTTGGCCTTCTTCCCAAGAAATTAAGGAAACGATTAACGCTGCGTTAGATGCTAATATGTTCCGTAGCAAATACGAAAAAGTGTTTACCCAAAATGAGCGTTGGAATGCGATTGATGTGCCTAAAGGTGAATTGTATGAGTGGGATAATAAATCAACGTATATTCAAAACCCACCATTCTTTGAGAAAATTACAGATGGCTTGCAGGATATTTGTAATATTAAAGAAGCAAAAGTACTTGCTCTACTAGGCGATTCTGTAACGACAGACCACATCTCTCCAGCAGGTAGCATTGCACCATCAAGTCCAGCAGGCGAATACTTGAAGGATAACGGTGTAGAACGTAAGGACTTCAATTCCTACGGTTCCCGCCGTGGTAATCATGAGGTGATGATGCGTGGTACTTTTGCCAACATCCGTATACGTAACTCTGTAGCTCCTGGGACAGAAGGTGGCGTAACGAAATATTTGCCTAAAGACGAGGTTATGTCGATCTATGACGCTTCCATGTTGTATCAAAAGCATGGTCAAAACTTAGTCGTAATTGCAGGCAAAGAATACGGTACAGGAAGCTCACGTGACTGGGCAGCCAAAGGAACCTACCTGCTTGGTGTAAAAGCGGTTATCGCAGAAAGCTTCGAGCGTATTCACCGCAGTAATCTTGTTGGTATGGGTGTGTTGCCACTTCAATTCCAAGAAGGTCAAAGCTGGAAGCAGCTTGGTATTGATGGCACAGAAACGTTCCACATCCATGGCTTGAATAACGAAGTACAGCCAGGTCAAAAGCTTAGTGTCACCGCAGTACGTCAAGATGGCAGTGGCTTTGATTTCACTGTTGTGGCTAGATTAGACAGTATGGTCGATGTAGATTACTATCATAACGGTGGTATTTTGCAAACTGTATTGCGTCAAATGATCGGGCAATAAGCTACTAACAAAAATTAGTGGTTGAAATGATGTAGATGGTAGCTACGAGACAGAGGGTTCTTCCGATCATTGTTAAAACCAGATTCCTTATTATTCATAAACCTTGATGGTTGAAATCCGGTTTTAAGAGATGAACGTTCCTCTTCTCCAGAATCCCTCTGTCCCTTCGCTAGGTTAGGGTATTATCAACCAATAATTTTAATGATGAACCTTATTTAATAGAATTAAATAATAATTTAAAAGGCGATGCATTCCACTGTAATCTTACAGGGCGCATCGCCTTTTTCACGCAATTTTCAACCTTTTTTTAGTTTATAGGGTGTTTATTGGAAATTTTTCAATGAATCTCTCGTTTATATACTTGTAACGCATAGGAGGGAAACATATGAAAAATAGAAAAAATAGATATAGGAGAAACGTTACTGTTATTGCAGCTACACTACTCATCATTTCGTTATTCAAATTTGCAAGTGATAAAGGAGAGACAGAGGCAAACGGCGTAAAATATATTAATTCTTCGGCAAAAGTGATCAATTACTTTGATTTTAATGACCTAGAAACCTCCACAGAATTGATTGTAATTGGCACTAAGGATCGTATTGAGAATGAGTATATTGAACGAGATGATATGGGAGATGTTATTGGTTATGGTACAAAATCGGCAATAAAAATTAATAAAATTTTTAAATCTAAAAACAAAGAGATTACGATTGGTAGTTATATTACTGTCCTTGAAAATGGTGCAACAGAACAAACGAACAAAGGGACTATAGTTTATGGGGTCGAAGGCTACCAGTTAATGAATGAAAAGGAAGAGTATCTTCTTTTCCTAGATAAAAGCCTTACCGACCCCAATCTCTATTTTATAAAAGGTGTTTATTATGGAAAGATACCTTTGAAGCAACCAAGCAAGAGTAAACTACAAAGTAAAGATGATGCTAGCCCTTATGATTTTCAATATAAAGGTGAAGTCACAGAGAAGTTAGAACAAATCTTCACGGATGCATTAATCAAATATAAAAATGAATTATGAAATGTAAGACTGGCCAATACCATCATTTGTATGGATTCCAGCCATCATTCCCAGCCAGAACGGAATACACATTAATGCCTGATGCCTGTTGCGGCGATAATGTACTAGCCCATCTCACACGTGCTCTTTTATTCCAGCCTGGACCACTATTGTTAAACTCAGCATAACGTGCTGTTTTTTCATTCGCTGCATCGTTCCAGTTGTTCCAGCCTTCAGGTCTGATATGGCCATCCATCCAAGTCGTCATAAATATCACTGCACTATACGGACGCCATGGACGACCTAAATAAACCTGATAACCTGCTCCAGGGGTTTGTGTTAGTCTACAATCAATAAATACGTAGCCGTATTTTGCGCCTGCATCGGTGGAAGCCGCTGTTATATACCCATTTCCAACACTTCTAATCTCACTATTTTTAAATACAGCGGTAGCACCACCAAAAATAAAGTCAACGGTCCCTTCAATGTAGCAGTTTTCATACAACTGTCTGCCGCTATGAGCATATAACGTATCTTGATACCCTAACATACGAACATTACGGAACGTTGCACGGTCACTAGCGACATAAATGGCAACGGCTTGACCTGCGTTTCGACCAGCAGTGTTGCTGAAGGTTATATTTTCAGCATGAAAATCCTTGGAGCGAACCGTTGTGCTTGCACTTTTTGTTGTTCCCCCTGCGCTACTATTTGTATCATTAAAGGTCAATATTGTGTTGCTAGCTGATTCACCTATAAGCCGAATACTTGGTTTGGAGGAAGGAATATTAATTTTCTCATAATAGGTTCCCTTTTTAATTTGAATTTTGTATTGGGTGTTGCCCCCCGATGGAATGGAATTGATGGCAGATTGCACGGTTTTAAATTGACCCGAGCCATTACGATCCACAACTATTGTTTTTTGAGTAGCATTTATTGTGGCTGCATTAAATACTATTGCTTCCGATGGCTCTAGTGAGGGTACTGGCCCCATCGCCTCCACTGCCTCCATAGGTAAAACTAGGCTGCATAACATAATCAAAAGTGCTTGTGTAACTAACCTTCTTTTCCAACTTGATTTTTTACTTGTAGGCAACTTGTCCGTTTTCAACCTCATCATATACACCCTTTCAATTTACATAATTAGATTTAATTTACATTTACCTTCGTTTTTAAGTATAGTACAGATAGGTAGATTAAATTTTGTATATCTTGTTATGAACACGTTTTCATTTTGCTTTTTTTGTCATGTTAAGAAAGACAATGTTGAGCCTCAAAAGGAGAATTGCGATATGATTACGTTAAATATGCCCGCGCCTGACATTTCTATTAATACACATACCTTCTCTATTAAACATCTTCAAACTCACCAAACTCTTCATACTAGGCCGCAGCAAGGGGAACATTTCGTCCCAACTTCCCCCTCCTATGAAATTAATTATGTACTTCGTGGAACAACAACCTGTTGGATTCCCAATAAGGCGGTCACCTTAAAGCAAGGAGATCTATTACTTATACCTCCTTTCCACCTAAATCACACTAAAAAGCAACCCCATTTCGAATCTCCCCAACCTGACCTCTGTGAGCAAATACATATTAACTTTGCCGCTGCTTTTATAGAAAATGATCTATCACGTTCATCTCTACCTTTATTGGAAGACACAAAAAAACCATCTATCGTTCACTTTAACTTAAACGAACAGATGGCTATAGAAGAGTTATTTTTTAAAATATTAAATGAAACGAACACTTCCGAAATTGGAAGGATTGATATGATTAGAGTGTTACTTATTGCGCTTCTTATTCATATTTACCGTATACAACAACAACAATTACAAGCTAGTAAAGAGAGAACTAACCAACATCCTCTATATTCAGTCATTACTGAAATAACTTCCTATTTAAATTTGTATTTTTATGAGCAACATACATTGGACAGTTTAGCACAAGCTTTTTATGTTAGTCCCTCTCATTTGAGCCGAGTATTTAAGCAAATTACTGGATATCGTTTTTGTGATTACCTGCAAAATATCCGAATTCGTGAGGCAAAAAAACTACTGCGAGAAACAAATTTACCGATTCATGTCATTAGTGACCTCGTTGGTTATACACATACTTCAAACTTTAATGTTAGCTTCAAAAGAATATTAGGACACACTCCAAGGAACTATCGGAGAGGGTACAAGAAGCTATAGAACCATTACAGGTCAAAATACCACACCAAAAATGCATTAAAGCTATCCCATTGTGGCTTTAGCTCACCCTTTTGAAATCGATACCACTCTTCGCCTAAGCTAAGCCGTAAAACCGCACCACTTTGACGATGATAGAAAAAGCCGTATTCTCCTTCAAAGCTATCTAGTGGAATATAAGCTTCAGGTAAGTGTAAAGTCTCATGCGCACTTGTCACATTAAGCGTATAATTTGTGTTTACCATAAACCAGCCAATATGATATAGCTCTTTATTTCTACTTAAAAAGGTAGGTCCATCCTCTACATGCAAATAAAACTTAGCAAAGTCAGAATCAGGCGGAATATTTAGCTTCATTAAAGCTTGCTCATACTCCTGTGAAGCGTCCTCATACCACCAGTTTTTACTTTTACAAAAATCAATTAGTTGTTGAGATAACATCAATACGCTCCCTTCACTTTATTCCCAGTCCTGTGGAGTGAGTTTACGAGATTTATTAGGCTTTTTCTTAGTTCCTTTTGCCTTCATCATCTCCTGCTGACGTTGCTTATTAGCCTGAAATTTGAGCTCGCGTGAGGTACGATGATAATTTGCTAACCGAGAGGGTTCAAGCTCTCCTTGTTGAATAGCATTTTGAACCGCACAACCAAGCTCCTGTTCATGCTTACAGTCACGAAACCTACACAGCTTAGCTAACTCATCAATTTCTGTAAATACATTTGATACCCCAGTTCCCCCATCATCCCATAAATGTAGCTCACGCATTCCAGGTGTGTCAATCAAAGCTGCACCACTTGGTAAAGTGAAGATTTCGCGATGTGTTGTTGTATGTCTACCTTTACTATCCTGCTCCCGTATATCCTGTGTCAGCTGGATTTCACTGCCAGACAATCGATTTAACAAGGTTGATTTACCACAACCCGACGAGCCAGTTAAAGCACAAGTAACTCCCGATGTTAAATAGGAGTCAAGCTGCTCCATCCCTTCATTTTGCAAGGCACTAACCGCAATAACATCTACACCAACCGCTGTTTGCTTCACTTCTGCAATATAGTCTTCAAGTTGATCACATAAATCTGTTTTACTAAGTAAAACAACAGGTGTAACTCCACTATTCCAAGCCATAATTAAATAACGTTCTAATCTTCGTAAATTAAAATCATGGTTTAAAGCCATTACCAGAAATAACACATCTACATTTGAAGCAACGATCTGCTCCTTAATTTCGTTACCAGCCGCTTGTCTAGAAACCTGACTATAACGTGGTAAAATATGATGAATGCTTGCGGCTCCATCTCCTTTTCTAATTTCCACCGCTACCCAATCACCTACAACAGGCAACTCTTGCGCTCCTCCCTCTTGAATCCCATATCTGAATTTACCCGTTACTTCTCCCCACAACTCGCCTTCAGAAGTAATTAACGTATATTTCTGACCATAATCCGCAAGTACGCGTGCAGGCGACAATGTAGCGCTACTACCGTAATGCTCCTTCCAACTACTACTTACATGTAAATTCCAACCATAACGTTCTAATGTTTCCTCTGTAAATTTATCCATAAATCCTCCCTTTTTTTGCAACACAAAAAGACCGCGAAAATCACACCTCGCAGTCTACTCTCATTGTTACACACATAAAAAAGACCGCAAAAGCGTTAGCTCTCCCGGTCTCATTGACATTTAGAATTTAGCAAATCGTAATTACTAAATAGTAATTTAGTAAATTAACTCACTTTAAATCAACATTTAAATGAATTGGGCTTGAGCTATTTAATGAAATTGTATAGGCTACCGACATTGTAACAATCACGTTCATTTTCACCTTTTTCATTTCACACAGCTCCTTCCTAAATTCATTTATAGTGTTAGTTTATTCAGTACAAGAAATAAAGTCAACACATCTGCGCCCAACTAAATGATTATAGCCATTTTTTACTGGAACTAGCCCAAACGAGCGTATCGTAGCTTCCAGCTTCAATTGTTGTCAAATACTGATTATCTTACCCACATATGGCTTTACCGCAACCTCCAGCTCTTCATCTGTAATAACAGAAGCTCCGTATAATACGTTGTGTGGTAATAATTTCATTTCGATTAAGTTACTTGTTGCCTCGTAAGGTCTTAAAAGCTCTTCGATTGTAAATTTGTTACGTCCTTCTGGTGTATAGTTTTCCTTCACGCTACCAGTAGTGATCGAAATTAGCAGCTCCTTGCCCCGAAGTGCAACCGCTTCTGGAGAACCATATGCCCAGCCATAAACAATGACCTCATCAATCCACTTTTTCAAAAGGGGTGGTGAGCTATACCAATAAAAGGGGAATTGAAACACAATACGATCATGAGCTTCAACAAGGGCTTGCTCTCTTGCAACATCAAGCTGCTCATTTGGATAAGCTTCATACAGATTGTGAATCGTCACATCTTCTTTTCCTTGTAATTCGTTTACTACTCTACTGTTCAAGCGGGATTGCTCAAAATGTGGGTGAGCCAAAATAACTAGTGTACGCATACATAATCCATCCTTTCTAATATCACTATTATATCGCAATTTAATCTACAACAAACGGTTTTACTCGCAAGCATCAATAAAATCAAATTGATTCACAGTAGGTCTGGTGATAATGTGTATAAATTGTTAACATCATTATCAATATTTAAGTAAATTAAATAAAAAATTTCATTTCTGTGGATAATTTCAATTTTACACTTTTTATTATCCACAAAAATGACATAGAAGAAGTTACTTTAATTTATTTATCCACAACACCTTTTAATAAAGGTTATGGAATGCCTTTTATTCATTATCTTTGTATAAACTTCAAAATTATATTGTATTTTCCCCTCTATCTGTTATAGTTGATATATAACAGTTAACATGGAGGCTTAAAAATGATTATTAACTTAGATATGCAATCCGAGCTTCCTATTTACTCTCAGCTTGTTTATCAAATTATAGAGGGTGTCGCGAGTGGGGAATTACAGCTTGGGGAAGCATTACCGTCTGTCCGAAACTTAGCGGCAGACATAGGTGTAAACCTGCACACCGTAAATAAGGCTTATACCCTGCTTAAACAAGACGGTTACATTCAGATTCATCGACAAAAAGGGGTTGTTGTTAACCCTGAGGGCATGCCACCAATCACTGATGATTTCCTAAATAAGCAACGTCAGGAATTAAGACCAATCATTGCCGAAGCATTGTGCCGGGGGATGAGTAAGGAAGAGTTAGGCACCGTATTGAGTGATATATATGAGGAAATTAAACATCCCTATTAGGAGTGATTTTGATGCAACTATTTATTTTATTACCCATTCTATTTATTATTGTTCCTTTAGTGCTGATGCTCTCCTTTATCCCTTATATGACAAGAGAAACCGTCAGCTTTGGTGTTACGGTTAGTGAATTTCATTATTTTAGTCCAACCTTACGTGCACTTCGGCGCAAGTATGCTGCTTATAGTCTTATTGGAGCTAGTGTGATTATACTGTCCTGTCTTTACTTTCTAATCTCACAAAGTGAGCAATCAAGATCCATTATTAGTATAATTGGTGTAGTCGTCTTTACTGCTTATTATGTTACATTAAATATTTTATTTAATTATAAAATGAAGTTAATCAAGCAATCCCTTCCGGTTCAAGCAACAACGACGCAAAAAATAATGGTAGATACTTCTTTTCGACAGCAGAAATTAACGCATTCTAATTATTGGTTTGCTATTCCTTTTACGATTGTCATCATTATGGCAATCATTACGCTTCTTAACTATGATGCCTTACCTAATGTCATCCCAATGAAATATGATTTACAAGGTAACGTAACCTCAAGCACATCCAAAACCTATTTATCTGTAATGGGATTAAGCTTGGTGCAGCTTGCAACAATTGGGTTAATGATGTTTGTGAATTGGAGTATTAAAAAAAGTAAACAACAGTTATCTGTAACTGACCCTACTACGTTTGCGGTAAAAAACATAAAATTCCGTAGAAGATGGTCATTATTTACGATTGTTACTAGCTTTTTACTCACCCTTTTATTCGCGATGATTCAAATTAATATGATAGTTCCAAATCCGTTACTTTTAAAGTTGGTAAGCTTCACCATACCAGTTCTCATTATATTAGGTGCCTTACTTATTTCTCTACTAAGTAGACAAGGTGGAGGAGACCTCCGTAAGCCTAACAACGAAAAGGAGTTATCCCAATCACCCCCAGTTAATGATGATATCCATTGGAAGCTAGGATACATTTATTTTAATCGTAACGATCCTTCCTTTTCGATCGAAAAACGGAATGGAATTGGTTGGACTCTTAACTTCGCACATCCATTAAGTTGGGTAATTCTAATTGCAATTATTGCGTTCATCATAATAAGCTCACTTCTTAGTAAGTAACTTATTTTGAGATATATTATTCATAGTATTTAGATTTTTAAATTTGGGGAGGTAACAAAATGAATTCTTGGAAAAAGCTATTCGTATCTGTAATGTCTGTCTGTATGCTAATACCTATCTCTTCGCTATCAGCGGCAGAGCTAGGTGAGCAACCAGCAAAATCACTTGTCCCTATTCGTGCATTTGCGCAGGACAATGGAGCAAAGCTGTCATGGGAAGCATCAACTAAGAAAATTACATTAGAAAAAAACAAAACTACACTGGTACTAACCATTGGAAAGAAAGATGCAGTTTTAAATGGTAAAACATTATCACTTGAGCAACCTATCCAAGTTACGAAAGGAACAGCTTATGTGGACGAGGACTTTATGAAGCAAGCATTAGCAGAAGCACCTGAGGATATTTTTATTGATTTGTTAAGTAAAGGTGAGGGTACTGAGGCAGCAAAATATGTTAACACTAATGCAGCAGAGGCACTTCCTACCCCTTTACTTAATCAGTTATGGAAATCGTTAGAGCAGCAATTAGGACCAATAACAAAGCAACCTACTTCAAAAAAAGTGGCACAAGATAGCGTTCATCGCAATATTACTTATACCTTTACTTCCAAAGCTAGTCCGCTAACTGTAATCGTTAGAATGGATGCAAATGGGCTTATAGATGATTTATTTGTATCCCCTGCAACACCTGATGTTTATCAAAAGCCAAGCTATGATCACCCTGATGCTTATACAGAAGAGGCAATTACGGTTGGGGAAGGTAAATTTGCTTTACCAGGTACTTTAACGTTACCGAAGGGCGACGGACCTTTTCCTGTTGTCATTCTTGTACATGGTTCAGGGACCAATGATCGGGACGAATCCATCGGTGGAGGAAAACCTTTCCGTGATATTGCAGTAGGTCTTGCTTCTCAAGGCATTGCAACAGTAAGGTACGATAAATTAACTTATACGCACAGTTATAAGGTTGCAGCACAACCTAAGTTTACTTTAAAGCAAGAAACAGTAGATGATGCAAACCGAGCGGTACAATTTATAAAATCCAATAAAAAAATTGATCCTAAGGCGATTTTCGTAGCGGGGCATAGTCAAGGTGGATTTGCATTACCTTTAATTATTGCAAACGATACAGAGCATGATATTGCTGGTGGAATATCAATAGCAGGTCCAAGCACCTCCTTTGCAGATGTTCTTATCGAGCAGACAGATGGTTTAGTCGCTAGAGCGAAGGAGCTTGGCATTGACGCAAAGCCATATGAACAACAAGCTAAATTTTACCAAGGAATCGCAACGATGGTGAAGGATACGAAATATTCAAAAGATAATCTACCTAAAGATTTCCCAATTCCATCCTCATATTGGTGGTTTGAGCAAAGAGATTATGTGCCAACAGAGTTAGCTAAAACACAAAATACACCATTACTCATTCTTCAAGGGGAAAATGATATACAGGTGTCCATGAATCAATTTAAAGGTTGGAAAACAGCATTACAAACTCATACGAATGTAAGCTTCAAAAGTTATCCTAACGTCAATCATATTTTAGCAAGCTATGGCAAGCCATCAATCGGTCAAGAATATTTACAGCCTTCAAATGTGTTTGAGCCAATCATTCAGGACATTGCTAAATGGGTATTACGCAAGTAGTGATTTAAAGGTCGAGCCGCTTTTTATTCATCTTATGGAAGTACATGTTTTGATCTGCAATATGAACCAGCTTCTCTAAGCTTGGTTTATCGCTAGAATACACCGCAGTTCCAATAGATAAAGACGCATTTGACCAATTATGAGCCTGAAAAGTACTCTGGATATCATCTTCAATGCGTTTCACTAATAGCTCTAATTCTTGTGAGCCAGAAGTTAAGCCTAAGATGAGAAATTCATCGCCACCCCATCTGGCTCCAAGATCTCTTTTACCAATATTCCGTAAAATAATGTCAGCCACCGTTTTAAGCAAGGCATCCCCTGTCTCATGCCCCAATTCATCATTTACACATTTAAAATTATCACAATCCATCACGACAACAAAAGGCGTTTTTTTGTTCCATTTATGTGATGCAATTAACTTTTTAAACGCCTCCATTATATATCTCCGATTAAACAGCTCTGTAAGTGGGTCCCTTATAGAGAAAAATACAGCTTTATCATATAGCTGGCCACACCAATAAGCTAAGCCTAAAAAGATTGGATAGCCGATTAGCCTTAAATAATCAAATTGATTTGTTCGTACATAGCTGTAAAAAACAGAACAACTATAGCAAATAACGGCAATCACGACCGCAATCCATCTACCTTTATGTCGCATAGGCTCATCCTTATTGTCATATTCGATTAAATCTATTTAATTATGTAGTATAGCAACAAATAATATGGTTGTTAACAAAAAATATTCCAGTCAATCGGTTCAATATGATGCTCCACTAAAAATTGATTAGCCTTAGAAAATGGACGGCTCCCAAAAAAGCCCCGATCCGCCGAATATGGACTTGGGTGTGGAGAAGTAATAATTTTATGTCTAGTCCCATCCAAAAAAGAACCTTTGGCTATCGCATAGCTCCCCCATAAAATAAATACAAGTGGCTCCTTACGCTCGTTTAGTTTTTTCATAATCGCATCCGTAAACGTCTCCCAGCCTAATCCTCGATGTGACGCTGGTTTGCCTTGTCTCACCGTCAGCACGGCATTGAGCATAAGTACGCCTTGCTGTGCCCAAGGTAATAAATAACCTGTGTTCGCGACAGGGACGCCCAGATCGTCTGCTAGCTCTTGATATATGTTCTTAAGTGAAGGAGGTACGCTCACTCCTGGCTTCACTGAGAAGCTCAGTCCATGTGCTTGCCCCATGCCATGATAAGGATCTTGCCCTAAAATAACGACTTTAGTTTCGCTGTAGGGCGTTAGCTTTAATGCAGAAAAGATATATTCCTTAGGTGGAAAGACAGTAAACTGCTTATATTCTCTAGCTAATGTATACCTTAAGTTTTGAAAATAGTCCTTTTGTGTTTCTTCATATAATATATCATCCCAATCGTTGCCAAACACGATATGTCCTCCTAATTTCACAGTATATTTGGTAGCCTAAGGATAACTGTAGTCTTTGAAATTTTTAAAACTGTACTCCTTTACACACGCCAATTTGGTACCATCATGCCCATTTGACGTGCAACCTTAACAACAGGTTCACCGAGCTCCACTAATTTCTCCTCTGTTAGGCGACTGACAGGACCAGAGATGGATAAAGCAGCGACAATTTTACCCTCGCGGTCAAAAATTGGCGCGGATACGGATGCAGCTCCCAGTTCACGCTCCTCATAACTTGTAGCGAAACCTTGCTTACGGATCTGGCTTAATTGACTAGTAAACTCATCTCGATCCAGAGAGACAGGCCAATCTGGTGACAATAGCACTCTATTTTGGATTGCTTCTTCTGCATAGGCCACCAGTACTTTACTAGAGGCACCAACATATAAAGGAAGTCTAGCACCAACTGGAGCTACTCGACGGATCGCTTGATCACTTTGTACTGCACCAATACGCAAGCGCTCCATACCATCTCTTACATATAAGCTGACCGTTTCTCCTAATTGATCACGAAGCATTTCCATTTGGGGCTTCAATAACACTGCTGGATCATCCTCTTGGGATAAATGCTGGGATAACTCCCATATTTTAAGACCAAGACTATATTTCTCAGTGGCATCGTCCCTAGTGACGAAGCCCTTTTCCTCTAGTGTCGTTAGCAAACGATGCACCGTACTTTTATGTAAACCAATTTGTGAAGAAATTTCAGTTAAGCCCAGCTTTCTTGTTTGCGTAAAGCATAATAATATATCAAGCGCCCGTTCCACAGCACGAACAGTCAGTTTCCGATCTTCCATAATAACCTTATTAACCTCCTCTTGTTTCATTACATGAAACTTGGTTACATAAATTATAGAGGAGAAGTGTTTTATTCGTCAATCCACTTTAATATGCTTAACTAAACATCAATATCCGTTGCTCCAAAATTGGCTCAATCTTAAAATAGGTACTTGACAATAAGCTAACGAAGCGAAGGAGCAGGGAGATGGTGGAGAAGCGAACGCGGCCGCCTTTAAGGTCACAATTTCATCCATTCAACACATGTGATAAAGAAAATGGGATCTTAACAGCGGTTGAAGCCACTCCCTGCTACGTAGCCTCTTACTTCATGATTGGCAAGAACCGATTTTTGTTTTGATCCATTAAAAGGAAGTTGATTTTAACATCAATCGCAAGAACGCTCTGGAGCGTAGCTAATTTATTGACCAATGGACATTGACTCCATGTTCAATTTGCTGTAACTTCGTATTATTATAGTTCGACACATTATGACTAAATCCTCATGTTCCTTGGATTGCCCTAGGAAAAAGGACTAGTCTATCCCAATCTTATTTTTATCGTTAGGAGGGAGCGTATGAATCAGATCTCACCCCAAGATCTTCCTTTATCGGCTGGATCTAGAGACGCAAGCTCTCCTGTGCAATTATCAACTCGGCGAATTTCACTGAAGCATATTGTGGTTGCTTTATTGCTATCCATTTTATTTTTCTTAATTTTTTGCTTCATCTCGTTACATGGATATATTGCATGGGTGTTGTCTAACCCTACTGTTGCCCCAATTTATTCCAATCCGAAGTTATCCAAAAACTTGGATTATGAAGATGTTCGTTTCTCTGCGGCTGATGGTAGTCGTTATATGAACGGCTGGTATATTCCTGCTGAAAATGCAACTAAAACGATTGTATTCAGTCATGGTTATGGTGCAAATCGGGAAGAGTCCTGGATACCAATGTATGATTTAGCCCACTATGCCCACAGTCTAAAGTTTAATGTTTTAATGTTTGATTACGGGTTTGCTGACCATAGCAATAGTGAGGTCGCTACAGGTGGGAAAAAGGAATCGCAGCAGTTGCTTGGAGCAATTGAATTAGCGAAGCAAAAAGGAGCAAAAGAAATCGTTGTGTGGGGCTTCTCCATGGGGGCAGGTACTGCACTACAAACAGCGTTGATCAGCCCTGACATTGATGCGATGATTTTAGATAGTACTTTTCTGCTTGAGCCAGATACGATGTACCATAACATTAGGCAAAACATTGCTCTACCCCGTCATCCTTCACTTGAGATTATCGGGATGCTACTCCCAGTATTAAATGGTACCAGCTTAGGGCAAATTCCTTATCAGGAAGTAAAGTCAAAGGACTATCCATTTCCAACCTTATTTATTCATGGCACACAGGATGTAAAAGCACCTTATCCGATCGCTGAGCAATTAGCAGCTAATCAAACCAATCCGAAGTCAGGAGTTTGGATCGTAGAGGGCTCTCATCATGAACTTATTTTCCGTGAACATCCAAAAGAATATTTACGTAAAGTCTCTTCCTTTCTTGGTAGTATTAATCCAAGTACAGAATCACAAAAGGAATAGACATAAAGTGGGCCTCCCTTCGAATAAGTTGATAGAAACAACTTTTTCTTGAGGAGGCTTATTTTATGTCTTATAGGAACGAACCCGACCATTGGGTTCGCATTCTGGAGGAAATAAATTTCTGGAAGATCCAAGAAACGGAACATGCAAGATTAATCCAATCCTCCACCCCTGATTTAGAAGAGCCCTTTGTCAATTTATTAAAGGAATGGGAACAGTTATTTACGACAACATCGCGTGCTGCTGCCACTTTACTGCAAACTACAGGCACTACCGCGGTAAGAGAAACTGAATCGCTTTGGGTTGAAAATGCCAAACATTTGTTACAGGTTGCGCTGGAGCAATCCGATCAATTTGCAAGACAGCTGCATAACTTAACGAATCATAGCACAGCTGTGCAAAACCAACCGCTTGGTCAATCCTTGATTGGACACGTCATTTCAGAATCACAATACTTTATTACTTCTGCGGACTCAATTTCAAGGACAAATGAGGCGCAGCAAGTAAACGCATTCCAAACTTTAGAGACTCCTTTAACAGAAACTAGAAGCCCACAGCCTGTTCCAATTGGCGGGCACACCCTTCCACCACTTCCTTACGCTTATAACGCTTTAGAGCCTTATATTGATGAGGAAACGATGAGAATTCACCATGATAAACATCATCAATCGTATGTCGATGGACTAAATAAAGCAGAAATTAAACTACAGGAAGCAAGGAAAAGTGGGAATTTCGACTTAGTGAAGCATTGGGAGCGCGAGCTTGCCTTTAATGGTGCCGGTCATTATTTGCATACGATATTCTGGACAATTATGAGTCCAAATGGAGGCGGTAAGCCAGAAGGTGATTTGCTTAAAGCGATCGAACGTGATTTCGGAAGCTACGATGCCTTTAAGAAGCAGTTTTCTAAAGCGGCGGAAAATGTTGAGGGTGGAGGTTGGGCAATCTTAGTATGGAGCCCACGAAGCCATCGACTAGAAATTCTAACTGCCGAGAAGCATCAAAATTTGTCCCAGTGGGATGTCGTTCCGTTGCTTGCACTTGATGTATGGGAGCACGCTTATTATTTGAAGCATCAAAATGAGCGCGCAAAATACATTGAGGATTGGTGGAACGTAGTCAATTGGCCTGAGGTTAGCTACCGTTATGATTATGCTAAGCAGCTGATGTGGACACCGTATTGAAAAATCAGTGGTAGACAATGATGGGGTGGTAGCTACGAGACAGAGGGTTCTTCCGATCATTGTTAAAACCAGATTCCTTATTATTTCATGATAACTTGAGGGTTGAAATCTGGTTTTAAGAGATGAACGTTCCACTTCTCCAGAATCCCCCTGTCCCTCCGCTAGTCTGGGATGTTGTCTACCACTAATTTATATGATGAGTCAAACAATCTAAATCAGTACCACCTGCTTAACAGGGGTTTTATATTCGGCGCGTTAAATCACTCGACTAGCTAGAGTTTAAACGAAATAAAGGACGGCTGTTCATACGTAGCCGTCCTCCTTTTTCTTCTTCCCCAATTCAGGTTCATGAATTTAAAATTAGTAGTTGATAAACACCCCAGTCTAGCGAAGAAGCAGAGAGGTTCTGGACAAGTGTAACGTTCGTATTTAAAACCGGATTTCAACAATCACCGTCATATAGACAGAAATCTGATTTTAATAACGATCGGAAGAACTCTCTGTTCGTAGCCCTCCATCTCCAATGTTATCAACTACTAATTTTTTAATTGCACCTGAATCCCTTATGTCTACTCTTTAATTAGAGATAAGAACTCTGCTCTGGAGGCTGCATGGGAACGGAAGCTCCCGCGAACCGCAGACGTAATCGTCTTACTGCCAGGCTTCTTCACACCTCGCGAGCACATACATAGGTGTTCACCTTCTACAACCACCATTACGCCATTTGGTTTTAAGGCATCATCCAAAATATCGGCGATCTGTGAAGTAATTCGCTCCTGTACCTGCAAGCGGCGTGTAACGACTTCAACTAATCGGGCTAACTTGCTTAAGCCAACAATTTGTCCACTCGGAATATATCCAATATGCACTTTGCCAAAAAAAGGAGCCATATGATGCTCACATTGACTGTAATACACAATGTCCTTTACAATGACTAGCTCCTGATGATTTTCCTCAAAAGTAACACCTAATACTTCAACGGGATCAATGCCATACCCGCCAAATATTTCCTCATACATTCGAGTAACTCTGGCAGGCGTTTCAATTAAACCTTCACGTTCAACATCTTCCCCTACGAGCCTCAGAATCTCTCTAATATGATGTTCAATCTGAGCACGATTTTCACCCACGTGCTTATTGGTATAATCCTTTAGTCCTGACATTAGAGGTCACTCCTATTCCTTAGGAAAACATGTTGTAAAAATCAAGATAATTACAAAACACTTTATCTGAGATAGTTTAGTTTGCCATTATTCGCCATTGCTTGTTATTTTTATTTTTTACGGTTTTTTGCACCTTGTGGCATATTCTTTTGGTTTTTCATCATCTGCTGCGCTTGCTGCATTTGCCTGTTATTGAGGTTATACCCCATTTGCTTCGCCATTTGTTGCAGCATTTGTGGATCACTTTGCATTTTGGTAAGCTGACGCTTCAAATAGAATACGCCAATTGCAAAACCAGCAATCAACCCTACAATTAGAGCAACAATTCCTACTACATAAATCATCACTTCATCCACCCTTAAGCTTAATTTAGATATGCTAAAACAAGCTTATCATATCATTCCTAATATAAGACAAGCAATTGCTCTTTTTTTATTTTAAGTCACTCTTTTTTCACTTTAAGTCAAATTCAGGCTAAGACGGCATCAATAAATACCGTAGTCTCTACCGCAAGATCCACTTCCTTGACGTCCATCTCTTCGCCCACACCACGAATAATACGGACAACCGGTCTACCTGGCAACCCACGGTGCTGGCGGACGACAACGCCATTTTCCTTTGTAGACAACCTGACTCCAGTCCCATTTGGATATACAGAAATAATTCTAGTAAATTCAATTAACACATCTCGATCCAATTCCTTTTCCGAGAGCGCCATTAATTCCTCACAAGCCTCGTGTGGCATAAGTGGACGTCTACCTGTTTCACCACTACCTCCTATTAAATTATCATAGAGGTTAGCAACAGCCACAATTTTAGCGTATAAATGGATTTCATCTCCACTTAATCCTCGTGGTATACCACTCCCATTTA
The DNA here is from genome assembly GCF_050461185.1 of Paenibacillus turicensis. GTDB lineage: Bacteria > Bacillota > Bacilli > Paenibacillales > Paenibacillaceae > Fontibacillus > Fontibacillus turicensis_A. The sequence continues at coordinate 97,332 of NZ_JBCMOR010000007.1, forward strand.
AGCGTTCATGATGTTGGAGGGCAATATGCGCAATCATTAAGCTGAGATCACGCTTTTTCTTAATCATTTCAAATCCTCTCCACGTATGATGCTCCTTCACACCTGCTATGTTTAGATCGTCTGGATGCTCCACCGACTTACCGATATCATGGAGAAGTGCGCCAATTGCTAAATCCTTTAGCTGAGAAAAATTAAGCCCCATATTAATCCCCATCATAACGGATAAGAGGCATACGTTCATAGCATGTAAATAATGAGCATTATCTACGGTTCGAATATCTGTGAGCTGAAGCAATACTCCCTTTTGATTCAGCACTTCATTTAACAATGTATCCATACTGCTAAATATTTTTTTAGTGCTCCACTCTTTTCCTGACCTTACTGCTCCTTGAAGCTCGTTCATTTCTTTATAGACCTGAACCTTCGTTGTCTCATTAACAACATCTTCAAGCTCCACATCTGGCAAATCGTTATCTTTGACATAAATCATCGTGACACCGATTCGTTTTAGCGTATTAATCATGTAGACAGTGAGCTGTATACCTGCGGATAGCAACACCGTTCCATTAGCAGAGTACACTGTTTTCCCTAAATATTGCCCCGGCTCAATATCATCAACATTTAAAAATCTCATGGTCTTATCCCCCTGCGACCTATTCTTGTTGATCGTTCATGGCTTGCGTTTCTAAACGCTGTTTTGCGATATGCAAACGCCCAAGCACTAATTCATCTTGCTCTACCTCAAGTGCTTGCTCCACTGCTTCCAGCGCTTCTTGCCCACCAATTCGACTTAACGACCAAGCCGCTGTGCCACGCATAAATGCTCTTGGCTCCTTTGTCATAATTTCGATAAGCTTAGGCACGGCTGCCTTCTCCTTAAAGTTACCAAGGGCGATTACAGCATTACGCTGAATTGGATTTTTGCCTCTCCATGCTGCAGCACTAATGCCAAACTTCTCTTTAAATTCTCGATTACTTAAATCAAGGATTGGCATTAATAATGGCTTAACGACTTCTGGATCAGGCTGAAGCTCTGGCCGATGGGTCCAATACTTCCCTTTATTTTTAGGGCATACAATTTGACATGTATCGCATCCGTATAAACGATTCCCCATCTTAACCATAAATTCCTCTTCAAGTAGCCCTTTATGTTGTGTCTGAAACGATATACACCGTTGTGCATTCAGCACACCAGGCTCAACTAATGCTCCTGTCGGGCAAGCATCTAGACATTTTGTACAATCTCCACAATCCTCCGTCACAGGCGTGTCAGGGGAAAATGGGATGTTTGTAATTAGTTCACCTAGATAAATCCAAGAACCCCATTTGGGCGAAATAATTAAGCAGTTTTTCCCTCTAAAGCCAATCCCAGCACGATGCGCAACAGCACGATCCATTAACGCACCTGTATCTACCATATTCACTAGCTTTGCTTCCGGTACTCGTTCAAGGATAAACGTCTCTAACCTTTGCATCGCCTCACGTAAAACATAATGATAATCTCGTCCCCACGCCGCTCTTGCTAGAATACCACGTCGTTCACCTGGTTCTGATTTAGGAGGCTTTTCCATCTTAGAAGGGTAAGCGACAGCGATCGAAATTAACGACGCAGGCGTGCCATCAAAGGACAATTCGGGATAAATACGCTTTTCTATATCAGGCTCCTCAAAACCCGACTCATAACCCTTCTCACGACGATCGATGAGTACCTGCTTTAAAGATAAAAAAGGATCTGCTGAAGCAAAACCAATATCATCAATGCCTAAATCAAAGGCAGCGGCTTTAATTTCCTGCTTTAGTTGCTCCCAAGAGCTCGTTTTTTGTATCGGTGTGGTTGTTGTCGTCATTCTGCTTTTTTACTCCTCCTTCACATAAAAATTCATTCTATATCACATCTAAATTTCATTTTAACTAGTTATCACCATAAACAATCGCCTTATTTATTAACATAGATAATTGGCACTCTTCACTATAGACAAACCACACTATCTATTATCGGTTACAAACTACGAATTGTATAAATTGGCCATATTATAAATTCAGCTCGTCCAACAATATCTTCCCTTTGTACACTACCAAAATACCGGCTATCCTTACTTTTTCCCGCATGTCGATTATCCCCCATTACAAAAAACTCACCTACTTGAAGCTTAATAAGGGGCATATCCTCATCCTCAATTTGAACATCCGTATAGGGCTCATTTACAATTTCATTATTAACATAGAGCTTATGATTTTTTATTTCAACCTGATCGCCTGGAACACCAATAATACGTTTTACTAAAAAGGAATTGTTTTTATCTTTAGAAGTAGGGTCCTTTAATACTACAATTTCACCATGCTGTGGCGCATAAAAATAGTAAACTACCTTATCTATAAACATTCGTTCTTGATTAGCCAATGTCGGTAACATCGATTGCCCTTTTACTACAGTTAAATTAAATACGTATTGATTTAAGAGTAGCATGATTACAAATGCGATTATACATGTTTTCAAAATAAAGAATAGGTCTCTTCGCCACTTTTTTTGAGGTACTTCGTCACGATGTTCTTCAGGCATACCCAGTCACTCCCTTACGAGAAATGGAATATTTTCACAATAGAAAAGCATATCCTTCACCCATAAAATGAGCAGAGGATATGCTTACTAAAAAAACATTACGATGAAAGACATCTGTTGACACTGATATTGCCATGATTATGACAACGATTGAACCGCCGCAATATTTAGCTTCTGAAATGCCTCAAGAAACTTGTTGGCACCGTAGCCCATTGCTTCATAAAGTGGCATAACAGCCTTGTTGTGTTCATCTCCTGCAATTACAATACGACGAACATTACGTTGTTGGAATCGTTGCTCCATTGCGGTGACAAGTCCCTTGCCTACGCCACGTCTCCGATACTCAGGGTGCACAGCAGTACGATAAATGCAACCAAGATTGTGATCAATGGTTCCAATTAATACGCCTACAATCTCATCCTCAACATCAGCAATCATGATTAACTCTGAATCCCAAGACAACTGTCTAGCAAACGCACGTTTCGTATCTTCATAACAATCTTCCGATAAGGCAACCTGCAAAAGCTCCATCACTTGACTAGCATCACTCAACTGAAAGGAACGAATACGCATGCTTTGATCTCCTTTTTTCACGCAAGATAAAATCATTAAACTAAACAACTACCAACAATTATGCAAACGACAACTATGCAAAAAATAAAATTGATGAAACAAAGTAAAAAAAAACGAAAACATTTTATTCGTCTATTTAAATGTTTAATTGACATATGCAAAATATTGGAACGCTAAAGGCTACCTATGTTTACATGAATTAAACAATTGATTCAGACAAAAACTGCTTTCTTTGTCCATTAAACCATATAAATCACCATAATACATCATTTTTCTCGTGAAAGCGCTTTATATTAAGCGTTTACATTTAAACTTTCTTAAAAATCTTCATATATTGGAAATAAATATGTATAAAAAGACGATTTTTGCCAAAAATAGGTCTGATCATTGGAGGTGATTTACATTTCGAACTGGATAAAGTGGCTTTCCATTTGTTCCTTATGTTTTTTGTTAAGTGGATGTGAAAAAGACATGACTGCAACCACGGAGCAAGCTTTACATGTATTTAACAATCAAAAGGAGGTTTCACCTACGGTGCCCTATCAACTACCAGCATTACCCTATAAAGCAAACGCATTAGAGCCTTATATTGATGAACAAACGATGAACATTCATCATGATAAGCATCACAATACTTATGTTACCAATTTAAACGCAGCACTTGAAAATGCTCCAGAGCTTCAAGGCTTAACTGTAGAGGCATTGATTTCAGATTTAAATAAAGTACCTGAAAGTATCCGTATGGCTGTACGTAACAATGGAGGGGGACATGCTAATCACTCCTTGTTTTGGACGATTTTGAGTCCACAAGGTGGCGGGGCTCCGACAGGAGAACTAGCTAAAGCCATCGACACAGAGTTAGGTGGATTCGACAAGTTTAAAGAGGATTTTGCAAAAGCCGCGACAACTCATTTCGGTAGTGGTTGGGCATGGCTCGTGGTGGGACAAGACGGCAAGCTAGCCATTACAAGCACCCCCAATCAAGATAGCCCTCTAATGGAAGGCTTAACGCCGATTCTTGGGCTTGATGTATGGGAACACGCCTATTATTTAAAATACCAAAATAAACGTCCTGACTACATTGTTGCCTTCTGGAACGTTGTAGGCTGGGACGAAGTTAACCGCCGTTATTTAGGGGCGAAAAAGTAATTACTTTTAAAATAGGAGGAATTTTCAGATGAGCCCAACTAACGATCCACAGGAATGGCTAGCAGCTAAAAATGCATTAAATAAGCAAAAAGAGGAATTTGCGAAGTTTGTTCAGCACCAAGCCGAACCGACTGTGTCTAAAGATGAAGAAATTAATGAGCTTCATCGTTTAACCGATGAGCAGAACAACATGAAGGACGTTGAAAACCGCCGCACCTGAATTAAACGGCTCCCCACAGTAGACAGGAAGTTATACATCCTCATACTGTGGGGAGCCCTTGGTTTTTATCACGGTTAATTATATCTTTGATCTATATAATATATCATTTCTCATCAGCAGCAAGCGCTACTTGTGCAGCGGCAAGGCGTGCAAATGGAATACGCATAGGTGAACAGCTCACATAATTTAATCCTATTTTGTGACAAAATGAGATACTATTAAAATCGCCACCTTGTTCACCACACAGCCCAATCTTCAGCTTAGGCTTACCTGTTCTTCCTTTTTGAACAGCCCAATCAATCAGTTGTCCAACACCTTTACTGTCTAAGGTTTGGAAAGGGTTGCTTGCTAAAATCCCATTATCTAAATAATGCTTAAGGAAGGTTCCTTCTGCATCATCACGACTGTAGCCATAAGTCATCTGTGTTAAATCATTTGTGCCAAAGGAGAAAAAGTCTGCATACTTGGCGATATCCTCTGCTAAAAGTGCAGCGCGTGGTACTTCAATCATCGTACCAACAGAGTATTTCACGTTTACATAATCAGGGCCCAAAATTTGTTTAGCAACCTCATCTGCCATCTCACGTAACCATTTAAGTTCATTAGAATCTCCAACTAATGGCACCATAATTTCTGGCTGGACTTCAATCCCCTTCTTAAGCACCGTCAAAGCAGCACGGAAAATCGCTTCTAGCTGCATATCATAAATTTCAGGAAAACGTATTCCCAATCGACAGCCTCGAAGACCTAACATCGGATTATTTTCTCTTAATTCACGTACCTTTGCTAACATGCACTCCAATTCAGCAATTTGTTGCTTTACTTCGTCTTGATTGACATTGGCTTTATTCAGCTCCGCCAACTGTCGCTCAAGCAGACGTTCATTAGGCAAAAACTCATGTAGTGGTGGGTCGAGCAAACGGATCGTAACAGAGCAACCTGCCATTGCCTCAAAAATTTGTTCAAAATCTGCTTGCTGCATTGGGAGCAAACGTGTAAGCCATTGAATTCGTTCTTCACGGTTATCTGCTAAAATCATTTTTTGTACAATCGGTAAACGCTTATCAGAGAAAAACATATGCTCTGTTCGGCATAACCCAACGCCCTCTGCACCTAATTTCCTTGCCTTTGTAGCATCCTTTGGACTATCTGCGTTAGCATATATTTTAAGAGTACGGATTTCATCTGCTACCTTGAGCAGCTCCTCCAGCTCTGGGCTCAGTTCTGGCTCAGTTAATGGAAGTAAGCCATTAAATATTTGCCCAAGGTTACCATCAATCGTTAATTCATCACCCTCGTGCAGGGTAAGTCCACCAAGCTGTATTGTACGGGTTGCCTTGTTGATACTCAAATTGCTACAACCACAAATACATGGTTTTCCCATCCCTCTAGCAACTACGGCAGCATGACTTGTCATTCCACCCTTCGCAGTGAGTACCCCTTCTGCTGCCTCTAAGCCGTGGATGTCCTCTGGTGACGTTTCCTCTGTTAGCAAAATAACTGAGCGTCCTTCCTGTGCCCATTGCACTACAGTATCTGCGTCAAGGCAAATGACGCCAGTAGCCGCGCCCGGTGAGGCAGGTAGACCTGTGGATAACGCGGTTAGACTCTCAGATGGCTTAATAGTCCGATGCAACAATTGATTTAGATGCTGCATATCAATACGTGATATCGCTTGCTGAGGGGTAATTTGCCCTTCATGCAACAAATCCATCGCAATTTTAACTGCCGCTTGCGCTGTTCTTTTGCCAACACGGGTTTGCAGCAAATATAAGCGATTTTGCTCAACTGTAAATTCAATATCCTGCATATCCTCATAGTGCTCTTCCAAAATCGCAGCCGCATTTGCCAAATCCGCAAAAGCCTGAGGGAATAAACGTGACATTTCCTCAATTGAAGATGGTGTACGAATGCCAGCCACTACATCCTCACCTTGTGCGTTAACTAAAAATTCGCCGTAAAGCTGACGAGAACCTGTTGCAGGGTTACGTGTAAACATTACACCTGTTGCACTATCTTCCCCACGGTTGCCAAACACCATCGCTTGGATATTGACCGCTGTCCCTTGATCTTCCGGAATCCCATATAGCTTACGGTATACTTTAGCACGAGCATTCCCCCAGCTTCGGAATACTGCCTTCACCGCCAAGTGTAGCTGAGTATATACATCCTGCGGGAATGACTCTGTGCCGTATTGTTCAATTACTTTTTTATAAGATTCTATTAATTGCTTCCAATCCTCACTTGTGAGTTGCTGATCATTATCTTTCTGTATTGAAGCCTTTAACGCCTTTAGCTCATCCTCAAACCGCTCATGAGGAACATTAAGCACGATATTTCCAAACATCGCAATAAATCTACGGTAGCAATCATAAGCAAAGCGTTCATCCTTGACCCACTGTGCTAAAGCAATAACAGTCTGATCGTTCAAACCAAGATTAAGAATCGTGTCTAGCATGCCAGGCATTGAATTTAAGGAGCCAGAACGAACAGAGACAAGCAATGGCTGCTCCATACTGCCAAACTGTGCATTCATCTCTGCACCTAGTCGTTCTACACTACTGTCAATCTCATTGAGTAATTGTTGCTCCAGATACCCACCTGTTTTAATAAAATCTCTACACACCTCAGTTGTAATTGTAAATCCAGGGGGAATTGGCAAGCCTAGCTTCGTCATTTCTGCCAAATTAGCACCCTTCCCACCGAGTAGATCCTTCATTGTGGCATTGCCTTCTTGGAAGAAATAAATACTTTTTCTCTGTTCTTTGATCTTTACACTAGTTTGAGCGTTCATGCTGTTCATCCCCCAGTTATAAATTTGAACAAATCATCGAAGCTTCTATCTATTTTCAACTCACTTAGATTGCTTTTGCTTGCTGCTGCACAACCTGAGGTTGTGGAATCGAAATGTTTTTACTAGGCAAATAATGAATACTGCGAATATAGCGAATCGTACGGCTTTGTGCCCGCATAATGACGGAATGCGTCTCAGCATAATCTTTGTTAATTTGACGAACTCCACTTAAAAAATCACTAGAGGTCACCCCTGTAGCAGCAAATATAACATCTCCATCCCCAACCATGTCTCGCTGTGACAGTACACGAGAAGTGTCAGTTATGCCCATCATGAGACAACGTTGTTGTTCAAATGGACCTTGTGGCAATAACCGCCCTTGCATTTCGCCTCCGAGACAGGTTAAAGCTGCTGCCGCAAGCACACCTTCCGGTGCTCCCCCTGAGCCAAGATACAAATCGACATCACTGTCTGGAAGGGCAGGAGCAATTGCGCCTGCTACGTCTCCATGACTAAGTAATCGAATTCTTACTCCTGCCTCGCGTAAATCCGAGATGAGTTTGGCATGACGCTTACGATCTAACACCATCACCGTTAATTCAGATAAGGATTTACCCAAATGATGCGCAGCTTTGTTTAATGTTGTATTTACATCATCATCTAACGACAGTAATCCAGCCAACTTAGGACCACATGCCAGCTTCTCCATATAAATATCTGGTGCATGTAAGAGACTTCCCCGATCTGCAATTGCAATGACAGATTGAGCATTTTGTAGCCCTGCCGCCACAACCTCAGTCCCTTCTAATGGATCAACTGCAACATCAACCTCAGGTCCATTTCCATCTCCGACCTGCTCACCAATGTATAACATTGGGGCATCATCCATTTCTCCTTCACCAATAACGACAGTGCCCTTGATGGCAACCGAATCAAACATAGAACGGATTGCAGTCGTTGCCGCATCATCTGCTGCATTTTTATCCCCTCTGCCAATCCAATGAGACGAGGCTAAAGCCCCTAACTCTGTCACCCTTACAATTTCTAATGCTAATTCGCGTTCCATCTGCCATTCCTCCTCATATCACTCGGTTATTATTTTATTGCCTAAATGTACCCCATAATGATCCCTGCAGTTTCTTCGATTGCTTTTTCTGTAATATCGATAACAGGACATTGCAGTTGTTTAAACAATGCTTCTGTATAGGTTAATTCCTCCTGAATGCGCTCAAGTGTTGCATATTGGGAGCCAAGCGGTAAGCCTAACGCCTTTAACCGTTCTGTTCTTATGCCTAACATCACTTCAGCAGACATCGTAAGTCCGATAATCCGTTCAGGTCGTAATGCTAACAGCTCAGGTGGTGGTGCAATTTCTGGTACTGGAGCATAATTGAATACCTTTTTGCCACGATGTGCTAATAACATCGCGAGTGGTGTTTTAGAGGTACGAGAAATACCTACTAAAACTAGATCCGCTTGGGGCAATGACTTCAAATTACGTCCACTATCACATTCAACCGTAAATTCAATGGCCTCCATACGATCAAAGTAACGATCGTTTAACTGATGTAACATACCTAGTCGCTGACTTGGTGCATCGTTAAACGTATCAATAAACGCTTCTAGCATCGGTCCCATTACATCCACAATTCGCAAATTTAATCGCATCGATTCCTCACGAATCATTTCCCTTAGCTCTGGCTGAACAAGCGTGTAGGCAACAAATCCGCGGTACCCGGCCGCCTCCTCCATTAATGCCTTTAACTCATCCTCATGGCGTACATTTCCATACCGTTTAATCTCAACGGCTTGATGCTCAAATTGATGAATCACCGCTTCAACTACCGCCTCTGCTGTGCCACCAAGTGAATCTGAGCAAATCGTAATACGGTGTATAGGTTGCTCCATGTGTTTGCTCTCCCTCCTAGCCTCCATTTGTTTCTGAATCCAGTATTAGCTTTACGATGGAGGTTTTGGTTAAGCGACCAACCACCTTCATCCCTTCACTGCCATCTTCTCCATCTATGGGAACAACGACAGGTAAACTATCGATTTCATGCATGATCATTTTGTGTGCCGCATCTAACGCTGTATCTTCAGGATGAACGGTAATCACTTTCGGTTGACGTGTCATCACCATGCTAACTGGCATGGAAGCCGCCGCTGGGTTACCAAGAGTCACCTTTAAAAAATCTTTTCGTGAAGTCACCCCTGTTAAACGCTCCTCTGCATCACATACAAACAATGTCCCTACGTCCTGCAAAAATAACGTAACCACCGCATCTTGAATCGTTGTTGTCTCTCGAATAATGATCGGCATGCTTTGAATTGTTTTAACTAACGTATCGCTAAGCTTAACCCCTAAACGGTTCACACTACGGCTTCCAGGTGAATAACCTACCTTTGGTTTCGCATCAATATGCTCTAATCCAACCAAAAGCGTCAGGTCGGAACGAAGTGTTGATTTCGTTAAATTCAGTCGCTCAGCAATTTGATCGCCAGTGATCGGCGCATATTTATTTACAATCTCCAATATTTGCAACTGCCTTGGTGTCAGTTTAATAATCGTAACCTCCTTTACAGCACGTTTAATCATCGTATCCATCTCATTAAAACATTTTATAAATTATATAATACACATTATTTCAGAAAAAACAATTATATAATGCGTATTATTTAATATTTTTTTCCGTAATATAATATATAAATGCTAAAATTGGGAGTATAAATCCGATAATCGAAGAGGTAACCCATCCACCGGAAGCATACGCCCAACCTCCTAATGCCGATCCTATTGCGCCTCCTCCAAAAAAGATTGCCATAAACAGCCCATTTACACGCCCTCTTATCTCATCGCCTAGGGCATAGATGGCTTGTTGCCCAAGCACAAGATTACCTGACACCGCCATATCCAGAGTAATGGCCGCGATACAAAAGAATACAAGTGAAGCCACCTTATTTCCTGTCGCAACATGGGTAAGTACAAATGATAGGGCTGCAAGTATAATGGCGATGCCTGTAAGCTTTTTCGTCCAGCCCTGATCTGCCATTCTACCCGCAATCGGTGCAGCAACAGCACCTGCAACCCCTAAGAAGGCAAACGCAGCAATTCCCGTCTGAGACAGATGGAAATGATCACTTAGCCACATCGGTACAACTGTCCAAAATAAACTGAAGCTACCAAATAAGGCGGCTTGATACAACGATCTTCTGCGTAATATAGGTGTTGTTTTAAAAATGTCCCACAATGAGGAAATCATCATATAGTAATTACCTTGATTTTGCGGTTTTCTTTGTGGAAGTTGCCAATGTAAAACCATCATAAGAAAGACCATAACAACAGCAGAGCATATAAAAACAACTTGCCAGTTCCACAGGCCTGCAATAAGGCTTGCGATGGGTCTTGCGAGCATAATACCTAACAAAAGTCCACTCATTACATTTCCAACAATTTTACCTCTTTCTCCTTCTGAGACGAGATATGCTGCAAGGGGCACTAATATTTGTGCAGCAACAGATCCTATCCCAATCAGCACTGCAGAAATTAAAAAAATTGTTGCACCAGTGGTAAAGGCTGCTACAAACAGTCCAATCATAGCGATTGATAACAATAATAAAATTAAGCGACGATTCTCTAACACATCACTTAATGGCACAAGAAGTAACAATCCTGCTGCATACCCTAACTGTGTCATTGTTACGATCAAGCCTGATAAGCTTGAAGAGATACCTGTAGAAGCACTAATAGGTCCAACTAAAGGCTGAGCGTAATATAAATTCGCAACAATAAGACCACATGCACCTGCCAATAAAAATATAAGCCAACGAGATATTTTGTTTTCATCTGCCAATTGCACTTTCATAGTAATTCCTCCAGTATGCTTAATTAATAAACTGAACGTTTAGTTTATTAAAAGTATATTCCTCAAATTTATTTTGTCAACGTATTGATTTCAAAATAATTCGGTATAAAATATAATAAACGTATCGTTTATAAATAATAAAAATTGCATGATAAATGGAGGGCAACATGGAAAAAAAGCTAGGACGACCTCGCAGTGAAAAAACAAAACAAGCCATTTTAACCGCAGCCTATGAGCTGCTACTTGAACAAAACTTCAATACAGTTACAGTGGAAGGGATTGCTGAAAAAGCCGGTGTTAGCAAAGCAACCATATATAAATGGTGGCCTAACAAGGCGGCTGTCATATTGGATGGCTTTTTTGCAGCAACAGAATCCATGCTCCACATCCCAGACACTGGATCAACGAAAGATGATTTATTTATTCAAGTGAATAGCTTGGCTGAATTTATCACTAGTCCTAAGGGAAAAGTGATTGCAGAATTAATTGCAGAGGGACAATTTGATCAAAAAATTGCGGAGGAATACCGAAACAGATATTTTACACCTCGCCGTCTTATTTCACGAGAAATTCTTGAGCGTGGAATTGCTAGAGGAGAGTTACCTACGAATTTGAATATCGGGCTGAGTATTGATTTAATTTTTGCACCGATTTTTTATCGGATATTAATTACAGGTGAAGCTGTGGATGCTACTTTTGTTGAGAGTTTAATCAATTACGCTATGAACGGGATTGTCCATTAGTTGAAATGGATCACTTGGGCTTAAAGGGAAAACATGACAAAACAAGCCTAATTCTCGTTGATTGTTATCCAAACGGGATTAGGCTTTGAAGTAAACTTAATAAAAGCTCATACTAAGCAATCATTTTGTCCCTCGTATCATCTTGATTTCGAGGAATTAAATATAACGCACATGGTATAAACAAGAGCATTAAAACAGCAAACGTAATATATGGCACATTAAATCCAAAGGCATCAAATAAATAACCTCCTAATGCAGAACCAGCCATCCATCCCAGGTTATTGCTAATCGAGAATTTTCCAAAGGCGTCCCCAATCTGTGCCTGTGGTGTACCTTGTATAAATAACGCGTCTATCGCATAACCCTTAACAGAAGCAAATATATCAAATATCGTACAAACAATTGCAAAAATAAGTAAGGTTGGCGAAAAGGCAAGTCCTAAGGCGCCTATACTACAGGCTAAGGTAGCTACAATGATTGTTTTACGATACCCTTTGCGATCCCCCACCCTTCCTAGCTTTGCATTAATAAATGGGAACAGGATCATCGGAACGAGGAACACAATCGTCATTAGCTCCATGCTTGCATCGTATACCTTTTGCATATATGGAATAAAAATAACACCCGACATGCTAGCTACAGCACAAATATATAAGTTTAGCATCCAGATTTTACGTTGCTTCAACGATAATTTTGCTTTCTGCTTACTTGTGTTTACGAGCCTCTTAGTTTCCTTAGGCAATTTAAAGGCATATAACGCCGCTAATGCTGCACCACCACCACAAATCATAAACAACACATTCCAGCCTTTAATGAAGTCATAGTTGGTTAATACCAAATAACATATACCTACGCCAATCAGTCCACCAATTTGCCCTTTACTATCGAAGAATCCCATCTGCTGTCCAAAGCTATTATTGCTATCGGAAATGAGACCTACGGTTGCCATAGTAAGCAAAATTCCTGAAATCCCATTAATTACTCTCGCCAAAATAATAATGGATAATTGCGTAGCCACTGAAAACATAAAATAGGTGACAGCAAAGCACAAAAATGAACTTATAAAAATAAAACGCCGGCTATAACGATCTGATACTTTACCTAATATAAGCTTCATAATGATTTGTGAGCAGGCAAGCGCGGAAACGGTCATTGAATATTGAAATGTGGTGTAGCCAAGTTCGTTGGTGTACATTGGAAGTAAGACCCCTAAAAAAATGTTAGGTAGAGCGATGAGTATTAGGGGAAGGGATAACTTCTTTGGATTCATAGAGCACCTTCTTGGGATTATTTTTCCCTAAAAATCTTTAATCTGTTAAATTACCATAATATTCATTATATGATAGAATTATTAATAGTTCATTGTACTAATATGTCCATTTTAAGAAGGAAAACTGGAGGGTTAATTTTGAAAATTAATGCTATGAAAAATAATTCAAAATTACGAACTAAGAAAATAGTAATATGCCTTCTTCTAAGCCTTTTGCTCATCCCCATAACAGGTTGTAGTCCCAATATTTTAATTAAAAGCGATGAGCAAATTGCTGCTAATTTTATTAGATTACTTGGCTATACGATTGTTAGCTATGACGGAGAATCCCCAAAATATACATTAGATCGAGAATTGCTGAAAAATCTAGGTGAGTTCAAGCTCTGGGGGGTTCAAAAAACAAAACCTGAGCAATATATTGGGAAAGAGATTCACACTTTTAAATTTACGGTTACCAATCATCCACTTCAGAAAATATTTTCTCATGATTTATACGATATTTTAGTTACAGTTATGATTGTTGACCATAATGTTATAGGTGGAACATCATTACCAAATTATACAGTTGTTAAAACTGTCATGGCAGGAGGTGTATTCTCAATACAAGGAAAAGATACGGATAAAATAAAGGGAATGAGTTATGATGAATGGTTAGACTACTGGAAGGAAAATTTTGGTTTTAAAGATTAAATTATAGGTGTCAATCATCTCACCCTTTCTATTTTATTTAAGAAAAGCTTCTACAATAAACTTTATATCTAAAATTTCAATTCCCTCACATAATTCGTCCACATCTACACAGGTTGTGATGACATAACTTTGATCAAGCATAAAACGTTGAAAAAACCATAACTTATCTTCTATTGTTTTTACTCTAGCCATTTCTTTGTCTTTGACAGTTGAAAAGCTATCCAGTGGGATAGATAACCCTTTGCCTACAGCCTTCACATAGCTTTCTTTAGCAGTCCAAATTTCATAAAAATGTAAAGACTGATTGTCTTCTTCGGATCGGCTTGTTATTGATAAGAATTCTTCATGGGAGAAAAACCTTTGAGCAATTCCATGATCTACCCTCTGTATATGTTCTATGTCCGCCCCAACCTGTTCAGATGAACTAACTACTAGGACAACCCATTCTCCACCGTGAGAAATATTAAAGCCCATTTCCTTATCCAAATTAACTAAACTAGGTTTTCCATAAAAATCTCTTGAAAAGCTAAGATCATTTGTAGGCTTATGCAAAAGTTCAGATATCACAACTCTAGTTAAAATATCTCCAGTAACCCCTCGCAATGTATCTGCTAAATGGTGAAACCTTCGCAACTTTGTAGTTCTTTCAGTAGGAAGCTTGTTGTATAGTGCATCTAAATATGTAAGAGGAAAATCTGTTATTTTCACAGCATAGGTTCGTAGCATACTAAACCAGCCACTCCTTATCTAGCTTTATTATCGTTTCAAAGTTCCCGATATTCCCTTCTAATTCACGATTAAATATTAATACTTTTTTTGATTTTTCATTATTTATTTGTGTCATAAATAGAGCATGAGCTTTCTCACTACGAATAGTTTTGTATTTGTCTATACCTATGAGCTTTGAAAATTCAAAGTGTTTAAAGTTAGTATTATCCATATTCTCATCTGTATTCCATAAACTTACTTCTATTTTCTCATACGTTTTTACCTGTCCATTTTAATCCATTATTTCATCGTGATATTTGGTCATAAAATTGGTATATGTCTCTAGCATTAGCTTTCCTTTCTAGTATAATTTAGTCTTTATATAATAATATATTTCTTTAAATAATAAATCCATATCTAACCATTATTTGCGATAAAGAGATCATTCAATTAATAAATGTGTATACAATCTTTAATTTCCACAAAAAATGTTTAATTTACTAATTTCCACAAAATTCTTAATATGATAGTATTATCAATAGATTTTTCGGCCGATAAATCAATACATTAAGAAGGGTTTGAAAACATGAAAAAGATAAAATTGAAAACGCTTTCTATTATTATGTGTTCGATTATGTCCCTTTCTTTATTTGCAGCTAGTGTATACGCAGCTTCTGGGGCTATGATTCATGATGTAACTGCCCAACAACAAGAAGGCGACTATTTATGCTGGGCAGCTGTCTCCAGTATGGCTGGAAAATACTTAGGGAAATCTAATGCAACCCAATACAACATTGTAAAAAACGTCAAAGGCGTGTATATGGACACTGCCGGAACGGTTTACGATGCACAACAAGGGTTATCAGGATATGGGATAAGCTCTTCCGCCTCACTTTCAGTCCCCTCCTACAACACGATTGTAAGTAATATAGACAACTACTCTAATGTTTTAGCTTTTACGAGTCGGACTGGTTCTTCGATTGGTCATGCATTTGTGATCAAAGGATATTATTATAACACCTCTAATAACACTCAAAATTTATATTATGTAGATCCAGCAGATGCTTCTAGCAACATTTCAAGCTACTCTACCTTCAAAAGCAATTCAACACAGAAATGGGTCAATACAGTAAGTAACATAAAACTAAAATAATTCCTGAAAAACTTGCACTAAAAAATTGAAGACTATTGGAGGGGTAGTTTTGAAAACTCGCGTAATTATATTAACGATTTTATTTGCGATGATAACGTTGGGCAATGCTGCATATGCGGATTCAGGTTTAGAGAAAGCGGATGCAGCGATTACGAACGCAATTCAAGAAGAATTCAAACAATTTTATGCCGAATCCCTTGAATCACAAAAAAGTGAGTTTCATGGCGAGGGGAAAGTCAGTTTCCGTGAAGCTACTCTTGGGGAAGGTATTGCGTATTATAAGCTAAATGTCCAAGGCGATGAAGTGTCGCATGAATTGTTTGGTTACAAATTCCCACTATACCTTGAGGGAGAGCAGGTCGCCGTGGTTGATGCTACCTCAGAGTCAGGTGTATGGAAAATTTTCAATATTAGTAACCATAACAATTTTGACAATACAATTAAGCAATTAGAATCTGATTATGCAAATCAAGGCAAGATCGAGCTCATTGATGATAAACGTTATGATTTAAATTACCTCTATACTGAGAATGCAAATAATGAAGAATATATCAACTTAACTAATAATGAAAATGTAACACCTACAGAAATAATGAACATGGTTAATGACTCAACAGACGCTTCAAATGATGTACAACAAAAAACTCGTGATGGAGCAATTTTAGTTGGTGGTGGTTCTAACCTCTCTGCTTCTACTTCTAGCCACACTTCCCTATTACAACCCACTATTTTATTTGGTTTATCTCTTCTCTTTGCAATTCCTGTTTTTGTATTAATGATTAAAAAAAGAAAAGCTACAAGCAAATTGAATTAAACATGATAAAAACAGGTCGGGACTGAAGTGCTCCTAACCTGTTTTCCTGTTAGTACTATGTTAGTACTATTCTAGTTTAATTTTTAGTGATTTACATCAATCTAGCTTTTCTCCATTCGACTCAATCACTTGTTTATACCAATAAAAGCTTTTCTTCCGAGAGCGATCTAAAGTCCCCTTGCCTTCATTATCCTTATCGACATAAATAAAGCCATAACGCTTCTTCATCTCGCCTGTGCCTGCACTTACAAGGTCAATACAGCCCCAAGGCGTATAGCCAATTAGCTCAACACCGTCTACAATAGCTTCTTTCATATCTTTAATATGAGCACGTAAATAATCGATGCGATAATCATCCTGAATGGAACCATCTGGCTCAACAGTATCAACGGCACCTAGACCATTTTCAACGACCATTAACGGAATTTGATAACGGTTATAAATGTTGTTTAGCGTCCATCTTAGACCCGTTGAGTCTAGTGGCCACCCCCACTCACTTGCCTTTAAATATGGATTATTAATACCTAATGCAAAGTTGCCACTGATCATTTCCTGATCAGGATCAGCACTTACACAAGCAGAGTAATAGTAGCTAAATGTATAGAAATCTACACAACCTGCCTTCAAAATCTCCTCATCCCCAGGCTCCATCACAATGTTAATATCGTTGTCATGGAAATAACGTTTAGCAAAACCAGGATAAGCGCCACGAACTTGTACATCGGAACATAAGAAATTGCTCATATTATCCTTTTGCTGAGCCAATAGTACATCCTGCGGATCACACGTTAATGGATAAGAGCACATATAGGCAATCATACAGCCAATTTTGAAATCCTTATTAATTTCATGCCCTAGCTTTACAGCCTTCGCGCTTGCAATAAATTGGTGATGTAACGCTTGGAACAACTTTTGTTCCTCGATTCCCTCTATATCTGTAAAGGAGGAGTTGCCCTTTGGCATCATCGCACCTGCAACAAAAAATCCAAATTTCATCGATAAAATATTTATCTCATTAAAGGTCAACCAATATTTCACGACATCTTTATAGCGGTTAAAAATCACTTCACAATAACGCACATAAAAGTCGATGACTTTCCGATTAGACCATCCATTATATTTTTGAGCTAAAGCATACGGTGCTTCATAATGAGAAATCGTCACAAGTGGCTCTATGTTATATTTTTTTAACTCCGCAAATACTTCATCATAAAATTTCAAACCTTCTTCATTAGGTTCAGCATCGTCACCATTGGGGAAAATTCTTGACCAAGCAATGGACATTCTAAACACTTTAAAGCCCATTTCTGCAAACAGCTTAATATCCTCCTTAAAACGATGATAATAATCAATCGCTTCATGGCTTGGGTAATTTGCACCTTCTTCAAGCTCTAACGTAATGGTTCTTGGTATGGTATGAGTTCCCGCTGTAACCATGTCGGCTGTACTAAGCCCTTTACCACCTTCGCGGTATCCACCCTCCAATTGATTCGCGGCTGTCGCTCCTCCCCATAAAAAACCTGCTGGAAATGCTTGGTTTGGCTTTAATGTTTGCATCCTAAATTACCTCCTTCAAGTATTTGAGATTATGAAGCAGATTAAGCACAATAGACAATAAAAAAAGACGAAAGCCAACACATACGACTAGTATGTCTTGGGTTTCGCCTTTTCAGTAACAATCCCACTCATAGGTTAACATTTTTTAAAACGGTTTGGCAACGATGGTTAGCGCGATTTGTAGATATAATTATACATTATTAATATGGATCAATCTTGAAATTAGTACTTGACCGCTAACCCATACTAGCGAAGCGACAGAGAGTTTCTTAAGGTTGTCTCTTAAAATCAAATTCCATCTATAAATAAACTTCAATAAAAAGGAATATGATTTTAACAACAATCGCAAGAACGCTCTGGAGCGAAGCTACCAGCCTCCAGTTGTTAGCAAGTACTAATTTCTAAATAGAGCCGTTAAAATATTTATTTAAAATTTTTATAAAGACATTAGGAAACGTTAAGCTCTCCATATCCGCTTTAGTAATCCAACGATATTCTAAAGATTCATCACCTAAATCATTTACATCATAAGTTTCTTGGTGCTCCGCAACCGCAATGAGAGCCTGTTCTGCTTGCTCTATTTCAACATATTGAAACACATGCATTTCCCACAATATATGGCTAAAAATATGTTCTATATTCATAAAATACTGATTTAGCTTAGCAGGGAATCCCGCAGTCAATAACTCAGCATCCAATGGACTAGCCAGCGCATCTATAAGTAATTGGCTATCCGTAGTTTTTTTGTCTGAATCTTTTTGATTAGAGTTTCTTTTTTTCTGCTCCGTTAACACATGTGGCAGCTCCCACATCTTTGCAAGTAGCCCTGTGTCTGGACGACGACGAACTAATACTTTACCGGCATGTTCACCCGTTCCTTCAACTAGTGCAACATAACGAAGCTCAGGACGAGGTGGTTTCCCCTTACTCTTGATGGGTAATTGCATTTCCATCCCTTCAATGCGTCCCGCACAATAAGCCATAACTGGGCAGGTTAGACAAGAGGGTGATTTGGGGGTACACACTAATGCACCCAGTTCCATTAATGCCTGATTAAAATCAGAGGCTCTCCCGTCAGGGATAAGTTCAACTACCAACTTCTCCATCAGTTTACGTGTTCCTACCTTCACGATATCCTCTTCAATAAGGAAATATCTAGATAGCACTCTCATCACATTACCATCTACCGCAGGCTCTGGGCGATTAAAGGCAATACTCATGATTGCCCCTGTCGTATAAGGCCCTACTCCTTTTAGGGCGGCAACGGCACTTGTATCATCAGGCACTTCACCACCATGTAGCTCCATTACTTGCTGTGCTGCTGTCTGCAAATTACGAGCACGCGAATAATAGCCTAACCCTTCCCAACACTTAAGGACATCCTCCTCTGGTGCTGTGGCTAAAGCTTCAATCGTTGGAAAACGATCTATGAAGCGTTCAAAGTAAGGGATGACTGTATCCACTCTTGTCTGCTGCAGCATAATTTCAGATACCCAGATGTAATAAGGGTTACGCGACCTTCTCCATGGCAAATCTCGTTTACTTCGCTCATACCAAGTTAATAATTCAATACTAAAATATTGTCTACTATTTATTTGCTGGTGCATTATTCTCTCCCTCAAAATGATACTTCAATTATATTGATTCCTGCTTATGTTCAATTATGTTCAATAACAACAAAGGCAGAGGCAAGATGACGTTCATGTGTAATGGATAAATGAAGCTGATATTGCTGCGAATCTAATTCAAGCCGTTGCCAAGCAGGTTTAGATATTTCTATATAAGGCTTGCCATACGAATCTGCAAAAATTTCAATATCATGTAATCCAATTATTTTACCAATTCCGTAGCCAAATGCCTTAGTCACTGCTTCTTTTGCAGCAAAACGCCCGCATAAAAACTCCACTGGACGTTTCTTCATACCTGCTAAGTCAAGCTCATTTGTTGTCAAAATACGCTGAGCTAGCTTTTCGCCAATCCCTCTGTCAAACATCCGTTTTATCCGTTCTATTTCTACAACGTCATGGCCAATTCCATAAATCAAGCTAACCCCTTCTTTCTATGTCAGCCAAATGTGCACACATGCTTATATTGTATCAGTTATATAGAATCAATAGCGAGTCTTCCATATTATACACAAAAATCAGCCCACAACTGAGGATATATCCCCTGTTAAGAGCTGATTTATAGTTAATCCAAGTGTAACGTTATCAAGCCTAATCTGCTAGAGCTAAAATTAACGGCAGAAACGATCAAACGCATTGGTTAATGCTTCTGCAATATCATTAGCAGAGCGATCTTCAATTTGCTCACGTTCGATAAAATGTACAAGCTCACCATCTTTTAATAGTGCAATAGATGGAGATGAAGGTGGATAAGGTGCAAAGTATTCACGTGCCTTTGCAGTCGCTTCCTTTTCTTGTCCCGCAAACACAGTAAACAAATGATCTGGTGTTAGATCATGCTCAAGCGCTTTTGCAACCCCTGGGCGGCATTGTCCAGCAGCGCAACCACATACGGAGTTAACCACGACTAAGGTTGTTCCTTTAAGGGTAGGTAATTTTTCCTCTACATCCTCTGGTGTTAACAATTCTTGAATACCAAGCGTAGTCAGTTCATCGCGCATCGGCTGAACCATATCACGCATATAATGATCAAATGACATTGACATTTTTAAGAACACTCCTTTTTTTAAAAAACTAATGTGTAATTTCAACTCAAATTTTAAATAAATGAGAAGTAGCTACATTATACATGAGAATCGATATATAGCAGTGATTGTACTAACATATCCTGTTCTATTTTATTATATCTGCCTAACAAAAGAAAGCAACTAGCATAATGAATGTTAGTCGCTATTTTTGCTGATATATTTACCGCTATGCTTGCTAATATATTAACTGTTCTGATGGAAATGGCAATAACACAATGAATGTAGTGCCTACACCAAGCTCTGATTTGACACTAATTTTGCCACCATGCTTTTCTAAAATGCTTTGACATAAGGCAAGTCCAAGCCCAGTCCCCTTAGTTTTTGTCGTATAAAAAGGCTGAAATAATTTCACCTGCTCCTCTGGAGAAATTCCTGGTCCAGTATCACTCACATGGAGCTCCACACCATTTTCCACAACATGGGTCATAATGGTGAGCTGCCCTTTGTCCTCCATCGCTTCCATCGCATTACGGCATAAATTTAAAATAAGTTGCTTGATTTCTTTTGGATTAAGCATCAATACGGGAACCTTATAATCTAAATCAACCTCAATCGACTGTCCCCGAAGGTTGGCATCTGCCCACAATAAAGGCGTCAGCTCATGAATAATATCATGTAGGCGTGACTCTTCCTTTTGCTCTGTTTTATTTTGTGCCAAAGCTAGGAAATCATTAATAATACTATTTGCACGATCTAATTCATCTAAAACAATTCGATAATAATGATCTAAATTATCTGAGCTTTTCTCGCGCATTAATTGCAAAAAACCTCGAACAACTGCCATTGGGTTACGTATTTCATGCGTAATTCCTGCTGCCATTTGTCCAATGATCCCTAGACGCTCAACGTGACTTAACTCTAGCTTAAGGGTTTCTAGCTCTGTCATGTCTTGAATCATAATAATGCTACCCATATTCTCATTTGTCGTATCTTTTGTAATTGGGGTTACACTAGTAAAATAAGTTTCTAAACCAATCTGAATAAACTGACTCATTTTCTCCGAACCACACGACCTCATTATTTGTGAAGGATCAAGTTTGGAGCGTTTTAAAAATTCAGCTATATTTAAGCCTATAATTTCATCCATAGTAATATTCGGAAAGTCTTTACGATAGAGCTGCAGAAATGTATCATTGATGGAAATAATATGGTTATCATTATCTAGTAAAATGATACAAATAGGAGCCGCATCCATCATCTGCTGTAGCTTTAAAGCCTCCTTGCCAGATTCATACGACATCAAAGTAACTTGCAGCCTTAGCTTTTCTCTTTCCAAGGTAGATTCAATCATATATATGAACAGCCCTGCTACTAATGCTATAATCGGAACCTCAATAAAGATCACTAAAAAATACATAAGATGCAGTTGATCTGTAGCGTTCATATATTGCGCACCAACATAAAGTCCCTGTGCCAGAACAAAGAAAACTAATGTCCATACAAACTTAACAAGCGGATTTTCCTTCTTAAAGCGTACTGAATATAGCAATACAATAGGATAGATTAAAATTGCTGTTTCTAAAAGTAAGCCTGTTACACTAAACTGATCCGTAAAAAAAGTATATAATACAATTTGAAACACAATTAAAACTAGCCCTTCCCAATACTTTGCGTACAAAATGGTGACTACGATTGGAAAAAGTGCGAAATTAATAATAACCCCGCCCCAAAGGTCACTTTGGAATAAATAACAGAGAAATACACTTAACATGCAAATCATCATCATATTTGCACGAAATCGCTCCATACTGAAAAGGTGGGCATGACTTTTCCATAGTCCAACAGGCGAACCGTAAACTAATGGAAATAAAAAAGCGGGTATACTAGTTATTAATAATTGCAATAAAATTTCCCTTAATACAACCACGTTCTCCCTCCTTAGGGGAAGAATACACATTTGCCAAAGATGCCATAGAGTCGATTTATGTAAGTATGTACAAATTATGTGACATTTAGGCTCACTACGATTAAACCATAATCGACATTTTTTTACAATATCATAATCCACTTCAAACTACTTTAAATGCATATAAATGTTACGATAGTGCAAAAGAAAGGAATTGTTTATGAATACCTATCAAGTTATCGTCATTGGTGGAGGTCCCTCGGGCTTGATGGCCGCTATCGCCGCTGCTAAGCAAGGTGCTACTGTAGCCCTCTTAGATAAAGGAAATAAGCTTGGACGCAAACTCGGAATTTCCGGTGGAGGCCGCTGTAATGTGACTAACAACAAAGATATTTCAGAGTTAATTACCTACATTCCAGGTGGAGGGCGTTTTCTACATAGCGCGCTTTCTCAATTTAATAATAAGGATATTATTGCATTTTTTGAAGGACTTGGAATCGCACTTAAGGAAGAGGATCACGGTCGAATGTTTCCTGTCTCCGATCGAGCTAAAACCGTAGTAGACGCACTTGTTGGGTATGCGAAAACGCTTGGTGTCGAGTTGCTTGTCCATCATACCGTTTCTAAAATTTTATATCATGAACATGAAGTTAAGGGTGTACAGCTAAGCTCTGGTGAGACGCTTTTAGCTAACAGCATTGTGGTTGCAACAGGTGGAAAATCTGTACCACACACTGGTTCTACTGGCGATGGTTATCCTTGGGCACAAGCAGCAGGTCATACCATTACTGAGTTATTTCCGACTGAGGTGCCCATTATCTCAAAAGAACCCTTTATTACAAATCGAGAACTACAAGGCTTATCGCTTCGTAATGTGAAGTTAGCTGTTCTAGGTGCCAAAGGGAAACCAGTGGTGTCTCATCAAGGTGATATGATCTTTACTCATTTCGGACTTTCGGGTCCAATTGCATTACGCTGTAGCGGTTTTATTCGTGGTGTGAAGCAAAAAAGTGGCTTACCTACTGTTACGATGGTACTGGACTTATTTCCGGATATTTCTACGGGACAGTTAGAACAGCAATTACAAACCATGCTCAAGGCAGAGCCAAAGAAAGCAATTAAAAATGTGCTAAAAGGAACTATCCCTGAAAGATTACTTCCTATACTTTTGGAACGTAGCGAATTAAGTGGTGATACTACCTTTGAGCATCTGCGTAAGGATGCCTTTAGTATTTTTATTGATCTATTGAAAGGCTTTAAGCTTGAAGTGACAGGCACACGTTCGTTTGAAGAGGCATTTGTCACTGGTGGTGGTGTGAATTTAAAGGAAATCGTGCCTTCCACTATGGAATCAAAGCTAAAGGCTGGACTGTTCTTTTGCGGAGAAGTGCTTGATATTCATGGGTATACTGGCGGCTACAACATTACCGCGGCTTTTTCTACGGGACATACAGCTGGTTATCACGCTGCTTTACGTACCGCTAATCTAAACTAGCTAGGAGACAGAGTGATTCTGAAGATTGTCTCTTAAAATCAAATTCCATCCATAAATTTACTTCAATAAAAAGGAATATGATTTTAACAACAATCGCAAGAACGCTCTGGAGCGTAGCTACAAGACTCCTATCGTTGTCAAGCGCTAATTTCTAAATAGAGCCGAATTTTACGTTCGCTTTCTTTTGCGTTACCCTCAATTTAGCTTAACCTCAAATAGGCTCGACTCACGATGAAAGTTAAGGCTAGGCTCATTGGAACCGCAACAAGTATCCCCCACCAGCCTATCATAGAGATCAAAAGTCCAGCAGCAATGCAATACATTGGCAATAAAAGAAGACCTTGCAGTACCCCTCTACTACTGAAATAGCTGTAATTACGTATAGTATCCGTCATAGGGATAATTTCCATCAAACTTCTTCTAGTAAAAGCACGACGATTGGCTTCTATAAAAGATACAAATAAGAACAAAATAAATAGAGCGATCAGGATATTAATGGGCGAGGGTGACATTATCGTCGTGATAAATGCCAATGCACTCATTTGTAAGTAAGTTTTAAACCCTTCTCCCCGAATAAATGATTTGATCATAATTTCTGCCAAGCGATTTTCAGGGCTTCTTAATTTAAAGAGTTTATTGCTTTTTTTGAACAATGTCGGTTTAGTCCGAAGCTTTCTAGGCTTACCAACGGCTTGTGTTACCAGAAATGCGGTTAGCTTTCCTTTTATCCGCTGATCCTCATCAAGCTCTGCTTCAAAGCGATCTACTTTTGTTAATCTATACCAGCTCATGAATCCTAACAGCAATACTAGCGATAGGGCAAATAAAATAAAATATTGATTACGCATAAAATTGAGCCATAGCCAATAAACGCCTATTGTAGCTGGTGTTAATATAAAAAGAATGACTTTATTCCGCCAACCCTTTATACAAACTTGAATAAGATTAGCTAAAATCATATATATACTTTTAAGAAGATACATCACTAAAAATAATTGAATTATTGCGATCACGTTCATTCCGTATACACGAACAAATATTGGAGAAAGGTAAAACAGTATAATCCCAATAACTAGCCCCTGAATTAGCAATGAATAAAGCAAACCATAACGCTTAAGCCCATTCATTACTTTGGTATGTTGCTTTATAAATAACACATCTGCGGCTTCAAGTCGTAAAATCAAGCTACCTAATATAGTTACAAGCACAAAAATAAAGGTTGTATACTGAAACGGCATATTGACTACCCAATTCGGAAGTGTTATTTGCCATAGCTGTACATGGACACTCGCTAAAATAAGTACCACAGGGACAACAATATACAACATGATAATCCAATCGATAACGACCGCTATGACTTTATATTGTGCTCTGGCATCATCTAAGAGTCTGCGGAGAAATAATTTGTTTAGACTCCATTTTTTCATTGAATTCACTTTTGTCCCTCCCTATCATGTCAACCGATCAAAGCAATCCATTAAACTCCCCTCAGGTAATCCGGCAGCATAACGGATTTGATCAAGCTCACCAGCCGCAACAACCTTCCCACTAGAAATTAAAATAAAGTCATCGCAAATTTTTTCTGCCGTATCTAATACGTGAGTAGACATGAGGATACCCGCTCCCCGCTTTTGCTCCTCTGCTAACATTTCTAAAAATTTTTTTGTAGCTCTAGGATCTAATCCGATAAACGGCTCGTCCACAATGTACACATCGGGCTGGATTAAAAATCCTAACATTAACATCATTTTTTGGCGCATCCCTTTTGAAAAGCTATCTGGCAAATGATCTCGTACCCCCTCCATCTCAAATTTATGTAACAAAGCATTGGCTTCCTGCTCAAAGACAGCTTCTTCTAGTCCATATAAAGAGCCTATCAAGCTTAGATGCTCCCATAAGGTTAGCGTGTCATAATAAACTGGCTGCTCAGGTAAATATGCATATTTGAAATTAGGGCTAGAATATGAAATATCCGCATCACAATAAGGTAATAAATCTAAAATAGCCTTCACCGTTGTACTTTTCCCTGCTCCATTAGGACCGATCAAGCCAGTAAGCTTGCCCTTTTTCAGCTGTAATTGAATATCTTCAAGATGAGGTGCCTGCTTTTCATAACCAGCCTCACGAATGTTAACCCGTAACAACATATCCTCTTCGGCTGCCCCCATTGTGTCTAATGTGTTCATTTGGTCCATTGTCATCACTCCGGTTCTAAATCCTGTATTAAACTATTGTAGCATTTTAAATAGGCTCTTATCATTTAATTAGTGGTTATCAACCAACCCACCTTAGCGAAGGGACAGAGGGATTCTGGAGAAGTGAAACGTTCGTCTTTAAAGCCAGATTTCAACCATCAATTTTCTATAAAAAAGAAATCTGGATTTAACAACGATCGGAAGAACCCTCTGTCTCGTAGCTCCATCTGTATTGTTGTTAACCACTAATTTAAATTGAGCCTAAAATTAGACACAATTTTAATATTAAAAGCCTTAAATTGTGATATTTTATATTTTCTCATGTGTTCAGTTTATTTTAAGATGGAGTTATTGCAAGTGTTGGATTATATTTTTCCAATCATTATAAATTTGGAATTAGGACGGGATGAGCATGTTAAAAACCGAGGAATGCGGAACAGATCTATCCTTACATCTGTACAGAGTGTTTGCAAAATCTTTTAAAAGTGTTAATGAACATGCAGTTACAGGCAGTAAAATTCAAGGCTTTA
Source organism: Paenibacillus turicensis (assembly GCF_050461185.1). GTDB lineage: Bacteria > Bacillota > Bacilli > Paenibacillales > Paenibacillaceae > Fontibacillus > Fontibacillus turicensis_A. The sequence continues at coordinate 124,205 of NZ_JBCMOR010000007.1, forward strand.
ATCCTACCGCTTTTGCTGTAATGGAAGTACTTTATTACAAAGGCTCTCAGCCAATCCAGCAAATTGGAGCAAAGCTGCTGTTACAAAGTGGTAACGTCACTTACGTTATTGATAAGCTAGAAGCAGGTGGACTTCTAAAACGTCAGCCTTGTCCGCGTGATCGCCGTGTCATTTATGCAGAACTTACGGAAAAAGGTAAAGAGTTAATGGATACACTGTATCCTGAATTTGCTGAACGTATTGATTATGCATTAAGTGGACTGACTGAAGAAGAAAAAGAAATGATGATTAATTTACTAAAAAAAATGGGCCGAGAAGCAGAAAAATTAGCTCCACTCGCTCGCAAATAATACTATTCAACTACACATCTAAGATATAGACTAGTTAAGTCAATGTATTCAAGACAAAAGGCATGTGAAAAAAATTACTTATTTGTTTTATATTTAGCCTGATTGTGCACATCATTCTTAATAAGATGGCTGCAATCAGGCTTTTACTTTTATTTCTTTTTAGAAAAAAATCTAAGTAAAAATTTGAACAATACCAAGGAAATAAACGCTAACGGCATTAACAACAGCAATACCTTAGTATCAAATACTTCAATGGAGAAGAAGCTTCCAAACAATAAAATAGCTAACAAGAAGATGGATAAGCAACACACAAATAACGTTCTCCGTAACGTAGTAAAGGGCATACACAACTTATACAACAACATAAACCCCGTAAAGACCGTTAACAACACGGATATTGAGGAGCTTTGAATTTGCGTAAGTGTAATAAAATGAGCTGTAATAACAACAAACACCACATTAGCAACAACGGTTAATCCACCTGGCAAGGCAGTAAGCACCATATTTTTAAGAAAGTCTCCCTCAACCCTAGTCCGATTTTTCTCAAACGCAAGCACCAGAGAAGGAATTCCGATCGTCACTAGATTCACTAGTGTTAACTGGATTGGCATAAACGGATAATGGAACGGTAAAATAACAAATAAAAGCGCCAAAATACTAGAATAAATATTTTTGATTAAAAATAATGAAGATGATCGTTGTAAATTATTAATCGATTGTCTGCCCTCTCCAACCACGTGAGGTAAAGCTGCAAAATTAGATTCAAGAAGCACAAGCTGTGATACATTACGAGCCGCATCACTTCCTGACGCCATCGCGATACTGCAATCTGCTTCACGTAAAGCCATCACATCATTAACGCCATCACCTGTCATCGCAACCGTCCGACCTTGCTCCTTGAGCGCAATCACTAATTGTTTTTTCTGAATCGGGGATACACGACCAAAAATGTTATATTTCACGGCAATTTCATTCATATTTGCCTCTGGCTCTATTTGAGACATATCAATATATTGCTCACAGGCACTTACCCCTGCACGACGAGCTACTCCTGCTACAGTGGCAGGATGGTCACCCGAAATAATCTTCACATTCACATCTTGCTCAGCAAAAAACTTTAATGCTGCTGGGGCTTCTGCACGAATTTTATCTCTTAGCAATATAAGTGCGATTGCTTGAGGCGCAACCGCAGGTGCATCATCGATAAAGTCACCCTCAAATTGAGACAACACAAGCACACGATGATCATCAGAATGTTGTTGTAAATGGCCCTTAATCCGTGCGATCTCATGTGGTGGCAATATAAACTCTGCTGCACCTAACAGGTAGCTATGACCATCTACAAAGCTAACCCCAGACCACTTTTTATCAGAGGAAAACGGAATTATAGTATTTACCTCTGCCCCATCGCCTTGAGGATATTTAGCCCGGACTGCTTCAATTGTAGGGTTGTGATCCTGTAAAGCTTGTCCCATCCTTCCAAGCACCACCGGAAATGGGGTGTGTGGATGATCCATCAATGGAACAATATCAACTAACTCCATGATCCCTTCTGTAATTGTCCCAGTTTTATCTAAGCATAACGTATCCACCCTAGCTAGATTTTCAATACAATACAATTCTTGTACTAACACCTTTTGCTTGGATAAACGCAATACACTAGCTGCCAACACAGAACTAGTTAACAGCACTAGCCCCTCTGGAATCATCCCAATTAAAGCTGCAACCGTATTGACCGTTGCTCTTTGAAGCGTATTCCCCTCAATCGAGAGCTGATTATTAAATAATAAAAGCCCTAGGGGCACAATTAAGATCGAAGCAATTTTAATGACCTTTTTAATCGCAATCATAATTTGTGAAGGTACAGCCTTCATATATTTTACGGCATTGGAGATGGTAGCCGCATAATTGTCTTTACCTACATGCTCAACTTTGGCGCGTCCCATCCCACTTACGATAAAGCTGCCAGACAACAGCATGTCCCCTGGTTGCTTCGATACGAGGTCGGATTCTCCTGTTAATAAAGATTCATTCACTTCACATTTGCCATCTAACAAAATACAATCGGCAATAATTTGATTGCCATTTTCGAGCATAAGTACATCATCAAGCACTACTTGATCAAGTGCAATCTCTTGCATCTGACCATTCCGAATAACCTTTGCTTTAGTTGATGAAATAATAGATAGGGCGTCCATGTTCCTTTTGGCACGAATCCCTTGAACAATTCCAATTAACGTATTAATGATGACAATAAACAGAAATAGCATATTTTTATAAGCCCCAACCAAAAATATCGCTGTGGCTAACAAAACGTTAATGAGGTTAAATAATGTACAAACATAACTAACCACAATTTGCCCAATGCTTTTTGTTTTGACCTGACTATCTTGATTAAACAGCCCTGCTTCCATGCGGAGGTTGACCTGTTGTTCACTAAGTCCCTCATAGGCTGTAGGCTCATATCGAGCGATGCCTTCGTTCATTTTTTTCTCTCCTAGTCCATTTAGCAACATGCAGAAATTTAAATTTGTAAATGGACAATTTCAGCTTGTCCATCCTTGTAATATAACTTATCTTAATACAACGAAAAGCTAAAGTTAAAGGTTACAAAACTATGTAAGTGTAATGTATTTTTAAAATTGAATAAAGCGACCTGCTTATCCACTTGGGAGAAACAGATCGCTAAGGTTAAGACGGATTAAGCATCATGGATTCGTAATCTTTTGAAGCGATTGGGCACATTCATGAATATGACGAACATAATCATGCGTTAATTCTTGAATCTCGTTGGTGTGCTCATCAATTGCTCTGCCAGCCTGCTCCACATCCACCAAATCGACCTTCACTTCACGTGAATCTACATAACAGCATTTAAAGTCAAACGAATACATGTCATGCCCTTCCACGTCAATGTGCAAACGAATACTATTTTGATCCTTATTATCTGCTGTAACCTGTGAGGAATCCCCCGAATTCAGAAAAGCAGGAAGCTCCTGCTGCCAAGATTGTACTAAAGTCTGTTGATCCACATTTAATTGCTCATTCATTTAAAAATGCCTCCTTGTCCTCTCAAGCAACATAATAATAATCTTATAAATTAAGATGACACGAAGGCATGTATTTTATTCTAATGGAGCCAATTGTTTATTTATCTAAAGGCGTATCAACCTTATTTTTCTCAGAATCTAAAAGAGTGCGACTAAGTCCTAATGATGAAAATACACCTACAACACCAATGACCGCCATGACGATAAACAATGCATGCAAGCTACCTTGTAGCACTTGGACAAGATCATGGAGTAAGCCTGAAGGTAACAAATGTAATTTTTCTGGTGATAACAGGTTATCAATATCCCCTTGTGTTACTTTACCATATAGATCTGTTCCCTGTGCAATTTGGCTAGAGATGCTTAAATTAATGAGTACGCCAAAAATTGTTACCCCAATCGTCTGACCGATTGATTTTGTAAAGGAATTAAGTGCAGTCGATGCCCCTCTTAAGCTACGATCTACAGAAGATTGCGAAATAATCGTAAATACAGATATTGAAAATCCAAATCCAGCTCCGTACAAAGCGTTATATAACATCATTAAATAGATCGGTGTATTTGAGGTAAGTGTTGTCATGCCAAGCGCCGCAATTGCGATAATTAACATCCCAATAAATGATGTATAACGTGGTCCCTTTGTTATAATCATTCGACTACCAAGCACAGAACCAAGCATCCAGCTAATGGACAATGGGGCTAATAAAAAACCAGACATCGTTGCATTTTTGCCAAGTACCCCTTGAATCCATAAAGGTAAATAGGAGGTTACACCAATTAACAATGCACTTGCGAGCAAACTTGCAAAATTGGAAAAGGCAATATTTCTAATTTTAAATAGCTTTAGAGGCACAAGTGGTTCAGCCACTCGGTTTTCAATAATAAAAAATAACACTAAAGACACCACAGCGATACCAAATAAACTATATATCATCCAAGAATCCCAAGGAATTTGATTTCCCCCTGTTGCTAAAGCAAACAATAACGTAGTAACCCCAACCGTAAACGTTACTGCCCCACCAATGTCGATCTTCGCTTTCTTTTTCTCTATCTCTTCATGTAAATGCTTAATAATGAAAAATAAAGCAACCAACCCAAAGGGGACATTAAAAATAAAAATATAACGCCAGTTAAGCGAATCCACCATATACCCACCAAGCAAAGGCCCCACTAATGAAGAAATTCCCCATACTGAGCTAATTAAGCCTTGTACCTTGGCTCGTTCTTCAATACTATAAATATCGCCAATAATCGTAAACGTAACTGGAATCAACGCACCTGCACCAATCCCTTGAATTGCACGATAAATAATTAGCTGCTCCATCGTCGTCGCTAATCCACAAAGGGAGGAGCCAATCAAAAATAAAATCGAACCTATAATAAATACAGGCTTACGACCATATAAGTCACTTATTTTTCCAAAAAGAGGCGTTGTTACTGCCATCGCTAGTAAATAGGCCGTAAAAACCCAGCTTAATAGCTTGTACCCTCCTAAATCACCAACAATACGTGGACCTGCTGGCCCAATCACAGTCCCTTCGATCGCAGCTAAAAATGTAGCCAACAATAGCCCTGTTAATATGTAATTTCGTTTCATCACCATTTGAAAATCAAGCCTTCTTCCTCATCCCATTTCAGATCATCCATAAGGGATAATTATAAACGATAATATGGGGATCGTCTATTTAGAAGGAATATTAAAAATCTCTTAGCACTTGCTGTACTAAGAGACTTTCCCATCAGCCACACGCCACTCAATTATTTGTTCCTCTGCAAACAACTGAGGTTCGTGGGTAATCATAATGATCGCTGCCCCCGTGGCGATAGCCTGTCTACACAAGCGTATAAGTCTAAGTACACCTACATAATCCAAACCAGCAGTAGGTTCATCTAAAATATATAGCTTACGTGGCACCATCATACTCCCCGCAACACTCAACAAGCGTTTCTCCCCCCCACTTAATAAAAAAGGGGAAATGCCTTGCTTTTCTGCTAAACCTATATCAGTAAGTATCTTTTCTAATTTGTGTAATAAGAAGTCAGGTGTTTCGTCCTTTGGTGACAGTCCTAATAACGAACGAGGACTATATAAAAGCTCATCCCCCACTGTATGAGCTACAAACTGCTGTTCAGGTTGTTGGAAAACATAACCGATTTGCTGAGAAAATTCGTATAGATTCCACTTTCCCATATCCATGCCTTGCCAAAACATTTGCCCTTTGGGTACGCGTAACAAGCCAGTCAGCAGCTTGGATAATGTCGTTTTTCCAGCCCCATTTTCACCACGCAACATCACCCACTGTCCCTGCTTCAACTGAACATTTACATCCTTAAAAACAAAAGGTAGACGCTTGTTATATTGGAAGGAAAAGTGCTTTAGCTCTAAAAGTGGCGTCTCATTGAGCGCTGGCACACGTCCTGGTTTAGGAGCAAATTCGGGATTAGGTATAAGTTGAGGTTTAGACGCAAGCTCAGGCTCAAGGTCAAGTTCAAGTGCATGTTTAGAAGGTAGTGCCTTTAGCCCCTCCTGATCCAGCAATAAGCCTAATTGAATGAGCTTTGTCCACTGTTCCTTAAGCATTATCGATGTACTTCCATCCATCACAATTTCACCTTGCTCCATGACGATTAACCTTGATGCCTGTGAAGCAATCTGATCCATTCTTCCACTAAGCGTAATGATGGTATGCCCTTGCTCTGCCAGCTGATGTAGCACCTGTAATAGCTTAGTTCGAGAAGCTTCATCTAAGTGGCTACTTGATTCATCAAATACAACAATTTTTGTATGCATGGCTAATGCTGAGGCGATCAAGGTACGTTGTCGTTGTCCACCTGATAATAAGCTCACATCGGCTTGGCGAAGTGCTATCAGATCGGTATCCTCTAAAGCCTTAGTTGTGTATTCTCTAACCTGCTCAACGTCATAACACAAGTTTTCCGGACCAAAGCTCACCTCTTCCTCCACACATCCAAGCACAAGTCCACCATAGGGGTCCTGCACAATCAAACTAATTACAGGAGAAATTTCCTTAAGATCGGCTGTTGCTGGATCATGACCATATACCTTAATTGAACCATGACGTGCACCACCACCTACTCTTGGCAAATAACCTGTCAGTAGTCCAGCCAATGTCGATTTGCCACTGCCACTCCCACCAACAATCGCCACCCATTCGCCCTCGTTAATACAAAGATTAAGGTTATAAATTATATCAGCATTGTCACTGGTATAGCCATAGCTTACATTTATGACTTCAACTACGGAATATGAATTCAAATCCACCAAGTCATTCAACAGCCTCTTACCCTTCTCTTCTATACTTATCTACCAATATTAAATCGAGATAACAGTCCACTTTTAGCAAGTAGGTCACCTAATATCTTACTTAAATAACCCGCCAAAATCATCCCACTAATAATACGAACCACAAGTGCAATCATTAAAATCGAGGTTCCCCATTTCGTATAACCAAACATTTGAGCCGCAAAGAAAAACCAGATTGGCACCATCGCTCCACCTAAAATAGACATTGAAATGTAATCCCAGCGCTTATAACGATAAAGTGCAAGCACTAACTCAACTACAATCATATAACATAAGGCTGCCGCAATTGCGGAAGGTATCCCATACGCTACACCTAAAAAGGATTGTACGATCGCACCAAAGCTATACGTAATGATTGCCGTTCCGGGTTTACGAATTATGTAACAGGCTAACACCCCATATAACATATAGATGCCTGTAATGGTTGAGGTTGCGATTGGCCCACCCACACTATTAAGCATTTGATTTACTGTGGACAGATACATGGTGACAACCGCATTCGCAGTGGCCAACATCGCCATGAGTACGATATCTAACGTTGTAAAGGACTGAAATATTGAACCTATCGATTTTTGCTTCATCTTGAAATCATCAGCTCCATTTTTAATTGTTAACCACAAATAATAATTTAGGTTAACAATTAAAATACGTCAAGCTATTTTTACACATACCTGTTAAAACAACTATACTTTTCTCATAAAATTTAGACGATACCCCATAAAAAACATAGGGACAACACACTTAAAATCATGACACAATAACCACTAGCTTGTATTTTAGGAATAGTTACATACGTACGAGTTGGATACGCACCAAATCCTTTGGCATCCATCGCCCCAGCAGTAATACTTATTCGACGGATTGCACCTGTAAAAATACTAAGTAAGCTTCCTTTCCACATATCGATAAACTCTCGCATACGTTGTGGTGCTTTTCCTCGGCGAAGCTTACGTGCAGTAATTGCCATCTTTGCCTCCTCCTCTAATAAAGGGACAAAGGCGAGCGCAACTGAAACACCAAAAACAAAACGATACGGAAGCTTAATATAATGGGTTAACATCACTAAAAAATGACGTGGATTTGTCGTTTCGATATACACCATAGAGGACAAAAATAAAATAATCATGCGAAAGCTAACGACAATTCCCGCCTCTATCGCATCAGTAGATACAGTAAAAAAAACTAAATTAAACCTTTCCCCACCTTGTGGAGCAGACAACATAGTTAAAATAAATAAGGGCAATGCAAAGGAGCCAATAAAAAGAAAGCGACGAAGCAGCTTCTCCCTATTTCCAGCAAACATGCATAATACCAATAAGCAAAAAAGAACAATGAAAGATGGTACCACTTCATCGATATGCATAGTAAGTACACTTAGACATAATAAAGCAACTAGCTTGCTTAAGGCATCTAAACGATGCATGACCGTATTAGCAGGACTAGCAACTGCAAAGCTGTTTTTCATAACCATAATCCTCCTTTCCTATATACAAGTTAGACTAATATCTTATTGTTACATCATCATCTCGCATTCATCTCATATTCTTCTTTCAACAACGAATACAGATATAAATCAACGAACCCTTCCTCTATTTTCTGGTATTGTCTTAATAGCCCTTCTTGCTGAAAATGAAATGAGGTTAACAGCTTCAATGAAGCTACATTTGTAGGTTGTACCAAGGCTTCAATCCGATTTAATCCCATAATTTCATAGCCATAGGATAACATTAAAGCAAGCGCCTCAGACATATACCCTTTTCCCCAAAAAGCCTTGCCTAGATCATAGCCGATTTCTGCCCGATAAGCACCAGATAGTTGCCATGTATTGAAGCCACAGCTACCAATAAGCTTCTGCTCCTCCCTCAGCTCAATTCCCCACCGCAAGGTATCTTCACATTCAGCTAAACCATTGAGTAAGGTTATCATCTCCAGCACTTCATCAGAAGTAGTGAAAGGACTCATATTCATATGCTTTACAACCTCAGAATCTCCCCAATATTGGAGCAACGTATCCGCATCACTGGCTTGCATTTTACGTAAGTTAATCCTCGGACCCTCTATAACGGGAATATTTCCTTCACATTTAAACAACATTTATCACCTTTTCCTTAGTCCTATGCCCCGCTAGGTACACGAAGCAATACGAAGCAATTTTGCATGATTTCTAGCAAAAAAGCAATCTGTAAATTACTTAAAGAGCACAAGTTAAGTTTTTGTTATATGGGCATCAAAGATACTATAATAAAACAAAGGGGATTACAGGAGGTTTTTTTATGGTTTACATTATTATTTTAGTTGTATTGCTTATAATTACAGTCATCCTGCTGGCTTTAACCCAAAAGGTATTTAATAAAATTACAAGGATGAAGGTAAAAAGTAGTGATGCTATTCTTCAGAGCTTGGAGCAAGCAGGTACCTTTACGAAGCAAAAATTCCATGAACTACCTAAACAAAAGGTACATATTACCTCTTTTGATGGTCTACAGCTTCATGGCTACATCATTAAGGCGGTTCATAATTCACCACGTTGGATTATTATCGTTCATGGTTATACGGCTAACCTGCACCTTTCAGCACAATATATTGATCTATTTCAACAAGAGGGGTTTAATATATTATTAGTGGATCAAAGACGACATGGTGAAAGTGAAGGGGAATTTTCAACGTATGGCTACAAAGAAAAATACGATGTAGAATCATGGGTGACAATGCTAACCACACAATATGGAGAAGAAATCATCGTTGGCTTGCATGGTCAATCCCTAGGCGGAGGCACAGTGCTAGAGTATTTAAGCATCGCACAACCTAATGTTAAATTTGTAATCGCTGACTGCCCTTACTCTGATCTGACAGCGCTAATCGAATACCAAATTAACGTGTTAAACAAGACGCCCCTCTTTCCATTAATACACTTAGTAAATTGGTCTTTAAAACGTAAGGCAGGCTTCTCTTTAGAACAGGTTAGCCCAATTAAAGCAGTGAAAAACAGTTTATTACCTGTCATGTTTATTCATGGCACAGAAGATACTTATGTTCCTACACAAATGAGCGTAGACATGTATAATGTGAAGCAGGGAGTAAAAAAGCTATTACTCATCCCAAAAGCGATACATGCGAACGCCTTTAGCGTCGACCCAGAGCTTTATGCAACTGAAACGATTCAGTTTATTCGTTCTAGTTTATCATGACCTACCTATCATTTGATATTGTGCTAATACGATATAATGATCTAGTTGTTGGCTCAAAGCGACGATGGCATCATTTGTGAATTCCTTCGTTTGTGCTGCTTCAACAAGTTGAGATCGTAGCTGTTCAATTTTTTGAAGGAGGTCATTACCTACTTTTTTAGTGTTAGATGTCTCATTAATCATAAGGATCACCTCATACTTCAATTGTTGTGATACAACTATGATAAAACATGTTGTCAAAAAACAACCGTGTCAAAAAAAAGCGAAATTTGTAATATATAAGGAGGCAATACTACTATATGTTCCAACCAAAACAACCCACAGCAGGCTCGCGTCAGGAGCAATATCAAGCTATCCTTTCTCAATTAAATGCTTTAATTGAAGATGAGCTTAATCCGATTGCCAACTTATCTAATGCAGCAGCACTACTAAATTTCCATTTAACTGAAATCAATTGGGTGGGATTTTATTTGAATGTTGAGAATGAACTTGTGCTAGGCCCATTTCAAGGGTTACCTGCATGTGTGCGTATTCCTATGGGAAAAGGGGTATGTGGTACAGCAGCACAGCAAAAGACTACACTTCGTGTGGCAGATGTACATCAATTTCCAGGTCACATTGCTTGCGATGCAGCATCCAATAGCGAAATTGTAATTCCTATTTTTGTACAGGATCAGTTATTTGGTGTGTTAGACATTGATAGCCCAAACAAAAACCGCTTTGATGAGGTGGATCAAGAGCAGCTAGAACAATTTGTTGAAGCATTATCACAACACTTATCACCAGTCGTATTCCCGTCATAACAGATCATACAAGGCAGGATAAATAAAATTAAAGCTACATACGATAAGGGAATTGCTTCATCTCCTTGGTGTATGTAGCTTTTAAGCTTGCTATAGCGAGTGTTATTTTTGTGTATTCGATATGTTTCCTATAGAGCTACATTAGCCGCTTGTGCTACCACCCTAATCTCTGGCTCCAATCCTAACTCGACTTCCTTTTTCTTCAGCAGCTTACGTTGCTTCCATCGAAAATATGAAAACACACCACGGATATATTCATCTGCAATCATACAACTATAAATGCCAATGATGCCAAAGCCAAGTCCGATCCCAAACAGATATGAACCTCCTGTCGCCACGAGCCCCATAAAGATTAAAGAAATATTCATCGTATATTTTGTATCGCCAATTGCATTTAAAGCATCGCCAATCGCCATATTTATGGCTTTACCAGGCTGTAGCAACAAGTTCATCCATAACAAAGTAACACATAAATTCAAAATCGCTTCATCCTGCGTAAACATCGCTAACATATATTTCCCAACTAGTACTAAAATAAATGAATTTGCAATCACTAACGGCAAAGCTACCTTCAAAGCCTTAAATACTGCACCGTATGCTTCTTTTGTTTTGCCCCCACCAAAAAGATGGGCAATTTGAATCTGCGCAGCTAGCGCCAACGAATGACCAAGCAAGAAACAAAACGACTCTAATGTATTCATGTAGGTTCTAGCTGCTAGCTCGGTTGTTCCAAGCGTGGCAAGAAATGAAAAGATAGCAAGCTGTGAAAATACCCAACTAGACATATTCACACCAAGCGGCCACCCAATATCAAGTATTTCTTTAAACAAACCACGATCAAAGATCCGAAAATCAGAAAATACAATTTTTCGTTGAAAAGTGTTAACAAAAATAACAAGCAAAATCACAGTTGCAATTAGTCTGCTCACTACAGTTGAAATCGCAACCCCTTTTAATCCAAGCTCTGGAAAACCCATCGCCCCAAAAATAAAGCAATAGTTTAAAATAATATGAATAATATTCATGCCAACTGCAATATACATTGGACCTTTGGTATTACCAGTATTACGAATCGCTGTCCCTAGTGTAGACATGATTGCTGTGAGAATCATCCCCCCACCTACAATCGATATATATATCTCCGCAAGTGATAATAGCTCTTCAGGCAAACTTAACATTTGAGCAATAGATCTTGGAAATGCAATTAGAACTACACTTAACACAGCGCCAATGACAGTTGTGACCTTCAAGGCGATGATGGCGACAGACCTAGCATCCTCTTCCTTCCTTGAGCCAATCTTTTGTGCTATTACTATCCCTGCTCCACTCGCTACAGTAGCAAACAACGTGGTAAGTGCGTTAAATAGCTGATTGGAAAAACCAACTACAGCAACCGCCTGATCGGAAATTCGACTAACCATAAGTGTATCTACCGTTCCTAATAAAAACTGCAAAAATACTTCTATAAAAATTGGCCAAGCTAGCAGCCAAAGTGTAAATTTATCCTTTTCCACATGATCAATTTTCTTCATTATTACAACCTCCAGATGTAGACCAAAAATGATGTACTTGCTTTATATTTGCACTATAAAACTTTTAGCATGAATCACATTATAGATGTTATCTTAAAAATCAGGTATCATTATAGAAACTCAATCTATCACGATTTAAACTTATCATTTTGGTGATAAAGGAAGAAGGAAATCGATTATGTATATACAATTTACCGCTCCCCCTTTACCTCACTACATTGTAAGCGGTATCTCGGAAATGGCTGTCGGAGACCGTCACCCCAATCGACAAAACATTGGTGTTTTTGATTTACTGGTAGCAAGCAAAGGTTGTTTATATATCGCTGATGCAGACCAAAAATATGAGGTTCATGCAGGACAATTTCTCATTTTAAGACCAGATAGTCATCATTATTCATATATGGGGTGTAAAGAGGAATCTACCCATCATTGGCTACATTTTCAATTGTTAGGGGATTGGAGTATTCATAATGAGGTCAAAGCAGAATATGAACACCAAGGTCCACCTATGACCCTATCTCCGTTCTCAACATCTAGCTATAAAATTACTGTGCCCCAATTTGCAAAGTTGCCACAACTCCCAAAAGTGATACAAATGATAAATACATTAACTCAAATGAATAGTCATATTCATTTACCAAGTGTACGTTTAAAGCAGCAGGCATTGTTCCAAGAGGTTATTTTATTGCTCTCCTCATCAGGGAATGAGGAAGCTCCTTCTCCACAAGCGATATGCGCGGAGCGTGCAGCATCCTATTTACGTGAACATTACCGAGAGCCCTTTTCGTCACAAGCATTAGCAAGCAATGTTAATTTTCATCCTGTCTACATTGCTCGTTGCATGAAAAAGGTATTTGGCTGCTCCCCTTCCGTATATTTAATTCAATTACGGGTTGAGCAAGCTAAGCTATTATTGCTACAAACCAACTTAACGATTGAACGCATTGCGGAGGAGGTGGGGTTTAATCAGGCGGCCTATTTCACAGCATGCTTTAAGAAATTTGAAGGGATCTCACCGAGGAAGTATCGACAACGCTTTACTTGGACAAAGGGGTCATAATCTTTTTGCTTTTTGAACTGATTCCCATCTATAATGAAATTATATTAAAAAGGTTATTGGAGGAAATGTATTGACACAGGTTAGGATTTTTGCAGATAGTACGACCGATTTCCCACCCCACTTGGCAGAGAAGTTTAATATTGGCGTTGTCCCTTTGTATGTTGTTTATGGCGAGGAGTGCTATAAGGATAAATTCGAAATATCGACAAACGAAATTTATAATCGCTTTCATACCGAGGGAAAATTACCACAAACCGCTGCACCAGCTCCAGCTGATTTTATCGCTGCTTTTACACCATGTATCGAGCGTGGCGAGCAAATTGTATTTATAAGTATGTCTTCTAAAATATCATCCACATACCAAAATGCAACGATCGCCGCTAGCGAATTTCCTAAAGGGAGTATTCATGTTGTAGATTCGCTCAATGTTTCTGGTGGGACGGCGTTATTAGTGCTGAAGGCTGCAAAGCTAGCTACAGAGGGAGCTACAGCACAAGAAATTGTACAAATGGTTGAGGAAGATCGAAATTTTATCGATATGGATGTGCTTGTAAGTCAACTCGATTTCTTGCATAAGGGTGGACGTGTATCTAGCGTTCAGCATATGATCGGAAGTCTGCTTAAAATTCGCCCTGTGCTTAAAATAAAAGAAGGCATTATTTACTCCGCTGATCGTTATCGTGGAAAAACTGAGAAGGCGGTCGAACGCATGTTGACCGGTTTTATAGAAAATGTGAACAAAATTGATCGTGATCTTGTAATTATCGCTCAAACCCTAGCTGAAAAAGCAGCAGATTATGTAAAAACAACTTTATTAGAAAAAACAGATATTAAAAACGTAGAAATTATTGAAGGTGGCTGTGCAATCTCTTGTCACTGTGGCCCTGGGACAGTAGCTCTTATGTATAAGAAAAAACCTTCATATGTAAATTAATCAACTTAAATAGTGGCTCTATTTATAAAATCACTACTTGACAATGACATGAGGCTAGAAGCTACGATCCAGAGCGTTCTTACGATTGTGTTAAAATCATAAAGCAATCCTCAGAATCGCTCTGTCTCTCCGCTAGTTTGGGCTCTGTTGTCAAGCACTGATTTCAAGATTGAGCCTTAATAGTTTGTTACAAATATAATTATACTTTAGCCTGATCCCCTCGTACTCAAAGACAAGGACATCAGGCTATTTTTCATTCTATTTTCCCACTCAAAGCATTGGTTCAATTTTAAAATTAGTGATTGCAACACATAATTTAAAGTCCCATTTTCATCATACTATTAATACTTTCAAGGAAATGGGACTTTAACAGCGGTTGAAATCACCCTCTGGAGCGCAGCCTATTTTTTCTTACCCGCATCTATATCCTGTGGACGTAAGCCATTCCAAATGTTTGGTATATCTACTTGTTCTGGATGCTCAAATACGAGAAAAGCTGTTGGCAAATAACGTTCGCCGTATTCGGAGGAAGGCTTATTCATGATTTCTCCACCTTTACCCACCAATACGGTAGATGATCCCCCGTCCAGATTTGCAGCAATAACTGCACCATGCTCTAGCATTACCTCCTGAACATCATATAAGCTTGCCCCAATGCTATAACCTGGCTGACGTCCATCAATAATGACAAAAAGAATAGAACCATCTGCTTTTTGCCCCATTGCAGTACGTGGCGCAATCCCCCAGCCTTCCTTCTGGTTTTTGATTTGACCTTTTCCATTAACAATAATTCTTGGCTGGAAGGTAACTGCCTCCTGCACGCCAAGCTTACTCAGCTCACTAATTGAATATCTACCAGCAATCATTTTACCTTGCTTATCTAAACCAACAATTTGTGCTGACTTTTTTGAACCCATACCGTTGTAGTACATTTTTCCTTGTGAAATAACAAGACCAATCGGCTTAAAACCATTCCCACGCCAATTGGGGTCATCAAAACCTCCGCCATTTACACCTGCAACTGCACCTAATCGACTCACCATACTTGATACCTTTTCACCTTTTCCACGTTTACCAGGTACACCAAGGCGAATTTTAGTAGGATCACTAACAGTTAGAACGTAACCATGGTAGCCTTTACCTGATACCTCATCTACCTTTACAAGTGGCTGGTTCTCTTCCTCTTTATCTTTTGGCGTCGTAATTGTGTGCGTATCTACTTCATCACCCATTTTGTCAAACTGAGCCTGATAAGCTGCAACTCTTTTATTAAGCTCTTCTTGACCAATAATATATTTAGCCCAGTGACGATGTCTTGTTGTAATCAACGTATCCGCAACCAAAAAGCGAAAGCTATTCCCTGAAGGAGTAAAGAAAAACCAAATACTAAACAAGGAAAGCAATAACAACATCACCGTAAAAAACACCTTTAACTTATAAAAAAAGCCTTTTTTCTTTTTCTTTTTTGTCGTCCTTTTACGATTGGGCGATTGCGTTTGTTTGGGCTTATTATGTTTCCTAGACGCTGTACGACTAGGCAATGATGTTGTTTCCATTAAAATTCTCCTAATCCTGATCTCAAAGTGTATTTACTCTATCTCACACATGATATACAGGATAAACGATAAACTGATAAAAAAAGTTTCAATAAATTAATATCATTACCTCCCATTAATGCTCCATCATGATCCATTTCTCTAGCTTATCAAATAATATTTTCACAAAAATATCAATTTGGAATACATTTCTTAGCAAAAACAATACTTCACACAATATAAAAAGAGTTGCTATGGTAATCAAAATCGTCCATTTCTTTTTTTTATCCTCATCCGATTTCTTTTGGATGCTTTTCCATTCAATCCAACTAATTGCAGCAAAAACAATGGCAAGTCCGATCATTTTTCTCCCCCTTGCTTAGCTGGCTTCTTTTTACCAAAACGGATAAGGTCAACTACAAGATAAAGGATAGGTATTAATTCAGCAATCATTAGCATCGTTGCAAAACCTGAAGTCTCTAACTCCAGAAATTGCGCACTGGATTGAACCACCACTAGGGACATCAACGAAACGGTAGCTACGACAGGCAGCACGATTGGCCTTGATTCCTTCAGTCCTAACATCTGACTGATCACCGTCGCAACAACATACATAATAAAACTGATTTTAATAAATATACAAATTACCCACAAAATAATGAGTAAAGGATCTAACGTTTCAAGAAATGACCCACTCCGCATAAAACGAAGCAGCTCTAAGTCAGGATAATTAAAGTTTCCAGCTAGATCAGGCCCAAATATAAGTAATAATGGAATGAGGTGGAACAAAATTGTCACAACAGCTACACCGCCAGCAGATCCTATTATTTTAAAAATTTTCTTGTCCATCGGAATGTGAGGAATGATAAAAATAATAAATACTACCTCACCAAAAACAGATGCCGTTGTATAAGTTGCTGGCCAGGTATGAATAAAATCAAGATGATTAATTAAAGCCTTTGCCATGTACCATCTTATATTTTCACTCACAAACAAGGGAATACTCAAAAAGGCAACAATAACAATAGGAAATAATCCTTCCGCAGCTCGGAAAACTGTCGTTACTCCGGAGTAGGCAATATAGGCAATAATTAAAGCACAAATAGTTATGATGACCCAAGTTGGCGTACCAATTAAATAAAATTGGATTAAAAAATCGCTAAGCTGCCACATATTAATGATGGCTATGTAAATTAAAGCCATAGTCATAAACAAAATAAAAAGTGGATGAAGCCACTTCCCAACAATCTCTTTACCATAGATAGCGAAAAATTCATCGGGTCGACGACGGCCTAATACAATCATCGGATATATAATGATTAATGCTAAAATAAGACCGAAAATTACACTTAACGGACCATTATAACCCCCTAATATTACAATATTACTGCTCAAAAAGGCGGTTACAGTTGTAAATAACTGTATGGCAATGAGTTTAAAAACTTGTCCTTTCGTAACCTTTACTTGCATCTTATAGCCACCCCTTAGTCCATCCTAACCCTAAATTTCATTAAATTAACATATTGTCTAAGTATCCCTTGTGATTCGCCTTTTTATTCCACTGTTGCTTGGATAAAGAACAAAAATGCTTAACTTTAGATGCTTGGATCAACGTGGATAAATTGTACTTAAATATCAAATACTAACTAGGCTTCATTGTGGATAGGAGGGATTAAAAATGAATGAGACGGATTTAAGTGTCCGACTTCAATGGTATAAAACAAAGCTGGAAAACTGCTCAGATATTATATTTAATACATTTCTAACTAAAAGCGAACATCGTTGTGCTCTTATCTATATCCAAGGCATGTTTGATAGTGTTACATTACAAAAAAATTTGTTAGCGTTACTAGATGAATTTAAAGCGTTACATGAAGATACCTTTGTGCAGGATATTATTGAAAATAATCAGCTATTTATTTCAGAAAATAATGTATATGCAGATTTAGAAAAAGGCCTAGATGCAATTATGAATGCACATGGTCTACTTATCATTGATGGGAACCCTTATATTATTGAAATTCCCTATACTGATTTTGAGAAACGTTCCATCGAAGAGGCGGCTAATGAATCCGTTATTCGCGGCTCTCGTGAAGCATTTGTTGAAAGTATACAAACTAATCTGACCCTAATACGGAGAAGAATACGGAATCCAAAGTTAAAAACAGAGCAAATGATTATTGGCAGACAGAGTAAGACCATTGTTGTAATTACGTATATTGAAGGAATATGCTCGGAGAAATTAATTAAGGAAATGAAAAGAAGACTATCCTATATTAAAATTGATGGTGTCCTTGGCTCTAGCTACTTGCAGGAGTGTATTCAAGATACACCTTATTCTCCATTTCCACAGGTGCAATATACGGAGCGACCAGATACAGTTTGTGCTTCTTTATTAGAAGGAAGGATTTCTGTATTAGTGGACAATACCCCTATTGCCTTGCTTGCTCCAGTAACTTTGCCAATGTTATTACAAGCCGCAGAGGATTATTATCAATCGTTTATATTCGCTTCTTTTATTCGAATTGTTCGACTGTTATTTTTTGGAGTATCTCTTTTGCTACCATCACTATATATTGCAGTAACAACATTTCACCCTGAGATGATGCCCTTTGACTTACTCATCTCCGTGTCAGCCTCAAGAGAAATTGTTCCATTTCCAGCTTTAATGGAAGCTCTTATTATGGAAATGGCGTTTGAAGCGCTCAGGGAGGCATCGATCCGTATCCCCAAATCTATTGGGCAAGCTGTATCTATCATAGGTGCGCTCATTATCGGAACAGCAGCAGTACAAGCAGGTATCGTATCCGCAGCGATGGTCATTATCGTTTCTTTGACTGGAATCGCCTCATTTATTATTCCTAATTTCGACCTGGGGCTTTCCTTTAGACTTCTTCGCTTTCCAATCATGCTGCTTGCTGGCTTTTTCGGAATTTTTGGTATTACTTGTGGTTTGCTTGTTATTTACATTCATATGATTAATTTAAGCTCGTTTGGGGTTCCTTTTCTTTCTCCATTTACCCCAATGAACAATGGGGATTATGAGGATACATTAATTCGAACACCATGGTGGCGTATGGTATATCGGCCAAAAAATTTTGCCACTCATAATGCTATGCGTCAGTCAAACAAAAGTCGGGATTGGCGTTACAATGAACAAGGAGAAAATGCAGAATGAAGCAAACAAAATTTCATCTTCTAAAGCTGATTTTGGTCATTGCTGGTTTATCCATTTTGCTTAGCGGCTGCTATTCATCTATTGAATTAAACAATCGAGCATTTGTATCCTTATTCATTATTGACCAAAATAAAAATGGAATTGATCTTACTTTAGGTTTTCCACTAACAACCAAGCTCATTCCAGGGCAACCCCCCTCTGGGAGTGGAGAGTTAGCCAAAAATTTCACCTTTGTGACTCAAACGGGCGATACTATCGAAGATGCGTTTCAGGCTATTCAGTCTGATGTATCTAGAAGAATTACGTTTAGACAAGCTCATAACATTATAGTAGGTAGTGAATATGCTAAGAAAGGGATTGGTGAAGTATTAGAATTTGCCTCCCGCAACCCTTATATGCGACTAAACAACAATATATTTATGATTGAAGGCAATGCTAGGGAGAAACTAGCTCAAGCCCCGATTTTTTTTGAACGTTTTCCAGTAACGGTATTAGAATCCTACATTGAAAACAGTAATTTACTTGATGTCACAGTCAGGGACTTTCTAATGTCAAATTCTATTGGTGGAGATAGCTTAGTCCCCGTGTTAGATTTTGAGAAAAGAAACTCTTTAGCTGACCCTGAGATCAAGCCAAGCCTGGGGACAGGAAGAACGGCTATATTTCGAAAGGGGAAGTTTATTCCTCCAATCCTTGGCCTTGATGAAACACGTGGGGCTTTAGTTGCTTTATCGCAAATAAAGGATTTTATGGTGAGTGTGGATTCACCTACAGATAAAAAAAAGGTTGGAGTCATATTTCAATCGTTACAAACAAAAATCAAACCGGTATTTAACAATAATAAGTTAACAATAAATATGTCTACAGAAGGGGAAGCCAATGTCATTTCCTCAGACTCTAATATTAACTTACATGATAAAAATGCTTTAAATAAGCTCAAGCAAACTTTAGAGGAGCTAGGCATTAACAGTACAAAAAACTTAATGAATAAAACACAAAGTGTTGGCGCAGACGTACTCGGAATCGGGGACTATGTTTCTGCTAAGTATCCGAAAAGATGGGCGAAAATAGAAAAGGATTGGCGTAACTATTTTAAAAATGAGGTTGATTTTAACATTCAGGTGCTTATTAACATTAAACGTTCAGGCTCAACTTCACAAGCAGTTAAGGATAGATTTGGGTTAGATTAGGATGACCTATAAAAGAAGGTACAGGAGTAAGTAAAAAGCTAATTTCACTTACACACTGTACCTTTTTATGTGCTACCTTGTTTTTATATATTACCTTGTTTCCTTATTTAGCTAACAATTATCTAAATTTTAAATTGAGCAATAATTGCTTTTAACTGTGTCGCCATATTCGACAAAACTTGTGCAGATGAAGAGATTTCTTGCATAGACGCAAGCTGTTCCTCTGCGGAAGCTGCAACCTCCTCCGAAGTTGCGGCATTCCCAACAGCAATGGAGGATAATTCACCTGCTGAAGCAGTGATTTGTTGTACACTTGCTGAAATCTGCTCAGCTGTTGCTGCAATTTCATCAATTTGTGGAGATGTTTCTTTAATTCCTTCAAGGCTTTTTTCAATTTTCTCCATTGTCACTGCGGAGACTTGAAGTCCTTCTTGAACATCCTCCGTTGCTTTTGTCATCGTTTTTACAGCTTCATTTGTATCATTAAGCACAAGTGTAATTAACCCAGATATTTGTTTTGCAGATTCTGCTGATTGCTCCGCTAGCTTGCGCACCTCATCCGCAACTACCGCAAAACCTCTGCCATGCTCACCCGCACGCGCCGCCTCAATCGAGGCATTTAAAGCTAACAAATTAGTCTGATTAGCCATTTCACTAATCACGGTTGTAATATCACCGATTTGCTTATTTCGTTGATACAAGGTTTGTAGCGTTTGGTTAGAGACTGTAACAGATTGATAAATTGCGTTCATTTGATTGTCTGTTTGAATTAACGACTCGCTACCTTCCTCAGCCTGCTTGGAAGAAGCTCTAGCTAAATCTGCAACCGTACTGGAGCGTTCTGCGATCAACATGACACCTTTAGATATTTCCTCTAAAGCGGTTGTATTGTGATCCAATCCGACCGTTTGCCGTTCTGCGCCTCCTGCAATTTCTTGAACAGCCAATGCCACCTGCTCACTTGCTGCGCTTGTCTGCTCTGCGCTCATCGTTAGATCATCCGAGGACTGAGCCACATGATTGGTTGTCTTGGCTACCTCCTCGATTAATGACCGAAGCTTCTGCTGCATCGTCTGGAATGCATGTCCAAGCTGTCCAATCTCATCTTCTGTTTTGACTTCAATTTGCTGCGTCAGATCCCCTTCACTAACAAAAATAGCTTGCTTTTTCAGAGTACTTATTGGTTTGACAATCGAGCGGATTATAAAAATCATAGCGCCAATCCCGATCACTAAACATACAAATAACGTTATCAAGGTTTTGTTGGTAATTGGTGAAACAGCTTCCTCTAATTCAGCGTTGACAAATATCCCTGCAATTTTCCAGCCTGTTAATTCATTCGTTTTATACACTAAATACTTACTGATTCCATCTGTGTCTTCATATTGATATTGGCTTTCAGGAGCATCATACATTTTTAGCTCATAAGCTTCTTTTGCTTCCTCTCCAGCTTTTTTAGATGGATGGGTAATATAGCTTTTATTTCTATCAAGCAATGTTGCATAGCCTGCTTTACCCACTTTAATTTTGCTTACATTATCGGCAATCGTGTCTAGCTTAAGGTCAATTCCTATCACACCAGTACCATCAGCCGTTGCCATTGAAACAGCAACTGTAACACCTTCGATCCCAATCGCAGAATAAGGCTCACTAACTACTGCCTTGCCTTTCTCCTTCATTGCCGATTCATACCATGGTCGTTTAGAAGGGTCATAACCTTCTGGCATTTTCGTGTCAGGAGACGCCACAAACTTTCCATCCTTAGTGCCAAAATAGATTTGGCTTACTTCAGGATGTAATGCGGCATAGTCATCAAAATATTGCTGAATCTCCGCACGCTTTTGTGACTCATCTAATAAAGTTGAATTCAAGCGCTTAGAGAAAAACTCAGCATCGTGGAGTTTAGGCTCAACACTCATATCAATCAATGAGTCAAGTGAATTCACCGACTCTCTTGCACTGCCTATCAATTGCTCCTTAATCGTATCACTGGCAGTATTGGTAGCTAATAGTCCAATCACACTTGATGGAATTACAAGGATAAGCACAAAAGATAATATCATTTTTGTCTTAAAGTTTTGAACGCTTAGTCTACTGAACCATCTTTTAATTATCCCCATAAGATGCCCCTCTTCCTCTCGCATTTTCAGATGTCGAAATGACTCGAAAATATGTATTTTCAATATTATATCTATAACCGTTTCAGAAAGCCATACACTTTTCACATTTTTTCATACTTTTTACACAGGACCTCATACCCACTAAATTATTCCAGTGGTTTACGATGAGCAAAAAAGTACTTACACAAAAATTTAATTAAAGCTATAATGTTTTACACCGTGTAAATAGTTTACATCGCGAAAACTATTTGATTGTATGTTTTATTTTAGAGATATTACTTTATGCAAGGACAAGGAGCGATCATTTTGGCTAATCAACTACGTATTTCCACTAAACTTCCTCTATTTATTTTAATGCTTAACTTATTTATCGCCTTATTAGGTCAAGGTATGGTTATCCCTATTTTGCCTGATTACCTTAAACAATTTAATGCGGCAGGTACCGCAGCAGGTTATTTAGTCGCTGCCTTTGGTGCTGCGCAGTTTATTTTCTCACCGATTGGGGGACGGCTATCAGATCAATGGGGACGTAAAGGGATGATTATGTCAGGTTTATTTCTGACTGTAATTTCCGATCTTATGTTTGCAGCATTACATACTTTACCCCTACTTTACTTGGCACGTTTTATTGGAGGAATTGGTCTTGGTCTCATGGTGCCATCCGTCATGGCCTATGTTGCAGATATAACTACACCCGTTACACGAGCAAAAGGAATGGGTTACATCAATGCCGCGATGAATTTAGGTATGGTATTAGGTCCAGGGCTAGGTGGGATTATTGCCCAATATGGAATTAGAACACCATATTACTTCGCTTCAGGCTTAGGTCTTATTGCAGCCATATTATCCATCCTTTTGCCAGAAACCTTAAAAAAGAAAGAAAAGATACATTTACCAGCTACAGCGCAGCAACGTGAACCGATCAATAATAAAATTAAAAAGTCATTTCATACCCCTTATTTCCGTTATTTATTGCTTACTTTAATTTCAACCTTTGGACTCGTTAACTACGAAACTGTGTTTTCCTTATTTGTAGAACAAAAATACAATTTTGATGCAAGTAAAATTTCAATTATCATTATGCTCGGAGCCGTTATTGGGATAGTTGTGCAAGTATGGTTACTGGATAAAATCATTAAGAAGCTTGGAGAAAATGTAATCTTGTGGAGCTCCTTAATTATGATTGGTGTTGCCTTTTTGCTGATGCTGATTAAAATTAACTTTGCTTATCTATTGCTTGTTTCATCTATCTTTTTTATTTTCAACGCTTTTCTTCGACCTACAGTAAGTACTAGCATTGCCAACTTAGCTGGAGAAGAACAAGGCTATGCTTCTGGCTTAAGCGCTACTTATATGAGTGTTGGTACAATTTTAGGACCCATTATTGCTGGATGGTTATTTGACAAAAATTTAAATTCACCTTATATTTTTGGTGCTATTATCGTTGTACTAACTCCATTTTTAACGTTATGGAATAGAAAGGATACAAAATCTATGAAAGCAAAGGTCCTTGATCATGACTGAAAGTTGGCACCAAGGTGTAAAAAATAAACATAGACAGCAATACATCGAAGCGGGTAAAGCCTTTTTGACTTCTCATGGCTTGTTGAATGTAAGTATTAAGGATATATGTGAACATGCAGGAGTAAGTCGTGTTACATTTTATAAGCATTTTGAATCCATTCATGAGCTTATATTTGAAGTGCAAATTGAATTACTTCAAGATATGTTTCATTTTATAAACACAACTGGAGCACAAACAATTGAGCCAACTGGGATACAAAAACTTCGGAAAATACTTGAAGCATGGCTCCATTATGCCGCAGTCCATCCAAGTCATCTTAAATATATTTTGATGTTTGACTTACATTATGGACATAACACTCAAAATAACGTATCCCAGGAACTAGAGCAATATTATAGAAACTTTATTGATACGCAAAAGACCAAAAATTTTCTTATTAAACCCATTGAGCAAGGTATAAGGGATGGCTCAATTCAGGCAGGAATAGAGGCTAGGACATCAGCCCTATTCATCTTTACAAGCATGATGGGACTATTATCTAGACTCAGTTTATTCCCCGCTGATGATCAAGATAATGATATGGGGCAACGGTTTATAGACATGTTGATCAATCATATTAGTTGCCACGAATAACTACTTAAATTAAAGAATATATACAGCAAGAGGGCAATCTAACTTGTTCAAACTTTACAGTAATAAAAAAGTGGAAGCGAGTTAGCGCTTCCACTTTTAATATTTCTCTATTACTTCTGATGGAACTGAGGCAAGTAATCACGATGTGCTTCTAGCATTTCATCTAGTAGCGCCTTAGCGGTGTCTCCACTTTGTACAAGTGGATTTAATGTAAAGGCTTGTAATGCAGTCGCATAGTCCCCTGTAACTGCTGCTTCAATTGTTAACTCCTCCATTGCCTTCATCACCTGTAGTAAACCACGATGTGCAGGTGGGAAGGAACCAAAATGGATAGGCTCTGCGCCATGCGCAGTAATCAAGCTAGTCACTTCAACTGCACTTTCATTCGATAGATCATTGATTGCACCTTTGTTCCGTGTGCTCACAACCATCTGCGTACCTTTGTTATTGTAAATGGAATTAATGATTTCACATGCAGCATCACTATAATAAGCTCCACCACGTTGTTCTAATTCTTTAGGCTTATAATCTAAATTAGGGTCCTTGTACAGTTCAAATAAGCTTTCCTCTAAGCGTTTTACAACTTGAGCTCTTGTCCCCTCTGTCTTCAGCTCATGCAGTTCTTCCTTCAACATATCATCCGTCATATAGTAGTAACGATGGTACGGACAAGGAATCATGTCCAATTGCACGATTTGCTCATATATAAATCGCATATTTTTAATATTTTCAACCATTTTATCTGGTTTTGCATCAGGTCCATAAGTTTTATCAATCGCTTCTCTAGTTAAATCCTTCCCGTCACGATCGTAAATTTTATGCCAGTGCAGGTGATTGATACCCGCAAACTTGAAAAACAGATCATTTTCCTGCTTCTCTAAAATAGCTGACTCCGTCTTGACAGCCATAATAGGTACGTTACATAAACCAATAACTTTTTCCCATTCCCCATAACGAAGCACAGCCTCAGTAACCATTCCTGCTGGATTCGTAAAGTTTATAAGCCATGCGTTTGGACATAACTCCTTCATATCCTCCACAATGCTCAAAATAACAGGAATCGTTCGAAATGCTTTAAACATTCCGCCTGCTCCATTGGTCTCTTGACCGATCATGCCGTATTTTAGAGGGATCATTTCATCCTTCATTCGTGCTTCCATAAGCCCTACTCGGAACTGAGTCGTTACAAAATCAGCATCCTTAAGTGCTTCACGACGATCTAATGTTAAATGAACCTCGCAGTCGATACCTGCTGCCTTTACCATTCGCTTCGCCATCGCACCTACGATTTCAAGTTTTTCTTTTCCTACCTCAATATCAACAAGCCATAATTCCTTAATCGGCAATTCATGATGCCTTTTTATAAAACCTTCAACAAGTTCAGGGGTATAACTAGATCCTCCGCCAATCGTTACGACTTTCAATCCCTTTTTCATGACAAATCCTCCTAATTAGCAGTTATTTTTGTTCCTAAAACAACTGTAATTTATGTAACGCATTACATGTCAAACTTTATTTTAATTGATTATTTATCTATGTATATTCCTTTATAACCGTTTTATAAACTTGTTATGCTTAAAGCAAGAGGTGGCATAAATATGGAAAATATATAAAAAATCGCTAAACTAGCAGGTGTATCGACAGCAACAGTAGATATAATGAGACATACTGAAGTACCTTATTCTTAAATATTGTTAAGAACAGATTACTGCTTTGCTTTTTAATCCAGTAAGAAAATGCAATACGATCTGTCGAAGACAGATCGTTGTTTGACACTTTTTCATCTATTTCCTACAGCTTGTTTAGCAACTAAATTTTGAATTATATTGAGCAATTCTTAAAAGAAGATGCAATTAAATCTTTTCAAAAATTTTCTTTTTCTTTCTCTTTTTTGTTATCCACACGATTGATTCGACTATTCGCAATAAAAAGAGAACAAACTAAAATCAGTATAGCCATTGACCACCAGAATGTATTTATGGCTACATCATGATCAACAATAATTAATCTAACAATTGCTGTTATACCAATATAGATAAAATACCTTAGCGGAAAATGAAAATTCGAATTAAAATACTTAACTATTAAGGCAATAAGTTCAAAATATAAAAAGAAAACAAGTAATTCAGCTATAATATCGTAACTACTCTCAGTTTTTGGAAATGTTTTAAAAACAGAGGTAATAATATACCATGTTTCACTAATTAACAAAATGCTTAAGGCTACGGCTAAAACTAAAAGACAAATATTCAAAAGATTTTGCAATATAAATGAAAGACTTTGGAACTTTTTGAGCTTATTCATACTTTTGTCTCCTAATCCATAATTTTTTTACTATATATTATTGATTAATATCTTTGATTGTAGTATGCCCTCCTCTGGTGGTGTACCTTGTTATCCATGAAAAATAAACACATAATTTAATCATTTATAATTTAAATAAATGTTTAAATGAGAATTATTAATTATGAATGTCATATTTGTAAACTCTTAAATCATTAAAATTTTAAATAACCTCGTAAAGATTACAATAACAGTGATCTACAGTCAAGATGATGATTCTGAAAAAATAAGGTTTTTTTATAAGCAAATAACAAAGCCTTATAGATCAAGGCTTCTTGAACTATAAGGCTCGGAGTAGAGTCTCATTCATTATTGTTGTTTATCTCACCTGTTATCGTAATCTATTATCTCAAGTGACTATAAGGAATTATAAGGGTCTGTAGCTATATATCCAAATATAACCATGAAAAAACAAGTTACGTAGTTAGGACTATTATAGCTATGTCGACTTCCTCATCGGTAAGCTGAAAATCTTATTAAAACTAAAGAATTCTTAAGTTTCATTAAGTCTAATGTATCTAGTACATTCTGTAATATATAATGAGAACACTCAGACGATGGTTTTCAGACAATCCAAGTCAATGATTAAACTTACAGAAAGTGGTACTGAACATGGTTTCACTGTAAAGCCTACTCAAATGAAAGGAAGGGCATGAAATGAAAAAGTTATATCGTTCACGGACAGACAAAAAGGTTAGCGGATTGTGTGGCGGTCTGTCTATATATTTTAACATAGATGCTTCAATTGTAAGATTGGTTATAGCAGTAGTAATGCTACTCAGCTTTGGTACTGTTCTGTTGCTGTACATTATCGCAAGCATTATTATACCTAAAGAGCCTTACGGATCAAATAGTAATAATCATAATTTATAACACTTAGTGATAGGATATGTCTGAAAACAAATCAATGAGTCAATTTCAAAAGGAAGCTATTAAACAAAGGACAAGAATGCCTTAGCTAACTTGTTGTAACGAGTAGCCCCAAGTTTATAATTGGCATCATACAGTATATCTAATTTGAGTTTTGTGAGATTATCACTTAAATTTACCCTCTTATGCACTATTGGTATTTTGTCTCAAATTAATTTACACCGGTTATCTTGTTTCTTATATTTTGTAAGCCTTCATCGCCTTGCGTAATTCCTTAAAGCTTGGGCGTTTACCATACAGTAACACACCAGTACGATAAATTTTAGCAGACAACCAACCAAAGAAGAAAATTGAAATGACAAGGATAACTAGAGATACAATAATCTCCCACGGTGCAATATCGCCAAGTCCAATCCGTACTAAGTTACTCGTAGGTGAAATAAATGGAATGTATGTGCTGACTTTAAGTAACATAGAGTTTGGTGCAGTGATGCTAAACATTCCGATATAAAATGCAGCTAAGGATAACATCGTAATTGGCATAATTGCTTGCCCTAACTCTTCTGTACGACTCACCATGGAGCCAATCGCTGCAAATAATGTTGCGTAAAGGAAGTAGCCTAAAATGTAGAATATCAAGCCTAACCAAATGACAGAGGCATTTAGCTGTGATAAATCTAGATTAAAATTAGCTAATATAGCCGAATTATGTGGTAGCATAATATTTAGTGCGATTACGCCAATAAAAATACCAATCTGTAAAATGCCAAGTAAGAACATTGCAATAATTTTACCAAACATTTGCGATAATGGAGATACACTTGTAATTAGAATTTCCATAATACGCGAGCTCTTTTCTGCTGTGACCTCTGAAGCAATCATATTTCCAGTCATCATACTCGTCATGAAAAATAGGAATAACAATAAATATACTGCGACGTAATTCATTACATTTTGCTTCTCTGATCCATCACTACCTGCCCCTGAATCTTGGTCTGTGCCTGAATCTTGGAGCTTTAATGCTTCAATTTTAACTGGAGCGTTTAGCTGAGCAATCTGCTCACTACTTAACGAGCCTTTAGTAATATATTGTGTTTTTACATTTTCCAGTGCCGCCTGCAATACTACCTGCAAATTGTTGCCGATAGAACTGTCTTCGGACGTATAATTCACGACAGGAAAACCAGAAGCATCTGCTTCCCCAAATGTTAAATAACCTTGAATTTTTTCGTCTTTAATTTGCTGCTGTAAATCCTCTTTACTTGTTTTTTCTTTAATATCAACAAAGGAATAACCTTCTAATGCTTGCTGATCAGTATATGCTTTGAAGCTAGTCGCAATTTCTGGCTGGTTTTCGTATACGATACCAATGACTGTTTTGTCTGAATCACTACCCGATGAAAATTTATCAATGAAATAAGGAACATTGAGTCCAATTGAGACCAAAAGTGCAAATATTAACGTTGTAATCACAAATGACTTCGTTCTAACCTTGTTCATAAAAGTAAACTTAATTACAGTTCCCATTCTATTCATTAGATTCACCGACCTCTTTAATAAAGATTTGATTTAATGTTGGTTCTTTAATTTCAAAATGCTCTACTTGTGTCACAGACATTGCTTTTTGAAGAATGTGCTGAGCCGCCGCCACCTCGGAGATCCGAATCGAATACCCTCTTTCTTTGCGCTCAACAGCAGTGACACCAGGTATTTCTGCCAAACCGTCCACCTCAGAGCTTGTATATAAAATGACCTCTTCCCTTGGGTAACGTTGTTTGATTTCCTTAATGCTTCCTTGAATTACTGTATTAGAGGCATGAAGGATGGTAATATGACGACACAATTCCTCTACATGTTCCATTCGGTGTGTAGAAAACAAAATACTTGTGCCTGCATCCCGCAGTTCCTTCACCGTTGCTTTTAATAGTTCAACATTAACGGGATCAAGTCCACTAAATGCTTCGTCCAAAATAAGGATAGATGGCTTATGCACAACCGCAGCAACAAAGCCCATTTTTTGCTGATTTCCTTTGGATAGCTCTTCAATTTTTTTATCGTAATACTCTGGTACTTCAAAGCGATCTAACCAATAACGCAAGCTTTTGTCTGCATCCGCCGTAGACATGCCTCTTAGGTTTGCCAAATACTTAATTTGCTCACTCACCTTCACCTTAGGGTATAGTCCACGTTCCTCAGGTAAGTACCCTGTAATTTTCTGTAATTCCTTGTTGTATGGCTTACCATGATACAATATTTCTCCAGCATCAGGATAAATAAGACCTAACACCATACGCATCGTTGTTGTTTTACCAGCACCATTTGCCCCTAATAAACCGTAAATTTCTCCTTGCTCCACTTGTAACGAAATTTCATTTACTGCTCGCTTCGATCCAAACTCCTTCACAACCTGATTCAAAACTAATGGCTTCGTCATTTTTTCTCCCTCTTTCTACTGTCAATAATTTATTTTCAAGGCTGCTGCCCATCGATCCATAGCTTCAAAACCTCTTCAATTTCTAAGCTTTCCTGCTTCATAATTTGTGCATCCTCCAGATTAGCCAGCAGTGATTGTAGCTCTGACTCACGAACTGTCACCTTATGAAGCCCAGCACCTTCCTCTTCAAATAACTGAACGCCAGCCTGCTTAAGCTGCTCACCAGTCATCCCTTTTACCCACACACGTTGCCAAGCACCATATAAAGTATCTTTTTCAACTCTGCCTAATGCACGCCCCTGATGGACTAACACAATATAATCAGCTAGTCGTTTAATTTCCTCAACGATATGTGTTGATAAAATAATACTTAATTCCTCTTGCTCCATTGCGCTCTGAAGCACTTTTAACATCTCTCGCCAAGCAAATGGGTCAAGCCCTGCTGTTGGTTCATCTAGGATTAATAGCTTAGGACGTGCAGCTAATGCACAAATGATTTCAAACTTACGTCTTTCTCCTTTTGAGATTCGGTTTAGTTTCTCGTGTAAAGGGACTTCAAATTGCTTAATCAGAACTTGGAAGCGTTGCTGATCCCACAGTGGGTATAATTCAGAACGGAAGCTACCTACCTCTGCGCCTGTCATATAGTCCTCTTCAGAGCATGGCAACTCGGAAATATAGCAAATTTGACGTCTAACCTCGATAGATAATTGATCTGGTGGATTTCCAAACCATGAAATCGTACCTTCATTAGGCAAAATACATCGCATTATCATTTGCAAAATCGTACTTTTCCCAGCTCCATTTGAACCTACTAATGCAGTAACATATCCTGCAGGGAAATGTAAATCAATTGGGCCTATCTGTTTCCCTCTTCCATATTTAACAACATTCTTGAATTCGATAACTAGCGGCTCTGACAATCGTCTCCCCCCTTTGCTTACGTATATTTTCTATTTAAAATTTCCATAAACAACGCTTTGAGCTCTTCGGCTGAATATTGAAGTGACTTTCCCTTATCGACAGCAAGCTCTAACGCCTCATTCACGGCAGCCCGTTTATATTCATCTCGTTCCTCATTACCCACCTTGGCTACAAATGTACCTGTCCCTTGTTTTGTGCGTAACAATCCTTCATTTTCTAAATCCTGATACACACGGCGGACTGTAATGACACTGCAACTCAAGCTACCTGCAAACTCTCTAATGGAAGGCAATAAGGTGCCTTCTTCAATCTGACCACTTACAATTAGGGAGCGTAGCTGTGCTTCGATCTGGGCATACAATGGCTCAGTGCTGTGTTCATTAATTTGAATGGGAATCCACACCTCTCTTCTTTCACCTCCACCAACACAACTGTGAGATCTGTGTATCTATTTTGTCTTGAACATATATTGTCATTGTCTTAAATCTCTTACTTGTAATTTATTTCTCACAATTCTGAGCATGATGCTTAAAAATACCACACCGATAACAATGATGCTCCACATGTAAGACGAACCTACTCCTTGCGTTTTAACAGATTGAATCACTGCTGTTGTTAAATGAAAGTTTAATAATTTAAAAGTAACAACAAGTGCCGTCGTGAAAAGAAGGATTAAAAAAGTCATCCATAAATATTTACGACCACTAAATAACAATTCAAAATAAATGTAAAACCCATTTATAAATAGTGCAAAACCACTCCATGTAACTATAAACAAGAACATCTGTCCGATATTTAACTCAGTGTGAAGATAAGAAGAACTAATATATAAGCTTGTGTATAAAATCAAGCCATTTCCTACTAAGGAACTCACTAGTTGAATCAACCGACTTTTCATTATCGTATCTATTGGAATCGGAAGCGTACGATAATACCACAGCATCTTGGTGTATGAGTCATCCCTAATATAGTGAAATGAACGTCTTGAAAAATAAAACCCTGACATCGGTATAAGCATCATCAGCAAAAAATCTGAAAAAGGACTTAAAATCTCAAATGCCTTTGTTTGACCATCTAACATAATGCCAACCATCACACCTGTATAAATCATAAAAACTAAGCTCCATATGAGATACAGACGATCTGTATATACATCCCGCTTAAATATAAACCAACCTTGCTTCCAACCATTCAATATAAATCAGCCCCCTATCAAGGATGAATAACACTGTGCTTACTGTATATATCTTTATACACAGTATATACACAGCAAATAACGTCGTCAAGTATTTTGCAAAAATTATATAGTTCCACCTTCATTATTTTTTTCGTGATTGTAGGCTTGTTTTGCAAATAAATACATATAACTTTTTGGTCTACTAAACCGTATTAAACAATATAAAGGGAGGTTGATTTGATGATTTTAATTTATCTCATTCTTGAAGTTATTTCGGGATTTCTAGCTGTTTTGCCTTTTATAGTATTTATTCAAGTTATGTTAATGAGGGGTTTTCATAAAAATGGGATCGCACAGTCATCTTGGCATTTGATTGGAGTGTATGGACTGATTCTAATATTAGTTGGCATGCTCAGCGTTACGGGGATTCCAAATATATATAACCTGCATTTTATAACTAATATGAACTGGGTTCCTTTTAAGGATATTACGACGAATCATGTACAATATGTACTTAATATTATTTTATTTGTCCCATTAGGCCTTTTCATGCCATTACTATGGAAACGGTTTGCATCACTACAAAAAGTACTTAGCATTAGTTTTTTATTCTCCCTTACCATTGAACTCAGTCAATTATTTAATTTTCGAACAACCGATATTGATGATCTTCTCATGAACACGCTTGGAGGTGTTCTTGGATTTTATCTTTTTAAACTCGTTAATCATATCGGACCAAATATAGTGAAAAAGCTACAGTTAGTCGCCCCACCTACATATATAGGAAAGAAACTCATAAAATTCGAAAGTAACCTCTATATTTTGACAACATGGCTATCAGCATTTATGTTACAGCCTGTTATTTCAAAGTTTACTTATGTTTTGTTTTTTTAATTCATTTGACAATTGAACTAAACCGTGTAGAATAATATAAAATTCAAAAATTATACCGTCAATATTAATGAACAGAACAGTAGTTGCTTGAACCTGACATGACAGCGAGCCGGGTTGGTGTAAGCCGGTATGGAGGTTGCAATGAAACGGGTCTGGGAAATGATGTGCTTAAACTTGAAAGCTGAAGCTCAAGAAGTAGGCATATCCGGCAAATGCGCCGTTATCCGTAATACGAGGGATTAAGCTTATTGCAAGCTTAATACTTAGAGTGGTACCGCGGGAACCTTATGCTCTCGTCTCTAAAATATTTATTTTAGGGGCGAGGGCTTTTTTGCGTTATTTATTGGCTCAACCCCAAATAAATAAATGAATGGTTGCTGCTAAGAGGTACACATATTTAACTCCTATGAGATACAGATATAACTTCCATGAGATACACAGATATAACTTCTATGAGATACAAAACGAAGGTCAAAGGATTGTGGAGCAATGGAATGGTCGCCTTTAAAATTGATTTCCACCAATCTCACTTTAACATTCATAAGGAAATCAATTTTAACAGCGAGCGGAACAACCTTTGACCTAAGTGCCTTTTTAGTTGTGTCATTTCAGTTGTGCCATTTCAGTTGTGCCAATTATTAATTTGTTCATTCATTTATTCATTTCTGAGCTTAAATATCAATAAAAAGGAGAGCAAACTATGCAACATTTCAAACAACTTATCGCAACAGAACTTTGCAGTATTCTGGACAACATTACACCGCATCACACCGTTACGCCTCAACAAATTGAAGGCTTATTAACGTATCCTACGGATATCAAGCTTGGCGACGTGGCACTCCCTTGCTTTCACCTAAGTAAAGCCTTACGTGAATCCCCCATCGTTATCGCTGATAAGCTACAAGCACAGTTTAGTCACGAGGCATTTGAAGCGGTTACCGCAGTAAATGGATACTTAAACTTTTACATCGATTACACAAAGTTTGCGAAGTCCATCATGCCACAAATCACATCACAAGATACACAATATGGCGCTCAAAATATAGGCGCAGGGAAAACGATCATCATTGATTATTCCTCGCCCAATATTGCAAAATCGTTTCATGTCGCTCATTTAAGATCCACTGTAATAGGCAATAGCTTGTATCAAATTTATAAATTTCTGGGCTTTAATGTGGTTGGTATTAATCATTTGGGAGATTGGGGAACTCAATTTGGCAAACTGATTGTCGCTTATAAGCTATGGGGCAACGAGGAGGTCGTCAAAGAGCAAGGAATTGAGGAGCTACTACGTCTTTACGTTTTTTTTCATCAGGAAAGTGAAAACCAACCTGAGTTAGAGGATCAGGCTAGAGCATGGTTTACGAAGATGGAGCAGGGAAATGAGGAAGCGATCGCCATCTGGCAATGGTTTTTAGACATAAGTATGCAGGAATTTAATCGTATTTATGATTTGCTTGGCGTCACCTTTGATTCCTTTTGTGGGGAGAGCTTTTACAATGACAAAATGGAGGCAACGATTCAGGCTCTAAAAAAGAAACAACTGCTTACCCAAGATGATGGC
Source organism: Paenibacillus turicensis (assembly GCF_050461185.1). GTDB lineage: Bacteria > Bacillota > Bacilli > Paenibacillales > Paenibacillaceae > Fontibacillus > Fontibacillus turicensis_A. The sequence goes on from NZ_JBCMOR010000007.1 coordinate 158,834, forward strand.
GCATGGATTGTTCCTTTTGAGAATGATGAAATGCCTCCAGCAATTATGCTAAAAAAGGACGGTAGCTCACTCTATCATACACGTGATGTCACTGCTGCCATTTATAGATACGACACGTATCATTTTGATCAAGCGATCTATGTCACAGACTATTCGCAAAATCTACATTTTAAACAATGGTTCAAAATTATAGAGATGATGGGTTATCCTTGGGCAAAAGGACTGATCCACGTTCCATTTGGTAGAATCAGCTTAGAAGGAAGCGGCTTTTCAACACGTAAAGGAAACATGATTAAGCTCGAGGAGGTACTGGGTCAAGCGATACAGAAAACAAAGTCGATTATCCAAGAAAAAAACCCACAGCTCCCCCATGCAGATGAGGTTGCCAAGCAAGTGGGTGTGGGTGCGGTTATTTTTAATGATCTGAGCAATAACAGAATTAAAGATATCGTCTTTTCATGGGAGCACATCCTCAATTTCAAAGGGGAAACGGGGCCATATGTACAATATGTTCATGCTCGCTGTTGTCGCCTGCTCACTGAAGCTAAGCTAGATAAGGCGACACTTCTCACATTGCTAACCGCTTTGTACGAACAATTGCCAAGGGACTTTTTAACGCCAGAAAGCAACCAATTACTTAAACTGTTATCACTATTTAGCGAAAAGATTGTTGCTGCGATGAAAAAATTGGAGCCTTCGATCATTAGTCGCTATTTAATCGATCTGTCCCAAGCATTTAATCGTTTTTATCATGAAAACAAAGTATTAGTGGAGGATAACTCCCTACGCCATTTCAGATTAGGACTTGTATTGTGTACTCAAATTACGTTACGTAATGGCCTTGCATTAATCGGGCTTCAAGCCCCCCAGCAAATTTGAATCGAATGGAACAATTTCCATATGTCCTCCTGCTATAGAGACATGGAATCTTGACTCGCCCTCCTTAGGTTTTAGCTGACTTTTCTCGTATTGCAAAGGTAAAGAGCTACGAATCGCTTTACGAGACGTCAGCTTCCCTGTGGAAATAGTGAACCTTAGCGCCTCAGGAATGCAAACACGAAGCTTAGAAGAGGTTGATTTAACTATTAATTCTCCAACTTCACATAATTGGGCTTGTACATCACTTGCTGTAGCATGAAGTTCAAGCCTCCCATAAGCACCACTTAGCTGTAGCTTTCCTGACACAACATTACATTGAATTGTCTCAGCATTCAGTTCACTTAACTTGATCTGTGTACCTACACCTTTAATATTTATGTTGGATAACAGCATAGGAGGCACATAAATTTCTAAGTAAGTCTTTTTCAAATTCACGCCTAACTTTGAGGACTTTCGCCCATCCGTGATCGTAATGACGGAAGCATGAAACTCATATTGAAATGCCTTTTCTATTTTAAATCCAGTATCGGCATACTGAATGATTTCAATTTCGTTGTTTGGATTAGGCATGATCACCACTTGACCTGTTAACCAATCTAAATTTAAGCTTAAAGGTGAATCCAAAGGTACTTTAATATGACGAATAATCGTTTTACCTTGATTTGAAAGCATCATTTACACTCACTCCCTTCATCCTTCTATTCCAACTCCATTTGATGAACAACTTGAAGCAAGCTATAGGCGAATAGAGCAGCAACCGACATAATGAGGACAGATAAACCGATTAACGCCTTATCATTATTAAAGCTTCCAATTACCGCATTCCCAATCACCCCAAAAAGCACAAATGAAGTGACAATGGTCGTTGGCACTGACTTTTTAATAAATCCGATCCGCATCGCAATTAGGCTAATCCCATTTACACTAATAACCATGATGGCTAACAGCTTGAGACTAGATAAGACGAACTGTAGTGACATCACATCTCTCACAATCGGGGTCCATAGCTCCGTTAAGCCATATAACACTAAAGGTGGAATATAACCTATAATCATCGCAAGTGTAATGAAGCCAGTTACAACCGCTAGTTTAGATAAAGCCACCTTTTTGCGCTCAATCGGATAACAAAATAGTAAAAATAACTGTTTACTCCCATACTCCTGCACGACATATTTGGTATACATGACCGCCGCCAAAATACAAAATATCATCATATACAAAATTGTTGCCAACAACAAAATGTTATCATAATGCTGAAACTGAGCATCCCTTGTTGAAGAAGCAACATACGACGCAAAATAAAGAAAGCACAGCAAAAATAAAGAAGCTACAATACTAGCTTTTATATACACTGTCAGAGGAATTCTACTTACCTCTAGCTTCATGAGCCTAAGCAATAATTTCACCCCCACTATTCTCACTTACCATAGTCATAAAATATTGCTCAAGTCCACCTGAATACTGCGCTCTAACCTGAGATAAATCAGCTTCCTGTAGCAAGGCTCCATTTGAAATAATACCTACGACATCAGCAACCTGCTCTAATTCCGAAATAATGTGACTAGAAATTAAAATGGTCATGTGCTGTTCTTCCACAAGCTGTCTAAATAAGGTCCGCATATCTCGGATTCCCATTGGGTCTAAGCCATTAAGTGGCTCATCCAAAATTAATAGCTTAGGCTGGTGCAAAATTGCTCGTGCAATTGCTAACCTTTGCCGCATACCTAACGATAATTTAGAAACGGGAAGCTTGGCTGAGTCCTGCAATCCTACCTTTTGCAAAACATTGGCGATCCTGCTCTGCTTTTCACCACTGGGGACTTGTACGCCCATATATTCCAAATGCAAGGCTAAGTTTTCAGTCATATCTAAATGCTCGAAAAAAACAGGCACCTCAATTAGGCTTCCCATCTCTCTAAGAATTTCTTTGAGAATCTCATTTCGATTATTTGACATCTCTTTTCCTAAAACCTCAATTACACCTTGCGTTGGTGTCATTAAGCCTGTAATCATCTTCATCATCGTCGTTTTACCAGCGCCATTTGCCCCAAGAAATCCGTAAATTTTACCTTCTGGTACATTCATCGTGCAATTGGAAATGACCTCCTGTCCAGCAAGCACCTTGGTCACATTTCGTACTGAAATCACAAACTTAGGGCTCTTTTCACTCGTAGTAACATTCGTAGTAATATTATTCATAGCAACGTTCATATTATCGCTCCTATTCATAGCCACCAATTTCGACATGGCGATCCACAATTTTCTGAATGAGTGTATTCGTCACAATATCAACACCTAACGATTGCATCATGTGCTGTAAAAATTTTAAACGCTGATAGGTGTCTGCTTGACTACGTTCAAATAACATCGGATTAATCCAAATGTTAACGAGTAAAAGAAAGATTTCTGCACACTGTAATGGATAATCCGTGTTAAGCGAACCATCTTGTTTGCCTTGAGCAATAATCGCTGCAATCACAGGTGCATCCACCTTAATCCCTCGTTGAATCCCTGTCACAACAAACTGCGGATTTTTAATCTGAGTGCTAAAAATATGGTTATACGAATGAACTTCCTCATTCGCTAATAAATGATCTAAAATGTAAACAAGACGATCCCTAGCGTTATATCCATGCTCGCCACCAAGCTGTGCTGCTTGTGCAATTAATTGCTCCATATATTGCGTCGTTTTATTAAATTGTCGTTCCATCACCACACTCAAAATCTCTTCCTTTGATTTAAAATGGTGATAGATCGCCCCCTTAGACATCCCAATTTCATCAATAATATGCTGCATGCTTGTTTTCTCAAACCCTTGCTCTAAAAAAAGCTTAGTCGCGATTTGCAATATCGTTTCTAACGTTTGCTCTGGTTGTTTAATTCTTGCCATATCGATCCCTCCATATCTTACTTCTAGATAAAATCTATAGAGATAAATTCTCATCAATTCAAGCATACCGACCGTTGGTATTTATATTAGTTTGCTTAAGATTATTTGTCAATACTTGCACATAAAAAAAAGCAACAACATTGATTCCTCAGTTTGAGAATCATGTCATTGCTTATGACTAATTATCTAGTGTTCATTGATTTTATTTACCATCTATATTGGCTAGACTCCTACAACCCTAAAATGACGTCCAACGCCGGCTTGGTATGCCCTCCTGGGAAAAATACGTATAACAATACGTACACCACAGTGCCTGTTATCGCAGTAATAAACCAAATGACAGAAGTGATCCTACCCAACTTACGATGCTTCGCGTACTTCTCCTTAAAGCCAAGTACCAAGGTTGTAATCCCAAATACGGCTGCTACCGTTGCCAATACAATATGGAACACAAGGAAAATTTGATAATACACTTGCAAATCAGCCGGACCACCCCAAGATGTATTCCCTACAAATGCAGTCCTAGAGCTATAAATAATGAAGAAAAGAATGGCTGCCACTGCTGCGGCAATCATCGTTTTTTTATGTGCTTCTCGTTTACCTTTAATAATAAGTGCCCAACCTATTGCAACTAAAATAGCACTTATAACGATAAATGCAGTACTAATAGTTGGGAGTATTATAAACCAGTCCATTTCCTGAAATCCTCCTGCTAGTTCGGTATTTCAACAATAAGTATGTGATATTTCACACACTTCGTAAAATAGTATACCATAACACTTTACTAACACAAGCCACTTCCTCGTACAATCCCACTAAGCACAATTAACGTATCTTTTGAGTCTGCTCCAATCACAACCTATCAGTTCCATTAATTCGTTAAAATGACAGGCCCATCCTCTGTAATCGCTAACGTATGCTCATAATGCGCACCAAGACTTCCGTCTGCGGATGAGATCGTCCAGCCATCTGAGCCCCAATGCACTGCACCTGTATCTCCTCTTGTAAAAATCGGTTCAATCGTAATAACCATACCTGCTTTAAGCTTAACACCTGTACCTGGACGGCCAAAATTGGGTACATCCGGTTGTTCATGCATCGATTGTCCAATTCCATGTCCAATTAGCGAACGTACAACCCCAACGCCTGCTTGCTTTGCCACATTAAAAACAGCCGCACCGATATCACCGATTCGATTCCCAGGAACTGCCTGCTTAATCCCCTCATGTAAAGCCTGCTCTGTTATTTTCAGCAAGGAGTCTGCTTCTGCACTTACCTTTCCTACCCGATAAGACCAACCAGAGTCAGCCAACCACCCATCCTTATTTACAACGATATCAATCGTGACAATATCTCCATCCTTCAAAGGTTCGTTTTTGGGAAAACCATGACATACAACCTCGTTTACTGATGCACAGGTTGCATATGGAAAACCTCGATATCCCTTTTGCTCTGGTGTTGCACCATGCTGTTTCAAAAATTCCTCCACAAATGAATCAAGCTCCATCGTAGTCACACCAGGCTTAATTCGCTTCGCTAATTCCTTATGACAAGCAGCTAAAATGCTACCTGCCACGCGAATTTTAGCAATTTCCTCTTTCGTTTTTAATTTAATCTTCAACAGTTACCCCTCCTGTGCTCTTTGTTATTACAATATGCTTAACTTCTTCGCAAAATAAGGCTTTATGTAAAAATCAAAAGAAAAAACCGTTCCTAGGCACATAGCGCCCGAACGGTGAAAATGTAACATCATATAGGTGCCGTATTTGTTATCCCTGACGGGGATTTTTAGGAGACAGAGGAATCCATTTTATCTAATTCATGCTCTACTAAATGTGTGAGCTCCTCTTCATATCCACTTGTAATCCGATACTTACGGACATACTCCTTAACAAATTTTTTGGGATCTTTAGGTTTAAATATCCTCGTCATTTCACGCAAACTTTCTTTTACTTCATTGTGACCTTTCGTTGCCATACTTTAATTCCCTCCCAGAACGCTTGTGATTAATGCTCCGATTTCGAGAACGCCGAAAAGTGTGACTGAATAAATAGTATGAAGTTGCAAGCTAAAGTGATGTTGCCTTTCCGGCAGGCATTGACACTAGACATACCCGAAGAAAATCCCGCTTGTTCAAGTTGAAATATCCCTTTTTCTAGTATTACTACAAGTCTATGGACATTTCATGAGAAACAGAAGCATATGCAGCGCCTGGCAACAAAAAATTGCTTCTTTCTCTTCACATGCGGTCATCGCAATATGTTTGGACGACCTCCTATCACAGTATATTATAACATACCTGATAAAAGTCCTCCACAATCTCATTGCTGCTTCATAAAATGAATCCTTGCTATAGAAAAGCAGTATGCTGTGGTATTCTCTGCTATAGCTCGTCATACACTAAAGTTAGTTAAACCATTTTATGAAAAACTAATCACCTAATTTTAGCCTGGTTTGCATTTCATCCAAAAAATAAGAAAGAAGGTTAGCCAGATGTCTCCTTTCAAATCTTCAACGGGAATTTATGAAAATGTTGCTGGTTTCTTTTGTTACCTATTTGCCTTTGTTGGTGGTGTTGTTTTCCTTGCCATCGAAAAACGAAGTCGATTTGTATTATTTCATTCGTTGCAGTCTATTATGCTCTTCATGGTAATCATGGTATTCCATGTCCTTACAGGCTTTATTCCTGTGATTGGTGTTATCTCAGGTTCACTTGTTACATTGCTAGGAGTATTATTGTGGCTACTTCTCATGTTCACTACACTTCAAGGGAAATGGGTTAAATTACCTTGGATTGGAGAGCTTGCCGAAAGACAACTGCAACGCATGTAATGGTGGAATTTATATTTATTACTCCATTATTTACTATTCCAATGTAATGTCAGCAGTACCGTTTTTCTGTGAATGTTCCTTTTGCTCCGCTCCACGTAAACCATTAAACAATAGGTTCATAACAATTGCAGTAAAGCTCCCAGCTACGATTCCGTTGTCTACTAGTATACGAATGCTTGCTGGTAATTGTGCAAAAATTTCTGGTACAACCGTTACACCAAGTCCCATCGCTACAGAGCAAGCAATAATAAGTAAGTTTTCATGACGATTCAAATCTACCTGCTCACTTAACATCCGAATGCCAGAGGATAATACTAGTCCAAACAATGCAATCATTGCACCTCCAAGGACATAGGTTGGCACAAGCTGTGTTAGTGCGGCTATTTTAGGGACAAAGCCAATAAGTACAAGCAAGCTCCCTGCTACAAAAATGACATCTCTTGTTTTAACACGACTCATTTGAACTAAGCCTACATTTTGAGAATAGGTGGTATACGGGAAAGAATTAAACACGCCACCAATCATAATTGCCAAGCCTTCTGCTCGGTAACCACGTGCTAAATCTTTAGCTGTAATATCCTTATCAACAATTCTGCCTAATGCCATAAACACGCCTGTTGATTCAGCAACACTAACGATCGCAACTAAAATCATCGTAATAATAGCTGAGGCATGAAAAGTAGGTGTACCAAAATGAAATGGCTCCACCATATGGAACCAGCTTGCTTCTTTTAATGGTGTGACCTTAACATCACCTGCAAAGCCAGCAGCAATTGTTCCTGCGATCAAACCGATCAACACTGAAATAGAACGTAAAAAGCCAGTCGTAAAGCGATTCAATAAAATGATTAAAAGTAATACGCCAAACCCAATTGATAGATGTAATGGGCTACCAAAATTAGCGGCTGTACGATCACCGCCCCCTAAGTCTGTTAGAGCAACTGGAATAAGTGTTACCCCGATAATTGTCACCACAGAGCCCGTCACAACGGGTGGGAAAAAGGCGATTAATTTTCCAAATAAACCTGAAAATAAAAAGACAAACAAACCTGAGGCTATAATGGCGCCATAAATTGCTGTGATGCCCATACCCTCTTCTTTCCCAATCGCAATCATCGGTGATACAGCTTGAAATGCACAGCCTAACATAACAGGTAATCCTATTCCAAAAAAACGATTTTTCCAAATTTGTAGCAATGTTGCGATCCCACATGCAAGCAAGTCAATGGCAATTAAATAGGTTAATTGTTCATGTGTAAAATTTAATTGTCCACCTACGATGAGCGGAACGATGACTGCTCCTGCATACATCGCAAGTACATGTTGAATTCCTAAAGAAAAAGTTTTAAACGGATGTCTGTTTCTTGCAAAAACAACATCCTTTTGTTCGTTTATCACAATGATATGCCTTCTTTCTATTATTCCTCTACAAAGGTAACTGTATTATTTTCTAACGATGCAATTTTAACCAAGGATTCAAGCTTGAAGCCTGCCTCTTGTAACAGCTTAGCACCTGGCTGAAAAGATTTTTCAATCACAATTCCAATTCCAACTACGTTGGCCCCAGATTGCTGCACGATTCTTGCTAAACCAAACGCAGCCTCTCCATTTGCTAAAAAATCATCTATGATGAGGACATTGTCATTACTATTCATGAATTTTTTGGAGACGGTAATTTCATTCGTTTCACGTTTGGTGAAGGAGTACACCTTTTCCACAAAAATATCGTTTTTAAGGGTTAACGATTTATTTTTACGCGCAAAAATCATCGGTACGTTTAATTCCAATGCCGTCATAATCGCAGGCGCAATACCTGAGGATTCGATTGTCAAAATTTTTGTGATTTGTTGTCCCTCAAAGCGCTGAACAAACTCTCGCCCAATTTCCTTCATTAGATTTGGATCCATTTGGTGATTCAGAAATGAGTCTACCTTTAACACCTGATCTCCGAGTACAATTCCTTCTGCTATTACTTTGTCTTTAAGCAATTTCACTTCAAATTCCTCCTAGATTTTCAGGCTCAAAATCAAAATAAGTACTTGACCACGATTGGGGGGAGCTACGATCCAGAGCGCTCTTGCGATTGTTGTTAAAATCATATTCCTTTTATAATGTATATTTATAGATGGAATTTGATTTTAAGAGACAATCTTCAGAATCTCTCTGTCTCTTCGCTAGTTTGGATAAGCGGTCAAGCACTAATTTTAAGATTAAACCCGTTTAATTAATGAGTATTTTGGCACATTTTTTATGGCAAAATACTAAAAAAGCCTATCTTCCCCAACCACGAGAAAATAGACTACAATGAAAAGAAGTCACATACATACAAAAACAATACTTATTTGCTAACCGATGAGCAATCGGCATTAATCCAGCTTAGCAACTAGTTAAATGGTATTGTTATATGTTATGAGATTTCCTCTCGTAGTCCAATCATTTACGGTGATCGGGTAGAAACATACAAGCCAATTCTTGCACATATACGAGAAAATCTATGATTTTTTTCTGAATTGTTGCAATGTTAGAAGTATAACGAAAGTTGTCGCAGAAATAAAGAGTAATTTACATATGACTCTATTTATAAATTAGTACTTGCCAGCAACTGGAGGATAGAGGCTTCTCCAGAATCTCCGTGTCTCTTCGCTAGTTTGGGTTAGCTGCCAAGTACAATTTTCATTACTGAGCCTTATGTAATTTATCTTTGAAAAAATTGAAACTTTAAACTATTTAAAATTTTGTATATATTTATAGGTAGAAGGAAAGGAGTAATTAGCATGGGAATTGTAAAGGAATTTAAAGAATTTGCTGTACGTGGCAACGTCATTGATTTGGCTGTAGGGGTTATTATCGGGGGTGCATTTGGTAAAATTGTCACTTCTGTCGTAAATGATGTTATTATGCCTCCAATCGGGAAGCTGCTTGGTGGGGTAAACTTCACAGATTTATTTTATAATTTGGATGGAAGCAAAACATTGCCAAATGGGGCACCTATCCAATCGTTAGCTCAAGCTCAAGAAGCGGGGGCTGCCGTGATCGCATATGGTCAATTTATTAACACTTTATTAGACTTCTTAATTGTCGCACTATGTGTGTTTTTCTTAGTGAAGGGCATTAACTATTTAAGACGTGGAGGTAAAGCTGTAGAGGAAGAGCCTGTTAAAGCACCAACGACAAAGGAATGTCCTCACTGCTACATGGAAATTCCGATCAAAGCAACACGTTGTGGTCACTGTACCTCCATCCTTGATGCTAAAGAACAGCACGCGCATTAATGCGCTTTAGTCCATAAAATATAGAAGTGGATAATGGCATAACAAGCAAAAGGCAGACCTAATTATTTTGGGGTCTGCCTTTTGCTTATTTAAAACTAATATTAAATATGTCGGATTTAATAACTTTGTGTAACTGAACGCATATAATATGACCAATCACAGTTATTGCTTTACACAGTTATTGTTTTAAATACTTGGCTTTTGTGGCAATAAATTACCCACGATCGACTTCAAATCATGGTCATCCTTTTGCATCTTGTCGCCCATATCTAATCTTTTTATTCTAATGTGACTATAATCTGCACCCGAATCTACTGGTTTAAATATCATCTGGTCCTCATCTGCAAGCCGAAGTTTATATCCCATTTGCTCAAACATCTCTAAAAGATCCTCTTTGGTAGGGTTTTTCCCCTCATCTACAAAAATTAAACCTCTTAGTTCTTTTGTCTGATGTTCATGAACAACTTCAAAATGTACAATACACTCCATTTATTTAAACCTCCCTTCATTACTTCGCATTTTGGGCGAAATGCCTCTTACCTATTATCTACGATTGAGTTTATGTTTAGGAAGGCAACAAATATCACAACTCTGTGAACAATTCCATTTATTACTGCTGTGCTCCACAATGAGGACACCATTTATTGTAAAGCGTGATTGCTTTACCACAATTCGAGCATGTTTTAGCATGTTCATTTTCTTTAGTCATCTCAGCAGGATTGCCCGCTACAGAATAACCATTGGAAGAACTCGTAGTTGTGTTAGGTGTCACATGCTCCTTCCAATTAGCTATTAAGCGGTCCAATTCTTCTTGGCGCTTACGCTCACGGTCTAGTTCAAGCTGTTGTTTTGCTTCCTCTTCAGGATTCAATGGTAATGGTTTTTCTACTGCTTGCTCTTGTCTAGGCGCAATATTTTGTTCTTTCTCAGCGATATTGTTTTCTGAAGAGCTATCCTTCTGTGCTACCGCATCATAACGCCACTCACTTGCAGCCGCAGTGACATTTTCAACCGTGTGTGATTCTACTGACTCGGCTGGAGCTGTTTCTTTTCGCTCAGGTAGCTTACTACCGCAAAATTGACAAAACAATGCTTCCTTAGCTACAGATTTGCCACATGAAGGGCATAGACGTTCATTTTTAAGGTCTGCAATTTTGTATTTAATTTCATCGCGCTCCTCTAATAACAAACCACATGTCCGTGCCAACTCCACCATTTCTTTTTCAGCCTTTGACATGTCCTTGCTCTGGAAGCCCTCATAAAACACTTCACCCATGCGTTTATAATATAGCCCAACCTCACGCTCAATATTTGTGATTTGTGTATTTAATTTACCGATCTCAACTACATTTTGGGCACGATCGGTTACTTTACCAGCACTATTTTTAATTTTCTGAAACAAGTTCATAGCTCCTCCTCCAATTATCCTCATAATCTCCATGATGTAATGTAATAGATTCTAAAATAAATAATAATAATGATACCAGATTTGACATAACTGTGAAAACTGAAACTCATCAAGTAAACTTCACGTAAGTATTTTTTATAAATCTAATGTTACTGTCACTAGGATGTCAGTGCAAATTTTTGAGTAAACTTTGATTTTGACAAGCTATTCACGATACAATAAGTATAAGTAAAATTTCTTAATTATAGGGGTAGATCATTCTGGACACATCAAACTCAAGTGACACAAGAAAGATTTTAAGTCAGGTAGACCTTAAAGAGTTAGACCTTAAAGAACTGTATCATTGGGAAATAGATCAAGAACAACTCCGTCAAATTGATGAATGGAGAAAGCTCCCTACTTTATATCAGATTGCTTTAGATGAACTACAAAATAAACTTAAGCTTATACAAACTGAATGGAAAATCCATAATGGTTACAGTCCCATTGAACATATTAAAACACGTATTAAAGAGCCAAAAAGCATTTTAGAAAAGCTTGACCGTAAAGGTTATGAGATGACCGTAGATAATATGATTAGTAAAATTCATGATATCGCTGGGATGCGAATTGTTTTCTCCTTTGTGAAAGACATTTATAGCCTGCTTGAGCATTTTAAGCAACGTGAGGATTTAACGATCCTTGAAGTGAAGGATTACATTGCAAATCCTAAACCTAACGGTTATCAAAGTCTTCATCTTATCGTTGCAGTGCCACTCACTCTTTTTGAAGGCAAGCGTTTAATGAAAATTGAAATTCAAATGCGTACATTAGCGATGGACTTCTGGGCCAGCATGGAGCATATTTTATTTTATAAATATGACAAGCAGGTGCCACCACACGTTGTAAGAGAGCTAACTGAAGCTGCAATCGCCGCAGATGAGCTTGATAAAAAAATGCATGGACTACGCAAAGAAATTATGGGTAGCAGCGAAGCTCAAATGCCAAAAAAGTCACAAAATCTGATTGATGTCTCCCAGTTATTATTAGAAAACAAATCTTCCTAGCCAAATAAGGCTAATTTATAGAGTTTGACGTTACTACCTTGTATTTAGTTTCGATTTAGCGATAAAGTTTTCAGAATCACATAAAAATAAGAAAAGAAGCTCCATAATTCATCCTTATTTTGCTAGGAGATTAAGGAGCTTCTTTGTTATGTTATTGGTGAGTGTTCTTCTTCACCTCATTAATAATAAGCGTAAGGCTTGCTGCTACGCCCTTCACCTGTGGCAAAAGCTCCTGCCACTGATCAAGCCCAGTCTGTTGACCTGTTAACTTCAGCTCAATCTCATTCAAGTGAGGTCCAGGTGTGTGAAGGTGTCCTTGATCTGCCATATCTGCTAACCATTCTGCGATGCCTGAATTGCTACCTGCACGAGTTACCGCTTTGATAGGTGGTCCAGCAAGCTTTTCCAGTACTTGCTCTGGATTAGACAAAGGGGAAGCTGCTGACCAGTTAGCAAACACAGCTGCGCTCAGTAACTCCTTATTCCAGCCTACAGCCTGTAACCCAATCCAAGGATTTTGCTGCCATGCTAAATAAACATACTCAATTGCCGCTTGACGATGCTCACAATCGTCTTTCCCGCAGCTACACTTCACTTGATCTAATTCCACTACATTTTCCCATTGAGGTAAACTGGAGGTTAGCAGGTGATGGCGATCTAGCTTGAAAGCTTGCTCCTTCTCATCCAGATCCAAAAACTGATACAACAACAAACTATTATCCGCAAGCTTATTTATTAATTCAGCTTCATTCCAACCTCGAATTGGAATTGTAATGTTGAACTGAGAGGCCAACCGATCCAGCTTAAAAGTCACCCCGATTTGCCCACTGACAAATTCAATAGGTGTATCAATAATCACCGTTACATCCCTCCTCCCATGTTCCCTGCTCCAAGTGTAATGAGCTTAGTTAACTCATCGTTACTCATCTCTGTGATCCATTGTTCTCCAGAGCCAACCACCTGCTCAGATAAAGAACGCTTAGCCTCGATAAGCTCGTCTATTTTTTCTTCCAACGTTCCTAAACTAATTAATTTATGCACCTCTACATTTTTTTGTTGACCAATGCGAAAGACACGATCTGTCGCTTGATTTTCGACAGCAGGGTTCCACCAGCGATCATAATGGATTACATGATTAGCTCTCGTCAAATTCAAACCAACCCCACCTGCTTTAAGCGACAAAATAAAAATTGGAGAACCTTGACCTTCCTGAAATTGAGTTACCATTTTATCTCTTTCAGCCTTGGTGACACCACCATGTAGGAAAAAAGGAGTTGTGCTGTATCTTGATGCTAAATGCTCCTGCAACATGTGGCCCATCTGCACATATTGCGTAAAAATTAATGTTGCTTCACTATTATCCATAATTAAATCAAGTAGCTCAGCTAATCTTAATAGCTTTCCTGAACGTTCCAGAACATCCTTCCCCGTGTAATCTTGGGTTTGGATTGGATAGTTGCATATTTGCTTGAGCTGGGTCAAGGAGGATAACACCAATCCTTTACGAGCAATCCCTGTTCGGTCCCCAAGCTGTGATAACAGCCTTGACGTCACCTGCTCATACTGCTGGACCTGCTCTTGTGTCAACGTACAATATGACTTCAACTCAATTTTTTCAGGTAAATCCTTACGAATAAGTGGATCACTTTTTAATCTTCGCAACAAAAATGGTGCAATTAATGTACGTAATACAGTGAGTTGGTCAGGTTGATCACTATTTCCATAACGTGCCTTAAAGAAAGCATGAGAGCCTAAATAACCTGGGTTCAAAAATTGAAAAATGGACCATAACTCACTCAGGCGATTTTCTACTGGTGTACCTGTCATAGCAATCCGATGGTTGGCATGAAGCTTCATAACACTTTGCGCTTGTTTTGTGCGATAGTTTTTAATATATTGCGCTTCATCAAGCACAACCGTATCCCATTGTACAGCTTGAAGCTCCTTGGCATCTCTACCCACTAATTGATAGGTCGTTAACACCACGTCATATTGCTCCTGCATTCTTATAAAATCATCCCCATGCAATCGGTCACTACCATGATGGATATACAATTTAAGCTGTGGTGCAAAACGTTCTAGCTCCCGCTCCCAGTTTCCAATTAAAGAAGTAGGGCATACAATAAGCGCACATAACTCGGATGCCTTAATGTTGTCCAACAGGACAGTAATAACCTGAATCGTTTTACCAAGCCCCATATCATCTGCTAGCAACGCACCAAACTGGAATCTTCGCATGACAGATAACCACTGAAAGCCACGCTCCTGGTAAGGTCTTAGCGTACCCTGCAAGGCGCTAGGCACCTTCCAACCACAATCCTCCATCTGCTCTTTATTTATAATAAATTGAGACAGCAATTGGCCAGAGTCAATATCCTCGACATAGATGCCATCCAACATTCGCGCCTCATCCTCTGAGGCTGTCAAATGCATAAGCTCCCTAAATGACATCGTTCCCTGCTGTTCATGTCGTTTCATAAATTTAAGAACCTGTTTAATTTCCTTCAAATTAATTTCAATCCATCTTCCTCTAAAAAAAACGAGTGGAGATTTTGAAGCGGATAACTCCATAAGCTCCTGAACTGTGAGAACCTCACCATCCAGCATGATATCTGCCTGAAATGAAACTAATTGCTCCACACCAAATAAAGGCTTATCTCCTGTTTTATTGCCATCTGCCCAATGGTCCGCCTTTACTTTTATTGACGCTGTTTTTCGTCCTTCTTTAGACCAGCTAGATGGCATCTGCAAGGTTACACCATTTTTGTGTAGCAATGCTGCGGATTGGCTCAAGAAATGGAATACTTCCTTTGCCTCTAAAATCCCCCCAACAGGTCTTGGCGATAATAATAACGCTTTGATTTCAGGGCAAATTGTAGCTGCCTTGCCTAATCGAAGCAATAGATTTTGCTGAATATGGTGATAAACTCGCCCCCGCAAGCTCGGATTTTGCTCATTTAAGCTCCAAATGACATCGGCTGGAATGGAGACAGCTGGGTCCTCTACACCTTCAGCTAAAAAGCTAATCTGCCACTTAGGATTAGACTGAACCACCTCAAGTGGCAAATCTGTTTGGACTTGATAGGGTTCTAACCGAAGGCATAAACGAATTGTCCCCACTTGCTCCGTTTCCTTCAGCTCTGCCCTTTCTTTATGCAGGATGTGATTACCAACCCTAGCTGTGTCTTGAATTAACTGTTCTACTTCTTGGGTCGTACCTTGAAATTGCAGCGCTTGGGTACCTAAAAGATGATTCCACCATAACTCATGTATGGGTGAATATCCTCGACGATAATCGGCTTTACTCCGTTTAAGCTTCGGCCCAAGCGAATTAATGGACTGCCGCACTTTAAAATCTATCATTGTACTAAGGAAGGAATGTAATACTACCATCTGCATCATTTCAATGGAGTCGTCCTGTATTTTTAAATGATGAGAAGCAGCAAGCCCAATTGGAGGCATCGCCGCTGCAAGACTACGAAATAGTTCCTCATCATGCTCATTTCCTAAATAAGGGCCAAAGCTGGCGCTCATCACTGGCTGGGTACCACGTCTTCGACCACCGATCTGAGTAGCTTCATAAGCCATAGGTACAATTTGCCCCTGCTCAAGTAATTTAAGCGCAAACTTAAGTGCATTGCTCCAATAATTGAATTCCTCTCCACATTCAAAGCCAAAAGTCTGAACCTTGCTTTCGTCCCAATGCAGCAACAGATTCCACGTATCCAAAGCAGATAAGGCGAGCCCCTCTAGTGTGCGCCCAAGTAACCCTTTACGCTCGTTATTAACCGTTTTACGACTTACATGCTTAACGGGATAACGAACCTCTGCTAAGCGAAGCAATGCAGGCTGAAATGGACGTACTCCAGTATCCAAACTAATTTTTCTTACCTGTGCCGTCCAAGTATCTATTTTTGATTCTGAAGTTTCGCCGGAAAAGCAGAATAGCACTTCACCCAGCCAAATTCCATAAAGACGCTGATTCATGATGATCTCCCGTCATGTTAATTCTTTGTTTCCTTATGTGCATATCTATACTATTTTATACGAAAATCCAACCAGATAAAACCAAGTTACGCTAAAGTTTGGATTTATAAAACAAAAAAACCGGAGCGACCTGTATATGCAGGTCGACCCCAGCTTATGGCTCATTCAAGCATTGCTTACGGTTTAAGCGCAATAACTTCAATTTCAACCAATGCATCCTTAGGCAAGCGAGCCACCTCTACTGCACTTCTTGCGGGATAAGGTTGTGTAAAAAAGGTACCATATACTTCATTCACTTTAGTGAAATCATTCATATCCTTTAAAAAAACTGTCGTTTTAACGACATGCTCTAGACCTGTCCCCGCGGCAGCTAAAACTGCCTCTACATTACGAAGTGACTGAGCCGCTTGAGCCTCTACACCTTCAGGTAGTTCACCTGTTACTGGATCAAGACCTAATTGTCCTGATGTGTAAACCAAGTTATTAATAAGAATTGCCTGAGAATAAGGTCCAATTGCACCCGGTGCTGAAGCAGTTGAAATGACTTGCTTTGACATTCACAGTGACCACCTTTCAAATTAAACAATGAATTAAGATGTATTGTACCACAATCTGTCATAGGAAAACCGCCAAACTTTTATAATTTATCGCCTTGAGGTGTCGTATAAGCAGGCAAGTAAAAGGAAAAAACACTTCCTCCCTCGCTACGGTTACAATATCGTATGCATCCACCTAAAAGTCTAGCTAAATTACAGCTTATAGGTAGTCCTAAGCCTGTTCCTCCAAATCTACGGCTAATGGAGCCATCTGCTTGCTGGAAGGGCTCAAAAATAAGTGTTCTTTTATCCTCAGGCACACCAATTCCCGAATCAATCACATGGAATATAATCCAGTTCACCGCTTTATTATTAACGTTGCTGACAATGCTTCCATTAATACTTTCCTTAACGTCCTTTTCCATTTCAATACTTAGGCTTACTACACCCTCACTCGTAAATTTAAAGGCATTCGCTAATAAGTTTCTTAAAATTTGACCAATTCGATTGGCATCTGAATACACGACATTTGGAACTGTTGGATCCACTTTGATTTGAAACTCAATATTTTTTTCATTGGCAATATGCTGAAACTGTACTTGCATCAAATCCGGAAATTCATGAACACTGACTTCCTCATGAAGGATTTCAAGTCTACCCGCTTCTACTTTAGATAAGTCGAGAATATCGTTAATTAGCTGTAACAAATCTTGCCCTGAGCGATAAATAAAGGAGCCATATTGCTTGGAGTCCGCGTTACTGTCCTCAGACTCAGTGATCAATTGTGCAAAGTTAATGATGCCATTTAAGGGTGTCCTAAGCTCATGAGACATATTCGCTAAAAATTCCGTTTTATATTTTGAAGCTAATGCAAGCTGCTCTGCTCTCTCCTGTAAATTAAGCTTCACCTGGTGAAGATCGTCCTTTTGTTTTATAAGTAATTGGTTCGCTTCCTTCAATGCCAGCTTATGGCGCTGCTCTAGTTGGAAGTCACGTAATATCAAGGCAAAAATACAACTAAGCGCAATACAGATTGGAAGTGTGATAGGCATTATTTTAGTCACGTAAAACATAAGAGGATATACACCAAAAATTGCGATGTTGATACAGTTTGTTACGTTAACAACTAAAATGACAATAAACGCCTTAACATAAAGTCTGTAGGTGCTTTTTTGCATCCAAATGTTAAGCCCTGCACACAAAATCCCTAGCAATATTAAATTGATCATGCCTGCAACTGAAGCTGGATTCAAGCCAAAGGTCAACCGTAGCAATCCGATTCCACATCCAATTACAACGAGCGTCAGTGGATTCCGATAAATAACGGTTGCAATAAGTAGCGGAATAAAACGCAAATCAAAAATCACGGTTTCTCCAATTTGAAAACCAAAAAACATACTTACCCAGCCTGCAAAAATAATTAATACGATGGATAACACATAATTTACTTCTTTTGTGGTATTCGCAAAAATATACTTATGGATAACATTAGCCACATATGCGACCGTAATTAACATGCCTAAATTCATAAAAAACATAATTCCAAAATTCATGTGAACGCTCCCTCTATATTTTGGCCTTTTGCTTTGACTGCTTGTTCGTATATTCACTTCTTGAACTTTAATTGCTATGATAGATGCGCCAGCAGGTTAGGCAATAACGTAAATCTCCAGTGGATTTATTGCTTGCTTCATGCTAAATGTTAAAGGAGTGCTATGTAATGAAAAGGCTTTTGAATAAAAACTATTTGCTTTCACTGAGTTGCCTCAGCTCTATCGCGTTTATGAGCGTTTTTTATAATCTATTAAATAGTGATAGTGGGCACGCGAAAGCACTCCTGTCACCAATAGACCAAGTGATTCCTCTCATTCCTTCCATGAGTATTCCTTATCTTGGCTGGTATCCATATATTTTTATTGCAATGGCATTTTTATGTCTAAAGGATCGTAGCATGTATTTTAAAATCCTCATTTCCATGAATATTTCTCTTATTTTTTGTTATATCATTTATTATAACTTCCAGACTACCGTTATTCGCCCTGTAATTTTTGTTACAAATTGGACGGAGCAGCTTTTACAAACCATTTATCGCAATGATCCACCGTTCAACTGCTTTCCTAGCATTCATTGCCTACACTCTTATCTTGTTATGCGTGGAGCTTGGTTATCTAAAAACATATCTAATAGAACTAAATCTACTTTTACAATCATATCAATAACTATCATTTTATCTACTTTATTTATCAAGCAACATGTTATTTATGATGCACTCGCTGCTATTTTACTAGGAGAAGTTGTTTTTTGCTTCATCTATGGTGTAAGTGTGCTAAATGGCAACAAACATAAAAGATTACGACAACATCTGCGTTTATAGCTTAAATATAAAAATAAATTAAAACAAGACACAAACAATTAAAAATTAAAACACCACGATAGATAAGTGTATGATATAATAAAAAAAGATCATCACAAAATAAATATTTAAAAAATAATCCTTTTCATTTTGACTTATGAATGTTATTATTTTTTTGTATTCATCTTTAAAAGATAATTATGTCACAGGTCAAGTGATTAATTTCACATAATCTACTTCGTTTATATGCTAGAATGCCAACGGATGCTCTAGTTTATTATTTTTTTATTATTATTTTCGTTATTAAAATGGTTTGCATTTTAATATATATTTTTCAAAAATTTTACTAAAGAAACGTGGAGGTCATTACTAATGAAAAAAACAGCTATCATTTTAAGCAGTGTATTAGCGTTAGGTCTTTTAGCAGGTTGTGGTTCCAAAGATAAAAATGCTGAACAAAAACCAGCAAACACAGAAACTAAGGTTGAAACTCCAGCAAACAGTGGTGCTAAAGATGGTACTTATGCTGATGGTACTTATTTCGCTCAAGGTAAAGCAGATGAAAAAACTGGCTGGCGTTATTTTGTAGAGCTAAAAGTAAGTGGCGGTAAAATTACAGAAGCTAAATGGAACGCAACTAACTCTACTGTTCCTGTTGACAAAGTTACTTATTCCGAAAAAGGTCAATATGGTATGAAAGCTGGCGGCGCTCAAGCTGAATGGCACGAGCAAGCGGCTAAAGTTGAAGCATATTTAGTTGAAAAACAAGATACTAAATTGGAATTAAACAACGAAGGTAAAACAGATGCTATCTCTGGTGTTTCTATTCACGTTAACGAATTTTTCACACTAGCTAGTGATGCACTTGCTGCTGGTCCAATCCAAGTTGGTCCATACAAAGATGGTAACTACCATGCAGAAGGAGATTCCTTTGATCCTAAATCTGGATGGAAAGAAACTGCTGACATCGTAATTGCTGCTGGTAAAATCGTAAATGTTGATTTCAGTGGTATTAATGAAAAAGGCGAAGACAAAAAACAAAACTCTATCGATGGTAAATACGGTATGAAAGCTGGTGGCGCTCAATCCGAATGGCACGAGCAAGCTGCTAAAGCTGAAGAATTTATCGTTGAAAAACAAGATCCTGCAGCATTGACATTCAATGACGAAGGTAAAACAGATGCTATCTCTGGTGTTTCTATCAGCTTGAAGAGCTACTACGATCTTGCTGCTAAAGCTCTAGAGCAAGCAAAATAATTATTATTCAGTTCATAATTAGGCAGTTTACATGATTTACTATGAAAAAAAATCATGTAAATTGCCGATAATATACCTTTCATCACATGCATGAATCTATCCAATTTAAGAAGGTGAATTTTTTGAAGAAAATAGTCGTTTTAGGCGGCGGATATGGTGGTGTTGTTACTTCTAAACACCTAGCCAAATTGTTCAAAAAGGATAAGGATGTTGAAATCACATTAATTGATAAAAACCCTTATCATACGTTGTTGACTGAATTACATGAAGTTGCGGCTAATCGTACTCCAGAGGATTCAATCAAAATTGAGCTTAAAAAGATTTTCCAAGGTCAAAAAGTGGATGTAGTGTTAGATCACATCGACAACATTGATTTTGCATCCAAAAAACTGGTATCTGAAAAAAATACCTACAGTTATGATTACCTTGTAATTGGTAGTGGTAGCAAGCCTACCTTCTTTGGTATTCCAGGTGCGGAAGAAAATGCTTTGTCCTTCTGGTCTTATGAGGATGCAGTACGTCTTAAAGACCAAACTCGTTTAATGTTTAGCTTAGCTGCTAAGGAAACTGATGCAGTAAAACGCAAACAAATGTTAACATTTGTTGTTGTAGGTGCTGGATTCACTGGTGTTGAATTGATAGGTGAAATGGCAGAATATCGTGATGAATTGTGTAAAGAATTTTTCATCGATCCAAGTGAAGTTCGTTTGGTTGTTGCAGATATGGCACCAAAAATTTTGCCAATCCTGCCTGATAAGCTAATCCAAAAAGCAACAAAACGTTTGAACAAAATGAACGTTGAAATTATTACAAGTGCAAAAATTACTGGTGTTAATGCTTCCAGTGTAGTGCTGGGTGATAAAGAGCTAGATGCAAATACGATCGTATGGACTGCTGGTGTAGAAGGCTCGGATCTTATTGGTACACTGGATGTACAACAACAAGGACGTAAACGTATCTTAACAAATGACAAACTGCAAAGTGTTGATCATGAGGATGTATACGTTGTAGGGGACAACATTTTCTATATTCCAGAAGGCGAAGAACGTCCAGTTCCGCAAATGGTTGAAAATGCTGAGCAATCTGGTCCATTAATTGCACACAATATTTATGCAGACGTTAAAGGTAAACCTAAAAAATCCTATAAACCAGGATTCCATGGCACGATGGTATGTATCGGTAGCCGTTATGGTGTAGCTAACGTAGGTCTTCCTAACAAAATGTTTATGCTTAGCGGATTTATGGCTATGTTTAGTAAACACCTTATCAATATGTATTACTTGTTCACTGTAGCGGGCTTTGCTAAAGTATGGACTTATATGATGCATGAATTTTTCCATGTGAACAACAGAAGAAGCTTTGTTGGTGGCCATTTTGCAAAACGTTCACCTAACTTCTGGTTGCTTCCATTACGTATTTTTGTTGGTTACAAGTGGTTGAAAGAAGGATTGGATAAATTGCCAAAAATTCTTGATAACCCTTCTAACATTTTCTTAATCCCTGCTTCACCACATGCTAGCGATGCTGTATCAGCTGCAAGTGAAGCTTCTAAGGCAGTAACTGAAACTGTAGATGCTCAAACTGCTGCTTCCGCAGTAGAAAGTGCTTCTCACGCTGTAACTGCATTACCAGTACCTGATTTCATTAAGAGCATGGTTAACTGGTTTATGGATATCTTCTTCTATACTTCAAATGGTGGTTATACAGATCTAGCATCTATTTTCCAATTCTTCATGGTATTTGCTGAAATCGCAATTGGTGCAATGCTAATTGTTGGCTTGTTCACCGCTGTATCTTCTGCGGTTACCGTTGGACTTGGTATTATGATCTGGTCTTCTAGCATGGCATCTACTGAAATGTTATGGTATATGGCTGCTGGTGTTGCACTTATCGGTGGTTCAGGTAGTGCATTTGGTCTTGACTACTATGTGTTACCTTGGCTTAAGAAACAATGGAAGATGCTTCCGTTTGTTCGTAGATGGTATCTATACACCGAATAGTTTTAGATGGAGTATGTAAATACTTTTAACAAGAGAGTAATGTGCATCACGCACATTACTCTCATTTTTAACTTTGATCTTTATTTACCTGCTTGCCGAGGAGTGACCCCAATGAATACGAATCTAATATTCGATGCTGTTCAGCTTGTACAACATGAGATTTCGCCTGATACCGGCATTCATTTGGATGATGAACAATTAGATGTATTACCAGCAGCAAGCTTATTATTAAGTTATAATTTATCATCTTTACGTCAGAAGCATTTGCTTGCTATTTATATTGTCATTACGTTCGCCTCTCACCGTCATAGCGAAACCAATGCTTCCTCCAGTGAAGCACTAATTCGCAAAATATTAGATGGCGACTACCTATATAGCTTATATATTGAATTATGTTTGCGGTTTGAAGAACATGACCTTTTTATTCATTTAGCACCAATCGTTAAACAAATGCAAATTGACAGGTTTAATGGTTTTTATAATAATCATTTGTTGCTAAATGGATTGGAGGCATTTCTTGAGCTTAAATGTAGTGATGGCAAAATTAGCAATGTAATCTAATCCTAATTAAGACTTGGCCTGAAGGAGATTTTTCCCATGAAGCTTAACGAGACGCTGAATATTCCATTAAGGTCAATTGATCGTGAAATTGAGAACATTATAAAACATGACAAGCATTTATCTAACTCCGATTTATTATCCAAAAGTATTTTAAAGCTTGTAAACGCGGGTGGTAAGCGGATCCGCCCTTTGATGGTTGTTGTAGGTAGTAGATTTGGGCCCTCTCCAGATAAGAAACAAATTTGGCAACTTGCTGCAATTGCGGAATTTATTCATGCTGCCTCGTTAATTCACGATGACATTATTGACGATTCTCCACTACGTAGAGGTCAACCAGCTCTACATATTCAGCTTGGTATTGAGCGTGCGATTTATTTAGGTAACTATATGTCTGCACGTGTAATGGAACTGGTATCGCAGTATTCTGCTAATCAAGAGCGTTATGCTTATGATTTATCCTCACTTGTAACGACCCAATTATGTCTAGGCGAGTACCAACAGCTCACCCATAAATATGATTATAGTATTACAATTGAGCAATACTTAGAAAAGACGAAAAATAAAACAGCTGGATTAATGGCTTCGTGTCTACAAATTGGAGCAAGGGCAGCAAAAGCACCCGAAGAGGTTTACACATTACTGTATCAATTTGGCGAAAAGCTAGGGATGTCTTTTCAAATTCGCGATGACTTATTGGACTTTATTCAGACCTCAAATACTTTAGGTAAACCTGCGGGTAATGATCTGAAGTCTGGACAAGTCACTTTACCTGTTTTGTTTGCACTTCAAGACAAGGCTTGTGCGGCATTAATTACTTCTATTGATGCAGCTTCCTCTTCGGAAGACGTGCAACTCGCGATTGAAGCGATTTCAAATAGTGATGCACTAGCTCAAACAGAGGCACTAAGCAAACAATATTTAACTGAAGCACAGAATATCATTGAGCAACTAGCAGACTATCCCGCCCATCGTGATCTAAGAACATTATTGGATTATTTCAGTGGACGAGATTACTAGTTATAATTTAAAAAACGACAAAGCATTGATCAAAGGCAACTTGAGGGCACCTACACTGATCAGCACTTCGTCGTTTTTTTGTTTCATTACATAAGTTGGTGACTATAACAAATTCAAGCGGAGTACAGAGAGACTGCTAACCCAAACTAGCGAAGAGACAGAGCGATTCTGAAGATTGTCTCTTAAAATCAAATTCCATCCATAAATAGACTCTAATATAAAGGAATATGATTTTAACACAATCGCAAGAACGCTCTGGATCGTAGCCCCCCACTATATGAAATAGTCTAACAATGTTGCACATAAAATAACCATACTAATCACCTGATTCAAATTATAAGAAGCTACATTCATAATTTTACGATTAGAAGGCTTAATTATATGATGCTCGGTTAATAACAATACCACTGCAATCAATAATCCTCCGATATAAATCCAGCCTAACCCACGAATCGGAATTAGCGTGATCAGCAATAAAACCATTATAAAATGTAGCCCTGCTGCAATACGCAATCCATTTTTAAGACCAAACACACTCGGAATCGACCATAGCTGGTGGTTCTTATCGAACTCAATATCTTGAGAGCCATAAATAATATCAAATCCAGCAATCCACAACATTACAATCGTCCCTAATATAAAGGGTGTAAATGCAAATGCCCCTGTAACTGCAAACCATGCACCTATCGGTGCGGAAGCAATCGTAAAACCTAAATACAGGTGACTCATGTACGTAAATCGCTTTGTGTAGGAATATGAAGAGATTAAAAATATTGCAACAGGTGATAACACCAGACACAACATATTGAGCATTCCTGCTGCAAAAATGAAAATTCCATAGTTTATAATGACAAAAACCATAACCTCTTTTGACTCTAGCAGGTGCCTTGGCAAATGGCGATGAGCGGTTCGTGGATTTTGTCCATCAAACACACGATCTACAATACGATTAAATGCATTTGCTCCATTTCTTGCAGCAACAAGTGCAATCAGTGACCACAGCATGACATGACCAGACGGCAAGCCTTCTGCTGCCCACACCATAGATATAATTGCAAAAGGCAAGGAGAATAACGTATGTGAAAACATAACTAATTCGCCATACATCCTAATCTTATGACTAATTTTTCTAGCATAATCCATTGTGCTTCTACTCCCGCATCCTTCATTTTATTCATTTACATTTAATTCATTTACATTTGATTCATATCAACGTTTTATTATTGCTTATAATTTGGTAACAGCTTACTTAGCGTTTGCTCCAACGCCTGAAGCATCTCTTTAATATCATTTACATCAATCACAAGTGGCGGCTGGAAAGCAAGAACGTTACGGTTCAAGCCATTTTTACCGATAATAAAACCACGATCCTTCATTTCCTCTAAAGTATCATCGACAAGCTGTGCTCCAAGACTAGGCTCATGTGCCATCAGCTCACACCCAATCATCAAACCCGCACCCCTCACCTCAGTAATAAGCTCAGGGAAATGCTCTGCTAGTCCCTCTAGGCCTTGATATAATACTTGACCAAGCTGGCTAGCACGTTGTGGCAATTGATGAGACTCAATATAATCTAATACAGCTAAACCAGTCACAGCGGCAACGGGATTCCCACCGAATGTAGACGCAGAAGGCCGATTATAACTCGCTGCGATTTCATCAGTTGTTGCAAAACCTGCAATTGGAACCCCACTTCCTAACGCTTTAGCCATAGAAATAATATCAGGCACCACACCAAAGCTAGAAATGGCAAACATTGATCCCGTTCGGCCAAAGCCAGTCTGAATTTCGTCTGCAATTAATAATACACCATATTTCTTAAGTAATGCGCTCACTTTTGCAAAATAATGTGCTGGCGGTACGATAATTCCAGCATTCCCCTGAATCGGCTCCACAATCATCGCGGCAATCTTATCTCCACGTTCCTTTAATATCGCCTCAAGTGCATCTAATGAACGTCCTTCTGCCACTTCTGGAGACGTACCTAACTCATAAGGACGTGGAATAAAGTGTACCCCTGTTTCCTGAGTTAATTCAGGGTCAGTTCGCCACATTGCAAGCCCAGTTACACTCATTGTCAAATAAGTACGCCCATGAAGGCCATGCTCTAGTGCAATAAACTCCTTGCGCCCAGTATGCATTCTAGCAAGTGTTAAGGCTCCTTCGTTTGCCTCTGAACCACTATTTACAAAAAAGGTACGTGTTAGTGAACCTGGTAACACCTTCGCAAGTCGTTCTGCCAAATCCACATTCGGTTGTGTTAAATAAATCGTACACGTATGCTGTAACGTCTCTAGCTGCTTCACAGATGCAGCAGCAATTTCAGGATTACAGTGCCCACTGGCTACAACAGATACTCCTGCAAAAAAGTCGCAATATTTACGTCCTTCATGATCGTATAGGTATTGCATATCCCCTTTTACAAGCTGAGGTGGGTTACGGTAAAAATGCGCCGTACAGGGATAAAAATATTGTTGTCGCTTCGCGATAATTTCATTTGGTCCGATGAATGATTGCATGATAGTCACTCCTAACTGTTGATTTTAGTTCCCTCTGCATCCTGCTGCGCTTCTTCTACCGATTGAACCGCAGTCGCATGTCCGCCATTAAATTGTAACGCACCTAGCGTATAACCAGAATAAACAGGCTCTAGCGTAAATTCCGAGGCATGATCACCATGATTGCTCTTATGACATAAAGCAGCTCTATACGCCGCCACAATACGTTCTAGTTGCTCTGGGGTATACGTTGTACCTTCAATCCGGAAAACAGCGACACCCGCTTGCTGTAGCTCCGCAACAAATGGAAGCATATATAACTCTTTGCTTAATGTTAAATGATTACGTCCATGTACGTCACGATACACAGGATTTTCACCTTTATCTGTTTTTAACACTAAAACACTGTTATTTACGTAATAGTTGTCTTCTTCCTCAATCGGCTCGAAGCGTTCTGCATTTTCATACAAATCATGCTCCATATACATAATCGCAGGTGATCCATGTACAAGCATTTCAAGTGGTGCTTCTGTCTGCTCTAGTAATGTTTTCAACTCTAGTAAAGGTAATTCAATAGAAGCGGTAAGACGCTCCACGCCTCTTTTAAAATAAAAATCAGCAGAAATATGATTATACACATTTAAGTTAAAATCACCAATCAAAGGATAACCACAGCTTGCAAATTTATGAATCGCCCCTAAATTCGTCACCATTACGCCATCTATCGGCAAGCGTTCCCCAAACAATAGGCCTTCATAGATTTCAAACTGTAATTCGGTCATCATCCGTGGTAAGCAGATGTATAGCTTGGCATTGCCCTTAATGTCAGCTAATTGCTCAATTTCGACTCTAGTAAACAGGGTATCAGGTTCATACACGTCCCCTGACAAATAAATATGTTCTGCTCCCCCTGCAAGTGCAGCCTTTGCTTGTGCCATATTATTTACATGGACAGAAATTTCAGCAGTCCCCTGATGTTGTTTATGGGGAAGCACATTTACACTAGCTAATTCCTCTTTTATCGTTTCAAGTCTATTGTGACTTATTTCACGTTCCTCGGTAGGCGTACTAAACACTTTTCCTGTGCTATAGAACTTTCCTGTTCCCTCAAATCTGCGATTAATATTACTTAAGCCTGGT
The DNA here is from genome assembly GCF_050461185.1 of Paenibacillus turicensis. Lineage (GTDB taxonomy): Bacteria > Bacillota > Bacilli > Paenibacillales > Paenibacillaceae > Fontibacillus > Fontibacillus turicensis_A. The sequence goes on from NZ_JBCMOR010000007.1 coordinate 186,510, forward strand.
TTACCAAACGCATATCCAACGGATAAATCCCGTTTACGATTACTATAAAGCAACTCTGTATCATGTGAACGATCAAAACCAACTGGATCAGCAATATAACGATCAATCGCATCTCCATACGCATTTACAAGCATCACCACAAAACTAGCATCACGCATCCGACCTTCTATTTTAAAGGAGTTAATTCCACCATGAATAAGTTCAGGAATGTGCTCATACATGAACATGTCTTTAACTGCCAGTGGATATTCAGCAGGATACACATAACCATCCTTTTTCACTCGATAATCCCAACGACAAGGCTTGAGGCATTTGCCGCGGTTACTGCTCATTCCAAATACCATCGAACTGAAATAGCAGTTTGCACCATGCACAGAACACATATCCCCATGCACAAAATATTCTAGCTCCATACCAGTGGCCTGCTGTAAATATCTTGTAGTCATTAAATCCATTTCTCTAGACGCAACAACCCGCTTCACTCCAAGCTCCTGTAACGCTTTGACCATCTCCACATTATGTACATTCATCATGACTGAAGAATGCACGTCTAGGTTGAGTCCCATTTCCTTGATCAGCGCCACGACCGCAAAGTCTTGTACAATCAAGCCATCTGGTCCTGCCTGCTCTAAAAACTGTAAATAAGTACGTGCTTCTTCAATTTCACCCTCATGCAATAAATTGTTAACTGTCACATATACCTTTTTATTTAGCCCATGCGCAATTTTTACTGCCTCAGCGAGCTCCTCTAATGTAAAATTATAACCTTTACGCATCATTCGCATGTTTAAACTAGGTCCACCCATATAAACCGCATCACAATTCGCCTCAATAACCTCTTTAAAAATTTCAAATGTACCTACTGGCGCTAGCAGTTCTACGACCTTACCATTAAAATAACGTGCCACGACACTCTCCCCCTCTGTTGATAACCTGTTGATATTTTGTGAATAATATGTGGATATTAAAGACGTAATAAAATTACAATGCCGATAAGCAATACATAGGAAGCCGTAAATAGAGTTTCTCTACTTCCCCAATGAAGCTTACGAAACTGTGTACGTGGTTGCCCAACCACATAACCTCTAGACTCCATCGATAATACTAAATCCTCTGCACGACGAAATGCGCCTACCGTCACAGGAACTAATAAGGAAATCAAGAGCCTCCCCTTTTCCTTCCAAGGTAATTCCTTTACATCGGCCCCACGTGCGGCTTGTGCCATCATAATTTTCTGGGTTTCATCCAAAATTGTCGGTATAAAGCGTAACGAAATCCCTAACATCAAGGTCAAACGATCACTAGGCACTCCGATTTTTTTAAGTGGCTTTAACACACCATCTAAGCCTTGATTTAACACACCAGGTGTCGTCGTAAAGGTTAAAATTGCGGTAAAAGACACGAGCAAGGTCATTCTTAAAGCTGAAATAAGCCCTGCACTAAAGCCCTCCACATAAATCCTAAACCCACCAAGCTGGAACAAAATATGCTCCCCGCCCATCGTTAACGTCTGGATAATAAAAATAAAAACGATAATGACCCATAACGGCTTTGCCGCTTTAGCAAAATAACGTAATTGTATCTTAGTAGCTAACATATAAAGGATTGAAAAAATAACCGCGATCGCAAGCGGAATCCAAGTTCGAACAAGGAGCAATGCAATAAGGTATAACACCATGCCAGTAATTTTGGCTCTTGGGTCTAAATGATGAATCCATGAGCCGGTATCAATTGTACGTCCAAATAACAGCCGATTTCTCATTTCACTTAACTAGAGCCTCCTTCACTTGCGCCTTCATCTCTTCGATCTCGGATGACCGCACTGATTCGTTCTGCTAATGCCTTTGCTGTTAACTGTGGAGCTTCATCCTCTAGTCCAAAGCGTGTCGCAAGCTGACTCCAATAAGTGATGGATGCAGGTAAGGCAAGTCCTTGCTCTGCTAATTGCACACTGTGCCCAACCATTTCAGAAGCGGTGCCTTGAAAAATGACTCTTCCTTTTTTCATCACGAGCCATTCATCTGCATACGGAAGCATGTCCTCCATCCGGTGCGTAACTACAATGACCGTTTTTCCTTCCTTTTGACACATTAAATTTAACAGTTCCGCTAGCTCAGCCCGACTTTGAGGATCTAGAGTTGCTGTCGGCTCATCTAATACAATGACCTCAGGGTCCATCGCTAACACAGAAGCAATCGCAACCTTTCGCATCTGTCCTCCACTTAATTGGAACGGATTACGTGGCAAAAGCTCATCACTTAGTCCTACCATTTGCAATGCCTTGCTTGCACGTTGCTTCGCTTCCTCTACTGGCACGCCAAAATTTAAAGGACCAAACATAATATCTTTTTCGACCGTATCCTCAAACAACTGGTGTTCTGGGAATTGAAAGACAAGCCCCACTCTTCGTCTTAGCTCAGTAAGCTTTGGCGATTTTTCTCCCGCCTCAATCGTGACATCAAGTACCTTTACCTTGCCCTCTGTCGGCTTTAATAAGCCATTTAAATGCTGCATAAAGGTAGATTTACCTGATCCTGTTTCTCCTGCGATTCCAATAAATCCACCTTCCTCTAGGCGAAGGTTAATATGATCAAGCGCTCCATGATGCCACACACTTCCCGCACCATAGGCGAAGCTTACCTCTTCAAATACAATTGCCATAACGCTTCCTCTACCTCCTTTAAGCTAGCACTCATCGGAAGTTCAAGCCCCTGCTGTGCTAACTCCTGAACAAATAACACGGAATAAGGTGGGAGCAGATGACAAGCTTCCATTAGGGCTTGATCCATAAATAAGGCTTGTGGAGCTAGATCGGCAGCGATACATCCGTCCTGCAACACGATAACTCGATCTGATTTCAAAATTTCATCTGGATCATGCGTAATTGAAATAATCGTATATTGACCGCTGCTACGCATCTCTTCAACGATCGCCATCAATTCGCCTCTTGCCTTTTCATCTAACATCGAAGTTGCTTCATCTAAAATAATAAAGTCAGGCTCCATCGCTAAAATGGCGGTAATCGCCACCTTTTGCTTTTGCCCACCTGATAGTTCAGAAGGATGCTTTGAAAGCAGGGCTTCAATTTGTAGCTTGCTGCTATATTTTTTAATTCGAGTAAGCATTTCTTCTCGTGGCAGGCATAAGCTCTCAAGTCCAAAGGCAATGTCCTCTTCCACTGTAGCTCCGATAAATTGATTATCCGGATTTTGAAATACCATGCCAATACGGCGCATAAGCTCCCCTGCGCTTTTTTGGTTAAGCTCCATCCCATCCACCTTGATTACACCTGCGTTCACAGCAAGAAGCCCGCCAAGCAATCTGGCGAGCGTTGATTTACCTGATCCGTTAGCGCCAACTAAGGATAACCATTGTCCTGTGGCAATATTAAAAGTCAACTCACTTAAGACTGGTTGCTCTGGTGTGTAGGCGAAGGAGACCCCCTCTAACTCAAAAGCTGGTTTCCTATGTGTCATAACCTTCCCCTCCTTTGATATGAGATGACGAATAATAGTACTCCAAGTATTATATCGCCATCCTCACGAACGCTGTAAAAAGCCCTCAAACAAAGAAAGCTTTGTTAAAGCAGGAATTAAGTAACGAACTGCAATCCCAACCGCAATACCTGTTGCAACCCCAGTTAACATTAAAGGTGGGAAGTAGTAAAATATTTGGCTTGCTGAGAAATAAAACGCCGCCGCACATACTTGACCTAAATTATGCATAATACCACCAATGACACTAATACTGAGCATACTTAGCTTGTCACGTCCTACTAAAAGCAGGAACCACATCGCTACAAAGCTAAATAGCGCACCCATTATACTAAATAAAAAACTTGAAAATGTACCAAATATAAAGGCAGTTAACAATGTTTTTAAAAGTACCATCACCAATGTATCACGTGCAGGCAAAAAATATAGACAGGTCAATACCATAATATTAGCCAACCCTAGCTTTGCGCCAGGAGGTCCTGCCGCGGCAATAGGAATAATCGATTCCACAATACTTAGCACAACTGAGACAGCAGCAAAGATTGCGATAATGACCGTTTTACGTAAAGCACGATTTGAAGCTTCATTTAACGACGCCATCGACTCCATCTCCTTCTCCTGCTGCTGTATCTACAATTTCAACCATCAGCTTATGTGGAAGGCATACAATCGTCCCTCCATTACGTTCTATAAATCCAAAAGATAAGCAGACCTTGTCAGGACAATCTGCATCCGTCATTTCAATTCCATAGTCATGAACCTTCAATGTGTTGGTTCCATCTTCTGTTTTCACTTCAATCGTTTGTTCTTTTTCAGTCAAATTAACAGTCTTATAAAGCTTCCCATCTACTGTAATTTTAGCGACCTTTGTTTCGTTGTGATTTTTTTCACTTGTGTCAAGCCATCTTGGGACTAGGAACACCAGCGCGATGACTACCACTAAGCCGATTACTATGACATCTCCGCGTTTCATGAGGCAAACTCCCTTATTTTTTGATTATATAAATCTTATTCATTATACATGTAACCGAACAATCCTTCAACGACAATCACTGCTTTGAAAGCATAATTACACATTTTCAACATTTGCAATTATAAAATAGACATTATTATTACTTTTAGACACTTTTTTTATTTACTTTACTTAAAAATAAAACTTTAATGTTAAGTATTTACATTTGATTTGATATGAGTTATAATATAAATATTGATTATTAATGGTTTGTTCCTCAAGTTGTACAACCCTTCTCATTAGTACCGATTCAGGTACGTTATTCCTATTCTATTGACCCAAGAGTATGAACGTTGCATTCATTTTCTGATTCAACTGGCGCGGTCTAGGAACCGCAAGGATGAAAGAGAGGTAGGGCTTTTATCGTTTTAGAAAAGTAGTAAGGTACTTGTACGCAGGATGGAACACCACTTGTCTGTGATGAACTATTATGAAAATAAAAATAGCGAACAGACAATTACAAATATAGTCTTTTACTACAGCGCCTGAAGAGCAAATCTTCAGGCGCTATCCATTTATGCATAATTTTTTATAGTTATCCTCACACTAATGAGGTCTTTTCAAATCAATATCTAAGGAGTGTTACCTATGCGTGAAGGCTTGATTCCAACTGTTCTTGGAGCTGTTGTATCTGCATCTGCCGCATCACTACTTGGAAGCAAGTATAAGCTTGCTGCTACCGGCATATTAGGTTTTGGTCTGGCACATATTGTGCTTGGCACTATCGATCTAATTGAGCATCGGGATTAGTCGATTTGAAGACAAACATGGCATGTTACTTTTTAAAGTGATGTGCCATGTTTTAATTATGAAAATAAATAATCCTTGATTTTAATTAATTGATATACATATAATTGGTATAGCAATTAATTATTAGCGTGGAGTGATATACAGATGGATACAACACAATCGCTCGGCCATAATCTAGCAAATACAGGTCGTAAGGTTACGCAGCATCTGACACAATTATTCGAACAATATGGTATAACCTCTGAACAATGGTATGTCCTGCATCGGTTAACAGAAAGGGATGGGATTACGCAACTTGAGCTCTCTAAAAGAACAGAAAAGGATCCCACTAACATTACAAGAATATTAGATCAGCTTTCACGTAAAGGGTGGATCGAGCGTAAAGCTAATGCATTAGATCGCAGGTCTTATCTTCTTTATGTAACGCCCTCTGGTGTCACCTTAAGTCAACTCCTATCCCCCATTGAAAAACAATTTACGGACAAGCTTGCCGCCTTATTAACACCAGAGCAGTTAGATAATTTGAAATTATCATTACGTATGATTAATCAGTATTTAAACAGCACTAAATAATATCCAAGTTAGTAAATTATAGTAATTTAAACTCCACGATCACACTATAGAAAGCTGAGATTATTTTGAACGAAAATAAATTATGGAACCGCAATTTTATTCTGATTTGTTTAACAAGTTTTTTTATCTTTATTAGCTTTTACATTTATTCCGTTACCTTACCTGTGTATGCCACAAATGAACTAGGTGCAGGCAAGCAAACAATGGGGCTTGTGATTACAGTATTTATTATTGCTGGCGTTATTTTTCGCCCACTAACAGGCAAGGCACTAAATAAATTTAATAATCGAAAAATTGTTTTACTTTCAGTCGGATTATTTTTATTATGTAGCTTTGCTTACCTACTTTCTTCTTCCTTTGGCAGTATGCTGTTACTTCGTATTATTCATGGTGCTGCGTTTGGGATTGCAGCTACAAGCACCTCTGCAATTGCAATCCGCTTTATTCCACAACATCGTAAAGGTGAAGGAATCGGTTATTTTACTTTGTTTATGAGCTTAGCCATGGTGTGTGGACCATTTCTAGGATTAACGATCAGCTTACACTTTAGCTATATGATATTATTTGCATGCTGTATTATTTTCTCGTTATTAGCTTTTGTTTTTGCTTGTATGCTAGAGATCCCTGCTCTTGAATCGCAATTTTCTGCGACAGAGCTAAAAGGCTGGCGTTCCTACATTGAGCCAAAAGCAATTCCTATCTCGATTACCGGCTTTGTTCTGGCGTTTTCATATGCAGGTCTTGCCACTTATATTTCAATTTATGCAACAAATCTTAATCTCCAAAGTATAGCAAGCTACTTTTTTGTTGTATTTGCCATACTGATCTTGGTTTCCCGTCCATTTACAGGACGTATTTTTGATAAACATGGAGAACATCACCTAGTATATCCTGGCTTAGTTTTATTTTCGTTAGGGATGTTCGTTTTGAGTCAATCCTCTCAGGGGGCTAGCTTCCTCACCTCCGGTGGGATCATCGGGTTAGGTTATGGAGCATTATTGCCAAGCTTACAAACAATTGCGATTCAAGCAGCACCGATGAAGCATAGTGCCTTAGCTACAGGGACATTTTACGTCTTTTTTGATTCAGGCTACGGCGTTGGATCTTATCTGCTTGGAATTATCGCCTCTAGTACAAGCTATAGTCATATGTACTTTATTTCAGCTATAATCGTTGTATTTGTAATCGCACTCTACTATTTATTACATCATCGAAAGCAAACCAAAGAGCTCACATCAATAGATAGAATACAAGACGTACAAGTATAGTTGGTAGTTTTTACGACTTTAGGTAATGTATAAAATATATGATTAAATACTAGTTAATACAGTGGTATTATGGTATAATATTAAGAATAAAAGCATACGTGTATACTGGTGGAGCCTGTCATGCAGGGTTCACCATGTCTTTTTTTAGGACCCTGTTTACTCAGGGTCTTTTTTGTTGTGCATTATTGCGCCTAACTACTGAGTAAACAAAAAAATATTCTTTTTTTGCATATACACCGCTTTAGATATAGAAGGGAAGTGGAGAATTTGGAATTTATTTTAGCTTTAGTACTGATTCTTTTTACTACAAAAATCGCAGGAACGTTAGCGGTTCGCTTAGGTCAGCCGGCTGTACTTGGCAAGTTGATTTCAGGGGTTATTTTGGGTCCCGCTGTATTAGGGTGGATTGTGCCTAGTGATTTCATTCATTATTTCTCACAAATTGGCGTATTACTGCTCATGTTTATTGCTGGTTTAGAAACTGATCTAGAGCAATTTCGTCAAAGCTGGAAATCATCACTTGCTGTAGCCTTAGGTGGTGTTGTTTTTCCAATGATCGGAGGATATAGTCTTGGAATGGCGTTAGGCTGGACGACAGAGCAAGCTTTATTTTTAGCATTAGTCATTTCAGCAACCTCTGTAAGTATATCCGTTCAAACCTTAAAAGAAATGAATAAGTTAAATTCCAAGGAAGGCACAACCATTTTAGGCGCCGCTGTAGTCGATGACATCCTCGTTGTAGTATTACTAGCTGTAACGATGAGTTTCTTTGGAGCAGGTGAAGCTGTTTCCATTCCATCGCTATTGTTGAAAAAGGTTCTCTTTTTCGCAGTCATTATTGCCGCAGGCTGGTTTATTGTGCCACTCATTATGAAGTGGATGTCTAAATTTAAAGTGACTGAAACTGTTGTGAGTGCTGCTATCTTCATCTGTCTTGGCTTCTCCTATTTTGCCGAAATGATGGGTGTTGCTGGTATTATTGGCGCATTTGCCGCTGGGATTGCTATCTCTCAAACGGGCTATAAGCATACCGTAGAAACCAAAATTGAACCCATTGCCTACACATTATTTGTACCTGTATTTTTTGTCAGCATTGGATTAGATATTTCATTTGCAGGTTTAGGGGAACAAATCTGGTTCATTGTTATACTAACCTTGATTTGTATCTTCACAAAGCTAGTTGGATCAGGACTTGGGGCTAGATTAACAGGCTTTAACCTCCGCCAATCGATGGCAATTGGATCTGGTATGATTTCCAGAGGTGAAGTTGCTCTAATTTTGATGACATCTAGCACAGGTTCTCACTTATTAACGGGTTCTACCTATACTTCAATTGTACTTGTTGTCATTATTACGACATTGGTAACCCCGCCCTTACTCAAGAAAACACTTCAAGTCAGTTCGAATCAATCGAAACCAATACAGTCTGATAACGTAATGTTATAGAAAGAGGATTAGGAGTGTAGCTATGCAATATCATGTTGGAAATACAAAGATCTTTTGTCCTTGCTGTAGAAACGATTCTTTCGAACTCGATTATAGACAGCTTAACACCAAGGGTGCTACTTTTTTGGGACTTGACTGGGCAAATCGAAGCGTAGCCATTTTAATTTGTCAGCAATGTTCTTATATCTCATGGTTTATGGCTGATCCGATGGAAATTAGATAAGTTTATAACTAGCAAAAACGACTTTCACTAGGTGGAGGTCGTTTTTTTATGAAAAAAAATACCTGTTGCATATTATCCCTCATATTGCGTAAAATAAGAACATACATTCGTATCGAGGAGATGAACTATGTACGGAACAGCAGAAGATATGTATTACGTGAAACTATATTTATTGTTGCCTTTAGTACTAACCGCGTTTGAGCGTGATAAAAATTTAGCGAATACCACATTTAAAACACCAGAACCTTATTTAAATACAATTGAACAGGCTATGCATAGCGTTGAAAAGGATTTAAAGGATGTCAGAGCTTATTTTAGACAAAAGGGAATTAAAGTCTATAAGGAAAGTCGCCATCTTAAAGGTGTTCACGCCCAATATTTATGTAGAGGATATCATTGTGAAATGAATTTATTAAGTGAGATGGTAGCTACAGAATGTAGAGTGCTTATGGAGAAATATTTAGGCTTAGATATCGGCAAATATAGAAATAAAAACATACCTGCGGACTTACAGGAGTTTAGTATGTATCAATAGATATATACTTCTTTGAGCAGAAGTTAAAAATAAAGAATACTATATTTTGAAATCTAATTGATATGATATAGGCAACTTTTATCCTTGTTTTATCCTCAAATATCTGTTAACTTGACTACATAGAATTACATAGTAGGTGGTGAATGTATGAAAAATGAAATGATTAAAGGTTATATTGATGGGATCATACTCTCAATTTTGAGCGAAAGAGATTCATATGGGTATGAGATTTCTCAATATATAAATGAGGTAACCTATGGAGACTTTCACCTCAAGGAAGGTACACTGTATCCTGCATTAAAAAGGTTAGAAGCAAATCACTATATTGAAGGCTATTGGGGAGAACAAGAGGGAGGTCCTAGACGGAAATATTATAGAATTTTAGATGAAGGGAAAAAACAGCTTGAAAAAATCAAAAGTTCATGGATAAAAAATACTAATATTATTAATATTTTCTTGAGAGGTGAATTAAATGGACTTTAGATCTTATTTAGAACAAATCTTTAAAAGATCACTTTTATCTAAACAAGAACGTGTAGATATGTCAGAAGAAATGGCTGCTCATTTATACTTATCCAAAGATCATTATATTAACAGAGGTTACTCTGATGAAAATGCAACCAAAAAAGCGCTAGAGTCTTTTGGTGATCCAATTAGTATAAGGAAAAACTTAACCCAACAAACTTTCGGCTTCTCAAGTAACATAATTATACGGTTGATCTACTCTAGTGGATTATTATTTATATTTTCTATCCTCTTTGCATTAGTTGCACGTTATTATAATGTTCATAATAGAATTATTGAGCTTTTCCCTATAGTATTGATTACAGTACACGCTTTATCTATTGGTTTATTGTTTACTCGTAAAAATGTAGATAGATGGTGCTTACTAACTACACCCTTTTTATTTGGAATGGGTTATTTACAAGCGTACTCTGATCCTTTTTATAAACTACTTGAAAAAATGACTGGAATCGATTCCTTTGCTATGTTTCAAAAACTTTTTTTTAGTGGCACATATGATTATGCAGGTCGCATTAGCTTTATGTTTATTGGTGGGTATTTCCTACTGTTCCACTGCCTAATTATCTTTTTGCTTAGTAGAAATATTTACATATCAATTATGCCTTTTATTCTATCTATAGTTTATACACTATCCCACATGGTTATTATTGGTTCATATTATAAATTTTTTGGTGAAGATTTTAATTCAAAAGTCACAAGAGGTTATCGTATTTTTATTAAAGGTAATTATCAACGTTTCACCGATATCATCATAAAGTTAGCGTTTTGTATTTTGTTATTTTTTGTTCTAACTTTAATTAAAAAGTATCGATTCAGAAAAAAAATCCGTACTACTTAATTGTATTATGGGCTAAGCCCTCTCCCAAGGAGGTTATTTACATGAGTAAAAAAGATGTCTATCGATTCTGGGCATTATTTGATACATCCAATGACGGAATTGCAGTTAGTTTTCCTGACTTACCAGGATGCTTTACTTCTGGAGATACTGCTGACGAGGCATATGTTGCACGTGAGGCATTAGAAGGTTTTTTATACTTGATGGAGCAAGACGCAGAACACATTCCTACACCGTCACCACTTGATCTTATATTAAAGCAAGCTGATGTGAATGAAGCTGCTTGTGAAATCCAAGTTTATATGCCTACTGTACTTCAGGAAGGATTAAAACGGGGTCTTGGTATTGATAAACATCAAGTTTAAGCAAAGGACTTAGTTTATCTTTTAAAAAATATAGAAAAAGAAACCAGTTAAGGTTTCTTTTTTAGTACTATATATCGAATCAGTTCTCTGCAAAAGTCAGCTGCATTCCTGCCAGCGAATACCGCCCTTATTGGTAATGGTTCAGTCACGAGTGACAAGCCAGTACGATTCCAGCTACATCGTAAGTAATCTCAAATTTTTGCCCAGTGGCATCCTACCTCTACTGTAGCTTTTCCAGCACAGAACGCAACTTTTGCTCTGAGGTGCTTATCTTGTCCCGTCGATCGTCAATTTTAATGGAGGTCGATACTCGTCCTACCCCCTGATCAAATGGAGCTTCGTGGAGCGCGCGGATGGCTGCAAATACATCATCCAGTTCCCCTTCAATGATTGTACTCATTGAGGTAAGCTGATATTGTATTTTAGGCTGGGCCTGCAATACACGCTGTAGCTGTGCCACATATTCACTTAAGCTCGTTGAGCCTGTGCCTACTGGAAGCACTGTTACTTCTGCAATTGCCATCTTCTAATTCCTTCTTTCTATTTTTTATTTCTCTCAATTTAATGGCTCAACATAGCCATTTTAATTGATCTTATTTTACCACTTCATGTCCTTCTCTCCTATTTTTCTATTTGCAAATTATAATTATTTTAGTGCAGAAAATACAATTTGTATTATTTTGTCACAATAAAAAGTTCACAATTATTTAACGTTTCTATCAGCCCTATGAGGACAAGCCCTCACGCCTTTTCTCCAATATTTTTCCAGCACAAATAGGGGAAAGTCCTATTTACTTCACAATATGTATGGTTGTATAGTTATTTCAAATACTAAATGTAGTGTTTGTTCACATTAACTTAACTAAAGCATTTTCAACTAGACCTGCGTTGAGAATGCTCATTTATATGCCTAATTTTAGTTTATATGTAGATAAGGAGGCAGTTGGGAAAATGGCATTGTTAAACCATGTATATCCAAGCCAAGAGGAAATTTTAGGTGAGGTCGTCAACATCGGAGAGGAAATTATCGATAGTCGGAATATTGAATTGCTACGTGAAAATGCGAATTTAAATGGCGAAAGCTTCTCTGGAAAAATGAGCAAAATGGGTAGCGAATATGCAAAATGGTATGCGGAGCATTTCATTATGCCCAAACCATTAGTGCAAGCGATTAAAGATAATATTGTCTACGTCCATGATTTAGATCAATATGCGATCGGGACCACCAACTGTATTTTTATCCCATTTAGTAAATTGTTGCAGCAAGGCTTTAATACAGGTAACGGTAGCGTACGCACACCTAATTCGATTATGACGGCAATGGCTTTGGTCGCGATTATTTTTCAATCCCAGCAAAATTCCCAATACGGTGGTGTCTCAGCGAATAAGCTAGATTTTGATCTTGCACCTTATGTGCGTAAATCATTTCAGAAATATTTCCTAAAAGGATTAGAATATTTCGAAGAATTAGACTCATTTGAAGAAATAACTGCTGAATCAACTGAATTAACATCCAAATACGACGTCTTGGGTGAGATTACAATGAGTCGAACAGATTTAGAACAAACTTACCCTAAAGCCTTCCGTTATGCCCTCAAGGAAACCAAAAGTGAGACGCTTCAAGGCGCAGAAAGCCTAATTCACAATTTAAATACGATGTCTAGTCGTGCTGGTGGGCAAATTCCGTTTACAAGCATTAATTATGGAACAGATACGTCTCCAGAGGGTCAGTTAGTTATTTCCTCATTACTGGAGGCGACGATTGCTGGACTGGGTAGTGGTGAAACACCTATTTTTCCAATTCAAATTTTTAAATGTAAGCAAGGGGTTAACCAAGCACCTGGAGATCCAAACTATGCTTTGTTTTTAAAAGCAGCAGAATGCTCCTCCAAAAGAATGTATCCTAACTTTGCAAATATAGATGCACCACTTAACCTGCAATACTATAAGGCAGATGATCCAGATACAGAATTTGCTACAATGGGTTGTCGTACACGTGTATTAAGTGACCGTTTTGGTCGTAATCATTTGTCTGGCAAAGGGAATCTGTCCTTTAACACCTTAAACTTAGTTAAGCTTGGTATTGAGCATGGAACCGTTTTGGGTCATCGTAAAGAAGCAGACGAGCGTGGATTTTACAAGGAATTAGATTTTTATCTCAATATTGCAATGGAGGGTCTGCTCCATCGTTATCGTATACAGCAATCGCAAAAAGCAAAAGCCTCTGACTTTATGATGCGTGAAGGGGTCTGGGAGGGTGGCGAGCAGCTATCTCCTGAAGATCGAGTTGGTGAACTAATTAAGCATGGTAGCTTATCTATCGGCTTTATTGGGTTAGCTGAATGCATGAAAGCGATGTATGGTAAGCATCATGCAGAAGATGAGCAGGTTTATCATAAAGCGTATAATTTAATTAAATATTTGCGAAATTACTGTGATCTACAAAGTGAGCGCCACAATTTAAACATTACGTTATTCGCTACACCAGCCGAAGGCTTATCCGGTAAATTTACGAGCAAAGATCAAGTAACCTATGGCGCTATAAAAGGGGTAACTGACAGAGAATATTATACGAATTCGTTCCATGTTCCTGTCTATCACACTGTAAGTGCAGCGCGGAAAATTCAGCTTGAAGCTCCTTTTCATGACTTATGTAACGCAGGAGCGATTTCATATATTGAGCTAAACGGAAATGCACGCAACAACCCAGAAGCATTTTTACGAATTATTCAATATGCACTAGAGCAAAACATTAGCTATTTCAGCCTTAATCATCCCATTGACCGTTGCTCTGCTTGTGGATATGAAGGAATTATTGGTGCCAATTGTCCTGCTTGTCAGCGTTCAGAAAAGGACGTGCATATTCGCCGTTTACGCCGTGTGACGGGATATCTTACTGGTGACTATCAGACTCGCTTTAATGCCGCGAAGCAAGCTGAGGTTCGTGATCGTGTGAAGCATACTACATGAACATCTGCGGCTATTACCCTGAGAGCATTAACGAAGGAGAAGGCTTAAGAGCCGCTTTATTCGTTAGTGGCTGTCGACATTATTGCAAAGGCTGCTTTAGTGCCGCCACCTGGAACTTTAATTACGGCGAGCCCTTCACACCACAACGAGAGCAGGAAATTATTGAAGACATTGCAAACAATCCATTACTAAGTGGAATTACTATTTTAGGTGGAGATCCATTTTTTTCACCTTCCGAGGTCAGCTTATTTATCGATCATCTGCGGGACGCAGTGCCCAACATTTCAGTCTGGATTTACAGTGGCTATACGTTTGAGGAACTTATTAAGGATCCACACTCTGAGGAATATGCACTGTTAACACGCTGCCAGGTCATTATAGATGGTCGATTTGAACAGGAACTTCTCGATACAAGCCTTTTATATCGCGGTAGCTCCAACCAACGTATTATCGATATTCCTGCCAGTCTCCGTACTGGCTCAGTTGAATTGTGGCAGGCAAAAACTACATTCTAATATTACGTTATTTATTATTTTATTTATGACTCAATAAAATAATCAGTCCTTGACAATCATGAAGTAAGAGACTACGTAGCAGGGAGTGGCTTCAACCGCTGTTAAGGCCCCATTTTCTTTATCACATGTGTTGAATGGATGAAATTGTGACCTTAAAGGCGGTCGCGTTCGCTTCTCCACCATCTCCCTGCTCCTTCGCTTCGTTAGCTTATTGTCAAGTACCGATTCTTATGTTAAGCCTTATTTATTATGTTATTAATAAATATCCCATTAATTGTTAACCAAATAACTAAAAGGAGATTCCTAATTTAACTGGAATCTCCTTTTTTACATTCCCCAATAACAGCACTTGGCTCTACTTTAAGCTTAGTGTTTGATATAGCAGCAGAAAGAAGCGAAGGGACAGAGCGATTGTGGAGTAAGCCTTTAAAGTCCGATTGTAACCTTTACCAATGTAAGTTTATGCTTCGTTTTTGAATTAGTGGATGACAACTATCCCAAACTAGCGAAGGGACAGGGGGATTCTGGAGAAGTGGAACGTCCGTCTCTTAAAACCAGATTTCAACGTGAGAAAATAATAATATAAAGGAATCTGGTTTTAACAACGGTCGGAAGAACTCCCTGTTCCATAGCCTCAATCTCCATCGTTGTCAGCCACTAATTTTAATGAAGCCTCAACTTGATGAACACTATTTAATTTTAAAGTGCTGCATGCGCTCCACTAGCTCCGCAACCATCATATTTAACGCTTCCGCTGAGGATGTAATTTCCTGCATGGATGCTAACTGCTCCTCTGAAGCGGCAGCTACGTTGGTCGAGTTTTTAGAGGCATCTTCAGCAATACGAGCTAATTCATCTACACTAGCAGCAATTTCCTGAGAGCTTGCGCTCATTTGTTCTGCCGCAGCGGATACCTCTTGAATTTGGTCATTGATATCGGCAACTTCATTCATGATTTCAGTAAATAATACGCCGCTATCTGTCACAGAAGCTACACCAATCTTTACCTGATTCACACCTTCATGCATAGCTTGAGAAGCTTCTTGCGTCTCTTCACGCACGGCGTAAACCAGTTCTGCTACTTCCTCTGTGGCCTTCTTACTTTGTTCAGCTAGCTTACGAACCTCCATCGCTACAACGGCAAAGCCTTTGCCTTGCTCGCCGACACGAGACGCCTCAATCGCTGCGTTTAAAGCAAGTAAGTGCGTTTGCTTGCTGATCCCTGAGATAAGGTCTATAACCCCACCAATTTGCTCTGAGCGGCGGCTAAGCCCCTCTACGAGTCTACCTGTATTAACGACAGATTGTTCAATATTCCCCATTTGCGTAACCGCAATGGTAATCTGCTCGTTCCCTTTTACAGTTTGATCCGCTACACCGTTAGCAGATTGAGATAGCTTTGAAGAGGAATCGGCAATCTTTTGTACCCCTGTTGCCATTTCCTCCATCGCGGTTACTGTATCTGTTGCGTATCGACTTTGTACCTCAGAACCCGCCGCTACCTCTTGGGCTGATTCCGCAATACTTTCAGATGCTTTGTTTGTCTCTTCTGCAGAATCTGACAATTGCTCAGCAGTCATATTAAGCGCAACCGTCAAATCCGCGATCATCTCGAACATTTCTCTTAATTTCTCGGTCATACTATTAAAATAAACCGCCATTTTTCCAAACTCATCTTTACCCTTGATTTCGAGCTTCTGTGTTAAATCTCCTTGGGCAATTAAACTAAGCTTGCTTACAAGCTGTTTCATATTACGTACAACCATACGATGAATGGCAAATGCTAAAATACCACTAAAGAGCACAACCGCTAACAAACCAATAGCAATTGAAATATTTCTACCATTAACTAATTCCTTCATCACCTCAGACTTAGGAATAACAATTTGAGTATGCCATTTCACTTCACTGCCCGGCAATGGGAAGGAATCAAAATAACGTTTTACGTCAATTCCTTTAGAATTCACTCCATCCGCTGCAACATATTCTCCAGCAGCAACCTTTTGCCACAACTGCTTTTTATCTTCGGTACTTCCATAAAATTTCCCAGTAGACGAAGGTTCATTTGGATTGGCAACGTAATTTCCCTTGTCAGTAATTAAAGCAATATAACCACCCATCGGTTTATATTTCGCCGCTTCACTTTCCAAATATTCTAGCGAAACATCAGTCCCTACAATCCCTAAGAATTCCCCTTTTTCATTTAAAATCGGAACCGTAATAGAGAGCATCTGCACATCTTTTCCATTTATAGGATAAATATAGGGATCCTTATAATATGTTTTCTTTGTTGTTTTTGGTGTTAAATAGTAGTCTCCTATACCTTCCTTTTCATAACCATCTAAAGGTCTAAACACAATCTTTTGTCCGTCACGTACAACGTAGGGTAGGAAGCGCCCAGTATCATTATCATAAGAAGTTTTGTTCACATTTTCTTTATCTTTTCCATCAAAAGCGTCAGGCTCCCATAATGTATACAATGAAATTATGTTGGTTCTTCCCTTTAATTCTTTATCTAGCATTTCAACAACTTGCTCTCTATCTACTCCATTTTGCTGATAACTAAGCATAGAACGAGAGAGTGTCTCCATCAAACTTTCAATCCCCGCGATTTGATTATTAAAATCCATAGTAAAGGTTTTTCCCGCGGAAATTGCTTCTGCTTCTGCCTTTTTCACACTAACATCATTCAACTTGTTAAGATTATAAGCAACTAATATTGAGCTAATGACAACAAATAATAGAATGGATAAGGAAATCAGTTTGGTTGCTAAAGATAAATTACGGAAAGATAAATTTCGGAACCACTTCATCTAGATGCACTCTCCAGTCAGGTTGGGATAAAAACTACTTAGGACTTGTATTTTTCACAAATTCGTAGACTTGGTTAAGCTTGTCCTCTGTTAATTCTCCGCTATTATCAAATACCAAAATTGAAGATGGAGGGATATCCCAATTTACTTCAGGTACAAACTGAACCCGTTGTTTAAAATCATCCCAATGCTCTAGCTTCCATGTATCTCGTTCTGTTTGACGATCAACGATACGTTGGCGCTGCAATTCCATGTCCTGCAAGGTTACTGCAATGACTTTGACATCTACTTCTTCTTTAGTCAGACCCGCAGCGGCAATAACATCCTCAATCCAGGTTTTATTTTTTAGCTCAGCCGTGAACGGGGAAATCATAAAAACATTTTGACCAGCCGCTAAATTTTCAATACAGATATCTTTTGTTGTATCGTATTCGAGATCACGTAAATGTTTTTTGTAAAATTCGGAATCACGATCATTCACGTCCAAACCATTCATTTCTAACATCTTCTCCACAAATCTGCCACCTACTGTATCACGATCCAAAAATGCCGCAGACATTCGGGTTGCAAGCGCACGAGCAACGGTTGTTTTACCTGTCCCAGCCACACCAACAAAAAATACTAGTTTAAGCATATGTACCCCCTATAGTTTATATTTCGGTAATAACTTTATTGTACTATCGCTTTACCTTGATTCCAACATATTAATTTCGTCTTATTTTTTACAATAGAGCAAGGCTTCTGCTTGAAATGTACTACCCGCTATGCCATAGTAAAGGAAGAAAACTCCGAAGGGATGATCTCCAAGGTGCCCTATCATATCCATGAACCTAATCTACTTAATCAAGAATTACCTATATTTCTAATTATCGTGGGTCTATTCTTATTTATCATGATCTATGGTATTACTAAGTATTTAGCTGCAAAAAGACTTCATAATCAGTATGAACGGATGAGTGACACATTATCCTTATATGTAGAAGTATGGGGCACAATAGCAGATGCAACGTCCGAGGCCACTTATGAACAGTTACATTTAGAAAAAAACAAAATATTAATCGCACTACATAAATGCAAGACCTCTCCCCATATTAAGCCTAATCTTCAGGGACAAATTGAACTATATATTCAAGAATCAAGCCAAACCAGGTTGTATATGGTCAAGCAAGCACTGGAGGATGAAATTGAGGTTTTGCGAAAAAAACGACAAAATCTCCTGAAGCAGATCGAGTCTCCGAGCTTTGGTCAATTATTATGGCAGACCACTGCCCCAGTTATTCCTTGCTTGTTTGCAATTATTTTATTTTTTGATTTGAATGTCCTCCTACTGCTCGTGCTGAACACGACATGGATGCACCTAGATTCAATAGAATTTGAAGCGTGGCTTAGCTGGATCGGGCTGAATATCGCTATTTTTGTAGCATATCCCTTATTTACAGCAAGGTTTCGTAAACTACGTCAAATTCTGTTGGCATTATTAATTTCGGGATTAGGCGTCTTAGGGACGATTATAGCTTTTACGTCACCCTACGTGGTTGGACTACAAATTATTCTTATTATGATTGGGTTAAGCATGACAGGGGAAAAACTGAGAAGAAAACGTCCCTTTGCAGGTATGACACAAGTTAGAGAGTTAGAAGAAAACCCGAAGCCATCACCTCATAGAGACGTTCATCCATCTCCATCAAGCAATAACTCCGAGCAAGAATAGCCTTATTGATTTTTAATGTTGTTAAGTTTAAAACCAAGTGGTGTACACCCAGACTAGCGCTGGTGCTAAAAACGAACCAACAATTGCACTTAATGTCATAGCCACAGAGCTAACAGACACAGTAGCAAGTCCATATTCATAACTCGTTGCGGTGCCAATTACGTGTGAGGCGGTGCCAATGCCAACCCCTCGTGCAACAAAATGATCAATCTTTAATACCTTCAATATGATGGAACCTAAAAATACACCTGTAAAACCTGCAATCATGACAAAAATAGCCGTTAGTGTCGGTATGCCCCCGAGGTCTTGCGAAATCGTTACAGCAACAGCGGTCGTAATTGACTTTGGCACTTGGGCATACAATATTTCTGCTGGGAAGTTAAACATTTGTGTAAAATAAATGCCGGTAATAATGCTACCGATTAAGCCTACAATTACACCTGTAATAATCGGTACAAAATTACGCACTAACGTTTCTCTTTGCTGGTATAGTGGGTAAGCTAGCGAAACCACCGCAGGGCCTAATAGCAAATTGATGAACTTCCCTCCTTGCATGTAGGTCGTATATGGAATTTCTAATGATACAAGGGTTACAACTAAAATAAAGGACACCGTAATAATCGGCATTAGAATAATATAATGAAATTTATTGTATACGCGGCTCATTATTAGGTACAAAACAACCGTAATAAGTACAATACTAGCGGCAATGATGGATTGTATAATCATGACTACATTACTTCTCCTTCGCTTAACACCTTTTTACTCCCCGCTTTTCCCTCCAGCTTCTCTCTACGTCTAACAACAAAATAACTGCTGGCGGCTGCAAAAGCTAACGTAATCATGGAGCTGACAACAACGATAGGAATAAGCATAAGTCCTTTACCGGTGAATAAATCTAAATAATTCATAATCCCTACAGTCGAGGGGATAAAAAAGATCGGCATATATTTTTGAAAAAAACCTGTCCCACTTTCAATCCATTGGGGTCGTATAACTCCAGTAAGTAAGCTAACAAAGAGGAGCAGCAAACCTAATATGCTCCCTGAGACAGGTAAATGTAAGCTATGCTGAATCGCATCCCCAACCCAATAAAAAGCATAAAAAATAGTTGACTGCAAAATTACTTTTATCCACTTCACTTCATGACGCTTCCTTTCATGCTGTCCTAGCATTCTATCTATATCCCTTAATATTAATTATTTAAAGCTTAAATTCGCCATCGTGATGGCTTGTCTGAACCTTGATTGAGCCTGTAAGTAATTTTGTAGCAGCTTCAACTCAGTTAGTTTTGTTTGAGGTTCCCGCTGTAGATGATGGCTCATCCTGAACATCCTTTAAATAATTAACAATGGCGTTCAATGCTTGGTCTAGCTTCGCTGTAGCTTCTATCATACTCTTTATTGATTTCTCTGCAAGCTCATTATCTAATATTTCTTCATCTACTTGCTCTTTATTGCTTAACCATTGATTATATTTTAGAACACTATCATGACTGCTAATATAAATCTTGTGCACTTCATTGTAACTTAACTCTCTTAAATTAAGATCATCAGCTTTATAATTCGTTATTAAGTCTGAAAATTTTGAAAATTGATATGATATTTCCTCTTGCGTAGCTTGAATAAAACGCCCTTGCTTTAAATAGATTTGCTGCTGCTCCTTAGCTTTATTTATTTTCATCATCACAAATTGTTTATTAAAGCGCTCATTTAAAACTTCATATTTTTGAAGTAAAGCCTTCATTTTTTCACCAAATTGCTTTCGCCTTATTTTTAAATCCTCTGGGTCTTCTGCTGTATCCTCAAATTTGGAGATATCATCCATTAGCCCCATAAGCTCGTCTATGGTTTGCGCTAAAGAAATCGTGGTTGTATCCAAAACATTAAAACGTGGCTGAGATGCCGCTGAGGCTACAATAAGGTTAATCATGTTATAATCTGCTTCCTTTATAACTGGAAGAGGTTGTTTCCCTTGTCCGTACCCTAAAAACGACTGATAAGCTTTAACATGACTATCATTAAATTGTTCCAGCCAATAACTAAATCGCGTGAATGCTGATCCTTTTTCCTCGGCTGAGATATCATTAAATACAGAGCTTGAAACACCCTGTTTGCTTTCATCCAGATTGGTCATAATTAGAACGAAACAAAGAAGTAAAACAATAAATATAAAAACCTTTTTCACTTCTAAATCACCCCATTACAACAAATTTTACAACCCAATTTTTCTAAAGGGGCTCCACTTAGAAGCAATTAATCTAGCATAATTCCCCCAGTTCTGACTGGCAGTGCCCTGTGGATCATTCTGCCAATTGTTTTCAGGGTCTGCATATACACTATTAAAGGTCGTCCCTATAACAAAGCTATTGATATAATCTTTACGATTCCACTTATAGTCATTGTAGTCATTCATGACAGTTATCACTCGATCTAGATAAGTTAAGCGTTCTAAATTAGTAAGCTTCTTTAGCGAGTAGGCAGCTCTAATCAAATAAGCCACCCATGTTAGATCATAAGCCGTAATCCCTATTCTCGGAGTACGATACAAATAATAACACACCACTTCTAATTCTATCTGTTCCGCTGACCCACTCGGAAATGAAGAAAGATAACGTTCTCGTTCAGCCTCCTCCATACAAGACAGCTTGCTATACATTTTTCCAAATACATGACGTGTCCCTTTACTTAAAAGCCAGTCCAGTCTATGATGGAGGCTCTCTTTATCTGTAATTTGCCATCTTAGCATTTCAGCCTCCAAGTCACGTACTCTTTTGAAGGCGAGTGCCGTATTTTGCTGATAATAGCTTGCTGTCTGACCCACAAACACAATGGAGCTCAGTACATCCTCATATGCTATGAGTTGCTTTATCTGTTTTCTATCAAAAGGAGCCATCAAGCGTTCATCCCCTTCTATTTATACAAACCTCTTATACATACCTCAGCCAACGCCATAAATTACGGATCTGATTAAATATAAACCAATACATCAGCACTAATATAACGATATAAGGGGACCATTTATACGCTAATTGCCTGAAATCCCCACGCAAATCAGCTTGTGTATCAATATAAAATTCACTAACAGGATGATCAAGCACATAGGAAGCATTGCGCTTTTCTCCATACCCCAAGCTTGCCCATGCTCCAAAAGCCTTATTTAAAATAGAACTAGCTAATAGCTTAGGTCTGCCTACTATTGTTACATTACTCGTATTGTTTATATTATTTATATTGTTTGTGATTACAAGGATAGATTCGTTGCCGACATAACCAATAAAAACATAACCCACCCCAGATTCAGGTAGCTCGTTCTGCTTTACCTGCTCCTTTGTTGGTTGGTTGGTTTGCTTCGTTGTATTCTCCTCTGCATCCACGAATTTTTCCATATTACCTTGATAAACTCGATTCAGTCCAATATATTTAAACTGCGAAACCTCCAGCTTCACCGTTTTATTTTGTTCAAATACCTGACTTAACTCAGACGTATTGCCTACAGGTTGAACGTGATGACGTACATCGTCATTACTACGAATATACTCCCAAGGTGACATGCCTAAGTCATTTTTAACCCCAACATAAACAAAGCTTTGCAGAAACACTGCTGCAATAATAACCAGCCATGCCAGCTTCAACCCTTTAATTAGTTCAAGCACACGTTGCCGAAATGTCATCCCCCTCCCTAAAAGACGAAGCAATTGCATTCTTTCCTTAGAATTTCCTTTGGGAAGTGCTTGAAGTTTACGTTCACGAATGATCGCAAGTCCAGTAATTGCCTCAATATCATTAGGCACTCGTAAAAGCATCAACTCACATATTTGTTCAGCTTGATCAAGTTGATCTAATTCTAAATGACATTGAAAGGCTAGTGCTAACGCGCCAGTATGGTCTGGTGTAAGACGCAAAACATGCTCAATAGCTTGTAAAGCTTCCGTCGCTTCATGGCAGTGATAGTTAAAATAAGCGCGATGTAGCCACATCTCTTGTATGTCTGGATACTTTACAGCTCCTTGTTGACTGATCTCTCGCCCCCATTGTAAATCTCCCGTCATTACACAATAAGTGCATATTAATTGGATTAAAGCAGGGTCATCTGCAAATTGCTCTTGCGCAGCAATCAGTGATGCTCTGGCATCCTCAAGCTCATGATTTAGGAGGGCGCTACACGCCACCTCTCGCATCTTTATAAAGGAGTCATATTCTAGCTCCTCCGCTTGAAGTAGCTCAGCATAGTTAAATAAACATTCTGGGGAACGTTGAATGACACGTTTATAAATTTGTGGATATCTTTCCTCAAAATCATTTGGGTTTTTATAATAGGTTCCAGTCCAATCAAAAGATTGATTCAATATGTCCCATATTTCAATGGGTAAATAATAATGCTCATTTAAAAAATATGATATTTCCTTAAAAAGTTTTTCACTTACTGAAATATTCCACATTACTTTATCCTGTAAAAGAACCAACCAGCATGCCTCATCAATGCGACGTGAAAAATCATCATAAAGGTTAGCGACCTTCTGTATAAATGCAGCTACAGCTTCATCTGGCGTAGCGAAATTTTGTGTCCTATTAAAATCTAACACAAGTTTAGGTGGTATATTGTTTTGCTTGTTGTGCGTTGGTTCAGTATATACAGAAGATGTATCATCAAATATATCTATTCTCTTTATCGGAGACTTTACTTGTTCAGAAGGCTTTGGCTGCTCTTCTAATTCAACTGTGTTACTCTGTAGTTGGCTTTGCTTCATCGCCCACTCATAGGCTTCACGTAACGCTTGATACCCTTGTGGATCCTCCTCAGGATGATACATTTTTAGTTTGGAAGCATATGCACGCTTAATCAACTTAACATCGCTGGTTGGCTCAATGCCTAGTCGCTCCCATTTATTCAACATCATCACCTCTTTAGCAAGTAAGTTCTCCATTTTCCCATAACAAAAAGCCTCTGCTACCATATTATACAAAAGGTCATTCCTCTTGTGGTGCAAAGGCTATAAATTTTTATATTTACATATTAAAAAATGATACAGGTTGGCGTCTGAATGGTGAGAGTGTGACCCGTTGGTGATAGCTCCCCTGTTACGAGATCACGCCGAAAGCTAACAATTTCATTACTATTTTGATTAGCAACTAATACATATTTCCCTTGGATTGCAAAATTACGAGGCCAGCTTCCAAGCACAGAATGCCATGTTGGTGAATGGAGTAAGCCAGTGTTTGGGTCTACATTATATTTAACGATACAATCTTCTCCCCGATTGGAGCCATACAGATAGGTTCCATCCTCTGAAACATGAATATCCGCCGCAATATTGTCAATGTGGCTACCTTCAGGTAAAGAGGAAAAGTGCTGTATTATCATTAAGGCGCCTGTATCTGCATTAAAATCGTATGCTGTGATCGTATTGTTAAGCTCATTTATACCATAGGCATAAGGTAGTTTAGGATGAAATACAAGATGGCGAGGTCCAGCTCCTGGGGGTAGCTTTACACGTCCAACCTCCGATAACAATCCTGCATCCACGCTGTATTGCACGATAACATCCATCCCAAGATCTGATACATACGCATACTGCTGAGTGGGGTCTAAAATTATTTGATGTGCATGTGCATCCCCTTGACGGTCAGGAACAACTTGACTTCCCCCCTGATGCTGAATTTGTGTAAGAAGCTGGTGGGGTTGACCCTTTTCATCTAATGCATAGCTATAAATGTGTGCACTAGAATAATGGACAACATAGACGATGCCCGCTTGACTTAAGGTGAGATGACAAGCGTCTTGTCCCTCCATCGGAAGGCGGCTTTTCAGGGATAATGCAGGTTGATTTTTTGTTAACTGAGAGGTTAATTGAGGCGTGGTTATGTCATAAGTATATAAAGCACTTGGCCCAGCCTCACTAACCGCATACAATTTATCCTTTTGTTGATTCAAAGCAATAAAGGAGGGGTTTTTAACACCACCCACACTGTTTACTTGCTGTAGCTTTCCCGTAACGGTATCAAGCGTACAAACATGAATTCCCTGCTCATCCTCTTGCGCATAAGTTCCCACATAAAAAGTAACCTGTCTCTCCAACATGTTCACTTCCCTCACTATTTTATAAATAGTAGCTTATTTAGCAGCATTAACGAAGTTTTCCTCTATAAGCTCCTTAAAATTATAATAACTCAATTTGATATGTTATAATATGTTCGCTACTGGATATATAAGTTTATTCATGCTGAACTTGAAGAAAGGAAGACGATATATGAGCCTTTTACATTCACCCTATTTTCCCGTTATTATGACCATTGTTGGTATTTTAATGGCAGTGTCCGCGATTATAATCCGATTAAAAGCAAGTCATCGCCCTGTCAATATAAAAAAAATAATTATGCCCCCTGTAGGAATGGCAACTGGATTTGCTATGTTCATAGCTCCTGAAATGCACATTCCCGTGTTGTGGGCGCTCATCGCTTTTTTAGTGGGGTGGTTTGTTTTTTCTTATCCTTTGATCCGCACTACACACTTTGAAGTAGAGGAAGGACATATTTATGCTAAGCGTTCCCCTCAATTTGCTTTTATTTTGATTGGACTATTAGTCATTCGTTTATTGCTACACGGTGTTGTTGAACAATATATTTCCGTCTTACAAACGGGATCGGTATTTTTTATTTTGGCCTTTGGTATGATTTTACGTTGGCGACTTTTTATGCTTCGCAAATTTACAGAAATGACGGGAACTACTTCCTATAGTCAATAATATGCATTCTATTTTACATGCTGCGGCTGCGATCCTGTGGACGTAATATTGCTGAACCTACAGTAAGCAGGATTAACGCCATCAACCCTAAAATGCTGAGTGGGATTACAATACTGTCGAGGGAATCCCCGGCAGACAATCCTTCAACAGCCTGTATTGCCCACTTTTGTGGTACAAAATTAGCTATACGTTGCATAAAATCAGGCATAAATGTGATTGGCCAAAAACAACCCCCTAACATACAAGTGGGAAAAATAATCAAATTGTTTAACATCCCTATATTTTGTGGATTACGTATAAAGCCTGCCACTGTACTCGCAATCCCCATCGTAACGAGCATAAATACACCTAAAATTAAAATGTGAGGCATGAGTGCAACTCCATATTCATAACCCATAACATAACGACTAACCAGCACAATAATAATAATTTGCGACAGTCCTACAAATGAGCTCCCTAAAAAGTTACCTACCGTAATTTGAAATGATGTCACCGGTGCGGTATATATTCTTGCCAAAGTGCGTTGACTGCGATCCTGAGCAATATGCAAAACTGTATTTGAGACTAACCCCATTAAAAACATTAATGTAAAACCTGTAACGAGTGATAATCCCTCTTTAGGATACAACTGTAAATCAAGTTTTTGCGTAGTGATCTTCGCAATTGAAATTTCACTCTGCGCTGCTATCGAATGTAGCATACTGATATTTTTATCTAGCTTTACTCTTGCCATATATGAATCTTGACTTGTAACCATTTCATAAACAGGGATGAGTGACTGTTGTCCCGCGAATAAAGCTTCAGTGAAGTTGTCAGGAATACTCATCCCCAAACCTGCTTTAAACCTCAGCAAGTTATCTTTCATGTCTGCTTCAGTCTGGAACTCTCTCATATCATAGTTCTCTATTTCAGCTAATTGCCTAATTAATAATTTGCTAGCTATACCATCTTGCTCATGATTAACATAAGCAATCGTAAACTTGGAATCTGGACCACCACCCACAAATCCTGCTAATACAGCAACCACAATACTCGGAAGAACAATTTGCAGTAAAAATCCTTTACGTGTACCAATCGTCCTTTTTACCATGTTCCATGCAATCGTTAAACTATTCATTATAACCCACCTTCCGATACACAATGACGCTAATAAGGAGGATCACTGCGCTGTAAATCCCTAATATTGAAATATGATGAACTATCTTAGTCATATCACCAGTCAACATCATATTCATAATGCCTTGCGAAGCATGATAATTCACCGTATATTCTCCTAATTTACTAATAAACTCATCATTGATTGGTCTAAATCCTCCACTAACAAAGGTCATAACGACGATAATGCTTTGGATAATAATACTTGTAGTTGCGCTTGATTTAACAAGTAAAGTAATAACGGTCGCCATTAGCATTGAAATGATAATAATAAGGAAGCAAATAATGACTAAGTAGAATGGGCGTGCTCCCCAATTCACACCATAAAGCCAATGTGTACCTAAAATAATGACGGTCGCCTGAATCATCGCCATGACGCTATTGCCTAATATTTTGCCCATAAAAATAGTAGTGGAGCTGACAGGCATTCCCTTTAGACGAGCTAAGGTTTTGTTTTTCTGCTCACTTTGCAAGCTAATACTTGCAGTCAGACCTGAATACAATAAAAACATCGTTAACATGGAGCAGGCATAGATCTGAAAGGATGAAAAGTTTATTCCCGTATCACTAATTGCTGTCATCTGCACAAAACTAGTATTTTTTTGATCAACTAGCGTTACATTTAATTGTTTTAAATAACCTTCAATCATGAACATACCAATCTCATTTTTAGTACTATCTTTTCCTTCGATAATTTCCCATACCACCTTATCTCCGCTTTGAACTGATTCAAAAAGCTGAGCGGGGATAATGATCGCTAGATCAATTTTTTGCTCCTTAAGCTGCGCAATCGCATCCTCTTTATTGTTACCTTGAACAATATGTAGCTGGTCTTTCACATCGGAACTAGCTATAAATTGATTCCAACCTATTTTTTCCAAGTCATCACTACCACTATGATTGATTAACATAATCGAAATAGGATCAACATGGGGTTTTTCGGTTGTAGTATAAAGACTAGACAATGCACTTCCTATAATAAAAATTAGAAGCATTGGTAATAGGAACTGATTGAGCAAAACAGTACGTGTACGTGTTAATCGTTTTAATTCAAACCATGTAATCGTCCATAAGTTCACCATAATCACCTCAATTAGTCCCGTAAGTTACGACCGGTCAAATTTAAAAATAACGTTTCAAGCGTAGGCTGCTCACAAGACACAGAATGAATGGTTGCTTCATGCTTTGCACATATAAACAAAATGTCCTGTAAGTGCGCCTGTGAGGATTTTGTATATATATTAAGCTCTTCCTCGTGAGACTCTAGCTTTAAAATTTGCGGATGTGTTTTTAACTCCTGTAGCATTTGTGCAGTAATCCCTGTCAGCTTCATCACAATCTTTTCATGATCCGCAACGCGACTCTGTAGTTCTGCCTGTGTTCCACTAGCGATAACATGGCCTTGATCTACTATCGCCACCCGATCACAAATGGCTGAAACCTCCTCCATATAGTGACTTGTATAAATAATCGTTGAGCCCATTTCATTTAATGCCCGAACCGATTCTAAAATATGATTTCTTGATTGTGGATCAATTCCCACCGTTGGTTCATCCATAATGATCAGCTTTGGACGATGCATGATCGCACAAGCAATGTTTAATCTTCGTTTCATTCCGCCTGAGAAGGTGTGCGGTAATTCCTTCCCTCGATCTTCTAGCCCTACAAAAGCCAATGCCTCATGAACACGTTCTTTAAGCATTGCCCCTCGTAATCCATACAGCTTTCCAAAAAAGGAAACATTATCGTATGCACTCATATTTTCATATACTGCAATGTCCTGTGGGACTAAGCCGATGCTGCGCTTAACCTCCATCGGATTTTTTTGTATAGATAAGCCATCGATTTGTATTTCTCCTTGATCTGGCTCTAACAGTCCAACAATCATATTAATCGTTGTGCTTTTTCCTGCTCCATTCGGCCCTAACAATCCAAAAATTTCACCTTGTCCAATACTAAGATTCAGATGGTCTACGGACACTTTATTTCCATATCGCTTTACTACTTGATTGACCTTCACAAATGACATTGTCATAACCCCCGTTAACATTTAGTAAGTTGATTGTAGCAAATCCTATTTGCGCTGAAAGCTCTCTTTTGTCATGAATGTAAGATGACTTTAGTCACCTCATTTCCAAGAACGAGTTGTGCTATAATGAGGCAGACCTAAATTAGTGGATGTCAATAATGTAGGTGGAGGGCTAAGGAACAAAGGTTCTTTCGATCGCTCTTAAAACCAGATTCCTGATATTAATATCCTTAATGTTGAAATCCGGTTTTAAATACGAACGTTTCACTTCTCCAGAATCCTTTGTCCCTACGCAAGTTGCAGGTTTATTGTCATCCACTAATTATTAAAAAAAAGTAGTTTTCTCGATTTTATAAGGAATTAGGGATAGATCATGATAAAAACTAGTGTGTTGTATATGCTCAAATTCATTTTTGTATTTGTTACACTATTTTTAGGTATTTTTCAAATTTCTGCACCAAATCAAGGCATGTATATGATCCATATCCTTCTTTATATTGCCTTTGTTGTAGTTGGACATTTACGTTATAAGCAAGCTACACTTCTTTTATTTTCATTAATGGAAATCGGAATAACGACTTGGCTTGTTGAGCAATATGGTCTATCAATTGTCCTGCTGGTGCTTGCGCCCGTATTTAGTTATGTACCTTCAAATATACCGCGTGTTCAGCAAGTTATCGTTACGGGGATTCATCTGCTTGCAGTAAACTATGTACTTTGGAATAAATCCTTTCTTTTCATTATTAATATTGTGATTTTGTTGTTCATTGCAGTAGTTGCCATTTTGGACTATTACTATAAAGAACTGAAGGGGCTTTATCAGCATTATGATTATCTTAAAGAGCAGCATTTTGAATTAAACGATAGTAAAGAACAGATACTTCAATTTGCAAAACAGGTCGAGGATGTAGCCCAAGCAGGAGAGCGTAGCCGAATCTCTCAGCAGCTCCACGACCAGCTTGGTCACCGACTGATACGTATCAAAATGATGGCAGATGCAGCGCTACAAATCATGCCAACACAGCCTGATAAGGCGGTAGGCCTGTTCCAGCAGGTAAGGGATCAGCTATCCACAGGTCTAGATGAGATGAGATCAACCGTACGTGGTTTACGTCCTTTTAGTCATGCCAATCTCATTCAGTCCTTGCGTAATTTATTAGAGGAGGTTGGGAGAGAGTCAGGTGTACAGACCTCTCTTAATGTGGAAGGTACTCCTACTTCTTTATATCCGAGTCAGGATTTAATTTTTTATCGAAATGCTCAGGAGGCATTAACTAACGCACTAAAGCATGGGCAACCAAGTGAGGTTAAAATTGTAATTGTTTATCAACAACAGTGTGTTGTAATGAGTGTGATGAATGACGGTCTTATCCCTAGCCAGTTTGATGAGAATCATCCTACAACATTGAGAGGGTTAGGCGTATTAGGAATGAAAGAACGATGCCAGCTTGCTGGAGGGTCTTTAAGCTTCAAGCTTGGTCCGCATTTTACAGTTATAACCACTTTACCTATTCATAAATTGCCAGAAGGAAACTAAGGAGCGTAGCTATGTCACAAATTAATGTATTCATCGTTGACGATGATCCATTCATTAGAGAAAGTCTTACTTTATTACTTGGAATGGATTCAGAGATTACGATTGTAGGTACTGGAAGCAATGGGGACGATGCTGTAGAAGCGATCTCGATACTACCTGAACTCCCTGATGTCGTCTTAATGGACATTCGTATGCCAATCTGTGATGGTGTGGAAGGGACATTAAAGGTAAAAGCACTAAATGAAAATATTAGCGTACTTATACTCACAACATTTGATGATGATGAATTTATTATTGAAGCGTTGCGTAATGGAGCAAGTGGTTATTTACTCAAAAACATTCCACCTGATCGTATTATCCAAGGGATCAAGACAGTAAATGGTGGTAGCATGCTCATTCATCCTGATATTGCTCGCAAGCTATCCGGACTGTTACGTCCCTCCTCCCCAGTAAAGCATCAACACGACTGGGCAAAGGAGTTAACGGCTGCGGAGTTTAATATCGTCAAGCTTATCGCTGAAGGCATGTCCAATAAAGAAATTGCAAGTAAACTATTTTTAAGTGAAGGCACCGTCAAAAATTATATTACAGATATTTTAAGCAAACTGGGTGTACGGGATCGGACACAAATTGCAATTATGTATTTAAAAATGAAATGAAGCTAGGACATATAAAATACTTACTGATGGCGGTGGCAGACGCTACGAAACAGAGAGTTCCTACGATCGCTGTTAAAGCCCAATTTTTTTCATAATATTTTAGAGGTCAGAATTGGTCTTTAAAGACGATCTTGGAAATCTCTCTGTCCCTCCGCTACACTCTGCATTTTGATAAAAGTATTTTTTAAAACTAAGCAACGATTCATTATAAAAAAGCAGCCCAAGTAAGGAATAACCTTAGCTTTGGACTGCTCATTTTATAAAAAATTATGTTATTGATCTATCTTGACGCCTTTAGGTAGCGATTTTTGATCAGCGTTGGTGTTAACTAATTGAGGTAACAGCTTTGTTCCTTTGACCATAGTAGACGAACAAAGTGGACATTCAGGTGTGTAGTCAAATGTAAAGTTATCTCTCATCCATCCATTACAATCATCGTTGCTGCAAGACCAAATTTCAGTGTTTTCCTCAGGAATTTCTTCTAACGGTTTCTTACGGTAATTCATCTTTATCCCCCTATTCAGGTATTGATAAACCCCACAAAACAATTAAAAACGGTGTTCATCGCTCAATTTAAAAGTGCGACAACCGTTTCACATAGAAATTATATGCAATCCAAAAGGAAATTATTCCTCGACTTTTTGCTGCAAACTGTAGTGTCTAGGTCTTAAATAAAAACTGCTCCCAACTTGCGTCAAGAGCAGTCTAATGTTTTATTACAATTTTACAACGTTTTCGGCTTGTGGTCCACGGTTGCCTTGAACAACATTGAATTGTACACGTTGTCCTTCGTCAAGAGTTTTGAAACCTTCGCCAGTGATTGCGCTGAAATGTACGAATACATCGTTTCCGCCTTCAACTTCGATAAAACCAAAGCCTTTCTCAGCGTTAAACCATTTAACTGTTCCTGTTTCCATGAGGGTACCTCCTAAAAAATATTAACATGATCCTTTTTTAAAAATATAAGAAAATTCCTTTTCTTATACCGCTCGTAAAAAACAATACCTATAAGCTTTAAACCAATAGGACGTTTCCACTACTATAAAAAAATTCACATATTGAAAAAAGCTCCATTACTAAGAGTGTAACTCTTTTCAATGTGTGAATACGCTTTTACCTTATTATAGCCTCCCCCACAATAAAAAGCAAATGCTGAGCGTAAAATAAAAAAATAAAAATTTTACAATTTTATTTGACATATCAAAATTACCAGCTAGACAGAACATCGCATTCACACTATAATGGCAATGTAATCCGCAGTTTATAGTCAGGGGTGCTGGAATTGGCCGGCTGAGAGTGTATCCCGTATGAAGATACTGACCCTTAAACCTGATCTGGGTAATGCCAGCGTAGGAAGTTGTTAAATTATGGATGTTAATTTATTACTTCATACCTACCGCACCCTTAGATAAGGGTGCTTTTTTTCGGCAAAAATAGATAACTATGCGGAAATCACACAAACGAAGGAGCGAAAGCATCAGTGCGCAAAAGAATATCTTTACTGCTTATTGGTTGTCTAGTTTTTGTATTAGCAGCATGCAATTCAGCAACCAAGCCAACAAATGAAGGTTCTGGGCAATCTAATGGTAGTGCTACACTCGAACCAGTTAAGGTTGTATTGGACTGGAGCCCTAACACGAATCATACTGGGTTATATGTAGCTAAGGAGCAAGGTTACTATAAGGAAGAAGGTCTAGATGTAGAGATTGTTTTACCAGGTTCAGGTGGATCTGATGCTATGGTCGCTTCAAATGAGGTGCCTTTTGGGGTTAGCATTCAAGAAAATGTAACTCAAGGGCGTACTCAAGGTGTTCCATTAGTGTCACTCGCAGCCGTTATTCAGCATAACACCTCAGGTTTTGCTGCACCCGTTGCCAAGGGGATTAAATCTCCTAAGGATTTTGAAGGTAAAACTTATGGTGGCTGGGGTTCTCCTGTTGAAGAAGCTGTTATGAAAACGATTATGGATCTAGATCAAGGCGATGTGAAAAAGGTTAATATTGTGAGCATTGGTGAAGCAGATTATTTTACCGCAGTAAAAAGAGATATTGATTTCGCTTGGATTTTTTATGCTTGGACAGGCATTGAAGCAGAGCTACGCGGGGAAGCTTTGAACATGTTATATGTTAAAGATTATTCGCCAAGTCTAGATTACTACACACCAGTCATTGTTAGTAATGAAGCAACCATCAAAAATGACCCTGATCTGGTAAAAGCCTTTATGAGAGCAACTACAAAAGGATATGAATATGCAATCAAGCATCCAGATGAATCCGCGGCAATGCTACTAAAGGCAGTTCCTGACTTAGATGAAAAACTAGTTAAGGCAAGTCAAAAATGGCTAAGTCCTAAGTACCAAGATGATGCACCTCGTTGGGGTGAGCAAAAACGTGAGGTATGGCAAAATTACTCCGATTGGATGTTTGAAAGAGGTTTGTTAGATAAAAAGCTAGATACAGATCAAGCCTTTACAAATGATTTTTTACCTCAAAAATAAGCAGTCTAAAAATCAATATACTTTTGACATAAAGAGAGGATGTATTGACTCATGGCTAACGCATTATTAAGTATTCAGGTTATTCCAAAAACTCCAGGTGGTGCAGATGTAATCCCTTATGTGGATGAAGCAATTAAAGTGATTCAAAACTCTGGTGTCAAATATCAGGTAAGTCCGCTTGAAACTACAATGGAGGGCGAATTATCAGAGCTTCTTCAAATCGTAGCTAAAATGAATGAAGCTTTAATTGCCTTTGGCAGCAATAGTGTCATTTCTCAAGTGAAAATTTTGTACAATCCTAAAGGCGCAAGCATGGATAAGCTAACGGAGAAATACCGTCCATGAAAGCTTCGCAATTTATGAAAAATATTTGGCCGCCCATCGTGGCGGTCCTCTTGTTTATTATAGCGTGGGAGCTTGCTACTGATTTTTTTCAAATCGAGAAATGGATTTTGCCAAGTCCAACCGATATTATGAAGGAAGCACGTACTGGCGCATACAGTCTTTGGCAGCATACACAAGCTACGCTGGAGCTTATGCTTATCGGCTTTGTAATAGGAACAGCTTTTGGTTTACTTGTTGCATTTTTATTGGATTATATTCCTTTTTTGAAAGCAAGCGTTTATCCGTTAATCATTTTAAGTCAAAATATTCCGAGTATCGCCTTAGCCCCTTTACTTATGATTTGGTTTGGCTTTGGTATTTTGCCTAAAATTATCATTATTACACTCGTATGTTTTTTCCCTGTTACTGTTGCTGCTTTAGATGGTCTCCATCGCACTGATCCGATCATGCTAAACTACATGAAAATGATTGGGGCATCCAAGGCTGATATTTTTCGTAAGTTAAAAATCCCATTTGCACTACCAATGATTTTTTCGGGCATTAAAATTGCGGCTACGTATAGTGTGATGGGGGCTGTAGTGGCAGAATGGATCGGAGCTAATAAAGGAATCGGATATTATTTATTGCTACAAAAGTCATCTTTTCGTACAGATCGTATTTTTGTAGGCATTTGTATTATCGTTCTCATCAGTTTAGCCATGTTTGCACTTATAAGCTTATTGGAAAAATGGATCATTCGTTATAAACCACAAGAACACAAATAGGATGAAGGCGACTAATTATGCATATAACAAATCACAGTAATTCTCATAGCGAGGTTTCCCCTTTGCTACAAATTAATCATGTACACAAAAGCTTTAAGCAAGGCAAGCAAAAGCTCCATGTGCTTAATGACATTAGTTTAAGCGTGTCAGTGGGAGAATTCGTATCCATCATCGGACCTTCAGGTTGTGGTAAAAGTACATTGTTTCATCTCATTGGTGGCTTAATGCCTGTAGAAGAAGGGGAAATTAAACTTCAAGGGAAAACAATCAATGGGGAACGAGGCCATATTAGCTATATTCCACAGCAGTCCGCGTTGTTTCCATGGCGAAATATATTAGATAACTTATTGTTGGCGCAAGAAATCGCTGGGACTACAGGTCCAAATTCGAAGCAGGAAGCGCTTGACTGGCTGGATAAAGCTGGGATGGCTGGCTTTGAAAAAGCTTATCCGCATATGTTATCTGGTGGTATGCAGCAGCGTATATCCTTTTTAAGAGGGATGTTGGCCCCACAGGAAATCATGTGTCTAGATGAGCCCTTTAGCTCATTAGATGCTTTAACTAGGGCGGATATGCAACGTTGGTTGTTGGACATATGGGAATCGCATCAGCGTTCTGTCCTGATGATTACACATAGTATTGATGAAGCTTTAATGTTATCTGACAAAATTTATTTGTTATCCAATCGACCTGCAAGTGTACTTCAGGTTATCGATGTCCCATTTGGGCGTCCTAGACAAGAGGAGCTAGAAACGAATCCTTTATTTTTACAATTAAAACAGGAAATATCTCATTGGATGAGACAAGAACAACAGCAGATCAAAAAATAATAAAGGAAGGTCCCCACTTTATGACAAAATATAAAGTGGGGACCTTCCTTTTATTTTAGACTAATCTCTCGAATAGATATTTAGCGTTTGGTCGGTTAAGGTCATAAAAGCATGTACAACTTCAGTATCAAACTGCTTGCCCGCATGTCTCAGAAGCTCTAGCTTCGCTTCAGCTGGGGTTAGCTTCGTTCCATATGGACGATCTGACAGCATACTATCAAATGCATCTATTACACTACAGATTCTAGCAAACCAAGGTATATCTTCTCCCTGTAGTCCAGCGGGATAACCCGAACCATCCCATCGCTCATGATGATAATGAACAATATTGATGATTTCTTCATCAAAACCGGTTTGTTCCTCCATGATTTCGGCACCAAGCAATGGGTGCAACTTAATAATATTCCACTGCTCCTTACTTAACGGTTGAGTTTGCATAATTAAATCCCGAGGAATCATCGTTTTGCCAATATCATGTAAAAAACAACCTCGAATTAGCTTTCTCTTATCTTCCTCACTTAATCCAAGCGGTTCAGCAATTTTCTCAGCAAGTATAGCCACTCGAATACAGTGCTGATATGTTTCGGCATGCTTTTGGCGCAGCATATTCACCCAATGCTCTGCATCTGGCTCTTTATTTAGATACAATTGTGTTATATCTTTGGTTGGAACCATCACGTGTTTGCCTCCCAGACCTAGTTATTATTTCTACTATGGTGCATTGCTTAAAGCAATTCTCTTAATATCCTGTACTATATAGCGACAAAATACGATGTCACCTTCATTATGTATAGGACAAAAGTATGCGGGTATAACTACAATTAGACACTATTGTGCTATATATTTTATAAGCATCAGCATAGTATATTTATGCAGACTATACCTAAGTAGTAGACCCTTTGTCGTACAATAACAATTATGC
>NZ_JBCMOR010000008.1:0-197690 GCF_050461185.1 Paenibacillus turicensis
TCAAAGATCAACTTTGTTACTTCTTGTTGATTTGCTTTATGTTTTGCTGTGTTTCTCATCGTCGCATCTCTCAGCGGCGACTTAAATAATATAACACGTACAAACATCTTTGACAAGTCTTTTTTTAAAAAAAGTTTTTAATAGTTTATAAAAGCTATTTTTTTAAGATTATATTCACATGCTAACATACTACATTGCAACTACTTGTGATTACCTTATTTACTCTGTCTATTTCTTTTTGGCTATTTAATTTGTGTTATCTATTGTATTTAACCAATTCAATCTAATTTTAAACTGTACATTCTATGATTTCTATAATTCCTACACTTTCCGTAATTCTTTTCATCAATATTATGTTTTCAAAGGATTATCATATTAAACATAAGTTTTTCCAATCTTCAGATCAGTGCCACAAAGTTATACCTTCATTTATTACGAATTTAATTATCATCTGTGTTTTCATTATATACAAAAAGAAGAGGGAACAAATAGGCTCCCTCTCCTTTCATTTAGTTAGACCAAGGATTTTGACGTCCTTTTGGTTTGCTAGCTGTTTTCTTTTTTTGCACTGTATTGTTTCCTGTTGAAGATTTTCTCTTTGCACCTGTTCTTGTCTTTGTCTCTTGGTTAGAAATAGTTACTTCCTTATCCACCTCTGACTGGGATGTAACCTCTTGTGCGGGCTGCGTTTCTTCATCACGAAGCACAGGTCCCCATGGTGTCATGCCAATTGTTGGTCCACTCATATTAGCAGGTGTAAATACACACGGTTGAACAGGCATCACATATGCAAATGGATGACAATGACTAGAATGAGTATGATGCTGACTTGGACATTCATTTCCCCACATATTCGCAGGACCTTGCATATTATTGCAATGCTGTGCTGGACTCATTCCCCATTGGTTGTTTTCATGCTCAGATCCACAATGAGGATAGTGAGCATTTGGTGGCGTTTGAATTGGATAAGTTGGAATATTTGAGATGCCTGGATATTGTCCATGCCCTTGCTCTACTGAGTATGGTGAGATTGGTGGTAGATCGTAATAGGATGAAACTTCTTTAACAGGTGTCTGGCACTGTTGATATGGATGAACTGCCTTTGGTTTTTCATTGCAGCCACAATCTGGCTTCTTGGGCGGATGCTCAGGCTCACATTTCGCCTTTTCTACTTTTGTATAAGTATTTTCCTCAATAATTTGAATTTGTTGGATGAATTGTGGCGCTGGCGGTGGTGTGATTGGTTGAACGGGTTTCTTTTCCTCTGCCTTTGGCGGAAGGTTTTCAATTGGCTTTGGCGCTGTATTCTTTTTCCCTGTCTGACTTGGTGACGTAGACGAATTTGCTGGCATTGGTGTTGGTTTTGGGTTTGGTTTTGGGTTTGGATTTGGGTTTGGATTTGGGTTTGGCGCCGGAGCTGGAGTGGTGGATACTTTCGGGATATTAATAACCTCTCCAATTTTTAATACATTTGGATCACTGAGCTGTGGGTTAGCATCAATTAAGGTTTGCAAAGGCACACCCCATGCTTTGGACAACTTATACAACGTGTCTCCTTGCTTCACAACATGCTTATATAGCACGTCATCAGTTCCTTGCCCTGGCGTTGAAGTTGTAGGGATTTTTATTTTATCCCCAATGTTTAACTTATTCGGATCGCTGAGCTGTGGATTAGCGTCAATGATAGCTTGGAGGGGCACATTATACTTCTTGGATAATTCAAACAATGTATCCCCTTGCTTCACAATATGAATTTTCACCGATGAAAGACCTCCTAGACATCTTCTTAAAGGACCATGGTATTCGCCCGGGCCCAATTAATACATCCTATGCAGAAGTCTCCTTTTTGACATCTATATACAGATATTTTTTTATTGTAATCTGAATTTACAGCTTAAAGTTTTAATTTAACACTTCATATTCCCGAACTTTCATTACACATGCAGAACGCCATATTCCTCCGACACTACTATAAAATCGCCAATGACACCTTCCTCGAAGGCAGGCTTGCGGGGCTCGCCATTTCCTTACGGGGGAAGATCTGGGCTTCCCTCAAAACATATTAATTCTTATGTAAAAAAGCTTGATGCTCTCCAAAAGGAAAACACCAAGCTTATATTAGTTCACAATAAATACTCTGAACATTCATATTTTATTGTGAATTTCACAATTAATATATCCAGCGCCTATTCAAATACCTTTACGCCATCTTTATCAACAACGTTACGGAATTCTTCAAGAAGCTGTAACGTAATTGGACCAGCATGTCCTTCACCGATGATACGTCCATCGACTTCACGCACTGCAATTACTTCCGCTGCTGTTCCTGTTAAGAAAACCTCATCTGCTACGTACACATCATGTAGTGTGAAAGGCTCTTCTTTTAAAACATAACCCTTCTTATCACAAATTTCCATGATTGCTCTGCGAGTAATTCCGTCCAATGCTCCTAAGTAGCAAGGCGGAGTTGTGATCACTCCATTTTTAATAATAAAAATGTTATCGCCTGATCCTTCAGTTACGTACCCTTGGGCATTAAGCATAATCGCTTCTCCTGCACCAGAAAGGTTGGATTGAATTTTCACCAAAATATTATTTAAATAGTTTAAGGATTTAATTTTAGGGTTAAGTGCATCTGGAATGTTCCGACGTGTAGACACGGAAACTGTTTTCAACCCTGTTTTGTATGCTTCTTCTGAATAAATCGCAAGCTGCTCAACGATGATAATCACAGAAGCCTGTGGACAGCGGTTAGGATCTAATCCTAAATTACCTGTACCACGAGAAACGATAAGGCGAATATAACCATCACGCATTTCATTAAGACGGATTGTCTCTACTAGCGCATCCTCCATCTCTTGGTAACTCAAAGGAATGTTTAACATGAT
The DNA here is from genome assembly GCF_050461185.1 of Paenibacillus turicensis. GTDB lineage: Bacteria > Bacillota > Bacilli > Paenibacillales > Paenibacillaceae > Fontibacillus > Fontibacillus turicensis_A. The sequence goes on from NZ_JBCMOR010000008.1 coordinate 2,889, forward strand.
AGATTTAGCTGAATCATATAAACGCTCTAAATGCTCTTTGCATTTAAAAATGTTTCCATTATAGATCCGAATCCCTTCAAAAATACCATCACCATATAAGAAACCATGATCGTATACAGAGACAACGGCATCTTCCTTATTTACAAACTGACCATTTAAATAAATTTTTTGTGTCATTTCAAACACCCCTCCACTAATTTATGCTTAATGATTGTAACCACAAGTAGGATAGCTGCCAAGTATACGTACCTGACAATTTAAAGCCTGAATTTCTTCAATGGCTGATTGTAGCAATACTGAGTCAACGGAAGCTAATACGTCCATATAGAAATAGTAACTGCCCAGTCTTTTTTTGGTTGGTCGCGACTCAATACGAGATAAGTTTAGCCTACGCCAAGCCAAAGCCGATAACACCTGATGAAGCGCACCCGCAAAGTCCTCTGGCAAAGTCACCAGCATACTTGTTTTGGTTTGTATGTTAATTTTAGAGCTAACAAATGGCTTCGCTCCAATAAGAACAAACTTCGTATAATTGTTATTGTGATCCGTTATTTCCTTAGCTAACACATCTAGTCCATGAATTTGAGCTGCTAAAGCAGTACCAATCGCTGTCAGTCCCTCGCCGGGATGCCGTTTCACAATTTCAACAGATTCAGCTGTACTGCCAACATGCTCGATTTCAGCTTGCGGCATATGCGAACGAATAAACTGCATACATTGGGCAACCGCTACAGGATGAGATAATACTTTTTTCACAGAGCCATAGTTAATTTCCTCTGCTTCACCCTCAACAGCTTTGTTAGTATCAGACACCAGTTCTGATTTACGGCCAATTAAATTTTGTATCGAAGGGTACAACCATTCTACCTGCATAGGTACATCGACCTCATGGACAAGCCAATCCAAATGCAAGCTAACAGAACCTTCTATCGTATTCTCAATCGGGATAACACTATAATCCACCAGACCATTTGCTACCTGCAAAAACACATCAGAAATGTGCTTAAAATGATGTAATTCAACAGGCTCATCTTCTCCAATTAAATGGAGTAATGCTTCATGGGAAACTGAGCCTTGAGGTAAAAGCGCTATTTTTTTCATGACTGCACACCTCTAACGATCGCTTCAAAGAAGTCTTCATTCTCTATAGTAAGCCTGTTCGCCCCTGTTGCGCAAGGCTTAAGCCATAAAGTTGTAGCTGGAATGCCCTCTGCTGAAAATGTATTTTGCATAAATTGCTCTAAAGCTTGCTTGTCACTACTGTTTTTATCCACTAATGCAAGTACAGTTGGCCCCGCACCACTTAATGCTGCACCAAGCGCACCGTGTGTACACGCCTCCTCAAGCACATGTGTTAGACCTGGTACAAGCGAAGCACGGTAAGGCTGATGAAGGACATCCTGCATTGCAAATGAAATTAGATCAAGTCGTCCTGTAGCAAGAGCTGCGGTTAATAACGATGTACGACTTGTATTAAAGACAGCATCCTTTAAGCTAACCTGTGTTGGTAATACACCTCTGGCCGCCGTGGTGGACAATTGAAAATCAGGAATTGCAACTAAAACCTCTAAATTGTTAGGTGCGTCAAATTGAATATATTTCGTGTGAGTTCCATCCCATGCCGCTGTTACGATTCCACCTAACAAGGAAGCCCCAACGTTGTCTGGATGTTTCTCAAGCTTGGTTGCCATATCCATTAGTTTGTTTTGAGAAAGAGGTGCCCCAATCAGTTCATTAGCAGCAACAAGTGCACCGACGATAGCAGATGCGCTACTACCAAGCCCACGTGTTAAAGGAATCTCACTATACATTGAAATTTCAAGCTCAGGCACATGAACACCAGCTTCACTAAAAACAGCTTGAGCAACTTTATAAATCAGGTTGGTTTTATCTTGTGGAATTCCGCTAAGCTGGTCTCCATATAAGTGAAAGGTCGTCTGTTCCGCTGGTTTCATTTCAATCCAAGCATACAACGATAAAGCCATTCCTAATGTATCAAAGCCAGGACCTAAATTAGCGGTACTTGCCGGTATTTTAATGCGTACTGCCTCGTATCCCATAGTTACTCTCCCTTAATTACGAACCTGCCTTATACATGCTGATCCTTTTTTCTATACGTTTAAACTTATTGTGCTCATAAAATAATCTAAGCGTTAGCTTTCGACCCGATACACACTTTTTATGCGACGAACCGCACTCAATGTTTCGAAGTGACTTAACACTTGATTCATACTCGCTTTACTAGCGTTATGAGTAATTATTATAATTTCGACATCCTTTGAATGCTTATCAGGCGTCTGAAGCACAGACTCTAAGCTGACCTGATATTCGGCAAAAATTTGTGTAATTTGTGCAAGTACACCTGCCTTATCTTCAACCTGAAGCAATAGGAAGTTTTTACAAAAAACATTTTCATCCTGCTTTACTTTGCTATCTGTATAGGATACTAGCTCCCTCAACCCGTTGATGCCTAATTTAATATTTTTAATTACGGTAACTAAATCCGCCACAATGGAGGTGGCTGTTGGCATTTCTCCAGCACCTGCACCATAAAACATTGTTTCTCCAACCGCTTCTCCATACACATAAACTGCATTATATACACCGTTAACAGATGCAATCGGGTGATCTTCCTTAACCATCGTTGGTTCAACACTAATATTAAATTCATTATCCTGATATTCAGCTATACCAAGCAGCTTCATTTCATAACCTAGCTTTTTGGCATACATGATATCTTCCTTGGTTACAGATGAAATACCGCGTACTGAAACATCATCTAGACCAACATTGGTACGAAAGCCAATCGTACCGAGAATCGCCATTTTGCGAGCGGCATCGAGTCCCTCCACATCAGCAGTAGGGTCACTTTCTGCATATCCCAAAGCTTGTGCTTCCCTTAAGACATCATCATACGAAGCGCCTTCTTGGCTCATTTTTGATAAAATATAATTAGTTGTGCCATTCACAATCCCCATAATTTTCATAATCCGATCGGATGAAAACCCCTCGACTAGTGTACGGATAATCGGAATCCCACCAGCAACGCTAGCTTCATAAAACACGTCACAACGTTTATATTTTGCTTTGGCTAAAATTTCTGAACCATAAAGTGCCATCAGGTCTTTATTTGCTGTTACAATGTGCTTACCACGTTCCAAGGCTTCTAATATATAAGTTTTAGTAGGCTCAATTCCGCCCATAACCTCAACAATAACGTCAATTTCAGGATCATCTATTACATCCCAAGGATCTTCTGTCAGCTTAGAAGAAGCAATATCAATATTTCTTTGTTTATCTAGGGTTCGCACTGCAATGCGTTCAATCACTACTGGTGAACCAACTTGACTTATTAAATCCTCCTGGTGCCCTTCAACAATACGGACAACCCCTGTTCCCACTGTTCCTAGTCCAAGTAGACCTACTTTAATTGGCTTCATGCCGATTCCCCTCCATTTTACGCAGCTATACTTATACACAGCATTTTTTGTTATCCCTGACCAACGATGTGTATTCTTTTAACCCCAGTCAGCTTATGAAGAGTTTGCAGCAGCTCATCCAATTCCTCTATTAAATTAGATATCTCAACTGAAATTACAACATTAGCTCTTCCTTGCAACGGGATACTTTGGTTAATCGTTAAAACATTGCCACCAAAGCTTGCGATTTTCGTCAATACCTCAGATAATATCCCTGATCGATGCTCTAGATCAAAAGAGATCGTTACGATACGCTCTCGCTCTAATTGATTTAATAAATGAATACCATCCTTATATTTATAAAACGCACTTCGACTTAATCCAATCTGCATCGTTGCATCGTATACCGTCTTCACTTCTCCACTTGCTAACAACTGCTTCACCTGTATTGTTTTTAATACGGCTTCTGGTAAAATATCTTCACGTACTAAATAATAACGTTCCTTCAAAACGTCCTCTCCTTAGAGACCTTTGTTTTCGTATAGAGGACATTATATCCTAAACCATCAAGTCCGGCAACCTAAATTGTTGACAAAACTTTGGCTAAAAAAAAGATGACCTCTGTGAAACACAGAAATCATCTCTTTTCATGCACTATTTTACAGCCCTCTATCTTTACCATGGTCATCCAATAATTTTGGATGAGTTCCTCTATACCTAAATTATTAATAAATTTGGCTCAATCTTAAAATCAGTGCTTGACAATAGGCAAACGAAGCGGAGGAGCAGAGAGATGGTGGAAAAGCGATAGCGGTACAATCTTTCTGTAAGAAAGATACTTCGAGAGCATAAGCCACTTTAAAGTCCTATTTTTATTATTTCAAGACAAGTTATAAAAAAGTAGGACTTTAACAGAGGTTGAAACCACTCTCTGCTACGTAGCCTCCCACCCCAAACATTGTCAAGCACTGATTACTATGTTGAGCGATAAATTTAGTAATAACTACTTCCTTCAACAAACTCAAATTCAAAATCAGCAATTCGCACAATTGAGCCATCCTTTGCGCCACGCTCACGTAATGCATCATCAATTCCCATGTGTCGTAATGTTCTTGCTAATTTTAAGATCGCATCATGTGTATTAAGCTGCATCCGTTTCATCATACGCTCAACCTTAGGACATTCCACAACGAAATCTTCGTTATCCCGTTTAATCGTAAAGCTGTTATCGTCTTTAGATTCAAGCTTATATACTTTACGCTCATTGATTTCAGTAACTTCTTCAATTGCTGGTGCTTGTGGAATTTGATCCAACAAATCAGCCGCACGATATAAAAGCTCCTGAACCCCTTTACGTGTTAATGAAGAAATTGGCATAATAATGAGGTCAGGTCTCACCTCTGATATTTGCTGTTTAAACAATTCTAAATTTTCCTCAGCATCAGGCATATCCATTTTGTTCGCAGCTACAATTTGAGGACGGTCCTCTAAGTGGGCATTGTATTGCTTTAATTCATTATTAATTTTTTGCCAGTCATCAAACGGGTCACGGCCTTCAGAGCCTGCCATATCAACGACATGGATAATAACACGAGTACGCTCGATATGACGTAGGAACTCATGACCTAAGCCTACACCTTCGCTTGCGCCTTCGATTAATCCTGGCAAATCTGCCATAACGAAACTTCTACCTTCACTAACTTCTACAACACCTAAATTAGGCGTAATCGTTGTAAAGTGATAAGCTCCGATTTTAGGCTGTGCCGCGGAGACAACAGACAGAAGAGTTGACTTCCCTACGCTTGGGAATCCAACCAAACCAACGTCTGCCATCACTTTAAGTTCTAACGTAACGTAACGTTCTTGCCCTTCTTCCCCATGCTCTGCAAGCTCTGGAGCAGGATTTTTAGGAGTAGCGAATCTTGTATTCCCTCTCCCCCCACGACCTCCACGGGCAACAACAATCTGTTGACCATGACGCGTAAGGTCTGCTAATACTTCACCAGAATCGTCATCAATAACGATCGTACCTGGTGGAATGCGCACAATCATATTTTCTGCATTTGCACCATGCTGACTTTTGTTACGCCCTTTAATACCACGATCAGCTTTAAAATGTCGTTGATACCTGAAGTCCATAAGTGTACGTAATCCTTCATCTACACGAAAGATAACATCTCCACCCTTACCTCCATCACCACCGGCTGGTCCACCATCAGGTACATATTTTTCACGTCGAAAAGCGACGATGCCGTCTCCACCATCTCCACCTTTTACGTAAATTTTAGCTTTATCTACGAACATGCATTCACCTCATTTAGTTTGCTGCAAGGAACAGACAATAGAAGCTTTGAGTTCTCTGATTCTGATTCATTACAAGAAACTACCACTTCAGTTCCCGATAATAAATGCTCCAAGTGCAGCTTGATTGTATCTAGGTTGTTAGTTGGACCTTCTTGATCAAAAGAAACATAAACATGTTGCTGATCAAGATAAAATGAGACTGTTAATTGTAACAACTCTCCCCAAGATATCCGATCCTTAAATTGAAAAGCACGAATAGTTTCTACAATTGCAGACGTTAGGTGCTGACTCCCCTGCTCTGAGCATAATGAATCAAGCTGAAGATCACCTTCAATCAACACGGTAAGTTGAACATTGCTGTTTAGTTCACGAAATGACTGTAAATAAAAAGTTAAGGATGGGATGCCTAATCTAGATATTTTGCTCTCAATTAACATCCGTTCCTTTATTCTTTCCACACAGCCTGCAAGTTTATCATATTTGCGTAATTGAATATAACCGTACAAAATCTGCAAATCATTCATCCAATCATGACGATGATGACTAAGTGTTGCGGCGGCTGTCCTTTGTACTGATTCAAGTAAACTTCTGCGCTCGTTTGCTGCTTTAAATTTGAGATATACGATATATCCCCAAAGAACAGCAAACATACACATACTCAGAATAAGGCTCATGATCGGTGAATGAAGAAAGTAAATGAGTACCATACAGAGTGCTGAAAATACCGCAATACCAACTGGTACTAAAATCGACTGCTTCATATGTTACTTTCCTCGTTCCTTTACCAAATTAATGAACTCCTTACCCTATTTCATTACATTAGTATATCACAATCCTTGTCCCATTAAAGCTAAATCAAGGAATTGATTTTTTCTAAATGTTGAAATGTGCTATAAACATCAAGAAGCCTCAGACATTACTGATGTCTGAGGCTTCTAAAAACCTAATGCATTAAGCTTAAGCTTCAACAGCTGCTGCTACTGCAGCAACCTCTACAGGGTACACGCTCACTTTTTTGCGATTGCGGCCCCAACGTTCAAACTTAACAACGCCATCGATTTTAGCAAATAATGTATCATCTTTACCAATACCAACGTTATTGCCTGGGTGTACTTTCGTACCACGTTGACGATAAAGAATACTTCCGCCTGTTACAGTTTGTCCGTCTGCACGTTTTGCGCCAAGACGTTTGGAAATACTGTCACGACCGTTTTTTGTGGAACCTACACCCTTTTTAGATGCGAATAACTGGAGATCCAACTTCAACATAATGGTTTCCTCCTTCTTTAATTAATTATATCCCGAATCTTAATATATTTGTTGTAAGAATCTTCGATCCCTTTCAACATAACTATCATGGCTGAGAGTAAAAACTGTGACTTCTCTTTAGCTTCAGAGGATAGTCCAAGCGGAAGACGTGCATTTAGAAAACCATCTTGCATAACGGAATCCATATGAACTCCAATTAATGACTCGATCGAATTCACAGTACCTACGGTAATCGCAGAAACACCAGCACAGACAATATCTTGGCCCTTTTTCGCAAAATTAGCATGTCCCTTAATCTCAAAACCATAAACACCGTCAGATTCATCCCTTAATATAGAAACAATAATCATATTGTCACCGATAATTAAGCTTGGATCTTCTCGATAGTTACTTTAGTGTAAGGTTGACGATGACCTTGTTTTTTGTGGTAGTTCTTTTTAGGTTTGTATTTATAAACAACAACTTTTTTACCTTTGCCGTGTTTTTCAACTTTCGCTGTTACACTTGCACCGGATACCAATGGAGTTCCTGCTACCAAACCTTCACCGTTAGATACAGCCAATACACGATCAAATGTTACACTTGATCCGTCTTCTGCGTTCAATTTTTCAATGTAAAGAACATCGCCTTCTTGAACACGGTATTGTTTGCCACCTGTTTCGATAATTGCGTACATATGCTTGCACCTCCTCATGTCTCAGACTCGCCTAATTCAGGTGTTGCTTGAAAAAATCAAACAAACTTCATAACCCGATCGGAGCGGTTACAGCATGTGCACAAGTCATACTCATGTCACATACCTAAATATAATATCACCAGCACGTCAAAAAAGCAACTTCTATTTCAAGGTACATTCATAATATGATTGATAAGTACAGTCTGTATGTACACTCTTTATGTGCAAACATAATACTATGAAACGAAGTTTCTCAGCCGATCATAATCTCTCTCATTCTTTTCCTCGTCATCTCCACTAAGCCAAGCCTTGTCCACCCTAATATATGGTGTTGTGTCCTGTCCTGGGCCATCGCATTGCCAAGAGTATCCAGTACCGCATCACGATGTGCTTCACTGTCCATATCAATAAAATCAATTATAATAATGCCACCAATGTCACGCAAGCGGATCAATCTGGCCATCTCCGTAGCAGCTTCCAGATTGGTGTGGTATACGGTGTCCTCTAGATCTTGTCCCCCCGTATATTTTCCAGTATTCACATCAATCACTGTTAACGCTTCGGTATGATCCCAGATTAAATACCCACCACCAGGCAACCAAATTTTCCGCCCAAAATCACGCTCTACTTGTGTGGTAACAAGGTATTGCTCTAATAAGGGTGTAGTTCCCTTGTACACATTCACATGTGGTTTCTCATTTGGCAGTATAGAGGACACAAATAGTGATATCTCTTCCGCTACCTTTGGACAATCTACAATAATATTGTCAGTTTCAGGACTGTATGCATCACGAATTAAGCGCTGAACCATACTGAGGTCATGATGTAATGCAGATGGTGCAGCTACCTTCTGCGCCCTTTTCAAAATACTTTTCCATTGCTCTTGTAAATATCTAAAATCCTGTTCGATGGAAATCAGACTCTGTTGTTCAGCTACGGTACGTAAAATTAAACCTTCTTCTTCCTGCCGCAGTTGTTCCCCTACTATTTTTAAACGCTCTCGCTCTTCCTCTTGCTTAATCTTTTTGGAAATTGCAACATACCCTGCATAGGGCATATAAACTAACCAACGTCCTGGCAAGGAGTAATGCGTTGTAATTCTTGCACCTTTGTTGCCAAATGCATCCTTAGTCACTTGTACAACTAGTTCTTGTCCAGTTTTGACTAAATCTTGAATAGAAGGTTTTTCTTTAGGATACTGTTCTAGATTTTGTGGCAATATATCATCTATATATAAAAAGGCATTTTTCTTTTGACCGATATCTACAAAGGCCGCCTGCATACCTGGAACAACATTAACAACCTTCCCTTTAAAAAAGCTACCCACGACACCTTGGCGTTGAGCGTATTCTACTGTATATTCTACTAATTTATCATCTTCTATTAAAGCCATTGCTGTGAGATCAGATGCACAATGGACTAGCATTTGTTTCATATGCTCACCCTTTATTCTGTAACAGTATTTAATGTTTCTACTTAATAAGCTTTTATTATCTCATGGATTAGGTAAACCACGCAAAAAAGCTGAAATGACCTTTTGTTCTGGTAAAACCGCAACAATATCACCTTGTTCATTCATCACATAAATAAAATGATATTTCTCTCTTCTAAATAGACGCAATATATATTCTAAAGGTTTCTGTGGGTGAGAAACAATAGGAACTGCTATACTTCCATATATCCAATGTTTGGTATATGTCTGCTCACGACGGATAAGGAAACGCATAAACCGGTAGGGGAGATTTCGATAATCTTGCCAATTGGAATACAACAAAAAACTACCAATTAATAACAGATTAAGTTGAGGGGGCTTTTGACTTAGCAAAAATGGAATAATCGCATAACTAACCATACATAGACTGCCTACAACACTGATTCGAAGTGACCATAATAAAGTCGCATGATAGGGTGCAAATAAGCTAAATAATGATTGACTAACCTTTCCACCATCTAAAGGGAGGATTGGAAGCAGGTTAAACAAGGCAATGATCAGATTACATTCAATAAAATAGGACAAAAATGCGCCTTCTCCTAAGCCAATATATTGGTAAAAATAAGCACAAAAAATTAATAATACATTTTGCAAGGGACCTGCTAGGGCGATTATGATTTCCTTGCCTGCTGACAAATAAGCGCTATCCTCCATTACAGCTACTCCACCAAACGGTAGCATTTCAATTGACAAAACAGAAACACCAAATAAACGTGCTGCGGTGACATGGCCCAATTCATGAATAAAGACAATTACAAATAAGCTTAATAGTTCTAGAAAATGACCTGTTACTACAGATGCCAACATCATAAGCACAAAAAAGGGATGAAGCTTGATTGTAATTCCAGCTAGTTTAATCAATCATAATCACATCCGTTGGGTCGATGAATTTCTTATCTTTTTCTATAGAAAAATACAATGTAGCTTGAGGGCTACTTGTTGTCGCAGGTAGCGAACCTATCCATTCCCCCCCTTCAATCCAGTCATTTTTTTGAACAAACACTTGCTCCATCCGTCCGTAACTGCTTATATATCCCCCTGTATGTTGAATAACGACGGTTTTACCTGTAACTGCATCTTGATTTATAGCAATTACTCTACCTGTCGATATGCTCTGTACATTTATACTGCTAGCGGACTTGTCATTAGGGAGAATTTCGATTCCTTTCATGCTTACTGCAAATGAGCTTACAATTGTTCCTTGCAACGGAGTTACAAATCCTGCTTTTCCCTCAACCTTTACTCCCTGTGGGTCATTATGTTTAAAAATAGGGATAAAGGAAGGGGATCCCCCAAAGGTATCCTCGTACCACACTTCTACTTTACTAAAATCCATTTCATGGGTAAGCGATTGTACAATGGCCGATTGAACCGGAAAAGACCAAGAGGTCTGTACATTTTGGATTCCATAAATGCCAGCAAAAATTATGACACTGACCAAAAGGCGTATACCTTGTCCTCTCCAAAAATAGCTTTTATTACGTGAAGGCTTATCTGGAATATCATTTTCAAATTTATTTTTCCAAGGATTGTTATGCTTCCATGCTAGCTCTGGATCAGCTTCCATTGAGGAAAAGTTATTAGAGGATGAAGATGTTGTTGTTGACGGTTTTGTTGCTGATGGCGATGTTGTTGATGCTGATGCTCTTGAGTCTGCTGGATGTGACATAGGTGACATAGGTGAAATTGGTGATTTTGATGTACGCGCTTGTTGAGCTTCTGGAACATAACCTACAATATCGCCTGCTGTTAGTTGTCTAATTCGTTCCTCTCTACGCTTTTTAACGTTAGATTTTATATCTTCCATTGCGTTCGCCCCTCCTAACAAACTTTAGAGTTTTATATCAGCTCTCACTTATTACAAACTATAGAGCGCTAACTCCCTCTGCTTGTCTCTATTTCATACTTATACTTATGAAGGGCTTGGCTAAATTATGAAAATGCGCACACAAATAAAAAAAAGCCAGTGCCTATGCACCAGCTTTTTCACTTATTTCACTGATTTTATTTTTAGCTTGTTTATATTTTAGAAATTTTCAAATACAAGTTAAAATTAAGAGCTAATGTTTTAAATTAGTGGTTGGCAAACAACCCACACAGCGAAGGGACAGAGGGATTCTGGAGAAGTGGAACGTTCGTTTCTTAAAACCAGATTTCAACGGCTAAATTACATATATAAGAAATCTGGTTTTAACAACGATCGTAAGAACCCTCTGTCTCGTAGCATCCATCCCCATCATTGCCAACTACTAATTTAATTTAGTTCGTAATTTTACAGTCTAATATTTCTCCTGATGAAGCTTAATACTAAACACAATTCCAATACATAACATATTAATTAATAGCGAGGTGCCCCCATAACTAATAAATGGAAGTGTAATCCCTGTGATTGGCATCAATCCAATCATCATCCCTACATTTTCAAATATTTGAAATAGAAACATCGCGACAATTCCAACAATAATATATGCCCCTCTTTTATCAATACAGCCTAAAGCAATTAATATCATCCTATAAATAAGTAAGAAGTATGTTAATAGCAATACGGATGCGCCAATGAAACCAAACTCTTCTCCTACTACAACAAATATAGAATCAGAATAAGGATAAGGAATAAACTTTTTATTCTTAAGCTGACCAGACATATAGCCATCGCCCATTAAGCCACCGGAACCTATCGCAATTTTTGCATAGTTAGATTGATGTCTATCATCACTGCTTGCATTGTCAGGATCCACAAACGTATTAATCCGTTGATACCAATGTAGCTTATTATGCTGGGTCAAATAATCACGAATTTCTTGATTATATGCATTAAATACAGTCACAAATGCAATAAGCAAAACTGTCACTCCAGCAAAACCAATTACAACATGACTATATTTTGAATTTCCTATCCACAACATTGCAACAAGTATAACAAGATAAATGATCGCATTTCCTAAATCGGGCTGAATCAACACAAGTAAAAACGGGAGCATCACTACACCCGTAATCGGAATAATATCTTGTCCTATTTTTAGAGGTTGCCCATTTCGTTTACCAAGTAAATAAGCTACAGATATAATTAAAATCACTTTAACTAGCTCAGCGGGTTGAAACTGCAAGCTCCCGATCGAAAACCAACTCCGAGCGCCATTAATTGCAGGTGTAAAGAAAACAAACACTAACAATAAGCAGCCAAATCCATACACATACCAGCTATAGGTGAGTATTGTACGATAATCAACAAGCGATACACCAAAAACTACACCAAAGCCTAAAATGTAAAATATAATTGTACGCATTTCATAACCATTAAACTGATTTTCATAAGGAGCAATTGCGCTATTCACTAATATTGTACTCATCACCATAAGCACAATTAATGTACCTACAATAACCCAGTCAAGCTTTTTAAGTTTAAACACCAACCGCGATCAACCCATTCCGAAAAACTTTTTGAAACGTTTAAAGACGCTGGATTTTTGATCCAACACCATGAGAGGAACCGTATCGCCAAGTATACGCCGGGCAATATTGCGATAAGCAATCGCTGCTTGCGAGGAAGGATTCATTACGGTGGGTTCTCCAGTATTTGCAGCTTTAATTACCATTTCATCGTCAGGTACAATTCCAATTAAATCGATATTTAGTACTTGCAAAATACCTTCAATATCTAACATATCCCCTGATTTCATCATGCTAGATTTAACGCGGTTCACAACAAGCTTAGGCGAACCAATATGTGAATTTTCCAACAAACCAATAATGCGATCAGCATCACGCACCGCAGCATTTTCTGGCGTAGTAACTACGATCGCCTGGTCTGCGCCAGAGATAGCATTTTTAAAGCCTTGTTCAATCCCAGCAGGGCAGTCAATAATAACATATTCATATTCCTTTTTTAATTCTAAAATGATATCTTTGACTTGCTCTGGAGAAATCGCAGTTTTATCCTTTGTTTGTGCAGCTGGTAGCATATATAACTCATCAAAACGTTTATCTTTTACTAAAGCCTGATTAAGACGGCAACGTCCTTCCGCAACGTCGATTAAATCATATATAATACGATTTTCAAGTCCCATAACAACATCTAGGTTACGCAAACCAATATCGGTATCTACTAGGCAAACTTTTTTCCCAAGCAATGCTAGTGCTGTCCCAATATTTGCTGATGTTGTTGTTTTGCCTACGCCACCTTTACCAGAAGTAATTACGATAGCCTCTCCCATCATTCACACCCCTTTAAACACATTTAAATCCTTCCGGAAACGACTAATGTTGCTTATTTTATCAATTTGCATCACACCATCTCGCAGGCTAGCAAATTCCATACTAGTTTCTTTATTTTCCCATTCATCTGGAGGTCTACTAATGATATCAGCAATTCGCAATTGAGTAGGGGACAAATAAGAAGCAGCAATGATTGCATTCTCATTTCCATTAACCCCCGCGTGTGCCATACCACGTAGCGAGCCAAGTACATATATATCTCCTGTACATGTCAGGCTGCCACCAGGATTTACATCGCCTAGAAACAGAAGGTTACCTTCATGATGAAGAACTTGTCCTGATCTAACAATTCCTCCCATTGTAGTAATCGTTGCACTGTCTTCTTCCTTCTTAACAGGTGGTGAATCGATAGAACGTATTAATAAATTGCCTTTTTTCGATAATATATCTAAAATCATCACTTTTTGCTCTTCGCTTATTTCACGGGCACCTAATTTAACGTCCACATGAATAATCGGACCCGTCAAAATATTTTGATGACTAAATTCTAATTTATATCGCAGCTCCTCTAGAAGACTAGGAAATTCACATTTGTCATCTAAAAGGAAAACCAGGCCGTCCTTGATGCCCTTAATCGTAACATGATTGGATTTAACCTTCATAGCCTGTACCTCCCTTTTAGATCAATTCGCTTCGGAGACATAACTTTCCTGCCTCCTAACAAGAAAAGTACTTAGGTGCGTGTCTTATTCTCGTCCAAGGATCGGCGTTTTGCAATGATTTCAAGCTGACGTCGTAGAGGAACATAAATCATCAACGCAAATGCAAAGTGGAAAAACATAGTAGGAATAATATGGTTAGATAAAGCCCATGAAAACGGCAGATGGGTAATTTCAAACACTAAATATACCCCGTACACGATGGAATCAAACAATAAGCTTCCTAGCAAAGTCACAATCAACATAAGTGGCATAGGTGCACGATGAGATCTAAATATAAGCCCAAGTATGTAGCAAGAGCAACCCATTGCTAAGGAATAAGTTCCAATTAATGCACCATAATAAACAATATCATGGAGCATACCAAAAGAGAAACCTAAAATAAGTGCAGTATGGCGATCATAATACACGGTTACAAATAAAATGACTACATAAACTAAATGTGGTGCAATTCTGTTTTGCAAAAAACCTGGGATCAACCAAGGAATAATCGTACCTTCAATAATAAATAACAAAAACAGCAGCAGCAAAAGAATATATTTACGGCGTTGGACTCTACTCACTATTTTTCTACCTCTGGTGTAAACACCACAAATAATTCCTTCCAATCCATAAAGCTAGCTGCTGGAGTAACCGTTGCTGTATAGGTTAATCCGTAGGAATCAACCTGGACCTCATCTACAGTCCCTATAATTACACCTCGTGGGAAAACTCCGCCAATACCTGAGGACACAATGAGATCGCCCTTGGCTAATGTTTTGGAATCTTCAATTTTTGTCATTAAAAACTTACCTGTTGTTTTATCATACGTTTCGATCATCCCAAATACTTGGTTTTCTTTTCCTTGGGCTGTCGCTGCAATGGCGTTAGAGTTAGGATCTTTTGAGTCCATAGTCGTTGCTAATTTGACGGTAGATGTAAAATTACTTACATGACTAATGACACCCACCAATCCTTGCACAGAGGACACAGCCATCCCTTCCTTCACACCTTCACGACTGCCGATATTTAAGACAATCGTTTTGTTGACTGGATCTTCATTTACACTTACGACTTGTGCAATCACCCAATCATAGTTATTAAGCTTTTTTTGCGCATCTGTAAATTTGAGCAAGGTTTGAAGTCGTTCGTTCTCCTGATCAATCCAGTTGTATTTTGCTTTATCTCTTGTGTAATGGGACAAAGCGATTTTGAGCTGTTCATTTTCTTCCTCTAGTGATTTCAAGTTCCCTATATCCTCAAAGAAGCCCGCTACATAGCTAGCAGGCTTGTAGAAGATCGATTGTACAAAGCTTACCGTATCCTTTACAAATTTCTCAGGCCAGGACAATTCCTTCCTAGAGCCTAATGTAAAGCCCATCAAGGCAATAAAAATAATAAGTACCGTCAATAAAACAAATAGTCTCTTGTTGCCCAGCATCTTAAACAGTTTGAGCACCCTCCAACCTTACAAATTGCAAAATCATTAAATGATCCAAATAAAAATAATAAAAAAGATAAAAATATAGGAAATACATTTGAAAAAAAACGGCAAGGCCGTCCAGTGGACGGCGCCGCTTTTCCAGTTTATAAAAGCATTCAACCAGTATAAGGGTGTACTTCTTGATAATTATCGTTTCGAACGTAAAGTGGAAGAACTTTTAGATTTAAATAGGTGAATGTTGTCTAACGCACGTCCAGTTCCAATCGCAACACAATCCAGTGGATTTTCTGCAACGATGACAGGCATACCAGTTTCACTTGCCAATAGTTTATCTAGGTTGCGAAGCAAAGCACCACCACCTGTTAATACAATACCACGATCCATAATATCCGCTGCAAGCTCTGGCGGACATTTCTCAAGCGTAACCTTCACTGCATCTACCATTGCATTTACAGTATCACTTAATGCTTCTGAAATTTCATCTGAAGTAATCGTTAATGTTTTTGGAAGTCCTGTAACAAGATCACGTCCACGAATTTCAATCGTTTCTACTTTCTCAAGTGGCATTGCAGAGCCAATTTCCATCTTTAACTGCTCTGATGTTCTTTCCCCAATCATAAGATTGTATTGGCGTTTAATGTATTGAATGATAGAATCATCCATTTCATCACCTGCCACACGAACAGATTTACTCGTTACAATCCCTCCAAGGGAAATGACTGCAACTTCTGTTGTACCGCCACCGATATCAACAACCATACTACCAGTAGGCTCCCACACAGGTAGGTCGGCACCAATTGCTGCTGCAAATGGCTCTTCGATCGTATACGCTTCACGCGCTCCTGCCTGCTTCGTAGCATCCTCAACGGCACGTTGCTCTACTGCTGTAATCCCAGATGGAACACAAACCATAACGTTAGGATGGCGTTGAAATAATGAACGCTGTTTTTGCGCTTGATTAATAAAGTATTTAATCATCGTTGCTGTAGTATCAAAATCAGCAATTACGCCATCTTTCATAGGGCGAATAGCACGAATATTGCCAGGTGTTCTACCAATCATCTTTTTGGCTGATTCCCCTACTGCAACAATATTTTTAGTGTCAGTGTGAATAGCTACTACCGAGGGTTCTCTTACAATAATACCTTTACCACGTGTATAGACAAGCGTATTCGCTGTCCCCAAGTCAATTCCTAAATCTTTCGTAAAACTTCCAAACATGATGTATTCTCCTTTTCCTCGTGTATCTTAGCTATTATATTACATCAAGCCCTGCTCCTTCAAACTTACAAACGATCCATCTCCAATAATGATATGATCAAGCACATCAATTCCAAGAAGTTTGCCACCTTCACATAAGCGAGTGGTAATCGAAATGTCCTCAGAGCTTGGAGTTGGATCACCGCTAGGATGATTATGGACACACACAATGGAAGCACTGCTGCATTTAATCGCGGCACGAAATACTTCGCGCGGATGAACAATCGATGCATTCAGACTTCCGATTGATAATGTTTCTTGGGCAATGATATGGTTTTTTATGTTCAAAAACAGACAAATAAAATGCTCTTTTTGTAAATAACGCAACTGCTCCATGACATAATAAGCGATATCCTCTGGTCGACGAATCACAGTGGGATCAGGAAGCTTACTTTGCGAAATTCGATGCCCCAGCTCAATCCCTGCTTTAATTTGAATTGCTTTAGCTGGGCCAATTCCTTTTATACCAACAAGCTCATCTAAACTAAAATCCATAAGTCCGCGAACACCTTCAGTTTCGAGCAATACACTTTGCGCCAATTGAAGTGCGGATTGTTGCCTACTACCTGTTCGAAGTAAAATTGCCAGCAATTCTGAATGGCTTAAAGCCTTAACGCCATACTGAAGCATACGTTCTCGTGGACGTTCATGCTCTGGCATATCTTTTAGTAAATGAGAAGGATAAACCATAATTAACATCTCCATTTCCGAATGTAAATAAGAAATACATTTCGGAAGGATATGCTTTACCACTTCCATTTTTTGTGGTGACTATGCTAAAACATGTATATTATATTTTTTCAGCATATCGCTAAGTAATGATAAAGGTAAACCAACGACATTAAAATAACAACCCTCAATCCCTGTAACGATAGAGGCGCCTAAGCCTTGAATTCCATAGCCTCCAGCCTTATCCAGCCCTTCTTTACTGCTAGCATAAGCTTGAATTTCTGATTCAGACAAAGACTTCATCGTAACGGTTGTGACACAATGAGCGATATGCTTTTCACCAGTAGACCCATCTAAACACGTAACTCCAGTCCATACTTGGTGACTTCTGCCTTGTAGTGAAGTAAGCATATTAGCTGCCTCCTCTACATCTTGTGGTTTACCTAGGATGGTGCCATCTCGAACAACAATCGTGTCACTTCCAATAATAACAGCATCGCTGTGCATTGACTTAAGTGAAGTGTACACTGATTCCGCCTTGCGTGACGACAGTTCATGTACAACTTGTTCTGGTGTAAAGCTTTCAGGTACCTGTTCATCAGCATGACTAGCAATTACGGTGAAACTTAACTCTAGACATGACAAGAGTTGACTTCTTCTTGGAGAAGTAGAGGCAAGAATGATCGGTCTTGTATTTTTTGAGTTCAAAAGATATAACGCTCCTTAAAGGCAATAGTTACACTTTCATTTTAAAAAGTTCTCGCCATATTTTTACACTTCATTATTATAAGGTTAATTGCTTATCAATACAAACACAAATAAGACAAGGGGAATCATTTCTACCCTTGTCTTATTATACCATTTACTGTGTAGACGATATCATATGTTGTTCTGCCAAAATAAATTTCATCAATTCATTTTGCACTTCCCATAGCAACGTTTTAGCTCCCTTTTTATTAAATTCGCTTATCGCCTCTACTGCACTATGAATTGACTTATCCATCACTGTGACAGCTTCAAGTTGCTTACCTGCTAACTTACCTTGAATTCCAGTAGCTGCATTAATCCATTCCTGATGAGCGGTTTGCAATGCCTTCATCTCCGCTTCATCCAGAGCTTTAGCTTCTGCTTGCTGGAGCCGATCTGCAGATGCAGTTGATAACAGATCTACAATGGCTACACTAGACTTAATATAGTTTTCTAGTATAGCTGCTTCTCCTTGGAATGGAACCACGGCTGCTCTAGGAAATCCAACCTCATGAATAATTAAATTAACGCCTTGTGCTTTTAATTCATTTCCAAGCAGCTTTGCTTGCTCACGCTCTGAGGATACACCTGCGTATACACGCTTTTCATCCACTGTATCTCTCGCTGCTGCAATTCCTGATGCCCGCAGCTCTTCTTGGGCAAGCTGTACACCTTGTGCAGTGCTAAACACACCATATTGCAAAAAATAATAGGTTTTATCTGGTAGCTTAATTCCTACAGGCGGAATTGAGGTCGATGATTCTTTAGAGCTAGGTGTTGTAGATGAAACTGAGGTTGCAGGATCCGATTGACTTGGAACTCCCCCTGTTGGGACAGGCATTGTAATCTCTTGATTAAATATAGCTAACACTACTGCACCAAACAAAACGCCAGTCATAACAGCACCCGCAATGGACCCACTTAGCTTCCACCAATTGGTCGTACGTTTACTTGGCGGTGTCTCGACTGGATAAATCCCCCCTCCTAAATCGACATGATCCACAAATGGGTCCCCCCAATTGCTGGTATCGATAGGCTGGTATGTCACCCTCTCATTTTGAGTAGAACTACTTTCCTCATATCCTTGGTCATACACTTGATGCTGTACTTGATCAACAACTTGATCATGCACTTGCCCATGTATATGTTCATACTCTTTCTTGTACTGGTGTTCATCGTCTTGTACTTGTTTTTGCTCATAATATGCTTCAATTTGCTTTTGCTCATGATGTATTGGCTCATGATGTATTGGCTCATGATGTACTTGTTCATGCCCAAGCTCAACTCTATTTTGTAAGTTGTTCACGGGTTGGGCAGTTTGTTCTATTGATCGTGTTGGTTGATCTAGTACAGGCTTTGCAGTATCAAAACGAAAGGTCATTTTTGCTTTATTCACCTTTTGCACGCTCCTTGTCCAAGCTTCTACTTAACCATATGAGTTAATATGCCTAGTTATGCTTAGTAATAGGTTTTGTTTTAATTATCTTTTAAATATATGGTAGATTTGTACATGGGACTTATGTATAATGATAGTCATTACAAATTGCATATTTTTGTTATGCACTAGGGGTGCCGTAGCCGGCTGAGAAGTCTATGTGAACATACATAGGTTAACCCTTGTACCCGATCTGGATAATACTAGCGTGGGGAAGTGCGGCGAAGCTAATAATTTATACCTTTAGTTTGATTTTTTCAAAATTATTAGATAGAACTGCGCTTTCTGATCCATTTAGAAAGTGCAGTTTTTTTATGCTCTTCGCCCTCCTTGACTGTAAAATCCAGCAATTATAAAGGAGGTTTTATTTATGTTAGAACAGCAAAACACAGCTCAAAACAATGTAGGATGTGGCACAGGGAGAATTGTAGGCTGCAGGTTTTCACTTTATCCGATGAGCGATCAATTTGTCTCCATTATTGTGGATGCAATTGCTGAAACAAACACGTCCAAGGTATGGCATGAAAGCGACAGTATTAGCACCTGTGTACGCGGGAAAATAAACCACGTATTTAATGTGGTGCAAACTATTTATCAGCACGCAGCTAGCAGTAAACAGCATGTCGTAATTAGTGCAACCTTCTCCATTGGTTGTCCTGGTGATACTACGGGCGATAGCTATATGGAGGTAGATGATGTGTTATGTAATGAGGTTAGTTATGATCAGGACGCCAAGGCTCAATTTGCCCTTTATCCATTAGGAGAAGTTAATTATATGGATAAGATTTATAGCGCGATGGATATCGCCGAAAAGAGAGGCACCTTTGCGGGTGGTGTTCACTATGCTAGTCAACTACAAGGTGATATTTCTAAAATTTTTGATACGCTTCATGAAGTATTTCAATCAACGACTAAAGAAACTAATCATGTCGTTATGACCGCCACGATCGGTTGTAATAGTCCTTCCGAAAAGAAGGGTGACCTCTAACATGAAAAATTGGAAGCTACGTGACATTATCGTTTTAAGCTCATTATCTGTAGTCTTTGCTGTCATCTACTTGTTATTCCTCCAAGTCGGAAATGTTTTATTTGGTTTTATGGGACCGATGGGTTATGAAATCATTTTCGGAATTTGGTTTATTGTCTCAATTATCGCCGCGTATATTTTAAGAAGACCAGGGGCCGCGCTGTTATCTGAAACGATTGCAGGGACGATTGAGGTGCTCATCGGCAACACAACCGGACCTATTTTAATATTATCTGCTTTTATCCAAGGGTTAGGTGCGGAGGCAGTTTTTGCTGCATTTCGGTACAAAAGCTATCGCAAGCCTGTATTACTACTTGCTGGAGCAGGTTCAGCGGTATTTAGCTTTATTTGGGGGTACTTCTACTCAGGGATGTCAGCACTTTCTACTTCACTAGTTATTAGTATGTTTGTTGTACGGATAATAAGTGGAGTTCTACTCGCAGGCTGGTTAGGTAAATGGATTGCTGATGCACTCGTTAAAACAGGTGTTCTACGTAATTTCCCGATAGCTAAGCAGCAAAACCAACAGAAGCTACAATCTCATACTACTTCCCATGCTACCTCCCATACTTCTATAAAGGTGGAATGATATGATGGCACTTGCAGCTCATAATTTGTCTCTTTATTTAGACGAAAATGACTCTGCTCCTTTGTTTTCATCCATAAATATACAGCTTAAGCCAGGAAAGCTAACCTTATTACTTGGTCCTAGTGGCAGTGGCAAAAGCTCTCTCGCTTTGTGCTTAAACGGAATTTATCCACATGCGATAGAGGGAGTTGTACATGGAGAGGTGCTCCTTGAACAAAAAAGCTTATCCTCAATGAATGCCAGTTCCATCGCAAAACATGTCGGTATTGTGTTTCAAGATCCGGACAGTCAGTTTTGTATGCTAAAGGTGGAAGATGAGCTTGCCTTTTGTCTTGAAAATATAGGTACACCTGCTCATCAGATTGATACACGTATTAATGAAGCACTTACACTCGTTGCTTTAGAAAAATATCGCTATGCTAACATTGAATCCTTATCTGGCGGGATGAAGCAGCGTTTATCAATCGCTTGTGCTTTAGCGCTGCAGCCCAAGGTGCTTATTTTAGATGAACCCACTAGTAATCTTGATCCAATCAGTACGAAAGGGATTGCAGCATGTATTGATCGATTAAAGCAAGAGTACAACATTGCCGTCCTGCTGATTGAGCATCAACTGGATGCTTGGATGCCTTATGTGGATCAATTAGCGGTGCTTGGTAAGGAGGGAACATTTGATTTTCAGGGTGACGCTGTTGATTATTTTAGCAATCATGTTGCCCAAGCAGCGAAGCTTGGTATATGGATGCCCACCGCGACAACGTTACATGAGGAATTACAGCTCTACTGTGATAGTAAGTGCAAAACTGTGATTGAAGCAGAGGCACCTTTACATGCAGATGAGCTGTTCGAGAAATGGATAGCAATGCCTGCTTCCATTAGAAATCATGCATTGCAATACTTAAATCGCAATAGAAGTAAAATGCTAAAGCAGAGTAAAAAAACAAGCCATCTCCCACCCCTGTTGGAGTTAGATGAGATATCTTTTGCTAGAAAATCAAGAAAATTCAAAAATAACATTATCAACAATATTAGCTTATGTATTCCTCAAGGTGAATTTATTGCGCTGGTGGGACCTAATGGAGCTGGGAAATCTACATTGGCGGGATTAATGTCAGGGTTATTAAAACCAACACAAGGAGAAATCAAGCTAAACACACTGCCACTTCAACATTATCCTGAATTAGAGCTAAGGCAGATGCTTGGTCTCATTTTTCAGCACCCAGAGCATCAATTTGTAACGGAATCTGTGTATGACGAGTTAGCATTTAGCATGAGAGAGCAAGGACTTAATGAGTCCTCCATCCATGAGCGTGTCATCGGTTTGCTGGAGCAATATAGGTTATCCCAGCATCGTCATGCAAGCCCCTTTTCGTTAAGTGAAGGACAAAAACGTAGGCTAAGCGTTGCGGCGATGCTAAGTGAACAGCAAGGCTTATTAATCTGTGATGAGCCTACCTATGGACAAGATCAGTTTTCTACTCAGGAAATTATGGATGCGTTAAATTTACGGGTAAGCCAAGGCATGAGTGTATTTATGATTACACATGATATGGAAATTGTGGAGCAATATTGTCACCGAGTCATTGTTTTAAACCAAGGGAAGATTGCCTTTGATGGGCCTACTTCACAGTTGTGGCAGCTTCCTAATGAGCAGTTAGCCTACTATCATCTAAGCAAGCCAATATCAGTTTGTTTAGCTCAGCAACTTGAAGCTATGAAAAATAAGAAAAGCTCTTATTCTAGTACAAAAGGTAGCGTATCTCTATGAACATGACCACCTCAGAACAAATAAAAGCCTATACGCCTAACAGCGCTTCTGTTACTTCTGTTACTCCTGAAGGTGCTAGAAATATTACTAATAACTCCTATCGTAGCTTTTTAAACCAGGTTAACCCTGCGATAAAAGCACTCAGCGTAATCATATGTATTTGTATTTTATCCTTTGCGTTGGATTATGTTACTTTTCTTAGCTTCAGCTTGTTTACGCTTTTACTAACATGGACGTTTGGTGTTTTTAACTGGCGAAAATGGCTTTTACTGCTCATTCCATTTATATTTTTAGCTTTTGGTTACTTTATGACAGCGATCCTCTTTCCAAACCAAGCTTCTATCGATGAGCAATTATTATTCTCTTGGGGATTTGTACAGCTTCATGCCTCCACACTACAACATGCTATTGCCTTAGCCTTAAGACCTTTAGCGTATTGCATGTTATCCTTGTTATTTATTTTAACAACAGACCCGGTCGTTTTTATATTTAGCTTGATGCAGCAATGTAAGCTGTCGCCGAAGCTGGCATATGGAATTTTAGCAGGTTATCGTTTTTTACCTTTATTTAGACAGGAGTTATCTATCATTCAGCAAGCGCATCGCATTCGTGGGGCAGGCCCAAAGCAGAACAAACTCACCAACTTTTTTTACAATATTAAACGTAGTACAATCCCATTATTTGCGAGTGCAATTCGAAAATCAGAACGTTTAGCTGTAGCCATGATTTCGCGTGGGTTTACGGGAGATAAAAACCGAGATTACTATGTAAAATTGCAAGTTACGTGGCGAGACTGGTTGTTTTTTTGCATAATGCTGTGTGGTGTTGTAGCTGCGTATACTGTTTCGTACTCAATGGGTACGTTAAATTGGATTGGAAAATAATAAAACAAAAAAGGAGTATGGATTGTTCCTCTAAATAGAGGCGCAATCCACACTTCTTTTATTTACACATTTATGTCATGTTTATCACATTTATTACAGTTAACCTATGTTCACAATTAAGCTTCGAGCTTAGTTGCAAGATGTTTACCCACCTTATAAATGTCGCCCGCACCCATCGTTAACACTAAATCACCTGAAGCAAGACGGCCTTGTAAATCAACTAAAACATCTTCCTTTGTAGGTAAATGTCTTGTATTCGCATTGGAATTTTGTTTAATTAACTCTACCAGTCTGGCTGAATTAATGCCTTCAATTTGCTTTTCTCCAGCAGGGGAATAAATATCGGTAATAATCACTTCATCGGCTTCCCCAAATGCCCGACTAAAGTCATCCAGTAAAAAGTAAGTTCTTGTATAGCGTTGTGGTTGGAAAACGGCAATAATTTTTTTACCTGTCGCCTTTGCCGCAGAGATCGTAGCTAAAATCTCAGTAGGGTGATGTGCATAGTCATCAATAATCAAAATATCATTGTAATCACCTAACACCTGAAATCTACGTTTTGCACCATGTGTAAGACATATCGCATCAACGATTTCTGCAAAAGGAATTCCTGCCTCTAAGCACACAATCACCGCTGCCATCGAGTTGTAAACATTATGCTTACCAGGTACAGATAGGTGTACTTGCCCTAATTCTTCGTTGCCATGAAACATCGTATAGGTTACTTTGCGATCACCTAATACAAGGTCTTTGGCCATGTAGTCACAGTTCGCATCAATACCGTATGTAACAATTTCACTTGTCATTTGCGGCATTAACTCAAGGATATTGTGATCATCTCCACATACAACGGCTTTACCACCTGGCTTAATTTGATTCACAAATTGCACATAGGCCTGCTTTAATTTGTTGAAATCACCGTCATAGTTTTCTAAATGGTCTGCTTCGATATTAGTCACAATGCCATAGGCTGGATAGTAGTGTAGGAATGAGCCATCACTTTCGTCAGCCTCAGCGACAACATATTTTCCCTTCCCCGCTTTTGCATTTGTTCCTTTATCTACAATTTCGCCACCAACGATGTAGGTTGGATCTATACCGCAGTTGTCCATGACACTTGCAATCATCGACGTTGTTGTTGTTTTACCGTGTGTACCTGCAACAGCTACACCTTCTCGTTCATTCAACAATTTTGCAAGCATTTCAGAACGATGTAGTACAGGAATTCCTAGTTTCTCTGCTTCAACACGCTCCACATTACTTTTAGGCAAAGCAGTAGAATAAACAACTAAGTCCGCACCATGAACCTGCTCTGCATTGTGCCCAATGTAGATTTTTGCACCTTTTGTTGCTAATTTTTCAGTCAACTCTTGTGAAGCAAGATCAGAACCGGTTACATTATACCCCATTTCGAGCATAACACGGGCAATCGCACTCATACCGTATCCACCGATACCGATAAAATGAACATGTTGTTCTGTATAATTCAACAAAGAAAGTCACCAGCCTTTTTCAGAATCGGTTTGATGCAAAAGATTCGCTCTCACATCAGAAATCATATACAATGTACCTGTCACAACGCCCAAATCATCTTGCTCTGTTTGTGCTAACAATAGAGAGAGCGCCTTTTTCCAGTCAGGTTCTACAATAATTTTCAAATCTGCCTTTGCATATTGTGCCTTAAGCTTATTCACAATTTCAAATAAGTCTTCTGCATCTAATTTTCTCCGAAAATCAGGCTCACTTAATATCAATGTATCCACTATAGGTAATATATGCTGTAAATAGGCTTGATGATGCTTATTCGCAAGAATCCCCATCATCAGATTCAATTTTTTATACTGATACGTTTCAGGAATGCTATGTGCTAGTGATGCAGCGCCTTCTGGATTATGAGCGCCATCCAATACAATCCTCGGATTAGAACGAACTAATTCCATTCTTCCTGCCCACAATGTATCACGCATACCCTTTTTAATTGCATCATCACTTAATACATAACCTAATTGCTTACGCAAAATTTCCAGCACCATTAATACACCCGATGCATTTGTACATTGATGCTCCCCTTGTAGTCCAATTTCAATCAAAAGGTCATGGGAAGGGCCACTAAAGTGCAACTGTTGACTAAGCTCACTTAGCGGTTCACGTTTATAAGTAAATTGCTCCTGCCACAAATACAATGGCGCATGCTTCGCTTTAGCCGTTTTTTTTAAAACAGCGATCGCTTCAGGTTGAGTTACACAACTTACTACAGGGATACCTTCCTTAATGATCCCCGCCTTTTCCGCAGCAATTAATTGGATCGTATCACCTAACACATCGGTATGATCCATCCCAATATTCGTAATGAGAGAAATTAATGGCGTAACAATATTTGTTACATCCATCCTTCCCCCAAGACCAGTCTCCCATACTACAACATCTGGTTTACAATAGCTAGCAAAATAAACAATCGCAATTGCTGTACTTACTTCAAACATCGTTGGAGAACCTAGCTCACTATCTGCAATTTGCCAAACAATAGGCATCATTTGCGTTGTAACAGATAATAAGGTTTCTTCCGCAATGTCCTCCAAATTATATTGAAAACGGTTTGTGAATTTTGTAATATAGGGTGACGTAAATGTGCCAACTGTATATCCACATTCCATTAAAGTTCGTGTTAAAAAAGCACAAGAGGAACCTTTTCCATTCGTTCCAGCAACATGGATAAATTTTAGTTTTTCATGTGGATTCCCAAAGGCCTCCATCATCATCAAAATACGTTCAAGCCCCGGTCTAATTCCAAAAGGTATTAAGCTATTAATCCACTCTACTGCCTCTTCATAACTTGCTGGCAGCTCTTGCTCCCTATTACTCACTTCCATCATTTTCACCTTCAGTTGATATTATAGGACTACAGAGCAAAAAAATCCATAACAGATAGTCTTGCACAATGATTACGAGTAACCAAGTGCAAGACTTTGTTATGTGTTTAATCTAGTTAACCTTTTAATTCAGCTATACGCGCAATGACTTTATTACGTTTTTCTGAATAGTCCGCTTTTTTATTGGTTTCCTCTTCAATTACTTTTGCAGGTGCTTTCGCAACAAAGCCTTCATTCGCTAGCTTTTTCTCCACACGCTCTACCTCTTTATTGTAATGCTCCAATTCTTTTTCAAGGCGAGCAATTTCTTGGGCAATATCAATTAATCCTGCAAGTGGCAAAAACAGCTCTGAACCTGTCACTATTGCACTCATTGCTTTATCAGGAGCAGAAATTTGAAGTGAAGCCTCGTAATGTGACGTATTACAGAAACGAGCAATATAATGCTCATTACGAGTTAAAATATTGAGCATGTCTTCTGAGCTAGGCTTAACCAGCAATTCAATCTTTTTGCTCATCGGTACATTTACTTCTGCACGAATGTTACGCACAGCGCGAATGATATCCATTAATAGGTTCATTTCCTGTACAGCATCAGGTGCTTCAAGTGCTTCATCATACTTAGGCCATTCTGCTGCCAAAGTGATTGTATCGCCATGATGCGGCAAATGCTGCCATATTTCCTCGGAAATAAACGGCATAAACGGATGAATTAAGCGCAACGTACGATCAAGGACATAAGCCAGTACAGAACCAGTTTTCGCTTTTGCTGCCGCATCCTCACCATAAAACGATAACTTCGCAAATTCAATATACCAATCACAAAGGTCATCCCATATAAAGTTGTAAAGTACACGACCAGTTTCGCCAAAGTCATAGGCATCTAACAAACGTGTAACCTCACGTGCCGTCTCGTTAAAGCGATGTAAAATCCAACGATCTGCTGTAGATAAATCTCCAGTAATATCGATTTGCTCATATGTTAAGCCCTCAAGGTTCATTAAAGCAAACCGAGAAGCATTCCAAATTTTGTTAGCAAAATTACGTGCTTGCTCTACACGTTCCCAGCGGAAGCGTAGGTCTTGCCCTGGTGTACTACCTGTAGAGATCATATAGCGCATCGCATCTGCACCATATTGTTCAATTACATCAAGTGGATCTACACCGTTGCCTAATGACTTAGACATTTTTTTACCTTCGCTATCACGTACTAATCCATGCATAAATACATCTTTAAATGGAATTTGCTCTGTAAATTCCAATGAAGTAAAGATCATTCTTGCTACCCAGAAATAAATAATATCGTAGCCAGTTACTAATACATCAGTAGGGAAATAACGTTTAAAGTCTTCGTTATCTACATCAGGCCAACCTAATGTCGAAAACGGCCATAATGCGGAACTGAACCACGTATCAAGCACATCATTATCTTGAATAAGATCGTCTCTACCTAACTTTTCACGTGCTTCCTCTTCACTATGTGCAACGACCATTTCACCTGTAGCTTCACTATACCAAGCAGGAATACGATGACCCCACCAAAGCTGACGAGAAATACACCAATCATGTACATTTTCAATCCAATGCAAATACGTTTTTTCAAAACGATCCGGAATAAAGTTGACACCTGTGTTATCTCTTTGTGCTTGAATTGCTGTATCTGCTAACGGCTTCATTTTAACAAACCATTGTGTAGATAAGTACGGCTCAACTACCGCACCAGAGCGTTCACTATGCCCAACCTGATGTAAATGGTCTTCAATTTTAATCAAAACGCCCATATCCTTCAGATCAGCAACAATTTGCTTACGGCATTCACTACGATCAAGACCGTTATATTTAGCCGCCTCATGGTTCATAGTTCCACTTTCATCCATCACAATGATTTGTGGCAAATCATGACGAAGTCCTACTTCAAAGTCATTTGGATCATGTGCCGGTGTTATTTTAACTGCACCACTACCAAAATCCTTTTCTACATACTCATCTGCAATAATCGGAATTTCACGATTAACGATCGGTAGTAGCAGGGTTTTGCCAATAAGGTGCTTATACCGCTCGTCCTCTGGATGAACCGCCACCGCCGTATCCCCAAGCATCGTTTCAGGACGTGTCGTTGCAACAGTAAGATGTCCACTACCATCTGTAAGCGGATATTGTAAATGATACAAATGTCCATTCACTTCTTTATATTCAACTTCAATATCAGACAATGCGGTTCTAGCTGCTGGGTCCCAGTTAATAATTTTTTTACCACGATAAATTAAACCTTTTTCATATAGCTTCACAAATACTTCGCGTACAGCCTTAGACAAGCCTTCATCTAATGTAAAGCGTTCACGGGAGTAATCAAGAGAAAGTCCCATTTTTGCCCATTGCTCTTGAATTGTTTTGTTGTATTGTTCTTTCCATTCCCATACCTGTTCAAGGAATTTCTCTCTGCCAAGATCATAACGGGATAAGCCTTGTTCACGTAGTTTTTGTTCTACTTTAGTTTGGGTTGCAATCCCTGCATGATCAGCACCTGGTAGCCATAATGCATCGTAACCTTGCATTCTTTTTGTACGAATAATAATATCCTGTAACGTAAAGTCAAGGGCATGACCAATATGAAGCATACCTGTTACGTTAGGTGGTGGGATTACAATCGTAAACGGGGTAGCATCTTGCTTTTGTCCTGCTTTAAAGTAATCATTTTCAAGCCAATACTTATACCATTTTTGCTCGGCTGCTTTTGGATCATATGTGGTAGGCATTTCAGCCGAAGCCTTTGAATTCAGCTTCTCTGTCATCATCGATCAACCTTTCATGTTCATATTCATAATAAACGGCTCAGGTTACATTTTTAATGTTGAGCCCCTTTTAGGCAAACAAAAAAGCCTCTCGTCTCAAAGGACGAAAGGCTTTACTTTCGCGGTACCACCTTTGTTTCATAAATAACCCATTTCCAATCCTAATGACTTACTTCTATTCATCAAAAGAAGGAATATAACAAGTTCATCTATGACACTTATGCAGATAACGGCTGCTTGCCGACCTATTCTAAGCGATGATTACCTCGATTCAAATAGGCAACTCCCGGGCGACTTCAATCAGCTACATCCTGTGAAATTTCTCAGCCAATCAATTCCACTCTCTGAAGGCTTCACTGCTTACTATTCCCGTTCCAAGTTATTAATCAAGTGTAGTTAATATACAACTTATCCTACATTATATACACTTTATCATACATTGGAACCCCAAGAGAGTCAAGATTTTAAGGAATATATAAAACTTGACCTTCAGCCAAATTTTGTTCTTCTAAACGATTATACAATTGAAGCTCCCTTGAGCTAAGGTGATAACGTTCCGCAATTTCGTTCAAGGTTTCTTCCCTCTGAACAATGACTAACTTCATTTTACGGAAAGGGGCTTGCTCTTCAGCTTCCTGACGAATAAACAAGTTTTTCCATGAAGGGCGATTTCCAATATCCTCTTCTTCTGCGATGAGCCCCGCTTCTACTTCCTCTTGCTCTACCTCATCAGTCTCTACAATATGACGATGCTTTGGCAATAGGTTGCTTATGCTAAATGAAGATAATCCGTCCTGATCGTTGCTTTTTTTGCTACCAAGCGCAATTTTCATCTCTGGCTTATCTTCATGCTCTTGATCTTCAGTTGAAGATAAAGTTACTTCCTGCCCTTCCTCTAGTTGGGATGCATCTAGACTTTGAGCAACAGGGAGATCCTCCTCCGGAGAACTAAATGAATCCTCTGTCCAAGTGCTAACTGCTTCAACAGGAGCCTCTACAGCGACCTCTTGAGCACCTACATTTTTGTCACTAGCTGACATTAAAGCCTCATCCCATGTCAACTGCTCTGACGTTTCTGCTGGCTGAAAGCTAGAAATATGAGACTCAGGGGCAGGGATTGGTTCACCTACCACTTCCGCCACAGGAAAACTAGACGCTTCCAACGATTCCAGAGGTTTAATTTCCTCTGCATTCACATCAAAGGTTTGCCCCGATACGGTGCTTAACTGCTCAGGAACCCAAGCCCCCTGCTGCTCGTCCGCAGCATATGGGATCGCAGCGACTTCCTCAACACCTGGGTATTGCTCTCTATGCTCGGAATTCGATAATTCATGCTCTGCTGTAAACTCTTGATCCCGCCACTCTTCACCTGTGGAGGACACACTTGTTTCAATGCCTTGTAGTAATAAAACACCTGTGACATTTAAGCTTCTGCTATTAAGCAAATCTACATCAAAGTTTTCGATTTCTACGGCAATTTCTTCTAAATCATTCACACGACTAAGTGGAATTGTAATTTCAACAGGAATATAATGCTCTAACTGCTGAGATTCTCCGCCACCTCGATACACCCCTGTCAACAATAAATGCCCCCGCAAGGATGCATATTCCTCTCCAGGTATGACTTGAACTTTAGGATAAAGTTCAATTTCTTCTAATTCATCAATTCCAATTACATCATCGCCTAAATGGATACGCTCATAAATATCAAATCGTAGTCCGTAAGATTGATCGACCAAAAGTTATACCTCCCCTCAACAATAAACAAACACGAGTAAAGCTCGAATTACCACTCGTTTAATCTATATGCACAAAATGGGACGGCATGACTTTTTTATTCATAAAAAAAGAGAAAATAGGATGTGTCTGAGGACACACCCTATTTTAATAGATTTATTCCCAGCTGCTGCTGTAGCTGGACAAGCGCTTCAGGCAAAGGATCGTGGATCGTGATACTCTCACCTGACCATGGATGTAGAAACGATAAGCTTATACCATGTAAGGCTTGATAAGATAAATATGCTGTATCACCACCATATAACTCATCCCCAACTAATGGATGCCCTACGGCACTAAGGTGAACCCGAATTTGATGCGTTCGTCCTGTCTCTAATTCTAGCGCAAGCTTACTATAGCTATTGCTAGCTTCAAGTAGCTCAACATGCGTAATCGCCACTTTACCATTCGGACTAACACGTTGCCGTTTAGGATGATGACGATCCTTCCCAATCGGTTGATCAATCTTAGTTAAGCTGGGATCAACCTTCCCCTCAACAAAAGCGACATAACGGCGTGCAATTTCTTTACGCGACATCGCCTCATCTAGCTTTAGCTGAGCATATTGATTTTTAGCATAAAGCACGGGTCCTGACGTGAATTCATCAAGTCGATGGATATGCTGTGGTGCAATAGACTCATTGCGATGAATAAAAATGCTGGCAACTCTATCATCTAATGTCGATATTTTTTTGATGCCACCATCACTATGAATCTTAATCCCTACAGGCTTATGCACGACGAGACAAAAATCATCTTCATATAAAATTTCTGCTTCATCCGCACAATCCTCATATTGTGTAGACGCAGCAGGGAATAGATGCAAACGCAAGCGATCCCCCGCTATTTTAATACCACCAGTATGACTGAGCAGGTGCACCAGTTTAAGCGGCATTCCTTGCTGTATTAGCCATTCCTGCACTTTGATTATGCGCTCCTCTAAAGTCCCATTACCAAAAATTTTTCCTGGAGTAAGCTCTAGCCATTCTCCTCGTTTTGACCCTAAAACCTTAAAGCTCATAGCTTTTGCAGTGCACGTCGTTGTGCTTCAATCGTAAAATCAATGTCCTCCTCAGTGTGCACACCTGAAATAAACATCCCTTCAAATTGTGAAGGCGCAATACTGATCCCTTCCTCTAACATTGCTACAAAATACCGTTTAAACAAATCAAGATCACTTTGCTTCGCTGTAGCAAAATTCGTTACAGGCTGATCGGTAAAAAATGGACAAATCATCGAACCAACACGATTAATTGTACAAGGTAAGCCAAGTTCCTTAGCATTGTCTAAAAAACCCGCTTCCATTTTTGCGCCAAGTCGTTCTAGCCGTTCATATACCTCATCTGTGAGCAGTGATAACGTTGCAAACCCTGCCGCCATAGCAAGTGGATTTCCGCTTAATGTGCCTGCCTGATAAATTGGGCCGCTAGGTGCAATTTGTGACATAATTTCAGCTTTACCACCATATGCTCCAACGGGCAATCCACCCCCAATGACTTTACCCAGACATGTCAAATCAGGTGTCACCCCAAATCTTCCTTGTGCACAATTCATATGTACGCGGAAGCCAGTCATTACTTCATCAAAAATAAGCAAGCTGCCATATTGGGTTGTAATATCACGTAAGCCTTCAAGGAATCCTGGAAGTGGCGGCACAACGCCCATATTTCCAGCGATCGGTTCAACGATGATCGCCGCAATTTCTTCCCCATATTGATTAAATGCAAGCTTCACTGCTTCAATATCGTTATAAGGTAACGCAATTGTATTTTGAGCGATTGCTGGCGGAACACCAGGACTATCGGGAAGACCTAATGTCGCAACACCAGAACCTGCCTTAATAAGCAAGCTATCCCCATGTCCATGATAAGAGCCTTCGAACTTAATAATTTTATGACGTCCTGTATATCCTCTTGCTAAACGAATGGCACTTAACGTTGCTTCTGTACCAGAGTTAACCATCCGCACGATTTCAACCGACGGGACACGACTTGCGACAAGCTTCGCCATTTCTGTTTCTAGCAAAGTGGGTAAACCAAAGCTAGTGCCTTTTGTTGCTGTATCATGTAACGCCTGTACTACCTCTGGATGGGCATGCCCCATAATAAGGGGACCCCATGAACAAATATAGTCAATGTATTCATTACCATCGATATCATGAATTTTAGAGCCTTGTCCACGCTCTACATAAACGGGTGGCACTCCTACTGATTTAAAGGCACGCACAGGACTATTCACACCACCTGGCATAACTTGTCTTGCCGCCTCAAAAGCAGCCTCAGATTTTGATGAATGAATTCTTCCGATTTTCTGATTCATAACATTCACGCTCCGATTCAATTTTTCTTTAACTTAGATATTAAATTTGGGCTCAATCTTGAAATCAGTGCTTGACCGCTAACCCAAACTAGCGAAGAGACAGAGAGTTTCTTAAGGTTGTCTCTTAAAATTAAATTCCATCCATTAAAATTATTCCAATAAAGGAATTTGATTTTAACAACAATCGCAAGAACTCTCTGGATCGTAGCTACCAGCCCCCAGCCGATGTCAAGTACTTATTTCTAAATGGAGCCCTAATTTTCCCGCAACCAGCGCGCCATGTCTTTTGCGAAATACGTAATGATAATATCTGCGCCTGCACGCTTCATGCCAAGCAGCATTTCGGTTACGATCGCCTTTTCATTAATCCAACCCTGCAATGCCGCCGCCTTAACCATCGAATATTCACCACTTACGTTGTAAGCCACTAATGGTAAATCAAATTGCTGGCGAAGTAATGAGATGACGTCCATAAACGCTAAAGCAGGTTTAACCATTAACATATCTGCACCCTCAGCTACATCAGATTCTGCTTCTCGCAAAGCTTCTCTAACGTTAGCAGGGTCCATTTGATACGTTTTACGATCGCCAAATTGAGGAGCTGAATCGGCCGCCTCACGGAATGGACCATAAAAAGCAGAGGCGTATTTTACGGAATAAGACATGATTGGTATATGTGTGTATCCAGCATCATCTAGTCCTGTGCGAATTGCCCCCACAAAGCCATCCATCATGTTAGAAGGCGCAATAATATCTGCACCTGCTGCGGCTTGAGATACTGCCGTTTTCACTAATAGCTCTAGTGATTCATCATTCATCACATCACCACAAATATGTCCATCCCGTTCATATGTATGAACCATGCCACAATGTCCATGATCAGTAAACTCACATAAACAAGTATCAGCTACCACTAACAAATCAGGATAAAGTGACTTAATTTTACGTGTTGCTTGTTGAACAATGCCATCATCGGCAAATGCGGAGCTACCTATTTCATCTTTACTTTCAGGAATGCCAAACAGCAATACTGCTGAAATATCAAGCTCTACAATTTCTTTTAACTCTTCCTCTAACCGATCAATTGAAAAATGATGAATGCCAGGCATGGACGAGATTTCATTTTTGATGCCTTCACCATGTGTAATAAAAATAGGCTGAATAAAATCATTCACCGTTAATACGGTTTCACGCACCATGTTCCGCATCCCACTTGATTGACGTAAACGACGATGTCTTTTAATTGGAAAAATCATACAATAATCAACCTCCTAATATCCTGATTTCTTAATTAAGCGAAATATATACTGATTGCTTCAAGCAAACTATCCAGTGTAGCTTCTTTAGGTATAAGTGTAACCTCAAGTCCAAGGTCTTGTGCGGTCTGGGCTGTAATCTCTCCGATACACGCAACTGGAATACCTTTAATTGCTTGGAGCGGATTTTCAATGCCCATGTTGATTAATGCCTGAATAAAGTTTTTTACAGTAGATGAGCTGGTAAAGGTAATAATATCAATTAAATGATGTTCAAGTGCGTGGAGCAAGGCAGAATCATGCTGACGGACAGGGATCGTTTCATACATCATAATTTCGGTCACATAAAGTCCCATATCCACTAAAACCTCGTGTAGCCAAGGTCGCGCCAGATTACCACGTGGCAACAAAACCCGTTGCCCTGACTTTAGCTCATTTGCAAACTTAGCTATTAAGCCCTCTGCTTGAAATACTTCAGGTAATGCTTGTGGCTCTATCCCACGCATCCTTAATGCCGCGCCCGTAGCAGGCCCAACAGCAACAACCTTTGCCTTATGCAAATGACTAGTCTCCAGTTTCAGTGTGTTCATCCGATCAAAAAAATACTCCACACCTGTCACGCTAGTGAAAAAAATCCAGTCAAATTGCTTAAGCTGTTGCAATACTTCATTTCCATAATCAATATCTGCTGCTTGCCAAGGCGGTATAGTTTCAATCACTGAAAAAATAAAAGGGGTTCCTTGCTTTTCCTTTATTTTGTGAGCAAATTGGCTTGCCCCTGAACGTGATCTTGTGACTAATACCGTTTTACCAGCTAAATCTGCCATCTAATTCACTCCCTAGCTTCAGCCAGGATTTCACCTGCACCTTCAGAAATTAATTTCCATGCAAGCTGTTCGCCAAGCTTAATTGGATCATTGCCAATCATACTTTCCTTTAAAATTTTACGACCATCCGCATAACCAACCATACCCGTAAGTTCAATTTTTTCATCATCAAGTAGTGTCGCATAGGCACCGATTGGGATTTGACAACCTCCGTTTAATACACTTAAAAACTTGCGCTCTGCTGATACCGTTTGTGCTGTTATATCATCGTTATATAAAGCCAATAGCTGCCTTACCTCTACATCATCCTCACGGCACTCTATACCTAAAGCGCCTTGACCTACTGCTGGCAAGCAAAGCTCTACTGGTAAATAAGAAGAGGCTTTGTGTCCCCATCCCATTCGATTAAGTCCTGCAGAAGCTAATACAATCGCATCAAAGCCTTCGGTTTCTAATTTTCGGATTCTAGAGTCAATGTTGCCACGAATCGATTGAATATTTAAATCAGGTCGATAGCTTAACAATTGACTGCTACGTCTTAGACTGCTCGTCCCTACAACGGCGCCCTCAGGCAGTTCATCCAAGCTTAATCCTGTAGCTGAAATCAATACATCTCTTGGATCCTCACGGCGTGGCACTGCACCTGTCGTTAACCCCTCTGGCAACATCGAGGGCATGTCCTTCATACTATGCACAGCAAAGTCAATTTCGCCATCCAACATCGCTTGTTCGATTTCCTTAACAAATAAACCTTTACCCCCAACCTTAGATAAGGTTACATCTAAAATGCGGTCACCTTTGGTAATAATTTTTTTAATTTCAAAATCAAAGGCAAGTCCATGCTTTTGACATAATAACTTTAAATCTGAAATGACTTGATTTGTTTGTGTTAAAGCTAACTGACTTTGTCTGGTTCCAACTACAATGGTCCTGTTCATATATGTCCTCCTCAAAATCAGGTTGATTATAGCATAGAAGCCCTGATCCCATGTGTCAAAAAAACACGTTTAGGGTCAGGGCATATAACTTGGATGCTTATATTTACATTGATATTAGTGTAAGCACAGGTTCAGCTTCTGGACTTTTCTTCATTGTTGACTCAGTGGATGTCTCCTCTAAATCCTCCAATTGATCCTCTAGCGCAAAAATTTGTGCAAACATTTTTATTGCGTCTGCCCCATCCACTTCGCCTGCTATTTCTTTAATTCGATGAATCGGATCATGCATCATTTGATTTATAATACTTTTAGTTAAACGACGAATCGTTGCTTGCTGACGTTGATCTAATTCTGGCAATTTGTTAAAAAGACTTTGCATTGTGCTTTCATGAATCAAGGCTGATTTCTGTCTTAATGCATGGATCATTGGTTGTACCTCTAACGTACCAACCCATTCTTGAAATTCTACAATCTCAGTTTCAATCATCGCTTCAATTTTTAAAGATTCAAGGCGACGTATATCCATATTACTTTCTACAATACCTTCAAGATCATCAATATCATATAAATATACGTGCTGTAGCTCACCAATAGCAGGATCAATGTCCCTTGGCACGGCAATATCAACAATAAATAAGGGACGATTCGTTCTGTCGCCCATTTTTTGAGCAACCTCTGAGGCAGTGAGGACGTATCCTTCTGACCCTGTAGAGCTAATTAAAATATCTATTTGATCAAGACCTGCAATAGCTTGCTGCATCGTACATGCAGTCCCATTAAATTGCTGTGCTAATTCCTGTGCACGCGCATAGGTCCGATTGGCAACTAACACCTTTTTAGCGCCCCCACCACTTAAATGCTTGACGGTAAGCTCACTCATTTTGCCAGCACCTAAAATTAAAACAACTTTATCTTCAAATCCGCCAAAAATACGTTTGCCAAGCTCTACGGCCGCATAGCTGACAGAAACAGCATTTTCTCCGATTGCGGTTTCAGCATGTGCACGTTTCCCTAAAGTGATCGCTTGTTTAAACAAGCGATTAAACCAAGTCCCTGTCGCCTTCTGCTCTTGTGCTAACAAAAAGGCTTTACGTACTTGACCTAATATTTGAGTTTCCCCTAACACCATAGAGTCTAGTCCACAAGTTACTGAAAATAAATGGGCGATCGCCGCTTCATCTTGGTGTACATAAATATAGGAACTAAATTCCTCTCGCGGAATGCCAAACCACTGCTCTAAAAACCCTTTTATATAATGTCCACTCATATAAGGCTTATCAACAACAACATATATTTCTGTTCGGTTGCAGGTAGCAATTATAACGCCTTCCAATACACTTTTCATGTGCTTCAACTCTTCGAGTGCTCCTGGAAGTTCACTTTCCACAAAAGAGAAACGTTCTCTCACTTCAACCGGAGCCGTCCGATAGTTCAACCCCATTACCATAACGTGCATTGCAAGTTCACCTACCTGTGTAGTTTAGAATATCATTAATTTGATGTATCCAGTTAAAATCTATTGTTAAGTATATCACATAGATCATCGAAACTTTTGAACTTTACTTGACAGTTTGTTGAAGTTTTATGAACAAAATCAAAATCTAACTTACGTTTGGAGCATGGAGGGCTACGTTTTGCAGGATGTTTCGATCGCTCTTAAAATTGGATTGCACGAATATGTTCTAGGGTGGCAATCCAATTTTTAAATGCGAACGCTAACGCTTCTCCACATTCCTGCAAAACTCCGCTGGCGTATGCTTTTTAACCGTCGTTGAGGCTTTTGAGTTATGTATAAGTGAGGGATGGATATAAAAAAACCTTGAATTTTTGAATATTCAAGGTTAGGTTGAAGTCCTTATGTTTAGGCACATGGAAGGAGTAGAGTATACACCCTACTTCACACCAAATATTGCGCTAATTAATTTATGAGATTTTGTGCATAAATTCAGACATACTTTTCTTTAGCATTTTCAGCAACTTCGTTGACTTCAAATGCTTCAATAGCTTACTTCTTCAAAAGCTCAACAAACTTTCATTCTCTCAGACTTCATTGGAGTCTGACTCGACAGGAGGTGCAACTAGTTCTTCTTGTTTATCTAGCTCTGCAACCTCGCTAATATACGCCCATAGCTCCTCACGGCCGATGCCTGCTTCAGAGGAAAACATAATAAATTTATCCTCTGGTGTCATGCCCAATTCCTGTTTAATGATTTTGACATGCTTGGCGTGACGGGAGCGAGGAATTTTATCTGCTTTGGTTGCCACAACCATGACAGGCATATCATAATGCTTGAGCCAATCATACATAAGGATATCATCCTTAGATGGTGGGTGGCGAAGATCAACGATTAACATAATTAAACGTAAAGTCTCACGTTCAAGTATATATTGCTCAATCATTTTGCCCCATACTTGGCGCAGTGTTTTTGAAACCTTCGCATAACCATAACCCGGAAAATCAACAAAATATAATTGCTCATTAATACGATAATAGTTCAAATGCTGTGTTTTACCAGGGGTAGAGCTTGTTCGAGCCAAATTTTTACGGTTGATCATTCGGTTGATTAGTGAAGACTTCCCTACGTTGGAGCGCCCTGCCAGCGCAATCTCTGGCAAGGCATCATCTGGATATTGATTAGGTCCAACCGCACTAATCACAAATTCTGCATTTTTTATTTTCATTTGATAATCCTCTCTAACTACATCAGGCGCGTGTTAATGTTACTTTTCACATTTTACATTACAACGACTAAAAAAAATACAACTACTACGAAATAAACGTAGGTACTACTACAACGAATCAAGATTAATACAACAAGCTAAACGGGCTTAACCAACGCATGCTCTAACACCTGATCCATATGTGAGACAGGCACAAATTGTACACTTTCTTTGATACTATCCGGAATTTCGCCAAGATCACGTTCATTATCGATTGGCAACAGGATCTTTTTATAGCCAGCACGATGTGCTGCAAGTGATTTTTCCTTCAAACCACCAATAGGTAATACACGTCCACGTAATGTTATCTCCCCTGTCATCGCTACTTGACTGGACACTGGGCGTCCAGATAAAGCAGAGATTAAAGCGGTAGCAATCGTAATACCTGCGGATGGGCCATCCTTTGGAATTGCACCCTCAGGAATATGAATATGGATATCATTTTTCTCATGGAAGTCTGGTTCAATGCCAAGCTCTACTGCCTTTGAGCGCGTATAGCTGAACGCCGCTTGTGCTGATTCCTTCATGACATCGCCGAGCTTACCTGTCAATATAAGCTTACCACTACCTGGAACGACGGTGACTTCAATATTTAATGTTTCTCCACCTACTTCAGTCCAAGCGAGACCTGTAACTAAGCCTACTTGATCCTCCTGCTCAGCCATACCATAACGGAACTTAGCTACGCCTAAAAAGTCTTTTAGGTTATCGACGTTAACCTCAACCTGCTCTGATTCTTTAGCTACAATACTTTTTGCTGCTTTTCTACAAATCGAGGCAACCTGTTGCTCCAGATTACGGACACCAGATTCTCGTGTATATTCACGAATGACTTGAAGTAAAGCTTCCTCGTCAACCTGTAGCTGCTCAGCGGTTAAGCCATGCTCACGAATTTG
Source organism: Paenibacillus turicensis (assembly GCF_050461185.1). Lineage (GTDB taxonomy): Bacteria > Bacillota > Bacilli > Paenibacillales > Paenibacillaceae > Fontibacillus > Fontibacillus turicensis_A. Next base: position 43,180 of record NZ_JBCMOR010000008.1, read on the forward strand.
CTTCGGTAACAAATAACGTAATCCAATCTGTAGCTTCTCAAGCTCAGTATAACCCGGAATATAGAGCATCTCCATCCGATCCAGCAATGGACGTGGGATGTTATGCACAGCATTAGCCGTCGTTACAAACATGACATTTGATAAGTCAAATGGCACTTCTACAAAATGATCGCTAAACGTATTATTTTGCTCTGGATCAAGCACCTCTAGCAAAGCTGAAGCGGGATCACCGCGGAAATCAGAAGCCATTTTATCAATCTCATCTAATAAAAAGACAGGATTACGTGTTCCTGCCGTTTTCATACCTTGAATAATACGGCCTGGCATCGCTCCAACGTAAGTACGGCGATGTCCTCTAATTTCAGCCTCATCACGAACACCACCTAATGAAATACGCACAAATTTGCGATTCAAAGAAGTAGCGATAGAACGTGCAAGCGAGGTTTTACCCACTCCTGGTGGACCAACTAGACACAAAATTGGACCTTTTAACTTTTCAACTAAATGTTGAACCGCTAAATATTCAAGTACTCTTTCCTTCGGCTTATCCAAGCCATAATGGTCATCATTCAAAATTTGTTCGGCTTTTACAAGATCAAGATCGTCATCACTTGTCTCTGACCAAGGCAATGCCAAAAGCCAATCTAAGTAGTTGCGAATAATGCCGCCCTCTGCGGAGCTAGCTGGCATTTTTTCAAGGCGGTCGATTTCCTTTTCGACCTTTTCCTTTACAGATTCAGGAAGCTGCTTGGCTTCTAGCTGCTGTTTTAGCTCTTCAATTTCACCAGCACGGCCTTCTTTTTCACCAAGCTCCTTTTGAATGGCTTTCATTTGCTCCCGCAAATAATATTCCTTTTGCGTTTTTTCCATCTGTTTTTTTACACGTTGACTAATTTTACGTTCAAGCTCTAACACTTCACGTTCATTATTTAAAATATCAAGCAACTTTTCAAGACGTTTGCGGACATCAATCGTTTCTAATATTTCTTGTTTGTCCTTAATTTTCAAAGACAAATGACTCGTAATAACGTCAGCAAGTCTACCTGGCTCATCAATGTCAGATACAGCAGCAAGCGTCTCAGGTGTTATTTTTTTAGATAAATTTATATAATGTTCGAACTGCGCCAGCACTGTACGCATCAATGCATCGATTTCTGGATCATCACTTTCCTCTTCTGGTCTTTCCTCTGCTAAAACTTCATAAAACTCTTCATTATCCAAAAATTTCACGATTTCGGCACGTTCCATTCCTTCAACTAGTACCCGAATCGTTCCATTTGGCAACTTCAACATTTGACGTACCTTTACTACTGTACCAACAGAAAAAATATCCTCCTCGGTTGGTTCTTCAATGTTCACTTCTGATTGAGAACACAGGAGAATTAGATTATCATCAACCATCGCTTTTTCCAATGCCTTGACTGATTTTTCTCTACCTACATCCAAATGCAATACCATACTTGGATATACAAGCAGACCTCTCAATGGCAACAAAGGAAAACGACGGCCTTTCGATTTATGGGGTCCCATCGCTTTCGCACCTCCAAACGTTCTCGTTAAATATCATTCCTATTTTAGCAAATGTTACATGAAAACACCAATGAGAAGCGGCTGCCCTTTTCAAGACAACCGCCCTATATTCAATATTTTGCTCGATGTGTTGGTTTTGCTTGTAAAAATGACGCAGGTGGTGGAGCAAACGCATCCTCAACAGCCTTCAAATCTAAGCTGCTATCGCGCTGAGAACTAAATACTTGCTCAAACACCTCTGTTACCGTTTCAACAGGAATAACACGTAAGCCCTCAAGTCCTTCAAATAAGCTCTGCCAATTATCCTTTGGAATAAAGACCGTTGTTGCTCCTGCTTGGAAAGCTGCCTCAACTTTTGCGACAACCCCACCCACTGGCTTCACCTTACCATGAATGCCGACTTCGCCAGTCATTGCAATCTTGTGATCTACCTTAATCCCGCGTATTGCAGAGGTGACTGCGGTTGCAATCGCGATTCCAGCAGAAGGGCCATCAATTGGTGTCCCACCAGGGAAGTTAATATGAATATCGTACCCTGAAACTTGCAGACCCATTCGTTTAAGCACCGTTAATACGTTTTCGATGGAGCCTCTCGCCATACTTTTACGTCTTAACGTTCTGCCTCCTCCACCCATTTCTTCTTCATCCACAACCCCAGTAATCGTAAAGTTTCCTTTACCTTTTGCAACTGGAACAGCGGTCGCTTCAATTTCAAGTAAGGTTCCCATATTAGGTCCATATACGGCAAGCCCATTTACTAAACCGATCTCAGAATGTTCTGGGATTTTTCGGTCAGGTCTTGGAGATAATTGGCTACTTGTAGCCACCCACTCTAGATCACTAGCCAATAAATGATTTCGTGACTCAGTAAGTGCTAGCCCTACTGCAAGCTGAACCATATTTACAGCCTCACGTCCATTGGTAGCAAACTTCTTAATGACCTCTACCGCCTCTTCACAAGGTGGGAAGCCAATCCGTTTGATGGCGTCTTCTGCAATTTGGGCAACCTCCTCCTGTAGTAAAGGACGGAAATAAATCTCCATACAACGTGAACGTAACGCAGGCGGAATATCCTGTGAAGAACGTGTCGTTGCACCCACTAGTCGAAAATCCGCAGGTAAGCCATTTTGAAAAATATCGTGAATATATGCAGGTATGTTCGAATCCTCTGAGCTATAGTAGGCACTTTCGAGATATACTTTACGATCCTCAAGCACCTTTAACAATTTATTCATCTGAATCGGGTGTAATTCTCCAATTTCATCGATAAACAAAATACCACCATGAGCCTTTGTTACAGCGCCAGGCTTAGGCTGGGGTATACCAGCAACACCCATTGCACCAGCTCCTTGATAAATCGGGTCATGAACAGAACCAATTAAAGGATCGGCAATCCCTCGTTCGTCAAATCTAGCTACGGTTGCATCAATTTCTGTAAATTTAGCCTCACTTTTAAACGGCGAGGATGGGTTTTTTTTCGCTTCCTCCATAACTACTCTAGCTGCTGCTGTCTTTCCGACACCTGGAGGACCATAAATAATAACGTGCTGAGGATTGGCACTACACAAAGCCGCCTTTAAAGCTCTAAGCCCATCCTTTTGCCCTACAATATCCTTCATCGTCGCAGGTCTAGTGCGTTCTGATAAAGGTTTTGTTAAAGAAATGGCACGCATTTTACGAAGCTTTTCCATTTCCTTTTTCGATTCGCGATCTACCGTTTTACGTGTGCCTTTCTGATTACGAAGCTGTGTCCAAAAATATAAACCGATAATCACCGCAAAAAATAACTGCACCACAATAAGCAGTAAATTAATATTTGCCATCTTCAGTCCCTCCCACATTAGCTGATAATGGATAGTATTACCTGAACCTCGCTTCATAAAACGTAAATGGGAGAAAAATTAATGGTTAACAATGCATGAAGATGGAAGCTACGATACAGAGGGTTCCTTCGATCGTTGTTGAAACCAGATTTTTTATATTATAGTAAAACTTTTATTGTTAAAATACGTTTTCAAAGACGAACATTACATTTCTCCAAAATCCCTCTGTCCCTTCGCAAGCTGGTTGATTGTCAACCATTAATTTAAATTATTAAATACAAATAGCCAAAATAACTCCCACCAATATTAATACAATTGGAGGGAGTTGTTTAAATTATTTAAGTATTTCTATAGCTCACGCTTGAAATCAGTACTTGACAGCATACCCAAGCTAGCCAAGAGACAGAGAGATTCTGAAGGTTGTCTCTTAAAATTAAATTCCATCCATAAAAATGCTTCAATAATAGGAATATGATTTTAACAACAACCGCAAGAACTCTCTGGAGCGTAGCGACCAGCTTTCAGCCGTTTTCAAGTACTGATTACATAAAGCTTTATTAATTTGTATTAAATGCCTGTAAATAAAGTAAGTTTTTCACAATAATATCACCTTGCCACCAAACTTTAGCAACAGGCCAATGTTCCTCATAACCTTGCCAATCCCATGGGACAGGCCAAGTGCCATCCTCATTTTGTTGCTTTAAAATAAACTTTGTCTCATATTGGGCAAGCTCTTTAATCCCAGTATAAAATATACTTTTTGGTGATTTAATCAAATGGGACGGTTTACAAACATAGTTTGTTTCCCATTGTGCAGTATCTGACGTTACAGTAGCCGCAATCTCTTGCTCAAGCTTGTCCTTTAATGCTTTGAGATCAAAATATTTGCTATTAATGCCTGCTGCTGTACAATATTCAAACAAACCAATATAACAGCTTATCACGTGCATTTCAGTTGGCTCCTGTTGGGCTAAAAAATGGGTGATTGCTTCTTGAGCGATTTTTACTCCTAGCTGATACAAATCACTATTTGGGTCGGCATAGGCTATTATAAAACCGGCAAAGTAAGCCGTAGGATTATACCAAATTGCTTCCGCACTTTGCTCATCCGCAGTCCACCATGGTGCATGGGGATATTCATTATTCGTAGGTATCGCGTTCGCCCAGCAATGTCCATTAAAGTCACTGCCACTCGCTAAATATTTCAAAACACCTTGAATAATAGGATGGGAAGACTCTGTGAGCCCAATTTCCTTTAAAAGCTCCATCGCCGTCCATGTCTGAATTGGTGCCGAATGTGGATTCCAGCTATCCGCTTCCAGAGCATGTCCAAATCCACCGTCCTCATTTTGGTACATTACGAGTGTATCTAACACAGCCTGCTGGCTCCCATTTTCAAAATGAAACTGATATCTTGCTAAGTCAATGGGTCTAGCATTTCGATACATCCATGTTGTTGTTTCTTTATTGATCATATCCAAGGAAAACACATCCTTTTTTATATTTTTTTGCGGTTATTGATGGGTAGTAAAACAGAAGAATTATTTATGATTTTAAGTATATGATCAATTGTATAAACAAGGATTGTAAAAAAGCGACATGAAGCTTCATATCCTTTGCCAAGCATATTCCTTTGCTTGTGACAATGTCATGGTATGGAACCTTTTAAAATCGTTTAACAGATGCGCTTGATCAGTATAGCCATATTTATAAACTAAATCCTGAATGTTTACATGAGGCTGCTGCAAAACCTCGCTCCACACATTTTGGTAACGAATTAGACTCGCAAGCTTCTTAGGTGACATGCCGATATGTATTTTAAATAACCGTTCTAGCTGACGTGTGCTTATACTTGTATAGTGTGATAAATCAGTCATTTGTAGATTGCCTGTATTTTTTAGCATTGTATAAACTGCATTCATCACATTTAGATTTAGTCGATTTAAATTTAATTCTTCTAACAAAAAGAGTTCGGCCTGCTCAGCTCGCTTCATTAAATCTGGAAATAACCACACCATCTGTCCTAGCTTCGCAGTAAGTGTAGGGAAGTAGTGTTCACTATTACAAAATATGTTAGAGACACTCTTCATATCGTTAGAAGAAAATAAAGGAACTGCCCACGCATAAAAACGAATGGCAAAGGTTGAAATGATGTCTGTCGTAGCCCCAGCTTGGCTTACAAACGGTTGATCATTAATTCCACAGAACACAGATTGAACTTCATTTTTTGAATAATTCACATTTAAGATGATATCCATACACGTATCAGGTGTAACTAAACTTCGATCTGTGAAATTGATGTTAGTTGTATCACTACTGTCAACGTGATCACTAAAATTGTGTGAAAGTTGAGAGCCCCAAAAGCAGCGAATATAGGGCTTTAAGGCATCGCAAGGAACGATTTCCGTATATTTATCATCAAATGAGAGAGGATTAGCCGTTAAAGGCATGTACATTTTATGTAGATCATTTTTTAGGCTCATCGCTTTCTCCCCTTCCGCTCTTTGGTATCTTTATCTCAACACTTAACATACATACATTTCAGGTTCCTATAAAAAAAAGCCACAAACTGATAAAATCAGTATGCGGCTTGTACTCGGCATTAAATGTATAACTCGCTTAGTTAAATCACATGACCGGCATATGATTTGTACAATAATTTATTTATGATGGCTGATTTGCATGATGTTCTTTACGACCTGGAATTTCTCCAGTCGCTTCATAAACCTCAACAATATGGTCGATTTCCTTCTTAAGCTCTGACAGCAGTTCAGCTTCAGGCACTTTACGAATCATTTTTCCGTAACGGAATAATAACCCTTCGCCTCTTGCACCTGCAATCCCAATATCCGCTTCTCTAGCTTCACCAGGGCCATTTACAGCGCAACCAAGGACAGAAACCTTAATTGGCACTTTAAGCTTAGAAATGTATTCCTCAACCTCATTAGCTAATGAAAATAAATCGATATCTAAGCGACCACACGTTGGACAGGACACCAATGTCGCTGCATTTGTGATTAATCCAAACGTTTTCAGGAGTTCGCGAGCCACCTTTACTTCCTCAACAGGATCAGCACTTAAAGAAATCCGCAGTGTAGATCCAATGCCCATCGTTAAGAGCGCACCGATTCCTGCTGCACTTTTCACTGTTCCTGTAAACAGCGTACCTGCTTCTGTAATCCCAAGGTGCAGTGGATAAGGAATGACTTCCGCAGCTTTAGAATAGGCAGCAATCGCCATCGGCACATCTGACGCTTTTAACGAAACGATAATATCATGGAAATCTAGATCTTCCAAAATTTTAATATGATAAAGCGCACTTTCAACCATCGCTTCAGGTGTAGGATAACCATATTTTTCAAGTAAATGATTTTCTAACGAACCAGCATTTACACCGATACGAATTGGAATGTTACGTTCTTTACATGCCTTCACTACAGCTTCAACACGTTCACGTTTCCCGATGTTACCAGGGTTAATGCGTACCTTATCAATCCCATTTTCAATCGCCAACAATGCTAGCTTGTAATTGAAATGAATGTCCGCAACAAGTGGAATGTTAATTCTTTTTTTGATTTCTTTAATTGCAGCTGCCGCTTCTTCATTATTGACAGTTACGCGCACAAGTTGACAACCGGCTTCTTCTAACCGCAAAATTTCAGCTACAGTTGCTTCCACATCCGCAGTTTTGGTTGTACACATACTCTGAATGATCACTTCATTGCTGCCACCAATTGTTAAGTTTCCCACTTTAACTGGTCGTGTATCTTGTCTCAAAAATGTCATGTCAGATCTCCCCCTAACACCAAATCTCCACCCTTGCAAATTATACTTGCTTTGCAAAAGTGGAGAATGGATTTAAAGTGTGCAGTTATTTTAAATTATGCACTCTCTTCTTGTTTCTTTGATTTATTTGGTTTATTTGAGCCAAGCTCTGGCACTATTTTTTCTTCAACAACCTTTTGCGTAATGACGCAATCCGTAACATCCTCACGTGAAGGCACCTCATACATCACATCAAGCATAATGCCTTCAATGATTGCCCGCAAACCACGTGCACCGGTATTACGCTTAATCGCTTCTCTTGCAATTGCCTCAAGCGCTTGTGGTTCAAACTCTAGTGTAACATTATCAAGCTCTAACAGCTTCTGATATTGTTTCACCAATGCATTTTTAGGCTCATGCAAAATACGTACCAATGTCTCTTCATCTAATGGATCTAGCGTAGAAATCACGGGTAGACGACCTACAAACTCAGGAATCAATCCGAATTTAACTAAGTCTTCAGGAAGCACCATGGAGAGATATTCACCAGGCTTTAATTCCTTTTGACTATCGCTAGTCGCGTTAAAGCCAATAACCTTTTTACCAATACGGCGTTTAATCATTTGCTCTAGGCCATCAAATGCACCACCACAAATAAATAAAATATTCGTAGTGTCAATTTGAATAAACTCTTGATGAGGATGCTTGCGTCCTCCCTGTGGTGGTACGGATGCAACTGTTCCTTCTAAAATTTTCAGCAATGCTTGCTGAACCCCTTCACCTGAAACGTCACGTGTAATCGAAGGATTTTCAGATTTACGAGCAACTTTATCGATCTCATCAATATAAATGATACCACGCTCTGCTTTTTCTACATCGTAATCCGCAGCTTGGATGAGCTTTAATAAAATATTTTCAACGTCCTCACCCACATAACCCGCTTCGGTTAAGGAAGTCGCATCTGCAATCGCAAACGGAACATTCAAAATTTTAGCCATCGTTTGAACAATCCATGTTTTACCAGAACCTGTTGGTCCAAGCAACAAGATGTTACTTTTTTGTAGCTCGACGTCTTCAATTTTGCTTCCTGTATTGACACGTTTGTAGTGATTGTACACTGCAACGGATAATGCTTTCTTCGCTTGATCTTGACCAATAACATATTGATCTAAAATGTCACGAATTTCTTTTGGCTTAGGAATTTCTTTTAGATCAAGATCCTCTTCATGACCTAATTCCTCTTCGACAATTTCAGAGCAAAGCTCAATACATTCATCACATATATAAACACCAGGGCCAGCAACAAGCTTACGTACCTGGTCTTGAGATTTGCCACAGAAGGAACACTTTAACTGCCCTTTTTCATCGTTAAACTTAAACATATATACACCCCTTTATGAATTGATCGGCTTCTCAATCACCTGATCGATGATTCCATAATTTTTAGCCTCTTCCGCACTCATGAAAAAGTCGCGGTCTGTATCACGTTGAATTTTTTCAAGGGGTTGACCCGTTCTTTCAACATAGATTCCATTCAATATTTCTCTTGTTCTGATAATCCAATCCGTGTGGATTTTAATATCAGACGCTTGCCCACGAACACCACCTAGCGGTTGGTGAATCATAACTTCACTGTTAGGAAGCGCAAATCGTTTCCCAGGTGCACCAGCAGTCAGCAAAAGCGAACCCATACTTGCAGCCATTCCAACACATATTGTAGAGACATCCGGACCGATATATTGCATTGTATCATAAATGGCCATTCCAGCTGTAACAGAGCCACCTGGTGAATTAATATATAGATGAATGTCCTTCTCAGGATCTTCGGCTGTTAAAAAAAGGAGTTGTGCTACCACTAAGTTAGCAACTTCATCATCAATTGGACCACTTAAGAAAATGATTCTGTCAGCAAGCAGTCTAGAATATATATCGTAGGATCGTTCTCCTCTGTTTGTTTGTTCTACAACCATAGGGATTAGACTCATAGGATCAACCTCTTTTCCTTATCAATATATGCACTCATAATTATTTTATCATGTTCACACACGCATGTCATTTTTAAAGCGACTTGAATTAAAAAATGCCATACTATTAATTTATCTGGAAATATATGTAATATGGAGGATAGAAATCAAGGCACGCAAACAATTCTACGTGCCTTAGATGTAATCCTTCTGTGAAAGCTGTCTTATTCTGCTGGAGTTTCTTCTTTTACTTCTTCTTTTTTAGCATATTTTGCTTCATATTCGTCAGCAGCAATTTCTTTGCTGTTCTCAACTAAGAATTTAATTGCTTTACGAAGTTGAACATCTTCGTTCAAGCTTCCTAATGAACCGTTAGAAGCCAAGATTTGACGAATTTCTTCTGGAGAACGTTTGTAAGCTTCAGCCATGTCAGAAACTTCTTTGTCAATTTCCTCTTGTGTTGCTTCGATGCCTTCTGTTTTAGCAATTTGCTCTAACACAAGGTTGTTGCGAACGCGTTTTTCAGCGTCACCCTTCATTTGATCTTGAAGATCTTCTAATGTTTGTCCAGAGAAGTTCAAGAACATATCTAAGCTCATACCTTGAGCATGAAGACGGTTGTCGAAGTCGCGAACCATGTTTTTGATTTCGCCTTGTACCATTGCTTCAGGAATTTCTACCTCAGCATTTTCTCCAACACGATCTACAACGATACCTTCACGAGCAGCTAATGCTTCTTTTTCTTTACGGTCAGCGATTTGTTTTTTCAAATCTTCTTTAAACTCGTCCAATGTATCGAATTCACTTACATCTTTAGCAAACTCATCGTCAAGTGCAGGAAGTTGTTTGCGTTTGATTTCGTGAAGTTTTACTTTGAAGGTTGCTTCTTTACCAGCTAGGTTTTCAGCATGATAAGTCTCAGGGAAAGTAACGACAACATCTTTGAAGTCGCCTGTAGCTAAACCTACAACTTGATCTTCAAAGCCAGGGATAAAGGAGTTGCTTCCTAGTTCAAGAGAATAACGCTCTGCTTTACCGCCTTCAAATTGTTCGCCATCTACGTATCCGTCAAAGTCAATTACAACAGTGTCGCCGTTTACAGCAGCTTCGTCGTCAATGACAACAAGCTCTGCATGACGTTGTTGCAAGCGCTCAAGCTCACTTGTTAATTCTTCATCATTTACTTCGCTATTTACAGCAGGTACTTCGATCCCTTTGTAATCGCCAAGTGTTACTTCTGGCTTAACAGTTACTCTAGCTTTGAATTTAAAAGATTCACCCTTAGCAAATTGCTCGATGTCAACATCTGGACGATCTACTGGGAAAATATCTTGTTGTTCGATTGCTTCTGAGTAAACTTCAGGTAACAAAATATCAATTGCATCTTGGTACAAGCTTTCTACACCAAAACGAGATTCAAAAATGGACCGAGGTACTTTACCTTTACGGAATCCTGGTACGTTTACCTTTTTAGCCACTTTTTGAAATGCTTTATCAAGTGCAGCAGCTACGCGATCTGCTTCTACTTCAACTTCAAGAACACCAAGGTTCTTCTCTATTTTTTCCCATGTTGCTTTCATTTTATGCTTTCCCCTCCAAATTTCACTATATACTTAATATACTGAACCCAAAATCGCGATCAAGCAGCTATCAAGGTTACAGTATAGCTGACTTCATTACACGATAAGAATAACCACTATATTATAAACAACAACCAATCTTTTTACAAGAGCAAGGCAAATTGCTTAATTTAGCCTTATCTCATTTTTAAAGACTAATCCCTAAAGCTACAAATTGTTCAATTGCTCGACACGCTTGTTCAAAACGCAACCTAAAATGATCAGTAATCCCGTATTGCATTCTAATTTCCTCATCTACTCTATTTCCGTCAGGTAGGTGCTTAGACACGACTGCATGCAATGCACCCGCCCAAATGTCTAACTCAGTATCCTCTTCTTTCAAAATCGTTTTATAATTTATCGTCCCATAGATACTCATAATAAATTGGTACCATAGCTCCTGGGCAAAATAAAATAAAGTTGGATTATGAATCGCAGATTGCTCCTCAACCCGCTCTAACACTGCTTGTATTGGATAAGGAAATTGATTTGTTTTCAAAGGAACATCTTTAAATTGAATTTCTACACTTTCCTTGCCACGCTTTAGAAAAAGGCTTTCTTTATTGCCTCTTCTCGCCAATATTTGGATGACCCTAAACTGTAGTAAAGGATGTAATTCTTCATTGGAAATCCAATTTAGTAGTGCATCATCAATTTCAGGTAAATCAACAAAAGCAAGCTGCTCTAATGCTAGTAAGCTACGCTCCGACATCGATTGATTAATAACTGTATCTAACAGCTTTTCACCATAATTAGGGTCTTCCTGTAATTTCTGTTCAATATGCTTTCTGACAAACAGTTCCTCATCCTCAGTTTCCTCTTGCATTTGATTAGACTCGGACTGCGGAAATGCACTCATCAACCATTCTAGTAAAGACTGCCATTCTTCATAGTGCTTTGGATCTTGTCCTTCACAGGAAAGCAAAAAAGACAGAAGATCCATAGCTTCGCTATAACGTTCTGTTTCTAGCATCCGTGTCAATTCAATTTGATAATAATCTAACGTTTTCGGAAACAAAACGACATGATTTTTTTTATCCGATTGGCTGATGTGGGCACCTCCTTATCCTATGATTATCATATATATAATCATAATTTATGTTATGACTCCATCTTGGAATCAGTGTTTGACAAACACTCTAGTTGTTATTAATCAATTCTAGATTATAGCATAGACTTTATTCAAGGTGATAATACGTATAAAATAGCTCGAAATCAATTATTCATTTTTTTCTTGCATATGTATCATCTATATGATATAGTATATTTTGCGCGAAAAAAACGTGATTTTAATATGTCCCAGTAGCTCAGCTGGATAGAGCAACGGCCTTCTAAGCCGTCGGTCAGGGGTTCGAATCCCTTCTGGGACGTAAAGAAGACTCTCCTTTTAGGAGGGTTTTTTTCGTATTCCAGAAGGGATAATGAACCCCCTTGTTCGTCGGAGCATAAATGCCAAACGCAGTGGCAGAAGGAGCGGAGTCTCGCACCGGAGTGCGAGTATCCCTTCTGGGACGTAAAGCAGACTCTCCTTTTAGGGGAGTTTTTTCTATTTTAAAAGGGATATGCAAATAGACCAGCCTTTTGTATGGGGAGGATAGGGTCTTTTTTTATATAGTTAATTGGAGTTATAATGCATTCAAAAGTAATTTTTATAATAGGGAAACTAACCATTCCATGCGCTTTGAAATATACAGTAATTAGGAGGATATTAAATGAAGGTAGGAGAAGTATGCTTATTGACAAGTGATGTCATTCGTTTAGCAAATTTTTATAAAACGTTATTTGATATCGATAACGGCAGTGATGATCATGCTCATCAATTTATTATATCAGAGGAAACAACTTTAACTGTGTATAACGATGGGAAAGAGCGAAAAAGTAACCCCCACAATATTTGTATCGCATTTACAGTTGAAGATGTTGATGTTGAGTGTGAGAGATTAAAGGTATTAGGTGTTGAGATTGTTGAACCTCCTACTTTAAGACCATGGGGTGCGAAAAACATGAGTTTTTTAGATCCTGATCATAATTTAATTACCTTTAGGTCTTTCCCTAAACAATAAGTATACGTTACATAACTGCACCAAATTACTATTTTCTTATTACTATTTCCTTTCTACTAACTGAACAAAAAACTCTCCCCAAAGGAGAGTTTTTTCTAATTTTTGATGAGAGCTTGGATTTATGTTAGACTCCTTAGGTCCATCAAACACATCGCAGTAAAACAATAATTTTTAGGATATATTTTAAATCAACTGTAAATACTAGCTGCGACCAAGCTATCATTCTTTTATAAAAAATTTTCTTTCAGGAAGGGCTAGTATGACTAAAAAAATTATTACATTTCTGCTCGGCTTCATCATGCTTACTAATCTTATACATACAACAGCATATGCCGCTCCCTCCCCTGATCCATGGGTACAAAATAAGTCAATGTGGTGTTGGGCGTCTGCGGTAAAAATGGTGGCTTTAAATTATCATCCATTCATGCTTCCAACAGACTACAAGCCACACAATCAGCAAAACGGTATTCGAGAGCAATATTCAGCTTATGATGAAGCCACTCAAAAATACACGGTTGACCCCGTTCAGGAATACATTGTGCATACGTTTGCTAGTAAAGAAATTCAACAAAATGGACATGATAATGTAGGTGGAAATGGCAATAATAAAATGACCGCTTTATCAGCGTTAACTGGCGCAAAAGTGAATTCTTTTGGAGATTGGCAAAGAAATTTATTCAAAAGCAGTTCAATTAGAAAAAAATATATTGATGAACAGCTTGCGAACAATAAATGGGTAATTGCAGATGCGTTTTCATTATCAAGAAAAGCACATTCCTACGTCATTACAAATAAAAATCCTGATGACTCTTATACGATGTATGATCCATGGAGTGGTAAATATTTAACAAAATCCGCAAGTGAATGGTTTGAGCATGGGTTTAAGGCAGAGGCATTAAATAATGAAAATGCCATTGTAACGATGGTTATTTATTTTGAATCCTAAACAAGTACATGAGGATTAACCCCTTTGTACTTGTTTTTTCTTTTATCTGTTAATTAAAAGCTGATAAAGTTAGCTATTGCAAATGTATGAATAGTTGAATATAATGTCATTACAAGAACATACTCAATGTTGAGTATTCGGAGGTGAGTATGCACTGACTCGATTGCTTGTATTAGGAATTCTTGATCATGGACCGATGTCAGGTTACGATATTGGCCAGACATTACTAATGACAGATGCTGAACGCTGGAGTGGTGTTCTAATCGGCTCTATCTATCACGCGCTAAAAAAGATGGAGCAAGAAGGTCATATTATGATTGCTAGTATCGAACAGACAGGGCATCGCCAAAAAGCAATATATCAAATTACAGAACAAGGTAGAGCCTATTTAAAAAGTTTAGTTTCTGAAACCATCACAGAAAGTAAAGTCGCTTATCCTTCTTCGTTATATGCTGCTTTATCGTTTTATCAGCAGTTGTCACGGGATGAGTGCCGTCAAGCTTTAGAAAACCATAGAAGCACCTTAGAACAAGAGCTATCAGCAATGAAGTATGGTTTAGAGGCTAAAAACAGAGCGACGAACAATAACGTTCCGCCCATGGTACAACTCATGATGGATCATATGCTTAATGTGATCTCACAGCAACAAATCTTTATACAAAAAGCAATTGAATTATTAGACTCCGAAAATTAACCTTTCTCCCTCCGAATGATTTAGAGGGAGAAAAAAATGACCATATATTCAAATTTGAATATACAAATTAGAATAAAATAAAAAAGGAGTGTTTACATGATTGAGTTAATTGATTCAAAGGATTTGATTCAAGTAAATAAGTTGCACAAATCTTTCAAAGGGCGTGAGGTTGTTAAAGGAATTAGCTTCAAAATTTCCAGGGGAGAAGTCGTTGCTTTAATTGGTACTAACGGTGCTGGAAAATCTACAACTCTGGCTATGTTATTAGGCATGCTTCAACCTGATTCTGGTTCTATTAAGACTTGGAGGGCGGATTTTCATAAATATGTAGGTACACAATTGCAATCCACACCTTTTTTTGAAGGATATACTGTAGAAGAAAATTTAGCGTTATTTGCCGCTTTGTATCACGTTAGGCTATCTAAAGAGGATATTCGTAACAAACTAGAGGTATGTAATCTGCTAGAAGCCAGAAAAACTCCTGCAATTGCATTATCAGGTGGACAACAGAAACGCCTTGCGATTGCCGTTACCACCTTGCACAATCCAGAGTTGATTGTATTGGATGAACCCGCCGCAGGACTTGATCCAAGAGCGCGCCATGAGATTAGAGCTTTAATTAGGGATTTAGCAGCAAATCAAAGTACTGTTATATTTTCCTCTCATGATATGGAGGAGGTAGCACGTATTGCAGATCGAATCATTTTCATTCACGAGGGGAGAATTGTGGCAGAAGGGGAACCTCATGTGTTAGTTGAGCAGTTCAATGTGGATCATTTAGAAGAGTTATATCTTCAATTAACAGAACCAAGCTTTAATCATGACAACCAAACTGCAAAAAGCTATTAAATTTGAGGAGGTAATGACATGAACACAGTATTTAAGCTTACTTTAAAATCAGCACTTCGTGATCCATATTTATTGTTTTGGTCTATTTTATTACCTATTGGTGGTACAGCTGGCTTATCGCTATATATTCAAACACCTGCTTACACTCAGGTAATTTTAACAGGCATGATGGCAGTCAGCATTTTATTTTATTGTTTAATGACCACTTCCTATACCGTATTAGGACATCGCCGTAGAGGGGTTTACAATTTACTTCGTGTAACTCCAATGACTTTATTTAGCTATATTTTCAGTATCTCAAGTGCTTGGACACTCATTTCAGTAGCTTGTGGCCTAATGTTAGTTGCGACTGGCGTGTATTGGCTTGGAATCGAATTATCTTTCCTTTCTATTCTTATGCTTGTTCCAATGATGATAATTGGTGCAATTGGGTATGTATTTTTCAGTTTTTGTATTTCAGCGATTAGTAAAACTGAGGGGAATATTAGCATAATTACAAATATTTTAACACTCCCCCTTATGCTTTGTAGTAGCGCATTTTATTCCTTAAGTAATGCTCCATTATGGATACAAAAAATAAGCCACTACAATCCATTCCAATGGTTTGTAAATGGCTTACGAAGTTCGTTATCGTTAGATTGGCAACCATACTTAACAAGCTTGTTATTGTTGTGCCTCTGCTGTGTTGTTGCCTTAGTCCTTGCAATTACTACATTTAAATATAGAGAAAGTTAGTTCATTCAGTTAGGCGATACCTTTCTGAATCACTTTACAGGATTGCGATAACTTCATTTTTTCTTCTTCGCTTAGATGTAGTTCAATAATTTCTTTAATGCCACCTTCACCAATAATTGCTGGCACACCTACACACACATTGTTCCACCCATATTCCCCATCTAAAATTGCCGATACCGCAATGATACGATGCTCATCATTTAAGATGGAACGTGTAATATAAGCAAGGGCATTCCCAATACCAAATTGGGTATTCCCTTTTTTCGTAAAAATCTCCCAGCCTGCATCCTTTGTTTTTTGTGCAATCTCGTCTAAGTTCACATGACTAAATCGATCTTTATGTTGTTCCAATATATGCAAAAGTGGTTTTCCACCAATCGTCACATGAGACCAAGCAACAAACTGCGATTCACCATGTTCTCCGAGCGCATAGCCATGCACACTACGGGGATCAATCGAAAACAGTTCAGATAACAACGTTTTTAAGCGCGACGTATCAATAGAAGTCCCCGTACCGATAACACGATGTCGAGGAAAACCAGATATCTCTCTCACGATATAAGTTACAACATCCACGGGATTAGAGGCGACTACAAATATTCCATCAAAACCACCTGACATTATTTTTCGAACTAGATCTTCTGTAATGATTCTTGCATCCTCCAGCAAGTCCATACGTGTCTGACCTGGTTTGGGGTTGGCGCCAGCCGTAATAATGACAACATCCATATCGCGGCAATCTTCTAGGCGACCTGCGGAAACTTTAGTTCTAGTAGAGGTAAAATCCATGCAATGAGACAAATCTAATGCTTGTGCAACAGCTCGTTCATACGTACGATCAATCATCATAATTTCATCACAAATGGCTTGATTAATCATCGCATAGGCACAACCTGCACCAACAATTCCCGCACCAACAATGGCAACCTTTCTCGTCGTTTTCCCCATGTTATCTCCACCTTCCATTTTTCAATCATGAACTTAGCCCATCCATTTAATGTCTCTTTATTATAAGTATATGTTAGGTATTATGTCATTGACTTGTAATTCCATATTTATTTTTATCATTTTCAATCTATAAAAGCAATAAAAAAATCAATAAACAATAATCAATGTTAGATTATATAACATTAAATTTATATACTTAAAATTATTTATGATTTTAAAGCTACCTGACGATGATAAATATAACTTGAATTTTTTACTACATCTTGGAGGTCATTCACGTGACAACAAAACGAAAAGTACCTTTTCGCTATTCTATGACACCTCCTGTGCCTTGCAAGCTTCAAATAATAGGTATCAATGGTGCAGCCGTGTCTAGTAAACCCGCAGACGTAAGTATGATCGATATAAATAAAGCAGGCTGTCGTATTCATTCTTCCTTGGATTTGAAAGCTAACCTTTATCAAATTTTGGTCAACATACATATTGGATTTAATGATACCCCCTACATATTTGAAGGAGAAATAAAATGGCAAAAAGCTTTAGATGATCAAGTATTAAGTTATGGAATTGAATTTTTAATTTCTGAGGAACTTCAGGAGAAATTCCAGATTGAGTTACGAAAATTGGCGGCTGAACGTAAAATTGTTGTGTTGTAAATATAATGGGGTATGGACATTTCTTGAAATTACGCTATAATCTTACACAACTATATTAGGAAAAATGTATTATAACGCTAAGCCATACATTTTGTATCCCCATGCTCAGAGAAGAAGCCCTTGGCTGAAAGGCTTCACATTGGAAGCAAAAGTGTCCTACTTAGTTAGCAGTGACATTGAATGGTCACCGGTTCGTTCCGTTATCAACTTTAAGAACAAATGAGGGTGGTACCACGACACATTCGTCCCTTGACGAATGTGTCTTTTTGTTTTTATTTTCAGCCTTTAGAAAATTAAATAAGGAACTTTAGGAGGAATCTAAATTGAAGCAACGCCATTTTGTTATGCCAACCTTAAGAGAGAATCCGACAGAAGCTGAGACAGCAAGTCACCAACTTTTACTTAGAGCGGGCTTCATTAGAGGGCTAGCAGCAGGGGTTTATAGTTACCTCCCTCTAGGTTATCGAGTTTTAAACAACATTATTACGATTATAACCCAAGAGTTAGATAACGTAGGTGCACAACAAACACTTATGCCTTTAATGCAACCTACAGACCTATTCCACATCTCTGGTAGATATTCTGTTTATGGTCCAGATTTAATCAACTTTAAAGATCGACATGAGCGTGATTTCACATTAGGTCCAACACATGAAGAAGTGATAACTACTTTAATCCAAAATGAATTTAGCTCATATCGTCAGTTCCCCTTTACGTTATATCAAATTGGTAATAAATATAGAGATGAAAAAAGACCTCGTTCAGGTCTTCTACGTGGACGTGAATTTATCATGATGGATGCTTATTCCTTCCACACAGAATGGGATAGCTTAAATACATTTTATGAGCAAATCCATCAAGCCTATAATAACATTTTTAATCGCTGTGGTTTAGATTTTCGTAGCGTGGAGGCAGACGCTGGGGCAATGGGTGGGGAAGGTGGTTCGCATGAATTTATGGCATTATCTCCAGTTGGAGAGGATATCATTGCTATAAGTGAGGATGGTACATTTGCATCCAATATAGAAAAGGCAGAGGTAAGGCTTGTATCTGGGCACAAACCACCAATACATGACCCTAATCAAAGCATTGAAAAGTTCCATACTCCTTCCCTACACTCTATTGCACAACTAACCGAAGCTCTAAATGAATCTGCCGCTAGCTTTATTAAAACGTTAATTTACGTTGCAGATGGTAAGCCTATTGCTGTGCTAATTCGTGGCGATCGAGAGGTAAATGAGATCAAGGTACAAAATTCACTTCGCTGCACTTCATTGCTACTGGCAGATGAAAACATCGTACAGGAGGCTACTGGTACACCTATAGGCTTTGCAGGTCCAGTTGGTTTAAGCATCCCGCTATTAGTTGATCAAGAAATTATGACAATGAAGTATGCAATCACGGGTGCAAATGAATGTGATTACCATCTTCGTTATGTTAAGCCAGGTATAGACTTTGTTGTTCAGCAAGTTGGAGATTTTCGTAATGTTGTACAGGGAGACCTTAGCCCACATTCCAACAGCAAATTAAGGTTAGAGCGTGGTATTGAAATTGGACACATTTTTAAATTAGGCGATAAATACAGTAAGGCTTTTGACGCAACTGTTTTGGATACAGAGGGACAGAGGAAGCATCTTATTATGGGGTGTTACGGCATTGGTGTATCTCGACTAATCGCTGCGATTGTTGAACAAGCACATGATGAGCATGGTATCATTTGGCCCGCTGCTATCGCTCCATTTCAAATTCATATCATCCCTATTTCTATTAAAGATGAAGCACAGATGAAAGTGGCCGATCAGCTTTATAACCAGCTACAGGTCAGAGGGATTGAAACGTTATTCGACGATCGAGATGAACGTGCAGGCATTAAATTTAAGGATGCAGACCTAATTGGTATTCCTGTGCAAGTTATTGTTGGTAAAGGAATTACAAATGAAGTTGCATATGTTGAGATCAGAGACCGAAGAGACCATGTTAAAAACAATATTCCATTAGCTCAGGCAATAGATTATGCTACAAGCTTATTAAAAAAATCGTAGTTATAGTAACAGATCAATTAACAAAGTAAATAAACTTATACAGAAAAAAAGGAAGTAATCCTCACCTAGGTATATAGATGCTGATGACTTCCTTTTTGTTATCTTTCTATTATTTTAACACCTTCAAATAAAGTTGCCATATATAAATTTTCCCCATCATAATCAATATCTGTTACATGGGAGCCTAACGAAACGGATACCAAGTTTGGTATTTTCCCACCCCAATACACAATTTTATATAAACCACGATCTGTACACACATACAATTGATCCCCAGATGGAACGATCGCAAAAATAAAAATATTATCAAAAATAAACCGATCGCAGTTTCCTTCCAAATCAACAACTACGAGTTCACCTTTATCGGTTGCTCCAAGTACATGATTTTTGCTCGTTGCAACACTAGTCACTGCATAACCAAAATCACAATCCAACCATCTGCGTGTATAACGATTGTATAAGGACAAGCCTTGGCCAAGCGCCATTACTATATATTTTCGTAAAAATAAAAAATCGTACAAGACGGAAGAGGTACGAATAATCATTTCCCAGTTCCCTTGATGCCCCTGCCCCTCAACTCCATGTATAGATGAATGTTGTCCAGCTAACATATCATCTTGTGAATAGGCATCCTCAGCTAAATCTAAACGCCACAATCCACACGAGGTTGCTGCCAACATCCCTCCTTCTCGTATTCGAAATTGATGACAGTCTAATACTAAACCATTAAATACCCATTCCCCATTTTTCCACATATATAAGCCTTCATTAGTAGAAGCAAATAATTGATCACGCTCCACATGAAGACGGTTAATCAAAGTTCCTTCTGGCAACCCCTCCATCATAGGCTCCCAGTCTGAGTGAAACGTACGTTTTACTAAACCTCTACCTAATGGGGCAGCTACAAGTGTATGATTATTAATTAATTTAATAGAGGAAAAATTCAATATTTCAGAACCAGATCCGTCTCGATTTCTTGAGTCATTCATTTTATCCCCATCCTATCTTTCCACGATTAGTATGTCTATCTTAATTGATAATAATTATCATTGTCAATTAGATTATCAAACATAAAATTTACTGTATAAAACTGTAACCTCCTTTTGCCACATGCATACATTGTTATGTAGACACATACCTAACCATTTCTAAGGAGGAAATAGTAATATGACACACACAGTTCGACCTGGAGAGTCCTTATATTCAATTGGTCAATACTATAATGTGAATTGGATGGAAATTGCCAGAGCTAATGGCATTACTACGCCCTACACCATTTATGTAGGTCAGGTTTTAACAATCCCTATGTCCACACCAATGCCAACACCAATGCAACAACATGTAGTACAACAAGGTGAAACATTAAGTAGTATTGCTGCGCAATATGGCACAACATGGCAAGCTATTGCTCAGTTAAACAACATTAAAAACCCTAATGTCATTTTCCCTGGCATGGTACTAAAGATTCCAAGCTAATGATGAATTAGGCAAGATTTAAGCAGGAAGACAAGAATTTAACTAAGGAATTTAAGGAGATCAAAGGTACATAACCTATGACCTCCTTTTTTTATTATCTATAATTGGACAAGCTACCACTTCAAGATGTACTATTTATTTTATTACACTAAAGAATAATTACCGGAGGATGATTCCATGAAATTCAGTGAATATGCTTATGAACGTCCAAATGTCGAGCTACTAAAGGAAAAATTCAACACCTTATTTAAAGAGATGGATCAGGCAGACACATTTGAAAAACAAAAAAAGGTAGCTGAAGACCTTAATGAGCTACGTATAGAATTTAATAATGCGCAAACGCTCGTTAGCATACGCCATTCCATCAACACAGAGGATGAGTTTTATAAGGCTGAAAAAGATTATATGGATGAAAATGATCCCATCATTCAAGAGTATTTCTCAAAATTTTATAAGGTGATGGTGGATTCACCATTTAGACAAGGTCTTGAGGAAGCTTGGGGCAAACAATTTTTTAACATCGCTGAGAAGATGCTTCGTACCTTTAGTCCTGAAATTATTGAGGATTTACAGCTTGAAAATAAACTTTGCACACAATATTCTCAGCTTATTGCTTCGGCAAAAATTCCATTTGAAGGTGAAGAGCGAACTTTATCTCAGCTCACCCCATTCCAGTTGTCTACGGATCGCGACATGCGTAAGCGGGCTTCTGAAGCCAGATTTCATTTCATGGCACAACACGAGGATGAGCTAGATCGTATTTATGATGAGCTAGTGGGGGTACGTACACGTATTGCACACAAGCTTGGTTATCCTAGCTTTGTAGAGTTAGGTTATGATCGAATGCTAAGAACAGATTATAACGCGGAGATGGTTGCTAATTTCCGAAAACAGGTCGTCGAGGAAATTGTCCCTGTATGCCAAAGCTTGAAAAAACGTCAAGCAAAACGTCTGCAAATGGACACACTAAAATATTATGATGATGACTTTAAATATACAACAGGGAATGCAACTCCAAAAGGAACACCAGAGCAAATTATTGCAAATGGAGCAAAAATGTATAAAGAAATGTCACCTGAAACAGACGAGTTTTTCAGCTTCATGCAGCAAAATGAATTAATGGACTTAGTTAGTAAAAAGGGTAAGCAAGCTGGCGGCTATTGTACATACTTGTTTAAACAAAAAGTGCCGTTTATTTTTTCTAATTTTAATGGAACGTACGAGGATGTTGATGTATTAACCCATGAGGTGGGTCATGCCTTTCAAGTGTATCAAACCGTTTCATTGCCTGTACCTGAATATGCATTTCCAACCTCAGATGCTGCGGAAATTCATTCGATGAGTATGGAGTTTTTTGCATGGCCTTGGATGGAGCTGTTTTTTGAGGAGGATGCGGATAAATACCGTTTCAGTCACCTAGCAGGTGCACTTGAATTTATTCCTTATGGTGTGTTGGTTGATGAGTTTCAGCATGTTGTTTATAGCCATCCAGAAGCTACTCCAGCAGAGCGCAAGCAATATTGGCGTGAACTAGAGCAAAAATATTTGCCTCATCGTGACTATGATGGACTAACTTATCTTGAACAGGGTGCTTTCTGGCAAAAGCAAAGCCATATTTACACTACACCATTTTATTACATTGATTACACTTTAGCGCAATTATGTGCACTCCAATTTTGGAAAAAAACAAAGGAAAACTTCGAGCAAGCGTGGCAAGACTATTACAATTTATGTAAAGCTGGTGGTAGCTTGTCTTTCTTGAAGCTTGTCGAGCTTGCAGGCCTACAATCCCCATTTGAGGATGGTACAATTCATAACGTGATTAAGGATATTACGAATTGGCTAAATGGAATAGATGATCAAGCTTTATAAGCTTATATATATTGAAACGTGGAACCTTTAAAAGTCTCCACGTTTTTTTAGTTTGATTTTTAGTTTGTTTTTTTGTTCAGAAACCGATTATTTTGCCATATTAGCAGCTACTCGTGCTTGGTCAAATTCCTTAGCAAGCTCTTGTTTTGTTTTCCCTTTACCTACATTCATATGATAATAAATATAGTAATCTTTTACCTTGTCTAAATAAGCTTCATTTTCCTTGTCCCACTTATAGTAGGATAACATAGCAATTTGCCCTACATCATTGAGCTCTAACTCATGAGGTTTTTTCGTATCTAGTGTCTCCTTCATCTCCACCGTAAATGTCCCAGGAGTCACTGGCGTGGAATCTACAAATTTGTTTTGGTTCATGTATACAAACACAAGTCCAGATAATAAGGCAACAGAGATAAAAATATGTAGAATTGACTTCTTTAGACTTCCTTTTTTGAAATATAAATAATTAAAAAACATCATCATTCCGATTAAAAAATAAACGCCAATCACGCCTGCAATAATATTAATTGTATTCTCCAACCATTCCCAACTCCCTATTTCATTTTTCTCATTTCTGATACATAAAAACAGACTAATCTAGTATAACGATTTAAAAAACGTAGAATCTATCAGCCCAAAGTACCAATTACAACCCAATTAAAGACATTTCTCTATTTTCAAACTAAACTATCTTATTATAGTTATATGGAGGGAACGATGTGAAGCTTCAACCATTTTACAATGAGTATATTAATTTGAAATTTCATAGAGGGATAGAGCAAGTACCTTTAACCGATTTTGAGTTCGGTGAATTAGAGGACGGAGAAACTGTTTTATTTTTCAAAAAATATCCCGAAGAAACCTTTATAAACTGGACTTATCCTTTACAGCCTCCCGATCCAAATTACAGCAAAAATCCCCACTTAAAGCCTGTGCTTGCTAACGTCTTTAATCAGCTTGATGTTTATGATGAGCAAACTTTATTTTATTTGTTATTTACGATAAACAGCACTACAACTATTAGTAATATTAATGGATATAACAAGATGAATGATTTTATGAAAAACTTTGCATTTTTACAGCTTACCCAAGTTACTAAAATAACTGCTTTATCAATGGAGCAACAACAGCAATTAAGGGATTTCTTCTGGTTTTTTTATTTGTACGCACACCCTGTTAATGAGGAAACGTTGTATTCCTGCTCCTTTGAAGGGTTGGACGGGTCTAATCTGGTGCATACGAAATCAGCAGTTTCTTTAAAATCTTATTTTACAGAGTATCATGAATATTATAAAAATAACCTCCTTCAATACAATGAAAAAATCGGCATTTCTAAAGGTGAAATTGAGGCAAGTAAAAATCTCAGTCTCGCTTTGCTTCAAGCTATTGAGGGGAAATCAGACCCACTCTATTTACCTCATGATGATGGATTAGAGGATATACTTGCTCTGATTAATGATGTGAATTTGATGTTAGACATGTATCACAGTACTAAGGATCAGCTTTGGTCTATCATTAGGTCATTTTTTCAGAGGAATGATGCTTCACCTTATGCTCAATATTGCTTTGATGTGTTGCTTCAGAATATCGTTTGTTACATATTTTATTTTGAGCTTGAGGCATGTGAAGAGATGGTAAAGTCGTTACAAAATGAACCTTCATGGTGCGGGAAAATTGTAAATAAAATGTTTGGGGATACCATTTTTATGCAGAGGATTTTGTGGATACATCAGATTGATCTTACACAATATGAGCATATTATTGCTTATTTCAACGAAGAGAATCGTAGCTATTATTTAGCTCAAAGTTAAATAGAGGCGACTCCGACGAACAAGGGGGTTCATCATCACCTTCTAGAATACGAAAAGACTCTCCTAATGGAGAGTCTTTTTACGTCCCAGAAGGGATACTCGCACTCCGGTGCGAGACTCCGCTCCTTCTGCCACTACGTTTGGCATTTATGCTCCGACGAACGAGGGGGTTCGTCATCCCTTCTGGAATACGAAAAGACCCTCCTAACGGAGAGTCTTTTTACGTCCCAGAAGGGATTCGAACCCCTGACCGACGGCTTAGAAGGCCGTTGCTCTATCCAGCTGAGCTACTGGGACATGGTCATATGTAATAAAAAAGAACGCGTTTTTTATTATACCTTATTCCTTTACATATTGAAAGGATTATTTTGGTATGGGCATGGTTGTGCCTATCTATGCAAACTTTTAATCACATTCTTCAAACATCCCTTTCTCTCCCATCGCATAATCTGTTATTACGTTTAGGGCAGTGTTTTGCAATAAGAGATTAGTGTGTAACAGAGAGGAGAAAACCTACATGTGTGGAATTACAGGTTTTATAGATTGGAATAATGATCTACTTCAAGATACCCAAGTACTTGAAAATATGACTGCTTGCTTAGCACCACGTGGCCCAGATGCCGCTGGGACATGGATTCATCTCCCTTGTGCTTTTGGACATCGTAGATTAAGTGTTATGGACCCTGAAAATGGTGCTCAACCGATGATTATTCAGGAGGAGGATACGACCTTTGCCATCGTTTATAACGGTGAAATTTATAATGCGCCTGAGCTGAAGCAGGCTTTAATTGAACGTGGACGTCAGTTCAAAACAACCTGTGACACAGAAGTACTTCTTCAAGCTTATATGGAATGGGGTCCTGAATGTGTTAGTAAGCTAAATGGAATTTTTGCGTTTGCAATTTGGGATAGTGTGCGAGAGCATGTATTTTTTGCTAGAGATCGGTTAGGGGTAAAGCCACTCTTTTATAGCGAAATCGAAGGTACACTTATTTTTGGCTCCGAGTTAAAATCAGTGCTTCAGCATCCGAAGGTGAAACCAGTCATTCAGCGCGAAGGGTTAGCAGAAATTATGCTGCTAGGACCCGCACGTACACCTGGACACGGTGTGTTTGAACAAATTCATGAGTTAAAGCCAGGACATACAATGATTTGGAATCGAGATGGTTTACGTATTACTTGCTATTGGCGGCTTGAAGCCCTTCCACACAGTGATTCTATCCCAGAGACAGCGTCCAACATTCGATCATTGCTTCAAGACACGATGGATCGGCAGCTTATTTCAGATGTGCCTGTCTGTACTCTGTTATCTGGTGGATTAGATTCTAGTGCATTAACTGCACTTGCTGTAGATTACTATAAACGTACAGGGCAAGGTCAAGTACACACCTTTTCCGTAGATTACGTTGACAATGATAAATTTTTTACTGCGCATAGCTATCAGCCTGGTGCCGATGCACCTTGGATTAAAAGAATGGTTGCAGAGCTTGGAACCGCACACCATAACATTTCATTTGATACCCCTGAGCTTGTAGATGCTTTAGCACCGGCTACACTAGCACGTGATTTACCAGGCATGGCAGATGTGGATGCTTCCCTCCTCCTCTTTTGTAAGGAAATTAAAAAACACGCAACGGTAGCGATATCGGGGGAGGCAGCAGATGAGGTTTTTGGCGGCTATCCTTGGTTTCACCGTGAGGAATTACTGAATGCTGGAACATTCCCATGGGCAGTAGCAGGTGACTTCCGAGCTAGCTTGCTTAGTCCAGACATTGCTGACTATTTAGCACCAAAGCAATATATGAAGCAACGTTATGAAGAAGCGATAAGTGAAGTGCCAAAACTTGAAGGGGAAAATGAGGATGAAATACTGATACGAAACATGTCATATATTAACATTACACGTTTTATGCCCACATTGCTGGATCGGAAGGATCGCATGAGCATGGCGGCGGGGCTTGAGGTACGGGTTCCTTTCTGTGATCATCGCTTAGTGCAATATGTATGGAATATTCCTTGGCACATTAAAGCAACTGGGGATCGTGAAAAAGGTATTTTACGTCTTGCTTTAGAAGGGATTTTACCAGAGGATGTATTGTATCGCAAAAAAAGTCCTTATCCAAAAACACACAATCCCGCTTATTTAGAGGCAGTAAAAGGACAGCTACTACAAGTACTTGAGGAACCTTCCTCACCTATTTTACCTCTTATAGATGTAGCTAAGATTAAGACGTTAGCCACTTCATCTGATAGCACTTCTCTTTTACCATGGTTTGGACAATTAATGTCTGGCCCTCAGTTATTTGCTTATTTAACACAAGTGAATCAATGGCTAAAAACGTATCATGTTACGATAAAATAAGTAAGCTTAAATTCAATCCTATTTTAAAAACTGCCTCGGCATATAGGTGCAAGGCAGTTTTTCCCGTTTAAATTAGGCCGATAGCTACGCTCCAGAGCGTTCTTGCAGGCAAACGACAATATACTCTTGAAAGTTACTTTAGTATATTTTCGAAACATGATGTTCATCATTTAGAGCAAATACATAATAAACTATCACATTGATTGTTATATTCACTAAGGACGACGGGGATCGATAATAGAATATTGGATACCTTCTATATAGGAATCAAAGGCTTCCACACCTTCGGACAAAATGAGAGCAGCTTCTTGTGCGGTAATAGGTAACGCCCATAACAGTCGTACTAGCTCGCTGCCTACTGCGATCTCCTCCAGTTCTTCACTTTCTCCTCTAAGCTCGTCCAATAAAAAGGCTTTTGTAGACCAACCTGAAGGAGCAAGTTGACTTTCTTCCATTACTCTTGGGATTAAGTCATCATTGACTACTTCAATGTGATGAGCGATCAGATCGCTTATATAAGAAAATATGATATCTACCGACACGCCACCAAGATCTTCAACTAGAGCCATCATCCATTCCGTACCCACATGTTGTCCATTTGCACGAAGTACTGCTGATAAGCCAACCGTTGCAAATCTTGCCACACCATTGCCACTACGTGCAGGAAAGTAATAAATTTCGATATTGGTTCCCTTGTTAGGTTGGCCGAATGAACTAAGCGTAACTCGATATTCTGGCATGGACCATTCTTTAATATAGGCTCCTAAAATGATAGTCCTTCGAATATCAAACGCCAGTATGTCCTCTTTGCTTGATTCCGTGTGCATCGTAAACACATCCTTTCATCCTTGTTCTTATTGTTCCTTCATCCGTTACTAACAAAAATAGGATTTTTGCCAACTCTTGGCTTCATTAGATTTCTTCAAATGCTAAATCAGCCCATTGCCCATGGACAAGAGATAATAATACTTGAGGTGGTAGCTCAATTTGTACACCAACTTTGCCCCCACTCACTATGATTGTGTCTTTAAGCTCCGCGCTTTGTGCAATAAAAGTAGGGTAACGCTTTTTCATGCCAATTGGAGAACACCCACCACGAATATAGCCAGTTACACTAACCAGTTCCTTTACAGGCAACATTTCTATTTTTTTTGCACCAGCCGCCTTGGCAGCCTTTTTTAAGTCAAGCTCTTGCTCAACTGGAATGACAAAGACATAATAATTTTGTCCTGCATGTGCAACTAACGTTTTATACACAATACCAGCGTCTCTGCCAATTTTGGCGGCCACGGCACCCCCATCTATTTTGCCATCCTCTGTCTGATAGGACAACATCTCATAAGGAAGCTTTTCTTTATCTAAAATTCGCATTGCATTTGTTTTTACTAACGCCATACTCGTTTTCTCCTTTGTTCCAATGAAATACAGGTTAAGACCATAATATAAAAGAAGCTGCACTAGTAGCAAGAAATACTTGCTCTAATACAGCTTTAGCTTCGTTCAAGTAGATATTGGTAAATTTCCGCTTCATACAAGGCACTTTTTCGTAGGCTTACCGGGGTAAGTCAAGGAAAAGTAACCTAGTAGGAGGTGGAAAGGCGGTAAGAGATGACCTTGAGTGAGTTTTCATACACGCCCTAGCTTCTCCACCAGTAGCTTCAATGCTTTTCCACGATGGCTGATCGCTTGCTTTTCTTCTAAGGTTAGCTCCGCAAACGTTTTTTCATATTCAGGCACATAAAATAACGGGTCGTAGCCAAACCCTCCCCCGCCAGCGGCCTGAGAAGTAATCCAGCCCTCTGCGATTCCAGTCGCCTCTGTAAACTGCTTAGTGTGAGGATCATAAAGTGCTAAATGACACATAAATTGAGCAGGGCTTAACAACGGCTGTGCGGTATCCTCTCCTTGATGGAGCTGCTCCAGCTCCTGTAGTAGCTTGGCATTATTAGCTGCGTCATCACTTGGTTCACCCGCATATCTAGCCGAATATACACCTGGAGCTCCCTGTAATGCATCTACACAAAGTCCAGAATCATCTGCTAAAACAGGTTTACCAAGCAAGTCACCCACTACCTGTGCCTTTTTGCGTGCGTTATCTGCAAAGGTTGCTCCATCCTCCACCACATCTGGGATATCAGGATAGTCGTACATGCTTTTTACCGTCTTGCCTGTAAATTGAAGTGCATGTGCAAATTCCTTTACTTTACCTTGATTACGCGTAGCTACGATAATCACTTCGTCATCTTGATTGGGCTGATTTGATTTATTTGTATCTGTCACATTATTTGTCATCCAATTTTCTCCGTATGTTTATTTCCAATTTTAGCTGCGATATCGCCTAATGCTTCCTTTTGCTGTTCAATCATTTCTTTAATTCCTTTTTCTGCAACATCTAGCAATGCATCAAGCTCTTGCCTTGAAAATGGACGTTCTTCTCCAGTACCTTGTAGCTCCACAAATTGCCCTTGTCCTGTCATCACCACATTCATATCTACCGCTGCTTTAGAATCCTCTTCGTAGTTGAGATCAAGCAATGTTTTGTGGCCTAACACACCTACACTCGTAGAAGCTAAAAAGTCTGTAACGGGAAATTCTTTTAAATCATGTTTTTTAACCAATTTATCAATCGCAATCGTCATAGCTACAAAAGCACCAGTGATAGAGGTTGTTCGTGTCCCCCCGTCTGCCTGAAGCACATCACAATCTATCGTAATCGAGCGTTCACCTAGTTTAGTTAGATCAACAACAGAGCGAAGCGCCCGACCAATTAATCTTTGAATTTCCATGGTACGTCCACTTAATTTTCCACGTGCAGATTCACGTTGATTTCGTGTATGGGTTGCTCTAGGTAGCATAGAATATTCAGCCGTAATCCATCCCTTGCCTTGTCCTTTCATAAACATTGGGACTTTTTCCTCGACCGTAGCCGTACATAAAACCTTCGTTTCTCCTACCTCAATATAAACAGAGCCTTCTGCGTATTTATTCACATCTACGGTCAATTTCATCGGCCGCCGCTCGTTTTCCTCACGTCCGTTAATTCTCATGCTTATTGCCTCCCACTTACATCTCATGCTGATTATACAGCTTATAATTAATAGTACTCCATATACTTTCCCCATTTTACCAAAAGCTAGCCATAAAAGCACCAATCAGAGCGAAGTCTTTATTCCCCCCATTCGTCATCAGTGCTCTGAAATGTTAAAGTAATTATAATCTTATATAGATAGTAAACTAGATAGCTAACTGGGGTGAATATTAAAATGAACTCATTTGTAGATAAAATGAAACAACATGTTTCTGTACGAGATTTTGAAGATACACCTTTAAGTGGTGAAATAAAGGATAATTTATTGACGGCTGCACAAAGCGGCTCTTCTTCAAATTTTGTTCAAGCCTTTTCAATTATTGAAATTACAGATTCAGAGATAAGAAAGGAATTAGCGGAGCTTTCGAATAGTGCTGCCTATGTAATAAAGTCAGGAACCTTTTATGTTTTTATTGCTGATCTGTATCGTCAGGCGACCATGTTAGCGGCACATAACCTAAGTTTAAAAGGGATACAAAATATGGAGGCGCTGTTAGTTTCGATCGTGGATACAACGATTGCGGCGGAAAATATGGCTGTCGCTGCAGAATCCATGGACCTCGGAATTTGTTATATCGGTGGAATTCGTAACAATTTAAAGCGTGTTGCTGAGTTGTTGGATTTGCCTCCCTATACCGTTCCCTTATTTGGAATGACGGTTGGGGTACCTAGGTCTAAAAATGAGGTAAAACCAAGAATGCCTAAAGCAAATCAAGTTTCACAAAATGTGTATAACAAAGCTGTCTTTACCGATTTAAGTCAATATGATAAAGAAACTAAGACGTATTACGCTGAGCGAGGAAATCATCAATTAGATACAACATGGACGGCAAGAAATATAGATTTCTTTAAGCAAGCACGAAGAACTGACGTTGGTGATTTTTTGAAAAAACAAGGATTTTCCTTGAAATAAGTAATTTTTACGCCTAAGACAAAGTGTCTCCATGAAATTGAACAGCACCCCAATGGTTAGATATTATCTAATGGTTGGGGTGCACGTTTATACCGCTTAGTTTGCCTATTGCCAAGCACTGATTTTGAGATTAAGCCATAGTTATTCTTTAGTTTTTATTATAATCACATTGGAATTTTATTAATATTCAAAGGCTTGCTTACAGCTTCACTATATTTCTGATTGTCAGTCCCTACCACTTCTTTTTCACCATTAAGCCAAATCCGTACCTTTTCCCCTTTGCTGTTATCTGACACTGTCAACACTAGCGATTGCATCATTTCAGCCGGAAGCTTATCCCCTGCTACAAACATATCATCCTTAATTGAAACCGTCACAATTCCATCCTTAGAGTTGGTAATTCCTTCAATTTGAGTATCATTGCTTATTACTCGCTGCAACCCACCTTCACGTGCAGGTCCTTTAATTAATTCTTGCAATGCAGCTTGAACCTGATCGCCTCCAGCAGGCACAAATCGGGTCACAGGTACAAAATAAGAATTTCCGTCCTCTGTCTGAGAAGAGAAATAGACAGTAACGGGGCTTGTACCTGATAAAGTGGTACTATTCCCAATTTCTAAATTAATGCCAACCGCTCGGCTAAGGTCACGATCAAGTGGCGTACCGTTTACAGGCATCTCATTTAGCTTATTTCCATCCACCCATAGTTGCACAAATTTAATCTCTGGAAATTCGGTTAGCGTCCAAGTGACCGCCTCCATAATTTTACGTTCATCTTTGGCATCATATTGACTAAACGGTTTCGTAAATTCAACGATTGCTAATTTTTCATCCGCCTTCACCGTAACTGCTTTAACCTCAGTGCCTTGTGGCAATACTCCTGTAAATCCATGAGGGATCAGGCCGCGATAAGCTCCATTTTGAACTAACATTCCTAAAGCACGTGTCATTTTATCCTCATCTGTACCTGCGGGTAGATGAAGAGATACAGGAGCAAGCAAGCCTTGATCATTTTTTAAAAATACGGTTGAAACAGCTTCCTCGGCAGGGGGTGCCGTCGTTGGACTATTATCACTATTTGCAAGCATTTGTGATTCAACCTCAGCAGGTGGCGGATCAATTTGCCCTGAACTGCTTTTTCCAAAATTACAACCTGTTAGTAATACTGGTACAGTGAGTACACAAGCTGTGAGCGTTATTTTCAGTCTCGTCCATTTCATTACTGTAGATCCTCCCTAACAACAGTTTGTCTTACTTACTAGATGTATACGAGCCTATGATGTGAAAAATAACTAGTCCAATAATTAAAATTTGCATCTAAGGGCTGTCTTGGTTAATACTAGAAGTATTACACGACGAGGTGATTATGATGGAACAAGACTCTAATCCAAAATTAAAAGCTCCTTACGCGTTAAATAGCAAAAAAGTAGCGGATGCAACACGCCGTTGGTTAGATAAACGAGGGATCAAGCTAGAAGAAATCGCTGAGCTTGTCATGATCTTACAGCAAAAATATTACCCAACCCTGACGATGGAAGAATGTATTCATAATGTAGAGCAGGTTTTAAATAAACGCGAAGTACAAAATGCAGTTTTAACCGGAATTCAACTAGATATTTTAGCAGAGCAGGAACTGTTGATCCCTGAGCTTCAGGAAATGATCTCAAACGATGAAGGATTGTATGGCGTAGATGAAATTTTAGCCTTTTCCATTGTTAATGTGTATGGCAGCATCGGCTTTACCAACTATGGTTATGTCGATAAATTAAAGCCAGGTGTGCTGGAGCGATTAAATGATAAGTCACTAGGCCCATGTCATACATTTTTAGATGATATTGTGGGTGCTATTGCTGCATCTGCAAGCAGTCGCATCGCTCACCGTAAGCAAGCAGAACGTGAGATTGAAAGTGGCGAGGAAACGATGGATACGGATCGCTAATGTATTATTAGCGAAAAGATATTATAGACCTTTTCCCCTTTAGCAATGAAAAAACGAATGGCTGGATGCCATTCGTTTTTATTTTGATCCCTTAAAAAACTACCTGAGTGAAACTATATGAGTTACTTTGGCATCAACCTAATTAATCATTAAAGATAATCCGATATGGACTTGTAATTGTAATATTATTTGTCCCTACAGGTGCAAAATTGTAATAATAATTAAATTCTACAATATCGATGAGCTTTCCAGTCGCTGGGTCAATAAGCACAGTCACGTTGTTCATATCTTCCCATAATGTATTCATCGAATACGCCCCCGTACCTCTACAATGAATTTTATAAAAATTAGTATCGGACACATAGGTTAACATTAAAGCTGGTCTATTTTTAACGTTCATCGCGGGTCTAGTAGAGTTGTGATAGAATACCGCAGCTGGCTCATAATTGCCACTACGTTGTACGGCATAATGATTGGCCGTTGTATCAATAGAAATATCATATAACTGATATCCAGCACTATTCGTATACGTTTCATAAAGTGAATAGCTAATATCAATGACATGACCATTGATATAGTTAACGGAGCCTACTGCGTCAGTCTCATAGATAATACCTGCAGCTTCACTAATACCTACACGTGTAACTCTACTATCAGCGGAGACAACTCCGACTTGTTTAAAAAGAATCGAATAGGTGCTGGTAGAAGAGTAGGTTCCATTTTGTGATAGGACTGCAAAATAATAAGTGCCAGGCAACATTTTATACGTATTGGTTTTGGTGTTTATCGGATATATTGCAGCAGTACTTCCTGATTTTTGAGCATAAAGCAATGAATATTTGTTAGACGTGGTAATAGAGTACTGAATTAAAGTAGGTTGTGTGACTGTGAGTTTATAATAGTCAATATCATTGGGGTTATCGATGACACCACTAAGATTTGAGTTGAGGGTAATAGGTGTTGCAGTTTCTACCGTATCATTGATTTCATTTGCAACATCTTTGGTGCTTTCATAATAAGCAAAAGCGAAGTTGCCTGCCCCCTCATAACCTCCAATCGCAAAAAAATAAACACCTGCATCAAGCACATTATTAAAGTATTCGGTTATACCTAAACCACTGGTAGCACTTCCGCCAATCAATTCAAGCTGATAAGTTTCTTCATTTAAGGAATATAAGTATAAATCCGCATCTAATGCCTCTACCATTTGCAAAAGAATTGTTACTTTACTCTTTTCCGCAAGACTAAATGCATACCATCTTAGTTCACCCGTCTGCGTAATTTGACCTTGAGTGACCGTATCATTTGTAACAAGGTAGGCATTATTAGGATCAGTATTATCTGAGGTGGTATTTAAGCGTTGTTTATTCAACTCATTTTTTAACTGGTAGGTTGCAGCAACATTTTTTCTAGATAGCACATTTGCTTCCTTACTTGGCACCTCTGCAGCTTGAAGCTCTTCTTTAGGCAGCTCTTCAAAATTCAGGTCTGGTTGTACCGTGGATAAATCTATCACTTTTGCTGTAGAGTCTATATGTGCTGTAGGCTCAATATTTGATGTAGAATCCGCTTGTACTGTACCTCCATTTGAAATTGTTAGGACAAGCATAGAACATAAAATTGCAGATATTAATTTTTTCTTCAACATAACTCCCTCACCTTCTATCATTTTTATTAAGCTTCTTGTATAACTTTTTCTAAGCCTCCCTTCTAACTCGACATAATCCCCGATTATTTGGGATATAGTAATATATTTACATATTATTCTAATATTTTCTATTGTTTTTTGAATTTTCAAAAAATCAATATTAAATTTAGTGGTTGTCAACATCCCAATCTAGCGAAGAGACAGGGAGATTCTGGAGAAGTGAAACGTTCATCTTTTTAAAATAGATTCCAACCCTCAAGATAACTTTAAATAAGGAATCTAGTTTTAACAATGATCGGAAGAACTCTCTGTCTTGTAGCCTCCATCTTCATATTGACAATCACTAAGTTATATCCTTTACAAAATAAAAAACACAAAAATACCCTTAGTTTCCTAAGGGCACTTAATTCACTAGCTAACGTTTATAATGGTATTCACTCTCTATTATTTAATTTGAACCCACCATGATCATCCGCTTGGAGTTGTCCGCAGCATAAGGTTCACCGTTATAACCACCATAAATGGTTTCAAGGGTTAAACCTGCTTTTGATAAAAGCGATTTAAAGTCTTCACAGGTGTACAATCGAATACGTTCAAGATAATGTCGCTCAGGTTGTTTACCATGCAAGCCATCATAATTAATATCTGTAATTGTAATTTGTTTTTTAACATAACCTTGCTCAATGCTGCGCTTCTCTTGAATTAGCTGTCCTTCATCCACACGCTGCGACTCTGGAACAAGATTGGCAATCGTATAGGATGGATTCAAAAAATCAATAATAAACTTTCCACCAGGTGTAAGCAATCTTTTTATTTCTAGCAACACTTGCAAATGCTCTTCATCTTTCTCAAAATAACCAAAGGAGGAAAACAAATTAACAATGGCATCAAATTGCCCTGTAATTGGCAAACTCCGCATATCTGCTTTAATAAATTTTATTTGTTGCTCTACATCATTTTTTAGTGCTTCTCTTAACAAAACTTCAGATAAGTCAACACCTGTTACCTCATAACCTGCTTCAGCTAGTGCTAACGAATGTCTCCCCATCCCACAGCACAAATCTAATACTGCTGCTCCCTTCTCTAAATTTAACCATGAGATCATTTTATGTACTTCCTGCTTAGCACCTTGCATATCCCGATGTTTATATACTAATAAGTAGTCTTCGCCAAAACTTCGTTCAAACCATTCAGACATAACTATACCTCCATAAAATTTCAATCCCTATATCCCTATCATTCCAACCATTATTTAAATTGTATTTGTCTATGTAGCATAACAGTTGTGTGAGCATCTTGAGCGGATTGAGATCACATAAAAAATTCATCTATTTATATTGTAACGCTTGTATATATAAAAACAACGGAAGAAACTTATAGCTTCTTCCGTTTGTTTATGATCAAACTATTATTTTTTGTTTGTATTTGTTGCTGCGCTTTCTGACGTATCTTTCTTTTCAGGGTAAAGCTTATTTTCAACCTTCATTTTAGCCTTTAAGTCTTCTAACCAAGCTGCTTGCTTTTCGCTAACCTTTTGTCCGATTAGAGTTCTCTTAATTTCATCCTTCTTCTCATCAAGAGTTGCAGTATGAGCTTCCTTGCGGTCTGTTAGCTTAATGACAACATAACCCTGTTCTGTTTTAACTGGTGCGCTTACTTCATCCTTAGCTAGTTTAAAGGCTGCATTAGCAATTGCTTCTTCCTTTTGACCTTTAGCATAAAAATCAGTGTCGCCACCTTTTTCTTTTGTTACTGTATCCAGTGATTTTGCCTTCGCTAACTCCGCAAAGTCTTTACCACCTTCTAGTTCTTTAATAATTGCTTTTGCTTCATCTTCTGTTTTAACTAAAATCTCGGAAGTACGAACTTGCTCTGGTGTATTAAATTGTTCTTTATATTGTTCAAATGTGTCACTTACTTCTTTGTCAGTAACTTCTGGATTAATAAGTTTTGTAACCTTCAAATTAACCATTAGGTTTTCCTTCAAATTATCCATCGTCATGCCATATTGCTGTAAAGCCTGATCCAGATTTTCCTGTGATCCATATTGATCTACCATTTCTTTAATTCTTTCATCAATATCAGCTTGAGTTACTGTAACTTTTTGTTGTTTGGCAGCTTGATCTACCATTTTTTGGTTAATCAAATTGTTTAATGCTGCTTCCCCACCTGATTTAAGCAACTCATCATACAGCATGTCCTTCGTAATTTCGACGCCGTCTACAGTTGCCACTGCTTCATTACTACTTTTAGCAAAAGGTGATTTAAATAAAGCAACAACAAGTAATACTGCCAGTACTAAAGAAATGATTGGCCATATTTTGTTATTTGGTTTTGAGCCTTCCCCAGATGTATTGGAATGAAGAGGTTCTGAAGCTTGTCTCTCCATAACATGATTCACTTCTTGTTTATTCTCCTGATCAACTTCCTCATGTTGGGTTACAGTTGGTTGCTCCTCTTGCACACTACCCTCTTCGTGATTATCTAATTCATTCGTTGCTTCAAGCTCTTTTTTTTCTTTCTCATCCATAGCTTAAACAAGACTCCCTTCGATTAAATAAACTTTAATTATTATTCTAATATGACTTTACCAGATTCTCACTAATTTAACCTTAAAGCAACATAAAAAAAATAAATATTTTTTAAGCTTCCCTTAACAAAAGCACGATTTTCAAATTTAGCCAAAAAGGTGTACACTAAAGTATAACAAAATTTTTAGAGGCTCAGTCTAGAAAAACCTACTCTAAGGCATAATTTGAGCCTTAACTAGCAAGTGATTAGAGAGTTTTAGGAGGATATATAATGAAAAATTATGAAACTTATTTTAGTGAGCATCGTGAGGAGCATATCGAGCAATTAAAGGATTGGCTTAGAATTCCGAGTGTCTCCGCACTTTCAGAGCATAAACAAGATATGCAAAAAGCAGCAGGATGGGCCGTAGATGCCTTAAAGACAGCAGGACTCGAAAATGTAAAGCTACATACAACCAACGGAAATCCTGTTATTTATGCAGATTATTTGCGTAGCCCTAACGCACCAACCTTGTTAATTTACGGTCATTATGACGTACAGCCTGTTGACCCTTTAAATCTGTGGGATTCTCCTCCATTTGAGCCCGAGATTCGTGGAGACAAAATTTATGCACGTGGGGCAACCGATGACAAAGGTCAAGTTTTCCTACACATCAAAGCCATTGAAGCAATTTTGAAGACAGAACAAAAGCTACCTGTAAACATTAAGTTTTGTATTGAAGGGGAAGAAGAGGTGGGAAGTCCTAACTTACCTATTTTTATTGAATCTAACCTTGATCTTCTTAAGTGCGATTATGTATTAGTTTCTGATACCTCACTACTTGAAAAAGGTAAACCCGCGATTTGTACAGGACTACGTGGTCTTTGCTCGATGGAAGTCAAAGTGACCACCGCAAATACAGATTTACACTCCGGTTCCTTTGGTGGTGGTGTTCCTAACGCACTTCATGCGATGGTTTCGTTGTTATCTTCCTTCCATGATGAGCACGGTAAAGTTACTGTGGAGGGCTTTTATGAAGGTACACCTGAAATGACACCTGAGCTTAGAGCCGAGTTCGCTAAATTACAGCATGATGATGATAAACTGGCCCAAAGCCTAGAATTAAGCTCCTTATATGGAGAGGAAGAATTCACCTTTGTAGAAAGAATTGGTGCACGTCCTACTCTTGAATTAAATGGTGTCTATGGAGGCTTCCAAGGAGAAGGTAGTAAAACCGTCATCCCTAGAGAGGCAAACGCAAAAATTACTTGCCGCTTAGTCGGAAAACAAGACCCTCAAGATATTCTTAACAAAATTGAGCGCCATGTAAATCAACATATTCAAAAAGGGGCTAAGGTAGAGTTTACACCTCTTGAACGCGCATTTGCATTTACAATGGACCCATCCTTGCCGATTTTACAGCAAGCGGCTGATTCCTTTGAAGCGGTGTATGGCACTAGAGCCGTTTTCACTAGAGATGGTGGATCCTTGCCAATTATCGAATCAATGTCCAGAATTTTATCTGCACCTGCTGTATTAATGGGCTTTGGTTTACCAGATGAAAATCTACATGCACCTAACGAACATTTTAACCTTGAAAACTTCGACAAAGGTTTGCTTACCATTACTCATTTTTTGAAGTCGCTTGAGGCGTAGAGGTCAACAAAAAGAAGAACTTTATGAAACGAAAAAAAGCTGTCCATCCCTCAAAGGGTGAGACAGCTTTTTAATGCTTAAATACCTAAGATGCTCAACTCTTAAAGTGTCTTTAAAACTTCATGTACCTGCTCCAAATTTTGTGCAGCTAGCAAGCTATTGCGGAAGTCCTCATGAATAAGCTTGCGGGATAAAGATACCAAAATTTGCAAATGTTCATTACCTACGTTTGCTTCTGGTACAGCAATCATAAATACAATGTTAACAGGTTCACCATCTAAGGATTGCCAGTCAGATGGATTTGCCAATTTAGCATATGCGATGCCTGCTTTTACTACACCTGCTGATTTACCATGCGGAATCGCTACACCAAAACCTACGCCAGTAGAGCCAGACTCTTCACGTGTTAAAACAGCTTGAACATAAGCATTTACATCTGTCACTACACCTGCATCAGCTAATCCTTTAGCCATTGTTTTAATGATTTCCGTTTTATCACTAACCTCAAGAGGTATAAATACTGCCTTATTATCTAACAACTCATGTACATTCATTTAAAGTCATCTCCTAAATATTATTTGCTTGCTGCTGGACGCTTGAGCAAATTAAGCACTAATGCGGTAACGATGGTACCAATGATAATCGCTAAGGAATACATCAATACGTTTCCTACTGCGTTTGGAATTAGCATTGCAAAAATACCACCATGTGGTGCAAGTAACGTCGCATCAAACGCCATGGATAACGCACCTGTTATCGCTGAACCTGTAACAAGAGCTGGAATAACGCGGATTGGGTCAGCCGCACCAAATGGAATTGCGCCTTCTGTAATAAAGGATAAGCCCAATACTGCGGCAACCTTACCTGCTTCACGTTCTTCTTTATTAAAGTTTTTAGGTCTAAGCATTGTTGCAAGCCAAATCCCAAGTGGTGGAGTCATCCCTGCTGCCATTACAGCTGCCATCGGGCCATACACACTGCTTGCAAGCAAACCAACACTAAAGGTATATGCCACCTTGTTGAAAGGTCCACCCATATCTAATGCCATCATTCCACCTAAAATTGCTCCTAATATAACAGCATTTACTGAACCGATATTTTCTAACCATGCTGCAAGACTTGTCATAATCCAATTAAGTGGACCACCTAAAATATAAAGCATAATTAAACCTGTTGCTAACACAGATAACAAAGGTACAACTAAAATCGGCTTCAAGCCTGCAAAGGACTTCGGTAATTTCAAATAATCAATTAGGAATTTAGCGATGTAACCTGCTAAGAAACCAGCAAGAATCCCACCAAGGAAACCACCATTTACCGAATCTGATATCGCTAAAGCACCACCTACAAGACCTGGTGCAAGACCTGGTTTACCTGCAATCGAGAAAGCAATAAAACCAGCTAAAATTGGAATCATTAAGCCCATAGCAGCTTTACCAATCGTTAATAAGGTAGCGCCAAACGAGCCGTCCACCGGTTTTAATCCAAAAATAAAGGAAAAAGCAATAATCAATCCACCTGCTACAACTAGAGGTAGCATATTGGATACACCGTTCATTAAGTGCTTATAAGCACCTTTCTTTTCTTTTGTACCCGCCATAGCAGCAATATCATCTTGCGAAGAAGCTGCTGCGGATGAAGCTGTCGTTGCTTCTTTTGCCAACGCTTGCTCAATTAAATCTCCCGCAATTTTAATCCCTTGTGCTACAGGGACTTTAACAACAGGTTTACCCGCAAAACGGGACTCATCAATATCTGTATCTGCTGCGATAATTATTGCATGTGCTTCAGCAATTTCTTCAGGAGTAAGTGCATTTTCAATCCCAATGGCCCCTCTTGTTTCAACCTTTAGTGGAACATTTTTGTCCTGTGCCGCTTTTTGTAATGATTCAGCAGCCATATACGTATGTGCAATACCAGTTGGACAAGCCGTTACTGCTAATAATTTTTTCATATTATTCTCCTCCACCTTTGACA
Source organism: Paenibacillus turicensis (assembly GCF_050461185.1). Taxonomy (GTDB): domain Bacteria; phylum Bacillota; class Bacilli; order Paenibacillales; family Paenibacillaceae; genus Fontibacillus; species Fontibacillus turicensis_A. Next base: position 84,067 of record NZ_JBCMOR010000008.1, read on the forward strand.
AGGTTTATTATTAAGACAAACGTGTAATCCCAACCTGATCTAATTTTTGTTCAACCTCTTGTACTGTAGCGACATCTGTTCCTGATTTTGAAGCAGTAATCGTACCTGCCGCACATGCATACCGAGCCATATCCTCAAAGCTACGTTGATGAACTAAGCTTGATGCAATAGCTGCAACCATCGAGTCTCCTGCTCCTACTGTACTTTTAGGTTCAATTGGAAAAGGAGTCACACGCAACGTTTCACTTTTGTTTACAAAAATCGATCCATCTTTACCCATAGACACAATGACAGCATCTAATTTATACGTATCAATGAGCTCATGACAGGCATTCACAATTTCAGAATCATGATGAAGCTGTCTATTTAACAAGCCCTCTAGCTCATGAATATTAGGCTTGATTACTGTGGGATGAGCCTTTAAGCCATGTAAAAATGACTCGCCCTCCGCATCCAAAATGCTTAAAACACCTTGCCCATGCGCCATTTGAAGTAATTGCTCATAAATATCTATGGGCAATCCTGGCGATAGGCTTCCTGCTAACACAAGTACAGCCGCATCTTGTAACAGTTGGTCAAACAGTTCATAAAATGCCTTTAGCTCTGAAGCCTGAACTTCACCACCTGCCTCGTTGACCTCTGTCGTTTCCTTTGTAGATTGATCTACGATTTTTAAGTTGGTGCGTGTTTCCTCATGAATGGAAATAAAGGAATGTTTAATATGAAGCGTTTCCATTTCATGTAACAACATTGCTCCATTATGCCCACCAACAAATCCTGTAGTGACAACCTCTTCACCAAAGCTTTGTAGCACCTTCGCCACGTTTATTCCTTTACCGCCAGCATCTACTCTTATATCAGCAACGCGATTAAGACCACCTACAACCATCTTGTTAACATTTACTGTTTTATCCAAAGCGGGATTCAGCGTGACTGTGATGATGGTTTTCTTCATCCTTCTGCTCCTCCCTACACGATTGTGAGTTTAACATGTTGTTTTTTTATTTTTTCGGCTACGGTGACATCTAATTGTCCATCGATGATGCAATGATCAATTTCATTTAAATCTGCCACTTTAGCATAAGTAACCTTCCCAACCTTGCTATGGTCACATAATAAAATGACTTCCTTAGCAATTTGTAGCATTTTACGCTTGGTAGCCGCTTCAATTAAGTTAGGCGTCGTAATTCCATGCTTTAAATCTAAGCCGTTTGTTGCAATAAAGGCTTTATCTACTGTAATCATTTCCATACAGCGTTCTGCCATTGGTCCAACAAAAGCGAGTGTTTCAGCACGCATAATTCCGCCAACCATTGATACCTCAAGATGACGAGCATCTCTTAATTCATTTAGCACAATGATCGAATTTGTAATAACAGTGACTCTTAATTGTGCTTTACGCAATTCCTTTGCAAGCTGTAATGTCGTTGTTCCAGAATCTAAAAAAATCGAGTCACCTTCATGAATTAACTCAAATGCAGCGGCTCCAATTTTCTCTTTTTCTTGTTTAAACTGATCTTCCTTCTCAAGGACATTAGGCTCAAAATTAACACTTTCCAAGCAAACAGCCCCACCGTGCGTACGCTTCAGCAGTCTTGCATCCTCTAATTCCTTCAAATCACGTCGAATCGTTGATTCTGAAACATCAAACAACGTACTAAGCTCTTGAACGGATGCGCGTCCACTTTGCTGCAAATGCTGGACTAGCTTACTTTTTCTTTCTTCCTCAAATAACATCGCTACCACCATCCTAAACAGCTACAATGATCATTTATGATCGTTTCGTTCATTTCTAATGACTGTTTATGAATTATTATGATCATTTATAATTATATGCGCGATTTTACAACCTGTAAATAGTTTTCTCTGCTCGTTTTTGAATTATTAATTTAAATTGTTAAAAATGTGTCTAAACGACTTGATAAACCTGTTATTAAGCAGGAAATAGTAAAAAAATCCTTCTGCTTTTCCCTTCAGCTAAGAAGGAAAAATAAAAGGATTTATAATTAAAATAAAGACTTTTTTTAAAATTTTGTTATTATGTGTTATCGAGAACTCCCACCATCCACTGGTAAGGTTGTTTACTCTCCATCAGATTTACTTTTGGAGCATTTGTAAAAGAATATCTTTGTGTTCCTCTGAAAGCTGCAACAAGGTAAATCTTCCTTCTTTGATAAGAGAATTAATCGAATTTGCCTCTTGTTTTGCAAGGTTATATAGAGATTTCTCAATTGTGCCTATAAGCAATGCTTCATCCAGTTCTTCCGAATCCTTTTGAATTACTTCACCTGATGGCAAAACGACAATATCTAAGAACAAATCGTCCATCCAAGGCACGTTCTCCTTACTCACACCATTCATATAACAAATATCAATATACCACTGCACAATCTGCCCTTTCTCATTAAACATTGTGGTCACTGAATGATGCTTATCCAAAGGGAACTGTTGAAGCCAGAAATAACCATCATTTACAATGCAAACATCTTGGTCATTGTATGTTACGTACAACGGTTCTTTAACTTTGCCAATCTTCAGAAGTGATAAGTAGCCTTTAAAATTATCATTTTCAACATATGACTGGGCATATTCTCTTTCCAATACACGTTTCCAATCTGAACGGTCTCCATATTTTCTCTTCAAGAGCACTCAACCTTCACCTCATTTAAAATTAGTAGTTGACAAACAACTCACAATAGCGAAGGGACAGAGGGATTCTGGAGAAGCGATAGCGGTCGTATTTAAAACCGGATTCCAACAATTATGTTTATACCAATATAGGAAATCTGGTTTTAATAACGATTGGAAGAACCCTCTGTCTCGTAGCTTCCACCAACATTATGTCAACTACTAATACCTCCGCCACTTCATTAACCAATAATCCAGCAGATCAATAAGAAGGAACAACACAAATCCAAGGAAGCTAAATAGCAAAATCCCGCCATACATGCCGTTGTAATCTAATCTTAACCATGCATCCATAATGTAAAAGCCCATACCGTATTCTGTCCCATATATTTCTGTGAAAAATAATACGGAAATCGCTGTCCCCAATGAGATCCGAATCGTACTAAAAATGACAGATAACGCACCAGGTAACGTAATATGATAAAATTTTTGCCAACGTCCTGCACCAAGTGTGCTTAATACATCATACGTATTGTCTGGAATCGCCTTGACACCGTCACGCACAGAAATAATGATTTGAAAAATCAAAATCAACATAATCATTAATATTTTGGAGCCTTCGCCTAAGCCAAAAAAGAGCATCACTACAGGTAATAAGGCAATTTTCGGAATCGGATAAGTTAAATAAACAACGGGATCTAATAATCGATTGATCATTTTAGAACGCCCCATAATAATCCCTACCGTCATCCCAAGCACAAGTGCCAACAGCATCCCCGCAAAAATACGAGTTAAGCTATACAGTATATGTAAGCCCATCTCAGCCTTATCATACTGAAAGATAACCTCATATACATCAATTGGACTTGGCAAAATAGGATGATTGATTATGAGATAAAGAAAGTACCAGCCTACATTCATCAGCAAAAAGACAGTCAGCAACGTAATTAGGTGTCTTACTTTTTTTTGTTTTACCATTTTTCCTGCATTACCTTTCTGATCGTCTTCATTTGTTCAAAGTAGAGAGGATGTTCTCGCTTACTGTTATAAGCAACTGGAAATACTGGATTATCGATCATCGTTAATTCATCGTCCTTGTTTGCTGGCATCACGACAATTTTTTGACCTAACATAATCGCTTCGTCTACATCATGGGTAACAAACAAGGTTGTTGTGGGATGGGTTGCCCAATTTTCTAAAAATATACGCTGGATTTCTTCTCTCGTTATAGCATCCAGTGCGGAAAATGGCTCATCTAAAAGCATTATTTGTGGCTGAATCGCAAAGGTACGTGCTAAAGCCACTCTTTGCTGTTGCCCGCCACTGATAGCTAATGGAAATTTGTTAGCTAAGTTCGCAATCCCCATTGCAGTAAGCCAAAGCTGACTTTGGGCAAGCTGTTGCTCTCTCGTTAAATCGTTTCGACTAATTTTAAGTGCAGTCATTATGTTACCTTGGACTGTTTTCCAAGGTAACAATCCGTAATTTTGTGGAACAAATCCAATGAATGAGCGATGATTATTTTGTAACGGAAAATGATTATACGTGATTTCACCATGATTAGGTTGAATTAAGCCAGCAACACTACGTAATAACGTGGATTTCCCACAGCCTGATGGACCTAGCAAAGTAAAAATCTGATGCTCTGGCACATTTAAATGAATCCCATTTAAGGCTGATTCGCCGCTCGCATAACAAACGCTCACATCGGTAATTTGCAGCCCACTTTTAGTTATGAAATTTTTATTTGTCGAATGCAACATTTGAAATCACTTCTTTAGGGGAAATGTCTTTCTTTAACAAACCTTTTGACTTCGCCCAAGCAAACGCACGCTCCACTTGCTTTTCATCCACTTGATTTGCGGCAATATAAGCAGGTACTGTAATTTCATTTTTTAATGTAGTTGGATAACCCACTTCTTTAATAATGAGGTCGATATATTCCTCTTGTTTATGAGTTTTCATGTAATCCACTGCATCGTTATAAGCTTGATACATCGCAACGATCTCTTTTGACTTCACATCAATGACGCTTTGAGGAATTGCTAAAATAAACGGATTAATTTCAGCTGTATGTGTTGAGCTTAACACTGTTAATCCAGCCGCTTTTCCCATCGTTACAAACGGTTCAGGCAAAATCGCGGCATCTGACTTATTGTTTTTAAGCAATTCTAAACGGGTTGGAATTTGTGGAACCTCAGTAATATTGATGTCATCCTCAGTAAGCCCTGCTTGCTCCAGCATCATTGCTACTGTATATTGTGTGGATGTATTTTTGGATAAGATCACATTTTTCCCTTTTAAATCTTTAACTTCTTTAATATCCGCAGATCCCGTCAACAAATCAAATTCACCAAAGGTTGTACTCGTTGCCTTTACGTCCAATCCAGCTTGATTATAAATCGCTAAAGCAACAAGATCAGCACTAATCGCTTCAATTTTACCTGCTTGGAACGCTACATCCCGATCCTTTGCACTTTTAAAGGTTTGGATATTTAAATTGACACCATGGTTTTTATCAAAACCTTGTTCATGTGCAATTACAAATGGAATTGCATCTATGGAAGGCAGCATTCCAAGATTAAGTTCGCCAAGTTGCTCCGCTTGTGCTTGGTTGCCACCATTTTTTTCTTTGCCAGCTTCATTTGCACTAGAGGACGCTTTGTCTTTTGCCCCACATGCAGCAAGCATACTTACTAAAAGAAGAATTACAATCGATAATGCCCATTTTTGCTTTACAGTTTTTTCAGTCTTTCCTTTTAACAATGTCAAAACCCCCGTCTGTTCACTATGATAGCTATATCTAAATCAAGTCTCACCTAAATCATTTTATCTTTGATTTTTGAATCTATGTAAAACCTTAATTCCTACTAAAACAAAGCCTCCTTCCCTTCGATTGATATTGCGCATTTATTCACAAGTCATATCAAACAAAAACATGACAACGTGCCTCCGCCTAAACAATGCAATTTTACACCAATCCTCACATTTTGTATATTTATAAATTAAAATATTTGAGGTTTAATATAATTTTGGGGCATGAGCATAGCTTGATGGAAAACTTAGCGTAAAGAGTTGTAAGAACGATTGAAACTAATTTTCTGTCTTTCTTTCAATGACTCAATCCGCAATTGGTTCTTGACACTTACTTACAGTAGCGAAGGGGCAGAGGGATGGTGGAGAAGCGAACGCGGCCGCCTTTAAGGGATGACTTTTATCAACTTTAAATAAGGCTCAATCTTAAAATCGGTACTTGACAAAAAGCTAACGCAGCGAAGGAGCAGGGAGATGGTGGAGAAGCGAACGCGCCCGCCTTTAAGGACACAATTTCATCCATTCAACACAGGTTATAAAGAAATTGGGGCCTTAACAGCGGTTGAAGCCACTCCCTGCTACGTAGCCTCTTACTTCATATATTGTCAAGAACCGATTTCTGTGTTGAGCCAGAAATAAATTATAAAAAAGAAAGTCAGACCTTAACAGCGGTTGAAGCCACCCTCTGCACCGTAGCCCCATAATCCTAATAGTGTCAAATAGCTGATTTTTTGTATTGAGTCTTTTAATAATAAAAATTAGTTTTAACTGAGTGAAACATCTCTACTCATAGTCCCAGCACTACTTATGCCGAAGCCCCTAAGTTAGATTAAGCCGAAAAAAAAGAGCCACCTAGAAGTAGCCCTCCATTTTAAAATCAACCCCAATTTGTGAAAAAGTAACATCACGAAGTGGCTTCGCCTCGCTCATTAGCTGTACACCCATACCTTCTAAGAAGGTTGGAGCTTCTGCACCACCTACCACTTTGGGGGCAATATACAAAATCAACTTATCTACAAGTCCTTGCTCAACAAACGAAGCATTCACATGTCCCCCACCTTCAATCATTAAGGAGGAATATTCGTGCGCACCTAAAGTTTCAAGTACTTCCTTCAAGTTAACCTGCTGGGTTGATGTACGAAAAACCTTTATACCCAATTGTTCAAGTCTTGCCTGCTTTTCCTCGTCAGGAGAATGTCCAGTAAAAATCCATGTTGGTGCTTCATCATCGGTAATCACTCGTGCCTCTTCTGGAATACGCAATGTACTATCTAAAACTACACGTAATGGATTGCGCCCATTAGGCAATCTAGTGGTTAGCTGCGAATCATCATGAATGATCGTGCCTACTCCGACTAAAATCGCAGCATATTCATGACGTAAGCGATGGACATCTTCTCTTGCCGCTTCTGAGGTAATCCATTTACTGCTTGCTTCACGCGTTGCAATTTTACCATCCATCGTCATCGCTGATTTTAGCATCACGAAGGGCATCTTTGTTACGATATATTTGTTAAAAACTTCATTCATCTTCGTCGATTCCTCGGCTAACACGCCTTGAATGACTTCAATTCCAGCATCCTGCAAAATTTTAATACCTCTACCCGCAACCAGAGGGTTCGGATCTAAAGCAGCGATTACAACCTTCGTAATCCCAGCTTGTACGATGGCTTCGGCACAAGGGCCTGTCCGTCCATGATGAGAGCAAGGCTCTAAGGTGACATAAATGGTTCCACCCTTAGCAGCATCACCTGCCATTCTCAACGCATGAATTTCAGCATGAGGTTCTCCAGGCTTTAAATGTGCACCTACGCCCACAATCCTTCCTTCATTAACAACGACAGAGCCCACCATTGGATTAGGTGCCGTTTGGCCTGACATTGCTCTGGCGTTTTCTAAGGCAAGTCTCATATACATTTCATCAGTTTTATCATGCATATTCATTTAACATCCCTTCACCTTGCGCAAAGTGACCTGATCTTTTCACCTTTGTTTGTAAATATTTCACGTTATATTCGGACACGTCACCCCATAATGGCATTCTTCCCGAAATATTCATACCTGAGGCACGTAAAGCTTCTAATTTCTTAGGATTATTTGTTATCAAAGTTACTGGTTTTTGTCTTAAATATTGCAGGATGCTAATTGCATCGCTGTAATTACGAGCATCATCAGAAAAGCCTAATGCAAGGTTAGCCTCTACTGTGTCAAGACCTTCCTCTTGTAATATATACGCCATCGATTTACTTAGCAACCCAATCCCTCGACCTTCATGATTTGCAAGATAAAAGAGTGCACCTGCACCATGCTCTACGATAAGCTTCATCGATTGATGTAATTGATAACCACAGTCACAACGTTTGCTACCAAAAATGTCACCCGTATGACAAATGCTATGCATCCGAATTACGGCATCTGGGCTATGCTCAAAATCACCATAAACAAGCACACTGGATTGTTGTCCCTCTGCAAGCTGGAGTGATGGTAGTAATGAGATCAACTCTTCTGATGTATACGCCGCATATCTAGCACGTTCCGCTTCATCGTGAAGCGACAACCATGAGTACCATTGAAACTGGATCGTTTGCCCGTCCAAATTGACAGGTAGCTTAATAGGTCCAACCATAATACTTGTTGCATTTTGAGCATTCACGGTATGAATTTTATGTTTAAGCACATCTAGTGCATCGTTTGTATGATCTTGTAGCATAATAATTACACCTTCCTTTAATCGATATAATATAAATATTCTTTTAGCTGACGATGAAGTTTTGTTGATAGGTTTCTTCCATTAAAAATTGCTCCTGTTGCAGAGCATCCACTGTTTTTCGTCTTGCTTGTTCAAGCTGCTTAAGCCAAGTTAGACTTAACTTGTTTGCATGCAATCCTTCGATTAGATGTTCTGCGAGCCAGTCCGCGTCTCGAAGCGCCTCATTTAAGCCAAAGGCTCCTGTTGGTGTCATCGTATGTGCTGCATCACCGATTAGGACGAGACCCTCTTTTACCCAAGTATCTACTTGACTACTAAAGATATCTAACAGGACAAAATCATGCCATGACTGTATGTGCTTCTTAACATGATGCTCAAGATCAGGAAAAGCCTGAATTAATGTTGCAATAAACGGCTCAAACGATAGTCTTCGTAACCTTGGGTAAGCATCCTCCTCGATGTTCCAGCCAATTTGGATATGACCTGTCGCTTGTGTAAATAAATGAAGCTGCTGGTTGTCCACTATAGCGGAACGAATAACAGGCTGCCAGTGATCTGGTGCAGGAATACGTGCCCATAATAGATCATAACCATGACTACGATGTGACACTGACAAAGCGGCTTGCTTGCGAACTGTTGAATAACGTCCATCTGCACCTACAATAATGGAGCTCTGTAGCTCAAATGGCTCGCCATTTTCTAAAACAGCTGCCACCCCGCAATATTGTCCATCCTCATTTTGAAGAAGTTGATTGATCGTAACTCCAGTGTGCAAGGCAAAGTTATCGTATTGATTTGCCTGATCAATGATTCCATTTAACAAATCACCTTGGGGTACATGTATACCCACATTTCCATCCGGTGAATCAGGTAACAATGTATTTACAATTTTTCCACCAGACCAATACTCAATATGTGTTAAAGGTAAGACGGTTTCTTCTGCAAGAACAGACAAGATTTGATGTTTGTTTAGAACCGCTTCGCCTTCCCCATTCAAAATTTCACCACGAAATGCTTTACCAAGTGTTGGCTGCTTCTCTAATAAAACGACAGAAAGTCCCGCTTTGGCTAAAAGATATGATAGTAATGCGCCTCCAGGACCCGCTCCAATCACACAAACTTCAGCATTTAATTTCATTATATGTTCCTCCCAAGCAGCCAAAAGCTAATTTAAAGCTGTTAAACCATATCTGACTTTAAAAAATATAAAACAATCTCATACATTGTTATCGTATTTTTCGACATGAAAAGAAGACGTCATAATCTGACATTTTCTACTACACTTGAACTCACTTAGTTACTTTATGTAATAGAGTTTATTTTATATTATAAGTTTCGTCAAGTAATTAATTTTTATAATGTAAGCTTGTTAAATTAATAAAGTCATTATATAATTTGGTATAACATTTGTTGTAAACTTAAAAAAAGAGGTGGAAACAATGACAACAGCGATAATGTGTCCACGGTTTGAAAAAGCGGTTGAATTACTCAGTAAGCGTTGGACTACATTTATTGTATATAAGTTATTAGATGGTCCAAAACGATTTGTAGAGATTGAAAATTCGCTCTCCAATTTAAGTGGGAAGGTATTGTCCGAACGTTTGAAGGAGTTGGAGGAGGAAGGCATTATTCAACGTACCGTTTATCCTGAAAAGCCAGTTCGCATCGAATATGCGCTAACCGAAAAAGGAAAAGCACTTGCTCCTTTGTTTGGTCAAATTCAGGATTGGGCGTCAGATTGGATCGTACTTGCTGAGTAACACAAATAACCTGACCTAATATGATCTCACACTTAGTCAGGTTATTTGCGATGATATATTTATTGTTTCATATTCATTGCTTCGTAATTATTATCCAGCTAATTTGTGGATCAGAATGAGACGCAGGTGCATGAGGGGAACGACGAACGGTCACCTCTAAATCCTCATTGGCATTTACATGCTTGTTAAATTGAAGGACATCTTTTGCATTAGTAAAGGTATACCCTTCTTTTACAATGCTGTTATTGATCACAATATCTGCAATCCGGTTTCCTTTGGAGGAGGAGTACCACGGATCATGAAGACCCACATATATTTTGTAATCCCCTTGCTCAATAGCAAAACGGTAGCTGAGATCATCACCGGAATTTCCTTTTAAATAACGTAGCGCTGTAAATAAATCACCTGAATCACTACCAGCCGTATTTGTACCATTACCTATATAACCCCAGTTTTTTCCTTGGGATGGTTGATAAGCCTGGTCAGGTTGATCCCCATTTTTTAAAAGATCATCTCTCATTTTTGTTAGCCATGTCGTATATTGCTCTGTCATTGCCCCACCTGCATTAACAAAATACACTACATTGTCAGGAATGACATCCAAGCTAAAAGAAATTTCCCTTCCCGAAAGCTCTGGTAACACCCCCGTGATGACTAATCGGTTAGGCTTAGTAAAATCAGCGGAGTTAAGTTGCCAATTTACACTAGTCTGTTTCACTTGACCGTTTGATGTCTGTACTTCTAAAAACGAAGGTAATTGAGGGACTTCATCAACGGGCGTTGTTGTTGGTAAAGGGGTAACGACTTTGATACGATCCATTTTATCTAGCATCGATAAATCCCACTCGTCTACCCACTTTAAGGCAATTTGGTCATCTTGCTGAAGCTCAATTGGCAGCCAGACATAACGAGAGTCCTTTAAATCTCCTTCCTTCCAGCGGTCCCCCATGTAAATAAACTTGCCGTTTTCAGGATCAACTGGAATGACAAATGTACTTTGCGAATCAAAGGTTGTTGATGCCTTTTGACCTACAGCTGGATCACGCATCGGCTTCCATGGTCCAAAAATATGATCTGCTACTGTATAACGTGCTGGATTAGGTGCCCAGCCAGTTGCCCCTGAGGTAATTAAATAATATTTCCCATCGTATTTAAACATCGCTGGTGCTTCCCGTTGTGCTCCTGGAAATACACGCACATAATCGACACCATACTCTGCTTGATAGGTCGCATCGCGCTCTTTTTTGCCCTCTTTATGCCAACCTACTACATCGGTATATTCTTCATTCAGCTTAGAAATATAAATCGTCATATTTTCTTCACTCGAATAAATTAAATAGGCGGTGCCATCATCATCCTTAAACAATGTCATATCCCTAGCCATCCCAGGTTGATTAGGCTGACCGTTATATTCCGCTCCAGGTGGCACACGATCCATTCGTTCACTTTTGCCGTATACAAATGGACCTGTTGGAGAATCACTTAACGCATACCCTGCTTCCGCTTTGGCATAGTTCGCTGTCGAGGTTGCACTTGGTCCATCGGTGTGGAGCCACATGACGTATTTGCCTGTGGTGTCATTGTAGATTACCTTTGGTCTTTCTAACACTCTTGTACTTCCAATATCATTAAATATGTCTGCTCGATCATTCCGACCTGCATATAACTGTGAAATGAGTGGGTCCGTATCAAATTGCTCCATGGATTCAATCGCAGTTAAAGCAAGCCCCTCATCTTTCCAGTTGTATAAATCTTGTGAGCTGTAGACATGGATACCTTTGGTTGGAGAATAGCCATACGTTTTATCCTCACCATACCAGTAATAAGTTAAGTTATTTTCATCATATAAAATACCGCCACCATGCGCTTGAATCGGTACCCCATTCGTATCCTTCCATACTTCTCCTGGTTTAAAGGAGGAATAGGTTTGAATGACTTCAAGTGCGGAGATTGCCTGATCTAGCTTGCTTTTCCAGGTGTGTAGTTCATTTTGTAATGTAAGCTCAGCTTGTTGTTCATCGTTGATGCTATTAAGAAACTGTTGAACCTGTGAGATGGCATCCTGTAGCGTAGCAATGCTGCTGTTCGTGTATTGTGGATCAGAGGTATACTGCTCTGCGGCAAGTAAGCTTGCTTGTAGTTCTTGAATCTTCATAATATCAGGACTGCTAATTATAATGTAATTAATGAGTGGGTCATTCCAGCGATGAATATCCCCACCTTTTGGGCCTTGAATAGCAATGTTTAACATCCCATCTGCCACTTCAAGGCTATGGTACGTAAACTGTGTTAACGTTTTTGATCCTATCGGGTAATTGCCGCCAGCAAGGTTTTTCCCTTCAGCGATAATATTGACGTCTCTCCCGCTCCAAGGATTATAAAAGCCAAATGTAACATCGTATTTGCCATGCGGTAATTCAAAATCATAATCAATGCTTTTATCTGGGCGTTGACTTCCATTATAATAACGTAACGAACCAAGCTTTGTACTATCTTCACTCGTATATACAGCTGTAGTTGACGTTTTGAGCCCCCACATCTTACCTGTGGTTGGATCAGTTCCATAAGGCTGTTCTGTTGAACTTCCATATAGCCCTAATGGCTCTCCTTCCTTAACCACTGTTGGCGTAGGGTCTCCCGCGTTAACAAAATAATAAATCTCAGATTGTTGTGATTGGGTGAGATTAGTTTCCTTGCTTTCTGCAGCATGACCTACTTGGAAGCCAAAAGGAAAAGACAAACTCAAAATAAGGGTGCTTACTAAAAAATGGCGAAATCCTCTTGATCGACGCTTACGTAAACTGAACATAACTAAATCAAACCTCCCATCAATTATAATTTACAATTCAAATTTAAATGGATATATTACCCATATCCATACTATCGATAAGCTCATCTCCTATGCAATTGTACAAATATGTAATTGGTGAACTATTATAACTTCCATGAAGTGAAGTATTTGGACATATATGTATTTTCTGTGCTTAACAATGAAAAAACAGCCATACCTTAGTTGCTTTAGCAGCTAGATATGACTGTTTCTAGATATTACTGTTTAATGATTCATTAAGTTCATTAATGCATTTTAATTTATCGTTTGTTTTCTTTTACGTACATATAAGGCAATCCCCGACAAGATCATTACTCCTCCAAGAAGTTGGATTGGTAATGAGCTATTTTCACCTGTTTGTGGAAGGGTACCTGTTGAAGATGGGGTTGATCCTGAACCATCGCCTGTTACTCCGCCTAAAGGTATTACATCTACATCAATTGTAATGAAATCCTCTTGTCCTTCTTCATTTTGAATCGAAATCGTAAATGAATCCTTACCTTCAAACTTCTTGTTAGGCGTGTAGGTCCAATTCCCATTTTTATCGATACTCACTTTTCCGTTTTTTGGTTTTTCTGAAACCTTAGGTGTTGTATTCTCTGGAACTTTTACGTTACCACTCACTGGCGTTTTCTTAGGTGTTTTTACTTCCTCTTTTTTGGGAGGATTGTTGTTTTCTTTATCAGGTGTAGTAGGCTCGTTAGGTTTCGGTTGCTCAGGTTGTTCCTGACCTGGTCCGTTAGGCTTTTCTGGATCTGGCTTTTGTGGCACATTAGGCACAGGAGGTGTGTTACCCCCATCTGGACCACTTGGCGTTCCACCGCCGCCTCCACCGCCACCTACATACCTTTCATTCGCAATCGTTACCTTTGTTTCTTTCTCCTTCACAACCTCAATTGGCGTTAAAGTATTTTGAAGCACATAGCCAACTGGCGCCTTTATTTCCTGCAAATAATATTTACCAGGTCTAAGCTTAAATAAGGCTTGCCCCGTAATATCTGTCGTTACTTGATCCACTGGCTTGCCTGAGCTGTCCTTTAGAATTGCTTTATTTTCGTCTAAAATTCTAAAGATTGCATTTGCTAATTTGCGCTCAGGACGGTTCACTTCAATTTTGGATAGGATCACTGTCCCTGGAATTTGCTCATTGGTGACCTCAACGTTAACGGTCACACCTTCCTCCACGATTTCAAAATTACGTGGGGTTGGATCTAGAACATAATCAGGGTGACTGCTAACCTCAACAATTTGATATTGACCTGCTGGAAGATTAGCTACAGTAATCTGTCCCTCAGCATCTGTAGTTAGATTGTCTTGAATTAACTCACCTGACTCAGTTTGAAGCTTAAATATAACGTCTGCTAATGGTGCTTTCGTTAATGCATCCCGCTTTATAAGCGTGACTGCTCCAACATTAATTTCATTTACAGCCTGAATTTGCCTCGTTGCACTTTGATTCTCATCTACTGTAAACACAATTGGTGTGGCATCAAGCTTGTAGCCATGTGGTGCTACGGTTTCAATTAGGCGGTATTGCCCCCCCTTTTGCAAATTGCTATAGGAAATTGTACCGTCATGTAATGTAACCATATCTCTATAATCTATAACGTCTTCATATTCTCCTTGTGCATTACGTAGTTGAAGCTTATAATGCGCACCTTCTAACACCTTATCTGTCTTATCTTTGTCTACTTTAGTCAGTTGTACATCCCATACTCCTTTGACGTTCTTCACTTCAATCGTATGGTTAGTGCTACTAAATGAAATCACTTTACCTGTTTTATATTCAAGATCAAACAAATAACCTTCAGGTGCAGATAATTCCTTAAGCATATATTCCTTATGCTTGATGTTGCTAAATACAGCTACACCTGTTTCATCTGTCTCGGCCGTTTGAATTAAGGTTTTGCCTGTTTTATCATAGAGTCCAAATGTAGCACCCTTGAGCTTCACATCAGGTGAAGCTGCATCTAACTTAACGATCGTTAAATCGCCCTTTGAAGTCGTTCCCCCACCAGAAGCACCTGAGAAAATGACTTTAATACTTTTATCCTGCGACTTATCTACAACACCAGAGGATTGACCTGCAAACTTCGCTTCGTTCGTAATATCCTCCCCGTGATCTGCATTGATAAAGGATTGATATTCTACGATCAACGCGCGATCAATCGCATTAATAAAGGTTATCGTGAACTGATTGTTTTCTACCTCTAAGTTATATTGTTCTGGGTCTAGCTCTCCTGCTTTGGTTAAATCCCCATTTACATTTGTTTTGTAAACTTTAAAGGAATCCTTCACCAAAATTTGATTGCTAGAAAGTGCATCTGTAAGCTTCGCTCCTGCCTCAATATGGGATTGGCTACGGTTTACATGTACTGTCCAATAAGCAAAATCTTGATTTTCACCGCTACCCTGTAACCCCGTTTTCATAATGTATTCGCCACCATGTGGGGGTGCTACTGTCGAGGATAGCTTCGATAAATCGATTGGATTATCTCCGTCTCTTAACGTCGCTTGATTGGAATACTGTTCTACGACAGGATGATTGACAAGGCTAGTTTTATACGTAATTCGATAAGCTTTATTGATTGGACTCACAAACTTTAGCTCGAATCCGTTGATTTGGTCCCCTTGCTTCGTCTCTACAACGGTATAATCCGTACCTTCCTGTAGCTGCTCTTTTTGAACAACACCATTCACGCCTCCACTCAGCTCCAGCTCATGAACAGTGAGTCGATTTTTATCAAAGGTTTGCTCCCCTGTAAACTGATCACGTACAACCGCCTGCTCAATTGGATGTAGGTTGTAATTAATATCTATTGTCCACGTAATTTCCTTGGAAGCACGATCATATACACCCGTTTTATTTCCGTTGTTTTGTGTGTAGTTATCAGGGTTGATTTTAGCTTCCTTTTCAATAGAGACTTGCGCCTTGCTATTCTCCTCCCAATCCAGCTTTGCCGTATTCGTATATCCTTTCGTATTTAGCTTAGGATCAAAGGCAGTTTGATACATAATGTTATGACTTGCTGTTACTGGTTGATTGAAAGTAATAATAAAGCCTTGATTATATTCTAAGCCTGTATGCTTAGAAACTGTATAATCTTCACCTTCGGTTAATCCGCTGATGACAAGACTATCAGGTAAAAATTGCATGTGCTGATCTAAATCGAAATGGTCAGTAATCACAACATTGTCCATAACCTTCTCATCTTGGTTTAGACTGATGTTCCATGTTATTTTTTTAGAATTATAGTTTACATTTCCTGACTTTTTGTCAAAAATAACTTGCCGTAGGGTATGACTTGCATGCTCCGTTAGCCCACCATGTATAGTCACTTCATTTTCAACTCTAACCGCCTCAGAATATACACGAGGAATAGATTTAGTTTTATACTTAATTTCATAAGCTTCACTAATGTCTTTTGTAAAATTCAACTTAAAGCCTGTTGCTGTTTTAACAACTTGATAATCCTCACCTTTAACCATCAGCTGTGGGTTAGTCCCTGCTCCATTATTGGCAATGGTTACTTTGTTCACCACAAAGGAGTTTTCAAGTAGCTCATAATTTTCAGTATCAAAGCTATCTTCAATCCCTGCGTCCCCTTGGCTAAAGAAGCGCTCGTTAAAGTTATAGTTAACTTTCCAGCCCATCGTTTGCGTATTGGCATCATAACCATCCGCTAGCTTTTCCAAAGGTTTACTAAATTTCACCGGCATTGTCGCTTGTGTCTGCATCAATTCAGACCCTTCACTTGTCCCAGTTAGCGTTGCCTTGTTAGTATAACTTGAAATAGAAGTATCCGTAATAGGAGTTGTATACTTCACACGATATGCATCTGAAATATCGCCAAATGCAATATCAAAATTCCCTGTTGTTGCCGAAGGTGTGTAGCTGGAAGTTACGTCTTCACCTTCAGTGACACTACCATTTAAGCTCACATTTAATTTGTATATTTTCAAATTTTCTAATGTAAGACTATGAGGTAATTCATCATGTAGTACTGCATTTGCAATACTTTGCTCCGCCTTATTAAAATCAATCACCCAGCTCATTTCTGTTGGATTCATCGTTTTATTAGACGTTGCTGTTTTTGTCATGGGTGCCCCATTCACTTTAAAATGAACTGGAATTGTATATAACGTCTGATCCTCGACTAGAAATTTCAATTCCTGTTTGGTGCTTTCAGAGGAATTCGAACGTTTAAATTCGCGCCACACATGAAATGTTCCATTATTTACCTCAGATCCATCATTAATTTCTTCATTAAATGTAAAGGTGACAAGTCCATCCGCACTAATTCTAAATGTGCCTACACCACCAGCTAGTTCTGGTTCATCTTGTCCTCCTGATGGAATGGGTGCTGCCAACTCAAATTGCTGCGGTAGCTGAAAGGAGAAGGTTGAACCTGCTTGGTATGGATGTCCTCCCTCTAAATGCCAATTCATATCGATTTGTACGCGTGAACCTTGCTCAACAGGAATCTCTGTAATAGATGTACCAGCATCGTTAGTAATAGTAAGACTATCTACCTTAAAGTGCTCTGTTGTAATCGGTAAGGCATTTGGAATAGAATCATCTGCATTAGATAATTGTTGTTGTGACTGCTCCTCTTCTTCTGGAAGTGCCTCAGCCGAATCACTATTTCCCTCCGTATTCTCAGTAGCTTCAATATTTTCATTGTCCTGAGCATCCTCAGTCTCAATATTTTGTTTGTCCTCTGCACTATCGCCGCTGACATTGTTGTCACTCTGCTCAGTACTCCCGTTACTCTCATTATTCATTTCTACCTGATTCTGATGATCTACCACATTTTCTGCGCTCACCAATGAAGAAGGCCATATCGTATTTATTAGTAATAACACAATTACACCAATAAATAACGATTTCTTGAGCTTATTCATTTTTACCTTTCACCTCATCTCATATTTTTAAAGAATATAAAATTTAATATAAATTAGCATTCTGAATTTTTTCTGAATAACACAAAAAAGCCTCACTGCTGTAACAGTGAAGCTTGCAAACCCTTTTATATTAGTGCTGTTGTCTTTTACTCCAGTCCTCATACCACGTTTTCACTTTATGGCTTGGTGTAATATCAAGCAACTCATCCAATGTCTCACATAAAAGCTCATATTGTTTTTTAACTTCTGAAGGATAATGGAGAATGGCGTTAATTTGCATTAGTCCAAAATATCCAGCTTCCATGTATGGGGTATAATGGATCATTTTTTGATATACTTCTATTGCTTGTGGGTACCTGGATAAAGATAAATATAATTCTGCAAGCTGATTTGCATGATTAAACCATAATAGTTGAAGTCGTTCCTGTTCTAAGCTTGCCCAGCTATAAGCAGATTGCTCCAAAAAGTGTCCCTGATACATATTCATGATCTCAGCATGCTGTTCTACAGTATGAGGAGTAAATGCAGGCGCCTGCTTCACCGCTAATTCCCATACTTGAATATCTATTTCAACTTCTCCTATCACCATACTGTATCCGCCTTCAACATATTTAATTTCAATATGCATGCCTACTTCCTTGAGTACCTTACGAATCTGATAGATCGCCGTATGAAGCTGAGTGGTTGCCTTTTCCAGATTGTATTGGGGCCATAGCAAATCGATTAGGACCTGCTTATTTATTACCTTATCCCGATACAACAATAGATAGGAAAATAGCTCCTGCGCCTTTAGCGTTTTCCATGGAAAGAGCTGCTTCACACCACATTCATCCTTATAATGTAGTTTTTGAAAACAGCCAAGTCTAGGCTTGAGCATGGGGTGACCATGTCCATGAGAAATCATAGGAAAAGAAGCAATGCGATTTAATGTAATTTCTAACCGATTTGATGTTACTGGCTTTAGCAAATAATCGATAGCATCAATCTCAAACGCCTTAATGGCATAATCCTTATATGCTGTCGTAAAAACGATATACATCTGAGGTTGAAGTTTAAGTAATTCATCTGCAAGCTCAAATCCATTCATCCCTGGCATTTCTATATCCAAGAAAGCTAAATGAATTGGGGTCTTCTCTGCAACTTTAATTGCCTCAGCAGGCATTAAAAACTCTCCAATTAAAGAAAGTTCCATGCCAGGTGGAGCTTGCTTCATTAACATATCCTTGAGTCTAATTACCGCAAGATGCTCATCGTCCACAACTAGCACATTTAAAGTCCTATTCATTTAAGCGATCCTCCCTAGCGTAAATAAACGACATTGTTTATGATATCATATTTTTTCTGTGACATATCCATATTTTCCAATGTTGATATATAGAAGCCCATTTTTTTATCGTCATCGCACCAATACGGTTTTTCTTTCATAATATGTCTTGACTGTATCCCTTAACCTTGTTACACCACATAACCCGAGCAAGGAGGGGTGACGCATTTTGAAAAGCAACGAACGTAATAGTAAATTTTTGTTAACTCATCGTGAGCGCGAAGTTTTTGAACTTCTCGTACAGGATAAAACGACTCGCGACATTGCAGGCCAACTGTTTATTAGCGAAAAAACAGTAAGAAATCACATATCCAATGTGATGCAAAAGCTCAATGTCAAAGGTCGTTCGCAAGCAGTCGTGGAGCTAATCAAGCTTGGGGAGCTAAAAATCTAGTTATAAACATAAAGCCTTCTTTTCTTATTTTATTAAGAAAAGAGGGCTTTTGTTTACTAAAATAAAAAGCAAGTCATTACCGTTATGAATCAAACTAGTAATGCTTGCTTAATTTTTTATTGTTATATTCATGGTATCAAAGTCCTCTCTACATTTCGCTTTCATCATAAAATCAATACCAATAATGCCATCAAATCCATAAGGTTCTAGAATAGATCCAAGCTGGATGGGGAAATCAGATAAAGGAATGCTATCAATATAAAAGTTAGAAATCTGTTGTTCGTAGCAAATTTCGCTTGTTCCCCCTACTCCGTACATACGTTTTGCTCGTCCATTAATAAAATCAATTTGGATGCCTATCTTCGCTAATGCATCAGTATCAAAGACCGTTGTAGCACAACCTGTATCAAAAAGCACATAATTTAAATCAATAGATTGTTCATTATGTTTTTTCATCGGCTTCACCTCACTAAAATTAATCTACTTTTATTATATTATAGCTAAACAAGAAAATTGGAATCATACCCAAGCAGATCATTCTATCCCTTAGTGATTACAATCACAAACTTATTAAGCCAACGTGATAGATTTAAATAATTAAAGGAGCTTTGGAGGGTCTATTATGTCAAGATACGCACAGCAAAGGGAATTTTTAAAGTCTAATTTCCATCAATTTAAAGGAATCAAAACGGATAAAATCAAAGGTTTGGGCCAACCGCCTGTCGTTAAACCGTTTGATACAAGCTCACTTATTATTGATTTACCAAAGGTTAGTAAAGACGTTATAAGTAATGAAAACATTTTTGATTGTATAGCGCAACGAAGAAGTACGAGATTTTATTCTACAGACTCATTAAGTTTGGAGGAGTTATCCTATTTATTGTGGGCGACCCAAGGTATTACCGGGATGAACAAAATGGGACTTACATTACGAACCGTCCCTTGTAGTGGTGCAACACACACATTTGAAACGTATTTGATGATTATGCGTGTTGAGGGAATCGAGCAAGGTATTTACAGATACCTTCCAGTAGAGCATAAGCTATTATTTATGTTTAAGCTGGATGAGCTTGAAGCTAAAATTGACGACATTACGTTAGATCAACCCTTTGTGCCTAACTTTGCTAAAAAAGCTTCCGTCCTATTTGCATGGAGCACAACCCCCTACCGCTCAGAGTGGAAATATGATATTTCAGCTCACAAAAAAATTCTCATCGATGTTGGACACGTATGCCAAAACTTATATTTAGCTAGTGAATCGATTGGTGCAGGTGCTTGTGCAATAGGAATTTATGATCAAAAACTTATTGACGAGGTTCTCCAGTTAGATGGCGAAGAAGAATTTATTATTTATCTTGGGGCTGTTGGGAAGAAACGAGATTAGCGCTCGTGAACCTCCCCCCCTTCTTTCCTACTTTCAAATAGACTTGCTCAGTAGAGTAGAATATAAATGTGACATTTAACTCAGAAAAAAAATAGGTTCTACGGTAATATATTAAGTGAAATATTTCACATAATTATTTTGCATATTTTTAATTAGGGGGAGACAGAAGTGAAAAAGGTCAGGTATGGGCATTTAAGCAGAAAAGCGATGTTAGTAAGCATGATTATGATTTTAGTGTTATCCATGTTAGCGGGTTGTGGCAAAGGTAATTCTAAAACTGAGAGCGCTTCACCAAAAGATGGCGCAACTTATGTAGCTGGAACCTACTCGGCTAAAGTGTCTGGTATGCATGAAATGACGGTTCATGTCACTGTGTCAGATACAGCAATTACAGATATTAAGGTAGACCATAAGGAAACCTCTGGAGTCGGAGAGCCCGCAACAGAGTCCCTACCTGCTGAAATTATTGAGACGCAGGGCTTAGGGGTAGATGCAGTTGCAGGAGCTACCCTGACGAGTAAAGCGATTATTGATGGGGTTGTAGATTGCCTCAAGCAAGCTGGTTTAAATGAGGGCGGAATTAACAAGCTATTAGCAATCAAGAAAAAAGAGACAAAGGAAGCAGATCAAGAGCTTACGGCTGATGTCGTTATCATCGGGGCGGGTGGCGCAGGTATGGCTGCTGCAACAACGGCAAATCAAGCGGGTAAAAAAGTCATCGTCATTGAAAAGGCGTCCAAAATGGGAGGAAACACGATCCTTTCTGGCGGAGCCTTTAATGCGGTGGATGATGGCAGTAAAACTGCGCTAGCGAATAAGGACAGTGTTGAGAAACACTATACGCAAACCTTTGAGGGCGGAGATAAGCAAGGGGATCCAAAGCTGGTGCATACCCTTGTAGATAATGCTTGGTCTGGTGTAGTGTGGCTAAAAGAACTTGGTATGAAGTTCCATGATAACGTATTCACAGTAACTGGTGGCATGTGGCCTCGTGCACATAAGCCAATTGAACCGGAAGGCACAGGATTTTTTAAGACTTATCAGGAATACATTGATAAACATGATGGAATTACGATGGTGTACAACACAAAAGCCGATGAGCTTATCGTGGAAAACGGGATTGTTACTGGCGTAAGCTGCACAGGTAAGACTGGCAACAAGATTACTGTCAAAGCTCAAAATGGTGTAGTTTTAGCTACAGGTGGTTTTGGTCAAAATGTTGAAATGCGTGTAAAGTATAATGAAATCAACAAAAAATGGCCTACCCTAGACGCCTCCATTCCAAGTACGAACACAAGTGGTATTACAGGTGATGGCATGATGATGGCTGAGAAAATTGGCGCTAAGCTTATTCAAATGGAAAATATTCAGTTGCTTCCATTAGGTGATCCAAAAACAGGAAGTCTTTCAGGCAATATTGAACATGCTGTAGAAAGTAGAATTTTCATTAATCTTGATGGGAATCGTTTTGTAAATGAAGGTGGACGTCGTGATGAGATGACACTTGCGTTGTTCAAACAAAAAGAAACAAAAATGTTTATCGTTATGGATAGTGATACGTATCCAAAAGGAGACGAAGTAAATAATTTTGGGGAGACCATTTCAAGCCTAGTAGACTCAGGTCGTAGTTTAAAGGCGGATACCTTAGAAGAGTTAGCTAAATTAATGGGTGTACCTGAGAAAAATTTGATTGAAACTGTGAACAACTATAACCGTTATTGCAAAGGCGGAGACTTAGAAGGTAAAAAGGACGAATTTGGACGTACATTATTTACGGATACTGATGGCGTTAACAATGGAATTAATAATGGTCCATTTTATGCAGCAGCGCGTGTACCTACTGTCCATCATACGATGGGTGGCGTGCAAATTAACGAGCATGCACAGGCGATTTCAACCTCTGGAGAAATCATTCCGGGTCTGTTTGCTGCTGGTGAAGTGACAGGTGGGATTCATGGTACGAATCGTCTAGGTGGAAATGCATTAACAGACACGATCGTATTTGGACGTATTGCAGGAGCAAGTGCTTCGAATTTTGTAAAATAACTTAACCTAGCAATATAATAAGTAAGCGCTCATACGAAACGTCACCTAAGTCTACCTTGGGTGGCGTTTTTCATTTAAGTTTAATTATAGTGCTATCCTTTACATTTGCGTGAACTAGAGCATCTAAAAATATATCGGTAATTTCTTTATTCCAATGTATAAAAATCAAAAATAAATAAGTATCTTTGTGCATAACTCATTCATTGAATTTATACCTTGATCTTCCTCTTTTAAAGCATAAGCTATCTCGTATAACTTTTTATCGTACATTTGTATCCCTCCTTATATTGACCTTAACATTCTACATTACGATATTACCAGACTTTAGTAATTTAAAATAAAAAAATGAATACTATAAATCCGCTTATCTATTTGATAAAATTCAAGATATGTAAGTTATTAGTGAGTTTCTGTTATTTTGTACTAGCTTATATGATATGGAGGAACTAAATGAACACTTTTCTAACTGAGTTTGAACAGCGAGTTCGTGAAGGGTTTCGGGCTGATCTTGAAGTTATTTTAGCAGAAGTCTCAGAAGCAAAGGAAAAGGTTTATGCTTGCGCTTTTGGAACGGATAGTGATTTTGTAACTCTGTTTCTTGCTGTGAATACAGAAGAATCACTTGCTAGACATATTACTAATATGAAAAGTGAAGGATTATGTGATGATGCTGAGTCAGAGCTTTATTACAGATGGGGATGTTCAGAATATCAATATGGTGATCAATCTCATTTTAATCATATCAGTCGTTTTTTATATGCACAGGATAATGTATACCAATATAAAGACGAAATGGTTAAAATTATGGCCAATGTTGTTAAAGAAACTACAGATGAATTATTTTTAAAATATAATCAAAACAAAGAAGACATCACCTTTTTTGTGTCCATGACGGATGACGAGCTAGCAGAAGAATTAGAAAATGAATCTGTGGCTCTAATGAGTAATCCTGAATTAGTGTCACCCTTTTTAGCACGCTATAACAATATAGAAGAACATGAGTTATAGAAAACTTCTTGTAATCATAATAAGCCTCTTTCCTTACTGTTGTTATCAACTAGGAAAGAAGGCTTACTTTACTTTTAATGTGAGCTCAGCTTAACCTCTTGGAATCTTTGTTGTAATTTCTTTTGATGCTGTTCAAGGATCTGCTCTAAAGTAATATTATATTTATCTGCCAAAATGAATATATTGTCTAACACATCCCCTAATTCTTCGGTTAAATTGTCTAGTAGCTGTTCTGGGGATGCAGCCTGCTCATCAGGTCGATCTATACCAATTTCTAAAGCTCGTACCGCCTTAGCTACCTCTCCTGTTTCTTCTGATAAAAAGTTAACACGTATAAAAGGATTTAAAGAATACCATCCTCGATTTTTATAAAAATCACTGATCCAACATTGGTATTGATTTATATCTAGCACAGTACAACACACTCCCTTTTTTCATTTTATGATAACATAGATGAAGATAGAAAAAGCATGGAAAGTATAATGGAGGGAATGAAATTGAAGCGAATAGCAGTGTATTGTGGGGCGAGTAAAGGAAACAATCCTTTATATGAGCAAGCTGCAATTGAGTTAGGTGAATGGATCGTTAAACACCATTATGAGCTTGTGTACGGTGGTGGTAAAGCAGGCCTGATGGGACTAATAGCCGATACTGTTTTAAAGCGAAATGGTGTGGTGACCGGTGTGATTCCTACATTTTTAAAGGATAGAGAATTAGCACATGATGGGTTAAAGGAATTAATCGTCGTATCTAACATGCATGAAAGAAAAGAAAAAATGATTGAGCTTGCCAACTGCTATATCGCCCTTCCTGGAGGACCTGGTACATTAGAAGAAATTACTGAGGTTATTTCATGGGGGAGAATCGGGCAACATAAAAATCCATGCATTTTTTATAATGTGAACGGATATTATGATTTATTGGAACAATTCTACGATAAAATGGTGACAGAGGATTTCTTAACTCAGTCAGACCGTGATAAAATTTTAATTTCTAGTGACTTAACGGAGATTGATGCCTTTATTGAATCGTATATCCCACCTGACATTAGAAAATACAACTAGAAAATAAGCCTAATTAAATGGGGCTGAGACGAAATTTTTAATGTCGTCCCAGCCCCGTAACATTTTATTGTTTATTCTTCTCTTCATTATGTTTACTTATTTCTTTTTATTTATCTTTTCATATCAATACCTCTATATGTGTCTATGTTAAATTTTTCCATCTATAAGTGTCTTATCATTCTTGTGCTTAGGCCAAGTGATCACAACCTTGAATAAATCCCCATCAAGTACAATCTGAATCTTCCCGCCTTGCATCTCCACAAGATTTCTCACAATGGCAAGCCCAAGCCCAGATCCTTCGGTATGACGTGCTTTGTCTCCACGAATAAATCGTTCCATGGCATCTTCCGCTGTAAATTCTAATTCAGATGCGGACATATTTTTAAATATCACTTGTACTTGCTGATCGTCATCCTCTACTTCAATGTACGCTCTGGAATGGGGCGCCGCATATTTAATTATATTTGTATATAAATTTTCAAAAATGCGGTAAGTTCTTTCGCTATCTAATTGCAGTAGCACCTTATGATCAGGTAGATTGAAACGGAACTGAATGGTAGAATCCTTAATTCGCTCTGCATGCTCTACCTCTACCTGCTGAATAACCTCCACGATATTTACGTCCATCCGATTTAAAATCATATTATAATCTGACGTTCGACTAAGCTCTAACAAATCATCAATGAGCCGTTTTAAGCGTTGTGATTTTTGATTTAAAATGTTTACATATTTTTGTTTGTCCTCTTCTGTGCCTTGCTGATCTAACAATAAATTGACATAAGTAATAATTGCTGTAACTGGTGTTTTCAGATCATGCGATACGTTGGTAATAAGCTCACTACGTAGCCTTTGACTTTTTACTTCCTCGGCTACCGCAATTTTAAATCCATCTTTTATTTTTTCAAGTTGCTCCTTTAATGGATTAAACATCCCCAAATCCTGATCAATCATAATTTCTAAATTTTTATCTGCCATTTGTTCTGTTGCTGACAGCAGCGTATTATAGTTGCTTTTGATTTGGTTCAGTCGTTTAGTAAGAATAAAAAATAAAACTACAAAGAGAATAGGGATAATAAAGCCAAAATATACAATAAAGTTAGCTACTATTCGACTATATGAAAAATAACGTGCAGGAAGAATTATAAAACTTCCAACTAAACAGCCAATAAAAAGTGCCCCATACAACATCAGCAACATCTTAATAAGTGCCTTATTGCTTCGCTCACGTAAATCAATTTCACTTAATGAGATTAAAAATCGCTTGAATTTTAGCCAACCACTTACCAACATAGCCTTTACTTTAAGTATTAACATACCTGCAATGGTACGTTGCTTTAAATAATTCACTACCCCTAAGTCCGCTATTTGCGTCACACAGAGTGCTGCCACATGCCACATCGATAATACTAAAAATACAAACAATATAACCCCAATGACATGCAAAACTTGTTGAACATTAAGTATTTCATTATGCACCATGAAATTGGACCAAGGTAACAACAATGGATAAGCGCTCATATTTATACTCATGGCAATTACCCAGAGCTCAAATGGAATTTGGGCTAAACGAGAATGCTGTGTAACCCATTTTTTACGTCCTGGCAACACCATTGCTAACATAAAGGCACAAACAATTGCACTCCAAAAGGCTAAATCAAAACCCGCATCTGCAAAGGAGCCCTCTTGGCCGTGAATAATGACCGTGTTTTTCATATAAAATTCTTTATCTTTTGCCACAAAAACGAGGGTGTAGCCCTTTGGTGGTTGAAAAGCCTTCATTACGTTATCCGCTTGAAATCGTCCCAAATCATCTAAAGCAGGTTTAATTAACGTTCGATTCAAATCCATCGTCATTAATTGCTCTTTTTTAGTTTTATCAAAACGCCACCAAAACGGAATATCCATACGACCCTCAGCATCAAAATTTATAACAGCATAAAATTGAAACTTATTATTTAAGGTTTGTCCATCAATCACAAGATTTAAAGGATCAATCGAATTCGTCAGTGATTTTTTATCCTTATCTCTTACAATGTAATACTGCAACCCATATCGATCTAAATAATTTTCATTAAAATCTCTTTGCCAATTTTCAATCAAATTGTTTATAGGATATACACCAGAACCATTAAATCCAGGAAGATACAAAGTATCAGCAAAAAAACGTTTACCCGCTATTGTTCCTTCCAGTTCAACTGGCAAAACATAACTTGCCTTTAGCAAATTTTCAATAAATTCATTCTTTCGTTGCTCCTGTACAGAAACAGTACCACTACGCTCTATCTTATCCGCATTTTTAGCAATTAAAGGGTACAAACTAACCATAATGATCGCAAGGATCAATAATAAAACCCATCTACTCCACCAAATTTTCCACCTATTGCTTTTCCAATTTATAGCCAACACCCCATACCACCTTTAAATATTTTGGCTCTTTCGGATTAATTTCAATTTTTTCTCGAATATTTCGAATATGCACCATCACGGTTTCTGTAGAAATGACCCGCTCCTGCCATACTCGTTCATATATTTCCTCCGCTGAAAATACACGTCCAGGGCTTTTAATAAGCAAGCTTAATATTTTAAATTCAATGGGTGTACATTTTACAGCAACCCCATCTACACTGACCTGAACTAGATTTTCATCTAATTCTAAGCCACCGATCGTAAAGACATGATTTTGCTCCTTTTGAGTCATTGCATTTAAATATCGATCATATCGCCGAAGCTGTGAATTCACACGCGCTAATAGCTCCATCGGTGTGAATGGCTTTGTAACGTAGTCATCTGCACCTATATTCAGTCCAGTGACCTTGTCAATTTCCTCTGATTTTGCACTTAAAAAAATAACTGGAAAATCATAGTCTTGTCTCAACTGTAGTGTCATCGTAATTCCATCCATCATTGGCATCATAATATCAACGATCGCTAAATGGATATGTTCTCTCTTGATTACCTCTAGCCCCTCATAGCCATTAGAGGCTTGGAACACTTGATAACCTTGATTTTTTAAATAAATGCTCACTCCTTCTGCAATTTCTTTATCATCCTCAACAACTAAAATCGTATGTGACATATGGCTCCCCCAATTTCCATTGACAATCCTATGATTGATCTCCATATACTGTCTTCTTTACAATAAGACATATCGTTAAAAATTAACTGTGACTAAAATGAAAGAATTTCTAAAGATTATGAGTATGGAAGCTTTCACGTTGGCTTCACCCATAACTTAGAAATATCTAGAAAACCAAACGAGCTAGTATGCAAGCCTAGCAAGCTTTGATTTAATAAAGCCGTGTTGTTAATATGATAACCATGTAACAGCCAAGCGTTTTTCCGAAGTAGCTGCTCTGCCTCTGCAAGTAAGGAGATTCGTGCTTGCTTCTCCAATAGAGAAAACTGCTCCAATAGGCTATGTAGCTCATTTATTTGATTTGGCAATAAAAAGCTGTGTAAATAATTAGAGGTGTTCCAGAAATAATTCATCATCCCCCATTGCCAGTCGTCCTCTAAAATTTCCTCAACTAATACGATATGTGCTGACTCTAGCATAAGCTCTACTTTACATGAAATCGTTGTATCTACTTGTGCATAATATTGTAGCTCAATATTTAAGCCTACTTGGGCTGCCCGATTCTTAATCCACTTCGCATCCTCATCATCCTTGTATAGCTTATAGGCAAGGTTAATGGTTTCCCCTTGGTAACCACTACGCTCAAGTAATTGCGCTGCTAATTTTAAAGACGGCTCGCTCCATTCCTTTTCTTTACTTTTCCATGGAAGGAAGCTATCTGCAGGGGCAACGCGAAAACCTCCTAGTTCTTTGACAATAGCAACCTGATCGAAAATAATTCTTAGCGCTTCACGAAAGAGAAGCTGATGCTGGATTCCCTCTATATGAAAATTAAACAGCAAATACTTACAGCCCGAAGCTGTATAATGGAATCTTTTTGCCTCTTTCCCCTGTATTGGCAGCTTGACCTGATTTTCCACTGGGATCTCGTAATAACGTTCATTTGAGGGTGGATTTGCTACAAACCAAATATCAATTTCGTCCAAGTGAGGACGTAGCCCATAATATTGTTCATAGGCATGAAGTATGAGCACCTCTTGATTTAGCTCATGAACTCGGAAAGGACCTGTCCCAATTAATTTATTCAATTCAATATCGTAAGGTAAAATACTAGCATTAACAGAGCTAAGCAAATGCAGAAAAAATAAATTTGGACGTTGAAGCTGAAACTGTACAACCCGCTCACCTTTTACAACAATATCCTGAATATCCTTAAAGCTTTCCATAACTGAACTATTTACTTCTAGTAAGCGCTGAATTGTGAATTTTACATCTTGTGCGGTCATGACTCTGCCATGATGGAATTTTACACTTTTACGCAAATAAAACGTCCACAATGTGTAATCGTCATTATGCTCCCAGTTATGTGCTAATTCAGGCAGAAAATCACTACTTACAACATCATAAGTAATTAACGTATTGCAGATTTGTCCCACTAAATAAGCCTCAAATGCAGTATAAATAAATGCTGGATCAAGCTTCTCCAATTTACGTCCTTGCATCAATCGTAAAATATCATGTTTTGAAGTCGTCTCCATTTCACTATGAAAGCCCATTTTAACACTCAAAGAGTTAAATAAACGTTGCTTTAGTGCCTCATTGCTCTCCAAACTACTCATAAACTCAATTGCTTCTTTTATTTTATTTTTAGCAATAAGCTCTTGAAAGCTAACTTCAATAACTTCTTCTACTTCCCTTAACAAAGTGAGCTGCGAGATATTCCCCCGCCCCCGCCCTGGCATCCACTCAATAAAACCACTCTCTTCAAGGCGGCGTAAAATAAATTTAACGTTACGAGGTGTACAACATAAAGCATCCGAAAGCTGTTCGATCGTGATCGGAAACGGCTCATTTTTTTGCGGTACAGTCATCATTTTGGCTATATGTATAAAGTGATTCGTATTAATATCCATATCCTCGCTCCTCTCAAAAGGTGAAATGATAGAAAAAATGTTACACTTTTATTTCCCCCTTTTCCCTTTAAAATTATACACAAGTCATTTTGAAATGAAACTATTTTTTAGGCTCTACATAAAAATTAGTGGTTGTCAACAATGGAGATGGAAGGCTCGAGACAGAGGGTTCTTCCGATCGTTGTTAAAACCAGATTTCATAATTGATAATTTTGATTGTAAAAATCTAGTTTTAAGAGACAAACATTCCACTTCTCCAGAATCCCTCTGTCCCTTCGCTAGCTTGGGGTGGTTGTCAACCACTAATATAAATAAAGAGCCAATTTTTATCCATAGAATTTTCGGATTAGGAGTTTACATTATGAAAAAACTAAAACATATTCATCCGTTAGCTTGGACCATTATTATTGGAACCATGTTTGGGCGACTCGTTACCTCAATGAGCATCCCGTTCTTATCCATTTATTTAACACAAACGCTTGGCGCTTCTCACGCACAAACTGGGATTACTGTCGCCGTTAGCTCTTTAGCAGGTGTCTTAGTTAGCTTCTATGGCGGATATATCTCAGATATTTTTGGACGAAAAATCGTTATGCTTGCCTCCGCGTTTGGTTGGGCTTGTGTTTTTGTAGGTTTTGCTATTTCAAATGAGCTGTGGGCATTTTTTGTTGTGAACACGTTAAATGGGTTATGTAGAGCTGTATTTGAACCGACCTCACGTGCATTGTTGTCTGATGTAACACCAGCAAAAGATCGATTACTTGTATTCAATATGCGATATGCAGCGATCAATCTTGGTGTCGTGTTTGGACCAATTATTGGTCTACAGTTAGGGTCAGCGAAGTCTACATTTCCTTTTTTAATTGCAGGTATCGTTTATGTTGTTTATGGCATTGTCTTATATATGCAGTTTAGAAAACACGGTGCAAGCTTATTAACGCAAGCAAATCCATTGCAACAATCCCAACAATACCATCAAAGACAGGCACCTTCTCTCAAAGAAGCTATAACGACAACAACGCAAGACCGTGTATTTTTGCCCGTTTTGTTAGGAACCATCTTTTGTGTGTTAGGCTATGGACACTTTGGTTCTACACTTGCACAATATCTAGCATCTAACCCCAATTTACCAAATGGAGATCAAATTTATTCTTATATGCTGTCATTAAACGCGGTGGCTGTGCTTGTTGTTCAATACCCTATTGTACGAAAAGCAAGCAAATTCCCACCTATTGTTCCATTAATATTAGGTAACATCTGCGTAGCCTTTAGTATGCTTTTGTTTGGCTTAGATGGCGGCATATTGCTTCTTATGTTTGGAGTTGTCATCTTTACAATTGGCGAGGTACTATTGTTCACGATGATGGATATGCTAATTGATTTCATTGCGAAGCCGGAATTTAAGGGCACCTACTTTGGTACAATCGGCTTTAACAATTTAGGCAATGTGATGGCTCCAGTGCTAGGAGGGTTACTGCTCGATCAATATGGAAATCAAGGTCTTGCTGTGTTTATCCCACTTATGCTAACCACTATGTTGGGTTTACCTTTTCTGATCACTGCCCACAAAAGGCTTAAAAGTAGGCAATCCTCTAGCTAGGCATAATTTTATTTATAAAAAATTATAAACAAAAACAAGACTCATTTAAGCGATATCAAGCTTAATGAGTCTTATTTTATAGTTAAAACTTAGCGTGTGCCGTTTTGATATCCTGAAGGATTTCTATCCATCATATCCATGTTGTTCATATTCATGTTGTTATTCATACGGTTGTTCATTCGATTATTACGATAATTATTCACGCCCATATCATTATCACCATTGCCGAATGGGAAAATGCGATTCACGAGACGTTCAAATCCTGTCATTGTATCTTGAATCACATTACCACCACGCGAATTTGTTGAATAACCTTCAACTTCATTCATGAAGCTTTCATCACTTGAAATATACACGTTTTGTACGACCTTATTGGATCTTTTGATCAAACGAGTAATTTCATCACGCACATTTTGAGGCACTTGATCTTGGTTCATTCCCATCCCAGTCCCCGTACCCGTACCGTTATAGCTATTCATACGAGTATTTCCAGAATTCCCTCTTCCAGTCATATCATTCATCATGTTACGACCTGTATTACCTATGTCATTTACAACATTTCGTCCTGTGTTTGCCACTCCGCCTACAATATCACGGCCAGTATCAACTACACCTCTGCCAACATCACGACCTGCTCGGCCAATATCCCCCGCAATGCTGTTTCCTCCACGATTTCCATACATATTGTTCATATCTGTCGTACCGTTTAAGCCATAGCTATTCGTGTTACTACGATTGTAGCTATTCGTGCGGCTAGTGTTGTTATTTTCCATTAACCGAACAGCGACATATGCATCACGATCTGTTAACACGACATGTGCAGCTCTAACCCCTGGAAGCTTAGCAACTTGAGTGCTTAATGCACTGCTAAAGCGCATTGAGCCAATATGGTGATACCCAGCATTATAACGTCCAGCTTCATTTGTAGAATAAGGACGCATATGGTTTTGATCATTTCTTACATTTTGCGAACGAATGTTACTCTTTGCATTCATCCCGCACCCTGTCATCCCCACAACACTTGTTAACAAAGCAGCAGATAAAGATAAACGAAGAAATTTACTTACGTTCATTGTCTCATCAGCCTTTCCTATTGGTTTATGAAATCATTATTTCGTCCTTAGGATGTCTGATTTTCAATGAACACATACAGGAAAACATCACCGCATCCTCCAAATGCCCAATCAACACGGGTTGTGTTAAACATACGATATTTCATATGAAAATTAATCCGCCAAACTTCATTTCTACGGCTTTTTCTTGGGCTTAAAATTTACGAAGTTTAGCTAAATCGAGGGGAGGAATACAGAAAATGAAACGAATCCTCGTTACAGGAGGGGCTGGGTTTATTGGATCACATCTTGTTTCAAGCCTAGTTCAGTTAGGCTATGAGGTTCATGTTATTGATAATTTAAGTACAAGTGCATCTCTGATGGTCCATCCAAAGGCTATACTCCATGTTCATAATATTGCGCAATTAGATACGATTCAACGAATTAAAACGATACAACCTGAAATTATTTATCATTTAGCCGCACAAGCCGATGTACAAACCTCAATATTATCCCCAACTCATGATGCAGATACGAACATTCGTGGAACTTTGCATATTTTAGAGTATTGTCGGGAACATTGTAATACAACAAAAGTTATTTTTGCTTCAACCTCTGCTGTTTATGGACAATTACAAAAAGAGTACATTACAGAGACTGATCCTACAGATCCCATTTCTTTTTATGGCTTATCAAAACTAACCGCTGAAGCATACATTAAAATGTATCATGATTTTTATAATATCCCATATACAATTTTGCGCTTTGCCAACGTATATGGTCCTGGACAAACTGCAAAGGGAGAAGGTGGTGTCGTTGCCATCTTTATGGAGCGCTTAGCAAAATCACTCCCACTACTCATTCATGGTGATGGAGAGCAAACTCGCGATTTTATTTACGTGGGGGATGTAGTGCAAGCACTATTGGCTGCGCACAAAGGGGATACCGCCCAAACCCTACATGTCAGTACCGCCAAAAAAACTTCTATTAATACACTTGCTAAATTAGCCAACGATATTCACCAAAATTACAGTGACATTGTTCCTATATATCATCGTCCAGCAAGGGAAGGCGATATCAGGCATAGCTGCTTAAGTAATACTGCGATTTGTAAGCACCTTAAGTGGCAGGTACGATATCCAATTGAAAAGGGTCTTGAATTAACATACGAAGCAAAGAGGCTGGGACATAATCCTGCCTAAAGACAAAAAAACCGATGGACGTTTACAATAGTAAATGTTCATCGGTTTTCGTTATTTTTAACAAAGAAAGGACACCTTCTAATAAAATTGAGTTACCACACCAAATCCAATCAGCTATATAACGAGTTACTTGAGACCAAGATTATCCCAGAAATTGAAAAGGAAAGTGTAGAGCAACTTTCAGTCAAAGAATTAACTCAAATGACTGAGAAACTGGAAGAATTTGTGCAGGCGTTTACGAAGGAAATTGAACAAACTGACCAGGTAAGTGAGCGTAAAAAGCTACGTAGCAAACGAAAGCTTCCCAGACAAAGCGTGAAGAAAATTTGGAATGGATTTCACGTAAACGCAAATATGAAAAAGATTTTAAAACTTTTGGTGAACGCAATAGTTATTCAAAGACAGATCCAGACGCGACCTATATAGGTATGAAAGATGATTATATGAAAAACGCTCAGCTCAAAGCAGGGTAACAATATTCAGATCGGAACCGAAGGGCAATATACGCTTGCTTACAGCATTTTTCCTAATCCCACGGACACAAAAACACTCATTCCGTTTCTGGATCAGATGGAAAAGGAGTTTGTTACTTTACCGAAACATATCTTTGCAGATGCGGGTTATGGAAGTGAATAGAATTACGAAGATATTTTGTTGAAACGCGAACGTATTCCATTGATTTCGTATTACCAATTCCGAATGGAGCGAAAGAAAAAGTACAAAAAAGATCCTTTCCAAACTGCAAATTGGGAATATGATACCCAGGAAGATACATACACGTGCCCCAATGGTAAAAAGCTGCACTTTCGCAACGATTCAAATCGAACAGATAAGCGTGGCTTTGGGCGTCAATTCAAAGTGTATGAGTGTGAAGACTGTAGCCATTGCCCCCTACGTTCCCTGTGCACGAAGGCAAAGGAAGGAACGAATCGAACACTGAGTGTGAATGTGAGATAGGGTTTGCACTCATGGCAGTAAATTTAAGAAAAAATCTAGCAAAAGGGTAATCTCTCTTGTGAATTTTAAAAAATAACGTAAAAAAAGTGAAATCAAAATTGCGATTTCACTTTTTTTCTCTAGAAGCCTAGGTTATGTCCCAGCCTCTATTAAAATAAGTTAACTTTTTATATGCTAAAAATTATGTTTGACTAGGTAATGAAATTTTAACATCCCTGCTCCAAGAACCATTTACTTTGGCCCCAAGTTCATAACCTTCAATTGTTAGTCCAAGCAAATAATATCCATTGACTTTAAGTTTAAGAGTATCACCGCTACCATAAGAGTTATCTAATGTTTGTTTCCAATCGATGCCTGTGTTTACACCCGTTAGGTAAGAATCTGTTGCAGTCACGGTATTAATTGAACCGTTTCCCTTACTGTCATACCTAAATGTAGCTTTCCAAACAATGTTTTTCCAGGAAAATACATTACCTATAGCTGGAGACCACCATGATTCTGTACCAGAATCAAAAATAGAAAATAGCGAAATAGGGGAGTCTTTTGAAAGTGAATTGTTCAAGCTTTCCTCAGTTTCAGATGATTGTAGTTGAATAATAAAAGCTTCAAATTCCTTCACTGAATCAAATTTTAATTTTTCTTCAGTGTTTGATGAATTTTCGGGATGTGTAATTTCAATGTTGTACTTTTTACTTAGCTGTTCCAGTTCTGAAACTAGGGTAGAATTATCTGTAACTCCTGAAGCAAAGATAGGTGTAACAAGCGTAAGTGACATTGTTGCAGCCA
Organism: Paenibacillus turicensis; assembly: GCF_050461185.1. Classification (GTDB taxonomy): domain Bacteria; phylum Bacillota; class Bacilli; order Paenibacillales; family Paenibacillaceae; genus Fontibacillus; species Fontibacillus turicensis_A. Next base: position 119,520 of record NZ_JBCMOR010000008.1, read on the forward strand.
TAATTAAAGATAAAATTTTTCTTTTCATAATAATTGCCTCCCATGAAATTTATTAATTACAAAATATTGTAATTTTATGAATAGTTGATTAAAATAGAATTGAGGTGATGATGTTGAGAAAAAAGAAATTCATAATCGTTATGGGCAGTATACTATTGTCCCTTATGACTGCACTTGTCGGACAAAACCTAAACAAGTTCGGATTTCCATTCCCTTTTATGTTTTATAAAGGAGGACACATGGAAACTTTAGGCCAGTCCTATGAAATTATTATGTGGGATAATTTAAAACATGTACTTTTTCGAGTTGATTATTTTACATTAAATTTTCTTTTGTTTTATGTAGTTCTAATGTTGCTAATCAAAGGTATTGAGAAGATTAAGCGTTAATACGGAAATCACCACCATCCTAATAATATTCTTTAAAATAAATATATTACCATTTAATCCTATCATTTAATCTTGAGGTATTAAATAGATTTATATATAATTATTTACACTTTTGTAAACGGATAGCAAATCTAATCAGCTTATGTAAAATAAAAAACGGCGCGAAACTACTAGCACCTAGGGGGTTCGTGTCGTTTTAAAGTCCGTAAAGGTATATCTTTTCAAGCTGCCAAATAAAGATCCGAAACAACTCCTTAAAGGTGTTGATAAATTATTATAAACAGATTTTTTATACCTTTATAAACATTTTTGGGGGCTTTATGAGGACATATTCAAGAGAATACGGTTATGCTAGGGTGTCCACGAAAGACCAGAATGAGGATCATCAGATTTCAGCGCTCTTGAACAGGGGATTCCAGATGAGTATATGTTTATTGATAAGGCAAGCGGAAAGGATTTTCAACGTCCAGAGTATCAGCTTCTCAAGCGTGTGTTGAGAGAAAGTGACACTCTATTTGTGAAGTCTATTAATCGTTTTGGACGGAACAAGCAGGAGATTTTAAAAGAGTGGCAATGGCTGATCAATGCGAAAATACATATCGTGGTGATCGACATTGCCATACTTGATACGCGTAAGTACCAGGAACTCGAGGGTATTGGCAGCTTATTATGGATTTAGTCCTTCAGATATTGAGCTGGTTAACTGAAGAAGAACGCAAGGGAATTAAACAGGCGCAAGATGAAGGAATTGCTGAAGCTAAGAAAAAAGGGAAGCACCTGGGGCGGCCGCAGATATATTTGAATACGTTAACGGTTAGCCAACGAGCTTTACTCAATAAAGGGTATGCTGAGTGGAAGGACGGGCTGCTAACGGATATTTTAGGCTCAATTTTCTTTGCAATCCCCGTTATTGTTACTATCTGGATTTTAGACTTAAACGAACCACAACCAATTACCTTTCTTCCTAACATTATTTTTTTATTTTCGAGCTGTTATGGAATCGAAATACATTAGGGAAACAAGGCGCTATTTAGTTTCAAATACTGTGACTGTTATATCATTATTATTTACTATTTTTTTACTATTACTTCGCATTTTGTAGATCTATCTTTGAATTAACTTGTTTAGCCTAGCCTGATCGAATAGCCGGTACTTGGTTAGCTCCATGCTGGTAGAACTAAAATAGAGGCTTAGGTTATGTCCCAGCCTCCTTTTACTATAGCTTTATTTTATTTTAGGCTAGATTAACTCCACCACTTCATTACTCAATAGTTCCTGTTAGGAAGTAATCTCCATTAATGATGGCGCGTCCCTCCGCAGAGCGTACTGTTAAATAGTACTGCTCCACTCCTATGCTACTATCCGTATCTGTTATAACTTCTTTATGTTTTGCTTGACCAAAACAAGTTTCTAACGTCCAATATATAATAGGTCCTTCCACAGAACCACGTCTAATCATAATTTCCATTTCTCCTGTATCCCATTCATCAGGTCTAGTCCATTCAATAATATATTGCAGCTTAATTTTATCGCCTTGGCTGATTGGGCTTAAAGTTACAGAGGTTAATATTAGCTCATTTTCTCCAATCGAGATGTTGCCATGTTCATATTTCCCTGCCCCTGTACGGTGTTGATATTTCATTTAGAATTCCCCCAATTAAATTAAATTTGGTTAAAGCGTATTAAGCATATGAATAAATTGCTTACAATACCTATCTATACTAAATGCATGGCACACGTGTTGATGTCCATTTACCCTAATATGGTTTCTATATACATGATCGCCTATCAACTGACTTGCCTCTTGCACAGCTACTGAGATCTGACCTAACGGATATACTTTACCAGTTACATTGTGAATAACGGAGGAAGAAATCCCATCAGAACTTGAGGTCATAACAGGACAAAGACAACTCATTGCCTCTAACACAGACAACGGTGCCCCCTCAACCTTAGATGTCAGACATACTAATCCACCTGAGTCCCCAATCATAGAATAATAGTATTGCATTTCCATATTAGGAACATTGGAGAAAATATGAAGAGAAGGATGTAGATTAAGACTATAGACCATGTTCATTAGTGCATCTCTTTCTCCTGGCATCGCTAGATTTGCATCTTCATACATCCATAAAACTAAGTCTGGAAAATGATCTTTTTTTAGCATATAAGCAATCAATATAAACTCTCTCCAATTTTTATTGTCTTCCAATCTACCTACCCAAGCCAAAATGGGACTGCTAGGCTTCTCTAATACATGATGGGTAAATGACGTGCTGTCAAAGCAATTGTTAAAGGAAAACTTAGGAATGTTCGGATAAACTTCATTGAAAATTTCGGTGATATGTGGCGTATTGGGATTAAGTAGTGCAGCTGCATGCGTATTAATAGTTGAGCTCGCTTTCCTTAACTGTTCTCGTGCGATTTCCTTAGAACCATAACCTTGGATCTCAAGAATAAATTTGCCCTTATATCCTAATCTACGGAAGCGTTCAAAGCAGTAATGATCTGTTGTTGCTACAATAAAATCATATTTTCCTTTTTCAAGAATTTTTTTAATTTCATTATCATCGTTAGAAATATAGACAGGGATGTCTCCATAATTTTGAATTCCCGCGCCCCAACTGTAATACAAACAATCTGCCTTAATTCCAAACCTGCGTAACCCAAGGCAACGATTTCGATTTAATGTATCTACACCTCCACTTGGAACAAAAAAAACGAATAGTACGTTCACACCTGCACCCCCAGGTCTCAATAGTCTCTTTGCATCTGCTCCTGTGTATACACAGCTAACAATTGTCCTTGATCACGGCACCTTAAATTGATTACAGTTTCATAATAATTATTTGTATTTGTAATCACCATTAATTTGAAAAACAAATATCCTGTTCTAATTCCTTCTATATTAATGGGTACTCCTGATGGTAAACTGTACAATCCCTGATAAAACACCCCTTGAGGTCCTACAACTATAATTAGAACTTCATACGGTGACATTCCTATATTCATTAGCTCTACATCTATACTTTCGATATAGGGTGCATACAAGCAGCTAGGATCATCTACCGTTTCGATCTGAAAAATAGACATGTCGTACCTCCTTCATCAAATTCTGACATACAACATAATATGCATATAGGCGTGTAGTGTAAGGGCACATCCAACCATTATACCTGCCCATTTTTAAGAAGGATGAGACCAACTATCCATACCAAATCTTAAAAACTAGCATTTACTATAGTATGGAATGAGAAAGGAGTTGATTGTATGCAATGGTCTGAGCTTAAAGGTAACTATGATGCAATATTTAGCTTAGGTGAACTTTGTCTTACTTCCATTCAATTAGAGAAAAATGGTTTACGTCCTTATGCTGGACCTATAGATTGGATGGCTTCTTATGACTTAAAGGATGTCAATCGGTTAATCCAAAGCCGCTTTAAAGGATTTATGGATCTGGAGCATCTTAGTGTCGTAAATAAGGCGAGTGATAAATTATATTTAGTAAAAGAAAACTATTACAACATTTTTTCCAATCATGATTTTTATACGCATAAAAACTCATATACTGATTTAGCTGCTTATCCTGAAGTTAAAGTAAAATATGATCGAAGAATCCATCGTTTTCTTGAAAAGATGATGACCAGCCGTAAAATATTGTTTGTTCGTGTTGGCGGTTCTATGGAGGATGTTGCTGCTTTACAGGAAACGCTCTCTAATATAGTTGTACATGACTTTAGTATTTTGTTAATCAACCATACTCCTGTAAATCAACCAACAGAAGTGCCTTGTGAATTAAATAAAGTTTGTCATTTTCATTTCCCAGAATTCGACATTTGGCGGAGTAACGATCATTGGTGGTCTCAGTTATTCAGTGAAATTTATTTTTTGGATGAATAAAACTAAAATAGAGTGATGAAGGGACTGCCTCCAAAAGTTATCTTTTTCGAGAGCAGTCCCTTGCTTTATTGCTTTGCTATATTTAAAACTTCATGATCTGGTAACTGATAATGATCTGGTAATGAGGCAAAAATTTGATTCCATACAATGTAATCTACCTGTAATTCTGGTGTAGAAATTTGTGAGCTAAAAATTCGATTATACAAATCACAAATAACGAAAGGCCCCTCCATATTCTTATCTCCTCTACTATACATTTATGAGACTAGAATAAACGTTTAATAACCGATGAATCATATTCTCCATTGACCAATGCTCTTGTGCCCATATCTTCGCATTGTTGCCTAACGTATTCCTAAGCTCATCTTGTGCTAATAGTAGATGCAAGTGTTGGGATAGTGTAACAAAATCCTGTACTGGTGATACTAAGCCAGTTACGCCATGCTCCACCATCTCTGGCAGTCCACCTGCTGAGGATACGCAAACTGCCACCCCTGCCATCTGCGCTTCCATAACAGAAAAAGGTTGATTATCCTGTAAACAAGAATGTACAAATATATCACACTGCATTAGCATTGCAGGTACATCCTGCCGTTCACCCAAAAATAACACGTCATTTTGCAAACCTAAGTTAACAACCTGCTGCTCTAGCTCCCCTCTTTTATTTCCATCCCCCACAATCCAGCAGACCCAATCCTGACGTTGTGCTTTTAATAAACCTAATGCTGAAATTAATACATCAATTCCTTTCACAAACACAAGACGTGCAGGACAGATGATTACCTTTTTGCCAACCGGCTTTTGTACCTCACAAGGAAGTGAGGCTTCATTCCAAAATTTTTGTTGATCTAACCCATACTGAAATACTTGAACTCTTTCTTCTGGGACATGAAGCTCATGAACAAGCTTATTTTTTTGCCATTGATTAGCGGTAATGACCGGATAGGCAGATAACGAAGCATGATACTCAAGGCTAGGGAAATACTTCCACGCATCACTTTGCTGGTTGATCCCTAACTGAGGATTTAGATTAAAATGATTATGGAATTCTTGGGTAACTGAGCCGTGAAAATGAGATAGTAATGGTTTGTTTTTAGGCTTCACTCTTGCAAGTGCTCTAGCTGAAAAGATATCCTGCGTATGAATAACGTCATACTCATCAAGTCCAAAATAAGCAGCAGAAAGCTCCAACATATAGCGATCACGTTCATAAAAATCTATAAAAGGATCTACACTAATTTTTGAGCTTACATTTGCTCCTAACTTCGCTTCTAACATGGGCTTTAAATGCGCTTTGGATAACTCTTTTTTATTGTAGATAATAAATTTTGAGTAATCTGAACTATTTCCTAATATATCTACCTCATGCCCCATCGCCTCGAGATAGTGCTTAATATCATTCATGAATTTCCATACTCCACCAACGTGAGGAATCAACCAATAGGTCGCCATTAAAATCTTAATAATGATTCCCCTCCCATTCTTTGGTACTGGTTAATAGTTTGTTGAGTTAATCAACCTTACTAACGCTTCCCGGTTACTTTGCTGTAAAAAATTCAATTCGGTTAGAACCTCTGCATTATGCACTAGCGTTCCCATTTCATTATGCCAGCGGTACCCCGTAAGTGGTTCATTTAAAAATGGCATATGAAAACCAGCTAATAAGACCCGATACCAAAAATCTAAGTCTTGCGTATACTTTAAGCCTTCATTAAATAAACCAATATGATTAAAGACATCCCTAGTAAACATCACCGTACAACCATTCACTGGATTCGCATGTAAGAAAATAGAGTAAAATTGTGCCGAGGCAGTATAGTTTGGTGAAACGTTGTATTGTGTAATGTGGCCTTCAGAATTTAAATAATGAAAATTAGTATGGGAGATATGAGCATGTTGCTCCATCATAAACCGAACTTGATGCTCTATTTTATTCGGGTAAAATAAATCATCGGAACTTAGCCAAGCGATATATTGCCCTGAAGAAAATTGAATACCATGATTAAGGGCTGAGGCAGTACCTCCATTCGCTTTCCCAAGATAATGAATATACGGCAAATAGGGCTGGATTAAATGCTGATTTCTCGTGGATCCATCATCTACAACAATAATTTCAACGGGGCTATAGGATTGATTTAATACACTTTCAATCGCTATATTCACATAGGCGCAATTATAAAACGGAATAACCACACTTACTGTTGGATTCATTTTACCCCTCCTCGTGTTCTGAAATCGTCCATAATATCCTGTAAAGACTGTACTAAAGGGATATGTGGCTTCCAGCCTAAGTTACGAATAAAGGAAGGCTGTGGGAAATTTTGAACCGCTTTAGTTCCCTCTTTATTTCCCCACAATATAGGAATCTGATGATTGGTCATCCCAAGCATTAACTTGGCGATTTCCTCCAAGGTTCGTATTTTTCCTGAGCTGACCCCATATTCCTCTCCACTTTTTCCATGTAATAGCAGAAGTGCATATCCAGCCACCGCATCACGTACGTCTAAAAAATCACGTTCATCCTCACGGGAGGAAATTTGAAAGGGCGAGATCTCCATGCCTTGTTCATAAGACACAATATATTTTCCAAGTAAGGAGCAAAACCCTGTTGAGGGTCCAGGCCCAATTAAATTGCTTGGCTCTACCACAACTACATCTTGCCCAAACCATCGATGCCAACACAATACTGCCATCTTTTGCAAGCCTTTACTAAGTCCATACGGATGAGCAGATTGATGAATCCGACTTAAATCTCCCGAAAGAGACGAGCCAACAACGAGTACTCTACTTTCAGGAACCGATCTTAATGCATCAAGCAGATGGAACGTATATTGCACATTTGTTTGCATATAAATAAGCGGATTATCCCATGACTCTGGTACTGAATTTTTACCACCTAAATGTAATACATACCCAGGCTTTATCTCTTTGATTAAAGCACGTAGACCCTCAAGGTCTCCAAGATCACAACAAAGGTAATGAATATTGGATTGTATATTTGGGGGTAGGATTGTATTCATTGGCTTGCGAACTAGTGCAAATACCTGCATACCTAACTCACCCGCAAAATAGTTACACGCATGACCTCCGGTAAAACCGGAGGCCCCTGTAATTAATATCGTTTTGTTGCTAAGGAAGTTTTGCGCATCCATGCTTCCAACTCCTTTAGCATTTCGAAATAGGATGGTGTGTCATGGCTCCAATCTGTGCGTGTTGAGACGAGTGTGCGGTCAAGTATAGGTGTATCACTTGGTGTAATCGTAACATTGTTTCGTTGCCATATTTTTTGAAACAGGACTAACAAATCATGCTTACTGATAGGGATTGGATGACAAAGATGAATAAGTCCGGACAAGGAGGAGCTTAGCAATTGATCGATGACTTTCGCTAGCTCTAGCGTTGTAACGCCATTCCATAATACGTTGCGATAGCCAGACACCTCACCTGTAGCATTCATAAACCAATGCATTAATCCTATGCCATTATTTTTAAGCTCAGGCCCTATAATTGAGGTACGAATGGTGAGATGCCCTCGTTGCTTCACTTCTCCTAAAGCCTTAGTTTTAGCATAGACACTTATGCCATCAGGTTCATCCACCTCTGTATAGCTTCCTTTTGTTCCTTCAAATACACAATCAGAGCTAATATGGATAAGGCGTGCCCGAATCCGATCCGCAAGCTTCTCTACATAGTGTGGAAATAGACCATTAATATAATAAGCTTGATGAATATCCATAGCCGCAAACTGGTTCAGAATCCCAATTGCATTGATGATAACATCAGGTCGAACAGCATCAATTACTTTTTCCATCGCTACAGCATCAGCTACATCTAAAAACAATCCATGCGAATCATCTTCATTCCGGGTTGTATAATAACAAGTATGACGGCCTTGCTGCTGAAAATATTGCACCAGCATATGGCCTGCCATACCTCCCCCACCCAGAATTAAAAGTTTCATAATAAGAACCCCCCACGTCGGAGAATATCTTTGATTTCTTCCTTATTCATTAAGTTCTGATGGGAGCTAAAGCTAGTAAATGTTACTTTTTGATGGTTTTTATAATGCTCTTTAAGATTAGGAATATCAATTGTTGGTAAAATGACTAAATATTGATCATCATAAACAACGGTTGTAATACTTTCATAATCGCTCATCAGTATTTCATGGATTTTTTCCCCTGGACGAATGCCACGCTCCACGATATTTACGTTTTCTACAGCTGCATCCTCAATTAATACCTCTGCCAAATCTACGATTTTGCAGGTTGGCATCATCATGACAAAGATTTCTCCCCCTATACTTTCAATCGCTGCCTTAAATAATAAGGAGATTGCATCGTGTAAAGTAAGGAAGAAGCGTGTCATGTTGTAATCCGTAATGGAAACCTCCCCTTTTTTACGGATCTGATCGCGGAATAAGTGAACAACACTTCCATTGGTTCCAAGCACATTCCCCCCACGAACGGTCACAAAGGAAGTTTGACTGCCTAACAAATTAGCATATACAATGAGTTTTTCGCCAATCGCTTTTGTCATGCCATAAAAATTGGATGGATTTGCCGCTTTATCAGTGGAAATATAAATGACCTTTTTAACGTTATTTTCAATTGCTGCCTCAATGACGTGCTGCGTACCAATTACGTTTGTTTTTAACGCTTCATAGGGCTGATCCTCGCACACAGGCACATGCTTAAGTGCAGCTAAATGAAATACATAGTCCACGCCTTGGCAGGCTACTGTTAATGCCTCTTTATCACGAATGTCACCAATGCAGAAGCTTAATCTAGCATCCTCAAACTGACGACTCATCGCCACTTGTGTTGATTCATTACGTGAATAAATAATGACCTTCTTCGGGTTGAAAGGAAGTAATTGCGTTACTAATTCATGTCCCCACGAACCTGTTCCCCCGGTTACTAATATCACTTTATTTTCAAACATGCCGTTTCCCTCCAAGCAAAAATTTGACAACCGTCTCTGATACATTTGCAGTAAGATATCCTGTTGGCACTTCCCAATTTTTGTCCATTTTGCTCATCACTAAGCAAGCTCTTGCAATACTAGCTGCATCAATACCAGACACGATATTACTGCCACAATCTACCGTCTCCGGTCGTTCTGTTGTATTACGAATTGTCACTGTAGGCACATGCATAATGCAGCATTCTTCCTGAACAGTACCGCTATCGCTTAATGTCATTTCGGCATGACGTTCTAGCTTCACAAAGTCAAAAAAGCCAAATGGTTCATAAAATTCAACAAGTGGATGCATCTGAAGCTGATCATGGTCAGCAAGTTTGGAGCGAGTGCGAGGATGAATGCTGCAAATGAGTCTACGACCACTTTGCTCTGCTACAAGGTTAAGTCCTTTCATGATTTCTGCTAAGGAATGTGGATGATCTACATTTTCTGAGCGATGCACAGTAACGAGATAATAAGACCGATCCTCTAACCCAAGCTGCTCTAAAATAGCCCGGCTTGAAATTTGCTCCTCATAAAACTGCATGACCTCATAAATTGGATTTCCTGTTAGTACAATGCGTGAAGAATGAATTCCCTCCGCCTCTAAATGTTTTTTACTTTGCGATGTATATGGCATATTTATAGAAGAAATCGCATCAATAATTTTCCGGTTTTTTTCCTCAGGTACATTTAAGTCAAAGCAACGATTCCCTGCTTCCATATGAACAACCTCAATCCCCATCCGTTCAGCCAAAATGGCACAAAGCGCACTGTTGGTATCGCCCAACAGAAGAATACGATCAGGCTGCTCCTTCCACAAAATTTGTTCCATTTGGGTAAACATCGCTGCAATCTGCCCCCCAAATGAAGCTTGCTTATCTTGCAACACATAATCAGGTGATCTTACCCCAAGCTCCTTGAAAAAAATATCGCTTAAGCTCGCCGTAAAATTCTGACCTGTATGCACAAGCACATGCCCATCCGCGTATTGATCCAGCAAAGGAATAATACGGCTTAATCGGATGATTTCAGGGCGTGTGCCCAGTATTGTCATGATTTTCACGTTCTCACTCCCCATTTCTAACCGCGATGTCTCATCTATCTTTTTCGTTTTTTGGAGCGATGCTTCGGTTTAGCCTTCTTACTTCTTTTGATGTTTGGCTTTATTTTTTTAATCTTGCGACTGCTTCGTTTTATGCTTCGGTTTATGCCTTGTGTTCCTTTTTTCTTAATTTTCCTTCCTTTTTTCGAGATTTTTCTACGGGTTATTTTTGACTTTTTAGTTCGAACTGAGCTAGGTGAGGATCTTCGACGAGTTATAGATTTAGTTGCTTCTGTTACAGCGGAGGTAGATGGAGATATCGGTGTCCCTATATTGTCAATTTTTTCTTGATTTAAGTTAATCACTTCTCCACTTAAATTTGAGATCATCGTAACTAAAGCTTGTAATTGATGTTCATAATTTTGTGGGCCAAAAACAAGATTTACCTTTTGTTGGTTACTTTTTCCGATTTGCTTTGCCATATTAGGTGCTTCAACTAAGCCTGATATTTTAGCCTGTAGCTGCTTTTTATCTCCAACCCCAACCAAGTATTCACTAGAGCTGGTATTTTCCAAAATTTCACGTAATCCCCCTGCTGCATAGCTAACGACAGGTTTACCTACAATCATTGCTTCCATTGCTGTCATCCCAAAGCCTTCACTTAACAAGCTAGGTACGACGACAATATCCATGGCGCAATAGGCTGTTTCGATGGCATCCTCATAATCAATAAAAATAAATTTCCCGACACATTCTGCTTCTCTAATTTTTCGTTTTAGTTGACGATAAAATTTCCGATCTAGTTCGCCACCAATAACTATAAATTTTAGGTTTTTATACTTTCTGTTCAATTCTATTGCAGCTTCAATAAAATGCTCTGGACCTTTCTGTACAATTAAAAAGGAAGAAACATAACCAACGACGATCTGACCCTCTTTAATTCCCCATTCTTTGCGTTTGGTAATTCGAGCAGCGTCCCATCGTTCAGGATGATATTCGTATTGCTCCCAAGACGGGTATAACAAACTTACTTTGGATGGTGCTGTCCCCACTCGATATGGAGACAACACCGCTTCGGAAATACCCACAATATGATCGCTATATTTTTGTACTAAGCCTACTGTTAAATGACGAAATGCTTGCTCTGGTACTGTCTCCGTAATATGCCATATGACAGGGATACCAAGGTGCTTCGCCATCATAGCAGGCACAACATTAACACACGTATTCACAAATACATAATCACAGTTCTCCTCTTGCAAAAACGATAAAATTGCTTTTCCATCAAAACTATAAGCAAGCATATCCGCCTTCGCCTGTAAGCCTTCAAACGGCGCACACATTTCGTATAACAATGGGTTATAGAGCTGTTTTGTTCGTATTCCAGAGGCTCTCGCCATCTGTGCAAGCTTTCCCTCCAGCGGAACAACCAGCACACACTCAAAGTAGGCATTTAGTTTTCTAGCAAGAAACAATAGCAGTTTTTCCGCACCTGTCATATTTCTTGCGTTACATACATGGGAGAACAAGATCATCTTTTTCCTATCCGACATGAACATTCACCTGCACTCTCATTTAGCCAAATATAGTGCGAAGCATTTCATCTATGCGATGTGCATACGTATGCTCGTTATAAGTTCTTTCCAATGCACGAAGTGCAATTTCTCTTCGCTCATTTTCGTGTGTCAAATAAAAATTAACCTTATCCATCAGTTCTTCTGGAGAACTAAAGGTTTCAATCTCTTTCCCTGGTGTATAAAATTGTGCTAAATCGTCTCTTGCATCTACAAGCTGCAGTGTACCGCAAGCCGCGATCTCAAATGTTCTCGGGTTAGGCGATACGCCAACAATGCCGAGTCCATTTTGGTTAACAGACTCATCAAAAGGAGAACGGTGTAAATTAAGCACAATTTTACTTCCACTATAGGCTTCAGATGTCTCTTCTGGTCCCATCCATTTGCCGATTTCAATTTGATTTGGATATTGAGAAAACTCAGGCAGACGATCCCACCAAATTCCGTTAATGTGAGTTCCCTTTTCCATCAGACTACCAATGACAGGTTGTAAAAAGCTGATACGATTCCAATAGGCAGAACCAATAAAGCTAACGTTGCGACGGATCGCAGACTGTGAAATGGTAGGGTGGAAATGAGCATTGTAGGCGGCAAAGGGTAGGTAATGAACTTGACTGGCGCCTTGTGAGCGATAGAGCTCAACGCAATTGCGTTCTAATGTAAAGATGTGGTCAAAATGAACGGCCATGCCTAAGGTGACATCTGTATAATAAGGATCGTCTGTTAACCAAACTGCTGTACGAATTCCTAAGGCCCGAATTCCATCTACTTGATCAAGTGGAAGCCCCATGCCATCTAAAGCAATGACTACATCAGGACGTGTGGAACTTGCTAATTCTAAGAGCGGAGCACTAGGATCAACGACAGTCACCTCAGCTACCATAGAATGAAGTGTAGCTACGATCGCCTCATCAATTGGGGAATATGGAAATCCCTTGCCCGAATTGATGTAAAGCACTTTAACTGGACGTACAGGAAACACTTCTCTTGGTCTGCTTATAATTTCATTAGCACGCCCTCTTAAATATCCCTCTTCAAAACCATCCTGCAATCCTTTATCAAATCCAGTACGTCTGGGATCATTAATCCCATAACTTACATAAGGATTCATTATAGGATTCGCTTGTTGATTCAACATATTGTCACTCCTCATCCTGTTGTTATTTCTCATAGTGCAATACTCAGCAGAGAAGAAACTCTGCTCACATATGTGTGGTTCTGATATGTCGTCCATAAAGAACGCCATGCCATTTCTACTCGTTCATTCTCATGCTCCAAATAATAGGCGATTTTGCTTTGCAGCTCTTCTACACTTCCAAAAGTGCCAATATCGTATTCTGGTGTATAATACTTACTTAGATCACCACGTACATCTGTAAGTTGACATGTGCCACAAGCATTAATTTCGTAAGTCCTAGGATTAATTGAACCGCCTTGCCATTCCATTAAGTTATGATTGTCTTGCCCAAAGGCAGTGGGGCGATGAAGGTTAATGACAATTTTAGCTCCGTTATAGTAACGAACAGTTTCCTCCACTGGAATCCAGCCATGTGAAACAAATTTAGCTAATTCACTCCCCTCCTGAAGTCGATCCCAATGTCCTCCTGCAATGAACACCTTTTTATCCTGCAAAAAAGGAGCTAAGGACTGGAACAGCTCAACACGATTCCAAAACGCATTGCCAATAAAACAAACGTCATACTGATAACCCGAAGCAACTTCAACAGGTTTAAACATGTTAGGATTTACGCCAAGCGGCAAGTAGTGAACCCTTTTACAACCAAGCCGCTTATATTGCTCCACACATTGCTCTTCATGTGTGAATACAAGATCATAGTGTAAGCTTAGGCCTGAGGTGTACTCAGAGAAATAAGGATCATCCACAAACCAAACTGCGGTTAATATCCCCATCGCCCTAAGCTGGTCGATTTGAGCAGTATGATCCGCCGGGAAAACGTGTAAGGCGTTCATAACTAGCACTAAATCAGGTCGATGATTTATTGCGTCCATAAGCATAGATTCAGGTGAGGTTACAATACATTCACTTACGATCGTGTGTAGTGCTTGATGAATACCTCCATCAATGGCTTCAAAGCCTTGAGTAACATATAAGATGCGAGCTTTACGTTTCGTAAATGACGGCCTAGAAATACGTTGCAGTATTGCCTGACATCCTCCAATACGATATCCCTGCTGATATCCCCCCAGATAATCACGATCAGAATGAAGCTCCAGCTCCGTTACATTGTCCAAGGTCATTCATCCTTTTCTTCTGTGAATTTTCTAGGTCTATCCATTCCAAATGGATTTCTATATAAATATATGCTTGCGGTACACGTGCATCATGGACGACTACCCTATAGGTTCATAAATTGGCTAATGCCTGTGGTGGATGGAATGAGGGGCTCCGAAGGAATGTATTTGATTTTTGAGGCATCGTTCCGTTTTGCAGGAAGTTCCCATCGCTCTTAGTGGATGGAATGATCGCGCTCCGAAGGGAATGTATTTGACTTTTGAAGCATCGTTCCGTTTTGCAGGAAGTTCCCATCGCTTTTAAAAGTGGATTTCATCGAATGTATGTAATGGGAGAAATCCTCTTTTTAAATGCGACCGCTCCGCTTGTCCACTTTCCTCCAAAACTCTCACTGTAGTGTTTCAATGTTGGCCCAAATACATTAAATTCGGAGTGCTTCATTCGACATTTCGCATAAAAAAAGAAGGGGCTTGTAGGTGTATTTTCCCACAAGCATGATTGGCTATGAAGCGGTGTTCCGTTTTTGAAGGAAGTCTCCATCGCTCTTAAAAGCGGATTCCATTTAATGTATCTAATGGGGGGAATCCTCTTTTAAATGTGACCGCTCCGCTTGTCCACTTCCTTCTACACTCACTTGAGTGATTCTGGTAGCTGTAAATCCACTAAAAATTTGCGTGCTCTATCTGCACTGAATTTTTATATTGAAGGAAGTCCCATCGCTCCGCTTGTCCACTTCCTTCTAAACTTCACTTGGGTGATTCTGGTAGCTGTAAATCCACTAAAAATTTGCGTGCTCTATCTGCACTCAATTTTTATATTGGAGGGAGTTCCCATCACTCCGCTTGTCCACTTCCTTCTAAACTTCACTTGAGTGATTCTGGTGGCTAAAAATCCACTAAAAATTTACGTGCTCTATCTGCACTGAATTTTTGTAAAACAGCAGGGTACTAAGTATAATAAAAAAATCTCTTGTTTTTCAGACTGAAACATCTAAAAAACTTGAGATTTTTTTATTTCCGTGTGCTCTTTACACTAGTTTCTTATACTCGTTTTTTACACCTATCTGTTATACGCGTTCTTTATATGTGAGCTTATGCCCATCCTCAAAGCCCTGATTAAAGCCAGAGTTAAAGCCCTGCTGGTATGCTTCATTATAGGCTTGTTGGTAAGCGTCAGAAGGATCACCGTCAAACGGAGGTAATACTTCTTCCACCGGCACAATTGGCTTTCTACCAAGCTTACGTTTTCTTAAACGTTTTGTTTTAGGGTGTAAACGACGTTTTAATCCTGTTTTGCGTTTCAGTGTGGACTTACGTCGTTTAAGTGTAAGCTTCTTTTTCTTTAATTGAGTAGCCTTACTCTTTTTTTTGCTTCTTGTTGGACGGCTGGACCGAGCCTTTTTTGTTATCATCGATTATCCTCCTGTGCTCTCCTCGGGTTATATCGTTTGCTTGATAACATTTCTTCGTAATCCATGGCGTTGTAGGAGTTCCAAAATATACACGATGTAGGGAAACGCCACAGACTGACTGTGCCATCGTGCGTTGATATTCAGTTAGGGTTGCGATATTCTGAGCAAGATGTGCCCTTGTTTCCCTCGATTCTGTGGACACATCTGCCAAGCTCTCTAAAATACGAGCCATTGCGGTTTGACTGCGGGCGATAGCACGAATGAGGTCTTGTTTGGCGGCCTCCATAGCTACAAGGCTGTAACTCACTTGTCTAACCCCTCATAATCCATTCCACCAAACATATCACCAAAGCCGCCGCCATCCTCCCCATCGTCTTCCTCAGGAAGGATTGTTTTAAGATTGCTGCTAAACCCGCTTTGTAGCTTGGTTAAGCCTTCAATCACTTCAATTAATTGATCATGGACATCCAGTGGATGGGATAATTGCTTTTCATGATCGGCAAAGCTTTCTTCTACAACATGATTAAGTACCCAATTACGAAGCTTCTCTGCCTCAACCGCTTTAGCCTCTAGGATCATAGAGATATTCCACTGAATATTAGCTGTTGCTTCCAACATTTTTAAAAACGACTGTTCTCTACTCATCGTATCATCCCCGAACCTAACAAGTTACTCTTCATTGGAATCCCTTAATTCCTTGATGACATAACCTAAGTTTTCTGCCATCGCTTCCTCAAGATCGGCAATTGCATTCAAATAGGAAACGACACTTTTATTCACACGACTAGCGTTTTCCATGACCCCCTCTGTTCCATCAAAGGAAGGCATATCGTCAGGAATAGCATGGAGTAATTGCGACATACGGACAGCAACCTGTCTCTCGGCCTGAATGACTCTAGCCATTTGCGTGTGTGAATGAGACATATGCGTAATGATTTCGGTTACCTTTTGCTCCACCCTTCTCACTCCTTTTCCCTCTTAGTAGCATATGCACCTAAGGAGTGTCATGTTACCTCAAAGCTACTTATTACACAGGTATGCAAGACTGGTGTTTATGTGGTTAAGTGGTGACAATATAGTGAGTGCTTATAGGGTTGCGTAGGATGGGTTAAAGATCTTGCGATTGCAGCCGAAGTGGAGGTAAAATAGGTAATCCTTGTGGTAAATCGGGAATGTTCATTTCTATACATTGCTTCAATATTCCCCATTGCTGACAAGCATACGAGGATGTAAATTCTCTTAAACGAGAACTTTCAATTTGATAGTAATGACCATCAGCGGTGAAGATAAATCTGCCCTCTAAGTGTTGTTGATTTGGCTGGTGAATAGCTGGATCATATGGGGGTCCTGTTGGGATGTTTAAAAGTTCAATGACGGATAGACGTGTTGCATCTGCATGTTCTACTTGTATTGAATCAGGCACAGGGTGTTTGATCCCATTAGCTAACCAATATATACGGCCCGACCAGCTTTTAATAAAAACATGCGTTGGGAAAAAATCGATGGAGCGTAAGGGATGGGAATTGGATCTCATATTCAAATTCATATTGGCTAACAATTCAAAGCCCCGCCCCCACTTTTGGGTAAAAAAGTCCTCATTGCGTTGGTTCACCTGAATAAAGCCTTGTTGCCCTAAACCCTTCATTGTAACGCTACCATAATGATGCACAAAGGTATCCCCTGCAATCATCATTTGCTTTTCTTGAAAACGTAGTCGTAAAATCCAATCATCGTCTTCAAAGTTACCAATCTCATAACCCTCATCCAAATAACCTACATCCTCAAAGGTAGACCTAGGCATTAAAATACAAAATCCAACGAGCCGATCACATCGTTTCCATTTCGTAGCATCTCTCTTATTAAATGCAATAGAAAATTCACGCATACCTTGTATATCCTCGTATGGCACCCCAATTTGCTGCTCCCCGCTAATATAGTTTGTTACAGGACCTACGGCACCTATCTTCGGATCGGAATTTAAGCAATTTAAAAGCTGGTCTAACCACCCCTCGGTCACAAGAACATCATTGTTCATAAGCACAATATAGTTTCCCTTTGCCATCATAAGCCCAATATTAATCGCTCTAGCAAAGCCTAAATTTTGTTCATTTTTTACGACACGAATCGTGCCTCTGCGTCCAATCAATTGTTCCGCAGTTCCATCCTCCGATCCATTATCGATCACAATAATCTCATATGGTGGAGCGGTATAGGCTTCAATGCTTTCAATACATTCCAGAAGTAGCCCTTTTTGATTATAGCTTGGAATGATTATGCTTGTGCCCTCAAAGTAAGTACCAAATGATTGCTTTCCTTGATTAACGCCTTCTTGATATCCTTTTTGATATCCTAGCTGAAACATATTTTCAGAATGTGAAACAGGCTTGTTACGCTTTATCATCTGTTACACCCCTAACCTAAACTTCAATGCAATTTCACCACTTTCAAGCTTATTTGCCATATGCCCCATATCCAGTGCAACCTTGCCCATTTTAGAAGCGATTCCTGTACAAATGGCTACTGCAGCCACACCTGCTGATACAAATGCTAAGTCAAATTCAAAATGAGAAGCTTGTTCTACAATGCTAGCAACATCCTGTGTTCCGTTCACTGGTGTGATCATGCCTGCAATACGATAACCTTGTCTAGCCAATATATGCGATAATCCTTCAACTTGATTTCCAATTAGCAATAGAGAGCTACTACTCAAAATAGGGTGAAGAAAACCCTGTTCATTTAAGGCATAGTTGATCGTGGACGTCGTTAATTTAAGCTTACGATAGTCAATTTGAGCATGCTTTAGTACTGGGAATAATAAGCCTTGATAGGAAGGATGTCTAGATTCAGGAATACCGATATAATCTGCCCTTTTGATTGCCTCAATCAGCATAGCTGATGCTTCAGCGTCTGGGAGCTGTACGCCTGCATAAGGTAGAAATGCACCTCTACGTTTTGCTTCATCGGTACTAATTACCGTATTATGTGCTAATGTGAGTAGCTCCCCATCTCCTAAACGGACTAATGAAAAAGGTAGGTGCTGCTCAAGCGCCGATTTAATTTGATGATATACATGTGTAGGTGAATTCAACGGAACTAAGGAGGGGCGTACTGTTTGAAAAGCAATAGTCAGTAATTGATCTACGGTATAGTCTGGTAAAATGTAACCATGTGGAATTAAATTCCCTACTTTTGCTTCTCCGCCTTCAAAATATCCCTCTTCGTAAGCTTTGGTATAAATTTCATCTAATTCAGCATTCATCAGCTCTAATTGTAGTGGTGACCCCTCGTTCAATTGGTTTATCTTCGGTTCGTTTATAGCATTATGTTGGGTTGAGTCTGATAAAGTGGGTATTATAGGCAATGTGTGTGATTGCTTTTTATTCATGCTCAATTTAGAAGTAACGGGGGCAGAGCGCCCCCGCTTATTTTTTTTGAAAACCCGTCTGGATTTATGGGTGAGGCGGGTTTTCCTTTGCTGAAATTTTTTTTTGATCCGCCTAACCATCCTACTCCCTCCTACAAATTGTGATATTCACCGCTATGAATACGTTCAAGCCAAGTTGAAGCAGATAAATACCAGTTCACTGTGTCCTCCAACCCAGCTTCAAACGAAATGCTAGGTTTCCAGCCTAATTCCTGCTGTGTTTTTGTTGGATCAATCGCATAGCGACGATCATGACCTAAACGATCTGATACAAATTGTAGTAAGTGATAGGGCTTATTCATTAGTTCCAAAATAAACGAGGCCAAATTCAAATTACTCCATTCGTTATGCCCACCTACATTGTAAACTTCTCCAGGTACACCATGCTGTAACGCTAAAGCTACAGCCGCACAATGATCTCGCACATGAAGCCAATCTCGCACATTACGCCCATCCCCATAAATCGGAATAGGTTCATTAGCTAAAGCCTTTGTAATAATGGTAGGAATCAGCTTTTCAGGAAATTGCCGTGAACCATAGTTGTTGGAGCAGCGTGTAATGACAACTGGAAATTGATATGTTTCATAATAAGAGCGTGCTAGTAAATCAGAGCCTGCCTTGCTTGCCGCATAAGGACTATTAGGTGCAAGCGGTGACGACTCGGTAAAATAACCTGTACTGCCTAACGTACCATACACTTCATCTGTCGAGACATGGACAAATTTGGAGACGCCATGCTTCTTCGCTGCTTCTAGCAAAATTAATGTGCCAAGTACATTTGTTTTGGCAAATGCCTGCGGATCATCAATGCTACGATCTACATGGGATTCTGCCGCAAAATGCACAACAGCATCAATTTCTGTTGCGAAGGCCTCCTCCACATCGGAGGAAGAGGTAATATCCCCCTTTACCCATTGATAGCGAGCATCATTTGCAATCGCCTGTAAATTGTCGGGGTTCCCTGCATAGGTCATTGCATCTAAATTAACGATGTGTATATTTGAATGATGTTCTAGCATATATTCGATAAAATGGCTGCCTATAAAGCCAAGGCCGCCTGTCACGAGTAGCCGCTTCATGGCAGCACCCCTCTCATTTGTATCCCCGCCTCATACAGTGATTCCAATGTTCCGGCATCTCCCCACCATAGATTTAATATATTGTATTCTAAGCGTCCTTTTTCGGCATAAAGGTTGTTGACATCTGTAATCTCTAATTCTCCCCGAGCAGATCGTTGAATCATATTAATATAGGAAAACACCATATCGTCATACATGTATATGCCTGTTACAGAATAGTTTGATTTAGGTTTTTTAGGTTTTTCTTCTATATAACTAATCAACTCAGGGTTGTGTTCATCAAATACAGGCACACCATATCGACGTGGGTCCTCCACCTCTTTGAGTAAAATGCGTGCACTACCAGCCGGCTGTTCATCAAACTGCTCAACGTAAGGGGTTAAATCATCCAAAAATAAGTTATCCCCTAGTAAAACAACAAATTTTTCACCAGGAAAAATAAATCCACGCGCTAGCTCTAACGCTTCCGCAATACCTCCGGCAGTTTCTTGGACCCGAAAAGTTAATTGCACACCATAATTTTCTCCACTTCCAAAAAAGTCCGTATATAAGCCAGCAGACTGCTTACCAATAACGATGAGAATCTCTGTTATTCCCGCTTGGCGTAACCTTTCTATTCCATAGCTCACCATCGGGTGGCTGCCTACCGGAAGCAAATGCTTATTAATTAAGCGAGTTAAAGGATACAATCTGGTTCCTGTGCCGCCGGCCAAAATTACCCCTTTCATAAACTCCCCTCCCATTTCTCCTCATGCTACATGAAATTCCAAGGATTCACGCCCCATTTGTCCATAAATAACCCACGATTACGTTCGATAAGATCCTGCCACCCTGAAGGATGGTCTCGACGGAAGCTTTGACTTCCTGCGTGATATACTAGAGTATCATGGCAAATGAGTAATCTGTATCCTTCCAAGCAAGCTCGATAACAATAATCATCATCCTCATAATGACCAGGGGAGAAACGCTCATCTAAATTCCCAATTCGCTGTAGCACTTCCCTTTTAAAAAGCAGGCACATGCCAACAAGTCGCCTAGTCTCCTCCCATCTCTGCGGATTGGAATGATTATTGTGCTCGGCAGCATCCATAAATTCAGCTATGCTGTTGTAACTATCACTTATTTGTTGTTTACCACTAACATAATTTGATGTAGGACCCACCATTCCGATTTGAGGATGACTTTCTAACGCAGTTAGCATGTTAGTAAGCCACCTTGGTGTCACTAAAACATCATTATTGAGTAAAAGTAAATTTTGCCCTGAAGCGATCGATAAACCTTTATTACAGGCAATTGGAAAACCTTGATTTGAGGGGATTGAAATGACAGTAATCCCTTCTGAAATACAATACGCTACGGTCTGATCCTGTGAACCATTATCTACAACAATAATTTCAATTGCTTCAGGTGTATGCTGCCGAATCGATGCAATACAGGAAGTAAGCAGATTAAGACCATTATATGTTGGAATAATTATGCTGGTTTGTGCGAATTGACTCATCCTTGATTCCTCACCTTCGCTAGCTCATGACGGGGTAAAGTGGTTGTTTTTAGCCGAGTGCCCCCAAGCCTCATTACTTCATCCAATGCTTCTACATGGTCACCTATAATCAGTCTCGCTACCTTGTTGCCATGTCCTATATTGCCCTCACGCAAACGGTTTCCCTTGACTACATCTACACTTGCCACATTAGCGACGCTCAAATTTTTCATCATCGCCAAGGCTTGGGCTTTAGGTGGAACCATAAGTGAGGTTACTCCTACTTCACTCAGTGCTTTCCTTGAGATCGCATGAGGGACAGCGGTAAGGGAGCTTGCTCCTAAGTCCCCTCTGCCTAACGTTATATTTAGAAATGATTTCATACGTGTCACCTGATCTTGGAAAACAAACTTTGGCAAAAAAGGGCTAAGATCATTAAGTGCAACGTCAATGCCATTGTTAACAGCAAGTAAAAATAGTGCTAACTGCTCTGCTTTTAGCGTTAAATCCCCATCCACAAAAAGCAATATATCTCCTGTTGCAAGTTTAGCTCCGATCGAACGACCTACATCATGTCCAAGCCGCTCCTTGTAGTGAACAATGATAATGCGCTCATCTTGTTCTATCTTATTGTAGCTATCATCATGACAGCCATTAAGAATCACAATAATCTCATCAAGTGGTAACCTTTTTAATTGAGCAATGACCAACGGCAAAGTGTACTCCTCATTACTTGCACATAAAATAGCGGAAGAAGTTTTTTGTATAGGTAATGGAAGAAACTCTCTTTTTAGCTTCGCTGCTAGCTCATACCCATCTCCAAAGGCTTGCGCCAAAGAGACAACTTGCTTGACTTGATTTTGAATTTGCTTGGATAGTTGTGGTTCATGTGTACTAAACCATTGCATTGCAGTCAATTGCATATGAGAACATGAAACCTCAGTACCTGCTGCCATTGCCTGTGAAGCAGTCATAAAACCTGCCTTTTTTGCTTGGTGAATCGATAACTCCCCATTTGTAGCTTTTCGTCTATGACGTCTTAGGTTTTTATTTTTAGGATAAGGCCGAGAGGACGATCTTATTTTTGTTGAACTTTTTCTTCTTTTATATGCTGTTTGCTTCATATCATCACCTGATCTCGCTTACGTCCAAGGTCTTCATAACCACCACGGCTCCCCCGTTGCTTATGAATCCAATGTAGTGCCTCCAAATGGTCACCCACAATTAATGAAGATAACGGATCAACCGTCTCTGTATTTCTTGGCTTAAATCTAGTCGGGTTTTTCCTTCCTACAGCAACGGTATGCACAGCCTTTACATGTAACCCTTTATCGATAGCAATCGTCATGGCTAGAGGTGGAATTTCTAATGCTTTACTCCCTATAACTTGAAGTGCTCTTCGACTTATCGCATGAGGGATTGCTGTCATCGATGCACCTTCCAAATCAGCACGTCCTAGGCTAGCATTTAATACATGTTTTGCTAATATAACAGGATGAACAGGCTCCCGTTCTGTAGGTCCTCGGTATCCATTTAGAGCAACGTCTACGCCTGACAATATCGCTTGCACAAAATGCTTTAAATGTAGCGCAGGAATAACCATGTCTCCATCAATAAACAGTAACACTTCACCTTTTGCCATTTCAGCTCCCACTCTTCTTCCCACATCATGACCAAGTGGCGCTTCAAAGGAAATTAATCTAGCCCCCCATGAGGCGGCAATCCTTGGTGTCCCATCGGTAGAGCCATTATCAATGACAATGACCTCACTACAGCGATGTACCTTGCTTGCTTGCTGTAACACTTTAGCTAATGTCCTTTTTTCATTCATAACAGGAATAATAATCGAGACGACTGGCTGAGGATGATTGATGATCGTGCCTTGGCCTTTAGCTTTTGAAGACACTAATCGTGACCGTCTTTGCTTCCGTCCCTGTATATTTGATTTTCTGACGATTTGCTACACCTCCGATCTATCATGTGTCAGCGTATATACCACAGTGTATGTCATATCCCTAGTGTTGCAACGGCAAACGTACAATAATCCAACTACGATATTTCCTATTTTCTGCGCAGAAGGGGGGAGTTTTTAAATGAAAACATAAAAAAAAGACTTGCCCATTAATCATTTCACTGATTTAATGTAACAAGTCTTTTTAGTTAATGGCTGTACAAGATGACCCTGGACGAGCTCTCTGATACGCTTTTACTCCGCACTTCCTAGAAACCCTTTTTCAAAAATATTAAGCAAGTGCTCTAGTGTAGTTGGATCACTATAGGAGGATGCTTTGGTATCAATTTCGATGACATGTTTATTTTGAACAGCAGGGATTTTACTCCATATTGTTGACTTCATAATTTCATTATCCGTTGCAACATCTCTACTAACTACAACAAAATCACCTACATATTGAGGTAGTACTTCAAGTGACAACGTATTATATCCCTGTTTCATAGTTTCTTCTTTCGCTTTTTCTGGCATATTCAGTTTCATTGCCTGAAACAAAATCTCAGTTCCACGCGCCCAATGATCACCCATCACATAAACATCTTTACCACTTAATTCAATGACAGATACGGTCATTTTTTCTCCGTATTTAGCCTTTATCTTATTGCCAACTTCGGCTGCTTTCTTAGAAAAATCCTCTACCCATTGCTTAGCTTCGGCTTCTTTATTTAACAGCTTACCAATTTCAACCTGCTGATCTAGGTAGTTTAGCTTTCCCCATGTATAAACAACGGTTGGGGCAATTTTTTGTAGCTGATCTATATTTTTGCTCTCTGCTCCTACAATGATAAGATCAGGATTTTGTGCTGCTACACCCTCTGGATCATCTGCGGTTACAATCGCAACATCCTTCAATTTATCGCTAAAAAGCGGACTCCCTGCTGTCCATTGATCTACACCAACGACCGTTCCATTTAAGGACAACACATTAGGCCCATTAGATAAAGCAACGATTCTAGTAGGCTGCGCAGGAACTTTAACAGGACCATTTTCAGATTGATAGGTTACAGTGTCTTTAGACTTTTCCTCAGAAACGGAGGATTTGGTTTCACCTGCTGATTGATTATTTTTTGTAGCATTATTCCCACATGCGCTAATGATGACAACCATCATGAGCAACAGTAGCATACTTAAATTCAATTTCTTTTTCATCGTAAGGTAAGCTCTCCCTATATTTAGTTTTCTTGGTAATGATAATCATTATCATAAAATGCGATAGCTTGATTATAAAAGATAGAGGAAGGTGGTGTCAATGTTTTGAGGAATTACTACTATAGTAGAGGTTCAACACAGAAATCGATTCTTGACAATCGATGAGTAAGAGGCTACGTAGCAGGGAGTGGCTTCAACCGCTGTTAAGACCTCAATTTCTTTATAACATGCTTTGAATGGATAAAATTGTGATCTTAAAGGCGGCCGCGTTCGCTTCTCCACCATCTCCCTGCTCCTTCGCTTCGTTAGCTTATTGTCAAGTACCGATTCTTAAGTTGAGCCCCTTTTATTGAAGTATATTTATGGGTGGAATTTGATTTTAAGAGACAACCTTCAGAATCTCTCTGTCTCTTCGCTAGTTCGGGTTGGCTGTCAAGTACTGATTTCAAGATTGAGCCACTAGTATGTAGTTTATGTAGAAATAAGAACAAGTTAGAAAGGAAGAGAACGTTATTCGCCCATTACATATCAATAAAAAATTTAAATATTTAATCATAATCAGCATTGTCTTCATTTTAATTCCCATGGCTATATATACAAAAAACAAACTCGAAATCCAAAACCTTCCCTCTACAGACCTAAGTTCTATTTATATACAAGGCCTGCAACTTAACGAAAACATTGATAATATAGATACGTCAACATTCAAACCATCCTTGAGCTTTGATAATATAACCAAAGGAAATTTAACTTACTTATATTACGAAAACTTCTCTTTAGTGACAAATCAGGAGGGTAACATTGTGCAATTGAAAACCTCAGTCCCTGAAGCAAATGCGCTAGTCAACCGGCACAAGATTAGCACGCTTGCGGATATCGAGGTAGCATTAGGACAAAATTATATCACTCGAACCTACGATTGGGAGCAAGGCTTAACTTCTAAAATTTATTATGATAAAAATCGTAAAATATTGGCTAGATTTATTTATCCTAAAACTAAAAATGTAGATCGGCCTTATCTCTCAATTAGCTTAGAGACATACTAAAAAGAAGTGTAGGAGCACTAAAGCCCCTCACTTCTTCTTCTTTTTTCATCTTAGTTTATTTTTGCTGTTTTAATCTACAGCATTTGAACATGCTATCCCTAAATTTCTTAATTCCTTAATTCCTTAATTCCTAAACTCGCCTTGTGTCAGACCCATAGCCACTGGCTTAGGCTGCTCACAGTTTGTTTTCAATGTGACATACTGCTTAGTATCTGAGCTAGTCTGGAACGCATGCATCATTTCTAATACATGATTAGCTAGTTCGCCGTTCGCTCTAGGCTTTCCGCCATGCTCTATGCAATTCGCCATATCGGCTACGCCAATGCCTCTACTGTTTTCGCCATAGCTGTACACGAGCGGGAACTCTTTAAAGTCTTCTGCTCCAGCAGGTCGATACATAATAGGTCCGCCAAACGTATTGGGATCAGGGACAATTAACGTACCTGTTTCACCATAAATCTCTATACGTGGCAATGTACTACTCCATACATCAAAGCTTGTAATAATGGAAGCGATCGCACCACTTTGGAACTCAATATTTCCTGTAACATGTGTAGCAACCTCAACGGGAATGATCTGCCCAAACTTTTTGTCACTTGTAATTTTTCTTTCCTTAAAGGCAGCCCCCGTCATCCCACACACTGTAGCCGCAGGACCAAGCAAGGTCACTAAGGCAGTTAAGTAATACGGCCCCATATCTAACATCGGCCCACCACCATGCTGATAGTAAAACTCTGGATCTGGATGCCAGCTCTCATGTCCATGGCAGACCATAAAAGCGGTTGCAGCAACAGGTTTCCCAATATAACCATCATCAATTAACTTGCGACACGTCTGGATTCCTGCTCCTAAGAAGGTGTCTGGTGCGCTGCCTAACAGCAACTGCTTCTCAGCAGCCAATGCAACTAATTCATCCCCTTGCTCAGTCGATAAGGAAAGTGGCTTTTCTACATAAATATGTTTGCCATTTAAAAGTGCTTGCTTGCATAAATGAAAATGCTCTTGCGGTGTAGTTAAGTTCACGACGATTCCGATATCTGGAGAAGATAATAAGTCGTCCGTCGTCATCACATGCGGAACATTATATTTATTTGCCGCCTCAATCGCACGATCCTCAATCAGATCAGCAACGGCATATACTTCCACATTTCTAAACATATGGGTTAAATTTTGCAAATAGATATCACTAATACTTCCGCAGCCAATAATACCAACCTTAATCATGACTCACCCTCCAGTTATAGTATATTAAATTTATTTTGCTGCCCACAGGAAACCACGACGCATGAGCTCTTTTGCCTCTGGCACATCAAAGATATTAGCTTGGTGACCAAGAGAGTTATAAAACACTTTACCTTTACCCCATCGTTTTGTATAAACAACAGGCATATGAATAACACCATTCGCAGAATGGGGGCCTTCGCTGATTCCAAACGTAGTAGTGGCAAGGACATCCACTGCGGGATCAACATGTAAATAATATTGTTCAGAGGTGATCATGAAATCATTCATACCTTCTGTAATTGGACTTGAGCTCGTTTTTAAAATGTTGACTTCATATTCCACACCATCATTAAAAGGATGTGCCACCCATTGTGAACCAGTCATAAATTGCCATTCTACACTTTGACGAAACGAATCACACATGCCTCCATGACAGCCAGCTAAGCCAACGCCAGATTGTACAGCCTCTAACACAGGCTCAAGCTGCTCCTTCTTAATTTCGCCCATCGTCCATAATGGAACAATTAAATTTAAGCCCATTAACTTTTCCTTATCACAAAAGGCATCTAGTGTGTCAGAAATCTCTACTTCAAACCGTTCTTTTCTTAATACATCAGCGAAAATCTCCGATACTTCCTTAGGCTGGTGACCGTCCCATCCACCTTGCACGATCAATGCTTTTAGCGACATTTTTTTACACTCCTAATCTTATTTTATAATGATCCAGCTTTTCATTTGTATGAATTCTAATGTTTCAACTTAATTTAAATTGTAGTAGAGTGCCTATTTTAAATCTCGTCATTCCACTTGTTTATATGGACATTTTTTGCTATTGTACTGTTAATTACTTTGATTACGTTAAATTAATTCCACCAAGGGAGATTAAATTATAAATGCGTGCTTACCATGAAAATCGCTTATATTCCTCCAAACACCCTTTTTATGTTTCTCAACATCAAAATTTTAACTTTCTTGCTCATTGGCATACTGACGTTGAGCTTATTTATGTATGTGAAGGCTCCATCCGTATCGGGATCAATTCAGAATCTCGGTTACTTCATGCCGGGGACCTCGCAATATGTAGCAGTGGAGATATTCATTATTACGATAGCAACAACACTACCTCTACCATCATTCTTATTATTTTTCACCCTTCACTGATCGGATGTACCGGGAGTTGGCCAACACAAAGTAGATTTTTATCGCCTTTTATTGATGTTAATCTTACTATCAACGACTCACTTGTAGTCTTGCCCCAGCATCAGCAGGAGATTACGGAGCTTATCTTAAAGATTAAGCAGGAAATAGATAAAAGAGAGTCTCACTATGAAAATGTAACAACAGGGATGATTCATACGTTATGTGGACTTTTATTACGACATATCCCTTCCAGACAAATTGACCTAAGTGGGGATAATCGACGTATTTTAAACATGAAAATTATGCAGGAGGTATTAGATTATTTAGAAGCAAACTATATGAATGGGGTAAAGCTAGAGGAGGCCGCAAAGCAAGCAAAAATGAGCTTATTTCACTTTTCACGCTTTTTTAAAAATATTACGGGGATGAGTTATACGTCCTATCTCAACCGTTTGCGAATAGATAAAGCAGAAGAAATGATTATTTCTACACAGCAAACAATGCTAGAAATTGCATTAGAATGCGGGTTTACGAATGTTAGAACCTTTAATAGAGTTTTTAAACAACTGAAAAAATGCAAACCTACTGACTTACGCTTTCCAAAATAAAAAGGGATGCAAATAGCATCCCTCGTGAGTTATTTTATGGGAACCCAGCTTAATCTTAATTTACTCTAAGTCGTAAATTGAGCCAACCTTTAGTCCGTATAGCTCATTGTAAACCTTCTCTGCATACGCATCGGTCATCCCTGCAATGTAATCAACAATCATATGCTCCCATGTCCACAGTGGTGTCGGTTTACGTTGATCCTCTTCAAATCGTTGTAACCAATCACTTGGAATAATAGCCAAAGAGGTATCGGAATCAATAAATGCATCCCATAAACGGGTAATAATCCAAGCACTTCTTTTCTGGAGACGTTGCACCCTTAAGTCAGACACCATCGTTACCCAAGCAAAGCTTTTAAGTACACTTACAGTTCGGAGCATATCCTCATCCTCATCTACTTCGGTAAGAATACGATCTGATGTAGGCTCTGTGACAAAGGTAACCTTTTTCCAATCCCCTTCGCTAATACAACCTAAATGTGTCACAAACAAACTAACCCAATACGCCTTCACCTCACGTCTTGTCCGTGAAATATCTTGACCACAAATAGCGTACTTATCCTTCCACACTTGTAGAAATTCAGTTAAAACTTCATCTACTTTTTTGCGAATCGCTTCCCTACTCCAATTGCGCCATACCTGATCCTCTAGCGTTTCAATCTTTTGTACGATCAGATTTATGTTGGACGCCTCATGCATAAAGGTTTCATTGACTTGAATTTTACCTGCCTTAATTCCATCCTCAAGGTCATGAGAGGAATAAGCGATATCATCACACAGATCCATCAGCTGTGCTTCAAGCGTCTTTTTGCCATAAGGGATAGACCAACTGTCCCGAATGTGGGAAATGTACGCCCATTCATGCTGGTATAATCCCTTTTTATTTTCAGTCCCAGGAAAAGGATATTTATTTGTTCCAAGTAAAACGGCATCTGATAAATTAAGCCCGTCAATATTTTCACGCTTCTCTAGGAACATCATCAAGCGGAAATTGTGGGCATTACCTTCAAAGTGCTCATATTTGCGTTCTACTTCATTTCTAATCTGCTGTACATCTGCGGCAGTATAATGCGGAAGAGCTCGTAAAGCCGCCTGCACCTTTTCATCGATCAGTTTAGATAAAATACCTTGCAGCACCTCTTCACCTTTATGACCAAATGGGGGGTGACCAAAATCATGAGAAATCGCTGCACATTCCACCACTTCGGGATCAATGATTAAGCCTGGATGATCTGCCTCATCAGAATGAAGCTCAGGATATTTGCGTAGTAGACTTCTTGCAGCTTCTCGTGCAATTTGCGCCACCTCTAAAGAATGTGTCAGACGCGTGCGGTAATAATCTCCAGTGCCAGCACCAAAAATTTGTGATTTTCCTTGTAGTCTCCGAAAGGTAGGGGAATGAATTAAACGTGAATAATCTCGTTCAAACGTTGCTCTCGCTGTCTCATGACCAATATTATCGGGAAATTGCCGATGTTGTCTCATTTGTTTAATATCCATTATCGTTACCTCTCTATCTCCTACATTGATCTATAAGTTCCTTTTCTTTATTATAATCACTTGTATTCATCAAGGATAGCCACCTCGAAGCTGTATGCTGCCATCGGAAGCTTTTCCGTACTCGTTCCCGTCCAGCCTTCCCCATTTCTTTTATTTTATCCTGATCCGCAAGCAGCTCAGTAATAACCGGAACAAATGAAGCAGGGATTGTATTGAGCGGTAACAATCTCCCCGACTTCCCATCCTCTACAATTTCAGGGATTCCCCCTGACTGTGTCGCTATAACAGGGACCGCCGTTGCCATTGCCTCGACATTTACTAAGCCAAATGCCTCTTCTTCGCTTGAAGGAACAACAACGACATCTGCTACATTGTACCAATCTGCAATTTTGGGATATGAAATAAACGGCAAAAACATAATACGCTCCTTGTGTTTATGTGCCATCTTCTTTAAACGTTTAACATACCTGCTTTCTCGGTCATTACCATAAAGCGCACTTCCGATTATAAGCAACATCGCATCTGGCTGACGAGCTAGAATTTCCTCAAATGCATAAATGATATGATGAACCCCTTTGGATGGAATTAATCTGCCTACAAATAAAATAATCTTTTTGTCTTGTATCCCTAAATCGAGCATTCTAGCTTGACGTAATGCCTCTCCTTGAGGTGTCCATCTAGGTATAAAATCCTCCATACTCACGCCAAGTGGATTAACATGTATAGGCACTTGTAAGCCAGGAAAACGCCGCAGCAGTTCTTCCTTTAAAAATTGGCTGTTCACAATAATACCGTCCACCTGATTAAGCATCCTCAGCGTACAATGCTCTGGGCAATACGTACTAGAAATAAACGTAGTTGAATGTAATGTTAAAAATACGGTAGTAAAGGGAAGTCTGAGCTTTAAATGATACGCGATAAGCGGTCTATTATGCACATCAACCACCTCTGGGCGCCAAATGCGTAAATGACGTAGAATTGCCCCTTCATAAGCTTTTCCACCTGGCAAGCGATAACATGGTACACCACCAAGTAATATTTGTGTTTCCCCGTGCCCTTCTCCCCTGCCTAAAATATGAATTTGTAATTGATCTGCAACTAAAGGAACCATCTTTTCAATTACACGTTCAACTGAGCTACTTCGCCCTGATGGAATGACAAACGATCCTGGGGTAATTACTGCCACCTTACGCCCTTGTCCCTGCCCATTCCCTTGCCCCTGTACCATATCCACAATCCCCTTTTACCTATTTCGTTAAAATGAGCCTAATTAAAAGCTTCAAATTCGTATTAGGAGGCTACGTGTCAGAGGGTGGTTTCGACCCCTGTTAAACTCTAATTTTCTTATATTATATTTTTTATTGGATGAAAATCAGACTTTAAAGGCGGACGCTTCCGCTTCTACACCATCCCCCTGCCCCTCCGCTTATTCGAGCATATAAACTTTAAAAACTGAGCCTATTTAAATATACGAAACTTCTTTCATAAAGGTGAATGCCTTATCCTCTAATACTTATATTATTAGGCAATGATTTATGAAAAAAGAATGTGAAACTCAGCGAAGCCTAGCTGAAATTAGTGGTTACCTTCTAATAGGAATACTAAGCGAGGGCAGAGGGATTGTGGAGCAACAACGTGGTCGCATTTAAAACAGGATTCCAACCTTAACTTAATTGATGAAAGAAATCCGGTTTTAACAGCGAGCGCAGCAACCCTCTGTCTGAGCGTCCTGTTGCTTTTAATCATTAATTTTATTCAAAGCTTTGCCTATTGAAGCTTCTATTTTTTCATAGGTCATTGCCCCCTTCCCGCTAAAACAGGCTGTTGACTTACGAACAGTCGTCCACGCTTTTATGCCTTCATCACATAAATTGAAGTAAGACATATAAGCCACAACACGAAGGAGGGAGGAGTGATGGGGCAACAGCATGTAGGTATTCTCCTAAATTCCAGCATGTGCCGAGGCATTCCAACTCGAAAAACAGGTCAAGAATCTTTATCCAACTATGAGGAAATGGCAAAAGAATATGAATTGACTCCTTGTTTTTTTAAGCTAGGAGATATTGATATAAAGAGAAATAATGTCGTTGCTTACGTGGGGAACGGTAGAGAGTATGTAAAACAGATGATTGAAATCCCAAAGGTCATCCATAATCGAGCATTATATAATAACCATACTGCACACCTAAAATTGAAAAAACTTAGTGCAAACGGAATTAAAATATTTAATATGAACAATCGTTACGGCAAAGATATTATTCATCGTTTAGTCTGGAGTGCCCCTCATCTCCGTGATTATGTTCCTAATGCCGCTTCTGCTACACCTTATTCCATAAAAATTATGATGGCACGTTTTTCTGACCTTATTTTAAAGCCTGTGCGTGGTTCTGTTGGTCAAGGGGTTATGCGTTTGCGACGTGATCCTAAAGGCTGGTTATTTATGTATACCTCTCATCGCCGTCTTAGAACGATCAAGCTGCAGGGAGGCCAATTACCTAAATGGGTTCAACGTCATCTAAGTGTGACACCCTATTTAATTCAAGAGCGTATCCCACTCATTGAATATGAGCATCGCTGTATCGACTTACGTGTCACTGTACAACGTGGCTTAACAGGGGATTGGGGCATAACGGGCTTATTTGCCAAAGCGGCACCACAAGGTAGCTTTATATCAAATGTAGCTAAAGGTGGAGAGGCCTTTCCAGCTGAGTATGTTTTAAGTCAGTTGATGCCACCCGAACAAATGTTGATTTCCCTTACTCATGTCAAAACATTAGCACTAGGCATCGCCACACATCTTTCATCTAAGCTACCGCTTTTAGGTGATTTAGGACTTGATATCGGTTTAACGAAGGATGGACGTCCATTTTTTATTGAATGTAATGGTAGAGATCAGCGTTACGGCTTCCGTAAGGCGGGTTTATCAGACACTTGGAAGGAAACCTATCGTCAGCCGATGGCTTTTGCAAAGTATTTGCTTGATCAAAATACTGTATAAATCAATATGAAGGGGGACTTCAAGAAACTAGAGCATGTGTGCTAGTGGACTTGATTGTCCCTTTTATTTTTGGGTAAGAAACAATCCCGTATAAACAGGTAACAGTTTTGATATTGATTTAAGCCTTAAACTATGTCAATATAAGCAAAAGTAATGTAAATTTTGTTAGTAGGAAGTATGTTTACGCAGGAGGTTTACACTTGAGTTCGAAATGGATGAATTGGATGACAGAATTATCTTCAAGGAAATGGATTGCCTCGCTCACAGGCAAGTTCTCCCATTCTAAATTAAGCCGCCTCATTATTCCAAAATTTGCGAAGGCTTATGGTATTCCAATTGAAGAAGCAGAGAAGGAATTAAAAGAATACGCAACCTTAAATGAATTTTTCACCCGTAAATTAAAGCCAGGGCAACGCCCAATTTCTACTGAAGCAGACGTGATGGTTAGTCCAGTGGACTCGCTTATTACCGCAATGGGAAAAATTGATGCCGGTACGATACTTAATGTAAAGGGACAAGACTACTCGCTGGATGAGCTACTTCATCATTCTCCCCGTGCGGAGACCTACCGTCATGGGTACTTTTTTGTATTATATTTAAGCCCTACAGACTATCATCGTATTCATACACCTGTAGCAGGCAAAAAGCTTGAGTTTGAACACGTTAAAGGAAAGGTGTATCCTGTTAACGATCACGGGATGAGAAATATGCGTCAGGTGCTTAGTCGCAATGAACGGCTAATTACGTATATTGAACATGCTGGTGGCGAGGTTGCAGTCGTTAAGGTAGGTGCTATGAATGTCAGCAGTATTAAATACTCAGTTCCAGATGCGATGGAGTGGAAGCTCGGTGACGATTTCGCCTATTTTGAATTTGGCTCGACCGTTGTGCTTCTGACTGAAAATGATACCTTTGAGGTATCTCCCAATGTGGAAATTGGTACTAAGGTTAAAATGGGGCAAGCGTTAGGACATTTTAAGCAGCATTCATAATGCGTTTGATCAAAATGAGATTAGCACACAAATAGGAACCTAATATGAATTAAAAATAACCCAAACTATATATGGAACTTTGATTCCAATTTTGTACATAGCTTGGGTTATTATTTTTATTTTATTTTTTTACTTTATTTTAGTGACTAACTGTAATGTTACCTACAGAAGTTGTCAGTGTGATGGGAGGTCCTCCACCGTTAAGCTTAACTCCCTCTTTATCTATTCCTGTTAACTCCCCTAGTTCGGTAGTCGCCTCTACTTCAGAAGGTAAGGTAGATGGAACCTTTGCAATAAGATTTCCTAGCTCCACCTTCGCACTTAAGCTGCTAAAATTAGATCGTTTATCAATACTCATATCGAGCTGCCCTGTATTCACAATTATAGAGGAATCACCTGCGATTTGGATTTCCTGAACCTGAATTTCACCAACATCAGCTTGTAGCTGTAAGGAACCTTGTAGTTTGCTCATTGTAATATTGCCGACATTGCTATGGATTTGATACGCTGTAATTTGCTCAGGTACATAAATAGTATAGTCAACAAGCAATTTTGATGTATTATACTGATTTTGCGCCCAGTCCCATAGATTTTCATCTTGGTTTCCATGAGGATGGATCAATAAAGTTAATGTCTCTTGATCAGGTACAAGTGATATCTCTGCTTGCTGGAAAATTTGCTTTATTTTCTCCTTTTCTGCTTCACTTCGACTTACCCATAGCTTTGTCTCCACCTTGATTTCCCCACTTTTGGATGAAGGCTCGATCGTAATATTCCCTATTGGATGGTTAATGTTCAATGTTGTTGCGTTACTTACAGGCTGAGTTCTATTTATTTCAGTTAATACACCTTGATTTCTCATATCCTTACTCCAATCTGCTCCAGTTTCTTGGATTAAATCCCCAATCTGATGGACGGCATTTTGTGCACCACTCGCTACCTCTTTCAAATTATCCTCTAGCTGGTCAGTGCAACCTGATAACAATAGTGTAGAAGCTAGCAATGCAACACCTAGCATTTTTAAAGAATTCATTTTACTCCCCCTATATGTGTAAGCCTTATGTATAAATTCAGTATACTCCATTAAACATAGCTCAGCTTCAACCTCAGGTCTATAAAAAAACTAGACCGTAGTCTAGTTAAAAATTTTCTATCAATTAAGGCTTAACCTTAAAATCAGTGCTTGACAATAGGCAAACGCAGCGGATGAGCAGAGAGATGGTGGAAAAGCGGTAGCGTCCGCCTTTAAAGTTCCACTTTTATCATTTCTAGACTAGTTATAAAAAAGTGGAACTTTAACAGCGGTTGAAACCACTCTCTGCTACGTAGCCTCCCACCCCAAAGATTGTCAAGCACTGATTAATATGTTGAGCCGCAATTAAGTCATTTATCTAATTTCAGATGGGCTTTTTCCTGTGTACTGTTTAAATTGACGACTAAAAAAGAAAATATCCCGATACCCTAACGCATCTGCAACCTCGGTGACATTCATTCCTGCGTGTAACAACAAATGCTGCGCACGATCAATTCTAGATTTTATAATGTACGATTGGACAGACATACCGATGATTTCTTTAAATTTAATTGAAAAATATCTTGGGGACAACCCCGCTCTTGCTGCTAAATCCTCGACCTTGTGCGGCAATCCTGGATGCTGAACTACATAATTAGAAATTTCATGAATGACCTCTGCAAGCTGGTTACTCACCTTTTTTTCAACCTGTGGTTGGCGTTCTTCTCTCAGCAAGGAAATGAGCAGCTGCTTCAAAATCAGGCGAGCCTCTTCCTCTGCAGCATACGCTTGGATGAGAAACAAGCGAACATAACGTGACAGCATATACTCGAAGTCTAGCGTATCCTCCAATACTCGATAAGGGCTAGGCACCTCAGTCACTGGTTCAGTGACGTCAAAATGGATGTAGGTTAATACTAACGGTTTTTGAGGATTATGTGTTGCGGTCGTATGATCGCCTTTACGAAATAAAAAACAGCTTCCTTTGCCAACAGAAAAAGATTGGCCATTTAGCACAACAGTGCCCTCACCACTCCATACATAAAAAAGATCATAGTTATCTAATGCCTTTTCTCGCTTGCGCCATCTCCATGTCGGCTCACAAACAATTTTGGCAAATGCAGGTTTAAGTACAAATGAAGACGGTGATAGGTGGAGCATATTTTTATCCCTCCGTAAGTAGAGTCCAGACTTGTTATCCATATTATACTCATTTGTACGTTTTACCAAAAGTAACTTTTCAATATTTATTCTATAAAGTATTCATTTCTGTTGATGTAGAGAGTGACGACTATAGTTCAAGATGATATAATGTTAGGCAATATAATGGTTGTCGCCTAGTACAACTCACATCGAGAGGATGAGTTTTGAATGAACCCACTTGCGGAGCAGATGAATCATAATCTGAAATCCAGCAATATCCATGTATATGATATGTTGTCTACAATCGGAAAAGAAATTTACTTTCCTAAAGAGGGTATTCTTAATCAGTCTGCTGAAGCAGGTGCTAAAGCAACAAAATTTAATGCTACCATAGGGATTGCTACAGAAAACGGTACAGCAATGTATCTTAATGCAATTCAGGAAACATTATCTGCTTATCACCCGAATGATTTATATCCTTATGCCCCCCCTGCGGGTAAGCCTGCTCTTCGCAAGTTATGGCGCGAGAAAATGCTAACTGAAAACCCATCTCTCGAAGGTAAAGCCTTCAGCCACCCTATCGTTACAAATGCATTAACACATGGCTTAAGTATTGTTGCCGATTTATTTCTCGATGAAGGTGATGTCGTTATTTTTCCAGATAAAAACTGGGAAAACTACGAATTAACATATGGTGTACGTGGTCATGGTACAATTGTCAATTATCCGTTATTTACAGATGAAATGAAATTTAACAGCGCAGGGTTACGTGAAGCCTTGCTTGCTCAACAAGAAAAAGGAAAAGCCATCGTTCTTTTGAATTTTCCTAATAACCCTACAGGCTACACCCCTGGCGATCGTGAAGCCAATGAGATTGTAGCTGCCCTACTCGAAGCCGCTGAAGCTGGAATTAATGTTGTCGCGGTTACGGACGATGCTTATTTTGGACTGTTTTTTGAGGATACTATTTCAGAATCATTATTTGGTAAATTAGCAGGATTACACCCACGCATTTTACCGATTAAAGTAGATGGGGCAACAAAAGAAGAATATGTATGGGGCTTTCGTGTAGGCTTCATCACCTATGCTTGTAATGATAAAGCAGTTGTAGAGGCATTAGAAAATAAAACAACTGGAATTATTCGTGCCACAGTTTCAAGTTGTTCCCACCCTTCACAAACCTTTGTATTACATGCGTTGCAATCACCAGATTTCGCAGCTCAAAGGGAAGAGAAATTCATTACGATGAAACGTCGTGCCAATAAAGTCAAAGCGATTTTAGATAATGAGGATTATATTAAAGTATGGGACTACTATCCCTTTAACTCCGGTTATTTCATGTGCTTAAAATTAAAGCATGTGAAGTCTGAGGATTTACGTCAGCATTTATTGGAGCAATACGGAATTGGAACGATCGCTTTAGGAGAATACGACTTGCGTATCGCTTTTTCTTGTATTGAGGAAGAGGATCTCGAAGAGTTATATAGCTTGATTTATCAAGGTGTGCTTGATCTGTTGAAGAAATAAAATGATCTAAATGATTGAATATCATATAGTCATAAAGCAAACGAGAAGCCTTCAAAAAAACAAGGCTATAGAAAAACCTGAACGATTACGAAATTCTAAATTCAGAGCTTCGTAGTCATTCAGGTTTTATTTTTAATCTATATTTGCAATTCCCCATTGTCCTTCTTTGTTTTTAGTAAATGTAAACATAATATTTGTATTACTAATGGTATTATCTGAAGACTTTTCTGCATATCGAATTAATACATTAATTCTTACACGATCATCAATAATAAGCTTTTGAATGAATTCAACATCATAAAACATATATTTGTTTTTTTCTTCGCTAAAAAAGAGTGAGTCAAGTGTATTAGGTTGATATATATATTTATTAAAATTCTCTTTATCATGATCAACAACAGCTTTAAGCGTGCTATTTAACATATTAATAATCTCATCATTAAAAAAGCTTTCTTTATACTGCTCTAAATTAACAGCAACTTGTGGTTTAAAGTTATTTTTGGTAATCTCTCTGCTTTCCTTTGTTGAGTTATCTAATAATACTTGTGATTCAGGTTCCTTACTTTTGGGTGAAGTTGGTTGTTCTTTATTTTTATCTAATATATTTACTTGATTTTTTTGAGTATTCGGCTCTGAGGTATTTAGAGCCTTTTCTGTACTACAGCCCGATACAAACAAAGATCCGAATATACAGACAATTAATAATCTACAAGCTGATGCATTCATAAAGTATAATCCTCCTACTGATAGCTAAAAACTAAAAGACAGGTTTAAGTTTATGTTATCTCCTCAATGTGAAAAGCTTTTAAACCTATCCGAATGTGTTCTAAGCTTGTTCAAAATATAAGTTAAACTCACATCAGCTACAATAAAACCAACGGAATTAAGTATAAGATCATCAATGTCACAAAATCCTGTTCTTGTTATCCCTTGAATCAATTCAACAGCTACAATGAGGAGGATAAAGCCAGCATATTTTTTAAGCTTGCTAATCCCTTTAGGTAAAAGCAATATAGCGAACAATGCCATTGGCATAAACAAAACAAAATTTCCAAGTAGATTTTGAAGCACAGTACCTACATTTATATTGTGGCTTATCAAATCGTTAATGTAGTTAATTATTGTCTTGAATGGAACTAGATTAGTATTATCCTTCATATAGTCAGACCAAGAATTATATTCCCAAGTAGGCCCACCTTTAAACAAAAAGAAATAGAGCAACACAATATAATATGTAAAATAGCTTAGTAACCCAAGCCTCACTACTCCAATCTGTTCTTTTGTCTCCGTAGCCAACAATTTATGAAACTGCTTCCCTACAAAAATACTAACAATATAACCCAAACCTAACAACAGCAAATATTTCATAACTTCTGTATTATAATCCGCCACGATTACGATATAACCTGTGAAGACTAGAATCGCTAACGCTATAATGTAAAATATGAGTGCCCCTAGCTTTTTGAATAAATTTTTAGTATTCATTGCCTAGATATCCTCCTTAACGATTTTCCTATTATACGTTGTCTTCTAGTTTTTTCTACGCTTTAAATATTTAACTAAAAGTACACTTAAATAAATTAAATAAACAAAAACACCTAGTCCAACAAAAGTAATAATTATATTTTCCCAAAGTATAGTCATAATAAAGCCTCCTGATTCTAGTTAGTAATAATACTTGTACTTCACCATCTCTTTATTATAAACGAAATCTCCCTCCATTTCTTTCCACACTCCATAATCCTAATCTGGTCCTATTTATATGCTTTGCAAGCAAAACATCATACACTGAAAATGACCTTATGTAGTCCCCCTATACTTTCCCAAATTTAAAAGGCTCAATCTTGAAATCAGTGCTTGACAACCACCCCAAACTAGCGGAGAGACAGAGCGATTCTGAAGATTGTCTTTAAAATCAAATTCCCCCATTTATATACTCCAGTCAAAGGAATATGATTTTAACACAATCGTAAGAACGCTCTGGATCGTAGCTTCTAGCCTAATGTCATTGTCAAGTATTGATTTTTAAATAGAGCCATTTAAAAATTAAACATTGCTACATAAGGTTATCTGCCCAATCATCTAAAGGCGTTCTGACATAAACTACGATTGTAATATAACAATTCTTCACACAGAGAGGGGAATAAGTACATGGGAGCAATTGAAGAAACAAGAGGTTATGGTGCTGCTGGTCTTTTTACTAGCACAGGGGTTATTCTTGTATTGTTTATCCTCTTAGTTATCGTTAGCCGCGCATTTGTATAATTCATTACTGATCCAGTAAGGGTTATACCAAAAAAGGTGACTGGAGTTGTCTATAAGACAACTCTAGTCACCTACTTCAACGTTTACCACATTATTGATCTACCGTTACTCCTCTTCCTCTCTCCACTTTCGAATCCAAGTAGCACGAAGCGCAATAATGAATATTAATCCTAAACCAAGTGCAGCCAGCTTGATTGTCAGCTCCCCTACTGGAACAAATAACATTGGCAACCACATGATAAGACTGATCACACCTAGGAAGGAGGTAATCACACTGATTAATGTATTTTTCCGCACCCCTTCTGGGATTGGATAATATTGTACCGCAGGCGAATCCTCATGTACTTGGCGTAAGGAGGTTAGCTGTGCCCCAATTAAGAAAATAAACAATAGATACACAGCAAGCCCAAGCCAGCTTCCCCCACTCCAGCCAACTAGAAAAGCACCTAATATACCTAAGCGAATGACGATCGCTAACAATTCACTACGAATCAACGTTTTTTGCAATAAATATTTGTACGACAATTCCTTTTTCCAAGGCAGATGTTGCCCTATACTGGAGAGCCAGACACGATGTACGATCTTTTGTCCTTCAGCTTGGACATCTACAAACCAGCTCAACACAAGCATCACCCTTGAAGCGGATGCCTTCTCAATCGCAATCAGATTTTCCCATGCTAACCGATGCTTCATCGGGATACGCAATACAACTAAATAGGTGGCGATAACCAGGAGTGAGAAAATAATACTTTTCCAAATTGGTTGCCAGAGCCATACGCCTAAAATGAGGATCAGCACACTAAAACGCATCAGTTTAAGTAATCTTCTCGTGCTTTGGGAGATCGTATTGATTTCCTGCCAGTAGCCGTAGCCACTCACACATTTTAAAATAGTAAGTAAAAGTAGCAATAGCCAGATTGGTAACATGTCAATTTTACTAATAATTACCATCGGCCACAAAACGAGGACAATTAAAAATAATCCCAAAAGCTTATACACAATGCCACGAATAAAGGTAGGTCTCAAATACTGATCCATTATACTTTCTTGAGGCATCAACAATACAACATCTGCTTCACGTAAATAAGTACGAAAGCTAACATGTGCAATAAATAAAGCCAATGTAAAAAACACAATAAAGCGAACTGGAAAGTCTACAGGAAAATGAGTTAAAAAGGTGGTGTACCATGCTGAAAATGTAATTAAGCTAATTAGCAGTAGCACAGCGACACCGCTTTGCATCACATAAGGAAAAAAGGGAAGCACTTTGCCCCAAAAGGCGTGCTTACGTTTTTGATAAAGTGCTTTAAGCTCCATATCTATTCCCCATCCTTAACGAGGGCATAAAACATGTTTTCTAATGTAGCTCCACGCATTCCTGTGTGCTCCCCGATATTTTCAAGCGTTCCTTGAGCTATCACAGCCCCGCGATGCAACACGATAAACCGATCACAATACCCTTCAATCGTAGATAAAATATGTGAGCTTAGCAAAATAGAGGCGCCTTCATCCCGAATTCGCTTCATAAATTCTAATAATGAACGAATACCTAGCGGATCCAGTCCCAAAAATGGCTCATCAATAATATACAAAGGAGGGCGTGCAACAAAAGCACACATAATCATCACCTTTTGCTTCATCCCTTTGGACAAATGCATTGACAAGCTATCTGCCTTTTCCTCCATGCGAAACAGCTTTAATAGCTCCTCTGCTCTTTGCTTATAGGCTTGTTGATCGATTCCATACGCACGTGCTGCAAATTCTAAATGCTCTCGAACAGTTAATTCCTCATACAAAAGCGGAGATTCAGGTACAAAGGCTAGCGAGGACTGATATTGATCTGGTGCTTCATTTTTAGTGCTGCCTTGGATTAAAATATTCCCTTGATGAGGAGTCATCAGACCTAACACATGTTTCATCGTGGTGCTTTTTCCAGCTCCATTTAAACCAATTAAGCCCACCATTTCCCCTGGCTTCACATCAAAGCTCACATCATGTAATACAGGCTTGCCGATGCTATATCCACCTGTTAATTGTTTTATTTCAAGTACAGGAGTCTCACTCAATGCTGCTTCCTCCTTTATTTTTTATCCTTTAACCATCTTGGAGCTCCTTTATTTTTCCGCTCTAATTCAAGCTCCTTTTTGCTTTTACGTTTGTTTGTCGGCTGACTTTGCATATTACTTCCTTTTTTCTTAGGCTCAGTTTTCGCCTTAGGCTTAGGCTTAGGAGTTGATACGTAACCTATGTTGGTTGATGATTTTACATCACCCTTTGGATGTCTTTTTGGGCGCTCCCCAGCATCCAGCAGTTTACCATCAAACAATTGACGTGCAGCAATTTCAATGTCTAGCTCTTTAGAAAACTTATTCATAATAAATTGCTCCTGTGGTGTGACGAGGGAAATAACTGTCCCTTTCCTCCCCATTCGTCCTGTCCGACCAGAACGATGAACATAATGATCGCTATCAATCGGAGGATCAAAATTAATGACAAGCTCTAGCTCCTCTATATCCAGCCCTCTTGATGCAATATCGCTGGCAACTAATACTTCAATTTTCCCTTCACGGAAACGACGTAAGGTTAAGCTTCTTACCGTTTTGTCTGCATCACCATACAAGCCACCCGCTTCCAGATTGACATAGCTTAGCTTCGCTTCTACTTCAGCAATACGGTCAACATGATTCACAAATACGATAACACGTTTTGTGTTAAATTGACGCACAAGTCTACGTACATAGTCCACCTTGTCGCGTCCATCACACGTGATATACAAATGCGTTAAAGTTGTCGCTGTTTTTGCCTCAGGTTCAATACCAATCTGAACTAAGTTTTGCATTTGACGTTGGGCAAGATTCAAAATTTCGTCATTGATCGTTGCAGATAAAAATAATAGCTGACGTTCCTTTAGCGTACCACGCAAAATATGCTCTAGCTCGGCTCTGCCCCCAAGCTGGAACATTTGATCCACCTCGTCTACAACGATCATTTTTACGGTATGCAGCTTAAGCTTACGTAAAGCTACGATTTCCCGTATTCGTCCAGGCGTTCCCACAACAATATGTGGGTGCAGACGAAGCTTCTCTAATTGTCTTTTAATCGCTGCCCCCCCAATTAAGGGTTGTGACGAAATGCCAAGTGGCTCGCCATAATTTTCAGCCTCACGCTGAATTTGCATCGCTAACTCTTGCGTAGGTGCCAAAATAATAGCCTGCAAGCCTTTTTCCTCTGGGTTGATACGTTGAAGCAACGGTAATAAATAGGCAAGCGTTTTTCCTGTCCCTGTCTGGGATTGAGCAAGTATATCTTTACCTTCCAGTGCAGCAGGAATACTCTCTGCTTGTACCTGAGAAGGTGTTGTTATCCCGTAATCTGCAAGCTTGTCTACTAATACATTGCTTATACCTAAGCCTGCAAAAGTGGTTAATGTCATTGTATTCATCCTCTGTGGTCAAAATTTAGTTCATATTATATTTTGGCAAATAGTTCAAGCAAAATAATTTTACCAAATTTTTAGCTTAAGTATAGTATATGACACTTCATAGACGGAAACCAAATAAAAAAGAAAACAGATTATGGCTAAAGAGCTTAGATGCCGGATCTGTTTTCATCTTAAGAGGCTACACACGTATAAAGTTATATGTGGTATCCACCAAAATATTTTACTATTTTTTGTTTAACATGCGATAGCTTACTGCATCTGCGATCCGTGGAAACAGGTGATACAGCTTGGTTCCGATACTTGCTAGCCTAGGCATATTTGTCTCGGGTTTCCCAGTTCTAGCAGCCTTTACAATCGCTTTAGCGACCACCTCAGGCTTTAACATCATCCATTTCACATTATTCACGTAATGTCCCGTTGGGTCTGCAAGCTCAAAAAATGGAGTATCAATCGGTCCTGGGTTAATGCTACTCACACTAATTCCATAAGATCGTACCTCTTGTCTAAGTGCATTGGTAAACCCTAAAACCGCATGTTTTGTTGCAGTGTAGGAGGTTGACTTTGCAGTCGCAATTTTACCAGCAATGGAGGCTACATTTACAATTCGACCACTGCGTGATGCTTTCATATGTGGCAAAACAGCCTTAGTGCAACGAACAAGACCTAAATAATTGACGTCCATCATGTCTTCATATTCATCCATGGAAGTCTGCTCGCAATACTCAAACACACCATAACCTGCATTATTTATTAAAACATCAACTCGTCCAAATTGTTCGTATATTTGAGAAAAAACAGAAGCTACCTGTTCATCGTTTGTTACATCTAGTTGAAAAATTTTATGTAGACCTTGTAATTGAGACCCAACCGCCTCAAGCTTGTTTAAAGATCGGGC
This sequence comes from Paenibacillus turicensis, assembly GCF_050461185.1. GTDB lineage: Bacteria > Bacillota > Bacilli > Paenibacillales > Paenibacillaceae > Fontibacillus > Fontibacillus turicensis_A. The sequence goes on from NZ_JBCMOR010000008.1 coordinate 163,990, forward strand.
TGTTAAGATGACAGTCGCGCCTTCTTCTGACAGCAATTTAGCAGTATCGGCCCCAATCCCACTCGATGCCCCTGTAATTACAACCACTTTAGATTGTAGTGACATGTATAAATCAACCTCCTAGTTGCGCTCCTTGGCAAACTCGTAAGATTAATTTTACCATATAGCTTATTAGGAGACCATGACTTGAATATCTAATTCCCCGATACCATCCATTAAAAGTGGCACACACAAAGCTTTACGTGGACTAAGGCCTTCCGCAGAAGAGCTCTTAATGACTTGTGGAGGTGTAATATCTACAACGATCCCTTGGTTAGATAATAACGTACTTGCATTACCACTAATCATATTTCCTAACTCTGAAATTGCACTTTGCCCCATCTCGTCCATTTCGGTTAACACAAAGCCCCCCATCATGGCAGACACGATACGTAAGGCAACAGCCTCCTCTAGACCAAATGTAACCATACCGCTAAAATGACCTGTCATGCCAATCTGTATCCAGATGTGATCTTGTATCGGAACGATCTCCTTCAAGCCAGGACTTCCGGTTGAGGGAGAAACCTGAACAACTTGTTCAATTACAGAGCATGCTGACTGGAGAAATGGATTAATAACTTCTACTTTCATTATCTTGCCCCCTTCGCACTAGGAAGTAACTTATTCATTACAAAAGTCCCATGTTTTGGCTAACCATTATTATACTTTATTCCTATACACAAGTCATTAAAAATGTAAGATTACAAATTTGTATGAGGGCGAATCATTGCGTTTTTAAGGTGGAATCACCTATAATGAATGAAATCACAGCTTGCTCGGGCAAATTTATATATAGGAGAAGAAAGGAGGGGTTTAGATGAATATGAGTCAATTAGAAACGCTAATTACCATTTCAAAAACGAAGAGTTTTCGGAAGGCTGGCGAACTGCTAAACTTAACGCAACCTGCTGTGTCAGCGCAAATAAAAAGTCTAGAGGATGAGTTCAAGACTGTACTTGTGGATCGTAACCAACCCGTCACACTTACAGATCGTGGTCAAGTTTTTCTCGAACATGCAGAACGTATGCTTGATATTATTGATCAATTACGACTGAAATTGTCTGATATGGAGCAGACACCACAAGGCCACATTGTATTAGGCACAACGACATCGATTGCCATCCAAATTTTGCCCCGCATCTTATCTTATTTTCAGGATCAGTTTCCATTAATTAAAACTACGATTCAATCGATGCCTTCATCATTAATTTATCAAAATGTAGAGCAAGGACTTGTCGATATCGGAATTGGGTATTTAATTGAAAACAATCCGCAGGTACTCTCCTCTGTTTTATATTACGATACGTTTGATCTAGCAGTATCTCCGCTACACCCTTTAGCTAAAGAAACAGAGCCAACGTTAGACAGTCTTAGAGATGTTCCGATGATTATGTTATCTCCTGATACTGTAGGCAGACGTTTCGCGGATGAATTGTTTGTACGCCACAACATCGAACCTCATATCGTCATGGAATTGTCCAGTAGCGAAGAGGTAAAAAGAATGGTTGAGATCAACCTTGGGGTGGCTATCATTTCAAGGCAATCCATTCTACGTGAGCTACGGCAAAATACTTTGAAGATTGTACCTATTCCTGAGCTTGCTGTTACTCATCCTGTTGGTGTGATCTATAAGGCTAGTCGTTATGTTAATTCAGCGATGCAGCAATTTCTTGCAGATTTAAAGGGCATGCCAGAGGATCACTTTACACGAGAATAAAATGTTAGAAGGGAGACATCACCTTGAAATTTGATCTTCATACACACCACTTCCGCTGTGGTCATGCAGACGGGAACATTCGTGATTATATTGAGGCTGGAATTGCGACAGGATTATCGGTCATTGGCATTAGTGACCATACCCCTTACTTTGGAAGTCAAGAAGAACAACCTTTTCCACATATTACGATGGCGAAAAGCGAGTTTACACATTATGTGCAGGAGGTGCTTGCACTTAAGGAAGAGTATGCTGGAAAAATCGAGGTTTTACTTGGTATCGAAAGCGACTTTTTTCCAAAACATGCTCAAATATATCACAATACACTAAGCCAGTACCCTTTTGATTATGTCATTGGTTCTGTACATTTTGTCAGGGACGTGAGTATCTTTAACAAAACAAGATGGAATAACCTCTCTACCCAGCAAAAGATTGATCATAAAAAGGATTATTACGCCTTGATTAAGCAATCTGCGGAGAGTGGCATGTTTCAAATATTAGGCCATATTGATGCGATGAAGGGTAACTATCCTGCTTTCTCTGAAATACCTGCCAACGAAGCCATCGATGATGCGCTTAAGAGTATTGCTAAGCATGATGTCGCAATTGAAATCAATACGTCAGGCAAAACAAAGCTGAGTGGTGGCTGGTATCCTTCCGATGCAATATTAGAACGCGCGTTGCATTTCGGAGTAAATGTTACATTTGGATCAGACGCACATAAACCTAGCCGTGTAGGCGATGAATGGCAGCAGGTGGCGGATCGCCTGAAGGAAATCGGCTTTAGCCATTTTGTATATTATAAACAAAAGCAAAAAATTGAGGTTCCACTCTAATCCATTTTTAAGTTATAGGGCAAAAAAAGAGAACCCTTTCACGTCCGTTCCGTAGGGTTCTAAAAAATAATCTATTCAAAAGGGGGTCATGTGATAAGTTTACCCTGTCACTGTTAGAGACAGATCACAGCAATATTTCATTTGTGTAACAAATGTTAACGTTGCGGTTATAAGCTTATCGCATGGGTTCTCCATAGATGGTATTTAATATTTAACTCCGTTTTACCTTCCATCGTCTTAACCATACCACACTTCTTTAATACACTTTCTGAGGCAACATTCCCAACCTGACACCTTGCTTCAATCATACTTAAGTTTAGTGTGGAAAAGCCGAAGGACAACACTAGCCTTGCAGCTTCTGTTGCATAACCTTTATTCCAAAATTGTGGCGCGATAAAATAGCCCAACTTGGCTTGCTTCGTCATCTTGTCCAAAAACTGTAATGAACAAAGTCCAATGACAGCATCCCCTACCACCTGCACACTGTGATCCACATTAAATTGCTTTGAAGATAATGGAAGAGTAACGGCAAAATGAACATCTCTAAGTCGTTCATAGCTTTCTTCGAAATAGTGAAATAGCTTTGACGGTGTACGCAACACACCTTCTCTAAAATTAATAAATTTTCGAACTCTATCATCTAACATATAATGAGATAATAATGAGGTGTCATCCTCTTCTAATTTGCGTAATATGACTTGCTCACCAATAATGTGCGGAAATTCGGATCTAAGTTGCTTTAGAACCTTTTCCAATGGCTACTCCCCCTGTCCATTTACCAAATAACCAGCAAAACGCATAAGATACAAAGGTGATCAGGAACATCCATTTACAAAAAGCAAGCGTGTGTAATAAATTAGGTTTGTTTAAAAAATAGGTTAATGTTTCCTCTAATACATATAGAGGACGATGAAATACATCCCAGCTATTCCATCTTAGGAATCTTCCCAAGTATACTCCGAAGCTACTTAAGCCTAGCACAATAACTGCAAAACACCAGCCCACTACTTTACCATATAAACGTTCTACGATAAGGTGTACCGACACTAAAGAAATGATTCCTAATATTAATCCTAGCAGAGCTACATAAAACAAAATAAATAAATGATTCCAAAAAGGAATCTCCATCCAAAAACGACTTGTGTCAGTAGGATACCTTACAAAAGGGTGCAACATATCCGTAATTAAATAGGCAGCATTAGGATAAAACAACAACCAAATTATTCCAAAAGAGATCATACTTATCATACGTGTTGCTTTTAATTTAATCAAGCTTAATGCATCAAGAACAATACTCAAAATAGCAGGAATCCATGCTAAAAACGTGTTCCATATTAAAAATAAATAAGGTGGTTTACTTACACCAGGTAATCTTGTCTCACTTACGATCTTTAGTCCAATCACCGTCGCGATAAATAAAAAGAGATATAAATACAATTTAGCAGGATAGCCAAGTTCCCTCCATTTTTTCATGTTGTGGTTGTCCTCCAAGAAATAAATTCGTTATAGTATACAACGTATTGCTGTACATATAGTTACTATATTTCTGTAATTCATAATTTAGTTATTTGTATTTATAGCTGTATATGAACATTCGTAATGCTGTTTTACAATTAACTTATCTTTTATCTATAATATTCTAATGAGCGATCGTATCATTAAGGTTGAATCTTGAAATCATTACTTTAACCGCAAGCTCACAGTAGCGAAGAGACAGAGAGATTGTGGAGAAGCGTAACGTTCGTATTTAAACCCGGATTCTAACTCTAAGTTTGGCTCAATCTTTGAAATTAGTGCTTGACCGATAGAAAAACATAAATATACTTCAATAGAGGAATATGATTTTAACAACAAACGCAAGAACTCTCTGGAGCGTAGCTACCAGCCCAAAATTGTTGTCAAGTACTAATTCTTAATAGAGCCATAACTTTCATGTAAAAGAATCTGGTTTTAATAACGATCAGAAGAACTCTCTGTATCGTAGCCTCCAGCTTCTTCTCGCGGTTAAGTACTAGATTTCTAATATAAGCTTTATTAAACGGAGAGTGAATAGATATGACACCATTTACAAGTAGAGTAATTACAGTAATCCAAGGTATTCCTGCGGGTAAGGTTACGACCTATGGGGAAATTGCTAAGGCGGCGGGAAGTCCGAGAGCCGCTAGACAAGTTGTACGAATTTTACATAGTATGAGTCAAAAATATAAATTACCTTGGCACCGCGTTGTTAATAAGCAAGGGGAAATAGCTATTAAAAATGATGAGTATACCTTTATGCAGGGCAAACTATTAGAAGAAGAAGGTGTCACTGTGATCGCTGGTAAGCGAATTCCACTTGACACCTTCTTATACATCCCATCAGCAATGAATAATGAACAATGCTAAAACTGCTTTAATAGCTCAGCAATTCGCTCATTAATCTGCTTAACATCTGGTCCTGATACCTGCTGATGATCAGTAAGCTGATATTTTTGTTTAAGCTGTAAAACCTGAGTTACCCGTTCATCAAGCATTTGGGGTGTAATCTCACCTTGCTGGACTGCTTCTGTAAGTGCTTTTGCAACACTTTGGATATTTTCCATTCCATGTCCGACTAACACTACGTTACCACCAGCTTGGATAAATTTAACGGCAGCCTCGCCCATATCGTAATGCTTCGTAATCGCTCCCATCGTCATATCGTCAGAAATAACGACACCTGTAAATCCTAGCTCTTCACGAAGCAGATCATGAATTATGATGGATGAAAATGAAGCAGGGGCACTTTTGTCTATTTCAGGCATTAGAATATGAGCAATCATCACGGCATCTGCCCCCTTAGCAATGGCTTGCTTAAAAGGCACCAACTCAAGCTCTCTTAATCGCTTTAAATTATGATTCACAATCGGTAACCCAATATGAGAATCCACTGAAGTATCTCCATGCCCTGGAAAATGCTTCACGACAGGAATAATATTTCTTTCCTGCAACCCTTTCATCACTGCAATCCCCATCTGACTAACAATATTGATCTCATTTCCATAAGCCCGATCACCAATGACGGGATTTTTTGGGTTACTATTTACATCAAGGACAGGTGCATAGTCCATATTAAGTCCAAACGACTGTAGTTGATCACCAATCACTTTACCAATCTGGGTAGCAAGCTGTTCGTTTTTAGTATCCCCTACTTTTTTAGCAGAAGGGATTTTTTTAAACGTTGGGGGCATCCGCGATACTTTACCTCCCTCTTCATCCACACTCATAAAGAGAGGAACACCTGATTTCTGTTGTGTGTTGAGTTGCCTTAGATCATTAAATAGCTGAACAGCTTCGTTCTCTTTTTTAATATTAGCACTATAGAAAATAAAACCACCCACGTTATAAGTACGTATTAGCTCCTTCGCAGCTTCATCAACCTCTGTCCCATCCATTCCAGCTATAATAAGCTGACCAACCTTTTCAGAAATAGAAAGCTCCTTTAGCTTGTCCTGGATGGGGTCTTTTTGTGGTTGGGTAGACTCAGCAGGTGAAGAAGGCGTGGGTTTATTATGATTCATATTATGATCCTTTACTGTATTTCTAGTTGTATCTTGTTCTGTAAAAACACACCCCGTGAGGAACAATACCATTAGAAAAGTCAGTAATCGTAATCTCATCTCATAATCAGCTTCCTAAAGATTTATTTTGTTCATTTACTTCATTCTCTTCGGTTTTCTCATTTTTAACATATAGATTCTGATGACAGCTTGGACATTGAATCAAATACGGTGATTTTTTGTGAATCGTTTCACCACAATTTGCACAAACAACCTTGTTGCGTATCTTCATTTGAGTCAGGAAGCTAATTAAGCCTCTTACAAAAATAATAATAGGTCCCAGCAGTAACGTTCCAATAAACCACATCGGAATTGTACCGCCACGCCCTTTAAAATACAGTGCAAAACCAATTGCATACACAAGAAATAGTAACGCTAAAATAATAGCGAGACGGTTTTTTTTACCTAGATTCATATTTGGTAGCCTTCCTTCTCAGTTGATGTCTTTACAAGTATAACGCATAATGCTCTTTCATAATCGTACAATTTATAAAAAAAAGAGTATCCCTTTCGGATACTCAATACCAAGCATTTGTTGTATAAACTGTGCACACTATCGATCTGTAAGCTTACTATCAATTTTCCCTTGTAATTCTACCATTCTCATAATAACTGCAGCAGCTTCCGCTCTAGTCACCTTGTCCTTGCCATTAAACCTTCCATTGGTTGGCTTTAAAAGTCCTAATTTCATCACCAATGCAACTTCACCACGATGATTAATCTGTGACACGTCTCGCAGTTTAGCTATAGCAGCATCCTTCTCCATAAATTTAGCGATTTTATTATATTTCAAAATGGAAGATAACTGTACAGCTAGCTTTTCTCTTGTAAGAGCTTCGTTTAAATGAAGAACCTCTTTATCAGAAATCCACTGACGTTCCAATGCAAAGCTTGCTAGAGCATAATATTCATGCTCTGGTGAGATGCCTGCTATCTCTTGGCTTTGATTATTTATAATACTACCATAGCTTTGATAATAAGGATTAACTGCTTTTGCAATGATTGACAACCATTGACCTTGAGTCAAAACCTCGTTTGGTTTCACCTTACCATCCTTAATATCTAACAGATTATACGCTAACAGTATCTTAAGCTGTTTTTCAGCCCAATGGCCTTTAATATCATCAACTTGTGTCAGATCTTCATGATTTACCGACAACTCTTCATAAACCTTTGTCCATTGTCCTGTTATTGCATCTAAAACCGTATTATTTTTTTGCTTATCTTTAAATTCTGTCGTATATACTAATCGAATATCTGGCTCCGAATAAGTTCCATTTACAATCTGACTCCCAAAATTTTTATATTGGAGCTGTTGCTGCACAAGTGAAGAGTATATCTCTTGGGCTTTCTCCTTAGATATTTTAATTTGTGGATTCTTTGGCATTTTAGAAAGATTATAATGATTAGAATTATAGGAGACCACATTCCCCTGATCATCCAAAACCAACGATGCCGCATTTCCTTCAACAACGATATCATTATAAAAACGTTCAAAGGAATATGTAAATTCCTTTTCATTTTTAGTTGAATGAATACTATTGCGATTAACAAGCTTTAAATTTGTGCTTGCATCATTATATAGCAACTGAATCCATTCGATTGCCTTATTTTTTAATGCTTCCTCTGAAAGTTGGACTGTCACATCTTTTTTATTCATATCCGGGGCTGCTACTCCCAAACCGATTGTAGGAAACTCCTGATAATAATAATTAATAATTTCACCCGTTAAAACGTCTACTTCTGCTGTCGTTCGATCTGGCAATGCACCTAAAGAAGTTTGATCAGGACTTTGCCACGTTAAGCTCCATACTTTACGATCCTTATTCCAATAATCGTTTCTAACTGATTGCGTCATTAAGGTGCGATCATCGGGTACTTTGAGTATTTTTTTCACAATATTGGCTGCTTCTTCTCCAGTTAGCTCTACTGAAGATTTTCGTGGTTGAAAAATAGTTTTCCCTTTATCTATCGAAGCATAGGTAATACCTTGATCAGAAACGACATTCCCTTCATTATCTAAACTTCGGCCACTATTCGCATCGATTGAATTTAATGCCGTATTCCGGTCTAAGCCCCATGCCAAAACCCAATTATTAACTTTATTACTGCCAAACACAGGAACATATTTTAATTGGACATTTAACTTCCCATTCTGCTTCTTTTTGGCTTCTTCCAGGGTGATTTTAGGTGTCGCAGAAGGATAATAAAAATGATCTGATGGTCTAGAAAAGTCTAGTAAATCACCATTTGAGCTTATACTAAGTCGGATATATTGTACATCTGATGGAACCCCATTTTTATATACATCAAATGTAAAGCCATATTTCATAGGTCCAAACAATGAATCATCAAAGTTACTGCCAGTATGATTAAGATGAAGATCATCTAGTTCAATTGAGGAAACTGCCTTTACAATTAATTGCTTCGCTTTATTTAGCGCCTCTTCTCTATTCAGCTTAGGCGGGTAAAATTCATCATTTTGATAAATATTGTGGATATACCCTTGAATCAAATCCCCTGTAATTGCATCCACAGAGCTACTAAATCCATAGGTCACATTTTTTTCACTATAGCTCCAATTCATCGTCCATACCATTTGATTTCTAGGTGCAGGATATGAATTGTTTACACCTAATTCTATAGAGCTTAGCTGTGATTTGGTATTTTTAAGGACTGGAAATAACGATTTAACTTTTTCAATCGCTTCTTCCTGCGTTATTTTTACTAATGAAGGATCAGAGGTATTTATTAATTTGCTATCAAGTGGCGTAGTATCCCCTGACACCTGTTTTAATAATTGTTTCGTAGTATCTATATTAGTATTAGACGTGGAATCTGCTAAAACTAAGCCTTGCGGCAATATAAGAGAGAGGGTAATTGCTAAAGCTGGAACCAGCCTTTTCGCTCCTGAGTTTCCATCTTTTGAACTCAATTTTTCTTCGACCTCCTAAGTAAATTTTCCCATAACATGTCTAGCTTAGTATACTATATAATGTATTATTCGTCAGTGAAGAACTCAGAAACAATGATCTGTTTTAGCTTGTTAAGAATGCGGTGCATATCTACAAGATCTGCTTCGTCCAACTTATAATAAACACGCTCAATCATAAGTTTTTCTATTTTTTCGGATTTTTCTATAAATTTATTTCCATTAAAGTCTAACTCGATTATGGTCTCTCTTCTATTGTCAGGATTAATAGTTCGTTTAATATATTGTCCCTTCTCTAATTTAGACAAAATCTGACTTACAGCACTAGGAGAGACATCCATTAATTTAGATATCTCTCCTGTATTTAAACAACGATGTAGATGTAGAAGACGTAATAAAACTGCCTGCTGTCCAACTATATTTTCATCAAATAAACGATGAAAAGCCTTCATCATACTCGTGTGACATTCCATATTTAAATGATTAATTTCCTTAATAAATGAAATACGTTGTTCCTCTTGCATCCCAAGTCCCTCATTATATATGAATTTAGGAAGTTTCATTATTCTTCCTCATATCAAAAATCTTAAGGAACTATTAAAACAATGTCAATCAATCTATGTTACTCTGTAGAGGCACCAAAATCAGTTATTGTTAATTTCACATCAAAATTAACTGGAATATTTTCATAAACCTCATCCCAGCGCTCTTTCACTTTTTTCCACATTTTAGGATTTCGGATACTTAAACATTGTTGAAAACCAATGACATCGGTTTTGTATACCTTTTGTGTTTTTTTCATTACGGAATAGATCATTTTTAGGAGGTGTTCCTCAAAAATCTTTTCTGCTTTCTCCTGATCTTTAATTTCCGAGAAGTTTTCTTTATCATCCCAGTTTTCAATTAATCGACCATCAGATTTAATATCCACATGATAAGAGATGTCATCTCCTTTTATTGTACATTTCATTTTACTTTTAAAATTTTTTATTTCGTAAACAATTTGCTTTCCATTCTCGTTATAAGCCTTAATTAACCCTCCATTTGTGTTTCCATTTATAAAGTTAATGGTGGCTACCTCATCTTGAGTTAAGTTTCCTATCCAATGACCAGTATCTCCTTTAATAATACCCGCACCCGAAAATTCAATATGCCCGTTTGCTGAAATAATATTTTGCAGCATAAAGCTTTGTTTAGAGTTAGCATGTGCATCTAATTGAGTTAAATTAACACCTTCCAAAATTTTATTGGTCCGAAATGTATTTCGTGTCATATCCTGAATTTTAAACGCAGGTACTTCCCCTGGGTTATTTGTTATTAGAGTCTCCTTTGCATCTCCCTCACTTAAAAAAAGTAGTGCACTAGGACGAATATCATTGTCTCTCAATATAAAATCCGTAAGCTGACCTATTTGGTATTTTTTTAAAGCCTCATTCGAAATTACAATGACCTTTAAATGATGCCCAATTACAGGACGGTCTCGCCAAACAGAATATTGTCTCATAATTTCAAGAATTGAATTACCTGTTAAACTTACATTATTAAACTGTCTCTCGTTTCCACTATCCGTTTTTGTTTTACTGCCAAATGCTTTTACAGGGACAACTTGTACTGTAAGTGTGACTTCATCTTTCTTCTGGTATTCCTTAGAGCCTTTTTCGACTATTTTTTGTTCTTGTTCCGTTGGTATTCCTACATCAATTGCGACTCCTGCGTATATACTTAAATCTTCAATTTCTTTACTACTCCAGCATCCTGTGAGCAAAAATATAATCGTAGTCAGAAGGACAAGTAGTCTACATGTATACTTACACATCCTGCTTCAATCCTTTCTTACGAATAATATAGATTAAAGATAGCAAGCATGGAACTAAGAAAAAGAGGATTATACCTGCATACCCAATATCGTTGCCTAGATTAAACACATCATTAATTCGTTTAGGAATCATCGTAAAAATAAAGATCACCGGAATGAGTCCTAGAATCGCCCATGTTCGACTAACCTTGAAAATTTGGGAAATCCCTAATGATGCATTGAAATAAAAGCTACTAAAGTTACAAAACATTTGCATAATCCAAATTACTAAAAATGGAAACTCGAAACGTTCAAAAAATAGACCTGTAATTTCAAACGTTCGCATTAAATCGATGGTTGGCCATGTACTACGCATCACAGCATCTACAGACATTCCACCAACAACCACAATTACAGTAGACAAATAAATGAGCAGGGGAATTCCAATTCCGACTGTCATTGCTTTCATAGCTTCTTTTGGATACTCCATATGCCCCACAAGCGTCATTATTACTTCACAGCCACTATAAATTAAAATTGTTGATTTCAAGCCTTTAACTACAGGAACTAAGCCTTCACTTAAAAGCGGACGTAGGTTATTAATTTCAAACAAATGAAAGCTAAACCCATATGCAATCACGAGTACAATTACGCTGATGGGGATAATAATTTGAAATACACGCGCAATCGCATTGATTCCTCCAAAAACTAAATATGTTGAGACCCAAATAAAAGGAATGACGATCGCCCATGACGGTGTGCCCTCAAGTAAGAAAAAAACCATAATCTCTACTAATACTCTTGCTTCAAAGCCGGCAATAACTAAATAATAAAGGATTAACAGACTACACAAGGCGCCGCCTGGAATCTTACCCACAATTAATCTTGCGTATTGGTAAATGGTAAGGCCAGGGAATTGTTGGCTTAATTTCACCATGACAAATATTACGCCTAACACGACTAAACCACCAAGTAATACCGACAACCAAACATCTGGTGTTTTTACAATTTCCACTACACCTCTTGGTAACGTGAGAATACCTGCTCCAAGGACAGAGTTTGTTAGAAATATAGATGCTTGCGTTGTTGTAATTTTGTCATCAGAGCGTGTGAACATGTTATCCCCCCAAGTATTAACACTCACTTATCTTCGTTTATTGTTTTTCGTCTTCATAAGGTCTGGTCTTAAATTCATTAATGAAAGCGGAGCACGGAGATATAGATCTTTCCAGTCACTAATACGGAACGGAGAAAACGGAGTGACATAAGGGACCCCAAAGCTTTCCAGCTTCGTTAAGTGGCTGCATAGAAATAAGAAAAATATAATCGTGCCAAACATTCCAAGTGGCGCAGCAAACATCATCCCTGCAAACCGAAGCAATCGTAGTGTAATCCCTGCACTATACATGGGAATTGCAAATGAGGAGATCGCAGTAACCGCAACGACAATAACTAAAAACGGACTCACAATTCCCGCCTGAACCGCGGCTTCGCCAATAATCAAACCTCCAACGATCCCCATCGCAGGCCCAATTGGTTTAGGTAATCGAATGCCAGCTTCCCGTAAAATTTCAATTGCTATTTCTAAAATTAGAACCTCAACTATAGAAGGGAATGGAACCCCTTGTCTTGTTTCAATAATTGTAATTGCCAATTCAGTTGGAAGAAGACCTGGGTGAAACGAAATAAAGGAAATATATAACGAAGGTGCCATTAAAGATATAAATGCACATAGGAATCGCAACATCCGTAAAAAACTTGCGGGCAACCAACGCTCATAGTAATCCTCTGGTGATTGCAGAAGCATACTAAAGGTCACAGGGACAATTAATGCGAATGGGGTGCCATCGAGTAAAATCGCAATTCTTCCTTCTAAAAGGGCGCTAATCACTCGATCTGGTCTTTCTGTATTTTGAGCTTGCTGAAACGGACTAAGCACATCATCTTCCGTTAATTGCTCAACGTAACCAGCATCCAAGAAAAAATCCATATCAATATTTTTAATTCGTTTTTCAACCTCAGCCAATAAATCCTGATTTACAATTCCTTTCATATATGCGATAACTAATGTTTTTCGAATTCGCGAGCCAACTTTATACTTTTTCATTTCTAAATCTTCTGTATATCCTTGCCTACGTAACATTGAAGTATTTTCACTTAATTCCTCAGTAAAACCAAGTCTTGGTCCTCTCAATAACGACTCCGATACAGGTTCAGTAATCGATCTCATCTTGCCACTAGGAACCCCTACTAATAATGCTTCATGCATTCCTTCGATCATTAGGGCAGTATATCCCTTTAATACATATTCATTGAGATCGTCTTGCATTGTGATCACATCTACATCTGCAATCGGCAGAACCTTCTCCAGAACGTATTTATGTAGTTCTTCTGAGGTACAATAGTCCAGTTCACTTTGATCCTGGTACATTAGCATTCGCATAACCTGCATACTTATGCTTTGTGGATCTAACATTCCATCAATATAAATGAGTGTAGCCTTTATATTCGTTCCCTTAATTATGAAATCTCGAATATTTACATCGCCATTGCTTCCTATCGCTTCTCTTACAGCTTGAAGATCTGTATTATAATCACCAGCAAGCGGTTTAGGGGAAGTTGGGTGAGCTTGATGATATCCATAATCCTTTTTATTTACTACAAAGGCACGAACACGACGATAACAATAATAAAACAAGGTTGGAAGAAGAAAGGTTACTGCAGCCTGTGCCCATACTTGCCAGCTTGGTATATATGAAATTATCGTTTTCCACATCTATGATCACTTCCCAATTTCATTTAATAATGAAAAATTATTCAGCACATATAAAATGCCCTATTTTTTACTTTCAATACAAAAAAAAACGAACCTAGAGCACTTACTCAGGTCCGTTTTTTAATATTTTTTTCGTATTTATTTTTTCACAATATGCTTATTAACAACTTAATAAACGCCATACACTTTACTGTACAGCACATGCTTGACATGATCGAACTCCACTGGAGACAGCAAAGCAGGATAACTCATAATAAGTAATGGAAGCTCTGCTTCGTCTTCGCGTAAAGCAGGTTGTGCATAGCTGTAGTTGTTATTAACTTGAAATCCTAACTTTTTATATAAACCAATTCGTCGCTGTGCCATCTCTTCATGAGGATGTTCTACCTCTAACACCACGGTTTTATTTAAATCCTTGCGTAAATAATCAATGACTAATTTACTCCCGATTCCGCCCCCACGAAGTGTTGGATTCACAGCGAGATGCTCTACAAATCTAAAGCAGGAAAATTCCCAGCTAGCGATAAAGCCTTCTATCTGTTTTTTTTCATTAAATCTACCATATAATTGATACAAAGGATTGCTTAATAAATCAAGCTGTCCATCATAAGTTCTGTATTCACTTTTGGGAAATGATTCCGACATTAACTCATATACTTGATCAAACGAAGATTGATCGATTTCCTTCATCAATTGATACAACTTCCTTTCTTTCACCCATTCATTCTTTCTTGATGTTAAAGCTAAAAAACACATTTGTTTAAATAGCTCCATCTTGAAATTAGTACTTGACCGCGACTCAAATTGGCGAAGAGACAGAGAGATTCTGAAGATTGTCTCTTAAAATCAAATTCCACCAATACACCAATTCTTTTATTTCATTAAAAGGAATATGATTTTAACACAATCGCAAGAACTCTCTGGATCGTAGCTGTCACCCTCTAGTCGTTAGCAAAAACTAATTTTTAAATAGAACCAGTTAAATTGTAGCATTATTTCCCCCCATTCTCATTCATATCTGCTGTAAATGTTATTTTATGTAAATTAATGAATAACCTTCTTTATTTATCGGCAAAGTGTACTAATAAAGTTTAGTGTACTTATCATATTTATTATTTTAATTCCTTTCTTTCATTTGATTTTATTACCTGCTTTAGCATTTAGACAAAATGTTCTATAATAAGAGCCATGTCGCCTATATATTACCATTAGAAAAATAGGCTGAGGGGGATTCTTGCTTTGTCTGATCAATTGTTAATTATTTTTCGAAGTGACATTAGAAATTTAGATGAAATTACTCAAAAAAATTTATATTTTTCATTATATAATCTCATTTATCCGCAATTGTTATTTTTATTGAATGATCATGGCCTAGCTGAGGATGCAATTAATGAAGTTTTTATAAAAGCGATGAAATCGGGACCCAAAACAAAACCTGATTCTAATATTAAGGCTTGGCTTAAACAGATTGCTCGTAATACTGCTTTTGACATTTTAAGAAAAAATAAAAAATATCGGCAAGTTTCAGATATAGAAAACGTTATAGATACTAAGAATAGTAAAAGTTTCAATGGAATTACAGAAGATATTGATAAAATGATTGATAATTTAATTCGTACCGAGGCCATTCATACCTGCTTAGCCCAATTAAAATGGGAATATCGGGTTGTACTATACCTCAAATATATTGAAGATAAATCCAGTAAGGAAATCGCCAATATGTTAGGAATTAAAGAACCAGTCATGAGTAAACGACTCAAAAAAGCCAGATCAGCACTAGCTGAAGTATTAACACAAACCTGGGGGGATAATTAAATGAGCCCTGATAACAATGAGAATCTGCACAATGAGCTTGATAACTTGGCAAAACAAACCGTTCAACGCTTGTATAAACAGATCGAAAATAACATTCCTGATCCAAATGCAGCCTGGATAAAAATGCAAGGTCAATTACAGAAAAGAAAGAAACGATATCACTGGTTTAAAATGAGTTCCGTTGCAGCTGCGATAGCTTGTATATTTTTAACTGTGGGAATTTTCTCCACTGGCTCCAGCCCTGCTTATGCTTTTCAGCAAATGATACAGATTGTAAAGGATGCTCAGGCGGGAATTATTCACATTATGTATGGAGGTGACGAAGTCACAGATCCCCATGATGATGCAAAAACAGCACCACCTCCAGACGTAGCCCAAGGTGACATTCAATCGAGCCCAATCCAACCTGACGCTACTCTCATTTTGGACCCTGTCGAGGTAAGTTTAAATGATGCCTTATTGCAAAGTGATGTACCTATCTATATGCCTCAAACACTTCCGGATCAGGTTGAATTAGAAAAAATTGAACTTTATCCAAATGAAGAAGGTATTTACCAAATGGTCAGAATCGAGTATATCCAGACAAATGGCAATTTGATCTCACTGACGGAGCGAAAGCTCAATTCACATGGAACACCTTGGAATACAAGTGTGGATCAAGAAGCAGGGAAAGTAACTGCGATTCAGATTCAACACAGGGAAGGTATCTTAGTTGAATATGCTGAAGGTGGCGGAAGAGTAGAATGGCTTGATCCCACAAATCGCTATTTGTTGCAGCTAACAGGGAACTTAAGCTCAGAGGAGCTAGTAAAGATGGCGGAGGGTACGGTACAACAAGGGAATACGCAATAAAGGATGAAGAGTAGGGACAGAGGGATTTTTCTCAATCCTCTGTCTTTTGTTTTTGTTTCATTAATTTTTAACTAAAAAAGCAATTTCTATTGCTGAATGTAAAACAATTACTTATTATAATTTATAAAGGAACTAAAGGCATAAAATAGGAGATGAGATCTGTTGAGAGATTTAATTATTGATCATTTACATATCGACGCCATTGTAGATTTACTGAAAGCTGCTTTTAGAATGGAAGATTGGGATAAAATGATAATCATCGCTGACAAACTCTACTCAAATGCCGTAAAGCTACAGCAAGAAAAAAGTAGCATTTCCCCACAACCTAAAAGACATTTAGTTTATTACTTTGGCTTTAGCCAACTTGCCAAAGGAGTCGCATTACAAAATAAAAAACAGTATTCAGAGTCAAAAATGCTGATTGAAAAATATAGTGATTTATCTCTATTAGATGATGGTAGCCCTGAGGCAAAAGAAGAGATAGATTTTTTTAGATCATTTGCTAATTTAAATAGATTAGCAGTGAATGTTTTAGAAGGTAACAAACAATATATTGAGACATACGTACAGTTTTTAAAAGAGGCTGATTTAGATGATAAATTAGCAGGAATACTTAATATTATTGAAGCAAGTCTGACACATAATTTTAATATAGATGATATTCTGACTTCATTTGAAAATGAAATTAACACTGCAATCTCATTTTTAAAAGATAAAAACTCCTCTTATGTAATGAAACTTTTTTACTCACTCGCCTTGTATAACATAAAGCATCGAAAGTACTCTAGTGCAATCAATAACATACTCCAGGGTTTAGAATCATCAAAGCTATTTAAAGACTCAACTTTTTTCAGAAAGTTTGTTAGCTTATATAAGTCTTTTTCCCATTGTGCTGATGACACTCAACAGGAACAATTTATGATCATTATGAAGGAAACGCTTAAGAGCGAATTAGTAAATGAAAAAAATATTTTTTTTAATTCAGATTTCTACTTTGAACTAGTATTTGACTAAAAATTTTTTCATGAAAATTTTCCCTCCTGCATATTTATTCTATTAACCCAAGTTCAATACTGCGAAATACTGCGATTTGACCAAGGGAATAAATAAATATCTGGATGGAGGAGTTGGATTGAAAAGAAACGGATTTATCTCTAAGTTATGCACGACCTCAGCAATTGTTGGGCTATTAGTCAGCCATTTAACTGGACTGGCAGCAGCCAGTAGTCCATCACTTACCCCCTCTCCAATCATTTCATCGCAGATCACACAAACAAGTGGAGATATTTCTGTCATTGTACAGCTTGGCACCCAACCTGCAGCGATAGGGAAGTATGCAGCAGCTCAAGGAATTCAAAGCTTAGCTAAAACAGCCACCGAAGCAAATGTTCAGACAGAACAAGCACAATTTCTAGAAGAAGCCACCGATTCAGGCTTATCCCTCAAGGTCAATTATCAGTATGATACCGTATTAAATGGCTTTGAAGTTACATTGCCTGCGGATCAGCTAGCAGACCTAGCCAAGCTACCAGGTGTGAAGGCGATTGATGCCAACCGTACTTGGTTCCCGATTCCGATTGAACCTACTGGTGCTGAAAACGATGAGTTTCAATATGATAGTAACCCACTTAAACAGATTGGCGCAGACCAAGCTTGGGCTAAAAACCTGACTGGTGCTGGTTTAAAGGTGGGTGTGATTGATACAGGAATTGACTATACACATCCAGATATCGCCCCGATTTATAAAGGAGGTTACGACTCCTTTTATCAAGATGATGATCCTTATGAAGAAATCCCATTAACTGCGGAGGAGGACCCGTTTAATGTCGGCTACAAAGGAACCTACCATGGTACGCATGTGGCTGGTACAATTATTGGACAATTTGCAAATCAGGAGAGTGAAATCGTACAAAAGGGTGTTGCCTACAACGCAAGCCTGTATGCCTACAAAGTACTTGGCAGAGACTTAGAACGACCAGATCGCTCTTCTGGTACATCCGCTCAAGTGATTGATGGCATTGAGCGTGCGGTTAAAGATGGAATGGATGTCATTAATTTATCGCTAGGCTCAGATTCTGAAAAAAATGTAAACTCACCTGATTCAATTGCAATTAATAATGCAGTTCTTGCAGGCGTTACAGCGGTAGTGGCAAATGGGAATGCAGGACCAGGTCACTATACGATGGGTTCACCTGCCTCCTCTCAGCTTGCTATTTCGGTTGGGGCGATTACGAGTGAGGAGCAACGTTTCTCTGGTCAGCTTAGTGCAAGCTTCAGTCATAACAATGAGAATCTAGATGAAAATGAAACTACACCTGAACCCGTTGATTTTAAGCTACTAGGATGGGAAACGGCAAAAACTGATTTCCCAGCTATTTTAGGAACCGAAAAACATGAGGTTGTTTATGTTGGACTTGGTGACAAAAGTGATTATAACAATAAGGATGTCCAAGCAAAAGTTGTGTTGGCTTCAAGAGGGAAGCTTGCTTTCGTTGATAAAATTATTAATGCCAAGCAGCATGGCGCCACAGCGATCGTTATTTTTAATGGTAAAGCCGCCGCAAACCAAACTGATGCAGATTTAACCCCTTCCCTACCTAACCTTGACGGTTTTATAAATTTAAATGTGGGAGACAGCTTTGACTATATTCCTGCATTTGATATCCAAGGGACAGTAGGTAGATCGTTAGCCAATCAGCTGATCGAAAATGAAAATGCGGAGAAGGCACTTTCTATTACGTTCCCTTCTCATTATGAGCAGGATGTCATTGCAGGGGATCGCATTGCCGACTTTACTTCATGGGGACCTAATGCTGATGCAAAGCTAAGTATAAAGCCTGATATCACTGCCCCAGGTGTAAATATACTCTCTACTTATCCAGCGTACGGGAAAAATAAAGAAGGTGTCTCCTACGCCAAAGCTTATGCTCGCTTAAATGGCACAAGCATGGCAACTCCTCATGTTGCTGGATTAGCGTTATTACTGAAGCAACAGCACCCAGATTGGACTCCTTTTGACATTCGGGCCGCACTTGCTAACACCTCTGACCTTTTAAGTGATGAAGACGGGAATCCGTATGATGTATTTAAGCAAGGGGCAGGACGTGCAAATGTTGCAAAAGCAATAGAAACTCCTGCTCTACTCCAAGCGGTTGAACCCATCACAATTTTAGATAAAAATTATAATCGGCAACAAGTACTCAACTACAATTCCTCAACTAGCTTTGGTGTGGTTGGAGTAAACCAAGAGCTTACTAAAAAACTACAACTAAAAAATACGTCAGCACAAAATGTAGACTACACTACCTCTATCCAGTGGTTTGGTGGGAATGGCGGAATTGAAGCTACCCTCTCAGACGGAACGATTTTAGCTAACGCACAGCAAACTAAAGAGTTCACCCTAAATATCAAAACACCTAACGATGCGGCAGATGGCTTTTATCAAGGACAAATTAAATTAGAAAATCCTCAACTGCCTACATTACATCTTCCGTTTTCAATCTACATTGGGCAAGAAAAACCAAGTACAGGATTTGGAGTTCAAGATTTAGCCCTATCCAAGGAGCTGATTTATCCTAAACGCACAAATCAAGACAAGGCGGAGCTTTCATTTAAATTAAGTGCAGAAAATACAAATTATTATATTTTAGAGATTTTAAACCTTCATGATGAAACGATTGGTTATTATGAGGAAAAATTCAGTGATTCACCTTCAAGCTTCTTTAAGCCAGACACCTACACCTACAAAAGCGTAAGTGACGTCTACCACCCTTATGATGAAGAGGGTAAGCCGATATTAGATGATAATGGCAATCCCAAAACTGCTCACTTACAGGAAGGTCAATACAGAATTAACGTGGTTGCAGCACAATTGGATGAGGATGGGCAGCTCGTGTACGAAGGAACCAAAGCCATCTTGTATAAAGGTTTTATTGCATTTCGGATTGATCCATCTCCTACCCCTGATTCTGGAGGGAATCCAGGCGGAGAACCAAATCAAGGGGGCAACACAGGATCAAATGGTAACGGAGGTAGTGGGAGCGGGAATAATCAAAGTTCCCCACCTAAGTCTGAAGTTAATCAGAACGTAACACCAGTTGAAAAAACTGTTATTCCACAAGGGTTTAAGCAGCATGTACTCGTTGGAGCTAAGGAAAATGTTGAAAGTCATGTTGTTGAAATTACAGATGCTCAGCTTAAAGAAGCAATAGAAGCGAACAAAGAGCATACAACCGCCTATGTCATACGCTCACCGTTCACCAAATTAACACAGATTTCATTATCAGCAGAGCAATTAAAATTAATTACAGCTTTAAAAGAAAAACCACTTCTTGTTATAAGCACAGGCAAGGAAGCTGTAGCTCTCCCATCCACCTTGCTAACTTTAGCACCTAAAAATGCGGGACTTAAAGTTACACTTGGCATAAATAAGGATGTCACCTTTACAGGAAAAATTTCAAAACAACGTACACTTCTTGGAGATCCTGTCTCGTTCAAAGCAGAATGGTCAACAACGAATAGCAACCAACCTATTCAGCTTCCAACTAACTTATTTATTAAACGCGCATGGCTTGTAGCGGAGGAAATCAAAGCAAATCAAGCAGGGGTATTAGTTCAAGCAGGAGAACAAATTAGCGCTATCCCTTCATTTGTCGAAGCACAGAAGGATCATACAACGATCGTTAGTGTCAATCACCCAAGCTGGTCTACGTATGTATTAGCACGACAAAAAATAAGCTTCACCGACATTTCTACCTCTTGGGCGGAGTCACATATTAAAGCATTGGCACACAAGTTTATTATTGAAGGAACAAGTCAAGATAAATTCTCACCAACTGCACCGTTAACTCGGGCTCAGTTTACAGCATTACTTGTGCGTTCATTAGGCTTAACTGCTTCAAACCCAACTACGACTACCACTACAACACCTGCCAAACAAGTGAACTTTAGTGATGTTCCATCAACAGCTTGGTATGCACAGGATGTGGCGACTGCTTATGAAGCAGGGCTAATTCAAGGTATTAGTGCAACAAAGTTTGCACCTGATACGGTTGTATCAAGACAAGATTTAGCTGTCTTACTAGCTAGAGCATTGGAATTAACAGGTGTCAAGCTACAACAAAGTAATCCTATTCTTCACACCTATTCCGATGCCGCAGACATTCAAGGCTATGCGAAGGAAAGCATTGACCTGTTATCTCAATACGGAGTTATTGATGGGAATACTAATAACAAAGCCAAGTTTGATCCACAAAAGCCAGCCACTCGTGAAACCGCAGCAGGTTCACTTCATCTGTTACTGCGTGGAATTAAATTTGTAGAATAATTACGGCTTAACACGGAAATCGGTTCTTCACAATCTATGAAGTAAGAGGCTACGTAGCAGGGAGTGGCTTCAACCGCTGTTAAGGCCCCAATTTCTTTATAACATATATTGAATGGATGAAATTGTGTCCATAAAGTGTTTATGCTCTCGAAGTATCTTTCTTGCAGAAAGATTGTCACGCTCTCGCTTCTCCACCATCTCCCTGCTCCTTCGCTACGTTAGCTTATTGTCAAGTACCGATTTTAAGATTGAGTCATAATTATCACTCTATTTAAAAATTAGTATTTATTTAACCCGAACTACTACGGAAATTTATTTCCGTAGTAGTTCGGGTTTTTCTTTAGCTAAAACTAAAACAACTATTGACAATCTCCCCCTCTGCTTATATAGTTAGTTACATGAGTAACTAACCAGTTAGGTGGTGTGGTGATGAGTTTTTTGACAGACGATGGTCGTCCAATCTTTATACAGATCGCAGAAAAAATTGAAAACGATATTGTTGAAGGACGTCTACAAGAAGAAGCACAGGTTCCTTCTACCAACCAATTTGCAGCGTTTTATCAGATTAATCCAGCAACCGCTGCAAAAGGCGTCAACTTACTTGTAGATCAAAATATTTTATACAAGAAGAGAGGGATTGGCATGTTTGTTGCTGAAGGAGCCAAAAATACGTTGATTGAAAAACGAAAAGAACAGTTTTATGAGCAATACATTGTCACTATGGTGCGGGAAGCAGCCAAGCTTGGGATTACAGCCAATCAACTGACAGAAATGATCCAAAGGGGAGAAGAGCAATCATGACTACCAACGTGATTGAGGTCAAGGGACTAACAAAAAAATATAAAAAGATGACAGCCGTAGATAATCTTAGCTTCCAGCTCAAACCAGATGTGATTTATGGGTTAATCGGCAAAAATGGCGCGGGGAAAACAACGTTATTATCGATGTTAACTTCACAGCTATTCCCTACATCTGGGACGATTTCTATTTTTGGCGAGTCCCCTTACGAAAACCTACAGGTACAAAATGGGATTTGCTTCATAAAAGAAAGTCAAAAATACCCCGAGCATTTCTTAATTTCAGATGTACTTGATATATGCGCTCACTTATATGTGAATTGGGATGCACAATATGCAAGTGAACTTGTGACTGGGTTTAAGCTCCCCTTAAAAAATAAAATGGGGAAATTATCTCGTGGACAGCTATCCGCGGTAGGCATTATTATCGGCCTTGCTAGTCGCGCACCCATTACGATTTTAGATGAGCCCTACGTAGGTTTAGACGTTGCAAATCGGAGCTACTTTTATAGTCAGCTTATTGAGGATTATGCTAATGTTCCACGTACCTTTATTTTATCAACTCACTTAATTGATGAGGTGAGCGACCTACTAGAATATATTTTAGTTATTGATAGCGGTAAGCTTATATTACAAGAAGAAGTGGAAAAGCTACAGCAATCCAGCTTTTATGTCTCTGGTGCAGTCAATCAAGTGAATCAATTTATTCAGCAATACAACTGCCAAACCTTACATTCTGAAACGCTAGGAGATACCATGAGTGTGATCATAACTGGTGTATTAACAAAGGAAATGTCTACAAGTGGTAACCTTAATGCGCTCACCTTTGCACCTGTGCCATTGCAAAAGCTAATTGTATATACAACAAGGGCTGTGCAGGGCAAAAAAGGAGTGAAACTGTATGAATAATAAAATCAGTGCTGTGCTTCGTATTCATTTAAAGGATAAACCCACATTGCTTTATCTCCCTATCATTATTTTTTTAGGAAACTTACTTATCGGTTCCATTCTTAACATTTTTCGAGACCAGCCCACCATGAAAAATAGTATCGTTACGATTTATGTTTTTATGTTTGTGATGGGGATTTTAATCATAGGTCGAACCTTCTATTTTGCTGTAGGTCTAAGCACGCGTAGACGTGATTATATGATCGCAACCATGATAACAGTAATCGGAATCAGTGCTATTTTGTCATTGTTTTTTTCATTCATATCTTTATTAGAAAATTACTTTTCCTTTAACTTAGGTGTAATGATTAATGAGTATTCTGACTTGAATAATTATCCAATTTGGGAAAGGTTTTATTTTAACTTTTGTGTATTTCTGCATATGTTTTTGCTAGGCATGCTAATTAATTGCCTAACTAGAGTATTTGGTAAGCATTTAATTTGGGTGCTAGGATTACTGGTGTTAGGCTTCGCTAATTTAGAGCCGCTTCAGGATATGGCTGTTGCTTTCATTAAAACATTATGGGAGCTCCCCCCTGCCGCGCTATTTAACTGGAGCCTCCTGCTCTCTTTTGTATATGGATGGATTGTTTATCTATTTTTAAGAAGGTTACCTGTTTAATTTTTAACAAGAGCTTGTCACTATGTATAGAGAGGTGAATGAATTTGACACCCACATTGGAATGTCGTGATATAAATAAAAGCTTTCAAGCCCACCCCGTTTTACAGCAAATTAATGTAACCTTTGAGCCTAACGTCATCCATGGACTATTAGGTGCAAATGGGGTTGGTAAAACAACTTTAATGCATATTTTAGCTGGTCATACGTATCCAGATCAGGGAGAAATCATCGTAGACGGGCAAAATATAATGCTAAATGAAGAGCACCGCTCACAGATCTGTTTGGTGAAGGTAGATGATCACATTTGGAGTGAGCATAAAGTAAATGAGATTATGGCGTTTGGCGCATTGCTCCATACAAACTGGGATGCAAAATTAGCGACGAGATTGCTTGAAATATTTGAACTTCCACTCAAAAAGAAATACAGCAAATTATCACGCGGGATGAAATCAATGGTAGGGATTGTGAGAGGAATTGCCAGCCGCTGCCCAATTACGATCTTAGATGAACCAACGTTAGGACTTGATGCAGATAAACGGGAGCTTTTTTACGATCTACTATTACAGGAATATACGAAGTACCCGAGAACATTTATTATTTCTACTCATCTTATAGATGAGGCTTTTAAGCTCTTTGAAAAAATCACTTATTTAGAAAATGGAACGATTTTAGCTAATATGGATAGTGATACATTTGTACAGCAGGCGAAGCTAATTCAAGGTGATGCACGTTTACTGGAACAATGGGTTCAAGATTCTCATGTCATCCATCAAGAAAGCTTAGGTGGTACGCTCGCCCTCATTTGGTTGGGAGAACTACCACCCGCGTTGACTTCCTTACAAGAGCAAGGCTTACAGATTTCAGGCTTAGCCCCTCAAAAGCTAGTCCAATATTTAATTAAAATGAATGATCAGGACAGAGGTGAATGGTAATGCTTCCATTAAGAAAAATGATACCCTTATTTGTAATGCAATACCGCAAAGCTTATATGATTTTTTGGGGCATTTTGCTTATTGTAATTACTGACCAATCTCTAGTTCGTGGATTTTTTAGGAGTGAAGGAAGATTAAACGATTCACTCCCTGCTGCCATTACAGCGGTATGGATTTTCGTTTTGGTTACAAGTATTTATAATGCTACACATCTATTTTCGTTAATGATGAACTATAGTGTCACGAGGAAAAGCTACTATAAGACCTTGGTCATCTGGTCGACGATCAGTTGCATTCTGATGGCACTTTTCACGGTTGTGCTAGTCTATGGCGTAGTATTAGTCGCACCATGGTTAGGTGTACAGCTTACACCACCAACTGCTAATCCTTTAATTATGTTTTACCATTTATTCACAACCTCGATGATCATTTCGGCATTATCTTTAATTACAGGTGCGTTATTTTACTTCTATCATTTCCTTGTAGGTATCGCTAGCCTGTTACTATATTACGCTTTATTTTATCAATATTTATTTCATAATTTTGTAGCTTTAACCCAAATTGATCAGCCGATGTGGATGGAAAATCATCTCATGTTGATCCTGGCCTGTGTCTTGTTAGGCTTAGGATGGTTGTTTTACCGTCGTGGTAATGTAAGCACTAAAAAGAAGTAATCATTTATACATTTCTAGTTCAAATCATAGGAGATGAGGTAACTTATAAATGGAGAAAAACAATCATAACTCAGTACAATCAGCTAACACAATGACCAATCCCATTAAGAAAGGTTGGCTTATCGCTTTCCTTGGGTGGGCTACAATGGTATTGGGATTATTTTTGGCTATCGTCGCAGGATCTTATGTAAAAGGAGCAGGGGCTTCCTCTCAAACGATGTTCATTGTTCAGGCTATTGTGTGTGCTATACTCATTGTCCCCACTGTATTTATCATTGTGAGACGTTTTAGGTTCCATGAGAAATTTCTTCCATTAACTAAGAAAACACTTCTTCATTTGTTAAGTGGTGTTGGTTTAGCAGGAGGTCTAGCTAGTCTTGGCGTATGGCTCGCGATACGAAATGGATGGATCACGGACGTAAAATGGGACTTTTCCATTGAGCTGTTAACGGTTATCGTAATTCAAGCTTTGATTTCTTTAGGATACGAAGCAATTCCAGAAGAGCTTACGTTACGAGGTGTAGTGTACAGTGGGTTACGCTCTCATTTATCGGCAGTCATCGCAGTTGTTGCTCAGGTCATCCTATTTATCCTTGTACCTGTCACTATCGATGGACTAAAGTATGCCATAGGGATGTCTTTCCAATCCCAAATTAGCATTCCCTATATTTTATTATTGTTTCTATTTGGTATTAATCTTCAGCTATTTAGAATCATTACCGGCTCCTTATGGGCGTCCATCGGCTTCCATATTACATTTCTCCTATGCTCCCGCTATTTATTTGGGCCTAATGAGAGATTGCTATCTTTTACAGAAGAAACTCAAGGTGTTACGCAAGTCATGATTATGTTTGGCTTTGTAATCCTTGGAAGCTGCGTTGTGCTTAGTCTATTTCAAGCAATTCGTTTTTACCACAGTAAAAAGATTAATAAAAATGTATCCGCATCCGCATTAGCGTAGTATCAGATCTTAACAATCTTTTTCAATATAATAAAAAGCGAACTATCTTTGAAATTCTAATGGGACTGATCCCTGGTTAGAAGTTCTTGGATAGTTCGTTTTTTAATACTACTATAGTTATTTGTCTCGTTTATTTTATTTATGTTTTGCTGCTAACCACTCCATGATTGTGGTGCGTTTACCCCCGATTTCCTTGGCGACCTCATTGTTATAGACATAAATCCAAGACCAATGTCCATCATATTCATAAGGTGTCCCGTCACTTTTTTTATAAAGACCTGAGGTATCACTCACGTTATCAAATAAAGTCATATGCACATCCTTTGCCCCCACTTTTAATAAGCGATTGTACGTAGGAACCATATAGTCACTTGGTGGAACTAATTTATCACTTTTGGCAGCCACAAACCACATCGGAATATTCTTCATTGCAGCGATTTGCTCATCTGTAATTAAGTCATCCTTTAAAGCCTCACAAGCCACAAACGCCGCTGCAAAATAGTCCTTATAATCGCGAACCATCAGCATTGTCATGTAACCGCCATTAGAGTCACCACCAATGTAAATACGATTCTGATCAATGTCCTTATGTTTAGATACATAATCCTGAATAAGCGACATTAATGCCTTTTGATACTTCGAGGTGCCATCGCCAAACCCATTAAAGCCATCCATCCAGAAGGTAGGTGTCTGTGGTGCAAGCACATACGCACCTTTAAAGTATTGCTGAATGTCCTTTGAGGCAAAGTTTACAACCTTATTGCCCGCGATTGCAACTGTTGAATCTGTTCCCCCTTCACCCATGCCATGTAGCCAAATAATGAGTGGTTTTTTTTCATTGTTGCTTGCTTTTTCCTTACCTCTAACTTTCGGTGGCGTATAATCTGCATACGTTAATTGAACACCATCATAAGTGGCTTTCCCTGTCTTAAACTGCTCTACTCCTTTTCTAATTTCACCCTGAGAAGTAGTCACCTTTAAACCGGTCACTTTACCACGCTTCAGCTTAATAGGTTGCTGTTGAGTAATGGT
The DNA here is from genome assembly GCF_050461185.1 of Paenibacillus turicensis. Lineage (GTDB taxonomy): Bacteria > Bacillota > Bacilli > Paenibacillales > Paenibacillaceae > Fontibacillus > Fontibacillus turicensis_A. Next base: position 191,619 of record NZ_JBCMOR010000008.1, read on the forward strand.
ATATTTACTTTCCACCCAGTCATTTAAACCTGTTTTAAGATCAAAGTTCATCGCAGAACCTAAAGTTTTATCAGGTGCGATTTCCATCTCAAGTGCAACATAATTCCCACTCTTTTTCACGGGATTTCCATTATTATCGGAGACATAAGCTTTTGTAACTGTACGGTTTCCTTTTTCAAGTAAAGGTGTACTTAACCTTTTATCACTACGTTCGACATAAACATCAAAAGCATGATTTGAAATTGCCTGCTTAGGCACTGCTTTCCCAACATTAACAATGACTTTTGAAATAACGGGTCCCCAGTCCTCGACTTCAACTATTGTACGATAGCTAGGGGTTTTCTTTTTGCTCTCTTTTGCTTCTGCGGTTGGAGTAAAATGAAATGCCATTGTAAAAATAAGTGTACTCGCCATCATAAGCTTGGCGGACTTCCATGTTTTTGTGAACATTAGTAATCCTCCTATTTATTAATTTGGACTATTAGAAAACGCTTACACTTAATTTTAATTCTAAACATAGAAAGTAACCTGCACATTATTAACCTTTTTATGGTCAATTTTCATCCTTTATGATCATACTGCCTTTTCGAGCCTTGCGATATTGATGGGGAGTAACGCCATATCCATTTTTAAAAACTCTAATAAACGACTTTTCATTAGGGAACCCATGATTCATTGCAACATTTAAAATTGAGAGATCCGTATTCATAAGATCACGATACGCCTTTTCTAGCCTTAGCTCATTAATATATTGGAATAAGGTCATGCCCGTATGCTTAATAAAAAAACGAGACATATATTGAGGGGAAAGTTGAAAGGTGTGCGCAATTTGCTCTACAGATAGATTTTGATCATAATGTGTCTCTACATAATTTTTTATGGAAAGTAACCGTTCCCGATGTTTACTAGTTTGAACCGCTTGCTTCTCTTCTTTCCTTATTACAAAATATTTTAGCAGTACATAAATAATCTGATACGATAACGCAGTTAAATGAACATGTGCAAACTCATCTCGATGTTGCTTTAAATGAGATACCACGACTGCATTTAGTAATTTACGCAACTCTGCAAAATGCGCCAACCTCCGTTGATCACTCTCTACGATCGAGATACAATCAAATTCAATCGGCTCACTCCCTTTTACACACGGTTTTATAAAATCATATGGAATCAAAATGGTTACAGCTTCCCTGTCCCCATTACTCCGATTCGTAAAAGAATGAATAGCCTTCGAGTTAATTACTACAATATCCCCAGCATTAGAGCTATAATGGGCCCCATCAATATAAATATCATCAATTTTTCCTGATAACACATACGATATTTCAACACTATCATGCCAATGCAAAGGCACATGGACGGGGCGATTATATTGATGAATAATAATTTTTAATGGTAAGTGATCATCTCTCTGAACTAACTCATACTTATATTGCAACCTTAGCACCCCATCCCAAAAATGATCGACAAATATTTTGTAAATGAAATGTTTTGCTCATAGGTGTTTGTTATCTTTTGCTTATTCCTCATCTTCGTTTAAAGAAGACTCGAATTCATCAATTTTACGATTGGGCCCAATAACGACCATAATATCTCCTTCACGTATCTGATCCATGGCGGTTGGCGCTACAATGATCCCATGCTCGCGATGCAGGGCAACGATACTACAGCCGAAGCGTACTCTTGGATTAAGCTCAGCTAACGACTTCCCATTAAGACAACTTGGCGCCTTCAGCTCTACGATGCTGTAATCCTTAGATAGTTCAATATAATCTAGCATATTGGTGGTTACAAGTTGGTGCGCGACACGTACACCCATATCTCGTTCAGGGAAAATAACACGATCAATGCCTAGCTTTTCAAGGGCACGACCATGCAAAACAGAAATCGCTTTGGCGACCACAGTTTTAATCCCTGAGTCCTTAAGTAATATCGCAGTCAAAATACTTGTCTGAATATCACTTCCAATCGCAACAATACCGCAATCAAAATTGCGGACACCTAGTGACTTTAATACTTCCTCTTCCGTCGAATCAGCAACAACAGCATGTGTCAGTCGATTGGAAAATTCATGAACCACCTCTTCATTACGATCAATGCCCAACACCTCATACCCTAAATCCATCAGCTCCAACGCTAAACTTGATCCAAATCTTCCTAGACCAACGACCACAAATTGCTGTGTCTTCATGTTCCTCTTTAGACTCCTTATCCTATAATAATTTTACCCTCTGGATAACGAAATAACTCTCGTTCTTTTTTAGGTCCAAGCGCATAGGCTAATGTCAGTAACCCAACTCGACCTACAAACATTGTTAAGCAAATAAATAGCTTCCCTACCTCCGTTAACTCCGTGGTCAGTCCCATAGACAAACCAACCGTACCAAAGGCAGACATCGTTTCAAACAATATGCTCAAAAAAGGAGCCGTTTCAGTTGCGGATAATATCATCGCGATACCAATCACCCAAAATAACGATAACATCGTAATTGTAACCGCCTTAAAAATTCGTTCCTGCGCCAAACGATAGCGAAATAAAATAACATCATTTTTTCGGGTAATCATCGCCATAACTGCACCAGCTAATATCGTAAAGGTGGTTGTTTTTATCCCTCCACCCGTTGAACCAGGGGATGCACCAATAAACATTAAAATAATGATAAAAAATTGGGTTGCCTGGCGCATACTGCCAATGTCTAAAGTATTAGCTCCTGCAGTTCGGGACGTAACTGACTGAAATAATGCACTCCATAACTTCTCTCCCCAAGATAATGGAGATAATGTAGATTTATTTGTGAACTCAAATATGAAAATCGTAATAAACCCTGTGACGATCAATGCAGCAGTCATCGTTAATACAACTTTAGCATGTAATGACAATCTACGGTTTTTACGATAACTAATCAAATCAGCAATTACGATAAACCCAATACCACCACTTACAATTAGGAACATTACAACGATATTTACGATCGGGTCCCCCACATAATTGGTTAAGCTATGAAATTGTCCAAACAAATCAAACCCAGCATTGTTAAACATAGATACCGCATGGAAAAATCCAAAATAGATCGCTTTAAGAATCGGCATATCTATTGCAAAACGTATGGCTAGTAGCATCGCTGCACTAACTTCAATAATTAAAGAGTAATATAACACTTTACGAATCAGCCTTACAATTCCTTCCATACTACCTTGATTCATAGCTTCTTGTAAAATTAGCCGGTCCTTAAGTGATATTTTACGTCTAAATACGAGGGCAAAAAGTGTAGCCATCGTCATAAAACCAAGACCACCGATTTGGATTAAGATCATGATCACGACTTGTCCAAACGTTGTAAAAAAGGTCCCCGTATCTCTAACAACTAAACCTGTCACACTCGTAGCTGAGGTTGCGGTAAAAAAAGCATCTATAAAGACAAGGGATTCCCCCGTATGATTCGCAATGGGAAGCATCAATAAAAAAGTGCCAATGAGGATCATGCCACTAAAGCCCAGCACTAACATTTGAGGTGGGGAAAGCTTAAATTTTCTTTGTTGCTTCGTGTGCAAATCATTCACCTCATCTTTTTAAAATAAAGCTATCATTATTGGTTTATTTAAAGTAACTGCTAGGCAGCCATTTGGCGCTAGTCGCTACGTTCCAGAGAGTTCTTTCGACCCTTGTTAAAACCAGATTCTTAATCATGAAAATTAATTGTTAGAATCCGGTTTTAAAGACGGCTGCTATCGCTTCTCCAGAATCTCTCTGTCTCTTCGCTAGTTCAGATGGACTGTTCACATTAACTTTAAAAATTAAGCCGTATTTATAGGCTAAAAATGGATTATAAGCTTTATTTTTGCGAAGCTCAAATACAGATTTTCACCAAATATAATGAAATAGTACCAAAAGGATTCAAACTTAGCTTGTATTAATACTGAAGCCCAGCCATACTTCATGTATCAAGCTGTATTAACGTTTTAAACACTTTATTTCTACTTTAAATTAAACTACAGCAAGTTAAGTCAAAACAAAAGCATTGTATTAACGTAATATGAGTATACCCTTAGTAGCACCAAGCTGTTCTTTTATGTTATCGTACAATCATAATGTTTATAAGACTTGGTAAAAATTCGATTTAGCAAAGGAGTCATTTCATGCTTACAAAATCAAATCATTCTAATGCGCGGCATAATGTAAAATCAAATAAATTATGGATATGTGCAATAATTGGACTCATTATTTTTGTCTTTGTACAACTTATCCCTAATACATCCTCTGACACGATTGGTGTGAATCAGGCAAGCAAGATCATTACCAAGGAACAGGCGAAGCAAGCAGCGCTCTCCTATCTCAATACAAATCTTAATATGAAGGATGAAGGTAATCAGATCACTGTTACATACGATAGTCGTCCAGATATTTATGGATATTTATCAAAAGAAGGATTATTAAAAAGTTATAGTGAGCAATATGGGCAGAAATTTCCTTATGATGTTTTTAAGGTAAACTTCAAAAACCCTAATGGTGCACTTAAAGCAATCATAATTAATGTACACATGACAACAGGAAAAGTAGTTGGCTTCGAAAAAATTAGTATCACCAATAATGCATCTAAACAACTTATGCTGCAAATCGATCCTGCTAACGCTAAGTTTCTTTTAGACCGTGAAGGTCCGATGACCGTCGCAGAAAAGGAAAGAGCTGCCCTTCCTTATTTAAAACAATTGGGTTATGAGCCTAATCAGTTACAGGTTGATAACAATAGTAATGGGCTTGGATTGCGTTATCAAGTTAAGGAGTACAACATCGGTCAGTCTAAAGCCTATATTGAATTACATTTTGAATATAAAAATGTGTCATCAATTGAAACTTATTTTGCACCACCAGCAAGCTACAAAACGTATGTAGATAATCAAACCACTGTTGCAAGCTGGCTCACGTATGCAGGATATGGGTTACTGACATTTGTGTTAGCGATTCTCGCAATTATCTATAGTGCAAAAACTCGTGCTTACACCTCATTTAAACGTGGTGCATTCCTAAGTGCTTGTTACTTCATATTTTCAGTGATTGGGACTTTAAATATGTTGCCTATTTTAGAGCAAAGTGTATTTAGTCAAAGTGTGCTCATCAAATCATTAATTTTTCAGTTTGGCATTACACTCATCATGTCCTTTTCCATTTATTTTTCTCTTGTAGGTGGTGACGGATTATACCGTGCTCAAGGGAAAATATTGTGGAAACGTAGCAATGAAGCCAACTATGGAGAACATGTATTGCAAGCAATGAAATTAGGTTATGCATGGGCACTTATTTTGTTAGGTGTACAGTCGATTATCTACTTCATTATGGAGCCACTTTTAGGTACTTGGTCATCCACAGATCCAACGCAATCGCCTTATAATATGGTCTATCCATTATTATTCCCATTACTTGCATGGGTAGCCGGCATAGGAGAAGAAGCCGTTTATCGGTTGTTTGGAATTCCAATGCTTAAAAAGATGTTCCGCAGTACCCTCATCGCTAGCATTGTGACCACAGTGATCTGGGCGTTAGGACATACGTTATATCCGATTTATCCAATCTATACAAGACCGATTGAGCTTCTCTTTATCGGACTCATATTCAGCTTTATTTTCATAAAGCATGGTTATATTGCGGCCATGTTTGCCCATGTTATTTTTGACAGCATTCTAATGGCATTAAGCTTAATTCTTATGGGAGGTAGTGTGAACTGGATCGCGGGGATATTCTATATCGTGTTACCTGCAATCGTTGCCTATGTCGTTTATCGGTTTAATCGTGCTAAGGTAACCAGTATAAGTTAATAGCTTTGGTTTACCCATGTTCTCACATTCCCTCATTGCATGACAAAAAGAGCCTGCATGAATGCAGACTCCTATGGTATAATTTAGCTTGTACAACACACCTTGAGTGGGTGCGGTCTCCTCCAGAAAGGAGGTGTACCGTATGAACTTCTCTTTTACAGATGTCATTATGTTTGCAGCATTTATTATTACGCTCTTAACATACATCGAAAGAAAAAAGAAGTGACCCACTCCAAGGTTGAAGTGCTCCCTGTCAAGTAG
>NZ_JBCMOR010000009.1:0-189043 GCF_050461185.1 Paenibacillus turicensis
CTTAATGGTGGAAGAAATCAGAGACTAAAGGCTCCTTTTCCTCAAAACAGTCCTCCAATTCCCTGAGGCACTTACGAGCCTCTTTGCAAGTTGACCTTGGGGAGCGGTAAGTGGTGTGGGAGGGTAATGTCGAACTGTTTTTGAGTCGCAGTCGCTGTTATCCGCTGATTCCTTTTGATTGATATGAATGTTGGAATCATCGGCTAAAGGCTCCTTTCCCTCAAAATTCTCATCTATCCCCTGAGGCACTTACGAGCGTCTTTACAAGTTGACCGCGATGGAGCAGTCCGATGTATTACTTATGAAAATATTTGCAAGTGAATCTAATGAAGTAGGTTGAAAGTGATGAGGATAGATGCTATATTTACCGTATAAGCGTCTATGCTCATGCATATTGAGTGGTATAGCTGCTCTCTTATAGCTTATTGAAATGATGTAAGTTCAATTTTTTTAAAAATGTTATGGAAAATATGGAGGACCTATAGACGATGAATTAATTACGGATTCCTGTACAAAACTGCAAAAGGGAAGTCAGAGAATGGCTTGCCCACACGCTAACGGCATCTTCATTTATTGGAGATTACGGTCAGGAATACGTATGTCTATAGGGTCTCTTTTTTGTATGCTAAAAAATGAATAAATAGTGCAAATTTGTCTTTCACTGACATCTAAGGACGTAGGTAGGGTGTACTTTATTTTGATATTTTAAAGCTCACCTATAAACGCCTTTAATTCTTGGTACCTGCTTTCGGAGAAGCGATTTTTAGCTATTTTTATTCATAGGCATGCCAGCATTATATGCTGATCCCTAAAATACGTAGATACGACCGTATGCCGTTAGGCTACGGTTTTTTGTTTTTGTTTAAATTAAAACGTACCTATGGAAATGGGGGATATATATGCATATTTTAAAAGCTTATGATTTATGTAAAGAGTGGAATGGTAGGGCGCTATTTCAGAATATTAGCTTTGCAGTCAAGGAAGGTGAGGTACTTGCACTATTTGGACGTAATGGTGTGGGGAAAACGACTTTGCTACGTGCATTAATGGATCAAATTAAGCTAGATGGTGGAAAGATTGAACGTGGAGTACCACTCGAGCAATGGGGTTGGCTTGAACAGGAGGTTAATCTGGATACTACGCTGCCGCTATTGCAATTTGTACAAATGGGCTTAGGCGAAGCTTCTAATGTAAAACAAGAGATGGATCGGTTACTTTTGCAAATGGCGCAGGGTCAGCAGGAGGATACTTTAATAAAATACGATCAATTGTATGAGCGTTATTTACAGTTAGGTGGATATGAGCTAGAGATAAAGGTGGAGAAAAGTCTTCAGCAAATGAAGTTAGATAGCTCTTTATGGCAGGTTCCCTTTGGCCAGTTAAGTGGAGGGCAAAAAACGCGAGCACAGCTTGCGAGTCTGATGGTACGTGAGCCTGCGTTTATCATTATGGATGAGCCAACAAATCACCTCGATCAAGCAACGTTAGCTTGGCTAGAGGATTGGGTGAACAATTACACTGGGACGATTCTGTACGTATCCCATGACCGTACGTTTATCAATCGTACAGCAACCACGGTGCTAGAGATGGAAGCTGACCACTGTCAAAGATATACAGGTGGATACGATGAATATCGTGAGCAAAAGGAGCTTGAACTTCGTACCAAGGAAACCTTATATCGGCAGCAGGAGCAAAAACGTCGAGAGCTAGAGGAAGCGATCCGTCGCTATCAGCAGTGGTTTAATAAAGCACATCGGGAAGCTACGAATGTAGATGTGAAAATTACAGCGAGTTATTTTAAAGCAAGGGCGAACAAAAATATTTCCCGATATCATGCAAAGCAGTCACAGCTGGAGCGCTTGAATGAAGAGCAGGTTATTTTGCCAAAGAAAGGTCCCAAGCTGAACATGTCTCTGACGGGGGAAACCTTTGCGGGGCAAACTTTGTTACGTATGGAGCACGTTAGTTTTAAGTATGATGAGACCCCGATTCTCAGCAATTTTAACTACCATGTTAAGCGACATGATCGGATTGCGATCATAGGTGACAATGGGACAGGGAAATCAACACTGCTGAAGCTGGCAACAGGCCAATTACAACCGGACGAGGGAGAAATCTTGCTACATCCTTCTATAAAGGTTGGTTATTTTGCGCAGGAGCTAGAAGGGTTAGATGAACATTTGAGCCTGCTAGATAGCTTGCTTCATTTGCCAAATATGACACAGACCTATGCAAGAACAATTTTAGGTTGCTTCATGTTTTCACGTGAGGATGTATTTAAGGTAATAGGCGATTTGAGTATGGGTGAACGCTGTCGTGTTGCCTTGCTGCGTCTGTTGTTTGGGAATGCAAACTTGCTTGTATTAGATGAACCTACGAACTATTTAGATGTAAGCACACGGGAGGCGGTAGAGGAAGCGCTTGTGCGATATCCTGGTGTCATTTTACTCGTTACTCATGATCGCTATTTAGCGCAGAAGATCAGTAATCGACTTCTTATTTTGAAGGGAGAGGGACGGATAAAGCGATTTGAAGGAAGTTATGAGGAATATGAGCAAAGTGGTAAAAGGAATATAGTGCTAGACGTTGAAGCACAAGCGAAGGTAAATGAATTAGAGCGACTGCAGATGCAGTTGACGATGTTACTCACAGCGCCTGAGCCTGAGGGAGAAGAAGAAACGAGAGAGCTTTTGAAGGAGATTCAGGACTTGAAGATGAGAATTGGAGAGATAAAAGCGGAGATCGCTGAACTGTAGGATAGGATGTAAAGAGTTCGAGGTTATGAATTGAAAGTTATAAGCTAAAAAAGCAGAAGATGGTAATTAAAAGAGCAATTTAAGTAATTATGCTATTACCAATCCTCTGCTTTTTAGTATGATTATTTTTATTAATTTAAATAATAAGGTAATGTTGCAGTTTTCAAAAAAAAGAGGAATATGGTAAATGTTGACGTTTGTAATCATGATCTATATTATAAATTTATAGTTAGTAGTTTTAGGATTATTTGTAAGAGAGGTGTATCTCTTGGATTCAGCACTTACAATTCGTATGTACCTACAGCAATATTTGATAAGTAATCATATATCCTTAAATCAATTTGCAGAAATCGCTCATATAAATGCTGGGACTCTAAGTAATATTATTAATAATAAACGCCCTATTGCAGTTCAACAGTTAGATCAGATTACGACAGCAATGGGTTTTGAAGAGGGTCACTTCTATGAGATATATGTAAAGGAATGTTTTGAGCAGGAAACTCCAGATTGGAGAAGGTTGGGTCCGTTATTGAGACGTTGCACAGAGGTTAATAAGCTAAATTACGTTGAGGAAATATTAAAGCAGATGCTTGATAACTTATCATATATACCATTACTTTTTGAAATGGCAGAACAATTTTTTTTGGAAGGAAAAAAAGAAGCTGCTATTCTCTTGTATGAATGTATTTCTGAAAGTGAACGTGCGCAACATTCAGAGCGTTTAGCCTTATGCCAATACCGCCTATTTACACTAAGGTTAAGTGATGATCAAGAAAATAATCTTATTGTTGCTACCTACTTCGAGCCATATATTGAAAGGCTGGATGAAGCGTTTCAGCTTGATGCGATTAATGAGTTGTTAAATATTAATGTTTCTTTGCGTAGATGGGCAAGGGTAGAGAAAAATGCCAGGAATTTATTAGATAAGGCATCAAAGCAATATAATTTTTTTGGTAGAAATAATAAGCAACGATCAACACATAAACCATTAATTTTTTATATCTTGTATTCATATTTAGCATATGGGCATGTTTATTTTAATTTACAACAATATGATCGAGCTTTAGATTATGTGAAAAAGTATGCTGATGCTTCCTGGGTGAAAGAGCCGGATCAAGAAGAAAAGGTTGTTATTGAACAGTTTAGTGAATGGTCTGAAGCTAATTATTTTATGTATGGATTAGCAGCGGGACATGTGGAGCTTCTACCTGCATATGTGGATTATATTGCTGTAAGGGAAAAGGAAATATTTACGGGCTTATATAACATAGTTAGCGCTGCTAATCGCTATGATATTGATGTTGATAAGATACTTGAACGCTTTGCTTATTATATTAAATTGCAAATACAGGAGAGTAAGATTGGTAAAATAAGCACTCATGTTACTTTAGATCACTATACAGATTTTACAAGGGAATTAGCGGTATATTATTTAAAAAGAAGGAAAGCTGATAAGGGGATGAATTACCTCCTGGATAGTTTGGCATCAGCTATTAAAATTAATAATGATAATGCAATGGTAAAGGGAATGGGCTCATACGAGAAGCTTCGTCATTTTACATCCTTACATGAGCATGAGAAGTATCAATTAATTGTAGATACTTTGTTAGAATTTAATGATAAAAAATATGTTTAGTTTATTTTTATAAATTAAATAGTCTGCAAAGAACATTCGTAGCTTTTAATACGAATGTTCTTATTTTTAAACATAGATATCATAACTCTAATCAATTTAAATCATTACTTACTTATTTATTTCTTAATCACTACCTAACTTTAATTCATAAAAAGTATCCGTCATCCAATCAAAAAACCGTTGTTTTTCTTCATAATGGGGGTAATGGGCAGATTGCTCATACAATATAAATTCTTTGTGCGGTGCTTCGATGTTATCAAAAAACTGTTTAGCTGTATTTGCGGAAGTCATGCCATCATATTTGCCCATTACAAAATAAATGGGTAAATCCATTTTTGCAATCAACGAGGGCAGAGGACGGCTCATCACCTGTTTTACTAAAGGTGGCTGATTATTCATCATGCCTAAATTATAACGTAGGGCATCTAAGCCGTTATATTCACTGCTAAAGGATAAAGCGGCAAAGCTACTATCTGGACTGGCAATCAACCTTGACGCACCCTCATATTTTGCAACCAAATCTCTTGGAGTGTATGCATTTCCCACTTTAACTGAATCAAAAATATCCTGTAATTGCTTTATTTCTTCACCATTTTTAGCTAACCGCGCTTGCTCTATAACATAATCCCAGCTCTCTAGCTCACTTTGTAAAGTATCTGCCATCTGACCGATTCCAATATAAGCTGTATATTTTTCGGGTGCGGTCTGTGCGGCAAGAGTAGCGATATAGGTTCCAAAGGAATGACCTATCAAAATGACCTTTTTCTGATCAAGACGTTCAGATATGTAATCTGTGACAGCTAGTAAATCCTGTACTAATATGTCCGGTGAGAGTGAGGCGTAATCCTCGAAAAAGTGATAGGATTTCCCACTACCCCGTTGATCATAATTTACGATCGTAAAGTTTGTCTCTAACAAATCTTGATATTTTTTAGCGTAGGCAATTTCTGATGCGCCTGGCCCTCCATGTACATATATAATAACTGGATTGCTTACATCTTTCCCCCGAATCATAATTTGTTGTTGTTCACCATTAATTTTAACTTGCTCTAATACGTTAATACTGTGAGTACCTTCAATTTTTGGTGTCCATGTAGGGAAAAAGAGGAAAAGTAATATAAGTGCTATAATCCCGATTACACTAAACAGTGCTGTTTTCTTTATTTTGCTCAACTAGAATCCTCCTTTTTCTGACCTTTTATATTTTGACAAGACGATCTATTCATTCTAATAGAAGTTAAGCTGATATGAATCATTCTGGAGACTGATTTTAGTAATACTATATTAACAGCACAAAAAAGCAGACTTTTCTTAAAAGTTACTCTAAGAGAAATCTGCTTTTAGTGTTTTCTAATTTTTCATTTATATCACTAGGTTATCGCTTTTACCTCGCCAACAAATAAACCCCAACCAAAATCACGGCAACACCTGCTAGCTTGGTCATTGTAATGACTTCACCAAATAGGAAGTAAGCAGGGAGCAATGCAATGACATAAGCCAAAGCTTGCATCGGGTACGCTTGACTTAATGGTAAGCGTGTTAATACGCCAAACCATAGTATTGTTGCAATCCCATATAAAGCGAGTCCACTTATCAGAAGTGGGGAGGTGATCATTTTTTGCCATACAAACCCACCCGCACGCTGTAATCCTAACTTAAATAAAACTTGACCTGTGACGAGCAAGACGATGTTGCCAAGCAACATCCCGTAACTAATTAATTTTGCCTTTTCCATATTTCCTCCTGTTTGAGAACAAACCTACAATTTCACTAATCAAATAAGAACCAAATATAATTAACATCCACATTTGCGGATAACCATAACGATTAAAGGCAACGAACGGGAAATAAATCACAGTGAAGTATCCAAGTGTCAGTAGGATTGGCAGGAGCTTATCCCAATGTTTACGAATTTTTGCATGATATAATGCTAAGCCGATCCCAAGCATATTGACCACCATCAACACGGTTTGAATCACGTTCATGACAGGGCGAGTAACGGGCCAAAACGGACGAGAGTAAAACGGATGGAAGTATAGCTCTACCCATCTTCCTATTGTATACCAATATAAATACTTAAATGGCTCATGCTTGAAGCCGTAAGCAATAATGTCTTTCCCCTTTTGCACCGCCGCTTGATCATAACCTTGGAAGATCGTTTTAGGATCATATTCGGGATGCTCCACAAAAAATCCTGCTGGTGGGAGTTGCCCTTTAATTCGCGTGCCTAACAAAAACGGACTACCTCCAGAGTTAGTGAACAAAATAAACTTGTTAAACGTAACCCAGTTTCTAATCCACCACGGGGTTAGTAACACAATATAGGTGATTGCCATCCACGCTACATACTTGATCATCAAACGCCAAGGTAACTTGTTTCTCCACCAAAAAATAAGGAATACAGCGGGATACAACGTAGCATGGGGCTTGAAATAAGCGGCCACCGCGGTAAGTACACCCATTAAAATATACCAGCTTGTTTTATTTTTATCGAGTGCAATAAAGGTAGTGATCACCATTAACAACATAATAGTACGGAAAATCGTTTCCATTAAAATCGAACCAGACGAGAAATAGTCAGGTAAATACAAGCAGCTTAATGCAGATGCAATTAAGGCTACACGTGTGTTAAAGGTACGTCTTGCAATACAAAATATCAAATAAATAGATAAAGCCTGTAATATACAATGAAAAATACGGAACGCAATAACTCCACCTGTTTCCTGACCAAAAACAGACATAAAACCAGCTAACATAATTGGAAACGCTGGCATTATAAAAGCAGAGGGATCTTCACCAGTGTTATAAGCAAGAACACCCTTGTTTAAAATCAATCTTGCTGAATGAATATATTTAACATCATCGTTATTTCGTTTAACAAGATCACCTAATAAAAAATAATCGTTATAATACAATACGACAATGCAAGAAATCACAAAGGTAAATAATACCATCCCAGCTAATAACATTTTTGTCCTACGGCTTTCTCCTGCTAAAGAAAACAAAATATATCCACTCCATATCTTAAAATTTCTTAGAAATCGTTTCAATCACATCAATCACAGACCCAAACACAATGTCTTATTATAACACATACGTAAGACGCACAACGAGTGGAGGAGGTTCACTATTAATGTGCTAAAACTTAAAATATTAAAAGAAGCTAGAAACCCTTCTTGGTTAAAGGGCTCCTAGCATTTGATTTTAGTGATTTCAAAATTAGAGATTTCAAAATTAATGATTTCAATGCTAGTGATATTTCAGGCTATAGCTCTAAATACTGTGCTAACAGCGTATCTAACTGGATCTCTAGCTCATCTTTTTGCGTCTGAAGCTCCATCAGCTTATCTACATCTGAGGCGATCTGAATGTCATTCATTTTAGTATGGATGTGTTCCAATTGTGCTTCAACCTCTTTAATTTGTTGCTCCAGCTTTTCCCTCTGCTTAATCAGGTTCTTTGTCTGAGCAGCTTGAGTACTTTGAGTAGACTTAATATTGTGATTTGCTGTATTGGTCCTAGTAGGCTGAATCGCTGGTGATGCTTGAGCCGTTGTGCTTGCAGCATCCTTGTCTAAATAAGTTCTTTTTGCCCGCTCATGTTCATAATCCTCATAATTTCCTTGCGTGACTAACAGCTTCTGCTGTTCAATACTCCAGATTTGAGTCGCAATTTTGTTAATAAAATACCGATCGTGAGAAATCGCCAATAGTGAGCCAGCATAGTCCAGTAACGCTTCCTCTAATGCCTCCCTGGAGTCAATGTCGAGATGGTTCGTAGGTTCATCTAATAGGAGAAGGTTAGGTTTCTTTTGCATTAGCATCGCTAAGCGTAATCTCGTCCATTCCCCGCCAGAAAGATTGGATACCGTCTTAAATACATCCGCCCCATAAAATAAAAATTTCGCTAGCTCAGCTCTAGCTTCACCTTGCTCCATCGCCACTTCATCGCAATAAGCCCGAAGTACAGTGATAGATTGGACTGGTGGTGCTTCCTCCTGAGCCAAATAACCAAGCTGCACCCTAGAGCCAACTTTAATTTCACCTTCGGTTAAAGGTACCTCACCTAAAATGCTTTTAAACAATGTGGTTTTCCCTGAGCCATTGGCTCCTATCACCACTGCCTTTTCGCTATATTGTAGCGTGTGCGTCACCTTATGGAATAACAGCTTGTTGTCATAGCTTTTACTAATCTCTTTAAGGACAAGGACATCTTTACCTGTGCGATCGTCTAGGTTTAATTTCAGTCCGATCGATTTACGCTCTAAAATAGGACGTTTTAGCTTTGTCATTCGATCAAGTGCTTTTTGCATTGAGGCGGCTCTTCGATGGAAGCCAGCGTTTGGTGGATTGGATTGATTCCCCCATTCAATAAGCTGCTTAATCGCTTCCTTCATTTTTTTAATCTTTTTTTGCTGTTCTTGATATTGTGCAAATTGTAATAGGAGTTGGCGCTCTTTTTCAACCTTATATTCACTGTAGTTGGAGTGATAGGTGAAGGCTTCTCCATCTTCAATTTCAATAATTTTGTTAACAACCATATCAAGGAAATAACGATCATGTGAAATAACCACAACTGTACCATCAAACTCCTTCAAAAACTGCTCCAGCCACAAAATCGAAGGCATATCCAGATGGTTAGTAGGTTCATCTAATAATAGTAAATCAGGTTGGCGTAGCAAAATGATGGCTAAACCGACCTTTGTTTTTTCGCCCCCAGATAAGGAGTGAACAGGTTGTGCTAGCTGACTTTCTGTTATGCCTAATCCGTTTGCAATCTTAGCAATGGATGCTTCCATTTCATAGCCGCCTTGAAGCTGGAATTGCTCCTGTAGCTTGCCGTAACGAGACAACATTTGTTCCATACTTACTTCTGGATCTGCCATTGACATCTGTTGCTCTAATCCCACCATCTCTCGTTGAATATGAAGTAAATCGTCAAAAGCAGTATGCAATACCTCATATACCGATTGCTCCTCTGCAAATCTTGGAATTTGCGCTAAGCTAGCGATAGTACTGCCACGAGCGATGCTGAGTGTACCTCCATCTGGAGTGTCGCTCCCATTTAAAAGCGAGAGTAGGGTGGACTTGCCTGTACCATTTCGGCCGATGAGCCCAACCTTATCCCCTTTTTTGATCTCGAACGAGACATCACTTAATACAAGATTGGCACCATAATATTTACGTATGTTTTGAGATTGAATAATCATTATTTTTAGGCTCCTTTAGGTAAATGCGTCTATTGCCACCACCTACACCTACCTAGACCTAAAAAGACAAACAAAAAAAGGCTGCAGGAAATCTGCAACCTTCTTTACACTCATGTGTAGCTTTATAGAGCTATTAACGTCTGAGGTTAAGGTAGGAGCGGCATTTCGCAATGTATTTTGAATATGGAATTATTGAATTTGGACAGACTGATCCCGTTATTCAAAAATACATGAGTAATGCCAAATAATGCCATTGGCAACTGGCTAATGATATTCCATACGTTATTGCGATCCATTCCTACCCACCTCCTTCTTTAAACATAATTGTTCATAGTATAGCCTAAAGTGATCATTTGGTCAAAATAAGCCTAGTTAATTGAATATAATATCACCAGAGCTTGTTTCAATTGTAATTGTATCTCCTGTAACCGCGGGGGAATCAGGGGCTAAAATGTCCCCAGACGAGGTAGATAAATGATATGTTCCTTGAAAAGCTTTATCTTCTGAGATACTTACATCGCCAGAGGAAGTTTTAATGGACAAAGAATCAGAGCGTTGTCCATCAAGTATAACTTCCCCAGAACTCGTTTGTATTTTTCCGTCTCCTATTAACTGATCAACTAAAATATCCCCGCTGGATGAACTTAGATCAATGTTCCCCTTAACATGTTCTAGCTTCATTTCACCAGATGAAGATTTTGATGTTACATTTCCAGTAGTATTCTCTAAATTAAGGTCCCCAGAGTTAGTGCTAATTGAAATTTCTTTTGCAAGAAGTTGGTTTGTAGATAAAGAACCAGATGAGCTTGCTAACGTCAATTGATCTGCAGCAATATTATCTGCTTCAATATCACCTGAAGATGTAGTCACAGTTACCTTGCGGCTGATCATCTTCTGTACTTTAATTTCACTGGAACCTGTATTTACAGTGAACTCATTTAGTGCTTGATCTTGATTTAAAGCAACAATAATTTTTATTTTATCATCATCATCCGAAAAGTTGAAAGAAAACCACTGCCACTTGTTTGAGCTATTTAGGTTTAAGTCTAAGGAATTTCCTGCAATTTTTGTAGCTTCTAAGTTATCAATTAGATATTGTGGCATTTTGCCAGTAATCTCTACATAACCTTCAGTTTTAGTGGTCGTCGTATATTCAACGTCGATATCAAAATCAGTACCAATATTTAAGCTTTGAAGAGGTTGATTGGTTAAATTAAAATTCCAGCGTTGTGAATAGCTAGAGGTTGATGCATCCTTGTTGTTTATGAAGCCCAAACCAGAGCCAAAGCCATAGTAGGATACGCCCAAAATTCCAACCAAGATCAGTGTGATTGCAAGTATAAGGGAGGGTGTTCTACTTTTTCTTGATGAATTAGATGTCTTTGGAAAATGGTTAAATTGAGCTTGTTGAGTTTGTTGAGTCTGTTGGGCTTGCTGAGCTTGTTCTTGTTGTTGGACTGATTGAGCAGATTGATCAAGTGGAGGAGCTGGAACATGCTCATCATTAGGTGCCTCCGGATTAAACCAATATATCGGCTGCTCAGGTACGTAACGGCTCCCTAATGCCTCCTTTGCTAGTTCCTCTGGATCACCTAGCTCGGCAACGATCTCCTCTTCTGTTTTACCATTTTGTAAACCAAAGGCAAAATGCGATTCATAATCCTCCATTAACTCATTACATTCTTCTGGTGGCAACACACTTAATTTCAGCCGTAACGTGGCCATAAATTGAGCTTTGGTCATATCATATTCCTCTCTCGATTAAACTTGATACACTTTGTACAAAGTGCTTCCATTCAATGGCTAACCGTCTCATGTATTGCTCTCCTAATGGGGTTAGCTTGTAATATTTACGTGGAGGGCCTTCTGGGGACTCCTGCAAATAGGTCGTACAATAGCCTTCATTTACAATTCTCCGGAGAAGTGGGTACAATGCGCCTTCAGCAACTTGAATATGGGCAGATACGGATTGAGCCAATTCGTAGCCATACCGATCACGTTCATGAATAAGCACTAATACACACAACTCCAGAGCCCCCTTTTTAAATTGGACGCTGATATCCAAGTGACAACCGCCTCTTTTCTATATTCGTTGCTATCATCAATCAATAATCACTTTTATATGCAAGCTATAATTAATGTTAGTCGGTAATAAATTTATTTCAGTAGTGATTAATATTCAGTACTATTAAAAATATGATATCATGGTATTATTAATAACACAATAGACGAGGAGGAACCTAATTCCGTACCAATCCAGTCATAAAACTAATCCCAAAATAATCCCAAGAATAATTACATATCTAGTCACCAAATTGACGTTTTCTATAATAAGACTTATACTAATTCTAAATATTAATTATAGAGAGAAGATGGTTCTGGGTATGAAGTCAATTAATTTAACAACACAACGTAGAGCCGTTTATGATGTCGTTAAAAATGCAAATGATCATCCCACGGCTGCGGAGGTTATGAATAGACTCGTTGAACAAGGATATAATTTTGCTTATGGAACTGTATATAATTCACTGCGTTATTTAACAGATAAAGAACTTATTCGTGAGCTTAAGCTAGGTGAAGCGGCAAGTCGCTACGACGCTAAGCTGGACGATCATCAGCATATTTTATGTGAAGTATGTGGACGTGTGGATGAAGTGATGACACAGGTTCCAGACAGCTGGAGTGACACTGTGGCTATAGAAACAGGGTATAAAGTACACCATGCACATGTTGTATTTGGGGGGGTATGTCCTGAATGTCAAGAGAAGAAGTAAACGACACAGTTATAGAAGCTAATCGTAATTTTACGAGTATGGAAGATATTTTTGGTGGCAAAAATGCTTGTCCAATTACACAAAGAGTAATTTTAGTCAGCCCTGCTCCGAGTAGCATTCATGAGCTCGTAAGAGACTTGTCTGATGGTTGCTTTGATGTGATGGTGTTCCATCATATGGAGCAAGCATTACGTAATGCGGGAGCCGCAGACTTACTCATATTTGATCTAACTGCCTATGGTGAGGGCCACGAGCAGGATGCCCAAGTGATTAAATCATTTCTTATGCAGGATGTGGGGGATACTCCATCTTTAATTTTGGTCAAACCCTCAATGTTGGCTCTGGGGGATCAGGCTCTGATGAATAGAGAATTACTTGTGTGGCCTGCCCATCCTCAAGAGGTGGTCTATCATGCTCAACGTATTATTCGTAATGGGAATGGACGTTCACCATCCTCCTTGTTATTAGCAGGAACTTCTCCTGCGATTTATAAGGATTTGTGGATTGACCGCAAAAAAATGGCAATTTACCGGAACGGTGAAAAAATTGAACTAACGAAAACGGAATATGAACTATTAATTACTTTGCTTGAGCATGAAGGTACTGTCCTATCTCGTGAGGAGCTTTTAGCTAAGGTATGGGGAACCAGCTTCCTTGGTGGCAGCAATACAATTGATGCTCATATCAAAAGCCTGAGAAAGAAGTTAGGGGATCGCGCTTCACAGCCTTTATATATCGCCACGGTTCGTGGAGTTGGTTATCGCCTTGCAGACTAGGACGTGTCAATAACTCGATAGCAGTTTTCGGACACGCTGATGTACAAAGTTGATTCAGACTAGCGGTATTGCCCTATAGGTTAGATGCGGCAGTATCGCTTTATTTAGGTCGTGTCTGAAAAGTCATTCAAGGTCATCTGTTAACGCCTTTTCGCCCCCTACTGCGTTACTTTTCCTTGACTTACCCCGGTAAGCCTGCGTAAAAGTGCCTTGTATAGATCGAAAATCCGCCAACATCTGTTCCCTGCTGACTTTTCAGACACTTCCTAGATTGTTTTTGTATCTACCAACTATTTAGTTCTATTCTCCGATATAGTGAGATATGTTGATAATGGTGCAAAAAAATTTTTGCAGGTAAGCGGGATATTGTCTTAAGAAGTAGAAATTGATATGATGGTACACCATGTATGTGGTAAGGAGGAGTTATATAAATGGCAAATCGAAAAAGAGCGTTGCTTCTTGGGGATTACACGCACCCTAAATTTCACCCCCTACAAGGCGTAGATGAAGAAATTACACGTATTTTACAAGATGTATTGACGGTACAATGCAGTGAAAATAAACAAATGCTAGAAAAGGATAATTTAGATTTGTTTGATCTATGTATTGCATATCAAGATACTTGGTCTGATAAGGTGTCTTCTAAGCAAGCAGCAGGACTATTGTCCTTTGTAAGTGCGGGTGGTGGTCTGTTAGTGCTTCATAATGGAATTGTGCTACATAAAAAATATGAGCTAGCACAGTTAATTGGAGCAAAAAATAAAGCAAATCCACCTATGCAAAAACTAGAAATCAAAATTGCAGATGATAAACATGATATTGTTAAAGGGATTACTCCTTTTGAAATTTATGATGAGCCATATCCATTTGAATTTGATCCATTTAATGAAACTACAGTTTTGCTGACGTATGAATTAAATGGTGAGACACATCCGGCCGCTTGGGCACATGCCTATGGTTTAGGACGTGTAGTGTACTTATTACCTGGTCGTGATCAAGCCGCATTCCAGCATCCTGAATATCGCAAGGTTGTGTTGCAAGCTGCGAAGTGGGCGGCAAGATGCCCAGAAGGTGGATTAGAATTTTAAAATGACATTTCTCTTATCTTATTAGCGAAAATTGGTTAATATACTTGTATACAGGTCGAAAGGAGAAGATGAATATGAGCGACTTTTTAAAGAAGGCATTTTCATTAGGACTTGGGTTGACCTTAGTAAGCAAGGAAAAAGTAGAACAAATCGTAGATGATTTGGTGAAGCGTGGGGAGCTAGCACCTACAGAATCTAAAGCGTTGGTTGAAAAGCTGCTAGATCGTGGTGATGAAGAACAAGCGCGTCTAAAGGATTGGATTAATGAGCAGGTAGCAAATGCATTGAAGCAAACGGGTGTGGCTAGTACGAAGGATGTCGAAGAATTAACCCGTCGGGTAGCAGAGCTTGAGATTAAACTATCTGAGCTACAGCACCCTTAAAAATGGGCAAATTCGTCCGACATACAGGCCGTTATCGCGAAATAGCCATGGTGCTTGGCCGCCATGGCTTTGGTTATATAGCCGAAGAAATAGGACTAACTCGACTAGTCTCCATCCCGTTAAGGTGGGCACATAAGGAATCACGTGCACATGAATCCATCTCGCTTGCTAGACGTATTCGCCTAGTGCTTGAAGAATTAGGTCCAACCTTTGTTAAGGCAGGTCAGCTTGCAAGTACACGTACCGATTTATTGCCAGATGCAATCATTGATGAGCTGGTGAAGCTTCAATATCAAGTGCCACCGATTCCGATAGAAGCAGTTAAGGCTGTAGTGAATGAGGAATTTGGAATGTTGCCAGAGGAGCTATTTGCTGCTTTTGACGAAACTCCACTTGCTGCGGCCTCGCTTGGACAAGTCCATCGAGCGGAGTTACTCACTGGTGAGCAGGTCGTGGTCAAGGTGCAACGTCCGAGTGTTAGTGATAGTGTTCATCGCGATTTGGAAATATTGTGGAATCTAACGCTAATGGCTAAACGTCATATTAAATGGGTGGAACAATATCAGATTGCCGATATCGTAGAGGAATTTTCACGCTCGATTAAAGCGGAACTGGATTATACGGTAGAAGGACGGAATACGGATAAAATGGCAGAGCAATTAAAAAGCATGTCAGACATCACGATCCCCTCTGTTCATTGGGAGTATTCTTCCCCTAAGGTGCTCACACTTGGCTTTTTAAAAGGCATTCATTTAAATCAAAAACAAGAAATGATAAATCAGCAGCTCGATATTTGTGAATTAGCAAAAAAATTAGTGAACACGATGCTACATCAGATTTTTGTGACAGGCTTCTTTCATGCTGATCCCCATCCAGGTAATCTACTTGCCATGGAGGACGGGGAATTAGGTTTTATTGATTTTGGTATGGTAGGTAAGCTGGATGTCATGATGCGAGAGCATTTATCTTCACTTATTATTGCACTGATGCGTAAAAATCCAGATGGCATGGTGAGCGCTATTTCACAAATGGGCTTGTTAAATGATGATGTAGATATGACAATGCTTAAACGAGATTTAGGGCGGTTACAGGACAAATATTATGATCTCTCCTTTTCAGATATGTCGATTGGGACGGCACTACAGGACCTATTTGGAATTGCAAGGGTACATGGTATTGTAATGCCTAGCGATTTGCTTCTAGTAGGTAAAGCGTTATTGACGATTGAAGGCGTTGCACTTTCACTTGATCCAAGTCTGAGTATTTTGGATTTGGCGGAGCCTTTTGGCAAGCAGCTTTTGCGTGATAAATATTCGCCGTTAAAGGTGGGGCGTAAGCTACTCCATAATGGTGTGGAACTATTTGAATCACTAAGTGAACTACCAACCCAAGCAAGAAAAATCACCTCCTTATTATCAAAGGGTAAGGTGAAGGTAGAGATGGATGTGCCTGAATTAAACTCGATGCTGAAAAAGCTAGATCGAATCGGCAATCGTCTCTCATTTAGTATTGTTTTACTGGCATTTAGTATTATTATGGTAGGATTAATTATTGGTTCTTCTTTAACACGAAAACCAACGATGTTATGGGATTTTCCGGCTATTGAGATTGGCTTTATTGTGGCTGCACTGATGGTTATTTGGTTGCTGTATTCCATATTCAGGTCAGGAAGGTTCTAGTAGCATACATTTGATGAGGTGAGAATATTGGCTAACTTTAATAACTGGGGTCTTTCTAAAGGCCTTCTAGATGCACTACAAAGGCAAGGAATTACATCACCAACTCCGGTACAGGAGGCATCCATTCCCGTTCAGCTTACAGGGCAAGATGTCATTGTACAGGCACAGACAGGGACAGGCAAAACACTTGCTTTTTTACTTCCTATGATTGAGAAAATTTCAGTGGATCGTCCTGATGCACAAGCTCTAATCATTACACCAACACGTGAGCTTGCATTACAGATTACACAAGAGGCTCGTAAGCTAGCAGAAGGAAAAGAAGGCTTATCTATTCTTGCGGCATATGGTGGACAAGACGTAGAACGTCAGCTTCGTAAGCTTAAAAATGGTATTCAGCTTGTTATTGGTACGCCGGGACGACTGCTGGATCATTTGCGACGTGGCTCGCTAACTTTAGGGGCTGTAAGGTATTTGGTGTTGGATGAAGCGGATCAAATGCTGCACATGGGCTTTTTAGCAGAGGTGGAGGATATTATTTCGGGTATTCCGCGTAGCCGTCAAACGATGTTGTTTTCTGCGACAATGCCAGATAATGTGAAGCGCTTAGCTAAGGCATACATGAAGGAACCAAAGGATATTAAAATTACGCCAGCGTCTCGTCAGACGTTAGATAGCATTAAACAAATCGTTATTAGCTGTACTGATCGTGGTAAGCAAAATGCGTTAATCCAATCGATTAAAACACAGCGTCCTTATTTAGCTGTTATTTTTTGCCGTACAAAGAGACGGGCTAGTACATTAAACGAAGCGTTGCAAGAGGCAGGATTTTCCTCAGATGAGCTACATGGTGACTTATCGCAATCGAAGCGTGAACAAGTCATGCGGGCATTTCGTGATGCGAAGCTGGAGGTACTAGTGGCAACTGATGTGGCGGCACGTGGAATTGATGTTGAAGGGGTTACCCATGTCTATAACTACGACATTCCGCAGGATGTGGACAGCTACATTCACAGAATCGGCCGGACTGGCCGCGCAGGAGAAAAAGGGGTTGCGATCACCTTTGCAGCACCAAAAGATATGGAAGCCTTACGTTTGATCGAACAAGGTATTGGCAAGCGCTTAGAGCGTCAAACCTTCCATGGTGAGACACAAGGTACATCTACATCGACTACCTCTCGTGCTAGCTCAGGTACTGGTTCAGGTCGTGCTGGCAAAGGTAGTCGCAGAGACGAAGGGCAAGGCCAAGGACGTGGTCGCAGAGAATCATCTGGAACTGGCTCAGGTCGCTCAGGCTCACGAGGAGGGCAAGGCGGCAAAAGACCAGCGCAAGGTCAAGAGCAAGGACAAGGACAGCGTGGGCAAGCTAGCTCGAATCGTCGTGAGGGACTTGGTAGCTGGGATACTACAGAGGGAACAGGTTCAGCGCGCAGATCTGGCAATCAATCAGGTGGGCGTTCCTCTAAGGGTAATGGACAAGCTAGTGGAAGAGGTCAAGGAAGAAGTAACGATAAACGTTCCTCTGGGCAATCTGGGCAAGGACAAAGCGGCGGACGTCGTGGAGGCAGAAGCTCTGATCAAGGTGGACGTGGTGGCAGCAGAGGCCGTGGAAGATAACTATATAGTAGATTTAATGGTTAACTTCAGTGGTTAATCTAAATAATTTATAATTTTTATATAAGTCCGAAATATTTTTGAAACAAGTTTATGAGATAACTAGAATATACAGTACAACAGGGAAGGAGAAACCCCATGAAGCTTAAGCATATCAAGATATTAAAAATGGTCGCAATGCTGTGTATGATCACTGTTTTATTAGCAGCTTGTGCGCCAGATATCCCTAAAAATGCTGCAAATTCTAGCACCTCTGCTCAAAATTCGAAACCAGGAACAGATAACGATAAAAATAACGTTACTGGTGGTAACGATGACGTGGACAAACCAGAGCACCAACCTGAAAATCAAGGATCTAAAGGGAGTAACGAAGTAACTCAGGGCGAACCTTCCAATACAAAGGGCAATGACGATAAAGCGGCTTCTGCGGATCCCAACAGCATGGCAGTATTGATTAATAAGGAATTTGGTTTGCCAGAGGATTATAGTCCTACGGATCTTGTTTATCCTGACGTTCCTTTTTTGTTCAAGGAAAAAATCGAGAAGCGACAAATGCGGAGTGAAGCTGCTGGAGCACTCGAGGAGTTATTTGAGGCTGCGAAAAAGGACGGTATCTATTTGGCAGGAGTATCTGCATATCGTTCAACTAAGACACAGACAGCTCTTTTTAATCGGTATGTCAAAAAGGATGGCTTAGAAAAAGCAAAAACGTATAGCGCTGAGCCAGGTCATAGCGAGCATACGACAGGGCTTGCGATTGATGTGTCTGGAAGCACAGGTAAATGTGCGGCTGAGAGTTGCTTTGGTGACACAGATGAAGCAAAATGGCTAGACAAGCACGCCACTGAATATGGTTTTATTATCCGTTATCCAGAAGGTAAAGAAAAAATTACAGGATACAAATACGAGCCATGGCATTTACGTTATGTTGGCAAGGAAATGGCAAAGGATATTGGTGAAAGAGGAATTACGCTAGAGGAATATTATGATGCGGTTCCAGTCTCAGCCAATCCATAACTTTATGAATTGCTTTGTTGAACAAGGACGAGCTAAGGTGAGCTAAAACGTATGAACTAAGATGTACAAAGCTCGATTAAGTATAATAGCTTTAACCGCAAACAGTCATTAGACACAGCTCTTAAAAAAATGGAGCTGTGTTTTTTATGTTGCAATAGCTATATTTTGGACGAAATGATCATATTCTCAAAATAAAACGCTTGAAATTTGGCTCCGTCTTGAAATGAGTGCTTGAGCGCTAACTGAAGCTAGCCAAGAGACAGAGAGATTGTGAAGGTTGTCTCTTAAAATCATATTCAACCAATACAACGACTTCAATAAAAAGGGACTCAACTTAGAAATTAGTGGTTGAGAGGAAGCAAAAATAGCGGAGGGGTAGAGGGATGGTGGAGAAGTGAACACGTCCGCCTTTACAGACTGTTTTTCAACCGATAAAAATCTAATTCAAGAAAATCAGGCTGTAACAGGGGTCGAAGCCACCCTCTGCACCGTAGCTGCTTTTCTCGGAGTTAGCAACTACTAATTTTTGTTTTGAGCCTAAAGGGAATATGATTTTAACAACAAACCGCAACAACTCTCTGGATCGTAGCTCCCCCTCTAGTTGCACTCAAGTAATAATTTCATAAATAATAGTTGACATCTGATAATGATTATCAGTATCTTTAAATTATTATATATTGTCCGTTATCTGTTTAAAGCAGCTCGTCAGTTTTGGTTCATAAAGAAAGGAAGAAGAAAATGTCCTTATTAAATACATCACATTTAGATATCGCTTATGAAGATCGACTAATCGTAAAAGATCTGAATGTATCCATCCCCCAAGGCAAAATTACGGCACTTGTTGGCGCAAATGGTTCAGGTAAATCAACGATTTTAAAAACGATGGCTCGTATTATGAACCCTAAAGGTGGAAGTGTGTTGCTAAACGGGAAATCTATCCATAAGCAATCAACACGTGAGGTAGCTAAGCAGTTAGCAATTTTGCCACAAAACCCGACGGCACCCCAAGGCTTAACTGTATATGAGCTTGTTTCATACGGGAGATTTCCTCACCAAAAAGGCTTTGGTGGTCTAAAAAGTGAAGATAAAAAAATAGTCGAGTGGGCGATTGAAGCCACAAAAATGGAGCAATTCGCAGAGCGTGCCTTAGATCAATTATCGGGTGGGCAGCGTCAACGCGCTTGGATTGCGATGGCTTTAGCACAAGAGACAGATATTTTATTCCTTGATGAACCAACCACATTTCTAGATATGGCTCACCAGCTTGAGGTATTGCAGCTACTTGAGGAATTAAATCAGATGTCCAAACGTACAATTATTATGGTTGTGCATGATCTTAATCATGCGGCTCGTTATGCGCATCATATGATTGCAATTAAACAAGGGGTTGCTGTAGCGTCAGGAACACCTGAAGAAGTTGTTACTACTCCTGTACTTCGTGAAGTATTTGGGATTGAAGCAGATATTGTGACTGATCCGCGTAGCGGTGTTCCTCTGTGTCTTCCGTATGAGCTGTATCGTGCTGCAACCAGTAAACGCAATGTTGTATCCCGTGAAGGAGAAATAGAGCAGGAGTCCAAGACTGCCTCGTTATAAGGTTTTTTCAATCAAGTTTAATTTCTGAAATTTTTTCTATAACATTTATGGCTTCTCCCTGTACAAATATAGGGGGAGGTCTTTTTGTCTTTACTTGTATGAATGATAAGGGCTGTCTTTCGGGCATATTATACTCCATAAGGTAGCTTATTTAAGTTCAGGTTCCGACTACATATTAAGGAATCTGGTTTAAATAACGATCGTTGTTAAGTATTAATTTTAAAGACAGAACCTTAATTCAAAAATATATATTTTAAATTTTATGAAAAAAAGTGTTGCGATGTGAAAAATGTCACACTATAATAGGGTTATAAGGTGAATAAATTCACAAATACGAAGACTATAAAGTGATAGTTTTCACAAAGTAAGCTTTGTAGCTATTATAGTTGTTGATAAACAAATAAATTTAACAGCATAGAGGAGGCACTACCTATGAAAGTTGCAGTAATTGGATGTACACATGCCGGAACGGCCGCTATTGTTAATATTGCTAAATTATACCCTGAAGCTGAAATCACTGTATTTGAACGTAATGATAATATTTCGTTTTTATCTTGTGGGATTGCATTGTATGTTGGTGGTGTAGTTGAGGATGCAGCAGGTTTATTTTATTCCTCTCCGCAGCAGTTAGCAGACTTAGGTGTTACAACAAAAATGTTGCATGAAGTGACCAAGGTAGACTCTGATGCTAAATATTTGGAGGCACGTAACTTAGAGACTGGCGAGCAATTCCGCCATGAATTTGATAAATTAGTTGTTACTACAGGCTCTTGGCCGATCGTTCCGAAGTTAGACGGAATTGAACTCGACAACATTATTTTGTCTAAAAACTTTAATCATTCCAACACGATTATCGAAAAAGCTAAGGATGCTAAACGCATTGCAGTTGTGGGTGCAGGTTATATCGGTGTTGAGCTTGTTGAAGCCTTCCAAATGAATGGCAAGCAAGTGACTTTAATTGATGCAGAGGATCGTGTTCTAAGTAAATACTTAGACGAAGAATATACGAATGAAATTGAAGCTTCCTTACAATCACAAGGAATTGCACTTGGGCTTGGTGAAAAGGTAACTGGCTTTGTCGGTGAAAATGGCAAGGTAAGCCACGTTATTACGAGTCATGGCAAGCATGAAGCAGACTTAGTTATTTTGTGCATTGGTTTCCGTCCAAATACAGAATTGTTAGCAGGACAAGTGGATATGCTCGAAAATGGTGCGATACTCGTTGACGAATATATGCGTACCAGCAAAGCTGATGTATATGCAGCTGGTGACAGCTGTGCCGTTCATTATAACCCTACAGGCAAACATGCCTACATTCCACTTGCAACTAACGCGGTGCGCATGGGAACATTAGTAGCTAGAAACCTTGTTCAACCAACCGTGAGATATATGGGTACACAAGGAACATCTGGTATTAAAATTTATGAAGATCATATTGCCGCTACAGGTATGACGGAGGCAGCTGCACAGGCAGCAGGCATTAACGCAGAGTCTGTGTTTGTGAAGGATAACTATCGTCCTGAATTTATGCCAACCCATGAAGAAGTGAAGCTAAAGGTTGTGTACGATAAAAATACAAGAGTTATTTTAGGCGCACAAATTATGTCAAAAGTAGATCTTACCCAATCGATCAATACGTTATCGGTTTGTATCCAAAACAAAATGAAGATGGAAGAGCTTGCCTTTGTCGATTTCTTCTTCCAACCTCATTACAATAAACCATGGAACTTTTTGAATACCGCTGGCTTAGCCGCATTGCCAGAAGTGATTAGTGAAAAAGTACCGGTATCCGTAGGTAACTAAAGCCGTATTTGAATAAAGGTAAAAGAAAAGCTTGTGGATCAAGCGGAACTTAAGACAGCCATTCCTCTGTAGGAGTGGCTTTCCTTTCTTATAATTATGTGAAATTATTCACTTATGGCTATAAATTGTATATAATTAAGTTAATAAACGTGATCTATGTTATTTTTTAAGGGTGTAGCCCACGTTACAATGATTATTGGATATTTTATAGAGAGAGAATGGGTTCATAGAGAAGAGATAAAGGAGAATGGTGTCATGGCTTATTACAAACCTCACCAGATCGCGGCGATAACGGTGGAAAACGGAACAAAAAAAGCACATAACTCATTACTTGCAGTTTTGATTTTGGGCTTTTTAGGTGGTGCATTTATTTCACTAGGATTTTTACTTGATATTCGAGTTATTGCAAGTGCACCTAAGGAATGGGGAAGCTTTGCTAACTTTATTGGTGCGGCAATTTTCCCACTAGGGCTAATTTTAGTATTACTTGCAGGTGGCGAGCTATTAACAGGGAATATGATGGCTGTCCCACTTGCTAGAATGGCTAAAAAAATTAGTACGGCCGAAATGTTGAAAAATTTAATATTGATTACACTAAGCAATTTTGTTGGTGCTTTATTTGTTGCTTATTTTTTTGGGCATGTGGCTGGGTTAACTTCTGATGGTGCCTATTTAGAAAAGTTAGTTTATTTTGCAGAACATAAAATACATGATGGTTTTATTCCTGCCTTTGTGTCAGGCATTGGCTGTAATTGGTTAGTGGCTTTAGCAGTATGGTTGTCCTATGGCGCAGATAATATGAGCGGAAAAATTTTAGGAATCTGGTTCCCAACGATGGCGTTTGTTGCAATTGGCTTTCAGCACGTCGTTGCAAATATGTTTTTAATTCCAGCAGCTATTTTTGAAGGTTACTTCACATGGGGAGACTATTTTAGAAACTTTGTCCCTGTATGGCTTGGTAATTTAGTAGGTGGCGCTATCTTTGTAGCTGGTGCTTATTATGCTGCTTATTTAAAAAATGACGATACACATAAAGGGACTCATAATGATCAACAGATGAGTGCTTAAAATAGTTTACTTATTTAGAAAGACTAGTTAGAAACTTCAGGAGACTTCCTATCGAATTGGTGGATAGGGAGTTCTTTTTTTGTTCAGAGTTATCTTGACGGGTTTCCTATTTTTAGACATACTATTATAATCTTGAATTTTACGCTCATCGTTAAAGCGTGATATGTAAGGGGGAACAACAGTGAGATGGCTATCTACATATCCAAGGGAAATTAAAGCTTTTTTAGTTGCAAGTCTGATTAACTCTGTAGGTAGCTCAATTATGTGGCCGTTAATTACGATGTTCGTGTACAAGCAGTTAGGTAGAACGGTTGCAGATGCTGGCATGGTCGTGATGTTTATGTCACTCGGCGGTATTATCGGTCAGCTTATTGGTGGCAGCTTGTATCATCGGATCGGTGTGAAGGTGCTTATTGTAGGTGGATTAGGGTTAAATGCATTGTCTTTAATATTCGTTCCATTTGTTAGTCATAATTGGTTGTTTTTTATGATAATGATGACATTATCTGGATTTTTTAATGCAATTTCAATGCCTGCAATTCAGGCGTTTATTGGATATCGATTTAAAAAGCAACGTTCAGAGCTATTTAACATCATTTATGTGGCAAACAACATTGGCGTGGCAATTGGGACATCGTTAAGTGGTGTGCTTGCTTTTGTGTCATATGAATTAAGCTTTGCGTTAAATGGCTGTACTTCACTTATTTTTGCGATTTTCTTTTTAGTATATTTAAAGCAAATTGATGCGGATGATACGGGAATGCAGACCACTCAGCGCAAAACGATACCAAAAGAGCTATCAACATGGCAATTACTTATGAATTATAAGTTTTATCTATTCATGGGTCTAGGTTCCTTCTTAATTTGGTTTGGAAATTGTATTTGGAATAATGGGGTATCCCCGTATACGATTAATCAAGGAATGGCAGAATGGAATTATAGTATTTTATGGACGTTGAATGGCGTATTAATTTTTGCAGGTCAGCCAATTACGTTATGGATTAAAAATGTGATGGCAAAAACATCTGGCTTACAGCTTATCGTGAGTGCAATTTTTTACCTGCTTGGTTATGCAGTCATCTTAATATTCCAGGACTACCCTAGTATGGTAGTGGGCATGGTGTTAACTACATTTGGTGAAATGTTAGTGTTGCCCGCAATCCCTACCTTTATTTCAGAACGAGGTGGGGCGCAGGCTCCATTTTATTTAGGGCTTGTAGGTGGAATCGGTATAGGGGGTAAAGTGTTAGGACCTTATGCTTTTGGTGCATTATTTGATTGGAATGGCTTACCACCAGTAGCATGGGTCTCTCTTAGTTCAGCGATACTGGCTGTCCTTGTGTTTGCAATTCATGCCTTCCTTCATAAAGGGGAGGAACAGCAGCTTGGTAGCATGTAGGTTCTGATACTTTCTGATGATAAGACTTATGGAAAAGTTGGAGGTGTCTAGGTTAGTGACAAAATTACAAGACATCGAGCTTCGATTTTCTAGATTTTCTGATGCAGAAGATATTATGGAATTAGATAAGCTGGTTTGGGATGAATCTACAACTCCAGGGCAGATTAAATGGAGCTCAAGGTCTCATTTTTTACAGACTTGTCCGCCAGGCAGTCAACTTGTTGCTGCTCTAAATGGGGTAGTATGTGGTTACCTTGGCTTTGCGCCACCTACCCCACTCCCAAGTAATAAGCATGTATATGAAATTAACATTGCCATACATCCTAATTTTCAGGGTTATGGGGTTGGAGTACAGTTAATTACTGAACTAAAGGAGTTAGCACGCCAGCAAGGGGTGAGAAAGCTGTCCCTGCGAGTATTATCTACTAATAAACGAGCGATTTCATTTTACAAACGTTGTGGTTTTATAGAGCAAGGGCGACTTGTGGAGGAATTTTATCTTCAAGGTAATTATGTGGATGATATATTAATGTATTATCTTTTATAGGGTTCTGGGCTATAGCTAACGCTGTGATGTTAATGATGAAATGATCATGAAATAAGTGAAGTAATGTCGTTTGAAGAAGACTATACGTAATAGACGTGAATTACTGGATTTATTATGTATCCTTAGGTATATTAATAAGAAGAAAAAACTAGATGCTAATTCGTGATTTTTTAGTGCTTATTAGTGTTCTAAACCATGGAAAGGTTGATTTTCGTGAAGGATCATACAACACCTCCCAATTTTATTAAAAATATTATTACGGAAGATTTGAAAAGTGGCAAGGTTCAAACCGTAGTGACACGTTTTCCTCCTGAGCCTAACGGTTATCTACATATTGGTCATGCGAAAGCGATTTGGATTGATTTTACACTTGCGGACGAGTTTGGTGGTAAAACCCATTTACGCTTTGATGATACGAACCCTGTGAAGGAAGACGTGGAATATGTAAATTCCATTAAAGAAGATGTAAGATGGCTTGGCTTTGAATGGGAAGAGCTTCGTTTTGCATCGGATTATTTTGACGAAATGTATGAGCGTGCGCTTATCTTGATTAAGAAAGGCAAAGCTTATGTTGATGACTCCACTCCTGAGCAAATTCGCGAAATGAGAGGGACGTTAACCGAACCTGGGGTAAACAGCCCTTATCGTGATCGTTCCATCGAGGAGAATTTAGATTTGTTTACACGAATGAGAGCGGGCGAATTTAAGGACGGAGAAAGAGTTCTCCGCGCGAAGGTGGATATGGCATCACCAAATATGAATTTGCGTGACCCTGTCATCTATCGTATTTTACATGCTACACACCACAATACAGGAGATAAATGGTGTATTTATCCGATGTACACATTTGCCCATCCACTAGAGGATGCAATTGAAGGTGTGACTCACTCATTATGCTCAATGGAGTTTGAGGATCAACGACCGTTCTATGATTGGGTTGTCAGAGAGACAGAGATGCCTCATACGCCTCATCAATATGAGTTTGGTCGTCTCAATCTTACTCAGACCATTACAAGTAAGAGAAAGCTAAAGCAGCTTGTGGACGAAGGTCATGTGGATGGCTGGGATGATCCAAGAATGCCAACCTTATCTGGTCTACGTCGTCGTGGCTTTACACCAGAGGCGATAAAAGCGTTTGTGTACGAGACAGGGATCTCGAAGTCAGATGGTACTGTAGACTGGAAGACACTAGAGCACTTTATCCGCGAGGATTTAAAGCTCAAAGCCCCTCGTACAATGGCAGTGTTAGATCCACTTAAGGTGGTTATTACAAATTACCCTGAAGGCCAGACTGAGATGCTTCAAGCTGAAAATAATAGCGAAAATGAAGAGTTGGGTCATCGTGAAATTCCGTTCTCTCGTGAAATTTATATTGAGCGTGAGGATTTTATGGAAAACCCGCCAAGTAAATATTTCCGCTTATTCCCTGGCAATGAAGTGCGCTTAAAGCATGCTTATTTCATCAAATGTAATGATGTTATCAAGGATGCTGAAGGGAATGTTACTGAAATTCATTGTACGTATGATGTGGAAACGAAGAGTGGTAGTGGTTTTACAGGACGTAAAGTAAAAGGCACGATCCATTGGGTGGATGCAAGCCAAGCTGTTCCTGCTGAATTCCGTCTATACGAGCCGTTAATTGCGGGGGAAGAAGAGGATGAGGAGCAATCTGAGGATAAAACCTTCCTAGATTACATTAACCCAAATTCACTCAAAATTGTTCAAGGCTTCGTTGAGCCAGGGATGAAGGATGTAAAACCACAGGATAAATTCCAATTTTTCCGTCATGGTTATTTTAATGTGGACTCCAAGCACACAACACCAGAAAAACCAGTGTTTAACTTGGTTGTTTCCTTGAAGAGCTCATTCCAATTGCCGAAGGCATAAGGATAAATCAAGCTTAGATGATCCGCTGATAAAGGTGATCTGCTCTACACGATTAGAGCAGCTGATAAAATACCCCCTGTATGTGTTCAAACCTAACATATACAGGGGGTATTTTTTTCTAAAAATAAAGGCAATATTTTATTGAATTAGTGGTTGTCAACATCCCAACCTAGCGGAGGGACAGAGGGATTCTGGAGAAGTGAAACGTTCATCTCTTAAAACCATGATTTCAACCCTCAAGCTGTCATAAATAAAAAGAAATCTGGTTTTAAAAATGATCGCAAGAACCCTCTGTCTTGTAGCTTCCATCTCCACCATTGACAACCACTAATTTTTATATAGCTTCCTTTATTTTGCTACATGATCTCGTGCTTAATGATCGGTTTGTATCCATTTTTATAAATACGATACCACATCGCTGCAAGTCCTAATCCACCTAACAGAGAGGAGAAGCTTCCAAACTTGTAAAGGAGCACGCCCCCTAAATTTTCAAAAATCCATCCACCTAAAAAGGCCGCTATAATCGTAGCCAAGCCACTTAATGCAAAGGCATATACTGCTTGCCCTGACGAACGAAGTGGACGTGGCACAAACAGAGCTGTTAACAATGTACCGACATAAAAGTAGCCTCCATAAGTCACCGTATGTAATAGCTGAATAAAAATAATTTGAACAGGGAGTGTTGCAAATGACATGAGCTGCCAGCGGATTGTAAATAACAAGCTGACCAGAACAATTGACCCCATAAGATAAGTAAGCTTATGTTTTAAAAGCCGTTTGAGTAACACAAAAACAGCAATTTCTAAAATCGTTGATAAAAAGATTGCTGCTCCTATTTGTACATAAGACCCACCTAGATCAAGAATATATAATGGCATGTAAATCACGTTTACAGTATTGGGAATAACAACGAGCATACTTAAGCAAATAAAGCTGACAAAGTATTTATATCTGAGCACCTGCTTAATGTCCCTTGCCTTAAACCATGGAGTAATGGGTGTAGAATTGCTTTTAGGGAGTAATAACACCATAATTATCGCTAAAGATAATAGCACAATAAAAATATAAAACAGTTTATCCATCTCGTAATAGTCCAAAATGAAGCCAGTGACAATGGCGGTAATTCCCCACCCTAATGACCCCCAGAGGCGGTAGGTTGCAAATTTATCATTGTTGTTATCGATGTAGCTTAGTGTTACATTGTTGGATTGTGACATTAAGGCACTTTGGAAAAAGTAAAGCAGGGCAATACTCACATATAACATATAATACGTATGTACAGTAAACACAAAATAGCCAGTAACAACAAGTCCAAGAAGCATTAAAAATAAAGACAGCTTTACATTGCTGTATTGGTCAGTCAGTTGTCGCCAAAAGGGGTGCGCGATTAAAGAAACAAGGGGGCCAAGCGCTAATAAGCTACCGATTTCCAGTATCCCCATGCCAATTTCATGTAAGTAAACCTGAAAAAAGGCCGCAAATAAAACCATATTCCCATATATAGCAAAGTTCAGTATTTCTAGCGTAAATAATGAGCCATAGGGCTTTTTATTACTTGTGCTTGAGAGCAAATAACCCATTCCTTTCATGCAATGCATATAATAAAACCTTTTTATAATAGTATAATTTCTACATTATTAACTTGTTATATACTACAACCCATATGTTCAATGTAACACATGCATAAATTAAGAGACAATCTATTGCTTGTGGAAACTTACCAACTTATGAAATGTTTATGAATCATTTAAAAAAATGATGTATCCGCTTACATTATACTATATAATTGAACCAGTGATACATAATCCCCTTAATTGTGTATCCTGTGGTATAAGTGGTATATGTGCTTAGATGATTTCCTCTGGTATAAGGAAGTCATCTTTTTTATGTTTAAAATATAAAAAATGGAACCCAAGATCGTAATAATACAACCATCTCGGGTCCTTAGTTATTTTATATGCTTGCCAAAGGTGGGGCTAGAGAACTTGCCCATTGCTACGAATACATTCCTTGTACCAATAGAAGGAGTCTTTACGGTATCTTTTGAGCGTACCATTACCTACATCGTCTTTATCGACATAAATAAAGCCATATCTTTTTTTCATTTCACCCGTACCTGCACTGACTACATCAATACAACCCCAAGGGGTGTAGCCCATCACCTCAACGCCATCCTCTACAATTGCCTTCTTCATTTCCTCTACATGTCTACGAAGGTATTCAATTCTATAAGGATCGTGTACGCTGCCATCCTCCTGCAATTCATCAACTGCACCTAGTCCATTTTCAACAATGAATAACGGAAGCTGATACTTGTCATATAACCAATTTAATGTAATCCGTAATCCGATGGGATCAATTTGCCATCCCCATTCGCTAGAAGGAAGGAGTGGGTTTTTATAGCCACTAATTTCGTTACCTTCGCTTTGTTGCTGGTGAGAGGGTTCGTGATACACAACGGAACTAGAGTAATAACTAAATCCGATAAAATCTACAGTTCCTTGATGTAAAATTTGCTCATCATCTGGTTTCATTTCAATATTCAGCCCATTACTTTCTATAAACGTGTAGTATGCATTAGGATACTTTCCTCTTACATGCACATCTAAGAAGAAATAGGCGCGTTGTTGTTTTTGTACACTAGTCCAGACATCTCTAGGGTCACAAGTCGCCGCATAGGAGGTTGGATGTAAAAACATACAGCCGATCTGAAATGCTGGATTAATCTTGCGACCTAGCTGAACAGCTTTTGCACTAGCAACGAGCATATAGTGGCCAGCTTGGTACATCACCTGAAGTTTATTTTCATGTTCTGCGAACTGAATACCTCCAGGCTTCCAAGGCTTGCGGACGATCATATTAATTTCATTAAATGTCATCCAATACTTAACCTTATCCTTGAACCGTTTAAATACAGCCTCACAAAAGTTAACATAGAAATCGATGAGTTTTCTATTGCGCCAGCCACCATATTCCTTCACTAAGTGATACGGCATTTCAAAGTGGGAGATTGTAACTACAGGTTCGATCCCATAAGCTAGACATGTATCAAAAAGGCCATCGTAGAAGGCTAATCCTGCTTCATTTGGCTTAAGCTCATCACCATTAGGGAAAATGCGCGTCCAAGCAATGCTTGTTCGGAAGCACTTGAATCCCATTTCATGGAATAATTTAATATCTTCCTTATAGTGAGTGTACAAATCACTTGCCTCATGACTTGGATAATAGTTTCCGTTTACGATTCCATCGGTAATTTGTCGTTCAACTCCATGAGCACCAGCGGTCATCACGTCAATGACACTTATTCCTTTGCCGTCCTTATTCCAGCCACCCTCGACCTGATTCGCGGCGACAGCACCACCCCACAAAAAGTCAGCAGGTATTGTCCTCATGTGTATCCTCCTTTATTAAACAGAAACATTTATTATGCGTGAACACGAATTAATGCTTGTTGTTGATTAATTTTGATTTCGTCTTGTTTGATTGGTTCGATCTGTTGGAAAGCAAATGTATTGGAAATAATGATAGGAACCACTGGATTATAACCCGCTTCGATAATCCCTGCCTTATCAAATTCTAATATCAAATCCCCTTTTTTAATGACTTGCCCCTGTTCAACCTTAGAAGTAAAATGCTTTCCTTTTAGCTTCACCGTATCGATTCCAACATGAATGAGCATTTCGACACCCTCAGTCGATACGATACCAATGGCATGTTTAGTCGGGAACAAAGAGATAACTTTCCCATCAAATGGAGCGTATACCTTACCATCAACGGAATCTATTGCAACACCTGAACCTAAAGCGAAAATAGGATCGTCAAGCTCATCTATATTAATCAGGTTGCCATTAATCGGCGATCCAACCTCTAGCACTGTGCCTGGTGCAGCATTTTTAATTTCTACTGTTGATGCTGATTCACTTGTTGCGTGATTATGCTCTGTAATTGCACCTTTACGTTCGTTATCAGTATCACTAGGTGTAGAAGGACCTCCAGCTAATACAGGTACATCTTCTTCACCAATTCCCCACACTAATACACTTATGAAAGCAACGATGATACTAATCGCTACACCGATAATAATGTGAATATAGCTATCTGCAATATAAGTAGGGAGCGCAAGTAAACCTGGTAAAATTAAAGCAGTTGCGCCACCTCCCCAGTAATTAATATAAGCAGCACCAATACCTCCAGCTAACATAGCAATAATAAAGGGTCTCTTATATTTAAGGTTAAATCCGAATATAGCAGGCTCAGTAATACCAAATAGGGCAGTGACACCACTGGAAAGCGCATTGGATTTGTTCATTTTATTTTTAAGTAATACAAATACAGCAAGACAAGCACCAGCTTGGGCTAAATTACCCGTAAGATTGGCTGGGGAAATGACAGAGTACCCATACTCCGCAATAAGTTGACTATTAATTGGTGTAATGGCATAGTGCATACCGAAAATAATAAGGATTGGTCTAAATGTTCCAAATAAGAAGGCACCAATAACTCCATTAACGGTATATAAATAGGTAACTAGTTTGGCAACGCTTACACCGATATAAGTCCCTATTGGTCCAATTGCAATTAATCCAAGGGGAACCATGACGAATAAAACTAACATCGGAACAAACAAAATTTTAAACATATCTGGAATTCGTTTGTTAATGAACCGATAAACATAGCTCATAACCCAGACGGATAATATAATCGGTATTATTGTTGATTTGTAGTTAACGAATAGGACAGGGAGTCCAAAGAAACTTAGACTATCAATTCCACTTTCGCTAATTTTAGCAGCACCTTGCATAATGGTTGGATACATATAGGCTCCTGCAAGCGCTACTGCAAGATATTCATTGGTCTTAAACTTTTTAGCTGCACTAACTGCCAAGAAAAATGGGAAGAAGTAAAAAATAAGATCACTAATCAAATTAAAAACTTGATATGCGCCACTTGTTGTTTCAATCCAGTTTAACGTTGTTAAAATAGCTAATACAGATTTGACCATCCCGCAACCAATTAAGACAGGGATTACAGGACCAAAAATACCTGCGATCGTTTCTACGACTCTAGAAATAACATTTTTCTTAATAGTTGTCCCTTTTACCTCAATATCTTCATCACTAAGATCAAGCATTTCACTAGCCGCGTCGAATACTGCTTTTACCTTTGCCCCGATTACAACCTGTAATTGCCCGCTCTTGAATTGCGCCTTTAGCACGCCCTCCAAGCGATCAAGCGCTTTCAAATCGATGGAAGACTCATCTTTCACGTTGAGTCTTAGTCGAGTTGCACAGTGTGTAATAAAGGTAATATTGTCACGACCAATATTGGACAATATTTGTTTGGCTAACTCTTCTGATTTCATATAGTGCCCCCGCTTCTTAATCTAGTTGTATTATTTACCTCCAGCAAAGTTATACAGCATACGTTCACGTAGCGTTGTAGTATCTTTACCGAATATTTCAGCGATTTTATAAGCAAATGGGTAGGGTGTTGCAGGTCCTTGACTCGTAACGATATTTTGATCCGCTACAACAACCTTTTCTTCAAAAATGCCACCAATTAGCTTCTCAGCATAACCTGTATAACCTGTGACACGTTTGCCAGTGATCACCTCAGCATCTGACAGTACAACAGTACCTGAGCACATCGCCCCAATATATTTCCCTTGTTCATTGAAGTATTGAACCATCTTGATCACTTCAGGATTTTCTTTTAAATTTTGACCACCAGGACGTCCGCCAGGGAGCACAATCATGTCGTATTCCTTGATTTTTTCTCCAAAGGGGTGATCTGCCTCAACATATATCCCATGC
The DNA here is from genome assembly GCF_050461185.1 of Paenibacillus turicensis. Taxonomy (GTDB): domain Bacteria; phylum Bacillota; class Bacilli; order Paenibacillales; family Paenibacillaceae; genus Fontibacillus; species Fontibacillus turicensis_A. The sequence goes on from NZ_JBCMOR010000009.1 coordinate 33,043, forward strand.
ATGCCTTTTACCAGCTTATCTCCAAAATAAAAGGTATGACAGGTGAGATCAGCTCTTCTCAAAATATCAACAATCGTTAGTGTTTCGCCTTCTTCATAACCTTCTGCCATTAACACTGCAATTTTACTCATCTCTTTAACCTCCTATTCAGCATTAAAAGAATTGAAATATACCATACGGTTTTTGACCTTCATACTGTCTCCACCTAACACATCAACAAGCTTATATGCAAATGCGTAGGAGGTAGCAGGACCACGACTTGTAATGAGATTACCGTCTACAACAACAATGTCTTCCTTAAATGTTCCGGTAGTTTCAATCTTATTTTCATAACCAACATAAGCTGTGAATTGCTTGTTTTCTAGCAAGCCAGCTTCGGCAAGTGCAATCGGAGCTGCACACATTGCGGCTACATACTTGTTGCTACTATTCATTTCCTTTAACAAGCTTATTACTTGATCACTTTGTTTTAAATTGGATGCGCCTGGCATACCTCCTGGAAGCACAACCATGTCATATTGACTTGTCTCAGCGCCAAGAATAGCATCAGCTTTAACGACAATATCGTGCGCCCCACGTACTAATTCGCTGTCAATACTTATTAAATGGGCTGTAATTTCCGCTCTTCTTAAAATATCAACAATGGTCAGCGTTTCACTTTCCTCGAAACCGTCTGCCAAAAGTACTGCAACCTTCTTCACGTTTAACCCCTCCTGAATCAAAAATTATTACACCAATAAATTAGCATAATAATTAGCAACCTGAAAGCGCATTAAATTTGCTTGCATGTAACTTTTAGTTGCAGTATGCTTTTTTAAATCCTTTTGTTTGAAAAATTAGATCAAGGAGGTTCTTATGTTTAACAATTATCACTACTTTTTGGTCCTATCGGAAGAGCTTAATTTATCCAATGCTGCAAAGCGTTTATTTATTTCTCATCAAGCACTTAGTAAATACTTAAAAGGATTAGAGGAAAGTTATGGTGTGGCATTTTTTGAGCGTAAGCCCAAAATTGCTTTAACACAGGCAGGAATAACAATGCTAAATGCGTTAAGACAGGTCGAGCTTATTGAGCAAAATTTAGGCAACCAGCTCACAGATATAAAGGAGGACAAATCAGGTACGATCCATTTTGGGATTACAGAAGGGAGGTATCCGATTATTGTCCCGAAGCTACTGAAAGAATTTCGTCTGCTCCATCCCAAGGTAGAATTAGTGATTCACCGTACTACTTCACCAGAAATGCAGGATATGGTTGTTAATAATTCACTAGACATATTTTTGTCAGGTATAAGTAATATTACCGTTGCTAATCTTAAATATGAAAAAGTGATCGAAGAACATATGTATATCGTTATTTCAGATAACTTGTTAAGGCAATATTTCAGCGATCAATATCCAGCTTGTATAGAGAAATTTTCTAAAGGTGTAGACCTACGTCAATTTCAGCATGTTCCCTTTATATTAAATAAGAAAAATTTTAATTCGCGAATTATGATTGATCAGCACCTTGCGAAGCTAGGGATTACACTCAATACGATTGCGGAGCTAACACAGCCTGATATTCATTACTTATTATGTGCCGAAGATTATGCGGCTTGCTTCTGTCTAACCATGTATCTTTCAGGTATTAATCATTTAAACCAATCGCTACCTAAGGATGCTCGTCTACATGTGTTCCCAATCGCTCAATTTCAGAGTGTGAATCCACTTGCTTTGATTTATCACAAAAATAAAATATTTCCACCGTATGTCAATGATTTAAAACAAATAGTTAAAAGATTGTGTAGTCCAGATTCTTATTATTCATCACAAATTCAGTCCCTTCTTAATAAGCAAACATAAATTTTTAACTGCAAAATTTTAATTTAGAATACTAGTTCATCTGCAACAAAAAGTTGCTACAGTGAAGAAACAGTTGCTTGAATGTGTAAGCAAACGTCAATTATATTGGGGGTGTTCGATAAAGGAATAGAGGAGATGCAGATGGATTATTTAATCGATGGCTTGGCAGATTATGTAAGCCGTTTAAAGTATGAGGATCTGACAGAGAGATCCGTTGAAGTTGCAAAGCAGGTTATCACAGATAGCTATGCCAATATGGTGTTTGGGCGTTATTGCGAAGCAAGCGAAAAAATAATGAGCTATGCCTATATGATGGAAATTAATATTAAAAATGAAACACCTGTACTTTTACTTGGACAAAATAAAGAATACACAGGACTTGATACAGCTGTATTTGTGCACACCATGATGGCGCGTTGTGCTGATCTGGATGATGGCTATCGACATGCGATGGGTCACCCTGGATCAGTATTAGTTCCATTGTTACTCACAATAGCTAACCAAGAGCAGATAAGTGGGAAGGAAATGATTACAGCAATAGTAGCTGCCTACGATATTTATGCACGTTTGGGTGAGGCGTTAAACCCGTTTATGTATCGAGAAAAGGGCTTTGATGCTACGGGTGTATGTGGAGCTGTTGCCGCCGCGGCGTTAGCTTGTAAAATTAAAAAGCTAAGCATGACGCAGACGAAAGATGCGATGGGGATTGCCTCTCTATTTACAGGCGGCTTAATTGAATACCAAAATGACGGTACGTCAGGGAAAATATTGTGCAGTGGTTGGGCAGCGCTTACAGGACTAAGAGCCGTTAGACTTGCCATCTGTGGATTCAGTGGACCAAATGCTGCTTTAGAAGGAAGATACGGCTTTTTCCAAGCGTTTCAGGGTACGAGTGGTTACTGTGATACAACGTCTGTATTAAAAGATTTAGGAACAGACTTTAAAATTAATCGCATTTATTTTAAACGTCATGCATGTCAACGAGGATTACATGCCCTATTAGATGGAATTGTTGATTTAAGAGCACAACATGGGCTTCGGCCAGCTATAATTAGATCAATTCAAATCTATACTTCGTCATTTGTATATCGCTTATCGAATCCAAATCCTAGCACAGCAGTTGGTGCACAAGCTAGCACGCAGTTTACAACAGCGGTTGCCTTGAAATATGGAAAAATGGATTCGGAAGAGTTGGTATTCAAGAGCTTTACTGATCCAGAAATTCATGAGCTTGTGAAAAAGGTAGAAGTGATTAAGGATGACGAGGTACAGTCGTATTTAGATCACCACCCAACCCATTTTTGTGCTGCAAAAATCGTCATTACTACAGTGGAGGGGAACCAATATGAGAGCTGGAATCCGGTTCCGCTTGGGGATGAGGAAACTCCTTTTGGATGGGATATGCTGAGGGATAAGTTTGAAAGCTTATTCAACCATTCTCCTGCCAAAGATTCAAAGGTTTCGGTGCAAGCACGTTTTGAGCTTCTACGACATTTTGAGGAAATAAGTACAAGCAGTCAATTAAATGAGATTGAATCTTTGTTTGTCTTGTAATTGCTTTTTAAAATTGCCAAAACATAAAATAGACCTCCAACGTAGTGAAATGTTGAAGGTCTAATTTTATTGAAAAATATGAGAGTCTATTGCAAATCACTATTTAGCTGTGCGCTTTTTGAAGCCCATCAGGAATTCATAAACGATAGGTACAATAACTAGCGTTAACAGAGTGGAACTTATTAGACCACCAATTACAGTGACCCCTAGTCCCTTAGAAATAATCCCTGCACTACGCTCTAATCCTGTAATTAACGGTAGCAATGCTCCGATCGTTGCTAAAGCCGTCATTAGAATTGGCCGTAGACGTGTAGCTCCTGCTTCTAGCAACGCTTCGCGTGTAGATAAGCCCTCACGCTCTTTATGAATGACGCGGTCAACAAGGACAATCGCATTTGTTACTACGATCCCAATGAGCATGAGAACGCCCATAAGTGCGGAGACGTTGATCGTTTCGCCCGCAAGCAGTAAAGCTATCATCGCACCGATAATAATAAACGGTAATGAGAACAAGACTGCAAATGGTGCAAGCCCGCCACCAAAGGTAACAACTAGGATGAAGTAAACGATCGCAACCGCAGCGATCATCGCAATTCCTAATTGACCAAATGTATCTGCGATTTGCTCAGTTACCCCACCAAAGGTTACTTTAACGCCTTCAGGAAGCTTCAACGTATCGATTTTTTTTGAGATACTATCAGAAGCAGATTGAACATTATCAGTTAAAATATTTGCATTAACGGTTACAACCATTTTTCCACCTATACGCATAATGGAGTTTGGTGATGTTCCTTTTTCAATTTTAGCAACATCTTTAATTTTTACTTCCATTCCTAGTGGAGAGGTGATTGTTGCATTTTCCATATCCTTAATGGAAGAATAAGCTTCACTATCAGCATTTACATAAACTTTATATTCCTTGCCATCCACCTCAACATTGGTGAGCACAGGACGTTCACGTTCAGGGCTTAGCTTCATTGCAATCTGCCCTGCGGTTAAGCCAAGACTACTTAGCTTCTGTTGATTGGCTACGATTGTGTATTGCTCATAGGAAGTTGATAGACTTGTTTTTGCCTTTTCAAATGTTTTGGTATCTTCCTTAAGCCAAGTCAAAATTTGCTCAGATACCGGTTCAATATCCTTTAAGTTATCGCCAAACACATTAACAGTTAAGCCATTTCCGGTAAATCCACTAAACATTGCTGCAGAATTATCCGCCCAAGTCCCCTTTGGAACCTCTGTTTCAAGGCCAGCGATTAATTCTTTCTTCACATTTTCGAAGTCTTTTACATCGCTGTGATAACCAACAAAAAATAGAGCAGATTTACTATTAGCGGACGCCATTGTTAATTGGTTTCCTCCACCAATTGAATATTGTACTTTTTCTACATCTTTTTGCTTCAATACATATTTCTCAGCCTTAAGCATTTTGTCCTGTACGTCTTCTAAAGTATCCCCAGGGCCTGGTGTATAAGCAACGATTGCATATTTGTCACCTTGCTCGGGAATAAAGCTAACCCCGATAAGTGGGTACAATGCCGCACTACCAATTAGTAAAATAATTGCAGCACCAAACGTAATTAGCTTATGAGAAAGGCTCCAGTTTAATATTTTTTGATATTGTTTTGCAAGACCACGTGGCTTACCTTCATGATTATGTTGCTTACCCTTAACCCCTCTACGGAATAAAGTATGTGCAAGTGCAGGCACAAGCGTAATCGCAACAACAAAGGAGGCTAGTAGTGAGAATACCATCGTTAATGCAAATGGTTTAAATAGTGCCCCTACCATCCCACTAACGTAAGCTAATGGAAGGAATACGGCGATAGTTACAATTGTTGAAGATAAGATTGGGACAAGCATTTCACGTGTAGCATCAATAATCAGCTCTCCGCCTTTTATCTTCTCATTTTTTAATGAAAGGCGACGATACACGTTTTCAATGACGACAATCGAGTCATCCACTACCCGACCAATAGCTACGGTCATTGCGCCAAGCGTCATCATATTCAAAGAAATGTCCATTTCCTTTAAGGCTAATACAGCAATTAACAAGGAAAGTGGAATTGAAATAATAGAGATAATAGTTGAACGAATATCGCGTAAAAAGATTAAAATAATAAATATTGCAAAAATCGCACCAAATAATGCTTTAGATAACATCGTATTTACAGAATCAGTTACAGGTTGACCTTGATCCATAATGACATTAAATTGTACGCTCGGATAATCTTTACCAAGCCGATCAATGGTATCCTTTACTGCGTTAACCACTTCTACAGTATTTGCATCGTTAGATTTTACAACTTGGATACCAATCGCGTCTTTTCCATTTGTACGAGAAATGGAGTGGACCTTCTTGACTGTTTCAATTTTAGCAATTTCACTTAATTTTACAGTTGGAATACCTGTAGGAATTGCGCCTTGAGGCATTTGGTTTGCTTGAGCCCCTTGAGCCGCACCTTGCGCTCCTTGTGCACCCTGTGATCCTTCAGCATTTGGCATTCCTTGTGCACCTTGAGCACTTTGAGGGTTTTGCATTCCTTGTGTACGAGGGTCTTGGGTAGGCATATAAGGGATTTCAAGATTTTTTAGATTATCAATTGTGATAATATCGCCATCAACTACGACAGCTTTTTGTGCATCCTCCATCTCAAATAAACCAAGTGGGGCACGTAATACAGAGCCTTGAACGATCCCTTTCACGGTATCCTCGTCAAGTCCAAGCTGCTTCATTTTTTCTTTATTAAAAGAAAGGACAACTTCCTTATTATAGTTACCTAATAGCTGAACAGCAGCGACGCCACTTGCATCTTCAAGCTTAGGCACAATTTCATTTTCGGCAGTACGAGTAAGCTTCTCTAAATCAGAAGAATCCTTATCGGATAAGCTAAGTGTCGCAACTGGCATGGAGTTCATGCTAAAGCGTGAGATTTGTGGTTTTTTAGCACCATCAGGTAATACGAATTCATTTAAAACCTCACGTACCGTTGCGGTAGCGTTATCTAGGTTCGTATCATATTCAAACTCAATAAGTACAGATGACACGTTTTCCATCGAGGTAGAGGTCAATGTTTTTACGCCTTCAACCCCATGGAGCTTTTGTTCAAGTGGCTTAGATATGTCCTTTACGACACCTTCTGGTGCAGCACCAGGGTAAACAGTTGTAATGTTCAAATAAGGCACGTTGATATTCGGTAGTATCTCTTGCTTCATCGTAAGTCCACTGTATAGACCCACAGCAGTTACAATGATCGTAAGCAGCCAAATGGCAAACTTATTTTTCAAAGAGAACTGAATTAAATTTTTCATCACAGTAGGGTAACTCCTCTCGCTTGCTTTAAGCGTGTTGATTTTTTTCTCTTTAATGCTGATTTAGTCTTACTTGGAATTTTTACAAAAAGTATGAATCAAGTAATTGTTGAAGCTCTTGAATATAAGTATGTGTCTCAGGGAATTGACTAATATTAGCAAGCATACCTGAAATAATGGCTCTTCTAGGCTTAAGCTGCTGCAATTCAAGCTCCAAGATGGCGACCGATTCAATCGCCTGCTGGATCTCATTGTTTATCGGTCCTTGTTTAAGTACATGCTTGATATCCTTTAAAATAAGCAACGGATGTCTTTTGAAGCTGAGCTTGGAGCTAGAGGAATTAAACCACTCGTGAATCATTTGTGATGAAATCAGGGGCTTAATTTGTTTGTCAATTGCTCCATTTGCTGAAATATCTAAAATATCTGTTGCAAACTCAGCCATTTGCTGTGTACCAATTTTCACCTCTGCATCGAGAAAAAGGTTGATATAGGTAAAGAGCAGCCCATATATAATGGTGAGTAAATCTAAAGTATAAGGCGAAACCTTCTCACCATACATTTTAATAAGATGATCGATAAAGTAGCCAGTAAGCTGCTTTAATTGCTCTTGATGCATCAGCATCTCCCCAGATGGACTTTTGCCATTTGCCATAATTTCGCGAGAGTAGTTCACGATCAAGTCCTTTAACTCTAGAACGAGCTCCAAAATGACTTCGATATAACGCGTGAATCTTTGTCTTGGATTAAGCCCTTGCTCTTGTTCCACAAGTCTAAGCTGGTTTTTTAGCATTTCAAAGCAATACATATGAATACTTTTCTCTAGTTCTTCCTTCGATTTAAAATGTAGATACAGGCTTCCTTTAGATACACCACAAGCTTTTGCAATTTCCTGCATCGACGTTAACGCAACGCCTTTACTCGAAAAAAGCTGCATGGCTGTTCGTAATATCAGACTTTTTTTATCTTCTGACTTACTGATCAAGGTACAATCATCACCCTTTCTGACTAGTCGGTTCTATACATGACTCATTAGTCAAAAAAATTATATTACAAAATTTTATGAATATCAATGGCATACAACCTCTAGGAAGAAGGACAATGTTACTGTACAATAAATCTATTGCAATTAAATTGAGATTTATGAAATTAATTGAGATTAATGAAACGAACAGATACGATAATCGTATTGGCATATATGACATAAAGACAGAGGGGGCTTCTAATGAGGCGAGGATTACAGATTACTTTAATTGTGGCTACATTATTTGCCTTTTATTATTTTGGTTTTGGGGTTTTTGGTAGTTTTGGTGGGACCTTATTAAGTATTTTTCAGACCTTAACTGTGATCACGATCGGACTTGCCATTTTCATGGAAAACCGTAATCCCTCCAGTACTGTTACTTGGATGCTCCTATTAGCACTTTTGCCCGTGGTTGGACTTATTTTATATTTCTTCTTAGGGCAAAATTATTTTAAACGTCGGAAATTTGATAAAAAGGCACAAGAGGATCGCAAAAGCTATGAGGCTCTTGATCGTCCTGGAAACTTAGCTCCGCGTGACTTATCGCAATTTACACCCGAACAACAACGGCTCCTACAATTATCTCAGCGAATAGCTAGAACGCCATTTTCAATGGCAACAACTACGCAGGTGTTAACGAATGGGGAAGAGACGTTTACTTCGCTCTTACAAGAGCTAAAACAGGCTAAACATCATATTCATATGGAATATTACATTTATCGCGCAGACATGATTGGACGTGAAATCCAAAAAACATTGATCGAACGTGCACGTGCTGGGGTTGAAGTTAGATTTATGTATGATGCTGTCGGGAGTATCGGCTTGCCAGAAGCCTTTGTTAAGGAGCTTAGAGATGCTGGTGTATCTGTAGGTATTTTTGGCGAGGTTCGTTTTCTTGCGTTATCCAGCCGCGTAAACTATCGAAATCACCGCAAAATTGTTGTGATTGATGGGGATACCGGATTCATTGGTGGACTTAATGTAGGTGATGAGTACTTAAGTCGGAATAAAACGTATGGCTTCTGGCGTGACACCCATATGTTAGTGAAGGGCGAAGCCGTTCGTTCGCTGCAAATTATATTTTTACAGGATTGGCAATATGTCACCGGTGAAAAAATTATGGATCTGAAATATTTCGCCCCTGTCCCACGACTAGGTGAGATGGGTGCTGTACAAATCATACCAAGTGGACCTGATAATGAGAGCAGTACACTTAAAAATATATTTTTCTCCATGATTACGACCGCAAAAAAATCAGTTTGGCTAGCAACACCTTATTTTATACCTGATGATGATATTTTAAGCGCTTTGCGAATGGCGGCGTTATCGGGGCTGGATGTCAGCATTTTGTTCCCTGCAAGACCTGACAAATGGTTACCCTTCCTTGCTTCACATTCCTATTTTCCAAGTTTACTTGAAGCAGGTGTTAAAATTTTTGAATATGAGAAAGGTTTTTTACATTCTAAAATATTGATTGCGGATGGCGAAGTTGCAACAGTTGGGACTGCAAATATGGATATGCGTAGCTTCCATTTGAACTTCGAGGTTAATGCGTTACTCGTTGGAACGGATACGGTGGATAAGGTGGTTAAGGATTTCCAACGTGATTTATTATCAGCGAAGCTACTGCGACCTGAGGATATTAAACGGAAACGGATTATGGTTCGCTTCATGGAATCGGCAGCACGTTTGATGTCTCCACTGTTATAGTGCAAGGAGGAAATCGTACATGAATGAGACGGAAAAGAGAAAAACGGAGCATATCCGTATTTGTTTAAATGAGCAGGTCGCTGCACAAGGCATTCAAAATGGACTGGAACGGTATCGCTTTAGACATAATGCCCTGCCTGAAATAAATTTTGATGATATTGAACTTGGGACAAGCTTTTTAGGGGCGCGGATACGTACCCCATTGCTAATGAGCTCAATGACAGGTGGTAGTGAACTGGCAGGAATGATTAATGAGCGGTTAGCGAAGGCAGCACAACAGCGTGGATGGAGTCTTGGCGTAGGTTCTGTACGTGCAGCTGTCGAAAACCGTGATCTTGCCTCCACCTTTCAGGTTCGGCGATTTGCGCCGGATGTTCCTGTAATTGCGAACATTGGCGCAGTTCAGTTTAATTACGGGTTTGGCATTGATGATTGTATGAGTGCCATAAACATCACCGAAGCCGATATGCTTGTGTTGCACCTCAATAGTATGCAGGAAGTATTTCAGCCAGAGGGGAACACCTCCTTTAAAGGACTGTTACAACAAATTGAAGCATTATGTTCTGCTCTTCCCATCCCAATTGGGGTAAAGGAAGTAGGCTGGGGAATTGATACGGATACTGCAAAACGATTGTATAATGCAGGTGTTTCATTTATTGATGTAGCTGGTGCAGGAGGAACGTCTTGGAGTCAAGTTGAGAAGTTTCGAGGCGATGATGTTGTTCGTCAAGCGGCTGCGGAGGCTTTTGCAGATTGGGGAATTCCAACGGCGAACTGTATTCGTGAAGTAAGGGCTGCGCTGCCAGAGGTTGCGCTCATTGGAAGTGGGGGCATACGTACAGGGGTTGATGTTGCTAAAGCGATTGCGCTTGGCGCAGATGTTGTAGGCTTAGGGAGATCGCTACTTGCTGCTGCGGTGGAGTCGGAAGAAGCGCTAGATGCAGTGCTAGAGCGGATTGAGCTAGAGCTACGGATTGCAATGTTTGGGATTGGTGCAGAGCAAATCGAGGACTTGCGCCATACACCAAGATTAGTACGCTTAGAATAATGTTTGTTTAACTTGGAATAAAATCTTCCTTGAAATATATGAGCTAGATATGTACTATGATTGAAGAGGATAAGCAAAAACGTACAAGTTAGCGTGAAATCATCCGATATAATGTAAAATAGTTTAGATAAATCAGATTAATGAGGAGTTGTCAGTTCTTATGGCTTTAAAAGCAGGAATTGTAGGTTTGCCTAACGTTGGGAAATCTACACTGTTTAACGCAATCACACAAGCAGGTGCAGAATCTGCAAACTATCCGTTTTGTACGATCGACCCTAACGTTGGTGTCGTGGAGGTTCCAGATGAGCGTCTTGATAAATTAACGGAGCTTGTTGTGCCTAATCGTACTGTACCTACTGCATTTGAATTTGTAGATATCGCAGGTTTAGTGCGTGGTGCAAGTAAAGGGGAAGGTCTTGGTAACAAGTTTCTTGCTCATATTCGTGAAGTGGATGCGATTGTACATGTAGTTAGATGCTTTGAAGATGAGAATATTACCCATGTTGATGGTAAAATAAATCCGATTAGTGATATCCAAACGATTAATCTTGAGTTAATTTTAGCTGACTTGGATAGTGTAGAGAAAAAAATTGACCGTACGCGTAAAAATATGAAGGGTGGCAACAAGCAGTTTGCTCAAGAGGTTGAAGTGCTGGAGCGTGTGAAGGAAGCCCTTTATAATGATCAGCCTGCACGTAGTGTAGAATTAACGGACGACGAATTGCTTATTATTCGTGATTTGCACTTGTTAACCTTAAAGCCTGTATTGTATGCGGCAAATGTAAGTGAAGGTGAAGTTGCGAACACAGAAGGTAACCCTTATGTACAGCAAGTGAAGGAATTTGCGGCTGCTGAAGGGGCAGAGGTTGTGCCAATTAGTGCGAAGGTAGAAGCCGAAATTGCTGAGCTAGAAGGCGAAGATAAAGAGATGTTCCTAGAGGAGCTTGGCTTATCTGCATCTGGTCTTGATCGTTTGATTCAAGCTGCATATCGTCTGTTAGGTCTTTACACTTACTTTACAGCTGGTGTGCAAGAGGTTCGTGCTTGGACGATCCGTAAAGGAACAAAAGCACCTGGCGCAGCAGGTGTCATTCACTCTGACTTCGAGCGTGGCTTTATTCGTGCAGAAGTAGTCTCCTATGACGATCTACTTGCAGCAGGTAGCATGAATGGTGCGAAGGAACGTGGACAATTACGCTTAGAAGGTAAGGAATATATTGTGCAAGATGGCGATGTTATGCACTTCCGTTTTAACGTATAATTATGATATAATTAAAAGTCGTCTACCCTCCCAGTTGATTGGTGAGGGTACGTTGACATCAGGAAATGTTAAGGTGAGGTGATCTTCCTTGTTGGACCGACTTCAATCCTTAGCTGATCGCTATGAGAAGCTGAGCGAATTATTATGTGATCCCGATGTAGCTAGTGATACGAAGAAGCTAAGAGATTACTCCAAGGAGCAATCTGATTTACAGCCTGCGTATGAAGCTTATACGGAATATAAAAATGTCATGTCAGAGCTAGAAGCTGCAAAAGCAATGCAAGCAGAAAAGCTAGATGACGAGATGCGTGAAATGGTAAAAATGGAGATTGATGAGCTGAGTACAAGACAACGTGAGCTAGAAGAATCCATTCGTGTGCTGTTGCTCCCTAAAGATCCTAATGACGATAAAAACGTTATTGTGGAAATCCGTGGTGCAGCTGGTGGGGATGAGGCGGCATTATTTGCAGCGGACCTGTACCGGATGTATACACGTTTTGCAGATACGCAAGGCTGGAAGGTTGACTTGATGGATGTGAATGAAAGTGATCTTGGTGGATTCAAAGAGGTCATTTTCATGATTAACGGACGTGGCGCTTACAGCAAAATGAAATACGAAAGTGGTGCACACCGTGTGCAACGTATTCCTGCGACAGAATCAGGTGGACGTATTCATACTTCAACTTCAACGGTAGCGGTAATGCCTGAAGCAGAAGAGGTCGACATTGAAATCTTGGACAAAGATATTCGTGTTGACACATTTTGTTCGAGTGGTGCAGGTGGACAGTCCGTTAATACAACCAAATCAGCGGTACGTGTAACGCATATTCCTACAGGAATTGTGGCAACTTGTCAGGATGGCAAATCTCAAAACTCTAATAAAGATAAAGCATTACAGGTGCTTCGTGCGCGTATCTCTGATATGATGCGTCAAGAAGAGGAAGCCAAATATGCGGGTGAACGGAAAAGTAAAGTGGGTACAGGAGATCGTAGTGAACGTATTCGTACTTACAACTATCCACAAAGTCGCGTAACGGATCATCGTATCGGTTTAACTTTGCATAAATTGGATTCTGTGATGAACGGTGAAATTAATGAGTTTGTATCTGCATTAACCATTGCAGAGCAAGCAGAATTGATGGATAAAGGAGAATAACTCATTGAACGATTACAGATATACGTTATCTGATTCGCTCAATATTGCTGAAGCCCGAAATGAGGCTTCTTCTTTTTTAGAGCGGGCAGGTGTGAGTGAGACTAAATCTAATGTAGAGCTACTGCTTAGACATGTGTTGGGTCTGTCAGGTGCAGCTTATTTAGCTGCGCTTCGTGATCCTTTTCCGCAGGATAAATTGAAGGTGTGGGAAGAAGTTATTGAGCGTAAAGCGAAGGGAGAGCCTGCTCAATATATTATTGGGGAGCAGGAGTTTTATGGGCTACCCTTCAAGGTAACGTCTGCGGTACTAATTCCACGTCCAGAAACAGAATTGCTTGTTGAAGCTGTGATTCAGGCGGGGGATGAGGTGTGGTCGCGACGGAGATCGTCTGCAACTACTTCCTCATCAATAGCATCATTAAGAGAAGTAAAGCTCGATCAATTTGATGCCCAGCCTTTTCCCAAAGTGGTGGACATCGGCACAGGGAGTGGCGCCATTGCGGCAGCGGTGAAGCATCTACGTCCACAGTGGCAGGTAGAGGCAAGTGACATTTCTCCTGAAGCACTCCAAGTAGCGCGTGAAAATGTGGCTACACTTGGACTCGAAGTTTCATTTCGTCAAGGGGACTTGTTAGCTCCCTTTGCAGGTGAGCTCGTGGATATTATTATTTCCAATCCTCCGTATATTCCAGCTTCTGATATCGAGGAGCTACAGCCAGAGGTACGCGATTATGAGCCTAGAGGTGCACTGGATGGTGGGGATGATGGACTAAATCCATACCGAATCATGATGGAGCAGCTCCCTTTGCTGGCGCAACCTCCTAAAGTAATCGGCTTTGAGCTTGGAATGGGACAAGCAAGAGAGGTAGCTACGTTATTAAAGGAGACAGGACTGTTCAGAGAAATTCGCATTATACGTGATCTTGCGGATATAGAGCGACATGTAATTGGACTTATTTAAGAGGAAAAGGTAGGGGATGTCAGTATGAATCTAGATTTGAATGAGAATGTAAGCATGAACACGAAACAAACATCTGCTACACAATTTCATTTTGATAAATTTCCTATGCTTCATACAGAACGTTGTATTTTAAGGAAAGCAACGGACGAGGATCATGTTTTGCTGTTAGAATTGTATGGAAATCCTAAGGTGGTGGAATTTTTACCTCTGGATATCTTCACATCAATAGAGGATGCTGAGGGAGAGATCAGCTGGTATCGTTCCATTTTTAAAAACAAAACAGGGCTTCGCTGGATTATCGAGGATCGAGATTCTGGCAGAGCGATTGGCACTTGTGGATTTTTAGGTTATGAGTCTGAGCATTTTCGGGCTGAGCTTGGTTATGATCTGCTAGAGGACTATTGGGGAAAAGGGCTAATGAAAGAGGTTATACAGGAAGTCGCTACGTTTGGCTTTGAACAAATAGGCTTAAATAAAATTGAAGCCAAAGTCACACCCGAAAATATGGCTTCACAACGGTTGTTAGAAAAGCTCGGGTTTTCCCGTGAAGGGCTACTAAGACAACATGAATTTGAAAAAGGAAGCTTTGTGGACATACTCGTGTTGTCTAAGCTGAGAGCAGAACATATTCGTTAATACTTTAGGAACATAGATGTTAATAAAATGATAAAAAGGGTCATGTGATACGTATTTGCATGGCTCTTTTTTTGATGTAAATCAAAATAATGATTATTGTCACAAGGAAAGTAAGGGATTGGTGTTAGTATTAAATAAATGTAAATTTTAGAAACTTTTGAATATAAATATTTGATAATTAGTTTATCTTATTAAATAGGAGAAGGGGCTGGTGTGCATGTTTAAGCTAAATAGTAAACTTGTTATAACTATTTTAGTTTTATTTTTTTTGATCACTGTGATTAACTTGATAACAAGTAGTGAGTCAAGTGGTTTAGCTTACGGAATAATAAGTTATGCGTTGTTTTTGATAAATACATCTAAAATCACAAAATATGATTATATCTTTGTAAGTAGTTTAGTTTTTGGAGGTATTTTAGATGTGGTTACAATATTCTATAAAAACATGCTAATAACAAATTTATATTCTGTACTTATTACTGCTTTAGCTATTTTCGTGTATTTCAAAAAGGGAACTAGTCACGAGTAAAATTAGTCCCCGTACTTTATTATGCACTTAAACAGGGCTATTTTATTGGAATGTATAAATCTATCATAGAATCAGGATGATCATAACCTAAGTATCGGTGATCATATAACTCTAAATCCTCTCGATCATCCACCTCCTCCTTGGTGTTAAGCAGCCATGTCCCCCAAATATAATTGAAGGTTTGGAGAAGATTATGTATAGAGCCTTTATGCGTGAATACAGCGTAACGTCCACCTGTAATCGTCTTTTGAACAAAATTTTCAGGAAGCCCATTAAAAGAGTCTACCTCTATACCCACAACCTCTGTATATCGTATTTCAGGACTCATTGAATATATATCGTTCTCGTTACAAGCTTCACAGATACCAAAACAACGCTGTGGCATAGAGAGGTGGGGAATTTGAGTATGCATTCTAAAAAAATGCTGCCATAACATAGCGATTTTATTGTCCTTAAGTGAAGTCTCTCCACGTATTCCAGCCACTTTAATCTCAGGAATCTCTACAATCTCAGGATGTACAGTAACATTCGAAGTAATATGCTCCAATAAGTGGGGACGCAGCTCAATTTTAGATCCAACAAACGTTTCAAGTCGATTGATACGGTATTCCTGTGGACTAACCTTGTATATAAATTTAAAGGCGCGACTATAAGACTCGGGAGATTCAAAGCCGCTTTCAAGGGCAATGTCTATAATCTTTTTATTAGTAAATAGCAAGCTCTGTGCGCTATTCGCTAGACGTCGCTTCTTAATGTAACTTCCGATGCTTTCACCTAATATGGCAGTGAATTGACGGTTCAAATGATAATATGAGTAGCCCGCCGCCTTCGCAACCTCCTCTACCTTAATTGTCCCACCGAGATTTTCCTCAATATATACAATGGCCTGCTCTAAAGTTAATCGATAGTCCACAGGAGTCCTCCTCTTTTAATTACATTAAATTATGAACTTGAAACATCTCTTTAGGTGCTTTCTCCATAATAATTTGAATATGGTTTATCGAATCTGGTAAGGGCTGCTTAATATCATATGTTCTCCACCCATTCTCTGCTCGGCCACCCCAACATAGTTCTAATAAACCGTCTGCGGGCGAAATCACCATACTTTTCGTGGTACCAAAGAAGTCCTCAAAGTAATGAGAGCATAGCCCATCTGGATATTTAGACAGTAGCATATTCTTCAGATGCTCGCTGGTTATCCCAGATAACCCTTCTAACTGTGACTCGATCCATTTGCCTCGTACCAGAGAGTGAACTGCTGCTATAGGCTCATGGGGAAATAACTGTGGGAAAACGGGATGATTGGTTGCCCAAAGGGATTGATCTAGTGTATCCGAATGAATCAATTTGGTTGCCTGATGCCCATCTATTATTTCTACTAAGGCTGCATTCCCCTTTTTATCTACTAGCATAAGGTTAATATTGCATGCAATTGGCATCCCCTTCATATACTTTAGACATTCTTCTACATCCTTACAATTCTCAAGTAAAGCCCGAATGACAGCCCAGAAATGAAGACCTTTGATTTTTGGCGCACGCATAAAGGGGAGAGCTCCTACAGGGAATCCACAAGCGCTCATGGTAACAGCAAGTCCATGCTCATTAAATCCATCATCTCGCCCAAAGCCGATCGTACTAGTACCCATGTGTGTATATTTGCCTCCCACCGAAGTTCTAACGAGCACAAAATCTTCAATTTGGTGATTGAATTCATAGTTACGGGCTAACAAAGGCTTATTTTGTGCAGTTATGCTTGGTAGAACAGCAATTTGACTACATCTCGGAATCAGATATGTCATTGCATAGTATGCGATTTGTCCCGAATCCACTTCTAGTGCATCTGCGAAGCCTTGAATTTCTTCTGTAACTCCAGGACACCACTTATCTAATAAGTTCATTACTTCTTGAACCTGTTCTTGGCCAAAGCCTTCAAGTGGACGTGTATGACTCTCTTTGAGTGCAGGGATTTGGGCAGCTATTGCCCCCAATTTAAAGCCGATCTCATAATTGGAACCTTGTAAATTAAGTGTATGGGTTGGAATATTTAACATGGTGTTTGCCTCCTTTTTCCTCAGTTTAACGTTAAGAAGGGAGGTGTACATGATATTTTCTGCTGTTTTTAATTGTAAAGCTCAATTTGAAACTTTTCCGCGTTTATTTTCGTTTAATTATTCATAAGCAATGAAATAGCCATGAAATCAAAATAAGGCATTTTTGTTATTAGACTTAAGCACCGTTGTGCCGTACAATAGAACAGAAATGAGCTAGTGGCTAGGAGGAGAACATACAAATGCTAAATAAGCTCAAAAAGATTGATTTTGTCATTGTAGTTATTTTGGCATTATTAATGGTGATCAGTATAGCTGTGTTATACAGTGCAACGATGAACACTGCCTATCATGGGTATCATATAAAAATGCTTCGTTTTTATTTGTTAGGTTTTGTTGCCTTCGCTGGGATTTCATTAGTTGATTTTAAAATCTATATGAAATATGCACCGTATATTTACGGAGTAGGTCTGTTATTGATCGTCGTCGTTATGTTTATTGGTAACACGTACCATAATGCAACAGGCTGGATGACCTTGCCTGGGGGGATT
Organism: Paenibacillus turicensis; assembly: GCF_050461185.1. GTDB lineage: Bacteria > Bacillota > Bacilli > Paenibacillales > Paenibacillaceae > Fontibacillus > Fontibacillus turicensis_A. The sequence goes on from NZ_JBCMOR010000009.1 coordinate 50,678, forward strand.
AGCTTTCAGCCCGCCGAATTTTTTAAATTAGTACTCATTATTTCATTAGCTCATATCCTTATTCGTAAACGGAAAAAGAGCTTGCTTTTTTGGCGAGACGTCTTACCGATTTGTCTAATAACCTTTATTCCTTTTGCCATTGTAATGGCACAAAACGACTTAGGAAATGCACTCAGCTACCTTGTTATACTAGTTGGCATGCTGTGGATTGGAAATGTAAAGTATACTCATGCGTTGATCGCCTTCGTGATTTTTGCGGGTTCCCTATTTGGAGGAATTACTGCGTATAAAACCTACCATGATGATCTCTATAAATATTTTGAGAAAATTAAACGTGAGCACTGGGTTGAACGGATTGATCCTTGGTTGGTGCCAGAAAAGGCGACAGCCAAAGCGATTTATCACACCAAAAATGCGAAGCTAGCGATCGCATCGGGTGGTATGACAGGTGAAGGCTTTATGAAGGGCGAAACCGTTCAGTCTGAGCGTGTACCCCTTACCTATTCAGATTCTATTTTTGTTGTAGTAGCAGAGGAATTTGGATTTATTGGTTCGTCGATTTTGCTATTACTGTATTTTGTCCTTATTCACCGACTTATTTTGATTTGTCTGGAATCGCGAGACCATACAGGGCCGTACCTCATTGTCGGTATTGTAGCCATGCTGCTGTATCAGATTTTTGAAAATATCGGTATGTTTATTGGCTTAATGCCACTAACAGGAATCACGTTGCCATTTATTAGCTTTGGCGGTACGTCACTGATCATTAATATGGCTTGTATGGGTATAGCGATGAGTGTCAAAATATATGGAAACGAAAAAGAAGCGGAGCATGTTAGCGAATCCGGTTATACAATGTCCAAAGTATAAATGTCTGAGAAGAATGATGGAGCTATTACTTCAAGCACAGATTACTGTGTCAGTAATGGCTCTTTTTTTGAACTCTTTTAAAAGTTTAATAGATTACTAGTTTAGATCCCCTCATTGCTGGACATACTGAAAACATAAAGCAATGAAGCGATGAAGGGGTGCTTATAATTATGAATTCATCTAAAAAGCAAGCTGCAATTATCGTATTTATCATTTTAATGCTAGTGATGTCATGGGAGTCTCAAAAAATAGATGCTGCTGTTGTAGATAACCAAATTCCGAGTGATGCGATTCGTCTTAGAATTTTAGCAAACTCTGATGGGGCAGGGGACCAAGTATTGAAGCGCCGTGTGCGTGATGCGGTTGTTGAACAAATGAATGAGTGGGTGAAGCAGCTAGATGAACCCCAAAACGTTGATCATGCTCGTAAGCTGATTGCTTCTCATTTATCCGAAATCGAAACGACGGTAGGTAATACTTTGAAATCAAGCGGGTATAACTATACTTATCATGTAGAGTTAGGTAAGGTTCCTTTCCCTACTAAAATGTATGGGGGTGCTGTTTATCCAGCGGGTGATTATGAGGCGGTTAGAGTAACTTTAGGCAAAGGGGAAGGGAAAAACTGGTGGTGTGTATTGTTCCCGCCGCTTTGCTTCGTAGATGCAGGAAGTGGAGATGCATTAGCTTCTGCGGATGCTGCAAATGTAACTGATGGTACACAAGCAAGTGCAGAAAATACAGAAGTTCGCTTTTTCCTTTGGGACATGCTTACCTCCTTGTGGGGATGGGTTACAGGTTTGTTTGCCTAATCCTTCGTGTTATAATCTAATATTATTAAACTATAATGACATAGATTCGGGATGATAGAATTGACAATTACAGATAACAATGGTGAACAGTATAATTTTAAGGCTATCGACAAGCAAGGCTGGGGAGGGACACGTTGGTGGAATGTGTTGCCCTTAAATGCAAGCTTTGAAAGCCATGGAGAAGAAAATTTTGATGACAGCTCAGGTGAGCTAGAGGATGCTAGAGCGGCGATGCTTGAAGCGGCGGAGGTGCTTGCGCTTGGCGGGACTGTTGCATTTCCGACAGAAACCGTATATGGGCTTGGGGCAGATGCAAGAAATACAGAGGCGGTACAACGTATTTTTACTGCAAAGGGTAGACCCTCTGACAACCCCCTTATCGTTCATATTGCGAAAAAAGAGCAGCTAGCTGAATTGGTGATGGGTATAAATAAAACCGAAGAGGTATTGATCCAGCATTTTTGGCCAGGACCGTTAACCTTAGTGCTCCCTGTAAAGCAGGGGGCTGTTTCGCCGTTGGTCACAGCAGGATTATCTACAGTTGCGGTACGAATGCCTGATCATGAGATCGCATTACAGCTTATAGCAGCGTCTAACTGCCCAATCGCAGCACCAAGTGCGAATCGTTCTGGTCGCCCAAGCCCAACAAAAGCAAGACACGTTGGTGAGGATTTAGCAGGGTCAATTTCTGGTATCGTCGATGGAGGAGCAACGGGAGTTGGTGTCGAATCTACAGTAGTGCAGGTGGAAAAAGAAGGAAATATTACAATTCTTCGCCCAGGTGGAATTACATTGGAGCAATTGTCTGATCTGCATTTAGGTGAGGTTAAGTTGGACCCAGCTCTGCTAATGGATACAACGAGCCTAAACCCTGACGGGACACTGGAAAATGACATAAAAAGCTTCTTCATGGAAAATGCATCAAATAAGAACCATGAACAAGCTCCTATCGCACCTAAGTCACCAGGTATGAAATACAAGCATTACGCACCGCGTGGACAATTATACATTGTCAGAGGGGATGACCCTAAGCAGGTTTCAGCTTATATTCAGGCAGGCCTAACACGAGCCAAGGCACAACAGGAAAAGACAGGTGTAATTGCGTTTGAAGAACAGATTGCCAACTATGATGCAGATGTAGTGGTTTCTTTAGGGGCAATGAAGCATTTGGAGACAGCGGCTCATCGGTTGTACGATGCATTAAGAACAATGGACGAGCAAGAGGTCACTTTTATATTAGCAGAAGGTTGTCCAGAGCAAGGGGTTGGTGCTGCAATCATGAATCGGTTGTTAAAGGCGGCGGGCCATCGGATCGTTGATCTTTAATTTTTATATAAAAAATGAAAGGAGAGTGATCGCCTATGGAGATGTTTGAAATTGTACTCATTATGCTTATATTAATTGGGCTTTCTAACGTGCTTAATCGTTTTATTCCATTTATTCCGGTTCCCTTATTTCAAATTGTATTAGGAACAGGAGTTGCATTGCTCCCTACAGGTATACATATGGAGCTAAATACTGAGCTGTTTTTGCTCATGTTCATTGCTCCGCTACTTTATAACGATGGAAAAAGAACGCCTAGAGAAGAATTGTGGAACTTGCGCTCGCCTATATTGTTGTTAGCATTAGGGCTAGTATTTGTAACTGTATTTGCTGGTGGTTATCTAATTCATTGGTTAATTCCAACGATGCCGATGCCAGCCGCATTTGCACTTGCCGCGATCTTATCTCCTACAGATGCTGTAGCTGTTAGTGCTTTAGCGGGGAGAATATCACTACCCAAAGGCATATTACGCCTGCTTGAAGGAGAATCGCTTGTTAATGATGCTTCAGGGTTGGTTGCTTTTAAATTCGCAGTGGCGGCGATGGTCACTGGCACATTTTCGATTGGTGAAGCGACATGGAGCTTTATTTATATCGCTGTTGGTGGTTTTTTGTGTGGGGTTGTTGTCTCCTTCCTGATCGTATGGTTAAGAGTATTCTTACGCCGTCTAGGGATGGAGGATGTGACGATCCATATGCTGCTACAGCTACTCACGCCCTTTGTCATTTATTTATTTGCCGAGGAGTTGGGGTTTTCAGGAATTTTAGCGGTGGTTGCAGGTGGAATTGTGCATGCGATTGAGCGTGATCGTACAGAATCGCTTCAGGCAGAGCTTCAGGTCGTGTCTAAAAATACATGGAGCGTCATCATTTACATTTTAAATGGGCTCGTATTTGTCATTATGGGATTGCAAATCCCAGATGCGACAGCAACAATTTGGCAAAACCCTGATTATAGCAACCTTCAAGTGTTAGGGTTTATCGGCATTATTTCTTTATCCTTGATTTTAATCCGCTTTATCTGGGTGTATTTATTTTGGGAAGGCTCTTGGTTGCTGGGGAGTGGCAAACAGATGGGGAAACCTAAGCTGATGTCTTCAGTACTCATTTCCTTGTCAGGTGTACGCGGGGCTGTCACCCTGGCCGCGGCATTGTCGATTCCTTATGTCATTTCAGGAGGTGCCCCTTTTCCAGAAAGGGATCTCATTATTTTCATCTCGGCAGGTGTCATTTTATTTTCACTAGTAATTGCAAGTGTCATGCTTCCACTTCTATCTCAAAACCCGTCGGAGCATGCCGCAGAAGAAGCTAAGTGTGAGGATGAAGCGAAAGCTGCATTGCTTAAAGCAGGTATATTAGCCATTCGGGAGCAGACCACCCCAGAAAATAGCTTTGCGGCCAAACTCGTTGTAGCGGAATATGAGAATCGCTTGAGAAAATTGGAAAATAATGAAGAAGAGATTCTTGATGTGAAGCGTCATAAGCAAGAGATTAAGCTTAGAATGATTGGGCTTGAGGCGGAACGAGCCGCCATTCAAAAAATGATAGATAATGAAGAGCTTACAGGAGAGCTTGCCCAGCGAATTGAACAAACGATGAATCAAATGGAAATGATTATTTCTAGTCGCGTCAAGATGGTGATCATGGTTTCTTGGATTCGTTTGCGTCGACTGCTCTTCAAACAATTTTATAAAAAGCAAGCTGAATTACATGAATGTGATCTCCAGCGATTAAGACAAGTTCGGGTTGTGTCTTCTCAAGCTGCAATTAAAGCGATAAAAGGTCAAATGAATGTTACTAATCGGGTTGCAGGGTTAAACATTATTCAGCATTATAAGAACCTTATTGCACGATTGGAGCAGCAGGATATGACTCGATCGGTGCAGGATGAATGGTTTAGTGAGCATAAAAATGAGCTACAAATAGCTGCCATTCAAGCAGAGCGAAATGAAATTCAGCATATGTTCCAGCGTGGTGAAATTACTCGTGACTATGCTGCTAAGCTTCGTCAATACATTAATTATATCGAAGCGGGCATTTTGTATTCTGATTTAGAAGAAGAATAGAAGAAAAGTTGAAGAAAGAGTGTCTGTTTTAGCTCTGATAAGGTCTGATTTTCCTCCTTTGTGCATAGGTTGTACAAGACTAGTGAACATGGGGGAAAAGATAATGGCAGTTGCTTATGCTTATCTAGGTGAATGGGTCACGATCATATTGATGGCTTTAGCACTAGGCATGGATGCCTTTTCATTGGGAATTGGCATTGGAATGAAAGGGATTCGTAAAAAAGAAATTTTGCTTATAGCGAGTGTTGTTGCTTTTTTTCATATATTAATGCCCTTATTAGGAGTAGCAACCGGACAATATGTAGGTCGCTTGCTAGGGGAGCTATCCCAATATGTGGCAGGTGGTTTACTAGCTGTACTTGGTGGACATATGATTTATAATGCATTGAAGGACGGGGAAGTACAGATGATCTCTCACCAGTCCTTTCTTGGTATTTTATTATTTTCACTCAGCGTAAGCATTGATTCCTTTTCTATTGGGATCACATTGGGAATGTTTCATGCCAATTTATGGCTTATCGTTTTATTGTTTGGATTTTGTGGTGGGTTATTATCTATGTCAGGACTAATGTTAGGCAAAAAGGTTGGTCGTAATTTAGGGGAATATGGTGAAGCAGTTGGTGGTGCAATCTTGTTGGCCTTTGGACTACTATTTATATTTTGATAAATAATACTAATTTGATAAACTATACGAATAAGTGAAGCAAAACAAGACAAGCTTCTGGGGGTGAACAATCAATGATGCGAATCTTATTTGTTTGTACAGGGAATACATGTCGTAGCCCAATGGCGGAAGGGATTTTGCGTAAATTGGCAGCAGAGCGCAAGCTGGAGGTTGAGGTTTCCTCTGCGGGAGTAGCTGCGGTGGATGGTCTTCCAATTTCTAAGCATGCTCAAGGCGTGCTTGCAGATCAAGGGATTCAAGATGAGATTAGCTCCAAAAAATTAAGCGCAGAATTAGTGGAATGGGCGGATATCATTTTGACATTAACTGGTGCTCATCGCCGTTACGTTATTCAGAGCTTTCCAGAGGCAGTGGAAAAGACATATATTTTAAAGGAATATGTGACAGAGGATACAGAGCAAGCTGAGCTACGTGAGCTAATGGCTGAATTTGAGATGAGTAAGGCGATTGGGAAGGAACTTGAACCCGCGCGGTTAGAGCGACTTAGAGAGCTATACCATGCGATGCCAGGTTATGATGTTTCGGATCCGTTTGGTGGCTCAAGAGAAGATTATGATATTGTAGCTCAGGAGATTACAGAAGCAATTAATAAGCTATTGGACAAGCTTGCTGAGTAAACTGCTAAAAAATCAAGGTTGATTTTACTGCTATCATGTTTTATTCTTAATGAAGATAGCAAGGATCCGATGTAACTGGCGACGAAATGGAGTATACCATGATGGAGCATCGGAACATACGGCCGGTCGCCTGGGCAAAGAGCAAAACACAGTTACCTGTGTTCTGCTCTTTTTTTCAAAATATAGAGATATATGAGAAAGGACTTGCAGAAATGGATACAGCTTTCGTACCAGATCAAATTGCAAAGCAAGCAACACTTGTATTAAAGGAGTTAGTTGAGGTAGGTCATCTTGGTCAAGGTAGCTTAGTCGTAATTGGAGCTAGCACAAGTGAGGTGGCGGGCAAAAAAATTGGAACAGCCGGTCAAATCGACATCGGTGCGGAGTTGTATGCAGGATTAGCGGAGGTAAGCCGTGAGCTTGGACTTCATCTTGCCTTTCAATGCTGTGAACATTTAAATCGTGCACTTGTTGTTGAACGTCATGTTTTACGCCAGTTCAGTTTAACAGAGGTTGCGGCGGTGCCAATTCCTGGCGCTGGGGGTTCAATGGCAGCAACGGCGTATAAATTGATGGATACTCCTTGTTTAGCTGAAAGCATTCAGGCTGACGCAGGCATCGATATTGGGGAAACGATGATCGGGATGCACCTTCGTCCTGTTGCAGTTCCAGTAAGAACCTACATTCGTTTTATTGGTCACGCTAGAGTGAACGCCGCTTGGACTCGTCCGAAGCTTATTGGTGGGGCGAGGGCACAATATGCGCAAGCAGAGACATCTGGTAATACAAGCAGCTGTGAGTAAGGTATTAACAACTTTATCATAAACAATCAAATTCACTTATTCGGGAGGAAATGGAACATGGATCAATTGAAGAAGCAAGACCCTGCTATATTAGAGGCAATGAATTTAGAGCTACATCGTCAACAAAACAATATCGAGCTGATTGCCTCTGAGAATATCGTCAGTGAAGCAGTAATTGAAGCAATGGGTTCTGTACTAACGAACAAGTATGCAGAAGGATATCCGGGAAAACGTTACTATGGTGGCTGTGAGCATGTGGACATTGTTGAAAACATTGCTCGTGACCGTGCAAAGGAATTGTTTGGTGCAGAACACGCTAACGTACAACCTCATTCTGGTGCACAAGCGAACCTTGCGGTTTATTTGACGGCATTAAAGCCAGGTGACACTGTACTTGGGATGAACTTATCACATGGGGGTCACCTTACGCATGGTAGTCCTGTTAATGCTTCAGGATTGCTGTATAACTTTGTTTCCTATGGCGTTCAAGAGGATAGCTTCTTGATTGATTATGATGAAGTGCGGAAGGCGGCGTTTAAGCATCGCCCTCGTCTAATTGTAGCTGGAGCAAGTGCATATCCGCGCATTATTGATTTTGAAAAGCTAGGTCAAATTGCGAATGATGTAGGCGCATTGTTTATGGTCGATATGGCACATATCGCAGGTTTGGTTGCAGCAGGTCTTCATCCAAATCCAGTACCTCATGCACATTTTGTGACCACAACTACACATAAAACGTTACGTGGACCTCGTGGTGGTATGATTTTATGTCGCCAGCCTTGGGCAGCAGCGATCGATAAAGCGGTATTCCCTGGTACACAAGGTGGACCATTGATGCATGTGATCGCTTCTAAAGCGGTAGCACTTGGTGAAGCCTTAGCACCTGAATTTAAGACATATGCACAAAATGTAATTGATAATGCAGCAACTTTAGCAGCTACACTTGTTGAGGAAGGCTTAAACCTTGTTTCTGGAGGTACAGACAACCACTTAATGCTGATCGATACGCGTAATTTGAATATTACAGGTAAAGACGCTGAACATGTGCTTGATGCTGTGGGCATTACTGTGAATAAAAACTCTATTCCGTTTGATCCAACAAGTCCATTTGTGACAAGTGGAATTCGTGTAGGTACGCCTGCGGTGACTTCTCGTGGTATGGACCAAGAAGCGATGAAGGTGATTGGTAAAACGATTGCGCTTGTGTTGAAAAATCCGAAGGATGAAGCAAGCTTAGCAGAGGCACGCAAAAATGTAGCGGAATTAGCTTCTAAATTCCCGATTTACACAGGACTTCGCTACGAATAAAACAGAATGCTTCTAGCTCATAATAATTGAAGCTACTTAAACGTTGTTAAAACAAACCTCTAGTCATAATGAACATTGTGATTGGAGGTTTTTGTTTGTATGCTCATGGCATTCGCTTAGCGACAGTGATATAATAAACGGGATTTGTAGAAAAAGACTCAGCAATATACCGGAGGGACTAACAATGCCAAAATTGGTGATATGCGATCATCCGTTGATCCAACACAAACTTACAATGATTCGCGATATGCGGACAAACACGAAAGACTTTCGTGAATTAGTAGATGAAGTAGCTACATTGATGGCTTACGAAATTACGCGCGAAATTCCTTTAGAGGAAATTACAGTACAGACTCCTGTGGCAGAAGCGAAGGTACGTGTAATTGCAGGACGTATGCTTGGGCTAATTCCAATTTTACGAGCAGGACTTGGCATGCTTGATGGCGTTCTGAAATTGTTGCCAGCTGCAAAGGTAGGGCATGTTGGTCTATTCCGTGATCCTGTCACTTTACAGCCTGTAGAGTACTATTTGAAGTTGCCTACAGATGTGCAAGAACGTGAACTGATTGTCATTGATCCTATGCTAGCTACTGGGGGATCTGCAATTGCAGCGATTGATGCACTTAAAAATCGTGGTTGTACTCAAATTAAAATGATGAATCTTATTGCAGCACCTGAAGGTGTACAAGCTGTGCATGAAGCGCATCCTGATGTTGATATTTATGTGGCTGCTTTAGATGAACGATTAGATGAACATGGATATATTATTCCAGGTCTTGGTGACGCTGGTGACCGTCTATACGGAACAAAATAATATTCCCTCGTAGGAGCAGCAAGAGATAAGCTGTGGAAAGGAAGCCGTTATGTCTAAAATTAAAGTGATGACGATATTTGGTGTGCGACCAGAAGCGATTAAAATGGCGCCACTTATTCTCGAATTACAAAAGCATCCTGAACATATTGAATCAATAGTATGTGTAACTGCACAGCATCGTGAAATGCTGGACCAAGTGCTTGATGTATTTAAAATCGTACCTGACTATGATTTGGATGTCATGAAACCAAGCCAGACGTTAAACGAGATTACAATTCGGGTGCTCCAAGGCTTGGAGGGAGTGCTTCGTGAAGCGAAGCCGGATATTGTGCTGGTGCATGGAGATACACTTACTACTTTCCTTGCCAGCTATGCCGCCTTTTTGCAAGGAATTAAGGTTGGACATGTGGAGGCGGGCTTGCGCACGTGGAATAAAATGTCTCCTTATCCAGAGGAAATGAACCGTCAATTAACGGGTGTTCTGGCTGATTTACATTTTGCGCCAACCTCAGGTGCAGCTGGGAATTTGTTAAAGGAAAATAAGCCAAAGTCAAGCATATATATCACAGGCAATACAGTAATAGATGTGTTTCAATATACTGTACAGCCCGATTATAAAGATTCTGTGCTTGAATGGGCCCAAGGCAAACGCCTTATTTTAATGACGGCTCATCGTCGTGAATCGCAAGGAGAACCACATTTAAACATTTTCCGTGCAATCCGTAGAATTGCAGATGAATTTGAGGATATTGCCATCGTTTATCCTGTTCATCCAAGTCCTGCGGTTAAGATTCCGGCGTATGAACACTTGGGAAATCATCCTAGAATTAAGCTCATCGACCCTCTTGATGTTGTGGATTTGCATAACTACTATCCACATACACATCTGATCCTAACGGATTCTGGTGGCTTGCAAGAAGAAGCGCCTACACATGGCGTACCTGTACTCGTCTTGCGTGACACAACAGAGCGTCCAGAAGGAATTGAGGCCGGTACGCTAGAGCTTGTTGGCACCGATGAGGAGATGGTTTATGAACGTACGAAGGTATTGCTCAGTGACAAGGAAACATATACCAAGATGAGTCTTGCGGCCAACCCATTTGGGGATGGGCATGCATCAAGAAGAATTGTGGAAGCAATTTTACATCATTTTGGAGTAGTGAGTGAACGTCCTGAGGAATTTAAGGTATAAAATGGAACAAAAGTACTAATGTTCTAGTTCAGAAGCACCGACCATACATATGAACTGTATGGTTTGACGCTTTCACAGTGATCATTATCACATTTGTTAGCTTTTTTAAGTAATTGACAAAAAGTCGTCACATTCAGTAAAATGAGTTGGGATTAGTTTAAATAAGCTTAAAGGCTTATGAACAAGCTGCAATAGCGGTAGAATTGTGTCGAATTTTGTACAATCTTCTAAAATGTAGCTCCATGCATAAACTCCTTGCCAAAAAATTCCGATTATAATAAGGGAGCAAAGCGGTATATGCTGGTAAGGGTTATCGTTTTATATGCTTGTGACTGATATGCAGGACTTTTAATTATCAAAGTCAATGGAGGGAATGAAATGGATCAGCTACACTCCATTACTGTGACCGTAACGAGGATCACGATAATTATATTATCTGCCTTGTTTATGGGATGGGCTTTTCTTCCTGCACACCGAACTATCCTATCTGGAGTTATGTTGGGTCTGGTTGTTGGTTTGGTGAATACCACCTATCTTTCTAACAGAGTACGTAGACTAGCTCAAATTGTGGTAACTCAGGAGAATAGTCGCTTTAGTTTTGGCTTTCTAACGAGAATGTGTCTTGTGGTGCTCACCTTTGCGGTTGCATTTAGGCTTGATACTTTATCTATGGAAGCAACGATTTGTGCGCTATTTGTCCCACAGCTTCTTACGATCCCTGTCGGTATTTTTGTATCGCTTCGGAACAAGTCTTAACCAGTTTAAAGGGAAAGGAGGGAATCATATTTATGCATGATGCACCAATTATTAACCTTGGAGGCTTTCACCTAGATCTGTCTGCGGTTTTAATGTTGCTTGTTACGATGATTATCGTATTTGTCTTATGTTGGTTGGCAACAAGAAATCTGTCAGTTGAAAATCCATCTAAGGTTCAAAACTTTATGGAATGGATCGTTGAATTTGTACAAGGGATTATTGGAAGTGCTATGGATTCAAAGAAGGGAAGACCTTATTTATCTTTAGGTCTAACACTTATTCTTTTCATCTTTGTATCTAACTTGCTTGGTTTGCCATTAGGTATTGCCACAGAGGTGGATCATCCAGTCACTATTTTTGGATCTGTGATTGAGGCAACCGAAAATCTATCAGGCGGAGCACATGCTGAGATAATGTGGTGGAAATCACCAACCGCTGATATTTCTGTGACAGCTGGTTTAGCAGTGATTATCTTTATCCTGATGAACTATTTAGGAATTAAAAATAATCGCAAGCATTATTTCAAGCACTTTATTGAACCATTCCCAATCTTCTTACCGCTAAATATTATCGAGAACTTATCGAAGCCAATTGCACTTGCAATCCGGTTATTCGCGAATATTTTTGCGGGTGAGGTACTGATTACCGTAATTCTGAAATTGAAATTTATTGGTATTCCGTTTATGGGATTATGGCAAGGGTTCAGTGTTTTCGTAGGTGGACTTCAAGCTTACATTTTCACCATCTTAACCATGGTGTATATTGCTCAATATACAATCCATGATGAGAAGGCTCATTAAGGAAAGACATTAATAAACTCTAAAGGAACATCATGATGTTCATATCAAAGAGTTATTATATTTTAAAAAACTTTTCAAATTCTAAGGAGGATTTTTAAATGAACTTTTTAGCAGCAGCAATAGCAGTTGGTCTAGGAGCACTTGGTGCAGGTCTTGGTAACGGTATGATCGTAAGTAGAACAGTAGAATCTATCGCTCGTCAACCAGAAGCTACAAGCTCACTTCAAACAACAATGTTTATCGGTGTAGGTATCGTAGAGGTTGTTCCTTTGGCAGCAACAGTAATTTCATTCCTAATCATGTTTTCTTAATATTAAGGTTTGGCGGGGACGGCCGATGCCATCCGCGCCTTCGTTTTTAAAATGTAGATTTGTAGAGTAGTAACGTAAAGCTAACAATCTATATTTTCTACACGAAGCACCATAGTGCTTAATGGAAAGGGGTGCCATCAGTTGACAGTCTTATGGGAAAATATTTTGATTACCATGGTTGCATTTGGGATCTTGTATTGGCTATTGAATAAGTTTGCATTTGGGAAGCTATTTGCAGTTATGGAGCAACGTCGTGAACTGGTGCTTGGCCAATTAGAAGAAGCAAAGAAAACCAGAGAACAAGCTACTGTATATGTAGAAGAGCAAAAAGATGCGCTTAAACAGGCACGTCAGGAAGCCTTTGAAATTATCGAGCAATCGAAGCAAAGCAGCAGCAAGCAAGCTAAAGACTTACTTGAACAAGCTAAAGTTGATGCAACTCGTATTAAAACAGAGGCAGTGCGTGATATTGAAAGTGAACGTAACAAAGCAGTGGAAGCATTACGTGCTGAAATTGGTTCGTACTCCGTAGATATTGCATCTAAATTAATTCAACGTGAGGTTGAAACTAATCCGGCAGAGCAAGAAAAACTCGTTGATCAATATCTCGAAGAGGTAGGTAAAAAATCATGAGTCGCGAGGCTGTAGTTGCAAGCAGATATGCTAAAGCAATGTATGAAATTGCAGCACAGGAAGGTCGCACCTTAGAGACCGAGGATGAACTCCGTAGCTTAGTCGTTGTGTTAAACGATGACCAGCTAGTGAAGCAATTTATTGACAGTCCTAACGTTTCTGAATCTGAGAAATGGAAGGTTCTTGCGGCTGGATTAGAAGAAAAGGTTTCTAAGCCTGTTTTATCATTAGCGAAATTGATTATAGAACGAGGTCGTGTAGAAATTTTGCCGGAGCTTTTGAACAGCTATATCAAAATCACTAGTGATGCACTAGGTTTGGCTAATGCTACTGTGTATACAACATATCCTTTGAGCGAGCAGGAAAAGGAAAATGTAGCCACTGAGTTTGGCGCTTTACTAAACAAAAAGATTCGTGTCATTAACGAAATTGACTCGGAGCTATTGGGCGGGATGAAGGTCAGAATTGGTGATACATTGTATGATGGTAGTTTGGCTGGTAAATTAAAACGGCTTGAGAAGTCGTTTCGAAGACAAGCACTGTAGATAGGGGTGAAACACTTGAGTATCAGACCTGAAGAAATCAGTACACTGATTAAAAGTCAGATTGAACAATATAAATCAGAAATTGAAGTGGCCGAAGTTGGTACCGTTATTCAAGTTGGTGATGGTATTGCTCGTGTACATGGACTTGAGAACGCCATGGCAAACGAATTGCTTGAGTTTGAAAACGGCGTTTTTGGTCTTGCCCTCAACCTAGAGGAATCTAATGTCGGGGTCGTAATTCTAGGACCTTACAGCGACATTCGTGAGGGAAATCAAGTGAAGCGGACTGGACAAATTATGCAGGTTCCAGTTGGTGAAGCATTACTTGGACGTGTTGTAAATCCATTGGGCCAACCTGTTGATGGTAAAGGTGCAATTGAAACCACTGAATTCCGTCCAGTTGAAAATAACGCACCAGGCGTTATTGATCGTAAGTCTGTACATGAACCTATGCAAACAGGCATTAAAGCGATTGATTCCATGGTTCCGATCGGTCGTGGACAACGTGAGTTGGTTATCGGTGACCGTCAAACAGGTAAAACTGCGATTGCAATCGATACGATCATCAACCAAAAGGGCAACGGAGTAAAATGTATTTATGTTGCTATCGGTCAAAAGCAATCCACTGTTGTAAACGTAGTTGAAACGTTACGCCGTCATGGTGCTTTGGATTATACCATCGTAGTTACAGCAGCAGCTTCTGAGCCATCTCCACTCTTGTACATCGCACCATATGCTGGTGTAGCTATGGCTGAGTACTTCATGTACAAAGGCGAGCACGTGTTGATCATCTATGATGACTTGTCTAAGCAAGCAGCAGCTTATCGTGAATTGTCCTTGCTACTTCGTCGCCCTCCGGGTCGTGAAGCATTCCCAGGTGATGTATTCTACTTGCACTCCCGTTTGTTAGAGCGTGCAGCAAAATTAAGTGATGAGTTAGGTGGAGGCTCCATTACAGCACTTCCATTTATCGAAACTCAAGCGTCTGACGTATCGGCGTACATTCCGACGAACGTAATTTCCATTACAGATGGACAGATCTTCCTTGAGTCTGACTTATTCTACTCTGGTCAACGTCCAGCGATCAACGTTGGTATTTCCGTTTCCCGTGTAGGGGGTTCAGCACAGATCAAAGCGATGAAGAAGGTTGCTGGTTCCTTGCGTCTAGACTTGGCGCAATATCGTGAGCTTCAAGCGTTCTCTCAATTTGGCTCTGACCTTGATAAATCAACACAAGCTCGTTTGACTCGTGGTTCTCGTATGATGGAAATCCTAAAGCAAGGTGTCAACCAACCACTTCCAGTTGAGAAGCAAGTTGTGTCCTTGTACACTGCGGTTAAAGGATATCTTGATGACATTGCATTAAACGATGTTAGACGTTTTGAAGCAGAATTTTTGGCATTTGTAGATAGCGAGCATCCAGAAGTATTGCAATCTATTACAGATACTAAGGATTTAACTGCAGATAACGAAGCAGCATTAAAAGCAGCAATCGAGAAATTCAAACGTGGATTTGCATCCTCTCATTAATTTTTCGTCATAGTTAGCTGTGAAAATATAGATTTAACGTGACTTGCTTACGAAGTAAAGTAATGCTTACGAAGTAACTTTAACCTTTGGTTAAAGTTTAGGTTTATGCTTTCGAAGTAACTTTGATTCTCCAAATCAAAGTTAAGTTAATGCTTACGATGTAACTTTGACGTTGTCAAAGTCTTAAGGTGGTGAAATCATGGCAAAAGGGATTCGTGAAATTAAGCGTCAGATCAAAAGTATTCAAAGTACACGTCAGATCACTAAGGCGATGGAAATGGTAGCTTCGGCAAAGCTAAGAAAAGCACAAGAGAAAGCACAGGCCTCTCGTCCTTATGCTGAAAAGCTAAAGGAAGTCGTGTCTAGTATTGCTGCTGCAGGTTCTGATGGTATTACTCATCCGATGTTAGTCACTCGTCCAGTTAAGCGTGTGGCATATATCGTAATTACATCTGATGGTGGTTTGGTAGGTGGTTATAACACTAACCTATTGCGTAAAGTGATGGACCAATTAAAAGGCCATGCCTCCAAAGATGAATACGGCTTGTTTGTCATCGGACGTAAAGGTCGGGACTACTTTAATCGTCGTGAGCTTCCAGTCGTGAATGAAATTACAGAATTGACGGATACCCCTAAATTCGCTGATATCAAATCATTAGCTTACGCTGCTGTTCAAGGCTTTGAAAATGAAGAGTATGATGAGCTATATGTGTGCTATAACAAATTTGTGAATGCCATCACACAGGTTCCAACAATCGAGCGATTGCTTCCTTTTGATCGTGTAGAGGTGCATGGAACAGCGGCAAACTATGAGTACGAGCCTTCACCTGAGGTAGTGCTTGAAGTATTGTTGCCGAAATATGCAGAAACTCTGATTTTTGGTGCTCTTCTGGAAGGTAAGGCAAGTGAGCTTGGTGCAAAAATGACAGCGATGGGTAGCGCAACAAAAAATGCAACAAAAATGATTGGTGAGCTTACCTTGACGTTTAACCGTGCTCGTCAGGCTGCAATTACCCAGGAAATTACGGAAATTGTTGCTGGCGCTAATGCGCAGAGCTAATCAATTTCATATTCGGTACATGGATCTATGAGATTGATTCGTAATAGTACGGATTTTTAGGAGGGAAACATAAATGAACAAAGGACGCGTGGTTAGCGTAATGGGTCCGGTTGTTGATATTGAGTTTGAACGTGGACAGCTTCCGGAAATTTTTAACGCTATTAAAATTGTGAATCCAAACGCGGAAAATGGTGCTGGCGACTTAATCTTGGAAGCCTCCAACCATCTTGGTGATAATCTTGTACGTTGTATTGCAATGTCTACAACAGATGGTCTCGTTCGTGGAACAGAAGCTATCGATATGGGATCACCAATTTCCGTACCTGTAGGTGAAGCTACACTTAGCCGGGTATTTAACGTACTTGGTAATACGATTGATAATAAAGGTGATGTGGCAACAGAAGCAAGAAAGCCGATTCACCGTCAACCTCCTTCATTTGAAGAGTTATCAACCCAATCTGAAATCCTTGAAACAGGGATTAAAGTTATTGACTTGTTAGCTCCTTATGCTAAGGGTGGTAAAATTGGATTGTTTGGTGGTGCCGGTGTAGGTAAAACCGTTACAATTCAAGAATTGATTAACAATATTGCGCAAGAGCATGGTGGTATTTCTGTATTTGCGGGTGTAGGTGAACGTACCCGTGAAGGAAATGACTTGTACCATGAAATGATGGATTCTGGCGTTATTAATAAAACAGCGATGGTATTCGGACAAATGAACGAACCACCTGGCGCACGTCTTCGTGTTGCGTTAACTGGTTTGACCATGGCAGAATATTTCCGTGATGAAGAAGGCCGCGATGTGCTTCTGTTCATCGATAATATTTTCCGGTTTACTCAAGCTGGTTCAGAAGTATCCGCGTTATTGGGACGTATGCCATCTGCGGTAGGTTACCAACCAACACTTGCAACTGAAATGGGTCAGCTTCAAGAGCGTATTACTTCCACGAAAAAGGGTTCTGTTACTTCAATTCAGGCGATTTACGTACCTGCGGATGACTATACCGACCCTGCTCCTGCAACAACGTTTGCTCACCTTGATGCAACAACGAACTTGGAACGTAAAATTTCTGAAAAAGGGATTTTCCCAGCGGTAGATCCGTTGGCATCCAGTTCTCGTATGCTTGCACCAGAAATCGTAGGCGAAGAGCACTATAACGTTGCGCAAGGCGTTAAACAACTATTGGCTCGTTATAAAGAGCTTCAGGATATTATTGCGATCTTGGGGATGGATGAGTTGTCTGAAGACGATAAATTGATCGTTGCTCGCGCACGTAAAATTGAACGCTTCTTGTCACAACCATTCCACGTAGCTGAACAATTTACTGGCTTCAAAGGTAAATATGTACCTATTGCTGAAACTGTACGTAGTTTCAAAGAAATTCTTGATGGTAAGCATGATGATCTTCCTGAAGCAGCTTTCTTGTTCGTAGGTACAATCGAAGAAGCTGTTGAAAAAGCGAAGACCTTGTAGAAGAAACCGTTAAGGCGGATACTTCAGAAATGAACTGTCCCGCGAATAGGAGGGATAATAGGTGAGTACCTTTTTATTAGAAATCGTTACACCAGAGCATGTCGTGTTCTCACAAGAGGTGGATAGCTTAGCTGTCCGTGGTCTTGAAGGAGAATTAGGAATTTTAGCAAAACATATTCCACTTGTAACTCCACTTCAAGTTGCACCTATTACTGCGAAGATAAATGGTAAAACAATATCCATCGCAGTACATGGAGGATTTGTTGAAGTACAAGGCGACAAGGTCATTGTTCTTGCTGAGAGTGCAGAGCTACCCGAAGCGATCGATATCGAGCGCGCCAAGGCAGCACGTGAACGTGCAGAGCGCCGTTTATCCGCACGTAGCAATCAAGATCGTATTGATCATCGTCGGGCAGAGCTTTCGTTACAGAGAGCGATCACTCGGATTAATGTATCTAGTCGTACAAAGGAATAGCAATGTACCGGGCATCTACAAGGATGTCCGGTCTTTTTTCAGAAAAAATATAAAAAATATTTTAAAAAATATCTAGTGTAAGCCCTCTCAATTACAAACTAGGACTGGATTATTATTACAAGTCCAAGTATGATATATAAGGTCACTATTTTTACATCTGCTTTACACCTTTTTTGCATCTATATACATCTTATTTTTTAGAGGATTAACAAAAGCTAGGTGAGTAGCATAGATATATACATGAGTAGGAGGTACACTTAGCGGTGGAGATGAGAGATACATTTCAAGAGATGGCTGGGGTAAATGGACTTACTGCAATTATTGTTTCTTTAATTTGTATTGGATTATCCTGGTGGGCTATGCAAAATGTGAAATGGGAATTATTCATACGACATCCAAGAGGCGCGCAAGGTAAGTTATTACAATTGCTGTTAGCCGTAATCATCGGTCATTTTGTAGCTGCCTTTGTTATCGACTATTTACGCTATACGATTATGCTACGTTACATGTTTTAACATAAGTCTATGTAGATAGACCTACAGTCGCTGAGCTAACTGGTTCTAAAATTGTCGAATAACATCAGCACAAATTGCTAACAATGGGGAATAAGGACTATATCTTATTACTTATGGAATGTGGCATAATATTTCAGAATGCGACATTAGTGTTTTAATTATGAGTTTATTCGACAGCAATAGAGCCTTGTATGTATGGGGTATATAATGCTATTATGAAGTTTAGGGGATTTTAAGGAGAAAATGATACGCGCGGAGGGAACCAAGATGAGCAAATTTATCGTCCGCGGTGGCAATGTTTTGACCGGGAACGTTAAAGTTAGCGGAGCAAAAAATTCAGTGCTACCGATCATTGCAGCATCACTACTAGGAGAAGAGGAAATTAGCATTATTCGTGATGCACCTCCTTTGGATGATGTAATGACCATTAATAAAGTATTGGAAGCGTTAGGTGCAGAGGTATCTTATGACCGTGAGGTTATTACCGTTAATGCACAAAATATAGCTTCCTGTGAAGCACCTTATGAGCTGGTGCGCAAAATGCGGGCGTCTTTTCTTGTCATGGGCCCTTTGTTAACGAGAAAAGGATATACACGTATTTCACTTCCAGGTGGTTGTGCGATTGGAACTAGACCAATTGATCAGCATTTAAAAGGCTTTGAAGCGATGGGAGCAGAAATTACGTTAGGTCAAGGTTTTATTGAAGCTCGTTCCAATGGCCGTTTACACGGTGCTAAAATATATCTGGATGTAGCGAGTGTAGGTGCTACTGAAAATATTATGATGGCGGCAACCCTTGCTGAAGGGACAACGGTAATTGAAAATGCAGCGAAAGAACCTGAAATTGTTGATCTCGCTAACTATTTAAATAGTATGGGTGCAGTTGTACGTGGAGCAGGCACTGGTGTTATCCGTATTGAGGGTGTAGAAAAGCTACGTGGTACAGATCATACCGTTATTCCAGATCGCGTTGAGGCAGGAACCTTTATGATTGCCGCAGCAATGACGGGTGGAAATGTATTTGTAGAAGGAGCTATCGCAGACCATTTAGGTCCAGTGATCTCTAAGCTAGAAGAAATGGGTGTTACCGTTGATGCTCAAGAACACGGAATTCGTGTTATCGCAGATAAGCCGTTAAAAGCAGTGGATGTAAAAACATTACCTTACCCTGGATTCCCAACAGATATGCAATCTCAAATGATGGCCTTGTTATTGATTTCTCAAGGAACAAGTGTTGTGACTGAGACCGTATTTGAGAATCGCTTCATGCATGTGGAGCAATTTCAATTAATGAACGCAGAAATTAAAGTAGAAGGTCGCAGTGCGATTGTAACGGGTGGCGCTAAGCTTAGCGGTGCTAAAGTATGTGCTACTGATCTTCGCGCAGGTGCAGCCTTAATTATTGCGGGGCTTGTTGCAGAAGGTACTACAGAAGTTAGCGGTACACATCATATCGATCGTGGATATGTACATTTAGCAGAAAAATTAGCTGGTTTAGGCGCAGATATTTACCGTATTAGTCTAAATGAAGATGTCAAAGCAGCGGCTGCTGAAGGTGTCACTAATAAAAAAGTGTTCCAAAAACTCAATATTCAGCCAACTTTGGCGTAACTTGTATATAATTAAGACGGAGCATGTCTGCAAAAGGTTTCTAAAATTGCAGACTTGTTTTTTTTTATTTTGACAAATAAATCATCTCCCTACTTTTTCGTTCTATTAAAACCTTCAAAATCATAGGCTATAAATATAGCAGTTACACATGATGGAGGTAATCAATAGATGTCATTTAATAAACGCTACCATTCGTTGCAGTCGTTACGCCAAGCCTATCGCCGACTTATCCACTATAAGTATTTCCCTCACCTCATGAGCTGTCTAGCTATAGTAATTCTAGCTATCGTTATTCCAGCGTTACTTACACTTGGTCGACCCTTTCCTGTCCCTACTGATTCTAAAGTACAAGAAGATAGCAAAATAAATAAACCCAATAAATCAATCCATCCTAGTAAATCAAATAAAGAAATACAGAGTGAAAAACAGCTGTTGTCTCAGTTTGGACTCACAGGCACACTCCTTTCTCCTAAGCAAACGATAAGTGTGTATTTGCATAAAACAAAACAAGTTGAAGTTGTATCACTAGAACAATATATAATGGGTGTCATCGCAGCTGAAATGCCAGCAAAGTTTGAACTAGAAGCCTTAAAGGCACAGGCGGTTGCAGCGCGTACCTTTATTGCACGACGACTCGCGGCAGGTGATGTCAGCGGTGTTCCTGATAATAAGGCTGATGTAACGGATACAGTTGCACACCAAGCCTATATATCGAAGGAGGAGCTAGCAGGTTGGTCTAGTAATGGGAGTGGGGACAAGCTAGCGAAGCTTAAGCAGGCAGTGAAAGAAACAGAAGGCATTATTATGACTTATAAAGGTAAACCAATCACAGCCTCTTTTTTTTCAGCGAGTGGTGGGTATACAGAAAATTCAGAGGATTACTGGAGCCAAGCCGTTCCTTATTTACGGAGTGTCCCTAGCCCTTGGGATCCCAAGCTACAGGAAAATAACGAGGTGACCGTGAGCTTTTCACTTGATGAATTGTTTCGTAAGCTAGATTTGAGTCCACCGGCTATTCCTGCTACTTCCATGTCAGAGAAGTCAATAGCTAGTCTCTTCAAAACTTTATCTACTACTAAAGGGGGAAAGGTAAAGAAGATTTCCGTCAATGGCATTCCGATGACTGGCAGAGAGATGAGAGAGAAATTAGATTTGCGTTCGAGTCAGTTTAAGATTGGCTATAAAGATAATAAAATACAGATTACAACGTATGGTTATGGTCATGGCGTAGGTATGAGTCAATGGGGAGCGGAAGGGATGGCACGTAGTGGCTATAGTGCAGCGCAAATATTAAAATACTACTATACTGGCATTTCCTTCGATCAGGTAGAGAAGCTACTCTCAAATAAACTTTCAAAAAAATGATATATTGGGAGTATAAAAGATTTAGCCCTCGGTAACAATGGTTATTGAGGTGATGATCAAATGAAAGAAGAAAACCAAAAAAAGCAGAACCATGAGGAATCTCCTAAAAATTTGATAGGAGCAACGGAGCCATCCACATCCACATGGAAGAAACTGTTATCTAAGAGATGGGTATATCCAGCAGCTTATGTAGCAGCAGCGGCAATTATATTAACTTTAGTATGGGTCTATCAGGATGCCGGTTCTAACAAACCGCTTCAATCCGATACTACAGTTACAAATTCCGCAACGTTACCAGCAGGTGGCTCACCAGAAGTAGATAATGGTAGTGACAAAACAGTAAATACGATGGCAGTCTCAGAAGATTTCGCATGGCCAGTTGCAAATGTGAAAGAGGTTAAAATTGTAAAGCCGTTCTATGAAAAAGAAGGAACACCAGAAGACCATCAAGCAGCATTAGTGCAATACAACGATACATTTATTCCAAACACAGGTATTGACTTAGCGCGTGAGGATGGTAAGCCATTTGAAGTTAAGGCTGCAATGAGTGGTAAAGTAACACGAGTTGAGGATCATGCGGTTTTAGGGTATGTCGTAGAAATTACACATGCCAAAAATTTAAAAACAGTGTATGAAAGCTTAACAGATGTTGCAGTGAAGCAAGGTCAGGAAGTAAAGCTTGGTGACAAAATTGCATCAGCTGGGCGGAATGAAATGGAGAAGGACCTTGGAAATCATGTACACTTTGCTGTGTACGAAAATGATGAATTGGTCAATCCAACGACTGTACTTCCTCAAAATTAATTTAAAATCACGCAAGCAGAGGGAATTTGCCCTCTGCTTTTTTTATTTTGTACAACTTTTTAAAAATGCTGTTACTACGCAGGATGTACAAGTTATTTTCATCATGAAATTTGCAAAAACCATGCTTGGCCAAGCTTGTCACGTTTTAAAACAAAGAATATATAGTCACGCCCCTCATATAATGTACCAAACTATCTCGAATAGGGAGGCGGGAGCGTGCATGATTACATCAAGGAACGTACAATTAAAATTGGCCGCTGCATCGTAGAAACCAAACACACAGTTAGAACAATTGCCAAAGAATTTGGGGTTTCTAAAAGTACGGTGCATAAAGATTTAACAGAACGTCTACCTGAAATAAATCCAGACCTAGCAGATCAGGTGAAGCACATACTTGAATATCATAAGTCGATCCGCCATCTGCGCGGGGGAGAAGCAACTAAGATAAAATACAAGAAGAAGGGAAAAGAAGAGCGAGAGGTGATTAGCTCGGCAAAATAAAGGGTAAATATTCTGTTTCGTTATCGTGGAAGTTTATTGAATAAACCCCCTAAAGTATGGTATTTTTAAATATGGTATGAGAATGTGGAATTTTATCGATATTCCTTGAAATCTTGGTCATTTTGCAGAATTTCATCGATCTATATTAAATTTTCTATAAATTTCTATAAATCAATCTCGTATCAGTACATTTTGCATGAATTTGATTAAACCGGTTAGACCCGCTCATCATGTAATTATGCAGAATGTTAAGTTCAATAAAATACGCTTTGGGGGATCACGATAATGAGTAAGGATATCGGTATTGATTTAGGTACAGCGAATGTGCTTATACATGTTAAAGGAAAAGGTGTTGTATTAGACGAACCGTCTGTTGTTGCCATTGATAGCGATGCAAAACGTGTACTTGCAGTAGGTGAAGATGCGAGAAAAATGGTAGGTCGTACGCCAGGTAACATCGTGGCCATTCGTCCACTTCGAGATGGAGTTATTGCAGATTTTGAAATTACGGAAATGATGCTTAAGCATTTTATCGATCGAGTGGGGGCGCGTAGCTGGTATAGTCGTCCACGCATTCTAATTTGTGCACCAACGAATATTACCTCTGTAGAGCAAAAGTCTATTCGTGAAGCGGCAGAGCGTAGTGGTGCTAAAGATGTATTTTTGGAAGAAGAACCTAAAGCCGCAGCGATTGGTGCTGGCATGGATATTTATGAGCCAAGTGGCAATATGGTCGTAGATATCGGTGGAGGTACAACAGATGTGGCGGTGCTCTCGATGGGAGATATCGTCACAGCTTCCTCCATTAAGATTGCTGGTGACAAGTTTGATGCTGCGATTATTAAATATATTAAAACTAAATATAAGCTCATGATTGGTGAACGTACTGCTGAGGATATTAAAATCGGCATCGGTACTGTACATCCTTCTGGTCGCAAGGACGAAATGGATATTCGTGGTCGTGATATGGTATCGGGGCTACCACTTACGATTACAGTCACTGCTGCAGAAGTTCAAGAAGCTTTAAATGACTCTGTAGTTGCGATCATAGCTGCTGCAAAATCTGTGTTGGAGCGTACTCCGCCAGAGTTGTCCGCGGATATTATCGATCGTGGTGTTATTCTTACAGGTGGTGGTGCGTTGCTTAATGGATTGGACGAGCTGCTAGCTGAAGAGCTACGTGTACCTGTTCTTATTGCAGAAGATCCAATGCATTGTGTTGTAAAAGGGACAGGCATTATGCTAGATAATCTTGATCGTGCTATTAAGAAAAAATTCTAATTTGCCGATAACAAGAGGTATATGTTGATAATTTTAACAGAAGTATTGTACGGTAAATAAGTCATTCTAAATTTTATGCAGATACTTGTCTGGAGGTTTGTTCCATGTTGAGAGGGCTTTACACCGCAACTGCGGGTATGATTGCAGAGCAACGTCGTCATGATACGGTGACGCAAAATATTGCCAATATGAATACACCGGGTTATAAGCAGGTGAATAGTATTTCACGTACTTTTCCTGAGATGCTGGTGGCACTACAAAGCAATGGTCAAAAACCAACGTCACGTAACATTGGTAGACTTGCAACAGGGGTGTTTGCAGAGGAAAGTATGCCTTCTTATGCTCAAGGTGATATTAGAGATACGGGTAGAAATACGGATCTTTCGCTTAAAAGTAATATTGAAGTTAATGACCCTGCAACTGGACAAGCTATCGCTTTTGACTCCTCAGGCAAGTATGTCAATGAAAATGGAGAAGTTATGTATCGTCCAGAAGCATTTTTCTCTGTGATGGACAATAACAATAACGTGAAATATACACGTGATGGTTCCTTTCAAATTGGTGCAAACGGAGAGCTACTCACTGCGCAAGGATATCGTTTGCTGAATCAAGCAGGGGAGCCAATCACGTTTCCAGCGGGCTTATCTGTTGACAATCTCACCATTAATGCGGCAGGAGTAATGACAGATGGTGTGAATCAGTTTGGACAGCTTGGGATTAAAATTGTGAACCGACCTCAAGAGTTGGTTAGTGAGGGAAGCAACACGTATCGCGCTGAAGACGAAGAGGTAGCTGACATTCGAGATTTGCAGGCAAATGATGCTGTAGAGATGAGACAGGGTGCACTAGAGGGCTCGACTGTAGATCCAACTCAATCGATGGTTGATTTAATGGCTGCACAGAAGGCCTATGAATCCAATCAGAAGGTCATTCAATTTTATGATAAAAGCTTAGACAAAGCCGTCAATGAAATTGGCAGAGTGTAGAATAGGAGGCTCCACATGAATAACTCCATGATAAGTGCAATGGTTTCTCTCGGTGGGACACAACAACGACTTGACCTGCTGGCAGATAATCTAGCGAATGCAAATACAGCGGGGTATAAAAGTAAGCAAGCGACATTTGAAGAAACTTTAACTGCTGTCAAAAAGCAAGGGGACAAATTTAAGCTAGATGGACGAGCTACACCGATGGGATTTCAGATGGGCTTTGGTTCTAAGCTTTCATATATATCGCAAAATAATAAGCAAGGTAATCTGATTGAGACGGGTAATAAAACAGACATTGCCATTCAAGGGAATGCTTTGTTCAAGGTTTCATTATCTGAGGATGGTCCCACCGCTTATACAAGGGGGGGAGACTTTCATTTACAGCCTAACCCTGAAAACGAGGAGGAAGCTTATCTCGTAAATGGTCAGGGCTATTTTGTGCTGAATGAAGAAAATCAACGAATTACCGTCCCGGCTAATGGGGAGTTTAATATTGATCCGAATGGGAATATTACAGCTTTGCAAGGAGATGAAGTTGTAGGCTTAGGCGCAATTAATGTATCTGTTGTTATTCGTCCTGATGCATTAGAGCGTCGTGACAATGGTCTTTATGTAATTGCCTCTGGTGGGCAAGGAGAAGAAGGAGAACAAGCTGTACTCCAAAACAACAGTACGATTGATCCTCAGTCATCACAGCGAGCTAAATTGCAACAGGGTGTAATCGAAAATTCTAATGTAGACATATCTGGAACGATGGCGGAATTAATTCAGGTTCAGCGCACATATCAGCTTGCAGCACGCGCATTAACTTCTAGTGACAACATGATGAATTTAGCCAATAATTTGCGTGGGTAGGTGATGAGGGTATGAGTCAGGAAAATCCCCCCGTAAAGGAAAAAGAAGAAGCACAACAGTTTAAGCAGTTGCAACGGGAAAAAGAGACAAAAGAGAAAAAGGACACAAAGGACACAAAGAAAGTTAAAGAGCAAGGGAAGTCAGGCTGGTGGGTACTTCTTCGCATTGTCGTTATTATTGTGGTCTTAATTTTGGTCTTCTTTGGGGGAGCAGTTGTAGGATTTGTAGTTTTAGGTAAACAAGATCTTTCACACGTGTGGGACCTTAATACATGGAAGCATGTATACGATTTAGTGTTTGCGCCATAGCAGTGCATGGTAGCTTAGTGTTCGCAAGTGTGAAATAGACTTTCAATAAAAAAGAGCCATTCTTTCTAATGAGGTTCGGGGCTATTACCCGAGGTGTATCATTAGGATTGAATGGCTCTTTTGCTTATTATTTATTCTCCTGCTTCAGGGCTGTAATTTCAGCCTCAGATAGACCGCTTGTTTTGGCAATGATGTGGACGGGAATTCCTTCTTCAAGTAGGCCTTTAGCCATTTGGATAGCTTTCTTGCGCTCGCCTTCCTCTAAGCCCTTTTTCAAACCTTGCTGCATACCCTGTTGCATACCTTGCTGCATACCCTGCTGCATACCCTGTTGCATTCCCTTTTCCATCCCTTGCTTTAGTCCCTTTTCCATAAAATATTCCATAGAAGAGGCTTCATCATGCAGAAATTTTTGTCTCTGCTCGTATCGCATTCGAGCTTCCTCATCTTGACTTAAATATTCTAATGTATCCATTGCTTTTTTAAGCTTAGGTTCATTCATTTGAAGCACCTCCCAATTTGATTTGTCGCTTCCCTTTAAGAAGAGAAGCCAATTAATTAATCCACCCTGAATTGGAACAGACATTTGCTCTAATTTGGCTAACTCCAAAAAATGGATTTCAATATCATCAGACAATGAAATGTCGGTATGGTCTTCTCTTAAATGAAATATATTATGATACCTGTCGTTTGGCAAGAATGAATAATTCAAAATATTAATGGTAACACACTTTTTAAGTTCTCTATAAGATTGACTTTCTTGTAGTTGAGAAGAGTAGCGTTTGCTCCAATAAAATAGTGTACGCTTCTCAATGTCATATTTATTAAATAACTGCATTTCTATATTAATAAGTTCACCTGTCTGTGTTTTTGCCCAAATATCAAAAATAGATTGTTTATCAAGCGGAGCATCTTTATCAGTGTATGGATTCAGTAATGTAATTTCACTAAGAGGCTCTTCTCCTGCTTCAATAAAGGTTTGGTTGAGGAAGGCTAAAAGGACATCCTTATTGGCTTCACTTCCAAATATACGCTTGAATACAAAATCGTTGCGTGGATTAAGTAGCTCACTCATCTGAATTCATCTCCCTTTCTTTCTTAAATTATATCACAGAAGTTAGGTTACCTTGAGTGAGTCAGTCTTTAGGTAAGGTTTCGCAAGCTATTACGTGTTATTAATTAACTTCATACTTGTGCTTAAAGAGAGTGAACAGGAAAGTTTACGCTGGCAGTTGGAAAAGGTATAATTAGATGGATGTATTATGTGAATAAATAGGCATACAGCTCTTTGATGACAAAAGGGCTGATGTCTCCTTTATAGCTTGTGAGCTACAAAGGAGACCAGCCCCTTATCTGAACCTTCGCTTCTGCAGAGGCGAAGGATATACACAGTATTGCCCTTTAAAGTCATTTTTATGCCAATATTCGTAAATATTGAAGGAGGATTTATTAATGTTAGATTCTAAACAAATTCAAGAAATTATCCCACATCGCCCGCCATTCCTACTTGTAGATAAAATCGTGGAGATGGAAGAAGGCAAACGGGCAGTGGGAATTAAAAATGTTACAATAAATGAGCCGTTTTTCCTTGGTCATTTTCCACAGCATCCAGTAATGCCGGGTGTATTGATTACAGAAGCATTAGCACAGGTAGGTGCGGCTGCGATTTTGTCTTTGGAGCAAAACAAAGGGAAAATTGGCTTTTTGGCTAAGCTGGACAATTTCCGCTTCCGTGAACAAGTTGTTCCTGGCGATACACTTCGTCTTGAGGTAGAGATCATACGTGTGAAGGGTCCAATCGGCAGAGGATATGGTATAGCGAAAGTGGAGGATAAGGTTGTAGCTGAAGGCGAAATTACATTTGCTTTATCGTAATATTAGAACCGTATAATATTTTTATATTATTAGGTGTGTCTGTAAAGGCGGTAACAGGTGGACTTGAACGAGTTTTCAGACACGCCTTAGATAAGGGAGTATGTAAATATGTCAGAAATGATAAGCAAGGTTAAGGAAAAAGTGCAAGAATGGTTAAATGACCCTACGATTGATGATCAGACCAAAGAAGAACTACGTCGTCTACAGGACAATCCTGCGGAGCTAGAGGATTCATTTTATCGTGACCTTGAGTTTGGCACAGGTGGGCTTCGTGGTGTCATTGGGGTAGGCAGCAATCGAATGAATGTATATACAGTTGGCTTGGCGACACAAGGCTTTGCACAATATATTTTGAAGGCGCATGGAGCGAAGGCAGGCAAACCTTCTGTTGTTATTGCCCATGATTGTCGTCACTTCTCTCCTGAATTTGCATTAGAGGCAGCTTTGGTATTAGCCGGTAACGGGATCGTTGCTAAACTATTCCCATCACTTCGTCCTACACCTCAGCTTTCGTTTTCTGTACGTAATTTACAAGCTACGGGTGGTATTGTCGTGACAGCCAGTCATAATCCTCCAGAATACAATGGCTACAAGGTTTACAATGCAAGTGGAGGCCAATTAGTTCCTGATGAGGCAGCTGAAGTCATTGGAAATATCGGAGACTTACATTCCTTTGCCCAAATTAAACGTTTAACCAAAGCACAGGCAGAACAACAAGGACTCCTTGTGTGGTTAGATGAAGAAGAAGATCGCAAATTCGCTCAGACCGTAGCTGAGATGAGCTTAAATGCGGAGCTGCTCCAACAAGGTGCTGGAGATAATCTTGTAGTGGTATACACTCCTTTGCATGGTACTGGTAACATTCCAGTTCGCCAAGTGCTTGCTAGAAATCACTTCAACAATGTACATATTGTACAAGAGCAGGAGCTCCCGGATGGCAATTTTTCTACAGTGAAGTCCCCAAATCCAGAAGAGCGTGAAGCCTTTACACTAGCGATAAAGCTAGGGGAGCAGGTGAATGCAGATATTTTGATTGGAACAGACCCTGATGCAGACCGCATGGGTGCGGTCGTTCGTAACGCTAAAGGTGAATATGAGATTTTAACGGGTAACCAATCGGGCTCTTTACTCGTCTACTATTTGTTAAGTCAAATGAATGAACGTGGTACATTGCCAAGTAATGGGGCGGTTGTGAAAACCATCGTAACAAGTGAGTTTGGAGCAGCCATTGCTGAACATTACGGTGCAACTGTATTTAACACATTAACAGGCTTCAAATATATCGGTGAGAAAATGAACCAATTTGAACAGTCTGGTGAATATACGTACCTATTTGGCTATGAGGAAAGCTATGGTTACCTTGCAGGCAATTATGCGCGTGATAAAGATGCTGTTGTCGCTTCGATGCTTATTTGTGAAGCAGCAGCTTATTATAAACAGCAAGGTAAGACGTTGATTGATGTATTGGAGGAGCTATACCAGCAGTTTGGTTATTATCGTGAATCGCTTGTATCTCGTACCTTAAAAGGAAAAGATGGGCTTGCGAAAATCGGAGAGCTAATGAGCAGCTTCCGTAACGATCCACCTAAGCAGGTTGCAGGCATCAATGTAGCCAAATTGCTTGACTACTCACTTGGACTTGATGGCTTGCCAAAAGAAAATGTGCTTAAATTTTTATTAGAGGATGGCTCATGGTTTACTTTACGCCCATCAGGTACGGAGCCTAAAATCAAATTTTACTTTGCGGTACGCGGAGAATCCATGGCTCATGCCCAAGACTTGCTTGCAAATATTGAGGCAGAGGTATTAGCGCGAGTAGATTAATAACTTAGCAAATTCAGTACGATCATATTCAACAAATAACAAGCGGCGATTAGCTCGAAATATTGGGCAGCCGCTTTCGTAGCGATTAAGAGGAGGTAAATAAGTGAATCAGAATTGGCAACGATGGAACAAAGCATCGCATAAATGGTTGTGGGTGCTCGTAATTGTCGGAATTATCGCCACTCTACCGATGATCATTGACCGTGTAAAAACAGAATCTTCATCTAATAAGGTGGAGGTTGTATTCAATTTTCGTAATTTATTAGAAATTTCAACCTTTAAGGGAAACCCCGATCAGTACTTAGATCATCAGTTATCAGAGCTGAAACAAACAGGCGTGACCACGATGGCGTTGTTCGAAAGCACATTGGACGAAATGGCTAAGGCACACCAGATTATGACCTTTAGTTCTCTAGACTTAGCAAAAATGGAGCAAAGTTTATTGACTGGTCAGGAAAACAAAACTTACATTGCATTTACAAGTGCGGAAAATGAAAAAATACTTTCGCCAATTATTGAAAAAGCATTCCGTAATTTAGATATCCCTGTCTCTCCTTGGTCATATAAGAACTATGCTGGACTTGAAATTGGTGCTGCTTTAGATGAAGCAAATCTCAAAGTGATGCAGCCTAACCCAATCCTTATGTCTAAGCTACATGAGCGTGGATTTTATATTCTTCCTCGGATGAG
Organism: Paenibacillus turicensis; assembly: GCF_050461185.1. Lineage (GTDB taxonomy): Bacteria > Bacillota > Bacilli > Paenibacillales > Paenibacillaceae > Fontibacillus > Fontibacillus turicensis_A. The sequence goes on from NZ_JBCMOR010000009.1 coordinate 81,367, forward strand.
TGATAATGCACCCTACAATCAACAGGATATGGATGACTTACTGTCACAATATAAACAGCTTGGTATCACAAAAGTATTGTTTGATGGTGAGGCTGTGAAAGGCTTTAACGATAACGAGGATATGAACAGCCTAGAAGGCTTTGCTGATTTGTTAAAAAAATATAACATCGGCATTGTAACGATTGAAAACTTAAAAATGCCGCAAAAAGGCTTTAGCAAACTAGCTTATTTGACGGATTATAACGTTGTGAGATTGTTTTCATTACCGGATAGTGATGCCAGCTTGGCACCAGAGCTCCTAGCAGATAAATTTGTATTAGCAACAAAAGATCGTAATATTCGTATGATTTACTTAAATGCTCAGCCAGTTAAAGATGGCTTAAAGGGAAGCGTTACTAATCCGGTTAACAATTTAATTGAATCATTGGGAGAACCGGGCAATGCTTTAAAGTCGATTGAAAAAAACGGTTTTGAATTTGGACAAGCTGAAAGCTTTACGGTGCACCACTCTACTTTGCAAAAATTTAGTGAGCCGATTGTTATCCTAGGCGCGGTTGCCTTTATCGCGTTGCTTATCTCTTACTTTGCGTCACCATTTACATTGCTTGCGTTCATCGTTGGATTGTTGGGAAGTGCAGGACTGTTTGTATTAAAACCAGCATTGCTAGAACAGGCACTTGCATTATTTGTATCGATTAGTGCGCCAACGATTGCGGTAGTACTTGCCATTCGCAAGGTGGAAGAGATGAGGATCAACAATGCTTCAATAAGTACAGGACGCCGAGTCGCACATTCCATTGTGTTGTACTTTAAAACTGCGTTAATTTCACTTGCAGCAGTACCGTTTATTATTGCGTTATTAAACAATATTACGTATAGCTTGGTTATTACACAATTCCGAGGTGTTAGCTTACTTCACTTAGTCCCAATTATGCTAATCGTATTATACGTATTCCTTTACTTAGGAAAGTCTGTATGGCAGGAGCTACAAAATTGGCTTAAAACGCCTATTACCCTATTATGGGTTGTACTTTTTGTTGTTCTAGCGGTTATCGCTTTCTTCTATTTGTCTCGTACAGGTAATGGAGGTACTTTGTTGCCAGGAGAGGCGCAGTTCCGTACGTTCTTGGAGAATACATTTGGTGTAAGACCAAGAAACAAAGAGTTCCTATTTGCACATCCAATTTTCCTTGCAGGCATATTTGCAGCATTCCGTTATCGTAAAGCACTGTATGCCATGATTATTGTTGTGATTGGTCAGCTTTCGATGGTAGATACCTTTGCACATATCCATACTCCGATGGTATTGTCACTCATTCGTGGATTGCTAGGTCTAGGTTTAGGTTTAATTGTTGGATTCGTTCTTCTACTTGTGTGGTATATAGTTGAAAGGTGTTGGGATAGATGGTCGCCAAGACTGCTCAAAAAATTATAATATCCGGTTATTACGGCTTTAAAAATAGCGGTGATGAAGCGGTGTTGACATCTATTTTGTATGCTTTAGAGGAAGCAGGGCAAGCGGCAGGAATACAGATTACACCAGTCGTATTATCGATTGATCCTGAATGGACAACAAAGACCTATGGCGTAGAGGCTGTACACCGGATGAAATTGGGAGATGTAAAAAAGGCGATTCAGCAAAGTGATGGTCTCATTAGCGGAGGCGGTAGCTTATTGCAGGACGTTACAGGCTTAGGCACAATTCCTTACTATTTAGGTGTAATTAAGCTGGCACAATGGTTAGGCAAGCCAACGTTTATTTATGCCCAAGGTGTAGGCCCTGTTCAGCGAGGTTTTTTCCATCCCTTCATTAAAAGTGTCATGAAAAAATGTAAATATATTTCCGTACGCGACCAACAATCTGCTGCATATCTACAAAAAATCGGGATCGGGCAAGAGCGTATTCACGTTGTGCCTGATCCTGTAATGGGATTTGTGCTTCCAGAGCAAGTACAAAATCATGTTGAGCACCATCATGGTGAAGATCGAAGCCTAGCCCAAAATGAAGCGGAAAAAGTAAAACCTGTTGTGGGTGTGTCCGTACGTTTTTGGAATGAGGATCGTTCTGAACTGCTTAGTTTAGCAAAAGGGTTATCAAAGCTAACTACTGAAATGGATGTCACATTAAAGTTTCTTCCTTTTTATTTCCCAGGTGATGATGAAGCATCACGCTTTGTCATAAAGCACATGGAGCATGGAGCAGAGGTTGCCTCTGTCATTGGTGAATGTGAGCATCCTTCCGAAATGGTGGAGGAAGTGAAAAAGTGTGATTTGCTAATTGGGATGAGACTGCACAGCTTAATTTATGCGGCATCGCAAGGTACCCCGATGATTGGGATTTCCTATGATCCCAAAATTGATCAGTTTCTGGCTCGGTTGAATATTTCACCAGTTGGCAGTCATAAAGCATTAGATGGTGACCAAGTAGCTATAACAGCTGCATCCATATTAAAAGCTAGAGAAGCTTGGCTACAAGAGCATATGGAATACATGGAAGTTATGCGCCGTGATGCTAGGGTGCCTGCTCATCAAATTACGCAATTTTTAAAAGGTAGAGGGTGAATGACATGGATGAAAAAAAGATACCGAGCGTTTCTATCTTTGGTATTCCTGTGTGCAAGTGGGGAATGAAGGATGTGGTATCGTATTTGACAGAAGTTATTTTGTCTGAGCAATACCATCAAGTCATTACCGCGAATCCGATTATGATCAATGAGGCGCTGCATAACCCTCAGTTTAATGAAGTCATGACCCAAGCAGAGCTTGTCATTCCAGATGGAACGGGTGTCGTCTGGGCTGCGAAAATGGGTGGAGAGCCTGTAGAGGAGCGTGTTCCTGGCATTGAACTGTTGCATGAGTTGATGAAGCAAGGTGAAAAGCATCGTTGGAGAGTATACCTGTTGGGTTCTACCGCTGAGGTGGTGCAGGAGGCGGCGAAAAAATTAGCAATCGAATATCCGTTAACGCATATCGTCGGTGTACGTGATGGTTATTTTAATTCCGAACAGGATGCGGAGATCATTGCTGAGATTAGAGCGGCTAAACCACATTTATTGTTTGTAGCAAGAGGGTTGGATACGCAGGAGCCCTGGATTGCCAAGCATAAGGAGCAGTTAGCAGTTCCTGTTATGATGGGCGTTGGTGGAAGCTTTGATGTCATCTCTGGTAAAACAAAGCGTGCACCAAAGGTTGTCCAAAAGCTACGTATGGAATGGTTATATCGAGCGTTAAAGGAGCCTTCCAGAATACCAAGATTGATGGCCATTCCTAAGTTTGCTTTGCGTGTTCTGCGAGAAAAAGATACAATAACTAAAGTGAAGCAATAAAATCGTAACATTAATGATTGAAATTTCCCATCAAAGAGCGTAATATTGCTAAGGATGATACTATGATAATTTGAATCATTTTTTGGCAGAACAATTGGGGGTTGGAATTTACATGTGGATGATATATACCATAGGTTTCCTAGCTGCTATGGGCTTAGCTGCAGCATTGACACCACTGGTAAAGAAATTTGCTTTTAAAGTAGGCGCCGTAGATATGCCTAATGCTCGTAAGGTACATACACGAGTGATGCCTCGTCTTGGAGGTTTAGGGATTTATATCGCATTTGTTGTTGTATTTGCTGGATTTATCATGTTTATACCTGAGACCTTTACAGTAAGAGAAGGCAACTTCATTAAAGCATTTCTTGTTGGTGGGACAATGACGATTTTGCTAGGCGCGTTCGATGATAAATTTGATCTGCCTGCTAAATTCAAGTTTTTATATCAAATTGCAACAGCTTGTATTGTTGTGTTCGTATTCGATATTCAACTCGAATTTGCGAACATTCCTTTTCATACGTATGGCTCTGTTCAAGATTGGATTGGAATTCCGTTTACAATCCTTTGGATTGTTGGCGTAACGAATGCGATAAATCTGATTGATGGACTTGATGGACTTGCTGCAGGTGTGTCTGCGATTGCAATTGGAACGATTGCGGTCATGGCATTTATTATGGGAAATGTGTTAGTTGCACTCATTAGTTTATTGTTGCTTGGAAGCATTATCGGATTTTTATTTTTTAACTTCCATCCAGCTAAAATATTTATGGGCGATTCGGGAGCCTTGTTCCTCGGATTCTCACTGGCGATGTTATCCTTGCTTGGCTTTAAGCAGGTAGCGATTGTATCCTTCTTGACGCCACTCATTTTGATTGGTGTACCCTTGTCTGATACATTTTTTGCAATCATTCGTCGTTGGAAATCGAAGAAACCGATTTTTGCTCCAGATAAAGGACACTTGCACCACTGCTTACGTGAGTTAGGCTTTAGCCACCGTCAGACGGTACTTATTATTTATGGCATTGCAGCATTTTTTGGTGTACTTGCTATTATTCAATCTACTGCGGCATTAGCAAATGCTAACTGGGTGACCTTTGTTGTCATTTGCGTTATGGTATTCTTTATGCAAATTGGCGCAGAAGTGATTGGGCTCATCGGCAAAACAAAACGTCCAGTGCTCGATTTTATTGCTCGTCTTCGTATGAAGGGTGTGGAGCGGGGCTCGAAATAATTTGAAAGAAATCTTTTAGAGTACAAGCATCATAATACTTTAAAATACATCGCCTTCTTTAGTGATTATCGCTAAAGGAGGCTTTTTTGTCTCCATCTCTAAATAACGTAAATTATAAGTCTCATTTAGTAACATTTGGTCTTTTTCCATGTTATTAGATTGAATTTTATGAAATGACTAAAAGTTAGGGATGTCTTGTCCGATAAACTACATATATGACGATTTTTTTCCCATGTTGCTTTTAGGGAGTGTTTTTACGCAGGAAAATCTAAATTTATTATACAAAAGGAGTGGATATCTACATGCAAAGCATGAAAAAGTCATTAGTATGGCTTACCTTATTTTCAATGATTATTGCACTATTTCCCGTGGGGTTGATTTCTACGGCTGAGGCGGCAAGTGCGACTTATTTTATTCCAGATGATACACAGATTAAAAGTAGTGCAAATATGGTTTTATCTAAGCAAGATGTGAGATCTGAGAATGCAATTAAAGTAGTTAGTACGCCAACGATTCAAATCAATGGTTCCTATTCTAAAGTGTCTGGAGAGACCCTGTCAGCTCAAATTGACCTTTTAAAGTGGGTTGATGCTAAGGATAGCAAGCCAGCGGGCTGGGAGCCAGACAAGCAGTACTCAACCGTAGGAAATGTTCAAGTAGATACAAGCAATAGCAATCGATTTAATGCACCAGCTTTAACTTTGTTCCCAGGGTTGAATAAAATTACGTTAAAAGGCCGTTTCGGGAACGTAGAGGGTTCAGATGTCTTTTATGTGTTGTACGATAAGATTCCTTACTTCACGAAGCTAACCTTAAATGGTAGCGGAATTGCGGATATTGTTAATTTAAATGAAGATACACGTGTTCTGTCTAAAAATCCAATGGTATATATCACTGGTGATGTATTTAATGCAAACAAGGCAACTATTTCTGTAAATGGTGGACAAGAGTTGTCTTCAGAAATATTTGATAACAAAATGAGTAGCTCACCAATTACACTCAAAACAGGTTTAAACCAAGTGAAAATTACTTTCACCAATGGTTCAGACTCCTTTAGTATTACGAGAGAAATTTATCATTTTACACAAGAACAACCGTTTATTGAATTGATTGCTGTGGATCAAAACGCAAAAGGCTCTAACCTTTTAAACAACAAGCCTTATGTAAAAACACAGCCAAGTAAATTTATAGCACAAATGATGTTGCCTTATAACTCTGATACAGATTTGTTTTACAAACAAGATAATAGCTTAGTTAAGGTTAATGGAACTGCTGTAACGCCAACGGCGATTTCCTCTAAGCTTTATGATGATAAAGGTGTATTTGCTCCAAAGGCAGTAACTGCGGGTGAAGAAGAAATTATTATTAGAGATTCGACGGGTCCGGTATATCGGATGATTACCTTTGAATTTACACCAGCGACTGCAATTACTCAAAATTCAGATGGAAGCTATACCCCTGAAATTGAAGTAAACTATAGTTTAAATACCAATAATAGCTGGAAAACAACGGCGAAATATATTCCTACTTATTATGTAGATAATAAAATAGCAATTGAACAAATTAACTATCTTCCTGATTATACGGAAACAAACCCAAACTTCCTAAATAAAGTTCCATTAAATGGAGCGGTTATTAATAAGGATGCTTACTATATTGAGGTTGTAACCGACGATGTACTGAATGGTGACTTGAAAATGAAGTATCTCCCAGGCGGAGAAGAACTTACAATTGCTCCTGTGACTATTAGCACCAATAATCCTAACAGCAAAATTTACAAGATCACAGGTAATGCAGCTGGAGAACGTAAAATTAGATTCACTGTAGGAAACGGCTTACCAAAAGAAGTAACGGTATCCTTCTCTACAGCGATTGGGATTATTATTGATAACTTAATTGATGGACAAAATTATACTATTAATACAATGAATACAGGAGCTATTCCTCCACTAGTTGTAACAGGTAAATATTCAGGTACTACTAAGTGGGAGGATGGAAGTGCTGAATATTTTGTAAATGGTCTTCGGAACGATGGCACTATAAAAAATAGTAATGAATTAACAAATCCAGCAGGCTTCACTCTAAAAATTGATATCGATGCAATAAAGGGCCCGCTCACGGCTGGTGAAAACACAATTGAGTTCAGAGGACAATATCGAGATTCAATTGGTAACTTAGTGCCAGTTAGTAAAAAAATAAGAGTGTATATTGTAGATGAAAATGTAGCTAACGTGTCTAATTTCTCCCCGGGAATACCGGAGAAGGTAATTACATTACCTGGTAATGATGATTTCACCGCTTCGCCTAGAACTGCTGATACTGAAAAAACAATTAGTGAAATTCTTAAAGTGCCAGTAGAGTTTTCTTATAAGGACAGTAGATATACTACAGGCGAAGATGAATACAACTTAGTCATTCGTGGTAATGGTGCGCGTTTGGTCAATCTAAACTTTGGTTCTGATCAGTTGTTTACTATTAATATTCCTGAAAAGGGGCAACCTTGGAATTTTACTCAACCTACTAATTATAGACTTGAAGCAGTAGGAAATCAGGACGACTTTATTATTCGTATTAGTAATGCGGCAGAAAACCAAGGGGTAATGCGTTTTGAACGTGGAGCTAGTGGTACGCATGTCTACGCATTAGAGCTAATTAATAAAACGGGTGCGCGTACTAGCCAACGGATGGAGGTTACGCGTGAGCTTGGTGGATACCGAATTCTTGCGCCTAAACCAACCGTAGGTGAACAAATTGTTGTGAATAAAAACTTTGTTCGCTTTGACATTGAAGCTGAAGGTGCAACAAAGGTTGTTATTGGTAAAGAAGAAGCAGTTAGAAGTATTGATCCAAAACAACCGGATAGATTTACTTTGGACTATGTAGGACTTAAACCAGATAAGTCTAATGCAATTAAACTCCAAATCGTTAGACCTGGTAGAACGATTAATGACACAATTAATGTGTATTACACTAGTTCAGTAGGTGTAGATTCACAATATATGGCTGAGAAAGTATCTAATAAATATACTGTCTTTAATAAAGGTTTAACGTTATCTTTTCCAAAAGGTACAATTATGCAATCCATAAATAGAGTTGACAATCAGCAAAGGGAACGTAAGTTTTATCCGAATAATAAGCTTTTATTTGGAATTGCGGACCCAACTAACGGGGTTGTAGAACGTGTTGATGACTATGGACGTCATTATATGAACTATGCGAACTCTAATGATAAATTTGGTAGCGGTAATGACAGCTTCTTAGATTCTTATAAGGCTAACTTTACTTCAACTGCGCAAACCTTTAACTTTACGAGAATATCTGAAATCTATTGGCTTAGCGGTGGGTTAGCCGAGTATGGAACTGAGCAAGCAACGAATGGCGTAGCACCTTACTCTAAACATGGCTTCTTTACATCACCAGAGCTTTCTAATCGTGATATCGTGCCATCAGAGCGTGGAACCTTAACTATTAGCTATGATAAAAACGTGGTAAACGATGCTGGAACACAAGTGACTGTATTTAAATATACAGACGTTGGTGGTCGAGGCATGTGGCAACGGGTGCCTGGTACTGTGAATACGGGTCAACATACCGTTACAGTTCCATTTGATGAGTTTGGTTATTATGCTGTTTATAAACTAAACCGTAGCTTTAGTGATGTGACTAATCATCCTTGGGCACGTAATATTTTAAATGCGTTGTATTCTAAAGGAATTATGGAATACCTTCGTGCAGATGCCTTTGGTGCAGATGATCAGACAACACGAGGTGAATTTGCAACCTTGCTAGTTAAAGGGCTTAGCTTGCCTATTAATGCTTCTGATTCTCAGCAATCCTTCTTCGATGTTCCTTATGGTGCAAAAACAATCACATGGGATTATGAGCATCTAGAAACAGCAGCTAGAGCAGGGATCATTACAGGTAAAATAGAAGGCTTCTTCTCACCTAATCTGCCAATCACAAGACAAGAGGCTGCGGTGATGATTGCGAGAGCAGCTAAGCTGAAGCTAGATACCAACGACGATAAGCTTAGTGCGAAGCTAGCTAAATCTTATTTGGATTCAGGCAAAATTGAATATTATGCTAGACCAGCTGTACAAGCGGTATCAGGAGCAAAAATTATGTCTGGTAGCCCAGTTACACTGCAAGGAGCGAAAAAAGCTTCCTTCAACTTTAATCCGACAAGCAATATGACGAGAGCGGAAGCAGCTAAGATCGCTATTGAATTGTTTAAGAAGAACAAGACTACTAAAGATATGTTCCCTAAAAACTTCAACTAAAAATTTGGTATAAAAGAACGACTGCAGGGAGTTCCTGTGGTCGTTTCTCTTATTTTCCAGTCAATACATTTTGTAATTTGCCAGAGATTGCGTTACAATGTAACTTGTATGAATCTGGTACTAGGAATTAGATTTTAATGCTAAAGGGTGAATATGAGTAAATGAAACCGATGTTATCTAAGGCACAATTGGCTTATATGAAGGCGAAGAATAAATTTGAGGATAGATCCAGAGTTTTGGAGAAGAAGATTGAAGAAACTGCCAAGCTTCAGGAAGTAACTCAAGAGGTAATGGAAGGGCTTGTACTAGAAACAGGTTTCCATGATGCATTTAATGAAATGCGTAAAGCAGAGCAAGAGCTTATTGATTGGTCCCATGTGACAATGAAGCATGAGAAATCGTATAAAGACAATAAGCAAGCCATTGACGACATGTACGAGAAGCTGGAGACTGATCCTAAAATGCGTGCGCGTATTATCCAATTGGCGATGAAAGTAAGATAGGGAAATTATATTTCAAATAATATATTCTCTATGAACTGTATAATATGAAGGAAGTGACCTAGAAGGCAAGCTTTTGCCTCGGTGGGGTCGCTTCTTTTTTGCACCTTTTTGTAACAGTTAAGTCATATTTGTGGTTCGCATTCATACATTTAAGGGTATGTACATAATAGAAGTTAGAATACTTTTAAGGTTCTATTTAGAAATTAGACATTAACTACGATAGGAGTCTGGAAGCTACGATTCAGAGCGTTCTTGCGATTATGTTAAAGTCATATTCCTTTTTATTAAAGCCTATTTATGAATGAAATTTGATTTTAAGAGACAATCTTCAGAATCGCTCTGTCTCTTCGCTAGCTTGGGTTAGCAGTCAAGCACTAATTTCATATTGAGTCCTTTATATAGTTGAATATATAATTTAATTTGGAAAAAGTTGCTTAATGACTGGCATATTCAGGTATGATATACTAATTTCCGTCAGCAGGTAAGCTAGACAAAATGATGTAAAAGTGGTTAGCCTTAACAAAGGTAACATTCCTGAAATATTTTTTTTTAAGAATGTGCAACTTTTTGAAACCTACTGCGTTTAAGAGTATGAGCATGAATGATGGGAGAGAAAGACGTCAAGATTTGACATCCAAGATGTCCCTGATAGGGAAACTTGTCTTTCTATTAGAAAAATTAGCTTTACTGCACTACTTGCCCATTGTATAATGTTTAGGTAGGATTAGGAAACTACTCTAGTTTCTCATGTTTGCTTTTAAATTGTTTACAAGTTTCTGTGGCTCTCGTCGCAGACCTAAATTATAGGAAACCGCTCAAACTCTGGAAAGGGGGTGCAATGACTATGAGTAACAAGAGCTTTTCAATTAAAGAAAACCCTTATATGAAAGATATTCAAGGAGGAGAAAAAAAGGTTATGAAGAAAATTTTATCCGTAGCGTTGTCTACAGCAATGGCATTCTCAATGTTTGCATCAGTTGCATTTGGTGCTGACGCAGAAAAATTAACACCTGAACAACAATTTAATGTACTTAAGGAAGCTGGTATCGTTGACGGGTTCCCAGACGGTTTGGCTCACTTAGACCAAACAGTAACTCGTGCACAATTAGCTAAAATCATCGTTAAATCTTTGGCTCTTGAAGAAGTAACTGGCGTTGCTACTTACAAAGACAAAAACTACACTGCAAAACACTGGGCAGCTCCTTTCATCGAAGCAGCTACTAAAGCTGGTATTCTTGAAGGCGTAAGCACTAACCCAGCTAACCCATTGTTCAACCCAACTGGTAACGTAACAGTTCAAGAGTTGGCTAAAGTATTAGTAGTAGCTAACAAATTGGAAGTTCCAACTGAAGCTAACAACACTGCTTCTGAATGGGCTAAAGGTTATGTAGCTGCTGCAATCAAAGCTGGTTACATCGCTGAAGGTATCAACTACCAAGCAAACGCTACTCGTGCACAAACAGTTGTAGCTGCTCATGCTATCTATGAGTTCAACAACTTCAAAGTGACTAAAGCAGAAGCAATCGATGCTAACAACGTTAAATTGACTTTGTCTACTGGTGAAGTAGTAGAAGTTAAACTTGAAAAAGCATTGGAAGCTAACAAAGCTACTGAATTGACTTACAAAGCTAAAGACGGCCGTGAGTTGAAATATACAGTAACTTATGTAGTAACTGAAGCTACTAAATTAGAATCTGTATCTGCAGATAACTTGAAACAAATCGTTGTTAAGTTTGACGGTGAGCTTGATGCAGAAACAGCTAAAAACGTAGGTAACTACAATGTTGGTAAAACAATTAAGTCTGCAACTTTGTCTGATGATAAAAAGTCGGTAACATTGTTGTTAGATGGAGAAGTGTTTGGCCAAAACTCTTTAGCTAACCAAAAAGAAGCTAAGTTAATCGTTAATGGCGTGAAGAGTTCTTTGAAAACAAAAACATTCAAAGAAGAAGTCAAATTTACTCCTGTAGATGTAACTGTTCCTGCAATTAAAGAAGTAACTGGTCTTGGAACTAGTGCATTCAAAGTAGTATTCAGTGAGCCTGTTGAGCGTGCATCTGCAGTTTCTACTATTAATTATAAAATTGATGGTAAGTCAATTGCTGGTATTGCAGAATTCCAAAGTCCTAATACTGTAATTATTTCTACAACTCTTGCTACTGGCGATCACAAATTGGTAGTAAGCAATGTAAGAGATTTCTCTGATCTTAAAGTATTGCCTTTAGAAACTGCATTTACTGTAACAGAAGACAAAGCAGCTCCAGAAGTAGTTTCTGCTAAATCTATTGATTTCACTAAAGTTGAAATTGAATTTAACGAACCAATTAAATCTGTTGGTAAAGTTTACAATGGAATCTCTTCTAGAACAGCAAAAACTGTAACTCGTGATGGTAATAAAGTGACAATTGAGTTTGATACTGATAAACCATTAACTTATAGTGAAAACAACATTGTCCTTGAAGCTGTAACTGATTACAGTAACAATAGTTCAAATCGTGAAGTTAAGGTTACACCAGTTCCTGATACTGAGCGTCCAGCAGTTTCTTCTGTAACAAATGAAGTTGTTAACGGAAATCATGAGATTACTGTTACTTACAGTAAAAAAGTTGCAAACGGTACTGACAAAGCTAATTACACCTTGCGTGATAAAGATGGAAAAATTGTAGTTGGTAAAGGTACTGATGCAAATGGTCATCCAATCCAAGCAATTGGTGAAGTTACTGCTAATGGAACAACTAAGTATGTAATCAAATTGGCAGGTGTACTTGACACTGGTGATTATTCATTAGATATCAATGGTGTTAAAGATACTGCTTATGTTCCAAACACAATTCTTCCATACAGTGCATCTTTGAAAATTTCTAATTCAGCAACTCCTGAATTGAAAAAAGTATGGGTAGAGAAAGCAGACGCTTATCAAGGTAAACAAGACTACTATATCTATGCAACATTTACTAAAGATTTTGCAATTGAAGGTAATGGTAGTGCATTAGAACGTGCTAAGTATAACGTTGAGTTCTCCACAACTAATGTAGAAGCTCTTCCATCTGACGCACAAGTAGAAGCTGTAACACCTAATACAGTTAGAATTACTGTTCCTCAAGCAACACAAGGTAAATATGATCCTGCATTTAGTTTGCGTGTTAGCTTGATTTCTGATGTAGATGGTAACTTTGGTTATAAAGATTCTGGCTATGCTGGTAAATTAGCTAAAACTACTTCTAACTCTATTGGAGTTGTACCAGGTGAAGCTAAAGCTACAGCTAAAAATGAATTAACTGTAAAATTTGATGGCGCATTAAACAGTATCAATGCTAATGATTTTGCAGTAACTGTTGCTGGAACTAAACATGTAGCTAAATCTGTTAAAACTTACAGCTATACTAATGGTAATACTCTTGTTACATTTACATTTGCGGATGATACTCTTCCAGCAAATACAGAGCTTACTCCAAAAGTAACATTTGGTTTTGCAACTAATATAAATAATTCAAATACTACTACAACTGATGCATTTGGAGTTAAAGTAGATGTGACTACTCCAGTAGATGTAACAGATAAAATTGCTCCAAAAGTAGTTGATTTTAATAGTGCTAAAAAACCATTTGAGTTGACTAAAACAGGTGCTAACACTTACAAAGCACAAGTGAGATTTAGTGAAATTGTGACTGCAGTTCCTGGAACAGGACTTGTAAAATTAGTTGTTGCTGGTCCAACTGCTATTACTGTATCTAGTGTCGACATTGCTTCTAGCGGTACTGATTTGTTAGATGTGACATTCGAAACAAGTAGAGATCTTACTTCTAATGATGTTGTTTCAATTAGCTTACCAAGTGGTGACGCAACTCATGTAGTTAAAGATGCTAATGGTAACGCTGCTGCTGACTTTGCAATTAGCGATTCCGTAAGCAATGTGTTCACTGCTGCAGCTCCAGCTGCACCAAGTGGTTTGACTGCAACTGCTCAAACTGTTGCAGGTACTAATGATGGAAAAATTTCAGGTGTAAATGATACTATGGAATACAGACTTGCTTCAGGAACTTGGACTTCTGTTCCAGCAGGTGCAACTGAAATTTCAAATTTAGCACCAGGATCATACGAAGTTCGTGTGAAGGCAGCTGGCTTAACACCAGCTGGTGCGGCAGCTACAATTGCTGTTAACCCTGCTTAATTTTATTTTTAAAAATCACCCTAATCTTTATGGTTAGGGTGATTTTTTGTAAAATGGAATGTAATCTTAGATATTTACGACATAATCCTTTCCACCCCTGCAACGATATAATATAGGTTTCTTATATAAAATAGGGATTTATTTGATATAGTAATAAATTCTCAATGATGTTGAGATTATATAGTGTATAGTATAGATGACTCATTTGGACTGGTATTGCAGATACCAAAGATGACGAGTAACCTTGTTTAATAACACGAGATATTCATTTCTGCTGCATATAATCAGGATTGATACAAGTGGACAAACAGCACTGGCTCGCCAAAACGACTTTCTGATAATTATATCCTACCGCTACAGGAACATCTTTAAATTTAGCTGCGGTAGTTGATGATGGTAAATTTCAAACTACCTTATTACATGGTGAACCGAATGTACCCACTAATGCAATAAGAAAAAACTTATTTGTACCTGAAGGTGGAACAATTTATTATAGAATTGCAAATGATTTATCTGTTGCAGTGAAATATAAATTTTATATTCAAGTTTTTTACTATTAATACTACAAGAATCCATTTTTTTTGAATTTATATTTTTTACTTCATTAGTGTTGGGTGAGATGGCTAACACTTTTTGTTATTGTGTAGTTAAATCTAATTTAGTTATACATCGCAACCTTTCCCTCCCCCATACGTCTATATAATATAGACTTTTCACGTATAGGAGGAAATCCGTTTTGAAGAAAATCCCCGTAACTGCGGCTGCGCTTAGTGTGGCGTTGTTGTTGGCTTATGCACCTGATGCCTCAGCAGCAAATGCTACTCAAACTAAAGCTGCGCCTAAAACTACAAATACGACGACTAAGAAACCAGTCGTACATACCCTAGCTAACCTTCCAGCGGTGAAGATTTCTGCTAAGAGCAGTGTGTCTTTAACAGATATTAATATTATGACCCAAGATAATGAAAGTATACTTACGTATACCCTTACAATTCGTAATGGCGACAGTAAAACATTAAATTTAGTCGATTATTGGTCTAAGGTGAAAACAAGTGGTGGGACAACCTATAGCACAACCTTAATGAGCAAAGACAAAGATAAGAAAAAGGTTGCTGCGGGTGCTTCTACTACTTTGACTTATGTTGCAACGGTTGCTAAAAACACAAAACCTCAAGATCTTATTTTTCAAGTGGTTAAATGGGATTTTAGTCAACCAGGATATGAAGCATTAAAGGGACAATTTAAAATTCCAGCAAGTTACGTGACAGCTACACCAGCAGGTGGTGCATTAACTTTACGTGTAACTGATATTCCTGTGAAAGCAAGAGTCCGTCAAATCGCTTCCTTTAAATCAGGTGACTACAACTACGTAAGTGTTGGGCTAAACCTAACCAATGGTGGGTACCGTATTTTTGAAGACCCTAAGTTAAAATTTGTAATTAAAACTGGGGATGGTGTAAGTTATCCACTTTCTGCTGACCCTACGAGTGTAGAGTACAAAATTCAACCACAAGACAATAAAACCTTAAATCTTATGACCGCAATTCCTAAAAGTATTAATTTGAACAAAATGGAGCTACAGGTGTTGCAGGATGATGAAACAGCAAAAGTGACGTTACCTATTGGTACGATTCAAATGCCTAACCCAGCAAATAAATCGCTTGCTACAGAACCAAACCAAGATGCTACAGTACAAATTGGTAACGGTAAAGTAGCTGTAAGTGTGACTGGCATGACGACAAACCAAAGCTTTGATGAGCACAATGTGTCGATTCGTGTTCGTATTTTAAATTCAAGTGGTAAAGTTGTTACATTACCTAAATACCAATTTGAGTTACAAACAACAGATGGCTATCGCTTGCCTATTTCTACAACGGCTCTCGATAATGCAAAAATGCAGCCATTAGAAGAAAAAAATGTGACATTAACGACTACAATTCCTGCAAACGTAAGTGCAGAAAGTCCACAGCTCTTTATGAGTGTACCAAGTGCAGAGGATAGCAAGGACAACTTTAATTATCCTGTTGCTATTTTCAATATGCCAGAAGGTGTACCAGCACAAAATACGATTGGTGAAAAACAATTTGTTCAAACAAATCAAGGTTTAGTTGGCTTCTCTTTAGATTCCTTACAACGTTTGCCTTGGACAGATGGTGATTTAATTGTTGCTAAAGTGACAATTCGTAATCCAAATATGAAGACGATGTTAGTACCTGAATTGTTAGGTGAACTGAAAATCGATTCTGCGAAGCTGACAAGCGATACTAAGCTTGTGTCTGCACAAGGTGGACGATTGCTTGGTGGATTGACTTCTACTGAGGTGTATGCTGTAGCCAAGGTCCCAAGCTTCTTGGATTTCAAGCAGGTTCAGGTGTCTTTACTTGAAAAAGTAGGAGAAAGCAGCTCTGAATGGATGCAGTTCAGCTATGCAGGTAAGCTACCAAGCCTGCCAGTTATCACGAAGGATAAGAGCTATAAGCTAGAGGCTTCAGGCCGTACGCAGGACTTCCGTGTCCATCGTTCCTTTGTATATTCAGGTACATCATCCGATATTATCTATACTGAGCTTGAAGCAACTAACCTAGAGGATCGTCAACTTGACTTATCACAAATTACAGGAGCTTACCAAGCAAGTGGAGGTCAAACTTACAAAGCTACTGCGAAGCAAATTGAAACCTCTACAGGACCAGAAGAGAAGAGCATCATTACGTTATGGGCAAAAATCCCTAAAAAGATTTCCACTACAGATATGAAGCTCGTCATTGGAGAAGGTATCGCGGATAATAAGCTAGCGCCTGTAAAAGGTGATATTACTGGCTACGTAAATGCTGCAGCAATGGAGCTAAATGTGGTACAACCAAATGTCAAAGGCAACTTGAGTTCTCTCGACATGTTCCCTTACACACTTAATGTGAAAAATGTACGTGCAACGTTAAGTGGTTCTACTTCGGTAAGCCTTGTGTTTGATTACTCACAAACTCGCAATATGGATTATGCGATTGGCGAATTTGAGCATAAATATTTAATCGAGGTTGTGGATTCAACAGGTCGTACGTTTGAGAAGGAATTTACTCCTGAAACTGACTTGAAGGTAAGTAACGGCGCAAGCGCAAGCTTTAGCTTTGATGATGCTGTATTTGAAAATCGCAGAGGTGGATCATTTACCTTTAACGTCTATGACTTGTTCCAAGGTCAAAAGGTTAAATTAGGTGGTCAAGGCTTCTATTATATGAATTCTAATTTCATGGATAGATAGTAATATTTTAACGTTGTTACAGTTATAAGTTGTTATTTTAGTGATGGTATGTAAGAAAAAGCTAATCGTAGTTGTGTCTGGTGTGAGCCGCAAAACTTATACTAGATACAGCTACGTTACATATTTACGAACATTGGAGGGAAACATGAAAAACACTTGGAAAGTAGTAGCGGCAGCAATACTTATTGGTGGTGGCGTGTGGGCAGGATCGTTGTTAAATACAACTGCAGAAGGTGCTGGAGTAACTAATCAACCTGGTACAGCGGATGATCCTGTTGTCACTAAAAGCTATGTAGATCAGCAAATTCGCCAAGCTTTAAATGGTGGAGCACCCTCAACTCCTGTTAAGGACGACGCTGGTAGCTCAGAAGCTAAACCATCAACTAATCAAAGCAGTAGCAGCAATGCTCAAAAACTAGAAATTGTAACCGTTAAGGCAGGGCAAAAGCTAATGGCGGCAGGTGGCACGGAATTTATTGTGCGAATTGGACAAGCTGTTGTATATACAGCAGATGCTAATGGTATCTCTGATCTAACGGATGGTGTAGATGTTGCCCCAGGGGCAAGTGTGGCTAACAATCATTTATTGCTATTCCCTCGTGATGGACGTGGGCTAGCGGTAAAAGAAGGCGCAACAGGTGGTTTAACCGTCATGGTACGTGGCAGTTATGAGTTAAAATAATAAGTTGTAACAATGATTTATAATTTGTTAACAATAAGTTATTTCCATTTAAATAATGGTAGGGGTAACAAACATTACGTTGTGTAACAATGAGGACGACGAAGCATATTAATCCTGAGTAATGATTCATAAATGATTTCATTTATAAATTTATACAAATCTCAGGAGGTGTATGGAACATGGCACGTAATAACCGCACAGTCGTTCCTGAATGTAGACAAGTATTGCACAACTGGAAATACGAAATTGCTGCTGAATTAGGTTTACCTGTAGGTTATGGTGGTGGATACTCTGCTGCTGATACTGAATTTGCAGGTGAACTTGGTGAAGCAGGTAGTACTTCCATGGGTAGCTATGGTGGAAGCTGGGGACATTTGACCTCGCGTGAAAATGGCTCTGTTGGTGGAGAGATCACAAAACGTCTCATTGCAGAGGCGCAAAAAAGCTTACTATAGCACTGACCACCAAGCAAGTGAATAGCAAATAAGTTTTTTGATAAGTAAAGCAAACTGAGTTCAATCTCTAACTTTGTTATTAAGTACAGCTACAACTCTAAAACACTACCTGAAGCTAAAATTTGATTAAAATGAAAAGTAAAATGTGAAGTGTATTGTGGAATTTATAAGGAAAGCTACTGATAGAGGGGTAACCTATCTTTCAGTAGTTTTTTTTAGTATTACTTGGTTCGTAATTTAAATATTAACGTAATTTTATTTAATACTTGGCTAAAATCTGAGATGAACACATTAATGCTGATAGCAGTATATTAGTAAGAGTATTATGCGTTATATATACTATAAGTAGTTTATAGGTAAACTTATAGTTCAAATAATATACAAATATTTTCAACAATTATTATAGAACTCACGCAATATATTTGCTACAATTGCATTATTAAGCCATAAGGAGCGATAGTCATGGCGAACGATGAACTAAAGGAATTGTTACGTTCAATATTACAGGAAGAGCTTCAGCCCGTTCACGAGCAACTTTCAGAGATTAAGCAAGAACAGGGATCAATGAAGCAGGATATCACAGAGATTAAGCAAGAACAGAGATCAATGAAGCAGGATATTGCGGAGATTAAGCAAGAACAGCAGTCAATGAAGCAAGATATTGCTGAAATTAAACAAGCTGTGTTAGAAACGAATGAAAGAGTTGTTAGAATTGAATCAACTGTGGACAAGCAACAGGGAGTTATTGAATTGTTAGCTGCTCGATCCATCCAGCAGGAAGCACAGTTGAAAAAGATTATATGAGGATACAACAAAAATTCCTGATGCGTATGCATCATTTTTTTTGTCCCATTTTGACAATAGAGCGCAAAATAAGTTAATATGACTGTGAGGATATTTAAATGTCGCCTTTTCCGCTAGGGGAAGGTTTATTTTAAAATATTGAAGTTGTGGCTTCCTAAAATCATGAGGATGAGGGGAGCCTTTAGGCTTGTACTGATGTGTAGATATAGTCGATTACATAAAGTACATAAGTACTTGATTTAGAGGGAGAGGAATGAGAAGTATGGCGATTCAAGGCAAACATTTATTTACGTCCGAATCTGTAACGGAAGGACATCCAGATAAAATTTGTGACCAAATTTCTGATGCGGTATTGGATGCATTTTTGGCAAATGATCCTAACGCACGTGTAGCTTGTGAGGTTTCTGTAGCTACGGGGCTAGTTTTGGTTATCGGGGAAATTAGTACGAAGTCAGAATATGTAGATATTCCTGCGCTTGTACGCAAAACTTTAAAGGAAATTGGTTATACTCGTGCCAAATACGGATTTGATTCCGATACATGTGCAGTATTAACGTCACTAAATGAGCAGTCCGCAGATATTGCCCAAGGAGTAAACGCAGCATTAGAGCATCGTGATCCTGCTTCAGTGGACAAGGAAACGGCAAACATTGGTGCAGGTGATCAAGGCTTGATGTTTGGTTTTGCTACCAATGAAACACCTGAGCTTATGCCACTACCGATCGCATTGTCTCACCGTTTAGCACGTCGTTTGTCTGAGGTGCGTAAGGATGGTACGTTAGCATATCTTCGTCCAGATGGCAAAACCCAAGTGACGATTGAATATGTGGATGGTAAACCGAAACGTGTGGATACGATTGTTGTTTCAACTCAACACGCTGAAGAGGTTACTTTGGAGCAAATTCAACGTGATATTAAAGAGCATGTTATTTTGCCTGTAGTTCCTGCTGAGCTATTAGATGAAGAAACAAAATATTTTATTAATCCAACAGGTCGTTTTGTTATTGGTGGGCCTCAAGGAGATGCGGGTCTAACTGGGCGTAAAATCATCGTAGATACTTATGGTGGTTATGCTCGTCATGGCGGCGGTGCTTTCTCAGGTAAGGATCCTACTAAAGTAGACCGTTCTGCTGCTTATGCGGCTAGATATGTGGCGAAAAACCTCGTTGCTGCTGGACTTGCGGATAAGGTAGAAATTCAGTTAGCGTATGCGATTGGTGTTGCTTCCCCTGTATCTGTGAACGTAGACACCTATGGCACAGGTAAAGTATCAGAAGAAAAATTAGTAGAGTTAGTGCGTGAGCATTTTGACCTGCGTCCTGCTGGCATTATTTCGATGCTTGAATTGCGTCGTCCGATCTATCGTCAGACTGCGGCTTATGGTCACTTTGGCCGTACAGACCTTGATCTTCCGTGGGAACGTGTAGATAAAGCGGATGAGCTTAGAAAACACGCGGGAATTTAACGAGTTAGACACAAATAACTTAAATTTTTCTTGATTCGTGCAGTCAGGATTCGCAATATATACAATGTAATATTAAAATGAGAAGTGGTCTATGAAGGTTTATCGCCTGATTAGGATCACTTCTTTTTATGTGTTGTCTTAATTGGATATCTTTTTTGGAAACATATTTTGAAGTAAAAGATGTAATATATTGACAAGTGTTGCTTCGAGCCATAATATATACTTATGTAATTTATGTCAGTCGTTTTGCTGAAGGGTGGTGGCAATCTTGGACTCATTAACCTCAATTCGTACGCAATTAGAAGTTTTTTTGAGAGAAAATAAATTAACCCTTCGTCAATTTGCAACAATGACTGGTATCAATCAGGGTTCGATAAGTAATATTTTAAATGGTCATCGTTTTATTGCAATTGGACAGTTAGATGAGATCACTTCAGGGATGGGATTGCCTGAGGGACATTTTTATGAGTTATATATTGATGAATGTTTATTTAGTGCGAGTCCGCATTGGCGGCGGATTGGTGCTTATTTGGAGCGTTGTGCTCAGCTAAATAGATTGGATTGTATTAAGCGTGTCGTGGATCGACTAATGGATAACTTAGCTTATGCTCCCATGTTGTTTGAGAAGGGCGAGCTATTTTATGAGCAAGGTTATTTTGAGGCAGCTCGGATTTTATACACAGGGGTAGCAGAAAGTGAAAGATACCAGCACTCAGAGCGCTTGGCATTGTGCCATTATCGGCTTTTTAAGCTTAATTTGGGTGAGGATCAGTCGGCAAACTTAGTTGCGGCGTTGACCTTTGAGCCGTTTGTGGATCGGTTGGATGAGGAGTATCAGTTGGATGCGTTGAGAGAGTTGATAAACTTAAATGTATCCTTACATCGTTTAGATGTAGTAGATTTGCTTGCAGAGAAATTAGGAAGAAAAGCATTAGCTCAATATAATAGTGTGGGCAAAACTAGTAGGCTGAAGCAGGAAGGGCCAAGACCACTTTTGTTCTATATTTTATATGCTTATTTAATTAGGTCTAGTGTTTGCTTTGAACGAGGAGACTACGAGCAATTTATTTATTATGTAAAAAGGTCTCATATTGTAGAATGGTTGACAGAGCCAAATGAGATAGAGAAAAAAACAATAGAGCAGTTTACAGAATGGTCTGTAGGGAATTATCATCTTTATGGCCTCATGACAGGAGATCCTAACGCACTTCAAGAGTATGTAGAATATATTGCAGTTAGTGAAGATGAAACCTTTCTTGGGTTATGTCATATCATGCTAGCGGCAAACATTCATCATTATACTGTTGATCATATTATAGAACGTTTTTCAAGCTACTTATCCTATGCAGTTCAAAAATCTGAAATAGGTAAAGTTAACGAGCAAATTACGGCAGATCGCTATAGTCGTTTGTTAGGTGAGTTAGGGGCATATTATTTAAGCACAGATCGAATACAGTTAGGTATAAAATATGTGCTTGATAGTCTGAATTTTTGCATTAAAATTGGAAGTGATCGTGGTATAATTAGGTGTGTGGGACTGTTTGAGCAGTTTCGTGAATATACAAATATGGAGACGCAATTACTCTATAAAAAATTAATAGGTGAGGTGCACAAAAGTAATGAAAACAAAATTGGCTGCTCTATTAGTTATAGTTAGTCTTGTTTTTGCTGTTAGTGCTTCAACTTCTGTCCATGCAGAAGAAGATGTAGTTATTAAGCCACTTGTACATGGTGTAGGGAATTAAAGCATTACAATAGTTTTTTACAATTTAACCACAGACATTCTCACTCTGAGAGTGTCTTTTTTGATGATTTAAAAAATAAACGCCAACTAAACCCGCCATTCGCTCAAACTTCGCTAAAGTAAATGGCATATTTAACCGTTAATAAGTATAGGTGTCTCTTTTTGACGTAGGGAGATTATGTGAAGAATAAGCGATGTACATAGTATAGAGAAATGAGAGGAGTATTTCGATGTCTAAAAGGAAGATTTCACTAGGCTTAATTGTGGTGCTAGTGATGAATTTGTTGATGAGTATGGGGGCGTTGGCGGCAGGGGAGGATAATGGTGGGACATCCCCGACGGTAGTTGCACCAGTTCTGGTATCAGGGAATTCGTTATCCCCAGTTGGTAATGTAACAACTGCTAGCTCTCAAAAGATTTCAATTTTATTTGATAAGAATACGCCTGTTAAATTAGTAGAACCTAATAATCTTAATGATTCAGACAAAGTTAATAACTATATTAGAGTCTATACTAAGGGGAACAACAATAATATATTATACTCTGATATAAATTTAAAAACTCTCAGTCCGCAAGTTGATTCTAATGGGAATACTGAGTATTCATGGACGATGAGTAATGTGCCAGCAGGAGAATATTATGTCAATGTTGGAAGTAGAACGTTTATCTCTAGTTCTGCTACAGATACAACTGATCCTAACGCTTTTTATGCTGGGATAAATAATGCCAATGACTGGACATTCACTGTATTACCTAAGACAGTAGCTGGCCCTATAATTTCAGTTACGCCGTCTACAACGACAGCAAGTGCAACGTTTACCTTTACTTCAACTAAGCTTACTCGTGCAGGAACTGATTTAATAGAAATCTTTGAAGGGACAATAGTTGGGGAGGAAAATAAAGGGATTCGACCGGGTGTACAGGAATGGGGAAATGATATACCATTTACAGTTAGATTTTCAGAGCTAAAGCCAAACACAGAGTATATCCTTGTAGCAAGAGAAGGTGCATTTACTAATACATTAGGAGATCGTTCGCTTCAAGCAACTGCAAGGTTTAAAACTTTACCAACATCTCCTACTCCTACTGCACTTACATTATCTAACTTTACACCAACATCAGTGGATACTTCTGTAAATCCGAGACCTACATTTTCGGCTATTGGGAATCAAGCGATTACAGTGAATTCCACTGCGAATAATGGTGGTATCTATTTATTTAAAGAAGGATATCCGAATGAACGTATCTATACAATAGGAGCTGGTACGAATAATTCGTATGTCACTGGTAGTAGTACGCTTAGCTTTAGACCAGTTCAGGATTTAGAACAAAATGTACGGTATTATGTTGTAATTAATTCAGGAATTGTTACAGGAACTGTTGGTAATCTATCCTATACACAATCAAGCAATTGGATACTTTCAACCACTTCCAACGACAAAACCCCACCCGTCCTACAGGACGCTACGATGTACACCAATAATACAGTCCGCCTTCGCTACAACGAAGCGTTGTATTCAGTCGGCAACCTATATACATCTGCCTTTACGGTTTCTGTTAACGGGGAAAATCGTAGAATCTCCAATGCTTATGTGTCTGGGGAATATGTGTATATCACCTTAGATTTGGGGGTTGCGGTTGGACAGGTCATTCGAGTTAGCTACGCAGCAAACACTGCGTGGGGCAGAATTCAAGACTTGGCAAGTAACCCTGCGGCGGGCTTCTCTAATCGTGAGGTAACAAACGGAGTGGATTCTGTATTGCCTAAGCCAAAGGATGGCTATGTCAATGGGAGTACGTTGTATCTAACCTTTAGCGAAAGCTTAAAGGGCTTATCTAGCTCTTACGCTTACGAGCAATTTACAGTTACAGCAAATGGCTCCACCAAATCAATTAAATCGATCTCTTCCTATAACGGAAGTAGCGGTGTAACGTTAAACTTGGATAGCTCAGTAGGAAATGGCGAGGTCATTAAGGTTTCCTATCAACCTGGCTCCTATCCATTACAAGATTTCCGAGGCAATAATATCGCACCATTTACAGACTTTTTTGTTCGTAACTATAATGACACCATTCCACCTGAATTTACAGGTGTATCGGGGTCTGGCAACAAAATTATTTTAACGTACAATGAGCCATTAAGGACGTCTCCACTTCCGCTAAAAAGTCAATTTTCAGTGCTAGTGAATAATACGGCGGTTTATGTGAACGCAGTGGAAGTTGTTTCTAACCAAGTTATCCTAACGCTGGCTTCTTCGTTTACCCAAGAGCAGGCAGTGACGATATCCTATGTGTCAGGTTATGGGGGGACGGCAGACTTAAATGGAAACCTTGCTGGATTTATTAATTTACAGCCAGTTACCTACAGCAATGTAGCGCAAGGCATCCAGTCAGCGACAGTAAGTGGAGATACGATTAAAATTACGTATAACAGTACGTTACGTTCGGTGAGCTTTTTGCCACCAAATCAATTTGCAGTTTTGGTTAACAATGCCCAGGTTGGCGTGCAATCTGCATCGATTAGTGGCAACACAGTGACATTAAAGCTATCTTCCCAAGTGGCTGCTAATCAGTCTGTAACCTTATCGTATATGACAGGCTCAACGCCTTTATATAGCGTATCAGGTGAAAAATTGAATACATTCTCGGGCATGACAGTTCAGCACATCAGCAACACAGCTAACAACAATACAGGTGCAAATGGGCAACCAAGCTATGTATCCGTAATGTCAACTTCAACCTTTAACAAAATCGGCTATGTTTTAAATGTATCTACAGCAAAAACATCTTCCAGCCAATCCTATCGTGGTGTGTCTACGAACAGATATACGATCGATACAATACAAATGCAAAATGCATTTAAGTTTTTAACGACATTAGCAGCAAATCGGATGCTAGTGTTTGAGGTTCCGCCTTCTGAGCGAGCTGCGGAGGTAGCTATTCCTTTAAGTGCTTTATCTACAGTCATTGGTGGGACACAGACGTATTCGATTGCGGTGAAATATAAGGAAAGCTTATATGAGATTCCGCTAGAGGGGATTTCTCTTTCAGAAATAACCCGTGCCTTGAATGTGAGTACATTAAATTCTGTCTACTTAATCATTCAGCTAGAAACTGTGCAACGTTCCCAACTAAATATGCCAACCGTGATTAATGGCGTATCTGTAAGTACACTAATGGAGCCTGTAGAAATTCGTGTCGTAGCAGTAAATGGGAATGGTTCTACAAACAGTGGCATCAGCGTTGGACACGCTGGCAATTATTATTTGCGTATGAGTGGTAGCCGTGTTACGACAACACAAACGACGTTAGTAAATTACAATCTCACACTCAATATTATGGAACGTATGTTAGCTTCTGTAGCTGGTGGAAACGGAAATCTTCTATTTGTTGCAAAGCTCAACGGCAATTCGATTATTGGTCCTGTAATGGGTTCTGTCTTTTACCCAGACATTAATAACCATTGGGGCAAAGGGGACATCAACGAGCTTACTTCAAAGCTAATTGTGAGCCCGCGTTCCGCTTCAACAACTGTATTTGAACCTAACCGCAACATTACTAGAGGTGAATTTGGAGAATATATCGCTAAAGCGTTAGGTCTAACAAGCAAAACGACTGCACGTAGCTTCCCAGATGTCCCAGCAAACACTAGAGGTGGTTATATTGCCTCTGCTGTAGACGCGGGGATTATTACGGGTTACCCTGACGGCACCTTTAAGCCTGAGCAGCCGATTACGCGTGAGCAAATGGCGTTGATGATGGTACGTGCAATGAGCTATGCGAAGCAAAATGTAACCTTAAATGGTACAGCAGCACAAACATTATCTAGATTTAAAGATGCAGCTAAAATCCAAGATAAAGATACGGTAGCAAAAGCAGTTCAATCTGGCATTATCCAAGGCATGAGTGCAACCTCATTCCAGCCAAAAGGCAATGCAACACGTGCGCAAGCGGTCGCTATGATTAAACGTGTGTTAAGCAAATTAAATTACTTGTAATTTTAAAGATTAATAATAATTAGTGGTTGGCAGAGAAGATGGAGGCTACGTAACAGAGGGTTCTTCCAATCGTTGTTAAAACCAGATCCCTTTGTATTAATAACAAGCTTAAAGGTTGGAATCTAGTTTGAAAGACGAACGTTTCACTTTTCCAGAATCCCTCTGCTCCTTCGCTGACATGAGAGTGCTAACCACTAATTTAAATATTTAACTTTATCTAATTACTGATCACAAAGTGTAATAGTTATCAGGCTCAATCTTGAAATTAGTTCTTGACCGCTAACCCAAATTAGCGAAGAGACAGAGCGATTCTGAAGATTGTCTTTTAAAATCCAATTCCATCCATCAATAGACTTTAATAAAAAGGAATTTGATTTTAACACAATCGCAGGAACGCTCTGGATCGCAGCTACCAGACTCCTATCGTAGTCAAGTACTAATTTCTAAATAGAGCCAGTAATCAAAACATTAATTACAATAGCCATTGCAAACATAATAGCATTAGCAATTTTACCAGCCTCTTACTCTCTGGGATCAATCTCATTCCCCTAGAGATAAGGGGTTTTTTCTATGTCTATAAGTCCTGTCCATAAGTTCAAAACTAGCATCCTCATAAGCAAATCTAAAGTTTAAATGCTAAAGTTATTTGTTTTTCGTAACTTTTTCAAAGTTTTGGAGTCTATTAAAGTGACAATGAACTTTGGTAGATAACGTTTATTAGATGAAGATAGATGAAATTAGGCTCAATCTTGAAATCAGTCCTTGACAGCCAACTACAACTAGCGAAGAGATAGAGAGATTCTGAATGATTTTAACAACAATCGCAAGAACTCTCTGCATCGTAGCTTCTAGCTTGCAGTGGTGGTTAAGTACTGATTTATAAATGGAGCCGAAATTATATAGTGATAATCATATTTTGCTAGAGATGGGAGCGGTATAAAAGAAAATGGTAGTTAAAGCTGGGGAGAATCAAAACGGACAAGTAACATGGAAGCAGGTTGCGCTTAAACAAGGGAAAAGATTAGCTTTAGTAGGTTTAGCAGGTTTGCTTTGGATACAGCCAGTTTTAGAATTAAATTGGCTTAGTAACACATCAAGCATCGTAGCAGCCGCAGAAGCAACCAAAACAGGCGAAGAGATGATTACTTCAGGTGCAAAGCTCATGAAATACACTTATACCACAACACGTTCAGGCAAAGCAGTTAAAGTACTTATGGATGTTGTTGAAGTAGATTTAAGCAATCCGTATGTGCAAATGGACATTATGACGGGTAAAAATAATCAGCTTACCACACGGCAAACGGTGGAAAAAATGGCGCAAGAAACAGGTGCAGTTGCAGGCATAAATGGAGACTTTTTTGTGATGAATGGTCAAGGTGTGCCGATGGGTGCTGCGGTTTCCAAAGGGACGTTAGTAAGTAGCCCTGCCCAATTGTCAGGAATGTATGCTTTTGCTGTAAGTAAAGAAGGCAATCCGATGATCGATTTGTTCAGATTTAATGGCAGTGTGACGGCAGAGGATGGCTCAACCTATCCTTTAGCAGGGATCAACCAAGAATCATATAAGCTAGAGCCTGAAAATGTGTACAGTCATGTTAATAATATGTTTATTTATACAAGTGCATGGAAATCTACAGAGCGTCCAACGGCAAGCTTTACTACGCCAACAGAGGTGCTTGTCCAAGGGGATGTCGTTCAGCAAATTTCTCTTCAGGCTCCTATTCAGGGAACGATCCCAGAAGGTGCATATATTTTGCGTGCGCATGGCACAGCAGCAGACTACATTGCTCAGCATTTAAGCGTAGGGCAACGAGTGAGTGCTGCCTATCAGCTTGTTGCTCAATCTAGTGGGCAAACGGTCGATCCTGCAAGCCTACAAATGATGATAGGTGGACATACGTTGCTCGTAGACCAAGGGAAAGCCTCTGGCTTTACACGTTCCATTACAGGCATTAGTGGCAGCAGTGCGGTAGCTAGAACGGCTGTGGGGTACTCTAAGGACGGCAAAAAGGCATATATGATTACCGCTGAAAAAAATAGTAGTAGCTCAGGCTTGACGTTAAAGGAGTTCCAAAGCTTTATGGTAAGCATCGGGGTTTGGAAAGGGATGAACCTGGATGGCGGTGGCTCCACAACGATGGTTAATCGTCCACTAGCAGAGACAAATGCAAGCTTAACCTTTACTACCTCCAACGGAGCGGCAGGGCAACGTGCTGTCGTGAATGGTTTAGGCGTGTTTAGTACAGCGCCTCAAGGCACGCTTAAAGGATTAAAGGTAAGTGGCAACACAAGACTGATGATTGGTGAAAGTGCGTCCTATACGCTAAAAGGTTATGATACCTATTACAATCCAATAGATACTTCTAATATTGGGGCAAAATGGAGTGCTAGTAATAGCAATCTAGTAGAAAGCAATGGTAGCTTCAAGGCGGCTAAATCAGGAGCATCACAAGTTGTTGCAACGAGTAATGGGGTTAAAACGAGCTTAAATGTAAACGTGCTTGGTGGTAAAGATCTCGAAAGCCTAACGCCATCTACCACATATGCTCCCCTAGAATCTGGAACTAGCATTAACGTGCCAGTAACTGCTAAACTGAAAAGTACCGTAGCTACAGTAAATGTGCCGGCGGAATCTATTAAATGGAAATTTAATGGAATCGATGCTGTCGTGAAGGATGGCGTTTTAAAAATAAATAAAGTGAATACAGGTGTGAAGGTAGCCTATGCTACACCACAATATGATGGCTTTAGTGGTACACCAATCGTCTTCTCTACTTCTGAAGAGCAAGTATGGGAAAACTTTGAAAATGTGAGCTATCCACTTAGCTTTACAGGACTTCCAGCAGGCACGACTGGAGCGGTATCTGTGGTTCAAGGTACAAGCTCAGCTACAGGGAATGCAGGTCAAGGCGCTAAAGTGCTGAAGCTCGACTACGATATGACAAATGGAACTGGAAATCGTTTTGCATATGCTCAGTTTAATGGCACTACAGGAAGGGCTATTCCTACAGGCGCAACACAAATGTCGATTGACGTATTAGGGGATGCAAGCCAAAACTGGCTAAGAGTTGAATTTGAAGATGCGAACGGTAAAGCGATATATGGAGACCTTACGAAGCAAATTGACTTTAACAACTGGCAAACGCTGAAGCTAGATTTAAGCACGCTAAACTTGAAGCAACCAGCGAAGCTAAAACGGATTTACCTCGTTAATTTAGAGGAAGGTCAAGATGAGAGAACATTACAAGGTAGTATTTCGCTAGATAACATTAAATTTACAGCACCTGCAAGCCAAGGTGGAAGCTCCGTCAATACTGGAGTTACTGCGGTAATGACGATCGGCAAAAAAGCAATGACCGTAAATAACAGCACGAAGACATTAGATGTTGCCCCAGTTTTACAAAATGGTGTGACCTATGTCCCGATTAAATATATTATTGATTACTTTGGTGGCGAAGCGAATTGGGATGGACTAAATAAAAAGCTTACCATCATTCAAGGTAAAACGACTTTGGAGCTAACGGTAAATAAAAAGGAATTTTTATTAGGTGGCGTGAAAAAACAAGGCGAGGCAGCGCCAATTATTTCGAATAATAGGACTTTAGTCCCGTTAAGACTTGTGTCTGAACAACTAGGCATCCAAGTAAAATGGGAACAGATAACCAAATCCATCACTTTAAAATCATGATATGATAGGTTGAGATATTCTGGGATTTGAGGGAATGGAGAAGGGACCAGTGGATTTTCAAGCAGATGCTATTGACAGAGTAATAAAAAATGCAATCGGAGTCATGGAGAGCAGTAAGGTCCAGATTCTTGAAATTCTTGAAACAGCGCGTAGAGAGCTGACTACACTGAACAATGAGCTTCAGCAGGTGATGAAGGAAACTGCGGAAACCGTTGAGAAGGTAGACCAACTTGAAATTAATTATCGTCGCTCACGTATCCGGCTAACCGAGGTTAGCCGTGATTTCGTGCGGTATAAAGAAGAAGATATAAAGCAGGCCTATGAGAATGCAACCCAATTGCAGCTCGACCTGCTTATTTATCGTGAAAAGGAAATGTACTTGAAGGCTCGCCGAGATGATTTGCAGCAACGGGCACGAAGTGTGGAGAAATCTGTAGAACGTGCCGAAACCATTGGTTCGCAAATTGGTGTGGTTATGGAATATTTGTCAGGTGAGCTTGGGCAGGTGACACGTATTTTAGAAACCGCAAAAACGCGCCAGCTTATTGGACTTAAAATTATTCTTGCTCAAGAAGAAGAACGCAAACGAATTTCCAGAGAAATCCATGACGGTCCCGCTCAGCTACTAGCTAATCTAGTGCTAAGGACGGAAATTGTCGAAAGAATGATCGTTAAGCAGGAATTTAAGCTAGTGCAGGACGAAATAGTTGACTTGAAAGGTCAAGTACGTGCTAGCTTGGAGGAAATGAGAAAAGTGATCTTTAATCTTCGTCCAATGGCACTAGATGACCTAGGCTTAATCCCGACTTTACGCAAATATGTGCATGATTACGAAGAAAAGACTAAAATAAGAACAACGTTTGAAACGAGAGGAAAGGAATGTAGACTCTCCTCTGCAATGGAAGCCGCTGTCTTCAGACTCATTCAGGAAGCGTTAAGTAATGCAGCAAAGCATGCTTTACCTTCTTATGTTGGGGTCGAAATTACGTATCAAGCACAAATGGTTAAAATTATGGTTAGTGATAATGGCTTAGGATTTAAGGTAGAGCAGCTAGAGGAAAAAACAAAATCTCATGCTCATTTTGGCCTCATTGGTATGCGTGAGCGGGTAGAATTGCTAGATGGTAGAATGGAAATAGAATCAACGGCAAATGTCGGAACAAAGATTATTATTCATATTCCAATTAATACGGACAAAGGAAAGGAGAATCAGGATGGATAGTGTTAAACCAACAATTAAAGTCCTTTTAGCGGACGATCATCAGTTATTTCGTGAAGGCTTAAAGCGTATTTTGAACATGGAACAGGATATTGAGGTTGTAGGAGAATGCGGAGATGGCTCTCAGGTGTTAAGTAGTTGTGCCATGTATCGTCCCGAAATCGTCTTAATGGACATTAATATGCCTTTGCTAAATGGTGTAGACGCGACAGCACAGCTTCGCCAATCTTCCCCTGATATTAAAGTGATCATTTTATCAATTCATGACGATGAAAGTTATGTGTTTGAAACGTTGCGTAAGGGTGCAACAGGATATTTGCTGAAAGATATGGAGGCAGAATCACTCATAAATGCGATCCGTACAGTAGCAGAAGGTAACGGCTTTATTCACCCTAAAGTAACAGGGAAGCTTATTCAACAGCTTCGTCGTATGGAATATGTAAGTGAGACAGGTGCAATGGCACAGGATCACGAGCTGCATGAGGCAGGTGTTAAGTTTGTTGCAGGCGATAACAACCCATTAACCCGTCGTGAAGCAGAAGTACTTCGTCTAATGGCAGAAGGACGTAGCAATAAAGTCATCGGCGAGCACCTGTTTATTAGTGAAAAAACAGTTAAAAACCACGTGAGTAGCATCTTGCAAAAAATGGATGTAGACGATCGTACACAGGCTGTTATTAACGCGATTAAATTTGGTTGGGTAACATTGTAATTCATAATTGTTAGTAATTATCGAAAAATTAAATGATTAAGTTTGCTATGAACTGAAATTGTACATATGTGAGCATTTGGCATATAGGCAATGCCCCGCCCAGTAACAGAAGCATCCTCTACGGCATACATTGTCGTATGGGAGGTGAGCTCCATGATTCCCTTCATGGGTTATATTTTATTATGTTACGGTGTGGCTGCAATTGCGGTTCATGCCATGTATAGATGGCACGTTCATAGACATCCAAAGTCTGTAAAGCGTGTTCATTATGTTCTAATTACGCAAAATCACGAAAATCAAATGGAGTGGGTACTAAGAGCGTTACACTGGTACTGCAAAATGAAGGGCATTGCACTTCGCGTCACTTTGCTAGATAATGAATCTAACGATGACACCTTGGCCATTGCTCAAAAGATGCAGACACACGGCATGGAAATCACCGTGGTTCAGGCTAAAGATCACCAAGCGGAAGAACTTCTTTCTAGACCTTTTTCGCAAAAGGGGACCGTAAATGAGACTACACGATTCGCTAAAGCTAAGCCAGATGATGAAACTGAAGTTGCTGACGGAGATGAAGAAGCTAGAGGAGCTTTAGAATCCAACAGATCTGTACAATCTAACGGAAATGTAGCGGGCAAAGGATTTAAAAGAGCGCTAGAAGTTGAATTTAACGAGGAAAAGCAGTTTTGCATAGACCTTCGGCTTCCGCAGGAAGTGAATCAAATCCCTTATGTACAAGTTTAATATGTTAGTGCATTCGGTATTACAGGAACCAAACAATATAGACCATGTGAAGTTAAAGCTGAGCAATCTCACTGATTTCTGTACATGGATAGTGTGAAGCACACACTTTAGGAAAAAACCTAAAGCTGTGTGCTTTTTTTGTTGTCTTTGAAAGTAGAAGGATGAGCTTGCCTGTGGTGTAACGGACTAAAGATCATCATTTGTAGATACGGAGTAATAAATCGTTTTTTATCACTCCACTTGATTTGATCAGAAGAACTTTTAAAGGAGGATAAACATGCGAGTCGCATTATATGCAATAAGAAGACTAGATTCAATGACTGATAATGCTATGTCATCGTCTAACCATGCTAGCAAAATAATAGATAAGTGGGAGCTGTTTGTTAGTCTAAATATTTGTATGGACATCTTATGGTGGAGTCATTGGGAACAGTGGAATCAAAAAGATGAAAGAGACAAAAAAGATGAAGAACAATATAAAAAAGATTTAGAACACCCAGGACACCCACAAGATCAACAACTAGATCAGTATCAGTATGCTACCTGTGATCAGAAAAATAACTTTAAATTTGCTCCTCCTGCTGCAATGCTCTTGCTGTCTTCCGATCTACCACTAGGCTGGGCGGTAATGCTTCGAGATAACTTCATATGTCAATCCCAAATGGATCATTGGACAAGCTCAGCTTGGCTAAAGTATTTAAATGTGCAATTATCGCCCTTGATGAAGGAGGAAGGCGTAGCTTTAAAGCAACAGTTTGGCAGTAATAGTAATAGTAATAGTAATAGCAAAAGCAATAGTAGCAGATTTGACAGAAGAGGAGCCAGAGGAAACGGTAATGTCGGTTTTACTAGTGATGCTACTTATAGGCTCCACATGCCGATGTGGTTATGGAGCCTGAATCAAGGGCTGACAATACAGGGCAGAGCTATGGTTAGTGAGATTACAGTTTATAAATCAGATGCGCTTGAAAATGGTCTTTCAGACCTCGAAATGCAGGATGAGTATTTTCCACATTTATTGTTAGAAGATGGGAGATTAAATGCAACAGTGGCAGGTTATATTGAGACTGGCTCTGATCGGTTATCCAATTTACTGGCGGGGCGCTCTTTGTTAGAGCAGGAGCTTTTGGTTTTACTGGAGGGCAGTGATGAATCGAACAAACATCTACCCCAAGAGACATACATACAGAGCCATGTAAAGCATCAGATAAATTCACAGGGATTAAATTTACATTATGAGGGGGGTGCCATGCCACTTCGTGGCGCATGGCGATTGATGGTGCAGCACGCCCAACTGTGTGGGCGTGTGGTGTTGACGTCTGCTGTTGCAGTGGCACATAGCAGACATGGGGGAGCCTCCGATCACGATGCTGCGCCCGCGTATCGGAGGCTCCCGCGCTTGCGCCGTGCTGCCCTGTTAAAATGGGCAGCACGGCGCAAGCTGGTGTACCGCTGCCGACGATGTGGCAGCGGGGTGCATGTCCGCACACCCTGCGGCTCGTGCGGATCACTGTGCTGCGCCTATTGCGAGGCGTGCCTCACGCTGGGGCGCAGCAGGGCGTGTGCGCTGCTGGTGCAGGGCAGCGCACACGAGGTGGCTGTGCCGATGGTGGCACAGCCGGAGCCTTGCCCCACCCCGTCCGTATTGGACAGGTGGGGCCTAAGTCCAGCGCAACGCGCAGCCGCAGGCGCGGCGCTGGACTTCCTGCAAGGAGCGCCACACGTTACACGTGTGGGGCGCTCCCATTGCTTGCGATTCTCGCTTCCTCATTTAGCGAATGCTCCTAAGTCTCTGTCACACCCACAACAATCACAACAACCCAATCGCTTTTTGCTATGGGCAGTTACAGGAGCAGGCAAAACGGAAATGATTTTCCCGTTACTAGCCTACGTGCTGGAGCAGGGTGGAAAGGCACTAGTCGCTACACCCCGCCGAGATGTGGTACTGGAACTAGCACCAAGGCTTAAGGTCGCCTTTCCACAAGCTCAAATTGCCACCTTATATGGTGGTAGCTCAGAGCGATTTAAACAGGGGAATCTAGTAATTGCAACGACGCATCAGCTTATGCGCTTTTCCCATTGCTTTGATCTAGTCGTGATAGACGAGCTAGATGCTTTTCCCTACCATAACGATCCAATGCTTGCCTATGCGGCAGCCCAATGCTGTAAACCAAATGGAAAATACATTTTATTATCTGCAACTCCACCTATCACACTTCAAAAGGAGGTTCAAAAAGGGGTTTTACCCCATGCTAAAGTACCTGCTAGATTTCATGGACACCCTTTGCCTGTACCTAAGCATATTGGGATGAAGGGGGTTACGGTTGCCTTACGTACCAAGCAATTGCCATCTGCGCTTATCTCTTCCTTGCATAAATCTGTACAAAGGGGAGCACAAATCTTTATCTTTGTTGCACGAATTAGGCACATTTCACCCTTAATTACTGTTCTAAAGCGATATTTTCCAACATTAGCGATCGAAGGTACATCATCTGAGGACGTGGATCGAGCAGAGAAAGTATTACGTTTTCGATCTTGTGATATTCGGATGTTGGTTACAACAACGATTTTAGAGCGTGGTGTAACGGTCAAAAAAAGTGACGTATACATTTTGGACGCGGATAGTGATCTATTTGATGAAGCCTCCCTTGTGCAAATGGCCGGACGTGCGGGACGCTCCAGTGATGATCCAGCGGGGCTTGTCATTTTTTCATCTTTAGATTGGACGACCTCTCAGCGCAAAGCGATAGCACAAATTAAGCAGATGAACACCCTTGCGGGAAAACGAGGGTATTTAAAATGATTAAGTTGATAAAAGCTCTTAAGTTATTGAATAGATTAAAGTTCTTAAAGTTCTTGAAGGGATTAAAGCGATTGAACTAAACTGGGGGCAAATCTTATGACTATAAATCCAGCAAAAAATCATTTGAAAAATATAAAAGACGGCTTCTACCAGCTATTAGCACCTAAAGGGAGATTTTGCTTACCCTGCGGAAAGCGAATTTCCGTTGTCGTACCTCATTATCCAGAGCTGTGTCAGGCTTGCTTTGAGAGGATTCATTGGATTAAGGAGCCAAGATGTTTAATTTGTGGTCGGCATGTAGGCTGCCCAGACTGTACTAGAAGGGATGACGCTTATAAACAAGCTGTACACCGACACTTTAAGCTTCACCGCAGCAGTGTTGCATATAGTGAAGAGATGTCTGAGTGGTTAGGCAGCTACAAATTTCGTGGAGATGAACGTTATGCGCCTTTGCTAGCCAAAATGCTTGTACAGGGAGCTAAAACGATGCAGCAACAGCTTACTAGTAAACTATTAACTAATGAACCATTAACTAATGAATTACTAGCAGATGAACCAACTAAAAAAGGTTCGATGTTTTATCAATATAATCAGTGTCGTCAATACAATCAGTGCAACCAGTTGAAACAGACCTCTCAACCTTATAATATTTTTAAATTGTTTAAAAATAAGGCTTTTAATTGGGATGTAGTTACCTATGTCCCGATTAGCGCAGAGCGGATGAAGGAGCGGGGCTTTAATCAGTCTTTCCCTCTTGCAGAGGCTGTAGCTAAGAAGCATGGTCTACCTCTTTACCCTTTACTAGAAAGAACCATGGATACGGACAAACAAAGTCATAAAAATAGATATCAGCGCCTGCAATCGATAGCTTCTTTATACCAGCCAGCACCCCATTCAAGGGCGTATATACAGCAAACATATCATACTAATAAATTCACTAATTCGCACCAAACAGATCAATGTCTAAACATCTTGCTCATTGATGATGTATATACGACCGGCAGTACGTTAAATGCCTGTTCACTTGCGCTAAAACAACTGGGAAAAGACATGCAAATCCCATTTGAGGTATATGGGCTCACATGGGCTAGATCATAATCTATAAGCCTAACCAATAGTCTAGCAATATTCTTTTGTCTACATTCATTATTTGCATACTTTGTTACTCGATTTAGACATTCTCAATATTTAATAAGCATTAAAAAGCATGATATAATTAGTACGAAAGTAGTGATTTTTAAAAATGACGGAACTACTTAATCCGAGCAACGACTTTGTATTTAAACGTATATTTGGGAGCGAAGAAAATAAGGATGTGCTGTTAGCATTTCTGAACCGTACCTTTATGGAAGCAGGAAGCCCACCTTTAAAAGAAATTACAATACTTAACCCCTACACCGATAAGGATGCGCCACTAGATAAACAATCTATTTTTGACATTTGGGCACGGACAGAAGCCGGTGAGCACATCAATGTGGAAATGCAACTGTTTAACAAGTATGATATTGAAAAGCGGACTTTGTATTATTGGGGCAAACGTTATTCCGCTCAGCTCCAAGAAGGACAGACCTACAAGACACTGAAAAAGTGCGTCACTATAAATATTTTAAATTATTCATTTTTGCCTAACGATATTTACCACAATACATTTCACCTAAAGGAAGATCTTACAGCGATTCAGCTTATCGATGATATTGAAATTCATTTTATTGAATTACCCAAACTAGACGGCATGGCTTTGCCTAAGCATAGTGGACTTATAAACTGGTTATTTTTTCTGAAAGGAACAGATAAAACAAACTGGGAGGTATTGCAGATGAACGAACCAACAATTAAAAAGGCGATGACCACCTTAGAGTTTTTAAGTCAAGATTTCGAAGCGAGAATACGTTACGAGGAGCGTCAGAAATATTTGCATGATGAAGCCTCGGCGATGGAATGGGCGATGGACAACGGCTTAGAGAAGGGATTAAAGAAAGGACTAAAGAAGGGGCAAGAGCAGGGCGAACGCCAAAAGGCTTTGGATATTGCAAAAAACATGCTTAAGGAAGGTCTTGCAATAGAACTGATCTCAAAAGTAACAGGACTAAGCGAGAAGGAGATTACGTCTTTGAAGTAAGACTCACTATACGTTTTACCTGGGAGGTATTGCAGATGAATGAACCAACAATTAAAAAGGCGATGACCACCTTAGAATTACTAAGTCAAGATTCCGAAGCGAGAATACGTTATGAGGAGCGTCAGAAATATTTGCATGATGAAGCCTCTGCAATGGAATGGGCGATGGACAATGGGTTGGAGAAGGGAAAACAGCAAGGCGAACGCCAAAAGGCTTTAGAAATTGCGAAAAATTTGCTTAAGGAAGGGCTTGCAATCGACCTGGTTTCTAAAGCAACAGGGATAAGTGAAAAGGAAATTATGTCTTTGAAACCTTTAAAATAAAGGGGAATGAAGCGTAAAATTAACTTAATATAAATTAATGAATTTTTTATTGGCTCAATCTTGAAATCAGTGCTTGACCGCTAACCCAAACTAGCGAAGAAACAGAGAGATTCTGAAGGTTGTCTCTTAAAATCAAATTCCATCCATAAATATACATTAATAAAAGGAATATGATTTTAACAACAATCGCAAGAACGCTCTGGAGCGTAGCTACCACCCTTCAGTCCATGTCAAGTACTGATACTTAAATAGAGCCCTTTTATTTATTAATGAGTTTTTTGTGTTTTGATGACAATTTTACAAAAAATGATAAAATCTATGGACGAACACTGTGAATATAAGGTAATCTAGCATCAATAATATGTTTTTTTGAAGGGAAGAGTCGGAAATGGAGATGAATGTCGGCAATTGCCCACGTTGCGGCAGATTATTTGCGAAAAGCTTCAGAGAAGTGTGTCAGGCATGTATAAAGGAAATTGAGATGGAATATGACAAATGCTTGCAATATCTCCGCGAAGAAAAAACAGCAACCATTCAAGAAGTATCTGAAGCTACAGATGTTTCTATTAAACAAATTACTAAATTTATAAAAGAAGGCCGTATTTCTGTTGCAAACAATCCAAACATGACCTATCCTTGTGAGGTGTGTGGGATTTTAATTCGTGAAGGGAATATGTGTGATTCCTGTAGACAACGGTTAACACGTGACCTGCGATCAGCGCAAGAGGAAGTCAACCAAGCACAGGATCAGAAAAATGTTGGACCTAGGGCTTATGGTGCGCTTGACAAGTTTCGTAGTAATTAGTGCTTATTCACGACAAAAAATAGCATAATATTCTTCATAAACCAAACATTCGCTATTCATAATGTTTTAAAATCCGCCGATAAACTTATTAAAGATTATCGGCTTTTTTATTTTAGTGCCATTTATACCCTTAAGACATGTTAGGGGATACTTGTTTAACTTACATTTACATGAGGTAAATAAGGAAGTAAATAAAACGGAACGTGATAACAAGAACAACTTAAAAATGAACTTACGATACTGTCATGGATAACATGGATAGACGCGAATAAAAATGGATTGAAGATTAATGAGATTGATGAATTACTTTTTTGAAAGAAGGGTGGAGCATATGAAAATTAATGAGACTGGACGAATTGGAGCGATGAATAGCTACCAACGTCAAATCGATTCACAACGTCAGGAAGTAAATAACAAAGCAAAACGTAAAGATGAAGTGTCCATTTCAGCAGAAGCAAAGGAATTATTACGAGCAGGTGAGGAAATGCAAATGAATGGTTCAGAACGGGCACAACGGATTGCAGAACTAAAGGAACAAGTGTCCACAGGCACTTATCGCGTTGAAACAGGCAAGCTTGTTGAGAAGCTTATTCCGTATTTTAAGTCCTTTGATCGGGAGTAGGAGGCAGCAATGACAGTAGACCGCCTTATACACACACTGCAGCAGCTAGATGATCATCATCGTGAAATGATCGACATCGCCAACGAGAAGAAGCAGGCTATCATCAAGGATGACGTAAACGGGATTATTCAAATTATGAATCAAGAATCTCGTATTCTAAAGAAGATCGAAATATCCGAGGCAGAACGCATTGAGGCTTGTAATCAGTTATTAAAAGATCGTGGGATAAAATCTCAGCTTAATTTAACGATTACCGAGCTTACAAGACTGGTGTTTGACCCAGAGGAAAAGCAAAAGCTACAACAAGCACAGCTACAGCTGTCCACGACACTTGCTGAGGTAAAGCAAATCAACGATTTAAACCAGCAATTGATTCAGCAATCGCTAAGCTTTTTGGAATTTTCGTTAGAGCTTTTTGGGGGAAGACAAGACCAAGAGGTGACATACCATCATCCAGCCGACAAGTTTGGTGGCGTGCAGCGTCCAGGGTTATTTGATACGAGAGGGTAGGTATTTTTACAGATTAATAAATTACTTTTTCACACTTTATAGATTGAATTTGGTTAGGGGGAAAATGACAAGTGGCATCTACATTCCATTCGATCGAAACAGCAAAACGCAGCTTGTTTACACAAACGGCCGCTTTAAATACAACAGGGCATAACGTGGCAAATGCCAACACAGCAGGTTATTCCAGACAAGTCGTCAACATGAAGGCATCTATTCCAATGGAAGCTTACGGGATGATGCGCTCCAATGTACCTGGGCAATTAGGGACAGGGGTAGAGTTTGATTCCATCATGCGGATTCGTAACGTATTCCTAGACGCACAATTTCGTGGTGAAAATAGTGGTAATGGAAGCTGGACAGTTCAATACGAGACCCTATCAAAAATAGAAGGCATTATGAATGAGCCCTCCGACACAGGGATTCGTCAGGTTTTAGATAAGTTTTGGAAATCATGGTCTGATCTCAGTAAAGACCCTGAAAATGCAACGGCACGTAAAATCGTATTAGAAACTGGTGCGGCGATGACCGATGCAATTAATTATATGGATCGCCAGCTTAACAATCTGACAGCAGATTTAACAACAAGCATTGGCATGAAGGAAACGGAAGCGATTAGCTA
Organism: Paenibacillus turicensis; assembly: GCF_050461185.1. Classification (GTDB taxonomy): domain Bacteria; phylum Bacillota; class Bacilli; order Paenibacillales; family Paenibacillaceae; genus Fontibacillus; species Fontibacillus turicensis_A. Next base: position 121,446 of record NZ_JBCMOR010000009.1, read on the forward strand.
TTTGAACTCTATTGCTGATTTAAATCAATCCATTTCACGCCTAGAAGGGCTTGGCGACGATGCAAACGATCTTCGAGATCAACGTGATTTAATTACAGATAAATTATCTAAAATTATTAATATTACCGTTACAGATGGAGATACAGGCTACAACATCATGATGGGGGGCACATCCCTTTTACAAGGAAATGCTGTTCAGGTACAACCTTCTCCTGCTGGGAACCTAGATGCTTCATTTTTAATTCAAGGCTTTGCATCTAATAACCTTCAAGGTGGAGAAGCCTTTGGACTAATCCTCGCTCGTGATAGCTATGTTGTAGATACTAAAAAGCAACTAAATGATCTAACCAACACCATTATGAACGGTACAATTAAAGATGTTTCTATTCCAGCAGGCTCTATGTTGCCTGAAGGTACAGTGGTTAACAAAGATACTACGGTTACGGTTAACGGTGTAGATCAACTAGTTACAGCAGGTAATCCGTTACCAGCAAATAGTACGCTCAAGGAAGCTACAACTATCGATGTAAATGGCTTTAATGGCTTGCATCAGCTTGGCTTTACACTAAATGGAACCACGGATCGTGGCCTACCGTTTTTTGTTGGAACTAGTGCAGGCACAATTGCAATTAACCCATTAATCGCAGGGGACTCTAACTTGTTAGCTACATCATTACGTACCGAAGCAACAGGCACAGGACAAGCAGTCATCAAAGGAAACAATACATTAGCGTTGCTGTTATCTAGCCTTAACGAAACCAAGTTTACAGCTGGAGATGGTACTCAATCTACCGTGAATTCCCAATATGCAGCGATGGTTGGTCAGCTTGGGGTTAAAGCAGAAGAAGCACAACGTCAAGCAGCTAACTCTGATGTGTTAGTCACACAAGTAGAAGCACAACGTCAATCTGTCAGTGGTGTATCTCTGGATGAAGAATTATCCAACATGATGAAATTTCAGCACGCTTACGCCTCTGCAGCACGTTTCATGACCACATATGACCAGCTTTTAGATAAACTCATTAACTCTACAGGCGTAGTAGGTAGATAAGGAGCTATAAATTATGATACGAGTCACTTCAAATATGCTAAACAACCAAATGCTGCTTAACTTGAACCGCAACGGTGTCAACTTAAACAACTTACAAACTCAGCTGACCACAGGACGTAAAATCAACAAGCCTTCCGATGATCCAGTGGGCATCACTTATTCCATGCGTTATCGGGCGGAGTTGTCTTCAAATGATCAGTATCAGAAAAATGTGAGTACTGCGCAGTCTTGGCTGGAATATACAGATACAGCGGTAGGTCAGGTAGGAGACATTTTGCATCGTGTGAAGGAACTGACGGTTCAGGCGTCAAACTCTACTAATCCTCAATCTGCATTGGACAGTATTAATACAGAAATTAAGCAATTAAAGGAACAGTTAATTGATATTGGCAACAGTAAGATTAACGGTAAGTATATTTTTAATGGTCAAACCTATGATAAGAAGCCGTATGACTTTCCTAAAGGTTCGGATAATCAATCAGATACTACTTTGGCAGGAGATATAACAACAGATACAGGTGAAATTAATTATTTCATCGGTGATAATATTCAATTATCAGTGAACGTTACTGGAAGTGATATTTTTGGTAATCCGTCTGAAAAGAACAGTGATCACATTTTTACAATGTTAGATCGTTTAAGTACTGCCCTTGAAGCTAGTGACTTTGACACAATTTCAGATCAGCTTGACCTTGTAAATACAAGACTAGATAAGGTATTAACCGCTAGATCTCAGGTTGGCGCTAAAACAAATCGAGTCGACCTTATGCAAGGACGATTAAGTGACTTAGAAATTAACCTTAATAATATGCAAGGTAGTGTTGAGGATGCGGATTATGAAAAGGTTTTGCTGAACTCTAAAATTCAGGAAAGTATTTATAACGCTTCTTTATCTACTGGAGCAAAAATAATATCTAACTCTTTAGCTGATTTCTTGCGGTAGGTGGTGAGGAATAAATGATTCCACAGCTTCAAATTCGTCAGCAGCCTTCGCTGTTATCTATTGAATCAACAAAGGCATCCCTTACAATGCAACAGCAACGTCCAGATTTTAGTATTGAAACGAAACAAGCGGATTTGCAAATTGAACAACCTGCGCCCACAATGGAGATTGATCAACACGATGCTTGGCGAGCGTATAAGGGTGGACATCCACTTGAGATGAATCAGCAAATTTATTCTAATTTGCAGGGCTTATTTCTCCAAGCGTTAGCTAAAAAGGTGGAACAGGGTAATCAATTAGCAGAGTTTCATAAACCTGGCAATACAATTGCAGAGGTGTATGGAGGGGATTGGAAGCGAGATCCATTTGTAGAGTTCAGGGGACCTGCTTCTTATGACAACGTACGTATTCATGTTCAACGTAATAGTCCTGTTATTCAAGCGCAGGCAAACGCACCGCAAATTTCGGCTAGAGCCTATCGCCCAGATGTTCAATACCAGCCTGGCAATCTGAATATTCAGGTTAAACAATATGCTTCGGTGGAAATTATTCCACCAAATCTAGATCTATCAATGTAAAAACATTGATATAAAATCTCATGAATCATGTAAGATAGCTGTAGCGGAGGTGTTTGGAAAGTCCGACTATGGCTATTTTTGTTACTAGAGTTTGGCTAGAGAGTTAATATAACTAATACTTTTAAGATATACGATCTAAATATATCAGACATATAGTGTAAACAATTAGGAAGCTACGAGAATGATACGAACAAACAATTAAGAGCTAAGAGTTAAAAATGATATGGAGTTGGTTATTATGGAAATTACAACAGCACAATTTGGTAAAATCGAAATTACAGAAACTCAAATCTATAACTTTCCAAAAGGCATTCCTGGTTTTGAAGAACATAATCAGTTTGCCATTATTGATATGGAAGGCACACCATTTTCTTACCTACAGTCTTTAGTGGAACCTGAAATATCCTTGCTTATCACAAACCCATTTGAGTTTTACAAAAACTATGAATTTGAACTACCGACCTCTGTTGTGGAGGAGCTTAGACTAGATAACGCTGTTCAGATCAGAAATATAGTCACACTACAAGAGCAAATTCAGCAATCTACCTTAAATCTATTAGCCCCACTTGTTTTTAACACAGAAAGTCGTACAGCAAGACAAGTTATTTTGCACGATACCGCCTATACGTCACGTCATTTGCTATGGGCAAACCATTCGCCTGAGAAGGGGGCGTAAATCTATGCTTGTATTATCACGTAGAAAAGGCGAATCCATCGTTATCCAAGATAACATTGAAATCACCGTTCTTGGTATCGAGGGTGATAACGTACGAATTGGCATCACAGCTCCAAGACAGGTTGACGTATTTCGCAAAGAAATCTACTTATCTATTCAGGAGCTAAATAGACAATCCGTTACACATGGACAAGTAGATATAACGAAGTTGTTAGATGAATATAATCAATCTTCGGAGCCTGATTCTGATATGTAAGTAGCCCCTAAATAGTTTAGAGGTGATTTATGAGACGAATTAGCATTATGATATGGTAGTAACTTAGCTGAAAGGCAGAGGGATTGTGGAGAAACGAAGTGCCCACCTTTAAAAACTGATTCCAACATTATGAGTAGAGCATCTAAGGAATCAGTTTTTAACAGCGGTCCGAACAACCCTCTGCCTTGTAGCCCCTCAAATGTCCGAAAATTTTTTTAGAAATTAGTCCATTTGCTCTAAAGTTCCTAATTCAAACTGTCGATATATGTATAAGACGCTATTTCGGAAGGGCGGCCGACCTTAACGAAAGCAAGCGGACCACAAGGATGTGGAATAAATTTATTTCAGGGAGGAAATTTACTCATGATTATTAACCACAATATTGCTGCATTAAATACTCACCGTCAATTGGGCGCTAACACTGGTGCTTCTTCCAAAAACTTAGAAAAATTGTCTTCTGGTCTTCGTATCAACCGTGCTGGTGACGATGCTGCTGGTTTGGCAATTTCCGAAAAAATGCGTGGACAAATCCGTGGTTTGGATATGGCTCAAAAGAATGCTCAAGACGGTATTTCTTTGATTCAAACAGCTGAAGGTGCATTAACTGAAACTCATAGCATTCTTCAACGTATGCGTGAATTGGCAGTTCAAGCTTCTTCTGACACTAACGAAGGCGTTGACCGTCAAAAACTTCAATCAGAAGTTGACGAATTGTCTAAAGAAATCAAACGTATTTCTACAGACACTGAGTTCAATAACCAAAAGGTATTGAATGGTGATTTCAACGATAAAACTTTCCATATTGGTGCTAACTCAGGGCAAAGCATTAAGTTGAGCATTAATGATATGAGTAATGAAAAATTAGGTGTAAATGGTTTCACAAGTAAAGAAACAACATCAGATGAATTAGGTGTAGTATTTACAAGTTATGAAGGTACAGATGTTGAAATTAAAACAACAGCTGCATTAACAGGTACTACTGCAAATGATTTCGTTAAGGAAACTACTGCTAAATTTAATGCTGCGGGTGAACTTGAACTTACTTTGAGACAAGGTGCTGGGACTGGAACAGCTGCTGGTGACATTTTAGCTACACGTGATGAAATTGCATCTGCAATTCAAAAGGCATTTTCTGCAGCAGGTAAGGATATCTTAGTTAAGTCTGATGGAGAAGATGCAGCTATCACTGTCGCTGATAAAACTATTGATAAATCAGATTTAGAAATTGATGATACTAAAGGTGTACGTATTTCTACGCAAGCATCTGCTGACAAAGCAATCACTACAATTAACAACGCGTTGAACAAAGTTTCTGAAGAACGTTCTAAATTGGGTGCGAACCAAAACCGTTTGGAACACACTATCAATAACTTGGGTGCAACTTCCGAAAACTTGAGTGCTGCTGAATCTCGTGTACGTGACGTAGATATGGCTAAAGAAATGATGTCCTTCACTAAGAACAACATTCTTACTCAAGCAGCTCAAGCAATGTTGGCACAAGCTAACCAACAACCACAAGGCGTATTACAATTGCTTCGTTAAGATCCATTTGTATTTGTCTTCAAGGGATTCCGAAATTTTCGGAATCTCTTTTTTGATATTTCCCTAAACCAAATCATCCCATCATCCGATATAACCAATAGTAGGATCATTTGAGGGAAGGTGTAATGATGAATCTGCAAATTTCATTTTCAGGAACTCAAGGTACGAGTTCAAGCAGTTATCCTCCACAACCTAAGATGGATACACAAGAAGTATTACCTATTAGAAATGGACGTGAGTTACACAACGCAGAGCTTCAAGGGCGGTTAGTTTCGCTTGGTGAAGAGGAATTAATCCGTTCAATAGATAAAGCAGTGAAAGCTTTGCAAGGTCCTGAGACCACAGTTGAAATCAGTGTGCATGACAAAACAAATGCGATCATGATTAAAGTATTAAATAAGGATACAGGTGAACTGCTTCGTGAAATCCCACCTGAAAAGACCTTGGAGATTGTAGCAAAGATGATGGAATTTGCAGGTCTCATCATTGACGAACGTTTATAAGGAGGTATAAAAGATGAGAGTTTCTGGTTTAGCATCAGGTATGGATATTGACGCAATGGTGACCAAGTTAATGTCTGCACGTCGTACGCCATTAAATAAACTCAATCAAGACAAACAAATTTTAGAATGGCGTCGAGATAACTATAAACAAATTAATAGTAGCTTGGTAGATTTTCGTCAAAATAAACTATTTAATTATCGTTCCACTTCAGCGATGAGTATTTATTCTTCAGAAGTAACTGGGGATAAGGATGCTATCAGTGTTAAAGCTCAAAGCTCGGCCAATATGGTACCGATGGAGGTAAAAGTAATTAGTGTGGCTGAGCCAACTACAGTAAAATCTGAGAAGCTGGCAACAGGGGTGAATAACTCTACAACACTAAGCGCTCTTCAAGAAAGTGGATCAGAACCTTCTGAGTATTATATACAAACACCAGGCAAGAAAATTTCTTTTTCTGGATCAGATACGATAAAAAATGTATTGGATAAGCTAAATGGGGATAAAGAAGCTAACGTTTCTGCTGTATTTGATGAAGCTTCTCGTCAAATAATTATCAAATCTAAATCCTTTGATGGCAGTGTACAGATTAAAGGGAACTTAACAGCAAAGATGGAAACGGATGCTAGCCTGACAAGTCCAGGTAAGGCAGCAGAAGTAGAAATTAATGGTGAGACATTTAAACCTGCTGGCAATGTGCTTACTGTAAATGGCGTTGAAATTACGTTATTACAAAAAAGTGCCGATAATGCTACCTCTAATATCTCAACTAAAGCAGATGGCAAAAAAGCAATCGAAACAATTAAATCCTTTATTGAGGACTATAATTCATTAATTAAAACAATGAACTCTAAAATTAGTGAAAAAAGATATAAAAACTTTGCTCCTTTATCTGCCGATCAAAAAAAGGAAATGAAGGAAGACGATATTAAGCTTTGGACAGAAAAGGCACAAAGTGGTCTTTTACGCGGAGATACCATCATTAGTGAAGGTTTATCCAATATGCGAAGTATTTTAATTGAGTCCTCCGTGAAGCTTGGTGATAAAACAATTTCGCTTCCAGACCTCGGAATTACAACAGGGACTTACACCGAAAATGGAAAGCTATACCTAAATGAAGATAAATTAAAACAAGCAATTAGTGACCATCCTGATAAAGTAATGGAGCTTTTTATTGGTTCTTTTGATGGAAACACTAAAGGGATCTTTGATAAATTATATGATACAACTTTAAATACATTAGGTAGAATTTCCGATAAATCAGGTACATCAAAATATAGTAGTGACCTTACACAAACCTTAGATGAACAAAGTACAATGGGTAAGGAGCTAACTGATTTAGATGATCGTATTAAGACACTGACTAAAAGGCTCACCTCAATGGAAGAAAGCTACTATACGAAGTTTAATGCCATGGAGCAAGCCATCAACAAACTAAACTCTCAAACCTCCAGCATCACGAATCTATTATCAAAATGATAAAAGTAACTAGGAGTGAACCATAATGATAACCTCTCCTTATGATAGATATAAGCAATCCTCTGTACAAACCTCTACACCAGCTCAGCTATTAATTATGCTGTACGATGGTGCAATTCGTTTTATACGTGGGGGCATTGCGGCAATTAATGAAAAGGACTATCAGAAAAAAAATGAGCTTATCGGTAAAGCTCAAACGATTGTCAGTGAGCTTAGAGCTTCATTAAACCATAGCTATGAAATATCTGAGCAGTTAGAGAAGTTGTATGAATATATTAACTACCTGCTGATCGAATCCAACATTAGAAATGAAGTTGACAAGGCAGAGGAAGCATTAGGATATTTGTCTGAACTAAGAGAAAGCTGGGTGCAAGCCTCTAAGGAATTAGCGAGTGGACAAAGCCAGTCTCAAGTGAATGCCAATGGATGAGTTAATTCAACAACTGGATAATTTGGATCATCAAATGCTTCAAAACAGCGAAAGTGCTTCTCATGAAGACTGGACAAAATTTATAAATGATAGAGAACAGATCATCAATGAAATTATCGCTTGTGAGACGGTTAATCCTTTAACTTTAGAGCAAAAGGTGAAGCTAACCCAAATTCAGTTTCGTGAAGAACAGTTAAGACATTCTATGGAGCAACAGAAGCAAGAAGCTGCAGAATGGCTCCGTAACCGTGGTCAAGCCAAGGTACAACGTAACGCCTATGAAACTGCTTATGCTTCTGACAGTATTATCATGGACCAAAGAAAATAAGATAATTTGTAAACTGGGATTAGAGAACTTGTGCCGATGCTTAGGTACATCTCTAATCCTTTTTATATACTAAATTGCTCATTATAAACAAGTAAAATAGCATTCGCCATAAACCTACATTTTTTTACAATAAAACATTTTCTTTGGTAATTGACACATCGGAACCGATGGTGGTATAGTCAAATTGTGGTTATTAATCACACTTTTATTTGAAGACGAAGGGAATGTTAGTGCATGCAAGGTAAAGTAAAATGGTTTAACGCAGAAAAAGGCTATGGTTTCATTGAAACTGATGAAGGCGGCGACGTATTCGTACACTTCTCAGCAATCCAATCAGAAGGCTTCAAGTCTTTGGACGAAGGTCAATCTGTAGAATTTGACATTGTTGAAGGCGCACGCGGACCGCAAGCTGCTAACGTAATCAAATTATAATCATCCGGCACAGCCGACCTACATATATGGGATATGATGGTTAGCGTTGATATGTGTAGCTAAGACCTTAGGAGATAACCTCTCTTAAGGTCTTTTATTGTTTAAGCATTTATTTAGTTTAAGATTTTAAGTCTTAGATCTACACTACATTGTTTGACGCATGTTCAAAGAACACAGTCCAAACAATCACAGTTTGTTCTTTATTTCTGTGTTTGTTCTTTGCTTTTCCACTACCGCCTGCCCCCACGTAAAGGGACCGAACCTCGAAAATCCCGTACCTAGATACAGCCAACGAGCGCAGGGGGAGAGGGATTGCGGTGAAGCGAAGCGGGCCTCTTTAAAATCGGATTTATACCACTAAGTTGTTGTCTAATCCAATAAATCCGATTTTAACAAGGCACGAAGCAACCCTCTCCCCCGTAGCCTCCCACCACGCACCATCTAGCCACCATTTTCCGTTCAGTCCGTTTACACTCCTTTTACATTCGCCCAACACTTATGATATAATAAAGGTGCAAAGCAAAGGAGGAGTGCCCTATGAATTTTAGTATTCGTGGACAACAGATTGAAGTGACTGAAGCACTTAAAGATTATCTCGATAAGAAGCTCAGCAGACTAGACAAGTACTTTGATGCACCCCCCACCTCAGAAGGTAACGTCACACTTAGTGTCGTTCGAGGATTGCACGCGGTAGAGGTAACTATTCCTCTTACTGGAGTTGTGCTTCGTGCAGAGGATCGTAGCGATGACATGTATGCATCCATGGATGCAGTCGTGGACAAGCTGGAACGTCAGATTCGCAAGCATAAAACGAAGATTAATCGCAAGTTCCGCCAAGAAGGAAGTCTTAAGACTTTATTCGTAGAAGGAACTTCCAGTGATAATGCAGAACTAGAAAACGATGAATTTGAGGTAGTACGTACAAAGCGCTTCACCTTGAAGCCTATGGATGTAGAAGAAGCCATATTACAAATGAATATGGTTGGACATAATTTCTTCGTATTTTCTAATATCGACACACGCACTGTTAACGTCGTTTATAAACGAAATGATGGTAAATATGGTTTAATTGAACAAAATTAAATTTCCTTCATTTAAGTTCAATTCGTGACGACTTTATGAATGAAACCTTGATGATTTAATGAAAATGTCTGTATGAGCCTTTATCCGTCCTTCGGATGAGGCTCTTTATTCTTAATAAACTGATTTAATTATTAATCGGCAATATATGACGTTATGCGCTCTTATGTTGCGACATGTCTTACAAACTGTTACAATTTAGGCAAATGATTTGTTTGTCGTGAAAGGGGTTAAACATGCTAGGATTAGTTAAAAAAATCTTCGGCGACGTCAATGAACGTGATGTCAAACGTCTAATGAAGACAGTAGATGTTATTAATAAATTAGAACCCGATTTTGTGAAGCTTAGCGATGAGGCATTACAGGGCAAAACAGCAGAATTCCGCGAGCGCCTTGAAAAAGGAGAAACCTTAGACGATCTTTTACCAGAAGCATTTGCGACTGTAAGAGAAGCGTCCAAGCGGGTTTTGAATATGCGTCATTTTGACGTACAGTTAATTGGTGGTATGGCGCTACATGAAGGCCGTATTGCAGAGATGAAAACAGGTGAAGGTAAAACACTCGTTGGAACCTTGCCGGTTTATTTGAATGCACTTTTAGGCAAAGGCGTACACGTCGTTACGGTCAATGATTACTTGGCACAACGTGACAGCGAGCAAATGGGACAAATTTATAACTTCCTTGGGATGACGGTTGGCGTTAACCTGAATGGAATGGAACACGTAGACAAGCAAGATGCTTATGCATGCGATATTACTTATGGTACTAATAATGAATTTGGTTTCGACTATCTGCGTGACAATATGGTGTTATACAAAGAGCAGATGGTTCAACGTCCGCTCTATTTCTGTATCATTGACGAAGTGGACTCCATTTTAATTGATGAAGCACGTACACCGCTCATTATTTCTGGACAAGCTCAAAAATCAACTGAGCTCTATTATGCTGCGGATCGTTTTGTGAAACGTCTCGTTGCAGAGGAAGATTACACGGTTGATATTAAAGTGAAGGCAGTTTCCTTAACAGAAAAAGGGGTTGCCAAAGCTGAAAAAGCATTTGGAATCGATAATTTATATGATCATACCAACGTAACTTTGAACCACCACGTAGTCCAAGCGTTAAAAGCGAACGCAATTATGCGTCGTGACGTAGACTATGTAGTAGATGAGGACGAAGTTAAAATCGTCGATGAATTTACAGGTCGTCTCATGGCAGGACGTCGTTATAGCGATGGCTTGCACCAAGCGATTGAAGCGAAGGAAGAGTTAGAAGTACAAAACGAAAGTATGACGTTGGCAACAATTACGTTCCAGAACTACTTCCGTATGTACCAAAAGCTTGCAGGTATGACAGGGACTGCGAAAACAGAGGAAGAAGAGTTCAAGAAAATTTATGGTCTTGAAGTGCTTCAGGTTCCTACAAACAAACCAAACCAACGTAAAGATATGCCGGATGTTGTTTACAAAAGTGAAGAAGGCAAATTCCGTGCGGTCGTTGAAGGAATTGTGGAGCGCCACAAAAAAAATCAACCTGTGCTTGTAGGTACAATTTCGATTGAAAACTCAGAGCTATTATCTGATCTTCTTAAACGTAAAGGTGTAAAGCATAAAGTCCTTAATGCGAAATTCCACGCAGAGGAAGCGGAAATTATTTCTCGTGCAGGGGAGCCAGGTTCAGTAACGATTGCAACCAACATGGCGGGTCGTGGTACCGACATTTTGCTAGGTGAAGGTGTGTCAGAAGTTGGTGGCTTGCATATTATTGGTACAGAGCGTCATGAATCTAGACGTATTGATAACCAGCTTCGTGGTCGTGCAGGACGTCAAGGGGACCCAGGTTCCACCCAATTTTACCTTTCACTTGGTGATGAATTGATGCGTCGTTTTGGTGCGGACAACGTACTGAACATGATGGAGCGTCTTGGCTTTGAAGAAGACCAACCGATTGAAAGTAAAATGATTACGAAGGCGATTGAATCTGCACAAAAACGTGTAGAAGGCAACAACTTTGATTTGCGTAAAGTCGTCCTTCAATATGATGATGTCATGAACCAACAACGTAACATTATTTACAAACAACGTCGCGAATTGCTAGAATCCGAAAACGTGAAGCAAATCGTCGTAGACATGATTAAAGCAGTGATCGAAAATATCGTTCAAGCACATACGACTGCGGACATTCCAGAAGAGTGGGATTTCGAAGCTATTGCTGAATATGTAAATAATAAGCTGTTAGACGAAGGTGCATTAAACCGTGATGATCTATGGGGCAAAGAACCTGAAGAAATGATTGAATTCATTTTTGAAAAGGTGATGGTGAAATACGATCAACGCGAGGAAGCAATGGGGTCTGAAATGGTTCGTGAATTTGAGAAGGTTATTGCACTTCGTGCAGTAGATAGCAAATGGATGGATCATATTGACCAAATGGATCAGCTTCGTCAAGGTATCCACTTGCGTGCATATGGCGGTACCGACCCACTTCGTGAATATCAATTCGAAGGCTTCGAGATGTTTAATGCGATGGTAGCTAGCATTCAAGAAGAGGTTGCTACCTACATTATGAAAGCACAAGTAGAAACGAACCAGGAGCGTCAAGCAGTTGTAGATGAGGACAAAATTTCTACAAGCGGCGAGCCTGCTGAGAAACGCCCAGTGCAACGTAAAGAGCAAGTAGGCCGTAATGACCTTTGCCCTTGTGGAAGTGGGAAGAAATACAAACATTGCCATGGACAAAATGCTTAATTACTAAACTTTGAATTGCTAAAATGTTTTATTGCTTAATCTGCACTTAGGAAGGTGACTTCACGAATATGATAGATCCTAGTTTTAAACAAGACTTACGTCAGATTGCAACCAAATTATCTAACCTTAGGGGGTCTCTTTGACTTAGATTATAAGCAAGAGATGATCGCCAACTACGAAGAGAAAATGGCTGCACCTGACTTTTGGGATGACAACGATAAAGCACAAGCTTTGATTGCCGAAATGAACGGAATTAAAGGTGCTGTAGACCAGTATGCTGGCTTGCAGCAGGAGTGCGACGATATTGAGCTTATGCTTGAGCTAGCTGAAGAGGAAGGCGATGAATCTCTACTTGAAGAGGTTGGCGGCTCCATTACAGGACTCAAGAAAAAGCTAGAAGAGTTCGAATTGCAGCTATTGCTAAATCAACCTTATGATAAGCTAAATGCGATTCTAGAGCTTCATCCAGGTGCAGGAGGTACCGAGTCTCAGGACTGGGGACAAATGTTGCTTCGTATGTACACACGTTGGGCGGAGAAGCAAGGCTTTAAGGTAGAAACTTTGGATTATTTGCCGGGTGATGAAGCTGGGATCAAAAGTGTAACCCTACTCATTAAAGGCTATAATGCGTATGGCTATTTAAAGGCAGAAAAGGGAGTACACCGTCTAGTGCGGATTTCTCCTTTTGATTCCTCTGGTCGTAGACATACTTCCTTTGTATCTTGTGATGTTGTACCAGAAATTACGGATGATGTTGATATTGAAATTCGCACTGAGGATTTGAAAATTGATACCTATCGTGCCAGTGGTGCAGGCGGCCAGCACATTAATACGACTGACTCTGCTGTACGGATTACACATCTTCCTACTGGTGTCGTTGTAACTTGTCAAAACGAACGTTCACAGATTAAAAACCGTGAGCAAGCGATGACAATGCTACGTTCGAAGCTATATGAGCGTAAGCTAGAGGAACAACGCAAGGAATTAGATGAAATTCGTGGTGAGCAATCTGACATCGCTTGGGGTAGTCAAATCCGATCTTACGTCTTCCACCCGTATAGTATGGTTAAAGACCATCGTACATCTGTTGAGACAGGGAATACAGGTGCGGTGATGGATGGAGACTTGAATCCGTTTATTGATGGATATTTAAGAAGTCAGATCCGTACAAGTGCAGAAGAATAAACATAAACATATTCGTTTCCACTTATGTAGCGATTGCTGAATAATTCCTATGCTTTGGACGTAAGATGAGGTGCTTGAGTGCCTAGACTTGCTGATAAAGCGTAGGAATTTTTTTGAGCTAGATTAAAGATCAACTGCAATTGATGCTCGATTTAGAAATTAGCACTTGACGACGACTGGAGGCATGTAGCTACGCTCCAGAGCGTTCTTGCGATTGTTGTTAAAATCATATTCCTATTGTTAGCATTGAACAGTAAAGGTAACAGAAACTTTGAAAAGATCGAAGGAGTGACAAACTGACGTGCCGCCTAAAACACGTAAACGGAGATGGACTGATCATTTTCCGATTGAAGGACCAGCAAGACATGCATTAGATAGCATTATGATTATTATTGGCGCCTTTATTACCGCAACCGCCTTTAACTTGTTTATGGTTCCTGCACATATCGCATCTGGAGGGGTATCGGGGTTATCGATTATCGTGCAAAACCAACTCAATATTGAGCCTGCGTATACACAGTGGGCGCTGAATATTCCTTTATTTATTGCAGGATTCCTCATCCTTGGGCGCAATTATGCGATTCGCTCCTTGTTAGGGACGATTGTGTTGCCTTTATTCGTATTTGTAACTAAAGACTGGAGTGTGCCTACAACAGATCCCTTACTAGCTTCTTTATATGGTGGTATCGGAGTAGGCTTGGGCTTGGGCATCGTTTTTCGTGGACGTGGCTCCACTGGTGGCTTGGCAACACTTGCGCAAATTGTGCAGAAGTTCTCTGGGCTTAATTTATCCCTCTGCGTTATGCTGATGGATGGAACGGTCATTATTTTAGCAGGCTTTCTCCTTTCGCCAGAAAAGGCTTTGTATGCACTTATCGGGCTTTATATTACGGGTAAAGTGATTGATATGGTCGAGCTGGGACTTAACTACACGAAGGTTGCCTATATTATTGCCGAAAAAAATGATGAAATCTCAGAAGCTATTCTTAACACACTAGATCGTGGCTTAACCAAGCTTAGTGGGCAAGGTGGCTACACAGGAGACGATCGGCAGGTCTTAATGGCAGTTGTAGGTCAAAGCGAAGTCACTCGCCTGAAAAAGCTAGTGCAAACCATTGAGCCAACAGCGTTTGTCATTATTACGAATGCCCATGAGGTGTTGGGAGAAGGGTTTAAACGGACGTGAATTTATAACGCTAAAACACGATAAACATATTTAAATGCTCCACTCTAGATAGACTGGTTTAAAACAAACCAATTACCTAGAAGGGAGCATTTTTAACTTTCTGTTATTTCAAAGCTAAGATTTCTTCCTTTGTTAATCCAGTTGTTTCAATAATGACTTCAACACCGATTCCTGCATTAAGCAAGCCTTTAGCAACTTCCAACGCCTTTTTTCGCTCGCCTTCTGCTAAACCAAGCTGTTTTCCTTTTTCAATACCCTTCTCGATACCTTTCTCAATGCCTTTCTCAATACCTTGTTTGATGCCTTGTTCAATGCCCTTATCTAAAGCCCATTCCATCGCAGACGCTTCATCATGAAGGAACTTTTGGCGTTCCTCGTAGCGGAGTCGTGCTTCTCGATCTTGACTTAAAAACTCTAAGGTTGTCATCGCCTTTTTAATTGTTGGTTCATTCATCTGTAGCACCTCCCAGTTTGATTTATCTGTCCCTTTTAAAAATAATAACCAATTTACAAGACCACCTTCAAGGGGAACAGCTGATTTATCCAGTTTGGCTAATTCAATAAAATGAATCTCTATATCATCAATTAGCTCAATGCCCGTTTTGTCCTCCCTTAAATGAAAGGTGTTATGGTAATATTCATTTGGCAGAAATGAATAATTTAAAATGTTGATGGTTACACACTTTTTGAGTGCCTTATAAGTCTGCCCCTCTTGTAGCTGAGCCGCATATCGTTTACCCCAATAAAATAGCGTTCGCTTTTCAATATCATATTTATTAAAAAGCTGCATCTCTACATTAATGTGTTCACCTGTTTCAGTTTTAGCCCAAATATCAAAAATAGATTGTTTATCCAGTGGAGCATCCTTATCGGTGTATGGGTTCAGTAGTGTAATTTCTTTTAAAGGAGGTCTCCCTGCTTCCGTAAAGGTACGGTTTAAGAATGCTAACAATACATCCTTATTTTCTTCACTCCCAAATATTCTTTTAAACACAAAATCATTTTGGGGGTTAAGCAGTTCGTACATCTGAGATCATCTCCATTTCTGTCTTAATTATAACATGCATAATCGAAAATAATCTTAGCTCGGATTTTAGCAAAAAAATAGAGCCTCACATGATGATAGGTAAGAGGCATCCCTTACCCCTACCCACATGCAAAGCTCTAACTATTTCACTGCCCTTTTAAATCTAAAGTTTGGCTACAGCCCAAAGTTAAATGTTTGATAAAGCATTCAGTAGCGAAGGGACAGAGCGATTGTGGAAGAAGCCTTTAAAGTCTGATTCTAACCTTAACCAGTTTCATTTAAGAGAATCAGACTTTAACAGCGACTGAAACAACGCTCTGTTCCGTAGCCACCCCAATGTTATCATGAAGCACTAAGGCTTTATCCAATCTTTAAGTTAAAACAAATTCCCAACTATACTTGAAGCGCCAAACTGGAATGCTTTCGTCAAAACGTACAGTAAAAACAAGGATGTAAAAATAGCACCATAAATAAGGTCGAATTTCCCTGCATTTTCCTGTTCTTTACGTGCTGTAAGTAGGGGATAAATGTGTGCAATTAAAACAGTAGATATCCCAACAAAAAGGAAAAACAAAGTGATGTTATAACTGAAATCAAGAATTGCAAAGACTGCTCCAAGTAAAAAGGCACCGATTGCCGGTACAAATAACACGCCAATCTTCGAGACGAGCGTTAAATAGTCTTTTTTGATTTTTGCTAAGTGTAAAATACCAAATGTGATCCCCGTACTAAGAGTAAACGCAACTAGAAGGTAGATAAAAGGTTTAATCACAAAATTAAAAAATGAAGGAGAACCAAAAGGACTATGGCTCAAAATAAAGTATGGAATTAAAGGCATGATGAGAGCCGTAAGCGCAATTGAAATGATTGCATTGATAACATGCACACTTGTGACCTGTTCCACTGCTTTGGAAGGTGACTTCAGTGTCTGCACAAAATAGCTGCCATATTGCTTACTGATCGAAATACTTTGCTTGTACGTATCGCTATCTTTAATTTTGTTCCATCCATTGGAGACGGACTCCTTAAATTGATTTTCAGTCGTAGCATTTTTAGTAGATGAAGTTGCTGCGGTAAAAGCAGCGGCATTTTCGTTCATACTACTATGATTCCCACTCTCTACATTGTTTCTAGTCGGTGCATTAGTTCCAATTGCCCCAGTAACTCCACTAGCTCCACTAGCCCCACCAAGCTCGCTATCTCCGTTCAGCTCATTACTGTGAGCATCATGAATATGAACATTTGGCTCATTAGTTTCACCGTGCCCACTAGCAGATGCAGACAAAGGAGCCCTACATTGCCCGCAAAATTCCCCCTGTTCATTATTAAAACCACATTGCGTACAAATCATAAAATAAGAACCTCCTAATTTACTAATATTTTTTATGTAAAGAATATAGTGTGTCCGTAAGCACCAGGTCAATGTAAAAATTGGAAAATACTTCTGGTTAGTATGAAAAATATCACAATCACTCCAATTATACAAAACCCCTCTTTTCCTTAACCAATTGGATAGGTTGTTAAACACTAAATTTTAAATATTAATAAATATAATATGGCTCTATTTAGAAAGTAGTACATGACAACGACTGGAGGCTTAGCTAAGCTCCAGAGAGTTCTTGCGATTGTTGTTAAAATCAGATTCCTTTTATTGAAGTATATTTATAGATGGAAGATGATTTTAAGAGACAACCTTAAGAATCTCTCTGTCTCTCCGCTAGTTTGGGTTAGCTGTCAAGGGCTGATTTCAAGATTGAGCCGATAATATTAGCTTAACTGTTTTAGTACTTGAAAATGAAACTAGCTAACAATAAACAATTTATAGAAAATAGGATCTTAACAGCGGTTGAAGCCACCCTCTGCACCGTAGCCCGTACCCCAGAATATTTTCAAATACTAATTATAGTGCTGTTGCCTAAATAACATGTCATAATTTCATGATTGTATTTATATAAGTATAAATGTATAATAATACATACTTGATTACGGATTATACATGACATAGAAAGTGAGGAACGAACTGGTGGCAGATAATAAACTAAAGGTAGCAATTGTAGGTTCCACAGGATACGGAGGTGTGGAGCTCATCCGATTTTTGATCGAGCATCCACATGTGGAGATTACTTCGGTTATTTCCGCCTCCAGTGCGGGAGACTTAATTACAGATGGGTATCCCCATCTACAAGGAATTGTCGTTCAGCAACTAGATGGAGTTGATCCCGCTCAAATTGCGGCGAAAGCAGATCTTGCTTTTACAGCAACGCCATCTGGAGTGAGCAGTAAGCTAGTACCTACTTTATTAGACGCAGGACTTCAGGTCATCGACTTATCTGGTGACTTTCGTATACAAAATCGTGAAGAATATGAGGCTTGGTACAATCACCCTGCCCCTTCACAACAGCTATTGCAGGAAGCGGTATATGGTTTGGCAGAGGTGTATAAGCATGAGATTGAGCGAACGTTCCGTCTACTATCCAATCCCGGCTGCTATTCTACTACATCATTACTAGGTTTAATTCCAGCAGTTGCGGCAGGCTGGATAAAGTCTGACAGCATCATAATTGATGCGAAGTCTGGTGTATCTGGTGCAGGGCGTGGCACTAGTTTAATGACGCATTATGCAGAAATTAATGAGAATCTTAAAGCGTATAAGGTGAATAAGCATCAGCATATTCCTGAAATTGAACAAGTATTAACAGATGTGGCAGGCGAAGAGATTAAAGTTACCTTTACCACGCATCTTGTACCAATGACAAGAGGGATTATGAGCACCATGTATGCACAGTTAAATGATAAATACGCTGTGGAACAGTTTATTGAGTTATATGAGCAATATTATGCAGGTAGACCCTTTGTACGTATTCGGAAAAACGGAACATGGCCTGCAACAAAAGAAGTGCTGGGCTCGAACTATTGCGACATCGGTTTTGCAGTAGATGAAAGGACAAATCGTGTCACGATTATTGCGGTCACAGATAATGTCGTTAAAGGAGCTGCAGGGCAAGCGATTCAAAATCTAAATCTATGGATGGGCTGGGATGAAACAGCAGGACTTAAAATGTCGCCAGTGTACCCATAAAGCCTAGGGACTTAAAGATTTAAAATTAGACTTAACAATAGAAATTAGTGGTCGAGAGGAAGCGAAAATAGCGAAGGGGTAGAGGGATGGTGGAGAAGTGAACACGTCCGCCTTTACAGACTGTTTTTCCACCGATAACGATCTAATTCAAGAAAATCAGGCTGTAACAGGGGTCGAAGACACCCTCTGCACCGTAGCTGCTTTCCTCACAAGTTAGCAACCACTAATTTTCGTTTCGAGCCTAAAATTAAAGATTTAAATTTAAATAATTAAACTAGATAGATGAAAAGAAAGAAGGTATCGGCGTGGAGCAGCCATTTCAAATACAATCAAACGGGGGAGTTACGGCACCAAAGGGCTTTTTGGCAGGAGGATTACATGCGGGCTTGAAGAAAACAGACAGAAATGACCTTGGTGTCATCGTTTGTGAAGTTCCAGCCGTGGCGGCTGCGGTGTATACGACGAGCATTTTCCAGGCGGCGCCATTACATGTGACACGGAATAGTATTGCAGAGGGTAAAGGATACTTAAGAGGAATTGTAGTTAATAGCGGTAATGCCAATGCGTGTACAGGTGAACAAGGAGAGAAGGACGCTTACCTTATGCGTGCAGAAGGGGCGGCAGCCCTTGGCTTTGCGGAGCATGAGCTTGCTGTTGCTTCAACTGGAGTAATTGGTGAATTACTTCCAATGGACATCGTAACGGCTGGTATCAAAAAGCTACCCGACGTGCTTGAAGCTAACGACGAAGGGGCAGAGCAGTTTTGCCAAGCGATTTTAACGACAGATTTAGTGAAAAAGGAAATCGCGGTCACACTACAGGTGGACGGTAAAACGATCACGTTAGGTGGCGCAGCTAAAGGCTCAGGCATGATTCATCCGAACATGGCGACAATGCTTGGATTTGTGACGACAGATGCCGTTATTGAGCCAGCGGTATTACAACAGCTTTTGCGTGAGGTGACAGACCTTACTTTTAATATGATTACAGTGGATGGCGATACGAGCACCAATGATATGTTGCTTGTGATGGCAAGTGGGCTTGCTCAAAACGAAAGCTTAAACCCTAATCATCCAGCATGGGATAACTTTGTAGCTGCATTCCGTCACGTATGTGAATACTTAGCAAAGGAAATTGCTAGAGATGGCGAAGGGGCATCCAAGCTAGTTGAGGTACAGGTGCATGGTGCGATCAGCGACAATTCAGCTAAGGCGATTGCGAAAACGGTTGTGGGCTCAAGCTTAGTGAAAACAGCGATTTTTGGTGCAGATGCGAACTGGGGCAGAATTATTGCCGCGTTAGGCAGAGCAGGTGAACCCGTCAATCCGAATACCGTAGATATTCAGCTAGGTGCGATTGAGGTGTTAAAGGACTCACGTCCAATTCGCTTTGACGAAGATGAGGCTTTAGCCTATTTACAGGGGAAAAATGTGGTCATTCAAGTGTATTTGCATCAGGGGGATGGCTCGGCAATCGCTTGGGGTTGTGATTTAACTTATGATTACGTGCGGATTAATGCTGCGTATAGAACGTAAGTATACAAGGCCATAAAGCCCAGTGAAAGGTATACCACTTGGAAAAGCTGAAAGGGGACGCTTGGTGCATGAGTAATTCAAGTAATTCAATGTTTGTAATGAAATGTGGAGGGAGTACCCTTGCAGAATTGCCATCCTCCTTTTTCGAGGATTTAGCGAAGCTACAAGAGCAAGGCGTTCAGCCTGTCATTGTGCATGGCGGTGGTCCCGCGATCTCTGACAACCTAACGAAGCTAGGTATTGAGACTAAATTTATAAACGGATTAAGATATACGTCTGAAGAGGTTTTAGATGTGGTGGAAATGACCTTGTCAGGCAGCATTAACAAAAAAATTGTACGTTTGATCCAACAAGCTGGTGGCAAAGCGTTAGGTTTATCTGGTGTAGACGGACAGTTAATTACAGCAAAACCAGTTACAGCCCATGCAGAGGTCGGATTAGTTGGAGATGTGGAGTCCGTTAACAAGACTTTAATCCAAGGAATAGCTACTTTAGGGTATATTCCTGTTATTGCTCCTGTAGGTGTAGATGCTTCTGGTGGAAGATACAACATCAACGCGGATACTGCCGCTGGTGCAGTGGCGTCGGAACTAGGTGTGCAGCAAATGATCGTAGTGACGGATGTGCCAGGCATTTTGAAAAATGTAAATGGTGAAAAGCGAGTATTAGCTACCGTTACGGTACAGCAAATCGAAGATATGATCGACACTGGCGAAATTTATGGCGGCATGATTCCAAAGGTGCGTGCAGCGATCGCATGCATTAGCGGACAGGTGAAGCAGGTTGTCATTGTGGATGGCAGTGTGCCTAACATTTTAGGCAAAGTATTATCAGGCGAAAACATAGGTACAACGATTACGAGAATGGGTTAGTGATTATTATCTAGTGCAAATTATTATGTTGAGCCACAATTGAATTCGTTAATTTATATTTTTCGTTAATAATTTTCCATGAGAGGTGAAGTGTAATGAGTCATACTGAAGCGCAAAGCGCATTGTTTCCAAGCTATTCAAGATATCCATTGTCTATTGTAAAAGGGGAAGGCAGTTATTTGTGGGATGATCAAGGCAATCGCTACTTAGATTTTATGAGTGGGCTCGCGGTGGCGAATCTGGGCCATGCCCCTGAAAAGGTGAAAAAAAAGGTGCAAGCGCAGTTAGATGAGCTATGGCATGTTTCAAACCTATTCCATATTCCTCAGCAGGAGCAAGCTGCAAAGCTACTTACAGAAGTGAGTTGTGCAGATGTTGTCTTTTTCTGTAACAGTGGTGCGGAAGCCAATGAGGCGGCGATTAAATTAGCGCGTCGTTATCATCAGAAGGTGAAGGGAACAGGCGCATATGAGGTCATTACCTTCAATCAGTCTTTCCATGGACGTACATTAGCGACGTTAACGGCAACGGGTCAAGATAAGGTAAAGGATGGCTTCCTTCCACTGCCAGCAGGCTTTAAGACGGTTCCTTTATATGATTTGGATGCTTTGGACGAGGCGATTTCAGATCATACAGCGGCAATTATGATAGAAATGGTGCAAGCAGAAGGTGGCGTTTATCCGGTAGAACCTGAGTTTGTGCAAGCATTGTCAGCGCTTTGTAAGGAAAAAGGGATTTTGCTCATCGTTGATGAGGTGCAGACTGGAATGGGACGGACAGGGAAATGGTTTGCCCATCAGCATTACGACATTGAACCAGACATTTTTACCTCAGCAAAAGGGATTGCAAGTGGCTTGCCGGCAGGTGCGATGCTTGCGAAGGAATATTTGCGTGAAGCCTTTACTCCAGGAACACATGCTTCTACCTTTGGTGGGAATCCAGTCGTATCTTCGGCAATTATCGCAACGATTGAAAGTATGCTAGAAGAAAACATTCCAGATGCCGCAGCAAAAGCAGGCGATTATTTAAGCACAGCGTTGCATGAGGCATTTAAGGATGAACCTTTTGTCAAAGGAATTCGTAGCTTAGGTTTAATCGTAGGGATTGAGTGTGAAGGGCCAGTAGGTGAGCTAGTATTAGAGGGACAAAAAAATAAATTGTTATTTGTAACCGCAGGTACACATGTGATTCGTTTGTTGCCTAACCTAAAGGTAACCACAGAAGAAATCGATCAGGCTGTTAGCATTTTAGCATCAATTATAGCTACCCATACTCATAACCAAAAGGAGGCGGCGAAATAATGCCACTATTACAAGGAAATCATAACATTAACCTTAAAGGTCGTCATTTTCTCGAAATGGACAATTACACTACAGAGGAAATTCAATATTTAATTGATCTTGCAATTGAAATTAAGGATAAGCAAAAAAACGGGATCGCTTACGAGCCGTTAAAGGGTAAAACAGTTGGACTTATTTTTGAAAAGTCATCAACTAGAACGAGAGTTTCTTTTGAAGTAGGGACGTATCAGCTAGGTGGGCATGCTTTATTTTTAAGTAAAAATGATATTCAGCTAGGTCGCGGGGAAACGATTGCCGACACAGCACGTGTCATGTCACGTTATTTAGATGGCATGATGTTGCGTACGTTTGGTCATGATAAAGTAGAGGATTTGGCTCGCTTTTCCAGCGTGCCTGTCATTAACGGATTAAGTGACCTTGCGCATCCGTGTCAGGTGTTAGCTGATTTTCAAACGATTTACGAGCATAAAGGTACCCTTGCAGGCTTAAAGCTGGCTTATGTGGGGGATGGCAACAACATGGCTCATTCCTTAATGATTGGTGGCGCTAAGCTAGGTGTTCATGTTACCATTGCTTCACCAGTGAGCTACCAGCCTGATCCTGCTGTTGTGGCGGTGGCGAAACAATTTGGCGAGCAAACTGGGGCGAAAATCGAAGTTGTTGCTGATCCAAAAGAAGCGGTGCAAAATGCAGATGTCATTTATACTGACGTTTGGGCTAGCATGGGCTTTGAAGAGGAACAAAAGGCACGTGAGCTTGCATTTGCAGATTATCAAGTGGATGAACAGCTTGCTAGCTTGGCTAAAAATGATTATTTATTTATGCATTGCTTGCCAGCCCATCGTGGTGAGGAAGTAAGCGAAGGGGTTATTGATGGTGATCATTCTATCATCTTTGACCAAGCCGAAAACCGTCTTCATGCGCAAAAGGCACTGATGGCAGCATTGATGGGTTAATTTTAATTTATTATTGATACATCAATAAGATAAAATAAGTTAATATAAAATAAGATGATCTAGATATAACAATAAGGTTGTGGAGAAAAAAGCAGGAGGTCGTATTACAATTATGGCAAAGCAAAAAATCGTGTTAGCTTACTCAGGTGGGCTTGACACCTCTATCATTTTAAAATGGTTAAAGGAAACCTATGATGCAGAAATTATCGCCTTTACGGCAGATATTGGGCAAAAGGAAGAATTAGATGGTTTGGAAGAAAAAGCCTTAGCAACAGGCGCTTCCAAAGTATACATCGATGATCTTCGCGAGGAATTTGCGAGTGATTTCATTTTCCCAATGTTCCAAGCTGGGGCATTATATGAAGGTCAATATTTATTAGGCACAAGCATTGCGCGTCCACTTATCGCTAAACGTATGGTGGAAATTGCGCGTGCAGAAGGTGCTACTGCGATTGCTCATGGAGCGACTGGGAAAGGAAATGACCAAGTACGCTTTGAGTTAAATGCGGCGGCGATCGCGCCTGAAATTGACGTGATTGCACCTTGGCGTTTGCCTGCGTTCCGCGAAGCGTTCCCAGGACGTGCAGAAATGATCGCTTATGCTGAAAAGCATGGTATTCCTGTAACAGCTTCGGCAGCGAAATCTTATTCCATGGATCGCAACTTGCTACATATCAGCTATGAAAGTGGCGTGTTAGAGGACCCTTGGTTTGATGCTTCTACACCTGAAAATAAGGACATGTACCTGCTAAGTGTTTCCCCAGAGGATGCACCAGATCAAGCGGAATATTTAGAGCTTGAATTTGAGCAAGGCAATTGTGTTGCATTAAATGGTGTACCAATGAATCCACTTAGCATTATGGACAAGCTGAATGAGCTTGGTGGTAAGCATGGTATTGGTCGAGTGGATATGGTGGAAGACCGCTTTGTTGGCATGAAGAGCCGTGGCGTTTATGAGACACCTGGTGGAACGATTTTATTTACAGCACATCGCAAAATGGAATCGATCACGATGGATCGTGAAGTGATGAATTTACGTGATAGCTTGATTACTCGCTATAGCACACTTGTATATAACGGCTTCTGGTTTGCTCCTGAGCGCCTTGCTTTGCAAGCATTAGTGACAGAAAGTCAAAAAAATGTGACAGGTACTGTACGCGTGAAGCTATACAAAGGAAACATTATTGCAGCTGGCGTTAAGAGCCCTGTCAGCTTGTATAATCCGAACATTGCTACAATGGAAGCAGATCCTACAGAAGCTTATGACCAAGGCGATGCAACAGGCTTTATTCGCTTGAATGCCCTTCGTTTGAAGGTTAGTGCGGGTGTGGATCAAAGTAAATAATTAATTTTAAACTGGCATATTTAAAAATTAGTACTCGACATCAACTGAAAGCTGGTAGCTACGATCCAGAAAGTTCTTGCGATTGTTGTTAAAATCATATTCCTTTTATTAAAGTCAATTTATTGGTGGAATTTGATTTTAAAGACACCTTCAGAATCTCTCTGTCTCTTCGCTAGTTTGGGTTAGCGGTCAAGTACTGATTTGAAGATTGAGCCTTTAAAATTATAGGTTATTATATGAAAGATGGTTTAAAATGCTGGTATTGAATGAGGAAAGGTTCTTCTGGCGCTGAGGTGTCCAGAGCCTTTTCTTTTTCACTTATATTGAAATTAATCCTAGTCAATTAAGCAACTTTAGTCTAGAAGGAGTGGTATTATGAGTAAGCTGTGGGGGGGACGCTTCACTAAGCAAACGAATCATTTAGTGGAGGAGTACACCGCATCGATTAAATTTGACCAAGCACTGGCACTAGAGGATGTGCAGGGGAGCTTAGCGCATGTGACGATGTTAGGCGCTTGTGGTATTTTGCCACAGGAGGATGTAGAAAAGATTAAAGCAGGTCTACTGCGCGTACAAGAGAAAATTAATGCAGGCGAAGTTGAATATTCTGTCTCTGATGAAGATATTCATATGAATATCGAAAAGCAGTTGATTGCCGAGGTAGGCCCTGTTGGGGGCAAGCTCCATACTGGACGTAGCCGTAATGACCAAGTTGCGACGGATATGCATTTATATTTGCGTAAGCGTGTAGTTGAATTTGTTGGGCTATTGCACGATTTGCAGGAAGCACTCATTAATCAAGCGAAGCAAAATCAAGCAACCATCTTGCCTGGCTACACTCATTTACAGCGTGCACAGCCGATTTTATTTGCTCACCATTTAATGGCTTATGTGTCCATGTTCCAACGGGACATTGAACGTTTACAGGATAGCTACAAACGCATTAACGTGTTGCCATTAGGCGCAGGTGCGCTTGCAGGGACAACCTTTGCCATCGATCGTCATCTTTCAGCAGAATTACTTCATTTTGATGCCGTTTATGATAACAGCTTGGATGCAGTAAGTGATCGTGACTTTATTATTGAATTTTTAGCCGATGCTTCAATCCTGATGATGCATTTATCAAGACTAAGTGAAGAGCTGGTTTTTTGGAGCAGTACCGAATTTAGATTTGTGGAGCTAGACGATGCGTTTTGTACCGGTAGTAGCATTATGCCACAAAAGAAAAACCCTGATGTACCAGAACTAGTACGTGGGAAAACAGGACGTGTGTACGGTAACCTGATGGGACTACTTACAGTCTTGAAGTCCTTGCCACTTGCGTATAACAAAGATATGCAGGAGGACAAGGAGGGTATGTTTGATACTGTGTCAACGTTGCAAGGGGCGTTACAGCTATTTGCTCCAATGATTGCAACGATGAAGGTCAACGCGGAGCAAATGCGTAATGCCGTAAATCAAGATTTCTCCAATGCGACAGATATCGCAGATTTCCTCGCGGCAAAAGGACTTCCTTTCCGCCAAGCACATGAGGTCATTGGGAAAACAGTATTGTATTGCATCCAAAACAATAAATACTTGCTTGACCTAACAATGGATGAATTTAAGCAATTTTCACCGTTGTTTGACGATACCATCTACCATGTATTACAGCCTGAGACTGTAGTTAACGCACGTAACGTATACGGCGGAACCGCATCTGGACAAGTAGCCCAAGCTATTGGAAGAGCAGAGGAGCGACTTGTTGAAACACATGCATGGGTGCGGGAATATTTGGAAAAGAGTAAGTAGCATAGATACTAAAATTAGTGCTTGTAAGCTGGCAAGCGGATGTTACTACTATACAGAGGGTTGTTCTGAGCGCTGTTAAAGTCGCCATACCAATTCTCCACAATCCCTCTGTCCTTCCGCTGCTCATTGCCTTCGTTGAAATATACACAATAGGCAAGTAGAGGAATGACTGCAGTTCATCCCTGTGCCGCACCTGCGCATAACAACAATTTGGCTACAGAGTTGTTAATTGAGCTGCCTTTCAGATGGAACAAAAGTATTTAAGCTAAAGACAAAACCGAACTATGTTATGGAATTCTAATTTTTTTGAATTCCGTAATGGTTCGGTTTTAATCTTTATTAATATGATAATGAATATCGAAAAGAATATGTTTATAATCATTAAAGGTATTTATTTGCGATTATAAACGTTTTACTTGAAAAAATATATTACACAAGATTATTAGAGAGTACAAAAAGGAGAGTCGCATCAATCGTATTAAATCCTTTTTCATTTACATTTAATTCTTGACGTTACCCAAAAATATAATTAAGGAGGTTATCATGAAATCTCTATATTTTTTTATGATTTTTGCAATACTTTTAATTGATAAAATTATGAGTAAAAAAGTAATAGTGGATAGTGCAAAGAAAATTTCAGACACATCAGTATATAAATGGTATCTTTTTGGGTCAATTATCTTTGTAATTCCCATTACGCTTGCTATCTGGACTTTAGATTTAAACGAACCACAGCCATTATTCCCTTTTTTCTTAACATTATTTTTTTGCTTTCGAGCTTTTATGGAATGGAAATACATTAGGGAAACAAAGCGCTATTTAGTTTCAAATGTTGTGACTGTTACATCATTATTATTCACGATTTTTTTCCTATTACTTCGCATTTTGTAGGCGATCTATCCTTGAATTAACTGGTTAAGCACAGCCTAAAAAATACGCTCATTCAAGAACCGTCCCTGTAAGTAAGCAAGTGACAGATTCTTTTAGCTGTTCTGTAAGTTGGGTGTAAATTTACAGGAAATATATTGAAGAAAGGGTACGTATTCTTGCTAGCATTAGGGAAAAGTACAATTTCTCTTGTAGCTAATACGCATAAAATCCAATAGTATCCCCTATGACATTGTTCAAAGAGTCAGATTTTAACAGCGCTCGAAATAACCCTCTGCCACGAAGCAACTACCATTGGCTACCCTTCAAGCACTATTTTAGGTTTCAAAATTACGTAGCGCCGATAACAAAGGCGCGTACTCAAAATAGTGCTTGAATTCCGCTAACAGTAGCGAAGGGGCAGAGGGATTGTGTAGAAATGAAAAGTGCGCCTTTAAAATCCGATTGTATATCCTATGATATTGTTCAGAGCATCGGATTTTAACAGCGCACGAAACAACCCTCTGCCACGAAGCAACTACCAATGGCAACCTTTCAAGCACTATTTTTAGGTTTGAAAATTACGTAGCGCCGATAACAAAGGCGCGTACTCAAAATAGTGCTTGAATTCCGCTAACAGTAGCGAAGGGACAGAGGGATTGTGTAGAAATGAAATGAGCGCCTTTAAAATCCGATAGTATCCCCTATGACATTGTTCAAAGAATCGGATTTTAACAGGGCTCGAAACAACCCTCTGCCACGTAGCAGCTTCATTGTCTACCCTTCAAGCACTATTTTCTGTATGCTCCTTTATTCCATCAAGCTAAATGTAGCGCTCCCTCCCCGCTAACCACCCAAACAATACAGTCACAACAGCAAATGCAGTAATCACAACCAACGGGATATTCCAGCCTCCTGTCAAATCATGCAGGAAACCAAATAGGAATGGTCCGATGGCGGCGAGAAAATAGCCGATACATTGCGCCATGCCGGAAATTTGTGCGGCTTGCTCTCCAGTGCGTGTACGCAAGGAGAAAAATAAAATAACTAAACCAAAGCTGGTTCCACATCCAAGCCCTAATGCAATCATAAATAATAAAGTAAGAGAGGGGCTGCCAAACAAAATCCCGCTGTAACCTATCACAAAAAATGAAGCAGAAAAGATGGCTAAGCTAGTTTGACTGCGAAAACGTCCACCGATAATGGGCATAGAAAAGGAGCCAAGCATACACGCAATTTGCATATAAAACAGATACAATCCTGAGGTTTGATAGCTAATTCCCTTTTCATAAAAAATTTGCGGTAGCCAAGCGATACCAACATAAAACATTAATGATTGTAGCCCCATAAATAAAGTGATTTGCCATGCTAATGCGGATTTCCACATCGATTGGAATTCGACACTTGTATCGGGTTTAACATTAGTTTTGGTATTGAAATTAACGAGTGTAGCATCATTCGTATTTTTCCTACCCCAAACTACAGAGATCCATAACATTGCAGCACTTGCTGCTAAGATGACCCATACTCCAAGTGAACCTCTCCATCCCCATGCTTGATCGGCTAAAAATGGAGTAATCCCTGAAGAGATCGCTCCCCATAAATTCATGGAGGAAGTGTAGATTCCTGTTAGAAGTCCAACTTTGAGTGGAAAATCCCGTTTTATAACGCCAGGCACAAGTACATTACATATTCCGATCGTAATTCCGATTAATGCTGTACCGATAAACAACAGCAAGATCGAGGGCATAGAACGCAAAACAATACCCACACACATCAGCAGCATGCAATATAGCATCGTTTTTTCTACGCCTATTTTACGGGAAATACTTGGTGCAACTAAGGAAAATAAAGAAAAGGAAAGTAGAGGTAACGTAGTCAAAAGTCCTGCAAATGTATTTGATAATCCAGTGTCCCCTTGGATATTGCTCATCAAAGCCCCAACACCTGTAATTGGCGAGCGCAAGGTTGTAGCAGTTAATAGAATTGCAGTTATAATCAGTATTGTTGTTTTTAGTGTTTTTGTTGATTGGGTTGAATTCAGTGTGCTAGGGCTGGTGCTTGAGCTTTTTACTAGCGTGTTAATGTTCAAGGTAATTAACCTCCTACCATATATCAGTACATTGAACCTAAATCAGTACATTGAACCTAACATAGCATACGGAGGTTGGTCAGGCTATGCTTTTTTCTATGATGCAGCAAATTGCATCTTCAAGTTAGTTTCTTAATAGGTTTTAATAAGGCGGTATAGCAATAATTGAGGGGTTCGCAGGATACGTATCTCGGAACAGCTTTTTTTTCTCCACAATTCTACCAGCTACTTTTTTTACACGATAGGAATCGATAATATAGCCCTCATTGCCCTTCGTAATGATCTCCTTTTGTCCCTGTGCTAACGCTTGATTAATAACGTATTTAGTTGAGTTAGGAATCTTTTTGATTTGCTTCGTTTCGATCTCATAGCGTACATCTTCTGGTATATTGCCAAATAGCTTAATCGTAATGATCCCTTGCTTAGCTGAAGCTTTAATTAAAATGTAGTGTTTCGTATTATTTTTAAATCGAAAATTAATATGTCCTTTAGCAAAGGTAGCATCTTGCCCCTTAGGTACATAACTAACAGGTAAACTATGATTTCGGCGTTCTACAATTTCAAGACCACTTTGGACCGCGGCATTATAAAGTGTGCTGGAGATTTGACATATCCCCCCGCCAATCCCTGTTACCAGCTTACCTCCGATAATGACAGGTGCTGAACGAAAGCCAAAATTCATCTCTGCCGTATCTATCACCTTTTCATAATCAAAAATCCCATTAGGAGCAAGTATCATCCCATCTAAGGTTTGCACTACTGAGCTTAGATTGTGTATCCGGCCTTCACTGCTATGAATTGCAGAGGTGGAAAACATCGAGATTTTGCGCTCAATGCCTTGCGCCTTTAGAGTAGCAAGTGTTACTTTTGGAGCTAACGTCTTTAACGGAACCCCTACCTCTATCGTCGTCGGCTTGTTCATTGGAAATTGCTTAGGCAAGCTGGCATACAAAGTAGGAATAAAGCTAGACCAATCAATACGCTGGGCGGCTTTGTCAGGTGAGTATTGAATCAGATCGTTATCCGTAATTGTACGTATAGCATCCACTGGCATACCTAACTGCTCCTTTTCCCATGTCGGGTTAAACCATTCACGAAGCTTTGTCTCATCAATTTGTGCTTGAATGCTCCACTCCTTTGGAAACTGGGAACGAACTCGCATTCTTTTCCATAGACTCCCTTGAGAGAGTGACGCCATCGCAGTGCGGAAGTCATCCGTATGATAGGTAATGCCACTTTGTTTAATGGTAGTTTCAACTTTGAACTTTTTAGCTTCATCGGATTCATGAGATCCTTTATTTCCATTAATAAGATAGACCATCGGCTGTTGCTCTAGCTGTAGCAGGCGTTGATCAAGTAAAGCTAATGCATCCTGTGGTGCTAACCCACCTACTGGCAAACCCCCAACCATAATTCCATTAGGGATGGTGCGTTGATTGGCATAAATATGTAGGGCAAATAATCCTAAAAGGTAGGCGAGGAGTAAAAGAATGATGGTTGAGATCAGCGGGTGTATTTTTTTCATGCAATCCTCCTGTGTACCTCAAATAGTTGTACATAGTTGTACGTGTACATGTTCATGTATATGCAATGGGTCAAGCATTTATAAGTCTAATGATTTACCCCGGTAAGCCTGCGAAAAAGTGCCTTGTATGAAGCGAAAATCTGCCAATATCTACTCCCTGCTGACTTTTCAGACACACCCTAGTCTGATGAATGGAATGTCATAGAGTAACAGGTGGTAGAAATTGGATGTGACTATTAAAAGTATAGTTCTAAAGCAAGGGTACTCAAAAGGTAACAAATTTGTTACAATAAATATCGTAATTATGAAAATTCCTCATCTTTTTAAAGGAATTCGCTGAATCCTGTCGAATAAATACTAAGTTGCATACATGGAAAATGACATATTTTTAAATATAGTAGGACGTGATGAATTGATCGAAATGCAGGATGTATGGAAAACGTACCCTACAGGCGCACATGCTTTAAAGGGTATCTCTGTCAAAATTGACCGTAATGAATTTGTATATTTGGTTGGACCTTCTGGTGCAGGGAAATCAACTTTTATGAAATTAATATATCGTGAAGAAATCCCGACTAAGGGACAAATCTCTGTAAATGGATTTAATATTGGCAAGCTTAAGCCACGGAAAATTCCTTATGTTCGCAGAAATATTGGGGTTATTTTTCAAGACTTTAGATTGCTGCCTAAGATGACTGTTTATGAAAATGTAGCTTTTGCCTTAGAGGTTATTGAAGCACCTAAACGTGTCATTAAGAAAAGAGTAAATGAGGTTTTAGATCTAGTAGGTCTTAAAAATAAAGGCACACGTGATCCTTCCCAATTATCTGGTGGGGAACAGCAACGTGTAGCTATTGCAAGAGCCATTGTTAACAATCCGTCTGTTATTATTGCGGACGAGCCTACAGGTAACCTTGACCCTGAAACATCATGGGGAATTATGCAGTTATTGGACGAAATTAATTTTCGCGGTACAACGATTGTGATGGCAACGCATAACAAAGATATCGTGAACAAAATGCGACGTCGAGTGATTGCGATTGAAAATGGCAACATTGTGCGTGATGAAATGAGAGGGGAATATGGCTATGAGTTTTAGCTCCCTTTTCAGACATTTTAGAGAAGGCTCTAAAAATGTATTTCGTAATGGCTGGATGTCCGTTGCCTCCATTACTTCTATTATTGTGTCCTTGTTTGTGCTTGGCGTCTTTCTTTTACTCGTCTTGAATGTTAATTCATTTGCTGATGAGGCAGACAGTCAGGTCCAAATTAGTGTGTTTTTAGCAGGGGATGCGGATCAGGCAACTGTACAAAAGGTACAGGGAACGATTGCATCTATGACTGAGGTAAGCCGAGTTACCTTGGTACCTAAATCCCAAGGATTAAAGGACTTTAGAGAAAAGCTAGGTGAAGAAGCTAAGGATTTGCTTGAAGGCTACACGGAAGAAACGAACCCGATTCCTGATACATTAAAGGTTGAGGTTGTGGAGCCAACGACAGCTCCATTCGTAGCTAAAAAAATCGAAGCCTTAAACGATGACTATACGACTCAGCCTATCTACAAGGTAAAGTATGGCCAAGGCACGATGGAAAAGCTATTCAAAATTACGAAAGCTATTCGTAATATCGGTTTTGCATTTGTAGCTGGCTTAGGGATTATGGCGATGTTCCTAATTTCAAATACGATACGTGTTACGATTTTAGCGCGTCGTCGTGAGATTGGCATTATGAAGCTGGTAGGAGCTACCAACACCTTTATTCGAGGGCCATTTTTTATCGAAGGTGCACTTATTGGACTGATTGGCTCCGCAGTTTGTGTCACTGTTTTATTTTTAGGATACAATCAGTTAGTTGATGCTGTAGCAGGAGATATCACCCTCGCCATCCGCTTAGTCCCATTACATGAAGTAGGCTTGAAAATTGCTGTTTTGTTAGTGGGAATTGGGCTTTTGATTGGTGTTTGGGGGAGCTTAATGTCAATTCGTAGATTTTTGAAGGTGTAATGATAAATTTAGTCTGAGAAAAAGGATGGGGAAATAAAGTTGAAAAAGTGGATCTCAATGATTGCCGTTATCGCTTTAGCCGTAGTAGTTTTTCAGCCCGTCAGTGGATCAGCAAAAGGGAAATCAATCAGTCAAATTGATAAAGAGCTTAAACAGCTTCAAGAAGCTGCAAAAAAAGCAAAGGTGCAGCAAAAGCAAGCGGAAGATAACAAACAGCAGGCACAACATTATGTGAATAAAAATGAAGATTTCCTCCAACAGGTTATGCAGCAAATGGATAAGGTGAGTAAAGAGCTTGCACAAATTTCCGTTAAAATTCATAATACAGAAGAAAATTTGCGCCAGACTGAAGGGCAATTAGAGGAGACAAAAAATCGCATTGAGGAGCGCTCCAAGTGGCTTGATTCCAGAGTGAGATTAATGTACACAGACGGAAATGTTTCTTATCTGGATGTGTTATTATCATCCACTAGCTTTACAGACTTCCTAGAGCGTGCGGATTCATTGCAGGCGATTGCGAATCAAGATCAAGTATTACTGAATGAGCACAAAAAAGATAAGGAATTGTTTGAAAACCAAAAAAATCAATTAGAAAAAGATTTTACAGAAATCAAATCACTATATGCTCAAGCGGAATCTCGTCGGAGCATTTTAGAAGAAAAAGAAATCGAAAAACAACAGCTTATTGAAAAATATAATGCTGAGATTGATGAATCCGATGAAATTAGCGAAGAGCAAGAGGCTTTACTTGTAGAGCTTGCGATGAAGCGTGCTGCGTTGGAAAAAGAAAAAAACAAGCTTAAAGCAGCTCAAATTTATACCTATAAAAATAATAAGAAATCAGGATCGGGTAAATCTAGTGTAGCGTCTAGCTCAGGTGGCTTTAGTGGTAACGGTGGCTCTATGGGCTTGCCTGTAAGTGGGGCTAGACTCTCATCTAATTACGGGACACGTGTACACCCGATTAGTGGTAAAGTTAAAAAGCACACTGGTGTAGATCTTGCAGCACCACAAGGTACTGATATACATGCTGCGGCAGGTGGCGTTGTCATCGTAGCTGAATGGTGGAGCGGCTATGGAAATACTGTAGTGATTGACCATGGAAATAACATATGGACATTGTATGGTCATATTCGTCAAGGTGGAATTTCAGTAGAGAAGGGCCAAACCGTTAAAAAAGGTGAAAAAGTTGCTGAAGTAGGAAGCACAGGGAATTCAACGGGTCCTCACCTTCATTTTGAGGTTCGTATTAACGGTACGCCAGTAGACCCGATGCCATATTTGTAATAGAATAGATTTATATTCATAAAAGCGGATATCCTCCAAACGGAGTGATCATCCGTTTTTATTTAGATCATTAACCTTGTAGTAAACGCATTTGTTTTCATCATAAATATTAAGGGTAAACTATACGTATACTATAAAGGTTTTAGGAATATCTTTACATATCATTTTAGGTGGTGGATACCCTTATGTTCAAAAAACGCACAACAATTTTATTAATCGTAGCTTCTGTGCTAATAAGCTGCTCGCTTACATTAACTTTGACGGGGCAATGGGATGGAATTATATCAGGCTCTAAATCTCTTGTTCGGGAAGGTGTAACTGGAAGCACGAGCGGCACTTATGTTAATGGAGCATCGTCAAATACATCAAATGGTGTCAATAAAATTGAAGCTGCAATGAAATTGGTAAATGAAAATTATTTAGAGAAGATTGATCAAAATAAACTAATTGATGGTGCAATTCAAGGAATGATGAGCGCATTAGGTGACCCTTTTTCTTCATATATGGGACAAGAAACGGCGCAGCATTTTTCTGAACAAATCGAAGGTTCATTTACAGGCATTGGTGCCGAGGTATCGATGGAGAATGGCAATGTCACTGTAGTATCACCCATTAAAGGTTCTCCCGCTGAGCGTGCAGGGATTAAACCCAAAGACATTTTATTGTCGGTTAATGGTGCCTCATTTGAAGGGTTAAGCTTAAACGAAGCTGTTGCTAAAATCCGTGGTCCTAAAGGGACAGAAGCTAAAATTAAGGTAAAACGTGCAGGCGTGGAAACGACGTTAGAATACACCATCATTAGAGATGATATTACAATGGAAACCGTAAGCTCTCGGATGGAGGAGGGTGGCGTTGGTGTCATTGAAGTGACGGAATTTTCGATGAATACAGCGGAGCGTTTCCAAAAGGAAGTTGAGGCACTTGAAAAGCAAGGCATGAAGGGATTAGTTATTGATGTGCGTAACAATCCAGGTGGCGTCCTCAAAGTGGTCATTCAAATGGCAGAGCAATTTGTAGATAAGGGCAAAGTCATCGTACAGGTTGAAGATAAACACGGGAATCGTGATCAAACGGTTTCTAATGGAAAAAGTAAAAAGTATCCGATTGCCGTTGTGACCAATAAAGGAAGTGCGAGTGCTTCAGAAATTTTGGCAGGGGCACTTAAGGAATCAGCAGGCGCTAAGCTCGTCGGTGACACGACATATGGTAAAGGGACGGTTCAATCCAGCTATCCAGAGGAAATGGGCGATGGTAGTCTAATTAAAATTACGATTGCTAAATGGTTGACGCCAAAAGGGGAATGGATTCATAAAAAAGGAGTTGCACCTGATATTAAAGTCGATCAGCCGACTTACTTCTCCGTTGCCCCAATCAATAAGGAGAATTCATATAAATTTGACATGGTTAGTGCTGATGTGAAAAACGCACAACAAATGTTAGTTGGACTTGGCTATGATCCTGGTCGTGAGGACGGTTATTTTGATAAGACCACAGAAAATATGGTGAAGAAATTCCAGTCTGCAAATGGCTTATCCGCCTCAGGAGTTATCGATACGAAAACGATTGAAATGCTAGAAACGAAGATAGCTAAAGAAATTAATGATGAAAAAAATGATACGCAAATGAATACGGCGATTGCAGAAGTTCAGAAGGAGATTGCTGCTAAGGCGTCGAAATAAAAAAGAGGGCTGCATTGCAGCCTTCTTTTTTCAATCATCTAAACACAGATAAGGAGGAGATTCCCTTTTGAATATATGGTTAAATACATTAAGTCATATAGGTGGTGCATTAGGAGAACTGCTCCTAAATCCATTTTTTTATATTTGCGTACTTTTAATCGTGCTAATGTATCGTAGACAAATTGTAGTAGAACGTAAAATGTTCCATACGCGTTTACAAGGACTTGGTGTGTTGACTGGGCGTAACTTACTTGGTGGTTTACTAGGTGGACTAGCCGTTTCTATCGTATTTATGTTTGTTGGTGTTAACTTATCGATCGAAGCTATTTATTATGTATGGATCATTTCGTTTGTTTTAATGTTATTTTCGATTCGGTTTGTATCTTTAATTTATTCCGTAGCGATACTAGCAATCTTACAATTTGTATTTCAGCTTACACCCGTTAATGAAGGACAAGCCATCATCTATCATATACAAAGCATTATTTTAGATATAAACATCCCAGCTTTATTTTGCCTTGCAGGTTTGCTGTATGTAGTAGAGGCGTTTCTGATCAAATGGCAATCAGCTAAGTTAGCTGGGCCTATATATATCGAAGGTAAACGTGGCCGTCAAGTCGGTGGCTATCAAATGCACCTTTATTGGGT
This sequence comes from Paenibacillus turicensis, assembly GCF_050461185.1. Taxonomy (GTDB): domain Bacteria; phylum Bacillota; class Bacilli; order Paenibacillales; family Paenibacillaceae; genus Fontibacillus; species Fontibacillus turicensis_A. The sequence goes on from NZ_JBCMOR010000009.1 coordinate 157,864, forward strand.
AATGCCGTTGTTGCTAATCGTTCCAGCCACTTCAGATGGGATGGGATTACCGTGGACACCTTTTTTCATAGAGGGTTCAGGAGGAACTGGATATATGCTTATGGGGTTACCCGTCATGATTGGATTTACCCAAATTGTCATGAGTTCATTGCCGTCACATAAAGTGAAATTAGTTTCGCGTCGTGTGTTTATCTATGGGCTTATTGTGATTGCGTTTAGCTTTATTTCATTATGGTGGAGTCCATTTATTGTGTTCACATCGATTCTGGGGATTGGATTATTAGAATGGTTGGTGTGGTATGGGAAATCTGAGGAACGTCAGCAATCTCCGCTTTTCCTGCATCCCCAAAGGGGCTTGAAAATACTTGCGGTACAGCCTGATAGCCCTGCAGATCAGCTAGGCATTTTACCAGGGGAAACCTTGTTGAAAATTAATAGTATGAGGCTAAATAACCAAGAGGATTTACATGCTGCGATACGTGTTAATCCTGCATTTTGTAAGCTAGAGGTTTTAAATTATAGTGGTGAAAGTAAATTTTTGCAGCGTGCCATTTATGATGGCGATCACCATCAGCTAGGTATGATATTAGTGCCTGATGAAACCTCACAGGAAGCTTTAACGAACAAGAGCCTTTCACTTAGTTTTTGGCAGATGCTAAATGCTAAGCGGGGGTTAACAGGAAAACGAAGAGCACTCCCAAGCCAATATACAAATCAAAGCCATAGCCAGACTCAGAGTCAAAGCGAAAATCAAAGTCAGGCACATGAGCAAAGGGATAACCTTCGTGAAGACTGGCCACAGTCAGACCAAGCAAATAAGACGATACAATCGTAATAACTAAAAGAACTATTACACGTTGCTAGGAGTGGTGGAAACATACTCGGTTCCCCTTGACCACTAGGACATGTAATAGTTCTTTTTTAATGGGACATGACACAATTATACATTTGCTAAATATTCAAATTTGCTATTCTTATTGCTGGAGTTGTCTAAGTACCGTGATTTCTACGCGTCTATTTTTTTGTCTGCCTGCTGAAGTGTTATTGTCTCCTGCTGGACGTGTGTCAGCATATCCTGCATATTGGAAGCCCTCAGGATTCAAGCCCTCTTTATCAATAAAGTAACGTAATACAGATAAAGCACGTGCGCCAGACAGCTCCCAGTTATCCGCATATTTTGATTTGCTTGTAATCGGTAGGTTATCGGTATGACCTTCAATGCTAATCATCGTTCGCAATTGCTTGAACAGGCTTGCTAATCGTTTTAACGTTTCTGTAGAATCAGACTTAAGGTTGGCTTGTCCGATATCAAACAAAAAACGATCGTTTAGTGTAATCGAAATTCCTTTGGGTAAATCATTTACGGAGATTTGATCCTCTAACTTATTTTCCTTAATGTATTGCTCAATCATATTCATGAGATTACTTAGTTCTTCCTCTTGCTTTCTAAAAGCAATTTCACGAGCTGTGAGCGGTTGGTTTTTATCTTTATCTTCTTCTTTTTCTATGTTACCCGTACTATTATTTTCTCCCTTGCCTTTATCTCCTTTGCCTTCACCAGAGGCATTGCCAGACATTGAATTCCCGCCATCCAATAATCCTGACCCTCCATCTAAAATGGAATTGCCACTTTTGAAGGAAGATTGCAAAGATTGGGTAATCGCTTGGTATTTTTCAACATCCAGTCTACTCATTGCAAACATCACTACAAAAAAAATGAGAAGCAACGTAATCATATCAGCATAAGTAAGCAACCATCGTTCATGGTTGGTACTAGAAATCCTTTTACGTCGTCTTGGTGTTCTACTCATATGTCCTTCTCCTCAGACATAGAGGATGGGTAGCTAGTTTTTATATCATTAATGACAAATGATTCCACCTTACGACGTACTAATAAAGGATGTTCACCATTTTGAATCGAAAGGACACCTTCAACAATCATTTCCATTTCATTAAGCTTGTCTTCCCCACGTGTTTTAATTTTTGAGGCAATAGGTAAAAAGATCAAGTTGGCGCTCGCTACACCATACAGTGTAGCTGTAAAAGCTAAAGCAATCGATGAGCCTAAGGCAGCAGGGTCCTTTAAGCTTACTAATACATGAATCAACCCCATTACCGTTCCGATGATTCCCATTGTGGGTGCGTACCCACCAGCTGCTTCGAAAATTTTTGCGTAGCTTTCATATTTTTTTTCAGTTGCGTCCATTTCATATTCTAAAATTTGTTTGAGTACACCTTGCTCCGTTCCATCCACAACAAGCTGAATACCTTCACTTAAAAATTGATGTTTGCTATTTAGTGTTCGCTTTTCTAGTGCAAGCACGCCTTCACGCCGCGCCACAGAACTCATGGCTGAGATTTCATCAATGATTTCGTGAATATCCTCTTTTGGTGAAGTAAAGGCGATTTTAATTGCATGTGGAATTAACTTTAATCTGTTCGTAGGGAAACTAATAATAATTGCAGCAATCGTACCACCAAAGACGATAACAGCAGCAGTGATCTGCATTAAACCACTAATTTGTCCACCGTCCCATAAAAAGCCACCAACCAAGGCGGCAAAGCCAATAATTATCCCAATTAATGTGGATATATCCATCTATAATACAACTCCTATTCTAATACTTACCGATTGCATCTAATAGATGAAAAGGGTATAATCAATGGGAACAAGCATTCTTATTTGATTTTATAAATGACATTCTTTAAATAAATATCGGTTTTTTTGCCGATAACTGTTATACAAGAGATACAAGTAGCAAGCTCATTATTTTATTTTAGACGATAGGGTGATGTTGGACAATGAGTGATATTGTCTTTAGCGATAATAAATTTGAATTAGTGTCTGAATATAAGCTACAAGGGGACCAACCAGCGGCTGTAGATGAACTTGTAAATGGTGTGTTGTCTGGACAAAAGCATCAGACGTTGCTTGGTGCGACGGGGACGGGAAAGACGTTTACCATTGCAAATACGATTGCACGTTTAGGTAGACCTACTTTGGTGATTGCACATAACAAAACATTGGCAGCACAGCTTGCCAGCGAATTTAAAGAGTTTTTTCCAAACAACTCTGTAGATTATTTTGTTAGTTATTACGATTATTATCAGCCAGAGGCGTATATCCCTTCATCAGATACCTATATTGAGAAGGATTCTAGTGTAAATGAAGAGATTGATAAACTAAGACACTCCGCGACAAGCTCTCTATTTGAACGAAGAGATGTCATTATCGTGGCGAGTGTGTCTTGTATTTATGGCTTAGGATCTCCGATGGAATATCGTAATTTAGTGTTATCTTTACGTGTGGGGATGGATCGTCCAAGAAATTCAATTTTAGGGCGATTAGTTGATATTCAATATCAACGTAATGATCTCAATTTTGTGCGCGGCACATTCCGAGTACGAGGGGATATTATCGAGATTTTCCCCGCGTCAAAAGGAGAGCAAGCGATCAGAGTTGAGTTTTTTGGTGATGAAATTGAACGAATTACAGAAATTGATGTGTTAACAGGCGAAATTATTGGCGAAAGAGATCATGTTGCGATTTTCCCTGCGTCTCACTTTGTGACCCAAGAGGAAACGATGCGGCGTGCGCTAGTTAATATAGAACGTGAATTAGAGGAACGACTTGAAGTGTTCCGTAGTCAAGGTAAACTACTTGAGGCTCAGCGTTTAGAGCAGCGTACAAGATACGATATTGAAATGATGAAGGAAGTTGGATTTTGCTCGGGGGTTGAAAACTACTCAGGGCCATTAACGTTCCGTGAGCGTGGAGCAACACCATATACACTGATGGATTATTTTCCTGATGATATGTTAATTGTGATTGATGAATCCCATGTAACCTTACCACAGATTCGTGCGATGTATAATGGGGACCAGGCACGCAAAAATGTGTTGGTGGATCATGGTTTCCGTTTGCCATCGGCGCTGGATAACCGTCCGCTTCGCTTTGAGGAATTCGAAGAGAAGGCAGATCAGCTTATTTACGTCTCAGCAACACCAGGACCGTATGAGCTAGAGCACTGCAATACGATGGTGCAACAGATTATTCGACCAACTGGTTTGCTAGATCCGATCATTGAAGTGAGACCAACTAAAGGGCAAATTGATGATCTTATTACGGAGATTAGAGCGCGGATTGAGCGTGATGAGCGTGTACTCGTTACAACCTTAACGAAAAAAATGTCAGAAGATTTGACAGATTATTTAAAAGAAGTGGGTATTAAAGTACGTTATTTGCACTCGGATATAAAAACATTGGAGCGGATGAGTATTTTACGTGATTTACGTCTAGGTACGTTCCATGTTCTAATCGGAATTAACTTGCTAAGAGAAGGATTGGATTTACCAGAGGTATCTTTAGTTGCTATCTTAGATGCCGATAAAGAAGGTTTCCTTCGTTCAGAGCGATCCTTAATTCAAACGATTGGACGTGCGGCTCGTAATTCAGATGGCCGTGTAGTGATGTATGGGGATCATATTACGGACTCAATGGAGAAAGCAATTAAAGAAACAGAGCGGCGTCGTACAATTCAAATTGCTTATAATGAAAAACATGGGATTACACCGCAAACGATTCGTAAAAAGATTCGTGATGTCATTGAGGCAACAAAAGTGGCTGAAAGCAAATCTGATTATATTGCAGGTGCAACTACGGCTAAAATGTCTAAGCGTGATCGTCAAGCGATGATTGGGCGATTAGAGGTAGAGATGAAAGAAGCGGCTAAAAACCTTCAGTTTGAACGTGCAGCTGAGCTGCGTGATGCAATCTTAGAGCTGAAGGCGGAATAATGAAGGGGATGAACATTTGTGGCAATTGACAACATTATTATTAAAGGTGCAAGAGCAAACAACTTAAAAAATATCGACATCACGATTCCACGCGACAAATTTGTAGTTTTAACGGGGCTTAGTGGCTCAGGAAAATCATCACTAGCGTTTGATACGATTTATGCGGAAGGTCAACGCCGTTATGTCGAATCGTTGTCTGCGTATGCACGTCAATTTTTAGGACAAATGGAAAAGCCCGACGTTGACTCCATCGAAGGTTTATCTCCTGCTATTTCGATTGATCAGAAAACAACAAGTCGTAACCCACGTTCAACAGTAGGGACTGTCACTGAAATATATGACTATTTGCGGTTGTTATTTGCTCGGATTGGTCACCCTCATTGTCCTGAGCATGGTATCGAAATTTCGGCTCAAACGGTACAACAGATGGTTGATCGCATCATGTCTTATCCTGAGAAGACTAGATTGCAAATATTAGCTCCAGTCATTTCGGGCAAAAAAGGTGAGCACAAAAGCTTGTTCCATGAAATTTCTAAGCAAGGATTTGTTCGTGTGCGTGTAGATGGCGAACAACGTGACTTATCTGAAAGCATTCAATTAGATAAAAACAAAAAGCACTCTATTGAAGTCATTGTTGACCGTATTATCGTAAAAGAAGATGTGCGGACTCGGCTAGCTGATTCGATTGAAACGGCATTGCGCATGTCTGAGGGGCAAATTTTAATTGATATTATTGGTCAAGAAGAGCTGCGATTTAGTGCTAAGCACGCTTGTCCGACCTGTGGATTTAGTATGGATGAGCTATCTCCGCGTATGTTCTCCTTTAATAGCCCATTTGGTGCTTGTCCTGAATGTGATGGGCTTGGTCTGAAAATGATTATAGACCCTGATTTGCTAGTTCCTGATCAAGAGAAAAGCATCAATGACGGGGCATTTGCAGCATGGGCAGGCAGTACGTCCAACTATTATCCTCAGTTTTTGAAGGCAGTGTGTCAGCATTTTGATATTCCTACCGATGTCCCAGTCTCTCAATTAACTAAAGAGCAAATGGACAAAATTTTACATGGTACAGGGGATGTGAAAGTTCATTTCCGCTTTGAAAGTGACTTTGGTGGCTCAAGAGAAGCACACATTCCTTTTGAAGGGATCATTCCGAATTTAGAGCGTAGATACCGTGAAACGGCTTCCGATGGAATCAAGGAGTTTATTGAGCAATTTATGAGCTCTAAGCCATGTGGCACATGTAAAGGTCATCGCTTGAAAAAAGAAATTTTAGCTGTAACCATTCAAGAAAAAAATATTGCTTATGTTACCTCCCTATCGATCGGTGAAGCGTTGCAGTTCTTTAATGAACTGGACATCACTGAAAAGGAACAAGCCATTGCTCATATGATTTTAAAAGAAATTAATAGCCGTCTCGGCTTCCTCGTTAATGTTGGCTTGAACTATTTAACGATGAGTCGTGCAGCAGGCACACTCTCTGGTGGGGAAGCACAGCGGATTCGCCTTGCTACACAAATTGGATCTAGCTTAATGGGCGTCTTGTACATTTTGGACGAGCCAAGTATTGGGCTACATCAACGTGATAATGATCGATTAATCGATACGTTGGCACATATGCGTGATATCGGGAACACTTTAATTGTCGTAGAACATGATGAAGATACGATGCTTGCTTCTGACTATATTATTGATATTGGGCCAGGTGCAGGGATTCATGGTGGTAATGTTGTTTCCCAAGGTACACCGCAAGAGGTCATGGCAGATGCCAATTCTTTAACAGGACAATATTTAAGTGGTCGTAAATTTATTCCTGTTACTGATCAACGTCGTGCTACAGATGAGCGCTGGATCGAAGTGAAGGGTGCAAAGGAAAATAATCTTAAAAATATTAATGTAAAATTCCCGATAGGCGTATTTACGGCTGTGACAGGAGTATCCGGTTCAGGTAAATCTACCTTAGTGAATGAAATATTGTATAAAACATTAGCGAGAGATTTGAACAAAGCGAAGGTACGTCCTGGTCAATATCGTGAAATGAAGGGACTTGAGCATGTAGAGAAGGTCGTTGATATCGATCAATCTCCAATCGGACGCACACCTCGTTCTAACCCAGCTACGTATACAGGTGTATTTGATGATATTCGTGATTTGTTCTCACAAAGCAATGAGGCAAAAATCCGTGGCTATAAAAAAGGTCGCTTCAGCTTTAACATCAAGGGTGGTCGATGTGAGGCTTGTCGTGGTGACGGTATACTCAAAATTGAGATGCACTTTTTGCCAGACGTATATGTGCCTTGTGAGGTTTGCGGAGGCAAACGGTACAATCGTGAAACACTTGAAGTTAAATATAAAAACAAAAATATTGCAGATGTTTTAGAAATGAACGTTGAAGATGCAGTGGAGTTTTTCAAAAACATTCCTAAAATTCATCGTAAGCTTGAAACGTTGCTAGACGTTGGTTTAGGCTATATCAAATTAGGACAACCTGCTACAACCTTATCAGGTGGGGAAGCACAACGTGTGAAGCTTGCCTCAGAATTGTACCGCCGTAGCACAGGCAAAACGATTTATATTCTCGATGAGCCAACAACAGGACTACATGTGCATGACATTGATCGTTTGCTTAAAGTGTTACACCGACTTGTAGATTCAGGTGAAACTGTACTCGTCATCGAGCATAACCTCGATGTCATCAAAACTGCTGACTACGTCATCGATTTAGGCCCAGAAGGCGGAAGTGGCGGTGGAACCATCATCGCAACAGGTACACCTGAACAAATCGTCAAGGTAGATACCTCCTACACTGGACGTTACCTTGGCCCTGTTTTGGAGCGAGACAAAAAACGTACTGCACAGCTAGAAGAAATGGAAAGTGCACAAGTGATTTAAGCTTTTAGATTTGTAAGATTTGTAAGTAAGTTTATATAGCATTACGAAATAACCTATCATAACTTTTTATGGTAGGTTATTTTATGGGTCTATGATCTTTATAAAAATAATGAGCCCCACAACCTTGGGGGCAAGATTATTTAATTAGTGGTTGGCAATCACTCCAACTAGCGGAGGTCAATGGTTAGTAGAAAAGTAACATCCGCCCTTAAGAAAGAACAATAAAAGAAATTGTTCTTATGCTTTTAAATAATCAGCCCCACCATATTGGGGGCGGAATTGTTTAATTAGTGGTTGACAATCAACTTCGAGTAGCGGAGGGACAGGGGGATTCTGGAGAAGTGAAACGTTCGTCTCTTAAAATCAGATTCCAACATTAACCTATTATAAATAAAAGGAATCTGGTTTTAACAACGATCGGAAGAACCCTCTGTCTCGTAGCTTCCATCCCCAACATTGTCAACCACTAATTAAAATTTACATCCCAAACAAATTATAGCACTAGAGTCTAAACATAATGTCTGATACACTTAGTAAGTTAAAACTAATATGCTGTCATTTATATTAATGTCTGTTGTTTATATAAATTTTGTATATATAAATATTAAAGTTTCGGCTCAATCTTAAAATTAGTGCTTGACTGCTATTTAACAACAATCGCAAGAACGCTCTGGAGCGTAGCTATCGGACTCCTATTGTTGTCAAGCAATAATTTCTAAATAGCCACAATTTTTTTATAAAGGTAAGGGAGGATCTATGGAATTACGTAGACAAGATGTGGAGTTGTTAGCCCCAGCAGGTGATTGGGATTGTATGAAGGCGGCTGTGGCAAATGGTGCAGATGCCATTTTTTTTGGAGTAGAAAAGTTTAATGCACGTGCGCGTGCGAACAATTTTAGAATGGACGATTTACCTGAGGTTATGAGCTATTTACATAGCTATGGGGTGAAAGGTTTTTTGACCTTTAATATTTTAGTATTTGAAGATGAGTTAGCTGACGCTAAACATTTGATTGATATATGTATTGATGCAGGCGTAGATGCTGTAATTGTACAGGACTTAGGTCTTGTCAAAATGATTCGTGAAATTTCTCCTGACTTTCCGATCCATGGCTCTACGCAAATGACCATTACTTCACCAGAGGCAGTGGAGTTTACAAAGCCTTGGGGAATGGAACGGGTTGTGCTTGGACGTGAAAATAACCTGAAACAAATTCAGAAAATTGGCGAACAGGCGAAGCTGCCAATGGAAGTGTTTGTCCATGGCGCATTATGTGTGTCCTACTCTGGTCAATGCTTGACATCTGAAATGTGGGGCGGGCGTTCTGCCAACCGTGGGGAATGTGCACAAGCTTGTCGTCTTCCTTATGATCTTATGGTGGATGGCATGCAAAAGCCGATGGGGGATGTTGCCTATTTATTATCTCCTAAAGACCTTGCGGCGATCGATATTATGCCTGAGCTTATTGAAGCGGGGGTTATGTCCTTTAAAATTGAAGGTAGACTTAAGAGTCCTGAATATGTAGCTAACGTCGTTAGTAAATATCGTAAGGCAATTGATTTATATTTTGATGGAAATCGTGAAAGACCTTCTCGAGAAGAAATTCGTGAGCTACAGCAAAGCTTTTCTCGTGGTTTTACCCATGGCTTTTTAGATGGCACAAATAACAAAAAGCTTGTCGAAGGGACATTCCCTAAGAGCCGTGGTGTCTATCTTGGTGTCGTAGAGAAAATTTTGCGTGACGGCGTGGTTTGTAAGCTAGAAGCCCCCGTGAAGCGTGGAGATGGTATTGTTTTTGATGCTGGCGATCCAACGCAAAAAGAAGAAGGGGGTCGTATTTACGATCTACGCCGTAAAGGTGTGAAGCTAGAGGGCGAAGCTGCTGAGCAATGGATTGTAGATATTGTCCCAGGACGTAACGATATCGATTTAAGAAAGGTTCATGTAGGTGATCGGATATGGAAAACGAATGATCCTGCCCTTGATAAACGTCTTCGTCAGACGTATGAGACGGACAAGCCTTATCGTGTCTTCCCTGTGCATGTGAAAGTGACTGGCCGTGCAGGTGGATTACTAGAGACATCATGGACAGACGTAGAAAAAAATGTGACGGTTCAGGTTAATTCTGAGCTTGAGCTTGATATTGCCCAGAAACGTCCGATGGATGCGGCGTTATTGGAGGATCAATTTGGGCGTCTGGGTGGGACGATATTCCAGCTTGAAAAGCTAGAGGTTGACCTGCTTGGTGATGTCATCGTGCCAATGCGTGAGCTAAATAGTATTCGTAGACGTGCCGTTGAGCTGTTAGAAGGGGAAAGACCTAAACCTCCGGTATATGTTCGACATGCAGATGCTAATCCTTTAGCCTCACCTGCTGTAACACAAAAGAAGGTTTCATATGGAGAAGCAAGACTTACGGCATTGTGTCGTAGCTTACCACAGGTAGAAGCAGCATTAGAGGCAGGAATTGAGTTTATATATGCTGATTTTGAATTTATTAAACAATTCCCTGCTGCTGTCGAAGCAGTGCGCTCTGCTGGCAAAAAGATTGCGTTAGTAACTCCACGTATCCATATGCCAGGTGAAAATGGTTACCATAACAATATTTTACGACTGAAGCCTGATGCAGTATTAGTCCGTAATACGGGAGCGTTGTATTTTTATCTGCGTCATCGTCAGGAAAAACCAGATGAATTCCATCCACAAATTATCGGTGATTTTTCATTAAATATTGCCAATCACAAAACGGTGGAGTTATTTTTGGATAGTGGTTGTGACATCGTAACGCCATCCTATGACCTTAATATTCAACAAATGGTGGATTTATTAGGGCAAAGTCAGACGGATGCGATGGAGGTTGTCATTCATCAGCATTTGCCGATGTTCCATACTGAACATTGTGTATATTGTACTTTTTTAAGCGAAGGCACAGACTTCACTAACTGCGGTAGACCTTGTGAGGAGCATTCCGTTTCCTTACAGGATCGCATCGGGATGTCACATCCAGTTCGAGTGGATGAGGGCTGTCGTAATACCGTTTATAATGCGATTGAGCAATCAGGAGCAGAGTATTTGAAAAACTTTATGGAGCTAGGTGTGGGTAATTACCGCATTGAATTTTTAGAGGAAACTCCAGAGCAGGTGCATGAGGTTATTGACTTATATAGTAAAGCGATGCGTGGCGAAATCAGCGGGACACAAGTATGGAAGAAATTAAAGGCAACGAACCAGCTTGGCGTTACACGTGGACAGCTTATCAAATAAAGGAGTGCATACGTTTAAATTATGGTCCCTTTTACTGTAAATGAAATGAAGGCATGGTGTGGGAAAACTTCATATCTACGTGGGGAAAAGTATGTGCAAGAGGGACGTGTCACTGCCTTAACGCACCATGGACAAGGACGATTTGAAGGGACAGTTGCAGGTACAGGAAGCAAAGTATATACAGTACAGGCTTCTATTTTGCAAAGTGGTGGCGTCCAAGCGATGTGTAGCTGTCCTGCGGCAGCGTCCTATTATGGCTATTGCAAACATGTCGCGGCAGTGTTAATTACGATTCATAAGCTATATCAAGGCAAAACAACGTTACGTAGCAATTGGAATGTTCAGACTTCATATCAAGGGGATCAGATTGTCGCAAGCAGTCTGATCTCTTTATTTCAATCAAAGAATGAGCAACCCAAAGAGCAACAGACAGCACTTCATCCCCATATTAATCCTGTTCAAGCGCGTATACCGCTACAGGTGATGTTTATTTGTAAAGTAATTCAGTCCTTTGGTCATACGTCAAAGCTAGTCATAGAGCTAAAGCTTGGTGTGGATCGACTGTATGTGGTGCAAAATATCGGTGAGTTTCTAACTTGCTTGGAGGCTGGCCAAAGCTACTCATTTACAAAAAATTTTAGCTATCAGCCGGACCTTCATCTTTTTGAGCCAGAAGATTTGAAGTTACTGACTTTGTGCCTAAGATGTTATCAAAGTGAAGTCATTTATGATGACGTTCAGGATCGTTCCGCAGGACGCTCTCGTTCTTATTTGAAAAAGAGAAATCAACGCCAGCTTGTCATTTCTCCACTAGCCTGGAACGATTTAGCTCGCCAACTAAATGAGTCAAATGTGCATGCTGTAATAGAAACGCTAGAAGGAAACATCATTCCTTTTGCAGTAGGGGACACCAAGCTGCACGTTTCCTTTGTGCTTTCATACAATGAGATCGAAAATAAATATACACTGTGTTGTCATCACTTTGATCGTTGTCAGCTATTAACCCTATACCAATGTGTTATCTCTGATGAGGGGATTAGTGTTTTGTCTCCTGAGCAAATGAAATTAGTTTATGAATTATACCAGCTATTGATTGACAAGCAAAATGAAGAGCTAGTTATTCCAAATGAACAAATTGAAGCATTTATGTCTTACGTCATTCCTCAGCTTGAGCAGTTATGTGAATGTAATATTCAGTCTGCGGTGCGTGAGCAGATCACATCACAAAAACTGATTGCTAAGCTTTTTTTAGATCAGGATGTGAATGGATTACAGGGGAAGCTTGAATTTCATTATGGTGAGTACTGCATAGATCCTTGGCTGTCATCAGATCAGCGGGAGTCGAACGATGGCGTCATTATTATACGTGACATGGAAGCAGAGACAACAATTAAAGATCTCTTTCACGCCTCCTCTTTTATAGCTGAAGCTGGTGAATTCATTGCAATACGGGATGAGCATATATATGAGATATTGTTTCAATTTATCCCACAGCTTCGAGACAGTCATGAATTCATAGAGGTGTATACTACACCCGCCGTAAAACGAATGTATTATAAGCCTATCCATCCACCTAAGCTTAAAATAGACCAAAGCAATCATCACGATTGGTTGGAGGTTAGCTTTGAATGCGAAGCGTTAACAGAGGAAGAACGACATCAAATTGTGTTGTCGATACTTGAAAAGAAAAAATATTATCGCTTACCTGAAGGTGCCTTTTTATCACTGGAGTCACCAGAGTTCCAAAGCTTCCAAGAAACGTACAATCAGCTTGGTGTAAGTAAAGAAAGTGTAAAACAAGCACAAAGTAGCTCCATAAACATTGCAATGTCTTCTATTTTCCAGCAGGAATTTAAGCCAGATGAGGACGCTAGCGCCTTTATCACCTATGGAGATGCCTTACAAAATATGTTACATCAGCTTTACAATCCAGATACCCTTGACCTAGAGCCACCAGCATCAATCACCTATCCATTGCGGGACTATCAAGTGCGAGGATTTCGCTTTATGAGTGTGTTGGGCAAATATGGTCTAGGTGGCATTTTGGCGGATGATATGGGACTTGGTAAAACATTACAAAGCATTGCATTTGTCGTGTCACGTATGGAGCACAGTGTTGGTAACACAGCCCAAAACACAGCTCAGAAGACGCTGATTGTTGCACCCGCATCACTAATTTATAATTGGGCAGAGGAATTTGGGAAATTTTCACCACATGTTCCTGTTGAGGTAATCGTAGGAGAGAAAGCACACCGTGAAGCCATCATTAAACATGATGGAACCGCTTCGGTATGGATTACAACCTATCATACTTTACGTCTTGATATTGAGTTATATGAAGGGATTCAACTGGATTGTCTTATTTTAGATGAGGCACAGGCGATAAAAAATGCAAGCTCGCAAACGGCACAAGCGCTTCGTAAACTGACAGCGAATTGTTCATTTGCTTTAACAGGGACACCGATTGAAAATAAGCTTGAGGATATGTGGTCCATTTTTCATATCGTATTCCCAGCATTGCTAGGAAGTCGAAGACGGTTTTTAGATCTCAGTTCTGAAAAGATTAGCAAAAGAGTAACTCCATTTATATTGCGCCGCTTAAAAAGGGATGTGTTGCAGGAGTTGCCAGATCGCATTGATTCTACGATGCATACCGAATTATATACAGAACAAAAGCGGCTGTACCAAGCTTATCTTGCTAAGCTTCAAGCGGAAACAACAAGTGATTTGAGGCAAGGTGGCTTTCAAGCGCACCGTATAAAAATTTTAGCAGGGATTACGAGATTACGACAAATCTGTTGTCATCCGTCGTTGTTTATTGATGATTATAAGGGTGGCTCATCTAAGCTAGAACAGCTACTTGAACTTGTAGAAGAGGCTTGTGCTAGCGGAAAACGAATACTTATATTTTCACAGTTCACATCGATGCTCCAGATTATAGCAAAAACGCTAGTGCAGCAAGAAATAGAACACTTTTATTTAGATGGGTCCACACCTTCCAAGGAGCGTATTTCCTTGTGTCACCGTTTTAATGAAGGAGAACGTTCGATATTTCTAATTTCTCTGAAGGCTGGAGGAACAGGCCTAAATCTTACAGGGGCAGATACGGTAATCCTATACGATTTATGGTGGAACCCTGCCGTGGAGGAGCAAGCGGCTGGACGTGCACATCGCATGGGACAGAAACAGGTCGTGCAAGTGATTCGTCTAGTTACAAAAGGAACGATTGAGGAGAAAATATTAGCATTACAAGAGCGCAAGCGTACATTGATGAATGAGGTTGTCTCTGCTGAGTCTGTCGAATCATCTGAATCTATTGATATTATGGGCTTGATGGATTCTACTGATTTCATTGATTCCATGAATTCTAGAGACTCTATGAATTCTTTCAGTACGATGACAACGATAACTGAAGAGGATGTCCGAAGTCTACTTATGATCTAAGTAGGCTTTATTTTATTGGAGCAACTTTATGTTTGCGATAAATTTTAAAAATTAATTTTTGGTGCAACCTTAAAATAAGTACTAGACAATAAGCAAACATAGCGGAGGGACAGAGAGATGGTGGAGAAGCGAGAGCGGCCGCCTTTAAGGTCACATTTCTAACTATTTTCATACATATTTAAAAGAAATGAGACCTTAACAGCGGTTGAAGCCACTCTCTGTACTGTAGCCTCTTCCCGCATGAAATTGTCTAGTACTGATTTCTATGTTGAGACTAATTTTTCTTTTATTACACATATAACTATTATTTATCACTTTAAAAAATATTGTTTATATGCTATAATGTAAGCGTAACCAAAAATGGTTTTAGGGGAGTGTCTATCATGTTGGAAGGTTTCCTCGAAATGGAATCATTGGTGTCACGTGTTCATCAAAATTTAGAGATCGAGGGACACGAAGAGTACTACAAGCTGGAATATTGCACAGAGCGTTTTCTGCACACACCAGAACCGGGAGCAAGAAAGGCGGAATCCATCGAGTCTGAAAAATCATTTTTACGTAAGCTCTGGATCTTTTAATTTACGCTAACATAAACTACTCAAAAAATTGATTCTAAGATCATGTTATTCATTTTCAATTTCAATATAAAATTTTATTTTATATAGGCTATCTTTATCACTGTGTTGGTTGCAGAGATGAAGATGGCCTTTTCTTATTAATGGAAGTTGTAATATAGGGTAAAGTTTAAAATGCTTATGCTATAATGGCTAAGATACGCACATACTAAAGAAATCATGTAAATCCTTTCTTATATATTTGCAAACAACTTTGGAGGGTACTCTTTGATGAACATTCGTAAAGCAATTATTCCTGCTGCAGGGTTAGGTACACGATTTTTGCCAGCAACCAAAGCAATGCCAAAAGAAATGTTACCCATCGTTGATAAACCAACGATTCAATATATTGTGGAAGAAGCTGTAGCTTCGGGAATTGAAGATATCATTATTGTGACAGGAAAAGGGAAACGTTCCATAGAGGATCACTTTGACCATTCCTATCAGCTTGAGCAAAACTTAACAGAACATGAAAAATGGGATTTGTTAGAGGAAGTTAATAAATCAACTACATTAGCAGATATTCATTATATTAGACAAAAGCAACCACAAGGCTTAGGACATGCAATATGGTGTGCCCGCAAATTTATTGGGGACGAGCCCTTTGCTGTGTTACTAGGGGATGATATTATACAATCGGAAGTTCCTTGCCTAAAGCAAATGATTGATGTTTTTACAAAGCAAGAGCAACCTGCGTCCATCGTTGGTGTGCAAGAGGTGCCTTGGGAAGAGGTAGACCGCTATGGTATTGTGGCAGGGGAAAATTTATCTGAGCGACTCCATTTAGTTCAGCAAATGGTTGAGAAACCTGAAATGTCTCAGTCTCCTTCTAACTTAGCAATCATGGGTAGATATATTTTAACACCACAAATCTTTAATATTTTAGAGGGACAGCAGGCAGGCATAAATGGAGAAATTCAACTGACAGATGCTATTTTTAAATTGAGCAAGGAGCAACGAGTGATGGCTTATCAATTTGAGGGTAATCGTTTTGATGTAGGAGATAAGCTTGGGTTTATTAAGACGACCATTCATTTTGGTTTGCAAAATCCAGCACTACAGGCTGGTTTGTATTCTTATATGAAGCAACTGCTTGACGAAATCGGAAATAAACCTTGCAATTAGCGTTGCTATTACCTCATATTAAGAGTGTTCCCCTCCTATGCGAACATTGACAGTGTGACGAGGGTAAATTAGACTAGAATAAGATGAAAAATGATATTATTTACGGCGGAACGGGGCGGGTGATTGGTCCCGTTTTTAAGTTGAAGAGGTGCAGTAGTGAAGCAAATCGTTGCGAATTGGCGTCATGTTTTTAAACTTGATCCTGATAAATATATTGATGCGTTGGCGCTAGACACCGTATGCCTGTCAGGTACAGATGCGATCATGGTCGGGGGATCAAGTGGAGTAACGTATGAAAATACCGAAGATTTATTGAATCGACTTCGCAAATATGATTTGCCATGTGCACTTGAGGTGTCCAATCTGGAATCAATTGTTCCTGGATTCGACCTTTACATGGTTCCAATGGTATTGAACACAGCATCAACAACGTGGCTCATTGGTCAACATGTGAACGGGGTTGAGCAATTTGGCTTTATGATTCCTTGGGACAAAATTATCTCGGAAGGTTATATTGTTTTGAATAATGATTGTACTGCTGCTAAGGTAAGTGAGGCTAAGACGTTACTTCACTCCTCTGAGGTGTGTGCATATGCCCAAGTAGCAGAGCGGTTACTCCATATGCCTATTGTGTATTTAGAATATAGTGGCCGTTTTGGAGATTTAGACATCGTTGCAGATGTAAAAAGAACCCTCGATGAAACTCAATTGTTTTATGGTGGTGGGATTACAAATGCGCTTCAGGCTCAGCAAGTCGCTGCATTTTGCGATACTGTAGTGGTAGGTAACATTATTTATAATAATTTAGATGCCGCTATCTCTACTGTTGAAGCAGTGAAAAATACCAAATAAATAACAATAGCAATAGCAATAAATAGGATAGACAAAGTAGTGAAGTAATTTTTCTGAAAAAGGAGCAGCTTTTATATGCAAACTGTAAATATACATGATGCCATTGCCCGTCTTAATCCTGAGCAGCGTAAAGCAGTCGAAGATACCGAAGGCCCGTTGTTAATTATGGCGGGTGCTGGTAGTGGGAAGACCCGTGTGCTTACGCACCGTATCGCCTATTTAATTAGTACACGTAAAGCACCACCTTGGGCAATTTTAGCGATTACATTTACAAATAAAGCAGCTCGTGAAATGCAGGAGCGTGTCTCTAAGCTAGTAGGGACAGAAGGTCGGGACATTTGGGTGTCCACGTTTCACTCCATGTGTGTTCGGATTTTAAGAAGAGATATAGAACGAATTGGATTCACCTCTAACTTTTCTATTTTAGATTCTACGGATCAATTATCTGTCATAAGAGCAATTATGAAGGAACAAAATATAGATACTAAAAAGTTTGAACCCAAAGCGATTCAAGCGATGATTAGTGCTGCTAAAAATGAGCTGATTACACCGCAAAAATATGAGCAGAATAGTAAAGACTACTTCGAGGGCATCGTTGCTAAAGTATATGTGAAATATCAGCAACGTTTGCGTAGCAACAATTCACTAGATTTTGACGATCTTATTATGAAGACGATCGAATTGTTTAAGGATGTACCGGATGTACTTGATTTTTATCAGAAAAAATTTAAATACATTCATGTTGATGAGTATCAGGATACGAACCGAGCGCAATATATGTTATGTAAGCTGTTGGCTGCTGACCATCATCGTATTTGTGTGGTAGGGGATAGTGATCAATCGATTTATCGTTGGCGTGGTGCGGATATCAGCAACATTTTGAATTTTGAAAAGGATTATCCCGATGCGACCACGATTTTGTTAGAGCAAAATTATCGTTCTACATCGACAATCCTAAATGCGGCTAACAGTGTAATCGCCAATAATACTGGTCGTAAGCCTAAGAAACTATGGACGGATCAAGGCGATGGGAACAAAATTAAAGTGTATCGTGCGGATTCTGAGCATGCGGAAGGTTATTTTGTAGCTTCTGAGATTGTTCAAAATGTGAAGGATGGCGGGCAATATCGCAATCATGCCATTTTATATCGAACAAATGCGCAGTCGCGGGTCATTGAGGAAATTTTAATTAAATCTGATATCCCCTATCAAATTGTCGGCGGTATTAAGTTCTATGACCGAAAAGAAATTAAGGATATTTTAGCTTATTTAAGACTATTATCGAATCCAGATGATGACATTAGCTTAACAAGAATTATTAACGTGCCAAAACGTGGCATTGGGGATACAACGGTGGGTAAGCTTGCTGCCGCTGCTGCGGAGAGAAGCACTTCCATTTTTAAAGTGTTAGCTACTGTAGACGATTTGGGCTTTGCTGGAAGAACGCGTAATGCACTTGTTGAATTTTATGATATGATTGTTGCCCTGCATGGGATGACAGAGTTTTTGTCAGTGACTGAGCTCACCGAGCAGATCCTTGAGCATAGTCAATACCGTGTTGAGCTAGTACAGGAAAACACATTGGAGTCTCGTTCCAGACTAGAAAATATTGATGAGTTTCTATCAGTTACGATGGAATTTGAACAAAATAATGAAGATAAAACATTAGTATCATTTTTAACAGATTTAGCCCTTATCGCTGATATTGATTCCATGAATGACAATCCGGAAGAGGATGATAATGCAGTTGTTTTAATGACGATGCATAGTGCTAAAGGGTTGGAGTTCCCGAATGTGTTCATTATTGGGATGGAGGAGGGGGTATTTCCGCACAGTAGAGCTTTTCTTGACAATGAAGAGCTAGAAGAGGAAAGACGTCTAGCCTACGTAGGGATTACACGCGCAGAGCAAAAGCTATTCCTCTCTTGTGCCCAATCTCGTACATTGTATGGTCGGACTACCGCAAATCCACCTTCTAGATTTTTAGAGGAAATACCTGAGGAGCTAAAAGAAGATACTAAAGTTGCACATGATCGGTATCATCGGGGAAATCGGGCAGGTGGCGCATATGGTGGGAAAGGTTTTGAAGGAAGTGGCGGTAGTAACTTTGGTTATCGAGCACAGAATTCTGCACAAGGCCAAGGTTTCTCTACATCTACGTCCTCATCCACTTCTCCATCGTCCCGTGTAACAGTTACAACTGGGCTGCCAGGTGCTTCTGCCTCTAAACCACAAGGTGCTGCTTCAGGTGACTATCAGGCAGGAGATAAAGTTTCGCATGGAAAATGGGGAATTGGCACAATCGTCTCCATTAAAGGTTCTGGCAATGATATGGAATTGCAAATTGCTTTTCCTGCACCAGTGGGCGTGAAACGTCTATTAGCAGGCTTTGCACCTATTACGAAAGTACAAGAGTAAGGATTTTGAGGGGGGAGTCAACTGACCATGGATGCCATGATGAAAATGGAACAATTAGTAGAGCAAATAAATCACTATAACTATCATTATTACACTTTAGATCAGCCTTTAGTGAGTGATAAAGAGTATGATGCTTTATACGATCAGTTGACAGCACTTGAAGCAGAGACTGGGATGGTTTTGCCTGATTCACCAACAGGAAGAGTGGGGGGCGATTTGTTAAAGGGCTTTAAGCCCCATCGTCACCTCTCCGCCTTGTGGAGTTTAGATAAAGCGCAAAACCAAGATCAGCTTTTGTTATGGCATCAACGTGTTTTAAGGCTGATCGCAGACTATAACTTGAAAAATCCAGATACTCCACTTCCGTCGCCTAGCTATGTTGTTGAATTGAAGTTTGATGGGTTAACGTTGAACCTAACCTATACTGACGGCAAGCTTGTGCAGGCCGCAACAAGAGGCAATGGGGTGACAGGTGAAGGGATCTTATCCCAAGTGAAGACGATAAAATCAGTCCCACTTACGATTCCTTATAAAGAGGGGACAATCGAGGTGCAAGGTGAAGGGATCATGAATCTATCTGTCTTGGCGAAATACAATGAGACCGCACTAGAGCCTTTAAAAAATGCACGCAATGCCGCGGCAGGTGCATTACGTAATTTAAATCCAAAAACAACTGCGGAACGTAAGTTAAGCGCCTTTTTCTATAACGTGGGTTATAGTGACAATATCACCTTTGCTACACACCAAGAAATGATGGATTTTTTAAGAGAAAATCGCTTTAAAGTTAATCCGTATGTATCCTATTACGATAACTTTGAACAGGTTGCCGAAGCTCTTGCTGACATTGTAGAGCGTCGTACCACGTTAGATTATTTAATTGATGGTGCTGTAATAAAAATTACGGATATGCGTACTAGAGAAGTGTTGGGGTATACCGATAAGTTTCCGCGTTGGGCAGTTGCCTTCAAGTTTGAAGCAGAGGAAACAACTACAATTTTGCAATCGGTCGTTTGGAACGTTGGTCGTACAGGGAAAATTACGCCACTTGCCAAGGTAGAGCCTGTGGAGCTTGCAGGCGTAACGGTACAAAACTGTACACTTAACAACGTTGGAGATATTGAACGGAAAAATTTAAAAAATGCTTTAGGAACTAGAGTGTTTATCCGTCGCTCCAACGATGTTATTCCAGAGATTTTGGGCAAGGTAACTGAGGAGCAGGATGGGGAAGAAATAGAGTATCCAACCACTTGTCCAGCATGTGGTTCAGCTTTAGAACAACGTGGTGCTCATCTGTTTTGTAACAATCGTTTGGATTGCAGACCACAAATCGTGGCAAGAATAACTCATTTTGCATCTAGAGATGCGATGGATATCGAAACATTTAGTGAAAAAACCGCCGAACAGCTTTATTTAGAATTAGATGTGCATCAACCTGCTGATTTATATACCTTGCAATTTGAGGATTTAATTAAGCTGGAGCGCTTTGGAGAACGTAAGGCACAAAACCTGCTTGATGCACTGGAGCAAAGTAAAAGTAGAGATTTAGCTTCGTTTTTGTATGCATTAGGTATTCCGAATACAGGGAAATCAACAACAAAGGCACTTGCAGATCATTTTAAAAGCCTAGAAGCAGTGATGGGAGCAACAGTGGAGGAATTAATTGCTTTACCTGATATTGGTGGCATTGTTGCCGAAAGTATTGTTTCCTATTTTAAAGACCCAGTACTTTTAGATGGTATACAGCGCATGTTAGCGCTTGGTGTAACACCTGTACCCCCTGCCGAGTTTGCCCCACCACCTACAGATTCCTATTTTTCTGGAAAAGTGGTTGTCTTAACGGGAACCTTACATCAATTAACTCGTGAAGAAGCAACTAAGCGTTTAGAAGCATTAGGAGCTAAAGTAACAGGAAGTGTGTCTAAAAAAACGGATCTTGTCATTGCCGGTGAAAAAGCAGGCAGTAAGCTTGCTAAAGCTAGGGAGCTTGGTATTGAAGTGATGGACAATGAAGAGGAATGGATGAAGCTACTTTAAGCTTTGACATGGAGTTGATTAAACATTAGTTAGAAATTGATGTTGTTACAATTGTATAACGTGATTATTAGGTGCTTGAAACATTTGTTTCAGGTGCCTTTTTTATTTACATCTATAACTATTTCGAAAAAGGAAACGTTATATCGATGTATGTAATGAAAATTGAAAAAATTAGGAGATGTATTTGGAATGAAAGTACGAAATAAGATGATTATGATTATTTGCATTTGCCTGCTTTTAGCAGGTTGTACAACTCCATCCGCTCAAAATAACAAAGATACTAAAAGAATGCTCAAAGTCATGTATTGGGATGAAAGCTACTTTTTTCAGCAATATGGAGAGTTATTTACAATGCAGTACCCAAATACAGAAATACAAGTGATAAGCACTGGACAACTATACAATCAGAAAGATGAAAACGGAAATGATATTAAATATGATAAAGCTTATTCTGATCTATTTGAGAAGGAGAAACCAGATATTTTATTAATGGATTCTAATCTTTTTCCACAATATGCTACTGAAGGGAAACTAGCAGATCTGGGAGCAATGGTTGAACGTGATAAATATGATTTGACTACATATTCCCAAGGGATTTTGGAGTCACTTAAGGAAAAGGGAGAGGGAAAATTATACGGCTTAAGCCCTGCTTTTCGGAGCAATGCAATCTTTTATAATATAGATTTATTTAAGAAATATGGCGTTGATTTACCCCACGATGGAATGACATGGCAAGAAATTATGGATTTAGCCCGCCGTTTCCCTACAGATGGCAGTAAAGAAGAACGTGTATATGGATTTGCATTAGATCAAAGTAGGAATTTGAATACTGTCGGAAGCTTAGCCCTTAATTTTGGTGATACAGCAGGAATTAATCTTCTTAACGGTAAAACTAAAAAAGTAACGATGGATACAGATTCATGGAAAAATATATTTAAGATAGCTGTAGATGCCGCTTCGTCTAAGACAATATATGACCCTAATACAGAAGACTATTCTGACATTACTACGAATGAAGACTATTATGCACGTCAACCCTTCCATATGGGGCGCGTAGCTATTACCGTACAAACAAATGAGTTTTTACAGGATTCAAATGAAGTTAGCAAAAATTCAAAAAACTATAAACCGTTCGAGCTTGGGATTGCAGCAGGACCTGTTGACCCAGCTAATCCGACTAAAACTAATGGCGCGTATTTGAACGAAATCTTTGCTATATCGGCTGGATCACCTAATATAGATGCGGCATGGGATTTTGTGAAATTTGTAAATGGAGAGGCATTTGCAAAGGTTAAAGGGAAGTCATTAAATATGGGTTTACTAGCTCGTGAAGGGATTAGTAAGGATTACAATGGGATTTCACTAGAGGCATTTTATAAACTTAAACCTGAAATGGCATCAGATTTTGGTGAAAATTTAATCCCATCAAGCTTCTATGGTCCGTATTATGAAGTTTTAAAACGTGAGACTGAGCTGTTACAGGATAATAAAAAGTCAGTGGAAGAAGCACTAAAATTAGTTCAAACTGAAGCTCAAGCCGCGTTGGATCAGGCCTTTAAGGATGAAGAAGCTAAAAAGGCATCAACGAACAAAAAGTGAAATGAAAATGTTAAGAGTATAACTACTTTAGCTAAGAGTATCAATTCGCATAACCAGTGTGAGAGGGGAATGTTATATTAAGGTGTAACAAAAAAATGAAAAAATTAGGAGATGAATTTGGGATGAAAGTGCGAAACAAGATGATGATATTTATTAGCTGTTGCCTGCTTTTGGCAGGCTGCACGTCTCCATCTGCACAAGGAAACAAGGATGCAAACAAAGTGCTCAAAGTGATGTATTGGGATGAAAGCTACTTTTTTCAACAATATGGAGATTTATTTACAATGAAATATCCTAATACAGAAATCCAAGTAGTGGCCATGGAGAAGCTTTATAATCAGAAGGATGAAAACGGAAATCCCGTTAATTATGATAAAGCTTTTTCAAATTTAGTTGAGAAGGAGAAACCAGATGTTTTATTATTAGCTTCTAATCTTTTTCCCCAATATGCAACTGAAGGAAAACTTACTGAGCTTGGGGCACTAATTGAACGTGATCATTATGATCTAACTACATATTCAAAAGGTATTTTGGAATCGATTAAGGAAAAAGGAGAAGGTAAGCTATATGGTTTAAGTCCTGGGTTTCAGAGCAACGCCATATTTTATAATGTTGATTTGTTTAAGAAACATGGCATTGATTTACCCCACGATGGAATGACATGGCAAGAAATTTTAGAATTGGCTCGTCGTTTTCCTACGGAGGGTAATAAGGATGAGCGTATATACGGTTTTGCACTAGCGCGTTCTAGTAACTTAAATGCTGTAGGTAATTTAGGGATAACAATGGGGACATCTCAAGGTATTAATCTTTTAAATGGTAAAACTAAAAAGGTAACCTTAGATACGGAATCATGGAAAAATATATTTAAGTTAGCTACAGAGGTGGCTTCATCTAAGGCAATATATGATCCCAACTTAGAAGAACATGCTCAGACTGGTAATAACGATTACTTTGCAAGTCAGCCGTTTTTAATGGGGCGTGTAGCTATAGCTGTAGAATCAAATCAATTTTTACAGGAATTAAAGGAAGTGAGCAACAATCCAAAAAAATATAAAAACTATAAACCATTTGAGCTTGGGATTGCAGCAGGACCCGTTGATCCCGTTGATCCAACAAAAACTAACGGCGCTTATTTGAACGAAATTTTCACAATTTCGGCTGAATCACCTAATACCGAGGTAGCATGGGACTTTATTAAGTTTGTAAATGGAGAAGATTTTGCAAAAGTTAAAGCTAAGTCCTTAAATCAAGGCCTGCTAGCTCGTGAGGGCATTAGTAAGGATTACGATGGGATTTCATTAGAGGCGTTTTATAAGCTTACACCTAAAATGGCGCCCGATTTTGGAGAAAACTTGATCCCAACTAGTTTCTATCAACCATTTTTAACAGTTTTAGAACGTGAGACTGAGCTGTTACAGGATAATAAAAAGTCAGTGGAAGAAGTGCTAAAATTAGTACAAACTGAAGCTCAAGCCGCGTTGGATCAAGCCTTTAAGGATGAAGAAGCTAAAAAGGAATCAACGAACAAAAAGTGAAATTCTGTCATTAACAATTTAATTTAATCTAATATAATTAGTTCCCCGTCTATATTTTGTAATGAAATTTTCCATATATTTGGAGGTAGGGAATGAAAATTAGAGGATTAAATACGATTGTTTTCATGTTGACATGTGTTTTGCTAGTTGCAGGATGTACTACTCCATCTGGTCAAAATAATAATGAAGAGAAACAAAGCCTCAAAGTAATGTACTTTGACGAAACCTATTTTTATCAGCAATACGGTGATTTATTTAGTATGAAATATCCCAATATCGATATTGAGGTTGTTAGTACCACCAAAATAAGCAATGAGTTTGCTGAGGACGAACAATATGACTATAAAAAATTATTTATAAAATATATAGAAAAAGAGCAACCAGATGTTTTGCTAGTAAACCCAGATTACATTAGCACAATTGCAGCAGAGGGGAATTTAGTTGAGCTGCAGCCACTCATTGACCGTGATAAGTATGATATGACCACCTACTCTCAGGGAGTGTTGGACTCCATTAAGGAAATGGGAGAAGGTAAACTGTATGCGTTAAGTCCTAAGTTTAATATTAATGCGATTTTTTACAATGCAGATTTATTTAAAAAATACGGTGTAGAACCACCGCGTGATGGAATGACATGGGAGGAAATTTTAGATACCGCTCGCCGCTTCCCTACAGATGGAACTGAAAAGGGACGAATTTACGGCTACGGGTCAAATAGTGGGACAAGCCTTGATCAATTAGCTACAGATATCGCGAATGCTCAAGGCCTTAGCTATTATAATGGAAAATCAAAAAAGATAACTATGAACACAGATTATTGGAAAAATATATATAAAATGTCAGTGGATGCGGTAGCAAGTAAGGCGGTGTACACAACTAATCCCACAGAAGGCTTTCAAGGTTCAAGTATGGAGGAGTATTATGCAAGTCAGCCCTTCTTAATGGGGCGAGTAGCTATGACCGTGGATGGTAATTATTTATTAAGTAATATGAAAGAAGCGGCAAGTAATTTAAAGGATTATAAAGGCTTTGAAATCGGGATTGTAGCAGGGCCTATTGATCCAACTGATCCAACCAAGACAAATAGCGCTTATATAAAGGAGTTATTTGCAATTCGTGCTGGCTCGCCAAATATTGAAGCGGCATGGAATTTTATTAAATTTATAAATGGTGAACAATTTGCAAAAGTAAAATCTAAAACGATAAATAATGGTTTGCCAACGCGAGAAGGGATTAGCAAA
This sequence comes from Paenibacillus turicensis, assembly GCF_050461185.1. GTDB lineage: Bacteria > Bacillota > Bacilli > Paenibacillales > Paenibacillaceae > Fontibacillus > Fontibacillus turicensis_A. Next base: position 183,682 of record NZ_JBCMOR010000009.1, read on the forward strand.
GAGTACAACGGTGTTTCTTTAGAGGCGTTTTATAAGCTAAAACCTAAAGTGTCGTTGGAAAATAATGATTCCGTTCCAAAAGATTTTTATAATAATTATCTTACGATTTTACAACGTGAAGTAAAACTTTTGGAAGAGAACAAAAAAACGGTGGATGAAGCATTGAATACGGTGCAACATGAAGCTCAAATCGCTTTAGATCAAGCTTTTAAAGCTCAGGAGGCTCAGAAAGAATCAAAATGAAAATATTAAAATTAAAAGAACTAAATGGGATACTAGCATAGCAAAGAGTATGAATTTAGCATATATGTGAATCTATCATCTATCAATTTTATGAAACCAAAGTGGGTTGTTATTCGTCTATAATAGGGAATACAATTTTTCTAAAATTTGGAGGGCGAAAATGAAATTCAAAAGGTTACATAAGATTGTGATGATTTTGACATGTGTTTTGCTAGTTGCAGGGTGTACTTCACCTTCAGGTCAAAATAAAAATGAGGAAAAACGAACGGTCAAGATCATGTTTTGGGATGAAAGTTATTTTTATCAGCAATACGGTGATTTGTTTAGTATGAAATTCCCTAATACAGATGTTGAGATTGTCAGCACGAATAGTTTATACGATCGTTCTGAGGGTGATGAATTCGATTATGATAAAGCGTTGGCTAAGTTTATAGATAAAGAGCAGCCAGATGTTTTGCTTGTAAATGCAGGAGGAATTAAAAAGCTTGTAGCGGATGGAAAGCTAGCTGAGCTACAGCCATTAATTGATCGAGATAAATACGATATGACAACGTATTCCCAAGGAATACTGGAATCAATCAAGGAAATGGGTGATGGCAAGCTATTTGCCTTAAGTCCTAAGTTTTCACCTAATGGAATTATATATAATGCAGACTTATTTAAAAAATACGGTGTAGAACCGCCACATGATGGGATGACATGGCAGGAGATTTTTGATACAGCACGTCGTTTTCCAACAGATGGAACTGAAAAGGAAAGAATTTATGGCTACGGTTCACAATATGGCAATAACCTAAGTGAACTAGCATCAACCATAGCTAATGAGCAAGGACTTAAGTTTTATAATGGGCAAACAAAACAAATTACTTTGAATACCGATGCGTGGAAAAATGTATATAAGATGGCAGCAGATGCGATAGCAAGTAAAGCAATTTATACTGTCACTGGGGATGGTTTCCAAGGTGGTAGCATGGAAGATTATTATGCAAGTCAGCCGTTTTTGATGGGACGTATGGCGATGACTGTAGGTGGTAGCCACATTTTAGAAAATATAAAACAAGCAGCAGAGAATATGAAAGATTATAAAAGCTTTGAAATAGGTGTTGCGGCAGGTCCTGTTGATCCTTCTGACCCAACTACCACTAACAATGCTTATATTAATGAGCTATTTGCGATTAGAGCAGGTTCGCCAAATGCGGATGCGGCATGGGATTTTGTTAAATTTGTAAATGGTGAGGAATTTGCAAAAATAAAATCAAAGACCCTTAACAACGGATTGCCAACGCGTGAAGGCATAAGCAAGGAATACAAAGGGATTTCATTAGAACCGTTTTATAAACTTAAGCCTAAAATGTCAGTAGATAATGAAAATGAATTAACATCAATTCCAAGTAGCTTTTATGAAAAATACCAGCCTATTATGGAACGTGAAATCAAACTTCTTGAAGAAAATAAGAAAACTGTAGATGAAGCATTAAATACGATACAAACGGAAGCGCAAGCAGCGCTAGACCAGGCATTTAAGGATCAAGAAGCGGAGAAGGCACAAAAAGATAAAAAATAATAAGTGGAACCATTATAGTCTTAAAGCAAAAGATCATTGAAAATACTTTCAATGGTCTTTTTTTTATCTATCAGCTATCCATCGATGTGAAACTTAAGTGTTTAGTTAATCGTGTCTATTATGTAATACAATTTTTCAAAAATTTGGAGGTAAATAATGAATTTCAGAAGGCTACAAAAGATTATGATGATTTTGACCTGTGTTTTGCTAATCGCAGGGTGTACTTCAACTGGTCAAAATAAGAATGAGGAGAAACGATCGGTCAAGATCATGTTCTGGGACGATAAATCTTTTAATTATCAATATGGCGACTTATTTAGTGCGAAATATCCAAATACTGAAGTTAAAATTGTTAGCACTAGTACATTATATGAGATCAATGACAATGAAGAATTTGATTATAATGAGACATTAAATAAATTTATTGAAAAAGAGCAGCCAGACGTTTTGTTACTAAACCCAAGTGATATTAAAAAATTAGGAGCAGGCGGGAAACTAACGGAACTACAGCCGCTAATTGATCGAGATAAATATGATATGACAACCTATTCTCAAGGTATAGTGGAGTCAATTAAGGAAATGGGGGAAGGAAAACTTTTTGCCCTAAGTCCACAGTTCTCAATCAATGGAATTTTATATAACGCTGATTTATTTAAGAAATATGGTGTGGAACTACCACATGATGGAATGACATGGCAAGAGATTTTTGATTTGGCTTCTCAATTCCCTACAGATGGAGATGCAAAGGAGCGAATTTATGGCTTTGCAATACAAAGTGGTACTAACATAAGTGATTTAGCATCTAAAATAGCTAGCTCACAAGGTCTTAATTTCTATAATGACAAGACAAAACAAATTACAATCAATACAGATTCGTGGAAAAGTGTTTATAAGCAAGCATTAGACGCGATTTCAAGTAAGGCGATCTATTTAAGGGAAGGCAATGGCTTCCAAGGTGACAATATGGAGGATTATTATGCGAGCCAAGCCTTTTTAATGGGGCGTGCAGCGATGACGATAGACAGTCCCTTTATGTTAAGTAACATTAAAGATGCAGCAGAAAATATGAAGGATTATAAGAAGTTTGAAATTGGCATCGCGGCGGGCCCAGTTGATCCATCAGAGTCTACAAAAACTACAGGTGCACATTTGAATGAATTATTTGCTATTCGTTCGGGCGCTACAAACATGGATGCAGCATGGGATTTTATTAAATTTGTAAATGGTGAAGAATTTGCAAAAGTAAGATCAAAAACAGTTGATAATGGATTGTCCGCACGTCTCGGATTTAGTAAAGAATACGAAGGGGTTTCCTTAGAGCCATTATATAAGCTTCAACCTAAAATAAAATTAAATGAAAGTGTAGGTGGCTCCATTCCAGCAGGATTCTTTGAAAAATACAATGAGATTTTAGAACGAGAAACAAAGCTTCTTGAAGAAAATAAGAAAACTGTAGATGAAGCGTTAAATACAATACAAATGGAAGCGCAAGCAGCGTTAGATCAGGCAATTAAAAATGAAGAGGCGCAAGTGGGACATAAAGAAAAAAGATAGTAGTTGAAACAAATCTGTCTAGTTGTCCGTCTGTATTATAGAATACAATTATTGAAAAATTTGGAGGTAAAAATGAATTTCAGAAGGCTACAAAAGATTGTGATGGTTTTGACATGTATTTTGCTAATTGCAGGGTGTACATCACCTGCTCAAAATAAGAATGAGGAGAAGCGAACAGTCAAGCTCATGTTTTGGGATGAAAACGCATTTTATCGGCAATATGGTGACTTATTTAGTATGAAATATCCAAATACTGAAGTTGAGCTTGCTAGCATTAGTAAAATATACAGATCACAACAAAATGAAGATTTTGATTATAATGAAGAATTAGTTAAATTTATAGAAGAAGAGCAGCCGGATATTTTACTATTAGACCCAAGTGAAATCAAAAAACTAGGGGCAGATGGAAAGCTAACAGAGCTACAGCCACTCATTGATCGAGATAAGTATGATATGACAACCTATTCCCAAGGTATATTGGAGTCAATCAAGGAAATGGGTGAAGGGAAGCTATTTGCCCTAAGTCCTAAGTTCTCAGTGGATGGAATTTTATATAATGCAGATTTATTTAAAAAATATGGTGTCGAGCCACCACATGATGGAATGACATGGCAGGAAATTATTGATTTGGCTCGTCGCTTCCCTACAGATGGAGAGGCAAAGGAGCGGATTTATGGCTTTGGAACACAAAATGGTACAAGCATAAGTGATTTAGCATCTACAATAGCTAGATCCCAAGGACTTAATTTCTATAATGACAAGACAAAACAAATTACAATTAATACAGATTCGTGGAAAAATGTTTACAAGCAGGCATTAGATGCAATTTCAAGTAAAGCGATCTATGTTAGGGAAGGTGAAGGCTTCCAAGGTGGAAATATGGAAGATTATTATGCGAGCCAACCCTTTTTAATGGGACGTGCAGCGATGACGGTAGAAAGTACCTATATGCTAAGCAACATTAAAGATGCATCAGAACACATGAAGGATTATAAGAAGTTTGAAATTGGCATCGCGGCGGGTCCAGTTGATCCGGCAGATCCTACAAAAACTAGGGGGGCACGTTTAAATGAATTATTTGCTATTCGTGCAGGCTCTCCAAACATGGATGCAGCATGGGATTTTATTAAATTTGTAAACGGTGAGGAATTTGCAAAAGTAAGATCAAAAACAGTTAGTGATGGATTGTCCACACGCCAAGGTTTTACTAAAGATTACAATGGAATTTCATTAGAGCCGTTATATAAGCTTCAACCTAAAATAAATTTAGATGAAAATATACGAGATGCCATGCCATTAGATTTCTATAGAGAGTACAGTCCGATTCTAGAACGTGAAGTTAAGCTTCTTGAAGAAAATAAGAAAACTATAGATGAAGCACTAAATACGATACAAATAGAAGCACAAGCAGCACTTGATAAGGCAGTTAAGGATGAAGAGGCAAAAAAGGGACAAAAAGATAAAAAGTAGTAGTAGAGTTGTTATCGTTTTAAAGCAAAAGATTAAAAGATCATTGGAGATATTTCAATGGTCTTTTTTATTGTATAAAAATAGTTGCGTAACAAAACAAATTATGATATATTATTTGATGTCGCTTTAAGCAGGAAAATGTCAGTCGCTTTTAAAGAATTAAAAAAAGTGTTTGACTTTGAAATGGGAAAGTGATAGTATATATAAATGTTCGACAAAAAAGTTCCTTGAAAACTGAACAAATGAAATGCAATCAATGAATTAGAATCGTCAGATTCAAAATGAGCTTATCGCTCTTTTCAATAACTTTATTGGAGAGTTTGATCCTGGCTCAGGACGAACGCTGGCGGCGTGCCTAATACATGCAAGTCGAGCGGACTTGATGAGAAGCTTGCTTCTCTGAGGTTAGCGGCGGACGGGTGAGTAACACGTAGGCAACCTGCCTGTAAGACTGGGATAACTACCGGAAACGGTAGCTAATACCGGATAGGTGATTTTCTCGCATGAGGAAGTCAAGAAAGACGGAGCAAT
>NZ_JBCMOR010000010.1:0-122425 GCF_050461185.1 Paenibacillus turicensis
GGGTCCTGGGAGAGTAGGACGCTGCCAAGCAGACAAGCCATGAGATTCTAAACCAATCTCATGGAATCTATTCCCTGATAGCTCAGTTGGTAGAGCACTCGACTGTTAATCGAGTTGTCACAGGTTCGAGTCCTGTTCGGGGAGCCATTTAAGGCCCGTTGGTCAAGCGGTTAAGACACCTCCCTTTCACGGAGGTAACAGGGGTTCGATTCCCCTACGGGTCATTTATATATGGAGGCTTAGCTCAGCTGGGAGAGCATCTGCCTTACAAGCAGAGGGTCGGGGGTTCGAGCCCCTCAGCCTCCACCATATATAATATTGACGCGGGGTGGAGCAGTTCGGTAGCTCGTCGGGCTCATAACCCGAAGGTCGTAGGTTCAAATCCTGCCCCCGCAATTAAAAATTATTTAGTGTGGAGCCGTGGTGTAGAGGCCTAACATGCCTGCCTGTCACGCAGGAGACCGCGGGTTCGAATCCCGTCGGCTCCGCCATTAAAAATTTTTAAAAAGACTCTCTTATTAAGAGCCATTAGCTCAGTTGGTAGAGCACCTGACTTTTAATCAGGGTGTCGAAGGTTCGAGTCCTTCATGGCTCACTTTTATGAATGCGCGCGTATGGCGGAATTGGCAGACGCACTAGACTTAGGATCTAGCGTCTAACGACGTGGGGGTTCAAGTCCCTCTACGCGCATCATAAATTGCGGACGTGGCTCAGCGGTAGAGCATCGCCTTGCCAAGGCGAGGGTCGCGGGTTCGATTCCCGTCGTCCGCTCCATAATTTAAAATGCGCCCTTAGCTCAGCTGGATAGAGCGTTTGACTACGAATCAAAAGGTCGGGAGTTCGAATCTCTCAGGGCGCGCCATTTAACTTAATAAGCCGGTGTGGCGGAATGGCAGACGCGCTCGACTCAAAATCGAGTGGGAAACCGTGGAGGTTCGAGTCCTCTCACCGGTATAAGTAAAAGAGTTCATTAGAGATATTTCTCTGATGGGCTTTTTTTGTTTGAGTTTTACTACCCTATTCATTGTCTGAAATGGCAACAACGTGTAACGAACATCTAAAATAATTTTGCTAACTGTCATAGCGAGTCGCTAACGATGGGAAATATTTTAATTTTAGAAAAGGACTCGGCTAGGTGGCGTTCTTTGTATAAATGCCATCGACTTTCCATGGATGTAGACTATTCTCTCTATGTGGAATGGTATAGTATGCTTTCTTGTGGCTGACCCAATAGCTAATGGTTTTCTGACTCTTACGCTTTGTAACAGTGAATATGACCTCCTGTAATATCAAAGTGTTGGAGTAACTCTACCGCTTGAGAGATGTCGTTAACTTGACCTCCTGTTAGAAGAATGAAGGCAGATTTCCGAGTCCATCTTCGAAAGTAAAAAGTGCAGTTATTTTACTCATGGGCTCGGACCGAAGTGCTGATTAACGCCAAGCATCACAATTACTAGCAATTCAAATAATGGCATTCAACATCGTAGAATCATTGCTTTTGATGGATATCCAAATCGATAAGGTGTGAACATATCCTTCCTTAATTTGTTCCCATTGTCCATCCTTAGTTTATACTATCTCTGATTCATTATTAAGGCTTCAATCGTTTTTCTCAAATGATACCACGATTTCTTAGACACGTCCTAGTTAATAATAATAAGGTAATTTTCTACTTATAATTTGATGATATCTTATAAAAAATTACTGTTTTTTTATATATTAATAGTTTAATATTAGACTAAAGGTTGATTTATGAACATTAATGTGATTTTTTTCACTTTATAAATTTGGTTTTTATAAATAGTTTTTTTATTGAATCCTGTAAAATAGAAAGTTTATAAAGAATAGCATAATAACTAACATCTATATTCTATTTAATTTACTAATCTTCTAGATATACTCCTTAATTACCCCACGATAATTACACTACAAAATTCTTTTATAATGTAATACTGAATTTTCGTTTTCTTATCCATCCCATGAAAAATAAAAGAGACTCTAACTTACAAATGTTTGTGAAACGGTTCCAATTCTTTTTAGTAAATGTATTTTTTTAAACCGCAATTTTCATTTTGTTCCTATCCCTGAGATCGGAGTCCAATAGGAGTAGAACTATGGAAATCTTAATTATAAATTAGAGTATTCATAATTAAGATACAAGCATGTAATCCCATAAATATCAAATTCAAATGCTGTTCTTCCTTTCTTATTTTTAGTTACTAATATTATTTTTTGAATAAATTTAATATTTAAAGAAGCAATAAATATATTAAGAGGAGGATTTTAGATGAACAACTCATTAAAGGTAGCAGGAATTCATAATGAAATTCACAAGTTTAAGGAACTATTTATTAATTTGAAAAAGGGATTTAGATTTTCTAGATTAGGTAAGCCTTTTAAAACTTCTAATTGTAAATACTTTCTAGATTCTGGAACTGGGAAAGTATTTTACGCTCGATGAGAATACCTACCGAGTAATAGAATGCTTATGGAACACGGATGAATTTGAACGTTTGTTTGAGTTAGAAATGACTTCTGAGGAATTGTTACATAGCTTAAAAGAAGTAGAGGAAGCTGTAAATACTGAGAATATATTAAAGATTCCCTCGATTGACGAAATGTATAGCTATAATGGTGAAGTTTTTTATGCTAAGGAAGCCCCTAATATTCAAACCGAACATATTTCATTTGAGATGACAGAACGTTGTAATTTAAGGTGTAGATATTGTATTTACCATGAAGGTGAAGCTGGATTCCGTTCGTTTGGAAATAGAGATATTAATTTAGATACTTGCAAAAAAGCGGTGGATATGTTGTCAGAGTCAACGAAAGAAGAGGTCTACATTACTTTTTACGGTAGGGAACCTCTACTTCGGTTTGATATCATGAAAGATACGATAGAGTATAGCAAGGTCAAGCTTCACGGTAAAAAAGTATTTTATAATATGACCACAAATGCGACTTTGATTACTGACGTAATCGCAAATTATTGTGCATCGTTAGAGCACCATTCTACATTGGTTAGCTTAGATGAACCTGAATGGATGCATGATAAAAATAGAGTCTATTGCAATGGAATAGGAATGTTTTAAATTTAACAAAGCATCACATGTTCTATTAAGTAATCTAGGTTTGACTTTCCTGTAAAGTAGAAGTGTGATAAGTGAGGTCTTATTATAATTCATTTAATGTTCGCACATTTGCATGAGATCATACTTCAGAACATTATGGGAAAGTTGAATAATTTTTCGAAAGGGGGGATTAGTTTGCCCAAGTCCCATCTACTGTCCTTACTTCTTATAGGTTTAGTTATATTTGGATTAGTAGGGTGTACAAGCTTGCCAGCAGGTGACACTACACAGTTAAGAGTAATGACTTACGACAAAGAAAACCGATACTTTAACAGTAAATACGGTGATATGTTCCATACCCAGAACGATTCAATTAAGATTGATCTTGTTAGAACCAAAAGTATAGAGCTTGATAGGAATGCATCTAATTATGTACAAGCTCTACAACAATCTATTGAACAAGAAGAATTGGATGTCCTTCAGTTAAGTACTTATGAATATAAACAATTATCAGAAGCAGGGTTTTTATTAGACCTCGAACCGCTAGTGGTGCGGGATAACTACAATATCGATACTATTTATCCTTCAATTACCCACTTCTTAAGGGAGCAAGGTAGTGGAAGGTTATATGGTTTTGCACCTACTTTTCAGCGACAAGCTATCTATTACAATATTGATTTGTTTGAGAAATATAGAATTGAACAGCCACACGATGGAATGACTTGGCAAGAGCTTATTAACTTGGCAGAGCAATTTCCTACAGATGGAGATGAGCAATCTAGGATATATGGTGGATTTGATACTTTTGGATTAAGCCAAGAAGGTCATTTAAGAAATTTAGGTTTGACGATCGGTTTATCTATGGGATTAAAAGCGGTAAATCTTGATATAAAACAAGCTACTATGGATACAGAAGGCTGGAAGCAGGCATATCAACAAGCTCAAGCGGCATTAGCCACTAATTCCATCCATAAGAGAGGGCATAACACGGATAAAGATTTCAATGAACAGCAACTATTTTCGCAGGGACGACAAGCAATATTGATAGATGATCCTAACTATGTATATAGTGAGCTTGCCAATATAGGTGAGGGAAAATCAGGGGTTAAGTCCTTCAGAGTAGGTATGGTTGTTGGTCCGGTAAATCACTCTGACAGAGAAATAACAAGGGATCTGAATTTGAATAATGACTATGTATATGCAATTCGTGCCAAATCATCGAATGTAGATGCTGCATGGGAATTATTGAAATTTATGCAGGGTGATGAGGTTGCAGGTGAATTGGCAAGAAGACCTGATAACGGGATACCTTCACGAATGGGTCAAACAAGTAATTTTTATGGTATTAACCTAGAAGGATTTTATCACTTAAATTCTGTACAACAGGGTGGTTACTTTGATGATCCAAAGAAGATTCTTGCGGATGATTTCCCATTAAAATATGAGGAGATTACGTATCGTGAATGGGCTCTAGTAGAGAAGTCTCTAAAAACCATTGATGAGGCGCTACAGAGTATTCAACGAGACTTACAAGTTGCTCTTGATGAAGCAATCCTATCTAAGAAAATGAATGGAGAAAATGGTGAAATGAAGACAGACAATGGTATGACAATTCATTGGGATGATTTTAAGACAATTCCCTTTAAATGACTATGCTGCAAGTTGAGCAGAGATCGGAGTCAATGATGTATAGAAAATGGTTACGTATAATTACGATGCTTATTGTTAGTTGCTTGCTAATAGTAGGTTGTACAGATAAATCAAAGGTTCCGATTGGACCAGAGAAGAATCAGGATATGATTACGCTTAAGGTCATCTATTATGATTCTGAATTATTTTACAAGCAATATGGAGATTGGTTTACTACACTCAATAATCATATTCAGTTTGAAGTAATTAGTGATGCAGATATTTACAAGGATATGGGGGATAAGACGAAGGAAGAAGTGTACGCACAGTTTATCTCTGAAGAACAACCAGATATTTTAATTCTGAATACAGATCAGTTTAAAAATCAACTAAACGATGGTAGTTTGACAGAACTTGGTTCGCTAAGTGTTAGAGATGAATATAGTTTGGAGGGGTTCGTTCCTGGTTTAGTTGAGCAATTGCGTGAACTAGGCGGTGGTGGATTGTATGGACTGACTCCGTCATTCTCAAGCAAGGCAATATTATATAACAAGGATCTGTTTAAGAAATATGGTGTAACATTGCCGACTGATGGAATGAGCTGGTACGATATCATTGATCTTGCCCGTCATTTTCCTACTGGCGGGGATAAGCAGTCAAGAATTTATGGATATACCGATGGAAATATATATGAAGCTCCGATGGAGTTAATTACATTAATAGATAAGATGAGCCAAACTGAAGGATTATCTATCGTCAATACAGACAAGATGCAGATGACTATAGATACAACTGCGTGGAAGAAAGTAATTCAGACCGCAATACAAGCAGAACAATCTGGTGCCATTTTTAATTCTATGGATACATTATTTACAAGTGGAACAAGAGATGAGTTTTATGATAGCCAACCATTTCTAATGGGACGTTCTGCTATGCACATTGGATCCGTAACGTCACTAGCACTTTTAGATCATTTTAAGCAAGATTTAAAGGAAGATATGCCCTTTGAGATGGGCATAGTTGCTGGACCAGTCGATCCCCTTGATCCTGATTCCACTTATGTGACTCCAGACGATGTATTCGCCATTCACGCAACATCCGTTAATCAAGATGCAGCATGGGAATTTATTAAGTATGTGTGTGGTGAAGATTACGCTCGTGCTAGCTCCAAATCTAATGAACTATTGTTAAGTCAGCAACTGTTATTAAGTCGATCTGGGTTTATGAAGGAATATGAAGGAGTAAGCTTAGAGCCATTTTATAAGTTGAAAGCAAAGCTACTAAAACGAAGTAGTGATTGGGAAAAGCTGCCGGATTCATTTTTTAATGATTTTGCTACGATCTTAGGTAGAGAATTAGAGCTAGTGATAAAAGGACATAAGAGTCTTGATGAGGCATTAGCAGTAGTAAAGACTGAGTCTCAAGGTAAACTAGAACAATCTGTTAAGAATAGATAGGATAATGAATTTAAGCTAAAACAAATGTAAGATGAAGGGAAGCAGCACAATGAAAAAATATAAAAAAGATTTTGTGCTATTTTTAAATACTTTAAAAAAGCTGCATATACGAAAAAGTTCAATACTGCTAGTATATTTATAATGATAATATCAAATTTATTATCATTGGCTTTCCCTTTATTCTTTGGAAACATTATTAATGCTATAGTAAGTCAATCATTTTATACAATAAAAATGAATTTATTGTATATGTTATAATGTTTTATAGTTTCAACTATGCTAGATTATAAAAATCAAAAATTGATTATTAAAACTTAGCTATTCTGTAGAACTTAATATTAAAGAGGATTTGTTTAATTCGATTTTGAAGATGCCTTATTCTAGGTTTAATAAAATTGATAAAGGGAGACTAATCAATAATATTGAAAGTGATTCATCAATTCTTTTTGATAATATGAATGTTGTAGTTCAGACATTAAGTATGCTAATTTCCTTAATATTTATGGTATACATAAGTCCGCTACTAACGCTTGTAACCATAGTTACATTTCCTATTATATTCATAATATACATTTATTCGGGTAAAATGATTAAATCTAAAGAGATTGAGTATATGAAAATGCATGATTCTTTTATATCATTTTTATATGAATCCATATCAGGATTGAAATCAATAAAACTTTTTAAGGTTGAAACCAAATGGAATGAAACTTTTAAAAAGAATGTCAAGGATATTAATAATAAAAATATAGAGAAGTTTAATGTTCAACTAATAACTCAAGTGATCATTAGTTCAGTAACATTTGTAATAAATAATTTAAATATAATTTTAGCAATATATTTGATATTTAATGGTAGACTAAGTTTAGGTATGATGACTGCTTTCAATGAATACTCGGATAAGTTTAAAGGTGTACTGTTACTATTATCAAGTCTTAACTCTAAAATACAGCAGCTCTCTGTTTCCCTGCGTAGAGTAATTGAAATTTTAGAACATGGAAGTATAAAGTTGTAGGAAGTTAATAGACCAGAAATATATAACAAGATTGAAAAAATAGAAATTAAAAATTTAAATCACACTACACAAAGCAATGTTGAGATTTTTAAAGATATGAATATCAATTTCTATAAAAATAATATATATATTATAAAAGGTGAAAGTGGTTCTGGAAAAACATCTTTATTAAATATATTATCAAAATTAATTGACGATTATACTGGGGAAATATTAATTAATGGTATAGAATTAAAATGCTATAGTGAAGAACAACTAAGAAATAGAGTGAGTTATATAACACAAGAAAACTATATATTTTGAATTAATAATAAGTTTACCAATCAATACGATACTGTGTTTAATGAAGAGGGTTTAAACTTCTCAGGGGGGCAAATACAAAGAATATGCTTTGCGAGGGCAATTGTAAGTAATCCTGATGTATATTTATTTGATGAAATTACGTCAGCCACTCATGAAAAATTCAAATTTAATATTCCTATAATTGAATGTAGTGTAGTTAATAAATCAATAATACAATTTTAAGAATTGCATTTAATCTAAGATGATGGTCTACCCATTTTTCAGCAAGTAGGTATTACTAAGTATCATCTTATGGTTTACTGCCTCAATGCTTGATGTCTCTGATCCTGATCAGAGCATTAAGCGTTTTTTATTATTACTACCCTATTGATTGTTGAAACTGAAGACCGCTTTCATCCTCACATTACTTAACTCAATTGCCGACCATTTTAACCAATCAGACAGCTATAAAATAAAAAACGGACGTTACTCTTGCAAGAGTACGCCCGTTTAGAAATATTCTATTTACTTTTTCCTTTACTTAACCCTCGAATACCCTTGTAGACAGATTCGCACAACTCCGTGGTAAACCTGCCTGACATTCCTTCAAGCGCGGTATTGGTGAACGCTACAACACTAAGCTCCTCGCTCGGATCAACAAACCAGGAGTGACCATAGGTGCCGCCCATCCGCCATGTTCCCGGCGATTCTGGTGTATTGGCATCCGCTGGATCTTTAAGCAGCGTGAATCCAAGTCCAAAGCCTCTTCCCGGCCAATAGGGCATGACAAGGTCTCCAATTTGATTGCTTGTCATTTGTGTGACAAGAGCACTTGGCAGAATCGGATCTCCTCCTTTTCGCAAAACTTCCAACAGTTTAAGAAAGTCCCCTGCGCTGCCAATCATACCAGCTCCCCCGGAAGGATAAGCTTTTTTATCGGTAAACCTATTGGGTGAAAGGAGGAATCCTGCTGTCCCCTCCACAAAAGGAACCGTATCAAAATCATGCAATCGCCGAGGTTCTCCAGCGTTGTCTGCGTAAGCAGTGGTCAATCTTTCAATATCCACGGCCTTGAAATCCGTGTCCATCATGGAAAGCGGATGAGTTACAAGCTTTTGTATAGCTTCAGGTAGTGGCATTCCAGTCACCTTTTCAATTACCGCTCCGAGCACGTCTGTGGCTATGGAATACCTCCACATCTTCCCCGGCTCATATAGAAGCGGAACAGAAGCGAGTCTTTGCAGATTCTCTTCAAGTGTAATTTCCGTCAGATCCATGCCGTCCGATACTCCGGCAAGCTCATAAGTTCCCGTTTCTTCCTGGAAGAAACGGTAGGTTAGACCAGCGGTGTGTGTCATCAGATGATGTATGGTCATGCGGGCATATTGTCCGTTTGGCAATTTGGGTCGAAAGACGGGCAACCATTTCTCCACTGGATCGTTTAACTGCAATCTCCCTTGTGAAATTAATACTAAGGCCGCCGTTGAAACAATCGGCTTGGTTACTGATGCATATCTAAACAAAGTATTTTCCTGCATCGGCCGTTTTTGCTCGCGGTCGGCCCAGCCAGCAGGCCTGTTGTAAACAAGGTTTCCGCCTAATGCAATTTGGACGACGGTACCCACAATTCTTTTTTCCTCAAGTGTATGGTCAATTACCTCATTGACGCTTTTATACAGCAATTCCAGATCTACTGTTTTCATGCTTCTCATCCTCTCCTGTTGTAATTTCCTTGATTATTTATAGCAAGTGTGTTTATTATATAAATAATTTCTGTTACCTTACATAAAACAAACAAGTTAGAAAAAGAAATTTTTGATGATTATAAAGGTATTTAAAGGAAATAACTTTTAAATTAAAGGGAGGCAATTTTCTTGGACGAAATCGATAAAAATATTCTGCTTCATTTGCAGAACCAGGCGAGATTATCAATGACGGATTTAGGAAAGCTGGTGGGACTGTCACAGCCAGCCGTAACTGAACGTGTAAAACGCATGGAAGAAAAGGGGATTATTGAGGAATACCGAACCGTCATTTCTTGGCAAAAATTCGGTAAGCAATGCACAGCTTATATGCTTGTTCGGACCCGTAATTGCTATCCTTTTCTTGACTTTTGTCATTCTTCACCAGAGGTTATGGAGTGTTACCGGATAAGCGGAGAACATAATTATGTATTGAAGGTCCTCACGAATACAACCCAGGAGCTGGAGGAGTTTGAAAACCGATGTGATCAATACGGAACCTATACGACTATGATCGTAATGTCTTCACCGATTGCTTATAAAAATCTCATTGGAGAAGCGGATTTACTCGTATAAAATATACTTCTTTAGACCGTACACACCCTAATTCAAAAAAAAAGAATCCGCGTCATATAGCAGATTCTTTTTTTGCTTATGTTACATATACTCCTGTATTCCTTTAGGAAGGAAAGCCATGCTTTTTAGCTTTCAAAGCTGCATGCAAAGAGGGGATTAGTAGGAATATTAATGACCACGGAAGGAATTTAGCTCCAAGCAACTCGAGAAGGAACCCGCCGATAATACCTCCTCCGCCGATTGCCACATTCCACGCAGTAACCAGCATCGATTGGGCTATATCTGCGCTTTTTCCCCCAGCTTGTGCAATTGCTGTTTGCAGTAAAGTGGCGGCTCCACCAAACGTTAGCCCCCACACTGCAACGCCAAGCATGATGATTACAGGTTGATTCATTCCGATTCCTAGCGCTGTAGAAGCCAAAGAAAATCCTGCAATACTGATTAAAACGAGTATTCTTAGAAAACGGTCAATCAGTATGCCTATGACCCAAATCCCGACTACTGATGTAATTCCGAAAATAAGGAGAACCAAATCCACTCGGTGAGCCAACTCAGTTTCCGCAAGATATGGGGAAATATAAGTGTACAAAATATTATGAGCTAGTACCCAAGTTAAAACGACGAACAAAATCGTCCGTATGCCAGGAATTAAGAAAACCTTGTGAAAAGGAAGTTGGTTACCTGAAGGTTCACCTGCGTAATCGGGCACTTTCCAGAGTACCCAGCCAATAAGGGCTGCAGTCAGTAAAGATACAGCTCCGAAAATAAGACGCCACCCTGTATATGTTCCCAAAAAGGTACCAAGCGGAACGCCTAGTGCCAATGCTAGCGGGGTACCGACCATGGCCACGGCCATCGCTTTTCCTTTCAGCGAATCAGGTACCATCCGCCGTGCATAACCGGCTGTCATCCCCCAGAGAACACCCGCAGATACACCAGCGAAGAAACGCGCAACAAGTGTCAATACATAAAAGGAAGATAACGCAGTAATGGTGTTAAATACAAGAAAGCCGATGATGCACAACAGCAGAAGCGGCCGACGTCTCCACCCACGTGTAGCCGTGGTCAAAGGAATGGCGGCTAGAAGAGATCCAATCGCATAGAGAGTGACCAATTGTCCTGCAAGAGCTTCTCTAACCCCAAGATCCTGTGCAATTTGCGGCAGTAATCCAGCAGGTAGGCCTTCCGTTAGAATGCAGATGAACCCCGCCATGGCTAAAGCTAGTAGCCCGGCCCACGGGAGATGATTGGAAGACGGCACATTTGGACAGTAAACTTTTCTAAGAGCAGTGTTTAAGTTCACGAAATAATCTCCTTTAATAATTTTTTTGCGGTTACAAAAGTTTTCACTCCTATAAGCTTATATAAATAAAGAGCCTTCTTACATAGATGATTAAAGGTGGACGAAGTAAATTACGATGAAATTATTTTTATTTTTATAGAAATACCATGATTTTAAAACCAATGAGATAGTATCAATAGAATGGAGGGGACTACGTCAGTTTTTTCCAAAAATATTTGTTGAAATTACAATTTGAAGATGTTATGATCCATTTATCTAAAATACAGAAAATTGTATATTGAAAGGAGGAGTTATTGTTGTTTGAAGGGCTAAACTCGAAAAGCAGTATAGTAATTCAAAAGGTTGCTGAAGAGCTTCTGTTTGTTGAATTAGATTCAAGAATTCCTAAAATTGATGATTTATCGCAAAAGTATAACGTAGGACGTGGCACTGTACAAAGTGTGTTGAGAAAATTAGAAGAGACTCACTGCATTTCTTTAGAGTCCAGAGGACACTTGGGAACATTCCTTAGAAGCAAAAATGTAAATTTACTGCTTCAATGCTGCGGTTTAAATAATATTGTAGGCGTTATGCCTTTGCCTTACTCCCGTAAATACGAAGGACTTGCTACTGCGCTGCATGAAGTATTTGAAAAGTTGGGTCTGTCTCTTCATTCCGCATTTATGAGAGGAGCAACTATCCGAATAAATAATGTGTTGGAGGGCAGATACGATTTTGCGCTTGTATCCAAGTTTTCAGCGAATGAAGCTGTGGCAAAAAATGATGATTTGATGATTGTGAAAGATTTTGGCCCCAATTCGTATGTTTCTCGTCATGCACTTATTTTTGCCGAGGAAAAGAGCGAAATTGAAGATGGAATGAAGATCGGCGTTGATAGTTATTCTATTGACCAACAAGTTTTAACTCAATTGGAAGTGAAAGAACGAAATGTGGAGTATGTCAATTTGAACTATATGCATTTGCTGAAACATTTAAAAGCAAAGTTAATTGATGCTATGGTATGGAATATGGATGAAATCGACAGTAGTTCTTTGTATTTATCAGGCTTGACGTCGCCAGAAGCTTTAGAGATGGACCACGAGATGAGCCAGGCAGTATGCGTAATACGCAAAAATAATAAGAAGATTGAGTATTTGTTTAATCTGATTTCAACTGCTGAAATTGTAAAAACCCAGCAGGATGTGGAATCTGGCAAATGCATACCCAAATATTGATGCAAATGAACACTTCTGAATAAGCAAGATCAATTTCTTGCTATTCGCTATTGTAAGCGCTTTATAAAGATGGTGCTTAAAAAGCCACCGCGATATGCAATGGCTTGATTTTTGATATTTTGAGATTCTAGTTGCTAAAATGCGCCTGCATCGGCATCCGTTAATATAAGGACACGGGGATGAACCTGTAGAAATGATGCTGGACATTGAGTGGTGATGGGACCAGAAATAGCCCTTTGTAGTGCGTCCAATTTTTCCTTTCCTTTAGCAAGAAGTAATATCTGTTTGGCATGTAATATAGCTCCAATCCCCATCGTAATCGCCTGAGTTGGAACATCTTCTAACGATGCAAAGAAGCGTGCATTAGCTACACGTGTTGATTCATGAAGGGAAACGACATGCGTATTTCCAATCAGTTCATTACCTGGTTCATTGAATCCAATATGTCCATTGTGACCAATACCCAGTAATTGCAGATCAAAAAATGGTGACTTTTCAAGTAATGAATTGTAGTGGGCAGCGGCTTCATCGGCGTCTCCCGAGTTTCCATCGGGAATAAAAGTGTTAGCTGGATCAATATCTATATGCTCAAATAGATGTTTTTTCATAAACTGTGAATAGCTCTGATCATGATCTTTTGGGAGGCCGACGTATTCATCAAGGTTGTAGGTCGTTACGTTGCGGAATGATAGCATTCCCTTTTGATATAATTCTATAAGTTTATTGTATACTCCAATCGGCGTGCTCCCTGTAGCTAAACCTAAAACCGCTTTGGGGTTTGTTTGGAGCAGGCTGGCAATAATAGCGGCCCCTGTTTCATTAAATTGTTCCTCATCGTGCACTCTAATAATATTAAACATTGTTTCCTCCTGGAGAAATAATTTTGCTTATAAACTATTGAACTTAATGTAACACGATGATATGATTAGTTCAATACAAAATACAGAATATTGTATATTGAAAAGATGAGAACAAGGATCAATTCCTCTGCTAGGTGTTTATACAGGGGAAAATATCAAGAGGAGCGTGAAGAAAAGTGAGTGCTTTAAGAGAAAGACTTGATATTTTGTTTACTACTAATACCATCACATTAAGCGCTATGAAGCTGTGTGAGGCAACAATTTCAAAATTTATAAATGCAGATAATGAAAAGCAATACACTAAGTTAATTACTCATCTCGCTATGGCTGTCACACGGATAGAGCGAGAAGAAGAACTGATTGCTCCACCTGAAGATATTATGGAAGAAATCAGACGATCGCCACATTTCTCTCAAGCTGTTGAAAACGTGAAATGGATCGAGTCCCAGATGAGCAATATGTTTCCTAATGAAGAACGACAATATCTGATCATGCATTTTGTTAATGCTTCGCATCATTAAAAAACTTTCGGAAAAGAGGAGAGCACATATGAAAATTGTAATTGGTGGGCAAGTGGAGAAAAAAGAAATTGAGGCATTGGTTAAACAATACGGCGGGGATGCTGTGGAGGTAACCGTAAAAAATGATTTGGAAGCTGCAATGGCACTTAAATCGGGACAAGCTGATTATTATTTGGGCGCTTGTTATACAGGGGGAGGCGGTGCTTTAGCTATGGCGATTGCTCTTGTTGGCAAGCCAAATTGTGCAACGATTTCCATGCCTGGTCAGCCGCCAACACAAGAGAAAGTAGATCAGGCTGTCACTCAAGGTGCAAAAGCATTTGGATTTACTGGCGACCATAAAGACAAAGCTGTTGAGCTTATTATGAGAGCGCTTACCAAGTGAGCATTCCTTCAATACCGATAGGCATAACATCAATACCGGTAGACATTACATCAATATTAAGGGGGGCACTTTATGTTGGAAGCTTTGTTAATCATCGCGTTAGGAACTGTAACTGCTATTATGGCCAATCTAGGAATTGCTGTATTTAATGATGGTCTTAGACCTATTGTCCCTGAAAACCTGGAAGGAAGAATGAGTCGAAAGGAGTTAGGTGTGACCGCTTTTGCCATGAGCTTTGGGCTCGTGATCGGATACGGTTTGCCTATTTCGATTTCAGCTAGTATTTTGCTTATTCACAGTATTTTACTGGGAACGGATATCATCGGGTTAGTTTTTAATCGTGGGAAATTGAGTACAGCTATTGCTGGTGTGCTTGGTGGCTTATATGGTGCTGGCATTTATTTTGGGCTTCAAGCGGTGGTTAAAGCATTTGAAATGCTTCCGCTCAACTTTATTGATGGTTTTAACAAAATAGGTGAGCCTGTCGTTGTTTCCTTTATGGTGTTTCCTGCTCTCGCCATTGCGCTTCAATTTTCGGTGAAGAAAGGTATTATCGCTTTTCTAGCAGCGGCATTAGTTAGACAAATTGCTGTCTTTAGTAACACTAAACAGCTTATTCAAATTGACGGCACGCCAGTTGTTTTGAGTCCGGAAGGTATTGCGTTGATTGTGGGCATGGTATTTTTAATTGTATTTGCGATGAAGGAAAAATCGGACGATCAGAGTCTTTCAACGTTGGCTTCGATGTTCACGGATCGTGTGACACGAATTAAAAAGTTTTCGTGGATCATTATGATCAGCGGCGGTTTGGCCGCAGCTGCCACTAATCTCCTGCTGATTGCTGGCGATCCAATTTCGTTAAGCTTACTGGCAGATGGAAAAATTACAGAGGGTGGGATTGCTGCCTTAGCCAAAGCGATTGGATTTGTACCTCTTATTGCTAGTACGGCAATTGCTACCGGTGTTTTTGGTCCGGTTGGATTTACATTTGTATTCGGAGTAGGGATATTTTCACCGAATCCGCTTATTGCAGCACTGCTTGGTGCGGTCGTTATTTTCTTGGAAATTCAGCTGTTGTCGAAAATGGCTAAATTTTTGGACCGTTATCCAGGAATTCGTTCTTCTGGAGAAAGCATCCGAAATGCAATGACCAGAGTGCTTGAGATTGCACTTTTGATTGGTGGGGCCAATGCGGCTAACGCCATTGTACCGGGACTTGGATATTTTGGAATTGCAGGTTTCTACTTGTTGAATGAAGTAGCAGGACGTCCGATCGTCAGAATGGCAGTAGGTCCTGTGGGAGCAATTGCTGTCGGTATTATAGGGAACATATTAGTTCTGCTAGGACTGTATACACCGCCGCTGTAAGAAGAGAGGGGAGAGTGGAAAATGTATATTCAGACCGTACTTGGTGAAATAAAACCAGAGGAACTTGGCGTTTGCGCCTGTCATGAGCATCTTTATGTGGATTTGAGCCGGATTAAAAAAAATGAGGATACGTGCTTGCAGGATACGAAACTTGTACTGGATGATTTGAAAAGTTTTTATGGTTACGGAGGACGTGCCATTATTGAGGTTACTAATGATGGAATGGGACGGGACGTAAGTAAGCTTGCTGTGATTAGTAAGGCTGCAAACATTCATATTATTGCAAGCACTGGATGTTATAAAGATCCTTTTATTCCTGAGGAGAAGTTGCAATGGAATCGGGATCAGTTCGCTGACTGGATGATTCGGGAAATACAATATGGGATTGATGATACAGGAATCAAGCCTGGTGTGATTGGTGAGATTGGAAGTAGTCTGAACGAGTTTAAGCCGATAGAAATAGAATTGTTTCACGGAGCGATCGTAGCAGCGATAGCGACTGGTCTTCCGCTATCCACGCATACAACGCTTGGAACCTGTGCGCTGGAGCAGATTGAGTTATTTACAAGAGAAGGAATACCCTTGGATCAGATTATTATCGGGCACCAGGATCTTAATGAGCAAGATGATGTGGTACTGGAGGTGCTGAAAGCAGGTGCCTATGTTGCGATGGACACAATTGGGAAGGAAAACTATCGTAGTGACAAGGCTCGCTTGGAATCCTTAGTGAAGTTTATAGATCATGGATTTGAAAACCAACTGCTGTTGTCAACCGATTTGACTCGGAAATCGCATCTTCGTGCACGTGGAGGACAGGGCTATGATGTAGTATTAAGATCGTTTGTACCTTCATTACAAGATAGGGGAATAACAGATGAAGTAATCAATAAGCTGTTGGTGACCAATCCACAGCAGGCATTCAGCATTAGGGAGGCGGGTGACACTTCAGCATGAGATATGAACAATCCGTATTGAAAAACCGCACGATGGAGCAGGCCCAACAGTTGCAGTTTAAATTGATTGATGAAATCACTAAGGAGTTTACAAATAATGATTTTTTCCAAATTGGAGATGTGGGACTGCATCCACAGTACAACAGACCGCTAACTACCGCTAGAGTTGAAAAAGTACTTGCTCGAACATTTGGTGGAGAACAGTGTGCACTGGTACGAGGAAGTGGTACCGGAGCAATTAGAGGGATTTTAAGTGTGTTGGTGGAACCAGGTGACTCTGTTATCGTTCATACCGCACCAATGTACACCACGACAAAGGAAACTTTCCGTTTGATGGGACTTCGCCAGTCTGCTACGGATTTCAACGACATGAATGCTGTGGCGGATTTGCTAGAGAAAGATCAGACTTCCAAAGTATTTTATATCCAGCATGCAAGACAGCAGCCGACGGATACGTATGAGCTCCAAGAACTGATTGAGTTTGTTAAAACCAATCGACCTGATCTGCCAATTGTGGTAGATGATAACTACTGTGCGATGAAAATGCAGGGGATCGGTTCAGAATATGGAGCAGATTATTCTACATTTTCAGGTTTTAAGCTAATGGGTCCGCAAGGGATTGGTGCCATTATCGGTAAAAAGGATGGAATCCAGAAGCTACAAGCTAGCAACTATTCGGGTGGTGGCCAAGTGCAAGGGTATGAAGCACATGAGTTGCTGCGCAGTATGGTGTTTGCTCCGGTTATGCTGGCGATTCAAAACGAACAGGTAGAAAAGTTGTGTCATCGTCTAGCAAGCGGAGAAGTTGCAGGGATCAAGGAAGTATATATCACCAATTCGCAATCCAAAAACGTGATTGTAGAGCTGGAACAGCCACTTGCATCATTAATTATTGAACGTGCTTCCCACTATGGTGCGGCTACTTATCCAGTAGGGGCAGAGTCTCGCTTTGAGCTGATACCGATGATTTATAGGGTATCGGGGAGTTTTCTGGAAAGTCAACCAAGGCTTAAGGAGTATGGTCTTCGTATTAACCCAATGAAAGCCTCGGCAGATACGGTTATCCGCATTTTAGAAAATGTGCTGCAGGAATTTAGGGGGTAAAACAAATGTTTATAGATATGACTTTAAAACGGAATGAGGGATTGATCACAGCAGCGATGCACCTTCACCAGAGAGGGGAGATCCCCCCTAATACGTACGTGATTGATGCGGACGGGCTTACCCATAATGCCCAAGTTCTGTCAAAGACAGCGGTTGAGCATGATATGAAGCTCTATTACATGACCAAACAGATTGGGCGTGGAGGTTTTGCCGGAAGGCTGATTGAAGAAAACGGGATAAAGCAAGCAGTAGCTGTTGATATAGATGAAGCTTACGCGCTGTCCAAGGCTGGATGTAGTATTGGCAATATCGGGCATATCGTACAGCCCGGCAAAAGCCAGTGGCGTGATGTTTTAAGCCAAATGAAACCAGAGGTGGTAACCCTATTTTCTCTGGAACGAGCTGTGCAATTGTCAGATGCCGCCTTGGCACTTGGGTATGTGCAGGATGTCATACTGAGAGTCATACGACCAGGTGATGCTATTTTTCCGGGACAATTCGGTGGATTTCTACTGCATGAGCTGAATTCATTGCTACCTGAAATGTTGAAACTACGTGGAATACGAATCGTGGGGGTTACGAGTTTTCCTGTGCTACAGATTAATGCGGAAAATACGGACTTTGCTTTCACATCAAATTTGCAGACACTACTGACTTCAGTAGAAACCTTAGCATCGTATGGCATTGAGGTAAAGCAGGTAAATGCTCCGAGTGCAACAAGCTGTTATACTATTCCACTGTTGAAACAATATGGCGTCACACATGGTGAGCCGGGTCATGCGCTGACAGGGACAACACCGCTTCATGCTTACAACGATAAACTTGCTGAAATTCCAAGTATCGTCTATGTTTCGGAGATTTCGCATATGGACGATGAGTACGCCTATACGATTGCTGGAGGTTTTTATGCTCGCTCTCATATGCAACAGGCCTTATACGGTGCAACATCGGAAGAGGTTACTTCTCAAAGGGCAAAGATAAGTCAAGTTTCTGCGGAAAATATTGATTACTACGGTTGTCTGGATCACGAGAAGTCAATGAAGGTCGGTGATACCGTGATTTATGCCTTCCGTACGCAAATATTTGTAACCAGAGCCCATGTCGCTTATATAAGAGGGGTAAATAGCCTCAAACCCGAATTGGTTCATTTCCAGAAAAGAGGGATTTAACGTGGGAAAACTCACCTTGTTTGTGCTTGATGGATTTGGTATTGGAGCTATGGCAGATTGCCATAAGCTTAAGCCAGAAGATGTTGACGCCCATACGTATAGACATATTCGAGAAACAGTGCCGTTAAATATTCCAGTCCTGTATAACTTAGGTCTTGGTAAGCTAGTGGATGATATCGGAGAGCCGCTTGGAGCATACGGTCGCAGTAATCTGGCTCATTATGGAGCGGATACCTTTATGGGCCATCAGGAGTTGATGGGGAGCAAACCCGGGATGCCAGCAACACGACTAATGTCAGAGATCGGTGCGGTGCTAAAGTCTGCACTTGAAGCGGCGGGATATCGAGTGGAAACCCCCATTGCTGGCGCAACAGTTTTACTTGTGGAAAGTGCTGTTGTTGTGGGGGATAATCTGGAGTCACAGCTAGGGAATATTATCAATGTGGTAGGGGATTTGAACCTGCTATCTTTTGATGAAGTTGTGAAGATTGGAAAAGTCATCCGTGCCAATGTAGACACGAGTAGGGTGATTGTGTTTGGCAATAAAAAGACAGATATCAATGTCATTTTATCGGTGGTACATGAAAAAAATCCAGGACAATGGGGGGTGGACGCACCCAAGGCTAATGTGTATGGTGAAGGCTACCAAGTCGTGCATCTTGGCTACGGGGTGGAGTTTGAGAAGCAATTTGCTTACATGGCCGAGAAAAGTGGAATTCCAGTGTATCGTATCGGAAAAACGGCGGATGTTATTCAAGCTGATGGATTCAGTGATCCTGTAGTAGAAACGAAGGAAGTTTTGGCCACGTTTGAACAAAAGTATCATGAAGCTGAACATAATGCTGTGTTCTTAGTTAACGTGCAGGAAACTGATCTTGCTGGGCATAAGGAGGATTCCCTCTGGTATAAGGAGGTGCTCGAAGAATCGGATCGCTTCCTAGAAACCTTTATTAAGGAGCTTGGAGATGAGGATCTGCTCATTATTACAGCCGATCACGGCAATGATCCCACCATCGGTCACTCTAACCATACCCGTGAACAGACGCCGATTTTAATAATAGGTAAGCAAACTCTACCTGTATTTATAGGAGAACGGGCTACGATGGCTGATATCGCAGCGACGATGGCGGAATATGTAGGTATTGAAGCACCGGAATATGGAACAAGTTTTTTACAGTTAATCAAAAAGAAGTAACCACTCTCGCCCAGAGGATGAAGAAAGCAGAAATGTAGTTAATGGTCCATTAGAGAATTTCTCTAGTGGGCTTTTTTTGTTTCTGGCTTTACATCCCTTGGGTATATAGTTTGAAACACAATTTATAGATTGAATAAAATATAAAATGTAAAATATAAAATTAGATAATCAGAAGTGGAGGAAATAAGGATGGCTGAATCCTGGAATAAATTTTATACACTCATGCACAAAAGTGAACCCGTGGCCGAGATTGAGCTCGATGATGCGACTAATTCCATTTCAGCGATAAGACAGATTTATGCACCACAACATGTACCAGTGGGGATACGTGTTAAAGACAGGAACATAGACCGCGCAGCATTAAATGAATGGTGGAGGGAACGAGCGATTCCCATCACTCGTGACGGAATTAAGGAAGCATTGCTTGAATTGAACGTGCCCACAACACAGAAATTGCTAGATAGAAGCTACGGGCTTAGTTTGACCGATCAATATTGGATTTCCCCATCTGCATCACATTTGGAATGGAATGATATTAACTTTTTTCACAATCCTTTTTCGGAGGATGTAGGGAATATATTGATTGGGCAAGGTTCATCTGATCCGACGAATCTGGTGTCACCAGATAATACAACCGATGGCTGGTTAAAAAAGAAATGGACGATTATAGATGGGAAGCGTTACTTGTTAAAAGCAGGAAGCGGAGAGACTAGACAGGAGCCATACAATGAAGTCATTGCCACCAAGATTATGGAGCGCCTGGGGATTCCTCATGTTCCCTACACGTTGATAGAACAGGAAGGTTCCCCCTATAGCGTGTGTGAGAATTTAATAACTCCAAAGACAGAACTCGTCACTGCGTGGTACATAATGCAAACTAGCAAAAAGCGGAATCATATATCTGTGTATCAGCATTATGTGAATTGCTGTGAAGCGCTGGGTATCGCTGGCATAGTGGAGGCGCTTGATCAAATGATCGTGGTGGATTATCTGATTGCAAATGAAGATCGGCATCAGAACAATTTTGGCGTAATTCGCAATGCAGAGACCTTGGAGTGGTTGGGTCCAGCACCAATTTATGATAGCGGTTCGTCTCTTTGGTTTGCTAGTTCACTTAGTCTGATTCGTGCAAATGCTAAGCTGACATGTAAACCATTCAAGTCTGACCACAACGAACAAATCAAGCTAGTAACCTCCTTCGATTGGCTAGACCTATCTCTATTAGACGGAATTGAAGAGGAGGTGCAGACTATTTTTTCTAATTCACATTTTGTAAATGAAGCCCGTTGTCATAGAGTTTGTCAGGCTCTGCGTGGACGCATTGAACGTTTGCAGAAATTTATTGATCGTCGTGATCCGCATCTATGGGTGGATGATCATAGTACTGATGTGAAAGAAAACATTGCATACAGTGGGTTGCAGGAAGAAGACAAATAGGAAAATTAACTTATATAGTTGATAGTATCCTTTAACCATAACAGCATTAACGTCTTTACGAGACTAAATCGTAGAGGCGTTTTTTGTTGTGCTAATAAATGAATACTGATTTGATAAAGGCAATCATGTAAAAATGACAACTCATAAACATTTGTATGCTTTCATTTTGTTATCCAAGCTTTGAATTTATCGTATATCTGACAAAGTGGACTAGTTATGATAAATCTATAGAATATTTTCGGGTCATGTTAACCGACAAAGGGGCGTAAAGACATGAAGAGTTCGACTTCTCCTACCGATTTAAAGTCCACAGAACTTACAAAACCAACAAAAACAACAAAACAAACACAACAGATACAACCGACTATGGAATACGAAAGTGTAAAGAAAAAATCGAAATGGAAGCAGACGATTGCACTTGATTTCATGGTGTTACCGGCATTAATTATTACGTTCATCTTTTCGTATATTCCAATGGCCGGTTTAGCTATCGCTTTTAAGAATTACAAACCGGGCTTGGGTTTTATGAAATCGAAATGGGTGGGATTTGAGCATTTTGAATATTTATTCAGCATTCCTGAGAATGTACAAATCATATGGAATACGCTTATTATTGCTGTTTTGAAAATGATTGCAGGTTTAATTGTTCCTTTTATTTTTGCACTGCTTTTGAATGAAGTACGAAGGATGGCATTTAAGAAAGTAGTCCAAACGATTGTGTACATGCCACATTTTTTATCATGGGTAATTCTCGGCGGTATTTTAACCGACCTACTTGCACAAAATGGCGGTTTGATTAACCAAGTTCTTGTAAGTGTATTTGGGATAAAACCTATCTTTTTTTTAGGTGACGGAAATTGGTTTAGATTCATTGTTGTTGTCAGTGATGTGTGGAAGGAATTCGGATTTAGCACAATAGTATTTTTAGCTTCGTTAGCAAGCATTAATCCAGCTTTGTATGAGGCGGCAGAGGTAGATGGCGCAGGAAGATGGCAACAAACACGCGCAATTACAATTCCTGCTTTGCTCCCCATTACAATCGTTGTGGGAACACTTGCACTTGGTAATGTTTTAAATGCAGGATTTGACCAAGTTTTTAACCTGTATAATGCGCTTGTATTTGATAAAGGGGATATCATTGATACGTTTGTTTATCGAATAGGTATTGTGGATGGTAAATTTAGCTTTTCAACCGCAGTAGGGTTGTTCAAATCCGTTGTTAGCTTTGTTCTAATTGTTTCGGCCTATCGTTTATCGTACAAGCTAGCCAATTATCGTATCTTCTAGGTGGGGGGAACATCAAAATGTATTATAAAACAAGGGCTTATCGAGTTTTTAGTTTTTTTAACTATACACTGCTTATTGGAATTTCAATATTGTGTTTAATACCTCTTATCCATGTATTAGCTGTTTCCTTTAGCGGTAAAGCGGCAGCAAACGCCAATCTTGTTGGATTGATTCCGATAGATTTTACATTTGATGCTTATGCAAAAACAATAGCTAATGAAAATTTTGTTCGCTCCATATGGGTTACTTTACAGCGAACGGTGATAGGCACTGTGTTTAGTATGGTCGTAATTATTTTAGCAGCCTACGCTTTGTCAAAGGAAAATAGTAATTTCAAGCGACGTAATGTGTATGTTTGGATTTTTGTATTCACCATGTTGTTCAGTGGTGGTCTGGTGCCTATGTATATTTTGATTCAAAAACTAAATTTGATGAATACGATTTGGGTATTGATTCTCCCAGGTGCCGTCTCGGTCTGGAATTTAATTTTGCTCCTTAATTTTTTTAGGGCTGTGCCAAAGGAAATGGAAGAAGCTGCCTTTATTGATGGCGCTGGTCACTTCCGTACACTTTTAAGTATCTATTTGCCCGTATCGATGGCTTCGATCGCTACATTATCTCTGTTCACTTTAGTAGGACATTGGAATTCTTGGTTTGATGGGTTGCTATTTATGACTAATCATAGAAACTACCCGTTAGCTACGTTCCTGCAATCTGTCATTGTACAGCAAGATTTTAGTAAGGTAACAGTTAGACCAGAGGATTTAGAAAATATATCTCAAAGAACCGTTAAAGCCGCACAAATTTTTATTGGCATGGCACCAATTCTGATCATTTATCCATTTTTGCAGAAGTTTTTTGTGAAAGGTATTGTTTTAGGGGCGGTAAAGGAGTAGTGCTCTCTAAACATTAAATCTTTCAAATTCAACTTAGATTTGTTCAAATGTAGTTCTAAGTTGACTCTAGATAAAAATTTAGTACAGGGTAGAGAGGTTTGTAGGGAATGTACGAGAGAGGGAGTAATCATTTAAAAGGGGAGGTGATGTATGAAGGAGACGGCTGATTAGCCTATATTATTTAATTTCGAGCTAAATTGAATTACATTAAGTTACTTTTAAATTCAATAAAAAGGGGTTGCGCAAAATGCTTAATAAAGTAAAAAAAAGCTTGGGGGTTGTTTTGACTGCAACGTTAATGATGGCCTTGCTTGCGGGTTGTGGAGGCAAGACAGAATCTAACAATACTTCGAGTGGAAACAATGCGGCAAAAGGGGATTCCATGTATTCCGCTCCATTTGAAAATGGAAAATATACAACCCCAGTTACAATTACGACTGTATTTCCGATCTCAAGCAGTGTTAAGTTCAAAAATGGTGAGAATATGGAAAACAACGTCCATACAAAATGGGCAAAAGAAACACTCGGAATTGATATTAAATATTTATGGACTGTAAGCGATCAAAATAATGCCTATGAAACTAAGCTCCGTCTTATGTTGACTTCTGGTGAAAAAATGCCCGATATCATTTCATTTCGTGGTAGCCAAACTTTAATTTCTGATCTTATTGATAGTGGGCAATTTGCAGATGCAGGCGAGTTGTTTGATAAGTATGCTTCGGATTTTTACAAAGAGGCGATGGCAGATGATCCAAATGTGTGGATTCCATATATGCGTGATGGTAAACGTATGGGTATCCCTATTTTAGAAAACGCATACAACAACGATCCAGTGATGTACATTAGAGAAGATTGGTTAAAAAAGCTTAATCTCAAAGCACCTACGAATCTAGCAGAATTAGAGACAGTATTAGAGGCATTTACAAATGGTGATCCAGATGGCAATGGTAAAAATGATACTACTGGCTTATCAATTGGCTTTAAAAATAACTTAAATACATGGATGGCGGATGCAGGCTGGATTTTTGGGATGTTTGGGGCTATGCCTAACCAATGGAATAAAGCCGCAGATAACACGCTCGTATATGGCTCAGTACAACCAGAAATGAAGCAAGGGCTTGCGACGTTGCAAAGCTGGATGAAGAAGGGGTACATTTCCTCAGAATCGGGATTGTATGATGAACCTAAAGCAACAGAAGCATTTACAGCGGGTAAGTCTGGTATTATCGTGGGTCCTTATTGGATGACAGGTTGGCCGATTCCTGATTTGCAAAAAAATGTACCTGATGCTGAATATAAAGCATACCCACTTCCTGCAGGTCCAGATGGAAAAATTGGACGTCACGGAACTAAGATTAGTACTGGAGCTGTATTAATCAATAAAGATATGGAGCATAAAGATGCATTTTTTGTATATCAGAACTACTTATTTGATCATTGGGCTAATCCAGAAAGTACTACATTTGTAAATGGCTTTGCAGAAGGCTATGATTACGATTTTGGTCCTAATGGAGAAATTCTTAGAGAACAAGATAGTGATAAAATTCCAGGTGGTTGGGTGGATGCTATTCGTTATACTTTAACGTTTGATGGGGCAATTAAGCCTAATCTAGCCTTAAATACATTAGCAAAATTAGCTGAAGGAGCGGAGCCGGCTAATCAATATGAGAAAAATATGGCGATGCGAATTCCTGAGCAAATTCAGGCTGCAAAAATTGTAATTGATCAAAAGGATTATGTTATGCCTGAAATGTTTACAGGCCCACCAACAGAAACACAGCTTTCTCGTGGTGATTTGCTTACCAAGCTCGAGAAGGAGATACTTAACAAAATTATATATGATAAAGCTCCCGTAGATGAATTTGATTCCTTTGTGGAAAAATGGAAAGCTTCGGGTGGGGACAAGGAAACGGAAGAGGTTAATGAGTGGTATAAGTCAGTTCAATAACATTAACTACATTTTTTATAGCTGTTCAGCCACATTTAAAAGGATTTTTTGGCATTTTATAGCTTACAGCTTTAACAGCATATAAGGGCGATCTATAAGGATCGTCCTTTATTTCCTTTTGATAAAGCTTACTGGGGGATTTTAAATGACAAGACGCCTTTCTATTTCCGGTTGGCTACTATTTGTGTTGACGCTTATGTTACTTACCATTGTAGCTGCTTTTTGGATTATTTATAGACTAAATGTAAAAGATATTCAAAGTGAACTTAATAGAAACAAAATGAAGGAGGTTGAATTTATGACCTCGCAATTATCAACACAATTTGAACAAGTGCTAATGAACACAATTACGCTATCACAGGATCAATCTGTTCGTGGGTATCCGTATGTACTTCAACTCGGAGATCAGTATTCAAAATACGAGATGAAATTAAACATTATTGATAAGTTAGCCCTCAACTCGGCTTCTACCTCGTGGAAAAATACAGTTATTTTATATTATCTAGAAGAAAAAGAAGCGGTATCATCGGATTCCTCTTATTCCTTTAGTTCCTTTAATCTTCCTTCTCAAGATTATAATCATTGGTTTTTGAATATCGAAGAGCAGGGGACAGGCTATTATTCTAACGTAATGCGAAGTCACTTGAGTCCTATACTTATTGAAGTAAGGGTTTCTCTTGAAAATCTGAAAAAAATGATGGAGCAATATGTTTCAGGAACCCCTTTATTATATGATTCACAGCAAAAGCAATTTATTGCACAAGGAAAAACGTTTAGTGAGGAACTTTATGCCATGCTTAAACCACATATTGTTGGGGAGAGAGGTACCTTATCGATAAAACAAGGCGGTCATGATTATTTATTTAATTTTATGAAGTCAGATATGTTAGATCTTTATTTTATTGATGTTTCCCCAAAGCAACAATATATTGAGCCTATAAAGCGAAATAATCAATTATTTATGTATGCGGTGTTTATCGTGTTAGTTGGCGTCATCATCTATACCTTTCTACTGCAAAAGCAGGTGCAAAAACCTGTCATTACATTAAGAAAAGCGATTGATCGGTTCGATCGTGGTGATTTCTCCAGCCGAGTACCTGACCTTCAGGTGAATGAATTCCGTATGCTTGGTAACTCCTTTAATCGAATGGCTGAAAATACACAACGGCTTATTGAACAGGTTTTGCTAGGGGAAATAGAAGTGAAGGAAGCAAAACTGAAGCAATACCAAGCCCAAATTAATCCTCACTTTTTATATAATTGTCTTAATTTTATTCAAAGCAAAGCAAGTATAAGAGATTTTGAAGGTGTTACGGCTATGACACTTCATTTGGCATCCTACTGTAGATATATTCACAAAATAGAACAAAGAGATTCCACACTTGAGGAAGAACTTAAATTTGTTGAGCATTATTTGTCTATAGTGCATTTGCGGAAAAGGCAAATTACTTTTGATATCGATATCCCACTCCATATTGGAAAGCAGCTTATACCAAGAATGATCTTACAGCCATTAGTAGAAAACTGTATTAAGCATGGCGTTGAGCCTAGTCTGATGCCTGGTGTCATTACTTTAACAGCAGAGGAAACTGAAGAACAACTCCTGATTAAAGTTAAAGATAACGGGGTGGGGATGACAAAGGAAAGATTATTTGCGGTACAAAAAAATATAGAAGATGATTTTCTCATTAAAAATGAAGCAGTTGGAACGGGGTTACGGAATGTAAACCAGCGGTTGCAGCTATATTTTGGTAAACAATCTAGACTTTTAGTAGAATCCCATTTATCTCGAGGAACCGTTTATGTTATAAAAATTAACAAAATGGAGGAATATGATGGTACATATTTTACTAGTGGATGATGAGCAATATGTTGTAGACGATCTTATGCTTGCCTTTCCATGGGAAGAACTTGGGCGTATTAAAGTATATAAAGCATATTCTGCTTATCAGGCTTTAGAAATCGTTGCGTCAACGCCTATAGATATTCTAATCACAGATATTGCGATGCCTGGTATGAATGGACTAGATCTGGTGAAGCAGGTTCGACAAAAAAAGCAAAAAATAAGATGTCTTTTATTAACAGGGTATGCAGAATTTGAATATGCCAGAGAAGCTTTGCATCAAGGTGTAATTGAATATCTTGTTAAACCACTTGACCATAACCTATTGAAGATAGCCTTAGAAAAAGTTATTCACTCTATTCATGCTGATATTGAAAGAAATGCTTCCTATGAAAAAGCGTTATTAACCTTTCGAGAAAATCTTCCTGCCCTTAAGGAAAAGCTTCTTCATGAGCTGATTCAAGGGAAGGTGTATTCACCACATGCATTACAGGAGAGGTTAATTAACTACCAATTGAGCTTTAAGCAGGATGATACGATTTATGTGACCTTAATCCGGTTGGAGGAGCATTTTACTAGCTTTGGTCACGACAGTCAGTTGTTATTTGAATATGCGGTATCCAATATTACTTGCGAGATGCTCGCAGATTTTGAAGTGTGGCATTGCCGAGATAATTATGAAAATCTAGTATTCCTTGTTAAGAGTAGAGATAACTTGCTCCAGCAGGATCCTGAGAACATAGTCCAACAATTAGGAAATATTACACAACAGTTGCATCATAATGTGAATGATTATTTAAAAGGGGGAATTTCAGTCATTCTTTCCTATGGAGGTAGATTTAGTAATGATTTAAATTCGATGTATGAGGATGCCTTGGCAGCACTAAGACAGCAAATTGGGAATGAGAAGGGCTATTTTCTATCTCTGACTAATAAATGGAAATCTACCAAAATTGAGCCGCTAAAACTGATCTATTCACCCCCAACCTTAATGCATTTGCTAGAGACAGGACAGTGGGCCTCTTATAAAAAAAGATTGCAAGACTTAAATGAAGCTTTGAGCAATTTACCTACCTATAACGAGGAGTACATTGAAGAGATTCATAGCTTAATCCTTAGTTCTTTTCATTATATTGCGCATACCAATCATGTGCTTTTGTCAGAGCTTGTTGGAAGAGAATTGTTAGAAAAAACTACTTTTCGTTCTGTTTCACAGCTTATTGAATGGAGTGAGACGCTGGTAGATACGCTGGCTTCAAAGCTGGAACGAGAGACGACAACAAATCAGAAAATGGCGATTACCGAGATTCAAAACTGCATTGTTGAGAATTTAGCGCAGGCAAGCCTTCAATACGTTGCAGACTGTGTTTCCCTGCATCCTGCTTATGTGACTAAATTATTCAAACAATGTGTGGGAATAAGTGTGAGTGAATTTATTTTGAATAAAAAAATGGAGCAGGCTGTTTCTTGGTTACGTGATTCTGAGCTAAAGGTGTATGAAATTTCTGATCAATTAGGTTATTCTAATTCGCAATATTTTATTAAGGTTTTTAAGGAGAAGTTTGGGATTACACCGCAGGAGTATCGGGTGAAGGTCTGAATAAGTATAAAGTAAATTCAAAAATAGCTTCTCTATAAATACGGCTGTATTATAGTTGTATGACAACTTAAATGATACAGTAGAAATGGTGAATGGTTCCAATTAATTCAATATTTTATTTATGGAGGGGATTAGGTATGAGTGGGAATTGGACAAAGGAAAGTATGCCAGACTTAACGGGGAAGGTCGTTATTATTACTGGTGCGAGTAGTGGCTTGGGATTAGCCACGGCAACAGCAATGGCTCAAAAAAATGCAACGGTAATTGTTGCAGTTCGAAACCTACAGAAGGGACAAGCTGCACTTAATCATATTAAAACAGTATATCCGATGGCTAACGTAAAGCTGATGAGGCTTGATTTGACTGATTTAGCACTGATCAGGTCCTTTGCGGATCAATTTCTTCATGAATACCAGACCCTCTCCATCCTTATTAACAACGCTGGAATTATGAATACACCTTTTAGATTGACTAGCGATGGCTTTGAGTCTCAATTTGGATGTAATCATTTGGGACATTTTGCGTTGACGGGGTTACTATTACCAAGGCTTCTTAATACGCCTTCCTCAAGAGTTGTTACAGTAAGTAGCTTAGTAGCCCACAAGGCTTCCATTCATTTTGATAATTTGGATGGATCAAAAGGCTATAGTGGCTGGAAATTTTATGGACAAAGTAAGCTTGCAAATATGATGTTTGCTAGAGAACTAAATAATAAGCTGGCAGAGCATCAGTTGGACACAATCAGTATAGCTTGTCATCCTGGTTTTTCAAATACAAATCTGATGTCATTTGGCTCTGGTAAGCGAGCGAACCCGTTGCTTCGAATGATTAGCAATCTTGCAAGTCAGTCTGCCGATATGGGGGCATTACCATCCCTGTATAGCGCAACTGCACTAAATATCAGTGGAGGCGAATATGTCGGACCTGATGGACGTAGTGGGAGAAAGGGCTATCCGAAGCTAGACCCTATTATTGATAAGCTCTATCAATCTGACATCTCACAAAAGCTATGGGAAGTATCTGAACAGCTTACAGGAGTTAAATATAAGTTTGAAAAATAATATAGTCTGCACAATAGGTTAGTATTTAAGCACAATGTGTTATTTCGTTAAGCAAGCTGTTTATTTATGCTAAAGTCAGTGGTATGGAAGGGAATGAACGATAATATAAAGGGAGATGAGTCATATTATGAAAATATGGAACGGGTATTCCAAAGGGATTAACCTAGGAGGATGGTTGTCACAATGTCCTTATAATCATGCACATTATGATAGTTTTATTAGTGAAAAGGATATTGAAACGATTGCATCATGGGGACTTGACCATGTCCGTTTGCCAGTTGATCATGAGGTCATTGAGAAAACTGAAAATGTGGAAGCGTATGCTGGATTTAAGTATATAGACGACTGTATTAACTGGTGTGCTAAAAATGGGCTGAATTTAATTATAGACCTACATAAAGCACCAGGCTTTTCGTTTAATAGTGCAGCAACAAATTCCTTGTTTGACGACGAGCAGCTTCAGCTTCGTTTTATCCAAATATGGAAGGAAATCGCGATTCGATATGCTAAATATAAGGATACGGTAGCTTTTGAACTTTTGAATGAAATTGTAGAAGAGGATAGCTCAAGATGGAATCAACTAGCACTTAAAACAATTACAGAAATTCGCCAGCTTGCGCCTGAGACTAAAATTGTTATTGGGGGAATTCAGTGGAATAGTGTGCATACACTCGAACTGCTGGACAAGCCATATGATGAAAATATCGTTTACAACTTTCATTTTTATGAACCATTTTTATTTACTCACCAAAAAGCAGAATGGGTAGAAAATATGCCTGAAAGTCATATGGAGTATCCAGGAAAACTCGAAGTCTACCGTAATACGGCTAAACAGATCGGAGCTTATGGATCAGGATTACATTTAGAAGAGTTAGAGGAAATGGGTCCACAATATATTGAAGCGATGATTACTAGAGCGATTGAGGTTGCAAATGAACGTGATGTATATCTGTATTGTGGAGAGTACGGTGTCATTGAGCATGCCCCTTCACAAAGTGTAGTTAACTGGTACAAGGATGTGAACGGGGTGTTTGAGCATTACAATATTGGCAGAGCCGCTTGGACTTATAAATATATGTCGTTTGGAGTTAGTGACCGATACGAGAGTAGTATTAAACCGCAGATTATTTCTTATTTGTAATTATCGTATTCTTTAATTAAATTTAATAAATACTTATATGTTCCCTCTGTCATTCCATAACTACTTGAAGTATTTTGTTGGTAATATTCCTCAGCAAATGAGACCATATCAGCAGATACTTGATTTGCATCAATAATGCTCTCTTTCCAGTAGTGGATACACGCTATTGCTTTCTTGTCTTTTACAGATAACTTGTTTTTATAGCAATAGTTCAAATTTTTGATAAAGGAATTCCACTCCTTAATATTAAAATTAACAGCTTGATTTGTACTTTTTATTAAATGGTCAATCTGTGATTGTGAAGCTGAGGAATTGCTTGCAATTTGTGCAAAAAGCGAAAGAAGGGCAGGGGGGACCTCTTGCCTTTCTTTCATTTGCTCCTTAAATTTGGATAATGACTTTAAGCGCAACTGTAAGTTCATAATCTCTGCTTTAACTCTACGCTCTTCCTCACTTATAAAATTAGCAACATCGAAGCTGTTTCTATTTACGTATTGATGAATATCCTTTAAAGTCATGCCCATATTTTTTAGTGAAAGAATAACAAAAATTTTGTTGAAAGAAGCCGCGTCATAATATCGATGACCCTGTTCATTCATGTATGCGGGTTTAAGTAGGTTTATTTCATCGTAATATTGCAACGTTCTTACACTTACACCTGTTAGTTCAGCAAAGGCTTTTATTTTTATATATTGTTCCATAACTTCACTC
Organism: Paenibacillus turicensis; assembly: GCF_050461185.1. Taxonomy (GTDB): domain Bacteria; phylum Bacillota; class Bacilli; order Paenibacillales; family Paenibacillaceae; genus Fontibacillus; species Fontibacillus turicensis_A. The sequence continues at coordinate 31,769 of NZ_JBCMOR010000010.1, forward strand.
TATTCGATCGTATTTTCTGATACAACATTTGCTAAATGACTAAATAAATTTGGTAGCTCGTTCCAATGCTCATTTTCTAATCTCTGTCTTAAATAAACTAATTCAGCATCAATCTTTTCCATTTCCTTTTCATCAGCAAACGGCAAGGGCTGCATCAACAATCCTCTTGTAGAACAATACTTTCCAGCAATGATGAAATGACTAGGAAGCTGTTCACTTTGTACTGAAAAATGGGAAAGCAGCATACTAACGTGATCTATAGATGCTTCGACAGTGCCCGTATGCAATCCTGTATTCCTGTCACCACTAGTGATCGACAACACCGATTTAATATTAAATAAATCTGTTATCGTTCCTGTAAATTCATGAAGACTGTCTGAATATTCCATACAAAACTTCTGATTTTCAATCATACAAAAAATAGAAATGTCATTAGCTAGACGAAAAGTAAAGCTTACCTTTTGGGAAAAATCATTTATAGCTGACAACAACGTACATCCTGTAATGACTTCTTCTAGCAAAGTACGAATGTACCTTTTTCCTGTGAAATTAAACAACTGTTTTTCAGCAATTTGGGATGTGTCCACAACAGCCAATCTAAAATCTTTATTTAAAGAAAGCATTTTTATAATGTTATCCATTTTAATCACCTCTTAAAACGATTGTATCTTATCACGTAACGTGATAGACAACCGTTATCTTACTCCAATTTTTAAATTTGTATTGTTAACCATAACAGTGAACGCTTGATTTCATAACCTAAGGATGCTACAATCTCCAAAACTTAACTTTGTTTCCCACAAAGTCACTAGGAGGATACCTGTTTTATGTTAACGACATTTAAGGCTACTGCTACAAAGTTACCGCAAGGGTTGCAAGTCGAAGCAGAGTCCAGCGGTTTCAAAATTTTGATGGACGAGCCTAAGCAGTTAGGTGGGACAGATCAAGGCATGAACCCCGTGGAGGCTCTTTTATGTGCGCTTGGTGCATGCCAATCGATTGTAGTTGCCGCGTTTGCCAAACGTTTTGGGTTTTCCTATGAGCAATTTCATGTTGAACTAGAAGGGGATTTAGATCCAGATGGATTTATGGGTTTAGCAGATGTACGTAATGGTTTTCAAGAAATTCGGTATGTGATGCATTTTAAAACAACTGAAAGTCAAGAGAAAACAGAGGAGTTTGTTGCCTTTGTGGAAAATACATGCCCTGTAGGTGATTGCTTAACAAATGGCGTTAAATTAGTACAAGCAGGTGTTATTCGGAGTTAATTAATTTAATGATGGATTAAAATTACCCCAAACTTATAGGGGACAGAGGATTGTTAACTATTAATTCTAAGCAAACAATTATGGACTTATCTCCTTAAAACTTCCATTGACAACGATTACATGATCCGTATACAATACCAATATAAACGGAGTGTCACTGATGCGATCAGGCACCACCATTTGTTTTCATAACATTGGATTTATTTCCTTTGTTTATGAGAATACTATGGTGGTGCTTTTTAGTTTTTGTCCGTAAAGGAGGTGGGGGAGATGAGATTTAGGAAATCGTTAAACAACAATATTGCCTTGGCTGTAGATGATGATGGCTGTGAGATCATTATTATTGGGACAGGTGTTGGTTTTAAAAAGGTCAAGGATCAAATTATTGATCAGGCAACGATTCAAAAAACTTTCCGTATTGGCATGGATGATAAATACCATAAGATTGAGCAATTTTTTAATGTAATCCCGCTTCAAGTGATTGATGTTACTGAACGTATCATTCAATATGGTAAAGACTTTTTAAACCAGACACTAAACGATTCCATTTTGCTAGCGTTGGCAGATCATATTCATTTTGCTTTGGAACGATCCAAGCAAGGTGTTCAAATGCAAAATCCTTTACATTGGGACATCCGTCATCTTTACCCCAAAGAATATGCTGTAGGTCATGAAGCAGTGAGGCTCATTAATGAAGCATTTGGTATAATCTTACCTTTATCAGAGGCTAGCTCGATCGCGCTTCACTTTGTAAATGCCCAATATGGCAGCAGTAGTATGGATCAGACGATTAAAATCACAAAAATTATTAACGAAATTGTAGATGTAATGATGGAGCATTTTCAAACTAGCTTGGAACAAGAATCAGTCAGCTTTTCAAGATTTGTAACGCATTTGCGCTATTTCATTGTTCGCCAGTTTAATCAAGAATCGTTATCGTTTAAGGATGAAAATTTTCTGTATGAAGTATTATCACAACGTTATCCTCAGAGCTTTGAGTGTGCAAGTAAATTAAAACTGATGTTAGAGCAAAATTATAGCTTCAACATTACAGCAGATGAGATGGTTTATCTGATGATACACATCGAGAGGGTAACTACAAGTGCAGATGAGGATGGTCCATTGTTGTAATTTATATTGTTAAATAAATTAAATATGGAGTGTTACTGAGTCAAATCAGGCACCACCAAATGTTACTGATCCATATAGATCTATATTCTATATGGGCAGGTGAAGCATTTGGTTTTTTGTGTTTTCAACAAATAAGGAGGAACTTCCTATGAATAATAAAGAGCTATCTAAAGAAATTATTTCTTTGATCGGTGGAAGCAGCAATATTAATCAAGCTTGGCATTGTATTACGAGATTACGTTTTAATGTCGCCGATGAGAAGAAGGTACAGCTAGAGAAAATAGCAAGCTTGGATGGCGTATTAGGTGCACAATTCCAAAATGATCAGTTTCAGGTTGTCATTGGCAATCATGTTGCCGCTGTTTATGAGGAGCTTGAAGCACAGCTAGAGCAAGGTGGATCCCCTGCATCATCTAACGAGCATAGCAGTCAACCTCAGTCTAAAGCTAGAGGGATCAACGCGGTGTTAGATACAATTTCGGGTATTTTCACCCCCGTTTTGCCTGCGATTGTCGGTACAGGGATGCTTAAAGGTGTATTGGCACTCTTAGTATCTTTACATGTTTTGCAGGAAAAGAGTGGCGAGTTTCAGGTTATGAGCATGATTGCAAATGCAGCCTTTTATTTCTTACCTTTTCTATTAGCAGTATCTGCGGCACGTAAATTTAAGGTCAATGAATATTTGGCATTAACTATGGCAGGGACATTGATGTATCCAACCATCTTGGATGCATTTAATGCAAACAAGCTAGACCCGATCCAATTTTTATCGCTAAATGTATCGATTGTAAATTATTCACAGTCGGTCATTCCGATTATTCTTGGTGTATGGTTACTTAGTTATGTGTACCGATTCGTGGATAAACTGATTCCAGCTACAGTTAAAATTATTTTCACGCCAATGCTAGTTTTAGCAATAACAGTACCAATTTTGCTCATTTTCATCGGACCTTTGGGCAACTTTATGGGGGTATATTTAGAAAGAGGAACGTCTTGGCTGTTTGCCCATGCAGGGGCACTTACAGGAATTATTTTAGGTGGGCTAATGCCGTTAATTGTTATGACAGGGATGCATTATGCTTTCTTCCCAGGCACATTACAAAACTTAGGCAAGCTTGGTTATGACGTGTTGTTATTGCCTATCAACTTAGTTACGAATATGAGCCAAGCGGGTGCAGTTTTTGCGGTATTTTTAAAAACTAAAAATAAAACGATGAAATCTATTGCGTTATCTAGTGGGATCTCTGCTTTATTAGGGATTACTGAACCTGCATTATATGGCGTTACGCTTAAGCTGAAGAAGCCATTCTATGCTTCAATTGTAGGTGGTGCAGTGGGTGGCGGATTTATTACAGCTGTTGGGCTAAAATGCTTTGGTTTTGCAGTGCCTGGTTTATTATCTTTACCGCTCTACATTCAGCCTGACGGAGGCATGAAAAATTTCGTTTATGCGTTGATTGGACTTTTTCTTAGTATGGCAGTCTCCTTTACACTCACATTAATTTTAGGGTGGGAGGATGGAACGCAAGCGGCTCAGAACGAGCAAGCTAATGCTGTAAAAGATAGCAATTCTAAAACAAATCTAACACTTTCGCCCGAGGATGAGCCTAAAGTTTTATCCATAGCAGACCGCAAAGGGAAAGTTATGAGTCCATTAGCAGGTGAGCTTGTTCCACTAAGTGAGCTTTCAGATGAGACATTTTCTAAGGAATTAACAGGTAAAGGAATGGCGATAAAGCCAAGTGAAGGAATCGTAAGAGCTCCTTTTGATGGAATTGTGACGATGATAGCAAAAAGCAAACATGCTATTATGCTGCGCTCCCAAGACGGAATCGAATTACTTATTCATGTTGGGTTAGATACGGTCTCATTAAAAGGAAACCACTTTGATGTGATGGTGTCTGTAGACCAAGAGGTACGCCAAGGTGATGTGTTGATGACCTTTGAACTAGACAAAATTGAGGCGGCAGGGCTTGAAATTGTATCGCCAGTTATAGTTACCAATACACTTGATTATCTTGAGGTAGTTCCTGTACATGTGAAAGGGGTGATTTCAGTGAGTGATTTGCTCTTATTCACTGTCCGCTGATGGCCTCCGTTCACATCGATGATTGAAACTGGTCATGATTTTAATTTTATACTATACAAAAAGGAGAGAATATAATGTTGAAAAAAACAGTAGTACCACAATTTCAAGAAGGTTTTTTATGGGGAGGCGCTACGGCTGCCAATCAGTTAGAGGGAGCATTTGATGCTGATGGGAAAGGTTTATCCACCTCAGATATGGCTCCATTTGTACCTTATGATGCACGTAATGGAAAGGATTTTACCTTTGACGTAAATTCGGTTGAACTTGAGCAATATTTGAATGGAGATACAGATACTTATTTTCCAAAACGTAATGGGGTAGATTTTTATCACCGTTATAAAGAGGATATTGCACTTTTTGCTGAGATGGGCTTTAAAGTGTTTCGGATGTCCATCGCTTGGCCACGTATTTTCCCAACAGGTGAAGAGGAGACCCCTAATGAAGCAGGGCTAGCTTTTTATGATAAAGTGTTAGACGAGCTTTTAAAATATAATATCGAGCCGTTGGTAACGATTTCTCATTACGAGATGCCTGTTGCACTTTCTCAGAAATATAATGGCTGGGAAGATCGTAGATTAATAGATTTGTATCTTAAATTTGCGAATACCTTATTTGATCGCTACAAGGATAAAGTGAAGTATTGGATTACGTTTAATGAAATGAACATGATGCTTACAAGCTTATATACAGGTGGCGGAATTTTAGAGGATAAAATTAAGGGGAGCAAGGAGCAAGTAGGTTATCAAGCGACACACCATCAATTTGTGGCAAGTGCGTTAGCGGTGAAAAGTGGGAAAGAAAAAATGCCAAATGCACAAATTGGCTGTATGATTTGCCGTTTAGAGACGTATGCTGCTTCAAGTAAACCTGAAGATGTGCTACAAACGTTAAAAGAAGATCAAATGAACCTCTTTTACCCAGAAGTACAGGTGCGTGGAGAGTATCCATCTTATATGGATCGTTACTTTAAGGAGCAAGGGATTGAAATAGTGAAGGAAGCTGGGGATGATGAAATTCTTCGCAACAACACAGTGGACTTTATCGCATTCAGTTACTATATGACCTACATTGGAAAATATGATCCAAATGATAACAGTAATTCAGGTATGCTTGTAAGTCAGATTAAAAACCCGCATCTAGAGTTGTCCCAATGGGGCTGGCCAATTGATCCGATTGGGCTACGTATTGCATTAAATCGCTTGTATGATCGTTATCAAAAACCACTATTTGTTGTGGAAAATGGATTAGGTGCAAAGGATACGCTCGAAGAGGATGGTACGATTCATGATTCCTATCGAATTGACTACCTACGTGCGCATATTGAGCAAATGAAGGAAGCCGTTGCAGATGGCGTAGAGCTTATGGGCTTCACAAGCTGGGGACCAATTGATATTATTAGCTGCTCTACTTCTGAGATGGCAAAACGTTACGGATTTATTTATGTCGATCAGGATAACTTAGGTAATGGTACACTTGATCGCTATCGTAAAGATTCCTTCTACTGGTATAAGCAAGTGATTGAAAGTAATGGAGAAGTGTTGTAAAGGGAGGTGCATTTGAAGGTGGAGACAACCTTTATTGGAGATCTAAAGATATTTCCGAATTAGGCTATAATTTTGGATTTGGAGATACAGTGTTACTTACACTTGTACCTACTCAAAATGGAGCGCGGTCTCAACTATGGGTGAACAGTAAAATAGTGTATGACCTACCCAATCATAAATCTCAACCAACAACAGCTCGTGTTGCATACACACATGGTTGTAAGGATCAATATGGATATGTCCAACACAATACAGCGACTTGGTCTCAAATTGAAATACTCCGTAATGGAACTTGGGGAGGATGGGGGGCAAGCAACTGGGGATATGCTCCATATAGAAAAAATGCTAATGCTTATGGAATATATACCGAGCATCCTGTCTCTGCCTATTTAGCTAAGCCTAATGGTCCTTCACCAGCAGGATAAAGGAAACGAACATTAAGCTTAAAATAAGTTAGATAGATTCTAAAAACTGCCGAGATTCTCGGCAGTTATTTTTTTAGCTGTTTAAGTTATAAGTTTTATTATTTAATTTTTGATTCTTGCTCCAATTGCAAGGGGGGTGCTTGATACTGCTGGTACAACAACTTGGAATGATTCAGACACCGTTGATGAACCACCCACCTCTAATTCCAAAATATCTAGACCATACCATCCTGGAACATTTCCCCATTGATTATAAGGAGAGTATCTATATCCAATTCCTTTATAGTAAAAACAAGGGAAAAGTGATCCTCCTGAGCTACCAATGAATATTTGAAATTTACGTGAGGAGCTACTAGTATTTCTTATTGGCAATGTTATATTGATTTGTTGACCATAGTTTCCTAAAACACCACCAGATGCCCCACCACTATAATCTGCCACCCATGGTACATCAACGCCGTTAAAGGTATCACCTGCAGCAGCAAGAGTATAATATTTCCCTTTTGAATCAGTTGATGCTAATGCATCAAATTTAGTTGTATTCCAATAACCGCCTTGACCAATCCCCCGAACTCGGTTTGATCCATCAACGGTAGCAGCAGCATTTCCGTTTCCTGAATTTGAAATATAAGCTAAATCCCAAAAGGTAACACTTGCATCCGTATTATTTTGGGCATTAGTTACACTTACACGAGCTATTATTCCAAACACGCCGTTATTTGGAATTTGGTTTTGTAGAAAAATATTTCCGTATCCTCCTGGTTGAATCGTTACTGTAATCGGGGACGACATACTTGTGTTCCAGAATGAAAGCCAAGCGTTAGAATCTGGCTGGACTCCAGCAAATTTTGTTAGACCATAATTAGATGAGGAAACTTTGACTGGAAATGCGTTAGGATTATGAATTAGGATACAGTTAGAGATTGCAGAACCTGTTTTGTTAGAATGCCAGGTATAAATTTGACCTGTACCTTTAACTGGTGCCCGATTTAAAAAATAACCGTTATCAGCTAGGGCTGTTTTTGCAACTGATTCTGGGTTATTGGAATAAAAGAAAAAACCACCAGCTAAATTCGAAGTCCCTGATCCACGCGGCTCAGCACTATTATATCCGAATAAAAACGGAGAACTATTATTAATAACGACAGTACCCATGTTATCACTCCATAACTATAATTTTTTTATGAGAGATTACTAGCGAGTAAATTTCATCTCAAAATTAATCTATGAAAGAAAGTTCATAGATTCTTGTGGTAATGACATGAATTTTATAAGATTTCTAAAATTTAGCATGGGGGATACATTTTTATGAAAGATAGAAAAATATATTTATATAGTATAAAATTGGAATAATATAAATCTAAGCTGGAGGACTGATATGAAACGTTCGTATTTGTTTCTTATACTGTTACTGGTATTAAGTGCATGTGATACTGCTACAAATAATATGAAGGCAAATGATGTGTCTAAGGTGGAGAATAGCGCAACGATGGTTACTCCAACTAACGGTGATCAGAATAAATCAGAGACGAAGATATCTCCTGCTTTTTTAGCAAAGGATGATAAAAAATTATCGATTCAGGACTATGAAACTGCGTATAAAATGACGACAAAGGCATTAACCCAATATTATAATGCAATTCGGAATCATGCAGAGTTCGATGTTGATACTTATTTCTCAAATGAAAATTTAAAGCAATATACGACTAAAAAAATAAAAGATCAATATAACCTTGCTCTAAAGCATGATCTTACGAGTAACATTGTGACAAATGTTGAGTTTGAAACCGATGCGGTAAAATTTGTAGATGATGAAAATCAATATTTATATCTGAAACTAAAAGCAGATATCCAGCATGACGTAGGTGGTTATGGTGAAGTTACTGAGTTCCTTGTCCAAAATCAAGAGGGCAAGCTTGTCATTGTAGATTGGTATTGTGGTGCAAAGGATAGCTATGACATGACTGTACGTGGAGCTGGTCAGGTCATCAACAATCCTAACGTTTGGAATGATCATGAGTGGGTTGAGCAACTTATGCTTAAAGCTGCCACAAACGAAGTTTAACTAAGCTGATTGTTCTTATTTGTTTCAGATTGAGCCTCTTTTCATATACTTTTTACATATTTATCTCATAGAATTGCCCAATTTGGTTGTTATTCTTAATACAAATCCAAACAAGAGGTGATTCAATTATGAAAAAGTGGACAAAACAAGTAGCAGCATTAGTAACAGCAATTAGCGTGATGGGCGCAGGTACAAGCGCATTTGCGGCTTCCTCGGAAGTTTCAAATAGTAAGGCACCTGTGAAATCATCCGTAACCAGTTCAAGCAGCACAACTAAAGCACCTGCATATAAAGCAGCAGAGAAGAAAACTACAACAGGTATTACACCAAAAACGACTACCAAGCAAACACCAGCTACAAAAACAGAAGCTAAAAAAGCGACAACTACAAAACCAGCAACAAAAATGACAACTACAAAGCCTGCAACTAAGAAAACTACTAAAGCTGCCACACCAAAAACGACTCCCAAAAAAGTAGTGAAAAAAGCCAAGGCAGTTAGCAAAAAGCATAAAGCAATTAAAAGCAAGAAACAACACAAAAAAGTTAACAAAACAGTGAACAAAAAACATGTAAGTAACAATAAAAAAGTAGAAACTAAAGGAACAACTAAAACAACAAAGCCAGCAACAACTACTAAAACAACTACTCCAGTAACTAAGAAAAAATAATAAAAGCTTTAAATTTTCATACTGAGATTTACTGATATTCAGAAGGCGAGAGCTCCCATTGGACTCCCGTCTTTTGTTCTATTAAAATATCGTTAGTAGTTTTTATTTTGTTGTGGGGAGAGAATGGTCATGCAGAAAATCGTTGTTGTGGATGATGATCAATTTATTTTACAGCTTCTATCCGAATATTTACGTAAGGAAGGGTATGAAGTTACTTCATTTCTGAATGGGAAAGAGCTGATTCCGTTTGTGAGATCGTCATCACCAGACTGTATGATATTAGATATTATGATACCAGGTATCGATGGCTTGACTTTACTAACAGAGCTTCGTTCCTTTACTGAAATGCCTATTATTATGATCTCCGCACGTGGAGAGGAAAATGATAGAATTCAAGGCTTGGAATTAGGATGTAGTGATTTTTTGAGCAAGCCCTTTAATCCACGTGAACTAGTGGGTCGAGTTAAGGCGATGCTTCGTCTCTCCGAGGCTGGTTATGGACATAGCAAAGGCCAAGAGACTTCTAAAGATAAGGGTTGGGCTATCGGTAATGTACGGATTGAACCTGAATTTCGTCGGGTAACGATCAATGAGGCGGAAGTTCCATTAACCTCGCGTGAATTTGAATTGCTGCAATTTTTAGCGTCTTATCCTGAACGACCCTTTGAGAGAGAGCATTTAATCCAGCAAATATGGCAATATGATTTTTTAGGGGATATTAGGGTGGTTGATGATCTTGTGAAGCGTGTCCGCCGTAAGTTATCTGACTCTGATTCTACCTTAATGATTGATACGGTATGGGGTTTTGGCTATAAAGTATCCGTTCGGCAGGTTTAATATGAAGACGATTAGAGGTAAGCTATTGTTTTCTATGTCTGCTGCGATGTTAGCAACGATTGCAATTACGATTGTGCTGTTCATCCATCTCATCGATGATCTTATTTTAAATCAAGCCAAGGCGCAGCTTCACCAGCAAGTGCCTAGAGCTTTGGAAATTTTAAATAGTGGGGATTTAAAGGATTTGGATCGAACAAGCTTTAAATATATTGTGCGTGATGTGATGTTTGATGCGGATTACTTAGTGTTTGATAAAAATCATCGTATTATAGCAGCTAGCGATATTAAAGAGGAAGGGACAGTTTTTCACTTTAACAGTCATGATGGTGAAGGAACAAGCTCACTCCAAGGCACAAAAATTATTTATGCTCAAGCGGAATTAAAAAATACACCGTATCGGATTTTAATTTATTCTCCTTTGTCATCTGTACGAGCATTGGCAGGCTCTATTCTTAAAACAACCTTATTAGCAACGGGAGCTAGTTTTGCGGTTATACTCTGCATTGGTTTACTAACCGTTTCTCAAATTGTAAAGCCGCTTAATCGTTTAAAGGAGAAGGTAAGTGTGTATGAGCCAAGCCACCCAGCGGTGAATTCATTTCCAAGTGATGAGAAGGGGGAGATTGGTGAGCTTAGTCATACTTTTCAGTTAATGGCTGACCGAATTTCCTCTCATCATCACAAGCAAATCGAATTTTTGCAAAATGTATCACATGAGTTAAAAACACCATTGATGTCGATTAACGGTTATGTATATGCGATTCGAGATGGGGTTGTATCTCAGGAAAATGGACTTCAGGTCATCACCTCCCAATCTCGCAGGTTAGTTGAAATGGTAGATAAGCTCTTGCTTTTATCCAAATTAGAGGCATTAGAAGAGGCTTGGCCTGAAGAGGAGATAAATGTACAGCAATTGGCACATGAAGCGATTGAGTTAATGACTCCTGCTGTTGTGGAGCGCAACCTATCTTTACAACTTGAAGGTCATAATTTTGAGATTAAAACGACAGGGGAGCAATTGTTCCGTATCCTTTTAAATTTACTGCAAAATGCAGTGCGGCATACAAATAGCAAAATTGTGGTAACAACAGAGCAAACCGATAAAGGATGGATGTTGCATGTGGATGATGATGGGCCAGGCTTAGCGGAGTCGGAGCGCACAGAAGTATTCGGAAGATTTGTCACTGGGGCAAATGGTGTCACTGGGTTAGGTTTAGCAATTAGTTTGCAAATTGCACGCCATCTTGGTGGTGAACTTGTTTATTCTGATTCTCCTTTAGGTGGTGCTAGATTTAGCTTAATTCGATCTCATGGCTAGAAAGCCATCAATGATCTATTGTCACCGTTTAGGTAAATCAGCTTATAGATTGAAGTAAGGCTGCTAGAATATCCAACCCTCATACTATGTTATATAATGTGAAATATAAAATGATAAATGAAAGATTCAGTAACTAAGCCGTTTAAGGCTATCTAAATATTGATTGAATTCTACGTAAGGGAGTATGCTATATGATCAAAAAAATGGACTGGGAACTAGGGAAATGGCTTAATCCACCATTATCTGCACAAAAAGAAGGTGATTTCTTTAAAATTCAACCCGAAAAAGGAAGAGATTTTTGGAAAAAGACGTTATATGGTTTTGAATTTGAGGACGGCGCCGCATTGTTAGAAGAGTGGGATAACAGCACAGCGGTAGAAGTTTCCTTTTTGCTATCTTCGTTTACAGAGCTATATGATCAAGCAGGCATTTTACTTTATCAAGGGCCAGAGCAATGGATTAAATGTGGAGTGGAAATGAACGATGGAATTCCGCAGGTGTCGGCCGTTGTTACTGATGGCTATTCCGATTGGTCGCTTGCCGCGGTACCTGATTGGGTGAACGAGGAGGTCACGCTTCGGGCATCCATTATAAAGGATGCTGTCATAATACGTGCTCGAACGGAGAATCATCCTTGGCGAACGATTCGTGTTGCTCGTTTCCCTTATCAGACAGGGAATCAAGCGGGTCCTTATACTTGCTCGCCAACACGTGAGGGCCTAGAGGTCACCTTTACACGTTGGGCATTTACACAACCGGATGAAAACCTTCATACTGACCCAGAGTTATAGATTTTATGGCATACAATTTTATATAAATAATATAAATTCATTATTGCTGTGTGTTCCCTAGCGAATATACATGCAATAATGTTTTTTGTTTGAGTAAATTCATACATATAAAGTAGCACATGTGGACTCCAATATAACATTTTTTTCTGAGAAAAAATTCACATAGAAGGAAATAAATTTATAACAAAAAGGTTTAATATACGAAGCAGTATCCAGCAACTACATGGGGAGGATGTGTTAATGATGAGAAAACCATTTTTTTTACTTTGTTTGTTTCTTTTAAGTACATCGTTGCTCGCTTGTAGTGAAGCCAAGGAAAAGGAAATGCAGCCAGAAAAGAAAATATATACAGGATACCTTTCTTTAGAAGGGAATAAGTTGCTAATAGATGATTTCGAGTTTATAAGCTCTAAAGACAAAGCAAGAATTAAGGAGTTAGGGTTAAATGATATGGATATGCCAAATGGGTATTATATTCATAATGAAACAGATGAATTAAAGACATTTATATTGGATGAAAATACTAGTTATATGTTTTTTGACTCTCAGAATCTTTTTGTTAAGGAAGAAGATGATAAAAAATATACTACAAAGAGTCTGGATGAATTTAAAACCTACTTAAATCCCGGTGGAAACGATCCAAATACAATCCCATTTGAGATCGAAACGCAAGGAGAAAAAGTAATTTCTATTAAAGAGATTTATGTCCCTTAAGCTACGTAGCTAAGTGGTGATCAATTTTACCAGAAGGTGTCCTTTCTTTTTTAAAAAATAATAAAAACCGATGAATTTTTTTACGAATCGTAAATGTTCACCGGTTTTTTCATCTATAGGCTGGGTTATGTCCAAGGTTTACTTGTTAATTCTAAATAACTTAACACTTAATAAATTAAAGTATAAGCGGGGTCACTAATTTTAAGTCTATCTTTTAACCCTGAGGTGGCGTATATTTTTTGCTCATTCGTAATAAACAGAGCTTCAACACCATCTAAACCTTCGATATATTTTAGTCCTTCTTTCACGCCCATGACAAAAATACCTTTCGTAAGAGCTTCCGCTTCTACGGCATCTTTACCGATAATCGTCACACTTTCCAACCCGTTTTGAATCGGATAACCGGTTCGAGGATCAAAAATATGATGATATCTCACTCCATCTTGCATAAAGAAACGTTCATAAACACCAGACGTATTAATGACCTCATTATTTAAGGTTATTGTTCCAAGGGAATTACCTCTGCTTTGATCTGGATTTTGAATTCCTAATAACCAATCCGAGCCATTTAGCTTTTTACCTACGGTAATAATACTACTACTTCCCATATTGATTAAGGCACTTGAATGACCGTTTTTTAACAAATATACTCTAATTTGTTCCGCAGCGTATCCTTTCCCGATTCCACCAAGGTCTAGCACCATACCTTTACGCAAAAGCTTAACACTATGCTCCTGCTTATTTAATTCAATATCCTTATAGTTGGTTAATGCCATTGCAGTGTTAATTTCGTTTTGCTTAGGAACATGAGCACCCTCGTTCCCGATTTTCCATAAGTCAACGAGAGGGCCAATTGCGATATCAAAAAAACCATTGGTTTTATCTCCGTATTCAATAGAACGAGCAATTAACTCAAACAAATCAGGGGAGACCTTAACTGCAGACACACCAGCGGCAGCATTAATTTGCTGTATTTCACTACCAACCTTATCTTTATTCATTTTATCGTCTAAATCATGAAGTAAATTTCCGATATCTGTTAATGTTTGTTCATTTGCCTTTTCACCAAATACCTTAACTCTCACCACGGTATCATAAATGAAATAGTCTTCTGTTACAAAATCAGAGGTAGAAGCGGGAGTAGGGTTATCCTTTTTCTTATTTTGAAGCAAATAAATGCTAGTTGCAGTAATTAACAACAATATTATACTGGCTGTAATAATGACACTTTTTTTTCTCATGAAGGGCACCATCCGTTAGTTGAAGTGAAATAATGTATCCAAAGCAAAAAGCATACGTGAATCAGTAAAATCTATTATAACAAATAACTCCTTAGTAGCATGTGAAAATAAATAAAAAATATTTGTATAATTTGTTTAGGATTGCAGTTTAGCTAATAATAACGTAATATATATGATAATAATTATCATTATCATTAACTAGGAGGAATTATATAATAATGAATCATGAAATGATGGATGTAACGATTATCGGCGGCGGTCCTGCGGGATTGTTTGCTGCTTTTTATAGTGGTTTACGTGAAATGAAAACAAAGCTTATCGAGTTTCAACCGATGCTGGGTGGGAAGGTGCATGTGTATCCTGAAAAAATGATTTGGGATGTGGGTGCAATAACACCTGTGCCTGGTGCACAACTGATTGAGCAGATGGTGGCGCAAGGTCTTACATTTGATCCAGAAGTAGTATTAGGTGAAAAGGTGACTTCGATTGCACAAGCGGAAGAAGGTCATTTTATTCTACATACTGCATCAGGGGATCAACATTTAAGTAAGACGGTTATACTTGCCATTGGAGGTGGGATTTTAAACCCTACGAAGCTAGAAATTGAAGGGGCGGAACGTTTTGAGGTGACGAATTTAAATTACACCGTAAAATCGTTAGCTCGTTTCAAAGATAAAACGGTATTAATTTCGGGCGGAGGGCACTCTGCGGTAGACTGGGCAAATGAATTATCATTAATTGCAGATAAAGTATATTTGACCTACCGTAAGGATCAGCTTAAAGCACACGAAGCGGATATTACTAAACTGGCAAGTAATGGTGTTGAAGTTTTATTTAATACCTCTATTAAAAAGCTTATCGCTGGTGAAGATCAATCATTAATTGAAACGGTATTACTAGAGAAAGGTGAAGACAGTTCTGAAATCGAGATTGCTGTGGATGAAGTCATTATCAGTCATGGCTATGATCGTGATAAGGAATTACTTGAGAATTGTGAAGTGAAGTTTGATATGGAGGAAGAATACTGGATTGCTGGAAACTCCATGAGTGAAACTTCTGTACCAGGCATTTATGCGGCAGGAGATATTTTAAATTACGAAGGTAAGCTGCATTTGATTGCGGGTGCTTTTCAAGATGCAGCAAATGCAGTGAATAAAGCGAAAAAATTCGTGGCCCCAGAAGCAAGGGAATATGGAATGGTATCCTCACATAATGACCTATTTATAAAGAAAAACAGAGAAATTATGAAGGATGTTTATAAAAAGTGAGTCATCAGTACTTGACCGCTAACCCAAACTAGCGAAGGGGCAGAGAGATTCTGAAGATTGTCTCTTAAAATCATATTCCATCAATACATTTACTTCAATATAAAAGGAATATGATTTTAACACAATCGCAAGAACTCTCTGGAGCGTAGCTACCACCTACTAGAGGTTATCAAGTACTAATTTATAAATAGAGCCTTATTTTTATCCTGCAATCACATCGCGTTTTTTTAGCCACAGGCTGGCAAACAGCCAACAAGCTAGAATAAATAGAAGGCAGTGTAATATAAAAGTAGTCCCACTGATTGGCATTGCACCCTCTGGATTTGTTGCTTTCATCCCTAAAGCAAGTAGGGAATAAGGGTAATAAGCGCCCAAGCCTTGGGCTAAAAATGCCACGCCACTAAATCCACCAATCAGTGCAATTCCTACGGGTACAGCAAAGCTACGAATGATTAAGGACAAAATAAGCTGGATTGCACAAATAACAATACCTGCAATTGCCCCTCTGACTAACCAGCCCAATAAATCAAGAGGAACCGAGCCGCTGACACCTGCTAACCAACCAGAGGCAATAAATAACACTCCTATCCAAACCATAGTCAAACAAACCATCACAGAAGCAGTAAAAAGTTTAGCGAAATATAAATACGAAATTCGAACCGGTGCTGTCATTGCCGCATTCCAATTATGATTCGTATGCTCCATACGATATAAATAAGAGCAGTACACCCCAATTAATGCAGGGATAAAAAAGTAGCAATTAAATAAAGTATGTTGAGTCCACAGACTATACCAATAGTTTTGTAAAACTGCTTGGTTTTGTAAATAGTTAAAGGTGCCCATAATTGCCGGTAAGATCGGCAGTAATATAAAGGAAAGCCAAACAGGATTACGCTTCATTTTTAACCATTCTGCGGCTATTGTCGCTTTTAGCATGTCGTTACAGCTCCTTTCTTACAAATGCACTTCGACCTAATGCATATACAATAGCAAACACTACAATTAGTATGAAAAAGCCAGACCAGTTGGCAGGTAGCCACTGAAATGTGCTCACTCTGGTTGCTTCATCCCAGGTCATATTTACAACCATTAAGACACCATAATATCCCCAAGGAATTAATTTTTGTAGCCATTGAGGAAAAAACATACTAAATAGACCAAACAAGCCACCAAGTAGGCCAACAGTTAATGCAGCCATTTGATTTTTAAATAAGAGCGATAATACTTGCTGGAGTAAATAAAGTGTTAGGCTGACAGAAGCAACAAATAGTAAATAATAAGCCAGCATTAAAGATGGAAATGGTTCAGTAAAGCCTTTTACATTACCATACCCAATCATGACACCAACCTGAAGAAAAATTGCAGCTAATATATAAAGCGCCCCACAAACAAACTTAGCATCAAATATTTTTCCAGCAGGTATAAATGTACGAAGCAGCTTGAATGTATTTCCTTTATGCTCTATATCACATAACCTAGAGGCAGTGACGGCAGCAACAACTGGCATAATGAGTGCATTGAGCAAAGGCAACTGGTACATAAAACGTTTCCAGCCTTGTGCTAGCTCTGTGTTATCCATTTTACGAAAGGCCCATAGTAACCATAATAGCTCTACAGCGATGAGTGCAGCGATAATGACCCATATTTTACGCTTGCGTGTTTTTTGAAACTCAGCTAAAAGTGCCTTCATTACAAACTCACCACCGTTCCTGTAAGCTCAAGGAAGATGTCCTCCAAGCTCTTGCGACGTTCCTCAATCCGTACAATCCCAACAGCATGCTCAGATAAAATATGCGTCATTTTAGCAAGTAAATGATCTGCCATATGAGGTAACATGATATATCCATCCTTAAACTCACAATGAATACCCATAGATTGCATCACTTGTGTAGCAGTTACGTTATCTATTGCTCTAAGCGCTAAATGGGCTTGACTTCGCTCATGAAGAGTGGGTAGCTTATCTTGGAAAACGAGCTCGCCTTGGCTAATAATTCCGACATTTGTAGCAATCTGATCGATTTCACTTAACAGGTGACTAGAGACAACGACAGTCATTCCAAATTGCTGAGGCAAGGAGCAGATCAGTTCGCGCATTTCCTGGATCCCAGCAGGATCAAGTCCATTTGTGGGTTCGTCCAAAATAAGCAGCTTTGGGTTTCCTAACAAGGCACAAGCAAGTCCTAACCTCTGCTTCATCCCTAATGAAAATTGTCCTACTGGTTTTCCTTTCGTGTTATCCAGCCTAACAATGCTCAGAACCCGCTTAATATCCTTTTCAGGTACGCTACGTAGTGTCTGAGCTATTTTTAAATTTTCCTCCGCTGTTAAGTGACTATAGTAGCTAGGAGATTCAATGAGTGATCCTACATTTTTTAATATAGCGAGCCGATTACGGCTATTCATTTCCTTGCCAAACACTTCAATCTTTCCATCCGTTGGTTTAACTAACCCAAGAATAAGCTTTAAAGTTGTCGATTTTCCAGCTCCATTTGGTCCAAGAAAGCCATAGACAGCTCCCTCTGGTACTGATAAATCGAGGTCTTTTACTCGAAGGGTCTTACCATATTGCTTACATAGACCTTGCGTCTTGATGATGGTTGCCACTAAAAACAACTCCCTTTCCAAATTTGTTTCTAGTGTAGCAATACGTCCTTTCACATAACTTTCAGCTACCTTTCATTTACCTTAAGCTTTTGCGTATTCGTTCAATCCTGTATAGGAATAGGCTATAATGAATTTAAAATTTAGAAAAAGTATAGGTGCTAGGATATGAATAACATTTTTGAAAGCCGGATTTTGGTTATAGATGATGAACCTGATTTAAGAAGGATGATTGAAAATATATTGCGACAAGAAGGCTTTGAACATGTCTTTACTGCTGCTAATTGCGCACAAGCACGGCGTTTATTTGCTTCGATAAAACCCGATGGGGTACTTATGGATGTGATGCTGCCAGATGGAGATGGATTTTCGTTAATGTCTGAGTTTCGTAAGCTTTCCCCAGTTCCGATTTTGTTTCTTTCCGCACGAGATCAGGATGAGGATCGCTTACTTGGGTTGGGACTAGGTGCAGATGATTATATTACAAAGCCTTTTTTACACAGAGAGCTATTATTACGTCTTAAGTCTGTGCTCAATCGTGCTTATTTCCCTGTTTTGTTCAAGCAAGTGGATCACAAGCCCATTTTTTATTTGCAAGATACCAAGGTAGATTTAAATAGTGGCACAATTACAGTAGGAGATGCGCTAAGAAGTGAGCAAGAACAACGTTCATTAACGGCAAAGGAATTTGTAATTTTAGAGAAGCTATATGAAAATCGTGGACGGATTGTAACAGGAGACAGCTTATGTCACGCGGTATGGGGGGAAGGCTTGTATGGGTATGAAAATTCACTTATGGTACATATCCGCCGCTTACGCGAAAAGCTGGAGCCAGAGCCATCTAAACCCCGTTATCTTCTGACTGTACGTGGATTAGGGTATAAGCTGAAGCTGGAGGGTGAGCAATGAAAGGGATGCTCAAAGTATTGTCACGTTATGTTGCAACGGCGGCAACCGTTGCTGTGCTGCTACTTATATTAAATGTGATTGTTGCATTTGTATGGCTTACTGGAACGTATGATAGTGGGCAAACGCAAGGGAATGTGGTGGAAATTGCAAAACAATTAACCCTTAGCAACGGGAGTTTTTCTTTTACAGCACAGGGAAGACAGCAGCTTGAGCAGCAATTTGAGTGGGCGATGCTTCTTGATCACAACGGAGAAGTAATATGGTCAGAACAATTACCCGAAAATTTATTAAGAAAGTATACAACCTCAGATGTGGCAGGATTTTCTCGTTGGTATTTGGATGGATATCCAGTGTATGTGTGGCAGCACCCAGAGGGCTTGTTTGTGCTTGGATCGCCTAAAGATAGCGTTTGGAAAAAAAACTTGGAGATGCCTCAACATGTTGTTAAGCAGTTACCCGAGTGGATGTTAGGTGTATTAATTGCAAATACTGGGGCTGCGTTATTATTAGCCTTGTTATTTGGACTTCGTTTGTTTCGATCACTTCGATCTATCGCCAATGGAATTGAAGATATTGCGAATAATAAAGAGGTTCAGCTTCCCATCCGTGGGGTATTAGGTGATCTGGCACAAGGCCTAAACAAGACTTCAGCTCGATTAAAACAACAGGAAGCAGCACTCCAACGACGGGACGATGCACGAACAACATGGATTGCAGGGGTTTCCCATGATATTCGTACACCATTATCCATCGTGATGGGGTATGCAAGTCAACTGGAGGAAAATTCGAACCTACCTTACCAAGAGCAGGAGCAGGTACGAATTATTCGCAGTCAAACGGAAAAGATCAAGACATTAGTTAGTGATCTGAATTTAGTGTCAAAGTTAGAATATGATATGCAGCCACTTCACTTAATTACGTTATCTCCTGCTGCGGTGATTAGAGGTGTTGCTGTAGATTTTCTAAATAGTGGCCTAAGTAATTTATATACTATTGAAGTTGATGTGAAACCAGATGCTGGGCGTATTCAGCTTATTGCTGATGAGAAGCTATTGCAACGGGCTATTGTAAATCTAGTGTCCAATAGTATTCATCATAATCCCGATGGCTGTCATATTAATCTTGCTGTTCATCAAGAGGATGCAACCTGTCAGATTACAATTGCTGATAGTGGGGTTGGATTCTCAGCTCAGCAGCTTGAAGCTTTGAATTCCCCTCCTAACAGTGTTCAGTTAGATAGTCATGGGCTTGGACTCACTCTTGTGCGGCAAATTATGAAGGCACATCAGGGTACAGCTACATTTTACAATCGTGCTACGGGTGGCTGCGGGGTTACACTGGAGTTACCTATAGTAGTATTACAGCGTTAGGGAATTTTCTCTTTGTCTAAAGCCCATAGGTATACACCGTTCCTATCTCCATTTTGCCTAATATAATGTGGAATAAACAACGGTCTAGAGGTGGTAACCTGTGAAAATTGACATCGGCTGTGGTTTAAATAAACATCCTGGGTTTTTAGGCATAGATATTGAACCTTTTGCAGGTGTGGATCTCATTTGGGACATAAACAAACGTATTCCATTACCAGATCATTGCATTGAATTTATAATGGCAAGCCGCTCATTATGTTATGTGGATGATCTTTTTAATGTATTAGCAGATCTTTATCGACTATGTGTGCATAAAGCAGTGATTTGTATTTTAGCACCTTACGCTCATAATTTTAACCATATTTCAAACCCTTATCTTAAGCAAAGGTTCGATGAATCAAGCCCCAGATATTGGACATCTCAATTTTATCAGCCTACTCATGGCCCTATTTCACCCGAACTTACAGCTTATGGAGAAAATAAACCCGGATTTGATTTTCGCTTGCTACAAATGGAATTTATTTATGGAGATGACTTTGATTCTTCCTTTTATGATGTTGAGGAGTTAGAAACATTGCAACGATTTCAGCCTAATATGGTAAATGAAATTTTATACTTTATTACAGCAGTCAAACAGCCTATTACAAATTCAGAATTAGATTTGCTGAGTAGACAGTCATTTCCACTCCCGTCTGTAATAAAAAAAGATAGAGATAACAACGAAGAACAACATTAGTAAGTTAAACAAATAATCACTTCTTCTCAAATACATGTTAGTTAAGGTCCTTTAACTCACATGTATTTTTATTTTTGACATATTTATAATGTAAATTGCATTTATAGGTAAAAAGGAGTGAAGAAGTTAAGGAGATATTTAATTTAAGTAAAGGGGGGGATTACAATTCCTCTCGTTGTTCGAGCAACCTTTAACGCTACAGGAGCTATCACTTTTACAGGGAATACGTTAGGGCTGAGTAGATCAGAAACCGCTGGTGTTCCAGGGACACAAGACAGTATAGGTGCTTTTGTAACAACTAATACTGCTTCTGTATATGGCACTTATCCTGCAGGTACAACGTCATTGTACCAAAACAATAATTCATCTGCCCAACTCGTCCTGCCTACAGGAAGTACGGTATTGTATGCTGAATTGATTTGGGGTGGCTCTTACATAAATGGTAATGTCAATCTAAGTGCCGCTATTAACAATCCAGTTACATTTACAACTCCGGCAGGTACGTCCAGTGTAACGCCTGATTCGGCTACAGCTCAGCAGGTGGATCTAGGTGGTGGTGCATCTGCCTATGTGCGCTCTGCTAATGTCACCTCACTTGTACAGCAGGGAATGGCTGGAACGTATACGACAGGAGGGGTTGTAGGCACCATTGTTATTGCTGGTGATTCTACAGCCAACCATGCCGGTTGGACATTAGGTGTCATTTACCAAAACCCATCCTTGCCATTCCGTAACATGTCACTTCGAGCAGGTTCAGTATTAGTCCAAGCAACATCAGGGCCTGTCAATACGACAATTACGGGGTTTGCAACCCCTATATCAGGTGCGCTTGGAGGTAGAGCGTTATTCAGCGCGCAAGAAGGGGATGCTAACCGTACAGGAGATCAAGCATTATTTGGACCAACAACATCTTCACTTGTGGCATTATCTGGTCCAAATAATTTCGCTAACAATTTTTTTGCCTCGCAAATCAATAATGATCTTGGGCAACTGAATACGACAGGAACATTTGGCAATCGAAATCAAACTAATGGAGCGCCAGGAACTAATATCTCTGGGGGGAGACAAGGCTGGGATATTACGAATGTGGATGTATCAGCTAGACTGGTAAACAATCAGTCATCTGCGGTACTGAGCCTGACAACTTCAGGTGACGCCTATGTGGTGAATGCTAATGCTATTCAAGTTAATATTAATGCTCCTCAAATCAATTTGACCAAAAGTTCTAATGTTACAGGTGTAGTGAACGGGGATAGTGTTCTTTATACAGTAACCGTTAGCAATACGGGCACAGCAAATGCAGCTAGTGTTGTTCTTTCAGATGTTATGCCACCAGGTTCTACTTTTGTAGCAGGAAGTGTGACCGTAGCTGGTGTCGCTAGGCCCACATTTGATATTACAACAGGTGTCTCGCTTGGTTCATTAAATTTAGGCTCCTCAATTACGGTGACCTACAGAGCAAACGTGACCTCAGTTCCTTCACCACAACAGCTTGTAAATGTAGCCAACGCTGCTTTTACCTTTCAAAGTGTAGCTGGAGGTCCTATCATTACGGGGGTTATACCTTCTAATGGGGTTACACTCCCTGTCTATTCCCCTATTCTTTCTATCGCCAAATCAGCAAATGTAGCCAATGCAACTGTTGGTAACACTGTGACGTATCGTCTTGAAATTACGAATAGTGGAAATATTGGTGCAAACACAACGATTACTGACAATATTCCATCAGGAAGTTCATTTGTAGCAGGGAGTTTTACCGTAAATGGATCACCGATATCAGGGGCTAATCCAGTGACGGGTGTTCCGATCGGGACAATTGCAGCAGGTGCAACCTCTATAGTGACCTTTCAAGTGCTTGTTAACAGTTTGCCATCCCCACCTCAGCTAGTAGACCAAGCCAATGCTAACTATACCTTCCAACCACCAGATGGACGAACAATCTCGGGTTCTGCATCTTCTAACGTATTAACGTTGCCAGTGCAATTGCCTAACGTCTCTGTTGCTAAAAGTGCAAGTCTGCTTAATGCTACAGTTGGTGACACGATTACGTATTCTACTGTGATTGCTAATAACGGAACGGCAGCAGTAACAAATGTAGTTTTAAATGACACGTTGCCCACGGGAACTACGTTTGTAGCAGGGAGTGTTACCGTTGGCGGTGCACCACGGCAAGGCGCTTCGCCAACAAGTGGGATCGCAGTGGGAACCATTGCAGCAGGAACTTCAGTTAATGTTTCCTTTCAAGTCACAGTTACTTCTGTACCCTCTCCTGCACAGCTACTTAATCGTGCTTCTGCTTCGTATAGCTCGGGTACCTTTACAGGGATTTCATTATCAAATACAACAACAACAGCGGTTTTTCAACCTGTTATTGGTATATCGAAATCAGCAGATCGTAGCAGTGCTACACTAGGCTCAATTATTACCTATTCTTTAAATGTAAGTAATACAGGTAATATTGCAGCACAGGTTACCTTAACCGATAATGTGCCAACAGGCAGTACATTTGTGGCTGGGAGTGTCACCGTAGGGGGTGTAGCTAGGCCAAGTGATTCTCCAATTACAGGGGTATCACTAGGAACATTAAATCCTGGTAGCTCGATTCTTGTAACATTCCAGACAGAACTGAATAGTATTCCATCGCCCCCATTCCTCGTAAATCAAGCGGCAAGTAGCTACAGTTATCAGCTTCCTGACGGGCGAACAATATCAGGCTCAAGCTCATCACCAACAGTGACAGTAACAGCATCTGCACCGGATGTAGAGATTGCTAAGAGTGCTAATCTTACCTCAACTACCATTAATGATGTATTAACCTATACGATTTCTGTTGTGAATCGAGGCGTTGATCCTGTTACCAATGTAATTCTATCTGATCCAATTCCAGCAGGAGCTGCATTTGTTGCGGGTAGTGTTATCGTAAATGGTGCTGTAAATGCTTCTGCTAATCCAGAGGCTGGTATTTCTATTGGGACATTAGCGCCTCAAGCAGTAGCTAACATTACTTTTCAAGTGCGTGTTGTCTCCTTACCAAATACAGGAGCTTTATCGAACCGAGCCGCAGTTGCTTTTCGTTCTGGTTCATTTAGTGGAAGCTCTGCCTCAGAAGTGATCGTCACACCGGTCTATATTCCAAATATTTCGATATTAAAAAGTGCAACAAGACTAAATGCCACAGTGGGAGATACTTTTACGTATACGATGGAGGTGAGCAATTCCGGAAATATTGCAACAACAGTAAACTTGTTTGACCTGATTCCAGCAGGAGCTGTATTTGAAACAAATAGTGTTATTGTAGGAGGTGTACCAACTCCTGGTGTCAGTCCAGTCACTGGCATATCTACAGGGTCTATCCAGCCTGGAACTACGGTTATAGTGACCTTCCTAGCAACAATTACTAGTATTCCGCAGTCACAACGCTTAGTGAATCAGGCAACAGCAGGGTACACGTATAATCTACCTGATGGCCGAGGAGCTACAGGGACGGCATCCTCCAATGTAGTTACGATCACAGTATCGGCACCTAATGTTTCTATCGTTAAATCAGTAAGTCCAATCACACCTGTTACAGTAGGTGATGTGCTTACTTATGGTGTTGTCGTAACGAACAATGGAATCAGTAATGCAAACAACATTGTACTAAGTGACGTGTTATCAAGTAATACTTCGTTCATCCCCGGAAGCGTGATTATAAATGGCATTTCTCAGCCGCTTGCTAATCCGTCCTCTGGTATTCCAATCGGTACCCTTGCTCCTAACGCTTCGGCTACCGTAACATTTGAGGTGAATGTAACGATGGCAGTTCCAACACAAATTAATAACCAATCGACAGTTGGTTTTACGTCGGGGACGTTCTCCGCAACGTCGTCCTCTAACATTACAGTTACACCCGTAACCCAACCCCAGATTAGTATGGTCAAATCTGCAAATACAACAAACGCCACTGTAGGAGATTCTATCGTCTATACTATGGATGTAAGTAATACTGGAAATCTCTCAGGTAATTTGATTTTGTTAGATTCAATTCCAGCAGGTACTACATTTATAGAAAACAGTGTGAATGTAGGGGGTAATCCTCAACCTGGCTCCTCTCCAGTGACTGGGATTGCCGTAGGCATTATAGCTCCAGGCGCCACTACAAGAGTAACCTTTGGGGTTGTTATTACTTCATTGCCAACGCCACAGCAGATTAGTAACCAGTCAGATGCTACCTATACCTTTGTAACAGAGGATGGCAGACAGCTTTCGGGTACTGCGGTCTCAAATAGTGTGACCTTTCCAGTATCGGCACCTAATGTGGCTGTTGCGAAATCGACACCTTCCACAGTTGCAGCGGTTGGAGATACAGTAACCTATACCGTAACAATCCAGAACAATGGAATCGAGACGGTTAATAATGTATTGTTCTCTGATCCAATTCCAGCGGGTAGTACATTTGTTCCAGGTAGTGTGGTTGTTAATGGAACAACCATTGCAACGGCTGACCCTGCTTCAGGAATTGCATTAGCTGCTTTAGCTCCATCTGCAGTAACTACAGTTTCATTTAGCGTAATTGTAAATACGATTCCTACGCCTGCAACGTTAAGTAACCAAGCTTCCGTTAGTTTTACTTCTGGCTCATTCTCAGGGACTTCGTTCTCTAGTATTGTAGAGATTCCGGTATCTCAGCCGATTATTGACGTGGTAAAGAGTGCAAATGATGCTCTTGTAACTGTTGGTCAGACGCTCACCTATACGTTAGTAGTGACCAATTCAGGAAACTATGCTGCCCAAGTGAATGTTACGGATAATATTCCTGCTGGAACGTCCCTGTTACCAAACAGTGTTCTTGTTAATAACTTTCCTCAAGCAGGTGTTGACCGTCAACAGGTATTCCAACTGGTGTTTTAGAGCCAGGGGGGACAACAACGGTATTGTTTTCTGTCGTCATTGATACATTACCACTTGACCAGCAATTAAGTAATCAAGGGACTGCCTCATTTGCATTTACATTGCCCGATGGTCGTACGTTAAATGGCTCAGCGGTTTCTAATACGGTCAACATTCCTGTCTCCGCTCCAAATCTAACTGTAGTTAAAAGTAGTCCATCAACTGCGGTTAGCGTTGGTGATGTTATTACGTATACGACGGTCATTACAAACACTGGAGTTGACGCTGTAAATAATGCTGTATTCACAGATCCGCTGCCAACCAGCACTGCTTTTGTAGCTGGCTCTGTGACTGTAGATGGTGTGACAAGAGCGGGAGTTAATCCTTCAAGTGGTGTTGCCATTGGTACAATTGCACCAGGTGCTTCAGTGAATGTTAGCTTTAACGTAACAGTCACCTCTTTACCTTCACCAAATATTTTAAATAACCAGTCTACAGTGAGCTTTACATCAGGTACCTTTTCAGCGACGGCAATATCTGGACTCGTTTCTATTCCTGTATACCAACCGATTTTAAGCGCAGTGAAAAGTGCAAATACGAATAATGCAACGGTGGGAGATATTGTTGCTTATACGATTACAGTGAATAATACAGGTAATTTTGGTGCGGCACTTGTATTAACTGATACGATTCCAGCAGGAACAACCTTTGTACCAAACAGTGTTATCGTGAATGGCTCGCCAGCTCCTGGGACTGATCCTTCAACAGGAATCCCAATTAATATAGTGACAAGTGCAGTAGTCACCTTCTCTGCCGTCATTGATTCATTGCCACCTAGTCAACAGCTAAGTAATCAAGCTTCAACCACATATTCTTATGTACTTCCAGATGGTCGTACATTAACAGGTGCACTCCAATCAAATATTGTAACGATTCCTGTCTCTTCACCAGATGTTAACGTTCTTAAAACTACATCTACTGTTGCTGCTGCTGTAGGAGAAACCGTTACCTATACAGTTGTTGTCACAAATAATGGACTTCAGACCATCAACAATGTGTTATTCTCTGACCCAATCCCAGCGGGTTCAAGCTTTAATAGCGGTAGTGTTACTGTAAGCGGAGCACCTCGTCCAGCAGCGAATCCGGCTAATGGTATTGCACTTAACCCAATTGCACCAGGTGATTCTGTAACTATTACATTTGCAGTAACAGTAACAGGAGTATTAGATCCAGCACAGCTTAGCAATAGATCTATTGTAAGCTTTACTTCAGGTGCGTTCTCCGCCTCTTCGTTCTCGAATACGGTAGTAACCCCTATTTATCAGCCTAATATTGGTCTTGCTAAAAGTGCAAGTACGCTTAATGCTACTGTTGGCGATACTGTTGTGTATTTCCTAAATGTTACGAATACGGGAAATTGGCCAGCTGCCGTTACTATATTTGATGATGTCCCTACTGGAGCAAGCTTTGTCCCTAACAGTGTGCTTGTGAACGGAGCTCCACAGCCAGGGGCGAATCCAACGACAGGGATTGATGTAGGGATCGTTCCGCCAGGTGAAACAGTGAGTGTTAGCGTCTCACTTCAAGTGACAGTGGATGCCTTACCTTCCCCACAACAGCTAGTGAACCAAGCGGATGCAAACTATTCATTTACGTTACCAGATGGTGTGACACGCACAGGAAATCAACTATCAAACCTTCTTACAATTCCAGTGTCTTCACCAGATGTGACGGTGGCTAAGAGCACCTCTGCCATTGATGCTGTAGTTGGTGATATTATTACTTACACCATTTTGATTACAAATAACGGTTTATCTCCTGTTAATAATGTAGTAATGACAGACCCAGTACCAGCGGGAACTAGCTTTATAGCTGGAAGCGTAACGGTAGATGGAACGCCAAGACCAACTGCCAATCCAAACGTTGGTATAACCGTTGGTACGATTGCTGTTGGCAGCTCAGCAACAGTGACCTTCCAAGTTCGAGTTGTTGAAATATGAATAAGCAACTAAATGTTCAGCAAAAATTGTTGAACCAATCTCAAGTATCATTTCAATATGATAATGATAGTAATGTTAACAGTGTGACGTACTCCAATATTGTGGAGACTCCGCTGTATGGTCCAAAGCTACAAGTCACAAAGTCCGCGAATCCTAAAAATGCCACGTTAGATGAAACGATTACCTATTCGATCTTAGTTCGCAACAATGGCAATCGAGCGGCAGAGGTTACTTTATATGATGTGTTACCTAAAGAAGTCGTATTTGTTAAAAATAGTTTGCTATTAGATGGGATTCCACAGCCAGGTGTTATGCCTGGCCTCGGGATCTCGCTTGGAAATATGACAGCAGGCGCAGTCATCCGTGTTACTTTTCAAGCAATAGTTAGTTCACTTCCTTCAGATTTAAAAGTCCGAAATCAATCAGAGGCAAGATATTTATTTAATACCGTAGATGGAAGAAAAATAGAGGGAGTAATACGATCTAATATTGAAGAAGTAAATATTTTAGGTCAGCAGTTTACCGCATCTCTAGCCGCAAGTACAGGTTTTACGTTCCTTGGAGATATAATTTCTTATACGATTTCAGTGACAAATCGCGGCAATCGCAGGATGGAGAACACAATTGCAACAGCTCCAGTCCCAAGTGAGGCACAGTTTGTTCCGGGTAGTGTTACGATGGATGACTTTATGCTCCCCTCAGCTAACCCAAATCAATGGATGGAGGTAGGGAGTATTGATCCAGGCAATACAGTTCAACTTACTTTTCAGGTTAGAATGATCAGTATGCCACCCTCATCCATGATGGATATGCAAGCACAGGTACAAAGTCAAATCGCAGGAGTCTCCATTAAGCAAGTCACCAATCTAGTTCAGGTGAAAGTAATTCAACCGCAAGTTGGATTACAAAAAAGCGCAAGTGTAGCTGCCACTACAAAAGGAGAAAATATTTCATATTCGATAACGGTTCTAAACAATAATCCTTTTGCAATAGATGGGGTTGTATATGATGCTTTACCTGAAGGTGCCTTATATGTGTGGGATAGTCTTGTTATAGACGGTAAGGGCATAAGAGGGGTACATCCTTCCCAAGGCATTAACCTCGGTACGCTTCGTGCCAATACAGTTGCGAATATTTCCTTTGAGGTTTCTGCGCCCATGCTACTAAGTAATGTGTCTAATATGAATTGGCGAAACCAAGCGAGACTAAGCTACACCTATCGCATGCCTGACGGCAGATCCGTTCGGGAAGTTATGTTGTCTAATACTGTTATAGTTGCTTTATATGCCCCGATTATTACTTTAAATGTGACCGCTACACCCCAAGTTGTGGATAGAGGAGATCAGGTTGAATTGCAATATGAGATACGGAATCAAGGAAACATTGAGGCTGATGTTACGCTTACTAGTTTGTATCCTCCGGGTACTCAGCTGATCCCTAGCGGTGAAGTAGTTATTAGTAGTAATACGATAGATCAACAAGCAAGCCAACCATTATGGATTGGCACCATATTACCTAATCAAGTGATAGTGACTTCTTTACGGGTACAAGTTGAGGAAACCGTAGAAACGTCGATTATAAGCGGCTTTGCATTCGCCAATTATACCTATAAGGTAAATGATAAGCTATATCAAGATCAGGTACGTTCAAATGAATATAGTCTATATATCGATGATCCGTACGAATAATACAGGTACTAATAATACTGTAGGTGTGACTACAATCAAAGATCAACCTATTTTGATGTGTTATGTTTAAATAAAGGCATGGTAGGTAGAAGATGAATTAAACTTAACATAAGCAAGCAGCCGCCTTTGACGATTCATCGTTGAACGGGGTTGCTTTTTATTTTTCAGCATCCATAAAGAAAGCACCCTAAATATAGGTTGATATTTTAAATTAGTGGATGGCAAATACCCAAATTTGCGAAGGGACAGAGGATTCTGGAGAAGTGTAACGTTCGTATTTAAAATCTGATTTGAACAATAAAGGAATAAGAATATAAGAAATCTGATTTTAATAACGATCGAAAGAACCTCTGTTCCGTAGCTTACCATCTTCATGTTGGCATCCACCAATTTTATTTAACCTAAATATAGAAAGGAGCAAGGGAAAATGAATACTTGTTATCATTGTAGTGAGGCATTATGCACCCGTCAGGTTCCCATTTTTTCGTCTTTGTCAGAAGAAGAGCTAGGTAAAATCAGTGCCATGATTAAACATAAAAAATATAAAAAGGGTAATGCATTAATATTAGAGGAGCAGCCCTCTGAGACGTTATTTATTGTTAGAAAAGGCTATGTGAAACTATTAAAAATTACTGCACAAGGGAAAGAGCAAATTTTACGCGTGCTTTCTGTAGGGGAGTTTTTTGGTGAGCTAAGTATTTTTAATAGTGGAGAGACAAGCAATTTTAGCGCCTATGCCTTAGAGGATACAGAAATTTGTCTATTAACCAAAGCGGCTATGCAGCAAATTATTCAAGAAAATCCAGCGATTTCAATTAAGCTACTAGAGACAATTACTAGACGATTAGCGGCAACTGAAAATTTGGCTCAAAGCTTAGCGACCAGTGATCCAGAAATTCGAATCGCCTATATGATCATAGAAATGGGTAAAAAATATGGAAAACGTGAGTTGGAAAAAACGAAAATTAGACTTCCATTATCTCGTGAGGAAATGGCGAATTACGTTGGAGTAACAAGAGAAACAATTAGCCGTAAATTTAGAAAATTTGAGCGGGATGGAATTATTGAGATTAATGGGACCAGGGAAATAACGATTTGTGATGCGGATAAGCTATATGAGTATGTAGATTAAAAAAAGTGGTTGTCAACAATGGAGATGGAAGGCTCGAAACAGAGGATTCTTCCAATCGTTGTTAAAACCAGATTTCATTGTTATTGATTATTGGGTTGTAAAAATCTTTGGGGTGGTTGTCAACCACTAATTTAAATAAAGTGCCTTATGTAAAGCCTGATTTCATGACATCTATGTGATGAAATCAGGCTTTGTTTTGTTGCTATCTACGGTCTAGGGAATCTTTTATTCTTCTACAGGTATAAACTCATCTTTATCCTCGCCACATACTG
This sequence comes from Paenibacillus turicensis, assembly GCF_050461185.1. Classification (GTDB taxonomy): domain Bacteria; phylum Bacillota; class Bacilli; order Paenibacillales; family Paenibacillaceae; genus Fontibacillus; species Fontibacillus turicensis_A. The sequence goes on from NZ_JBCMOR010000010.1 coordinate 62,705, forward strand.
GGCAAACCCAATCCTCAGGAAGATCTTCAAATGCGGTGCCTGGTGCTACATCCTCATCAGGATCACCAATCGCTGGATCATAAATATAGCCACATGGTTTACAAATATATTTTTTCATTTTAATAACCCTCCAAAATTTTATAATATTTATTTAATTTAAAGCAGGAAGACCTTGCTCAATGGCTTCTTTATAAGGTGCTGCGGAAATAACAGAATCAAATACAATCGCTCCACAAATGATGCCATCCTCAACAAACATTTGCTTATAAGCGACTTCATCTTGTTTCGGCTCTTGTTTGGTGGTGCACTCATTGTTAGTGCAAGCTTCCTTGTCGACTTGCCCAATTGAAAATAACGGCATATCATACGCAGTAAATACAGTCATCGGGATAAGGGCTTGGTAGGTTGCTGTTGTATCAGCCATGTTGGTTCCTGCAACTCGACCTTGCTCCATCGCGGTATTCCATAAGCCATCAATTTTACCCTCAAATTGTGCAACATCCCCTGCGGCATAAATATCGTCGGCACTACTTTGCATATGCTGATTTACGATAATACCTCTATCCACACTAATTCCACTTTGTTGAGCCAATGCAATATTTGGGATAATCCCGATAGAGTAGATGACATGCTCGCAAGGAACTACCTCTCCATTTGCAAGTGCAACACCTTCAACGTGATCTTTACCCACAATTTTGTTTACTGCTGTTCCAGTAATGACAACAGTACCTAAGCTTTCAATCTGTTTGGTCAAAATTTCAGCCGCTTCTTCATTCAATTGTCGCGCCATTAAACGAGGGGCTTGTTCAATAATGGTGACCTGATAACCCGCTTGATGTAGTGACCATGCCGTTTCAATTCCTTGTATCCCTCCGCCAATTACACATACTTTGTCTTGGGTTCCAAGCGTTTGCTTAAGCTGTTCCGCTTGCTCTCTGAAACGAAGCTGATGCACTTGAGGTAAACTAGCACCTTCAAGCTCTAGGGTGCGATTGAGCGCACCTGTACATATCAAGAGCTTATCGTATTTAATGGATTGTCCTTCTTCAGTTGTAATGGTGTGTTCTACTGCTTGAATAGAAGTGATTTTAGTGCTAGGATAAAAATCAACTTTATTTTGTACAAACCATTTTTCTTTTTTTATGAGTACTTTATCGCTTTGTAAATCGGTAAATAAAGCTTTAGATAATTTGATCCGATTATACGGTAAACCCGCTTCTTCTCCATATATGCTAATTTGCGCCTCTGCGTCGAGATCACGAATTGCCTTTGCGGCAGTTAATCCTGCCACCCCGCCGCCAATAATAACAAAATGTCGATGTGTCTCTATAGATTCCATAGTTATTTTCTCCTTTATTGAATAAGTGAAGCTAATCCGATGATCAAAAATGAACTAGATCGACAACTAGATTGCACTTAGTAGCAGGTCTGAAACAAAGTCAGCCGCATGTTTAATCTTTTCTTTTTTAACCTCATCATTAGGTGTAAAGCGGATGCGTATAGGGAACTCCACATGCGTCATTCCTGTTGTCTTTATTACATTTGAGGTGCTTTGTACATCCATATTGGTTGAATTTAAGTAATCCTGTACAACCTCAATCGCTTCGCCACTCCATCCATAGGAACCAAAGGCTGCAGCTAGCTTTCCTTCAAGATTTTGCTCAGGTAGCTTTTGTAATAAGCTTTCTAGCTTGCCAGTCATATCTGCATACTTGGTTGAGCTACCAATAAACACAGCATCGCAGGCTTCAATGCTCTTTAAGATGTCGTTTTCCTCTGATTTATCTACATCCCATAGTTCAACAGCAATATGACTTTCCTCGAAATGAGCTTTGAGCTGTTGGGCAATCTTTTTGGTGTTATTTTTAAGTGTCGCATACACGATGGCTACCTTTTTGTCGTCTTTCGTTTCTGTGCTTAATTCACCATATAAGGCAATATATTTGTCAATTTCATTCCGTAAAATAAAGCCGTGAGATGGAGCGATCATTTTAATTTTCAAATCTTGAATCGCATGCATCAATGTACTTACATATCTACGGTGAGGATGGATAATCGCTTTATAATAACCAACGAAGTCATCCCAAATGTCAAAACCAGCTTCGTCTGCAAATAAGGATTTTAAAGTAGCAACATGGGTACTGAAAATATCACAAGGGAATAAAATTTGATCCTCAATGCAATACGTAATCATCGTTTCTTCAGTGTGTAAATAAGGTGTTTCTTTAAATAATAATGTCTTGCCCCCAATATCTAAGGTGTCGCCATCCTTGATCGTTAAGTAGGAGCGGTGTTGTAATTTATACATTTGTTGGATTTCAGGTTTTGCGATTTCTGTACATACGATTGTGGCATTTGTTGCTTTGGCTGCTAATGCGGCAATCCCACCAGAATGATCTGGCTCAGTATGGTTAATCACGATATACTCAATATCAAGTGGATCAATGAGCTCTGCGATTTGTTCTGCAAATTCTCTACCAAACTCCATATCTACTGTATCAATCACTGTTGGTTTTCCTGTTTTAAGTAAGTAGGCATTATACGTAGTGCCCTTGGATAATAGTAGACGATGAAATGGAACCTCACGATTATCAATTTTGCCAACCCAATAAACATCCTTGCTAATTTCAAAACCTGGTTTCATCTATATACATCCTTTCGTAATATGTGATTAGGAACATCTTCATTGTAGAATAGAACAGACCCTCATTTGAGGATTCAGATTAAAGCAGGGGACGACTTCAATAACATAAAAATGTGATCTCAATCCTCAAATGTATACAGGTCTCCATGTGCGTATTATAATGGGCTTGAATACCAATTCCATTTCATACATATCATCCCAATGTCCCGATAGAGTCTAATAGAATATAGAAGCCATAAGTTTAGTTATTGCTATCGTTGTGGCTTCACATAATTTATACAGACAATTTGGACACGGGTAGATATAATCAAAGAAAAAATGATAGGTGAGCTTATTGAAAATAGGAAACCGCACATTAAAGCTGCAAACGACAATTACGTTGATGGTATGTTGTGTTTTAGTTGTTGTCCTTTTTACTGTATATTTCATGTTTAGTAGCAAAATTTCCAATATTACAACTGAAAATTTAGAGCAAAAAGCCGTTACGATTGCAAGGACGGTTTCTAAGGCACCTACTGTGATTGCGGCCTTAAGTGGTAAAGAAAATATCACTGCGGTACAGCCCTTTGCAGAAGAGGTTCGTAAACTAAATGATGTACAATTTGTTGTTGTTATGAATGCGGAAGGAATTCGCTTGTCCCATCCAGATCCAAGCTTAATCGGGCAACATTTTGCAGGAGGCGATGAGGGCGAGGCGCTACATGGCAAAGAGTTTATTTCAATTGCCCAAGGCACGTTAGGCACATCTGTGCGAGCGTTTTCACCCATATATAGTGAGGGAGAATTGTTAGGTGTTGTTGCGGTAGGCTTACCCATTGACACTGTGAAGCTTGCTGTGAAACAAAATCGCTGGATTCTTTATTTAGGGATGTTAGCAGGCGGTGCGCTTGGAGGACTAGGTGCAGTATTATTGGCGCGTCGCTTAAAGCGGTTAATGTTTGGGATGGAGCCACAGGAAATATCAAGATTTTTAGAAGAGCGAAGTGCAATGCTCCAGTCTGCAAAAGAGGGAATTGTAGCGGTAGATACTTCGGGGAAGGTTACGTTAATTAATGCGGCTGCCAAAAGATTATTAAAAATTTCGGGAATTGATGAAGACAATCAAACAGATTTATGTTCCATGCTACATCTGGATAAAGTACTTGCAAGTGGTAAGGCTTTAAATGATATTGCGATTGATCAGGAGGACATGACATTACTTGTCAATATTGTGCCTGTTAAGGTGCATGGTGTCATTGAAGGTGCAATTGCTACTTTTAGAGATAAGACTGAAATTGATGTGCTAATGGAACGATTATCTGGTGTATCCTTGTATGCCGAAGCCTTAAGGGCTCAAACACATGAATTTATGAATAAACTCCATGTACTAGTAGGACTAAACCATATGCGTAAATATGATCGTTTAGATCAATATTTAAGTGATATTTTAGAGCACTTTCAATCAGAGGCAGGTATGCTTGTAAAACAGGTGAAGGATCCTGTAATGGCGGGCTTTTTATTAGGCAAGCTGAGTAGAGCAAGAGAGACAGGTGCACAAATTACGATATTGGAAGAGGGTGTGCTACTAGAATGTGCTGATCCAGAAACGTCGCATGAGCTTGTAACGATTGTTGGTAATTTACTGGAAAACGCATTGGAGGCACCTAATGATGCTGAGAGTAAGGAAGTCTCACTTGGTTTTAAGTACCAAGATGAAGTGATGACGGTGACTGTGCGGGATAACGGAAAAGGAATATCGGAAGATACAATGAAACAAATGTATGAGCAAGGCTTTTCAACAAAGGGGAAAAATCGAGGGATTGGTTTATATTTAATTATGCGAAGTGTAAAAAAACTAGGTGGTGAGCTCAGCTGTCTTAGTGGGCCAAATCAAGGAACTGAATTTATAGTACGGATACCGTACCAAGTTAAAATGGGGGACAAATGATTAAAGTACTTATCGTTGAAGATGATCCGATGGTTGCTGAAATGAATAAATTTTATACCGAGCAGACGCCTGGCTTTCGTGTGGATGGTTGGGCGAGTACAGTTGAACAAGCATTAAGCATGATGGAGAAAACAACCTATGATCTATTATTGCTTGATATATATATGCCGGGAAGTACTGGGTTGGAGCTTTTATCCCAAATTAGGAATAAATCATTAACAACAGATGTGATTGTAATCTCAGCGGCAAAGGATACCGCAAGTATACGTCAAGCACTGCATAATGGTGCAGTAGATTATTTAATCAAGCCGTTTGAATTTAATCGCTTGCGTGCTGCATTAGAAACTTACAGAGACCGTGCAAAATTGTTTAGAAGCAGTGAAGTCATTGTACAATCAGAGCTAGATAGCTTAACACACCCAACACCAGGTGCTATCCAAAATACACCTCTCCCCAAAGGGTTGACTCGTCAAACACTACAAACAATATGGAAAGCAATATCAGGACTTCCAAACGAATGGTTTGCAAGTGAGGAATTATCGGCTGCTGCGGGCATATCACGTGTGTCTACGGGTAAGTATTTAACAGAACTCGAGGCGCGTGGCATTTTAGAAATGGATCACGTCTATGGGGCCGTGGGTAGACCTGTGCAGAAATACCGGGTTACACCACAAGGACACCAAGAGATAAAAAAGTATTTATAATACAATGTACTTTGTATTTTAAGGTAGTTATTTTAGTTTGGTAACTTTTATGTGATATAAGATTACAGCATTGGCATTACCGCGATATTCCTACAGGAATCCATTCGCTGGTAATGCCCTTTTTTTATTGTGTTTTCATATGTGGGGCGGGGTGGGGGAACGCCCCCATTTTTAAAGTTTTTTTTAGTGGCGATACCACTAAAAAACAGTCCATTGCATGCAGCCAGAAAGTAGCGAAGGGGCAGAGGGATTGTGGAGAAATGAAATGGGCGCATTTAAAATCCGATTCCAACCCTATTGATAAATGAAGGAATCGGATTTTAAGAGCGCTCGAAACAACCCTCTGTCACGTAGCAACCTCCTTTCGCTGCATGCAATCTCTTTTTTATGAAAGCGCTTGCTTTAAAAACTTTAAAAACTATACCAATATTTAAACAATCACAAAAGCGCTTACAAAGACGATATGATGGGGCTGTAGAAGATTACAAGGAGGTCAAATTACATGAACAAGGTGCTACAGCCGCAAGGAAGTTCTGGTGGGGCGTCACAAAATGTAGATGCACAGACAGAAAGCAAAGGCTGGTTTCACAAAATATTACATTTGAAGGTTGGAGTTATTCCGCTTCCGATTTATGTAGTTTTTGCAGTAATTATTTTTTCAGCAGCAGCATTAGGTCGTTTGCCAAATGATATGATTGGCGGTTTAGCAGTCATTATGATTATGGGTATACTTTTAAGTGATCTAGGCTTTAAGTTGCCAATTCTTAAAAACATTGGTGGACCTGCAATTTTGTCCTTAATGGTTCCGTCTTTCCTAGTTTTTTGGAACATATTAAATCCACCTATTATTGATTCCGTACACACTTTAATGAAAACGTCTAACTTCCTCTATTTGTATATTGCTTGTTTAGTAGCAGGTAGTATTACAGGGATGAATAGAAAAACCTTGATTGATGGTTTTATCCGTATTTTTGTTCCAATGATTGCAGGTACTGTTGCTGCGGTCGCTGCTGGTATGGGCGTAGGGATGCTGTTTGGCTACACTGCGCACCGTACACTTTTTTACATCATCATTCCGATTATCGGTGGTGGTGTTGGTGAAGGAATTTTACCATTGTCGATTGCCTTTTCTCAAATTCTTGGTGGTGAATCAGGCAGCTATGTTGCTCAAATGATTCCAGCCGCAGTTATTGGTAACGTGTTTGCAATTATTGGTGCCGGCGTACTAAAAAGAATGGCGGATAAAAACCCGTCGATTACAGGTAATGGTGTTTTAGTAAAGGAAAAAAATGGTAACAAAATGGGCGGAAGCAACTATGATGCAGAAAAATATGACTTTGCATTGATGGGAGCGGGACTTTTGTTCGCTTGTACCTTGTTTATTACAGGCACATTATTAGCCCCAGTAGTAGGTATTCCTGGTCCAATCTTAATGATCTTTGGAGCAGCCTTGCTAAAAATAAGCAAATTGCTTCCTTACAAAATTGAGCAAGGTGCTTATCACTTGTACAAATTTGTATCTGGTACATTAACATGGCCGTTGATGGTTGGTTTAGGTATTTTGTACATTCCATTAAATGATGTTGCAGCATTGATTTCAATCCCTTACATCCTTGTATGTGCAACAGTGATTGTAGCGATGGTTGTTACAGGCTATTTTGTAGGCAAATGGGTAGGTATGTTCCCTGTTGAAGCAGCAATTGTTACAGGATGCCGTGGTGGTTTAGGCGGAACAGGTGACGTTGCAATTCTTTCTGCATCTGGTCGTATGGAGTTAATGCCATTTGCTCAAATCTCAACTCGTATTGGTGGCGCACTAACCGTTGTAGCTGCTACCCTACTGATTGCGGTATGGGGCGGTTAAGTTAAACGGATTTAAGTCAAAATATAAAAACAATTTATGGAGGCGATTAGCTTGAATAAAGTTATCGATCATTCTCATGTGTTTACTGTAAACGTCCAATACAATAGTGATAGCAATTACATTGATAATATTAAAAAGATTGTAGAAAAGTATCAAGGAAGTATGGAACAGGTTCAGGTAAAAACTGAAGAAGGCCTTATTTTTGAAAATATTAATATCGGTATAGAAGATAAAGAGAAGCAACAAGGGATTGAAAAGGCGATTGCACAGCTTGGCGGCGGAGATATCGTTGAGCGTTTCCAAGAAATTATGAAGCTACATGAGGGCGGAAAAGTAGAAGTTACTTTAAAGCATCCAATTGCAACTAAAGACGATTTGTCTAAAGTATATACACCAGGGGTTGCTAAGGTGTGCTTGGAAATTGCTCGTGATGAACAAAAAGCATATGATTTAACGATCAAGAAAAATACGGTTGCAGTCGTTTCAGACGGAACAGCAGTGTTAGGCCTTGGCGATATTGGCCCTAAGGCTGCAATGCCAGTAATGGAAGGGAAAGCGGCATTATTCAAACAGTTTGCAGATATCGATGCTGTACCTATTTGTCTAGATACCAAAGATACAGAAGAAATTATTTCAATCGTAAAAGCACTTGCACCAACATTTGGCGGTATCAATCTGGAGGACATTTCTTCTCCTCGTTGCTTTGAGATTGAGAAACGGCTTAGAGCAGAACTAGATATTCCTGTCTTTCATGATGACCAGCATGGAACTGCAATTGTAGTGTTAGCTGGACTATTGAATGCATTAAAGGTATGTAACAAAAAAATTAATGAAGTTAAAATTATCGTTAATGGTTGTGGTGCAGCAGGAATCTCCATTTCTAAAATGCTGTTAGAAGCAGGGGCAACGAACCTTATTGGTGTCGATCGTGAAGGAGCAATTTCATCCAATATTCAATACGATAAAGAGCATTGGAATGAATTCGCAAAAATCACAAATCCAAACCAAGAAAATGGCATGTTATCTGAAGTGATTAAAGGTGCGGATGTATTTATCGGTGTATCAGCGCCTAACATTCTTAAAGTTGAAGACGTGAAAAATATGAATAAAGATGCGATTGTATTTGCAATGGCAAACCCTACACCGGAAATTGATCCTGCCTTGGCAGCACCACATGTTCGCGTGATGGCAACAGGAAGATCAGATTATCCGAATCAAATTAACAACGTATTATGCTTCCCTGGTATCTTTAAAGGTGCTTTATATGCCCAAGCAACTGACATCAACAATGAAATGAAGCTCGCAGCTGCAAAAGCGATTTCATCTGTAATTACAGATGAGGAATTAAGCGAAACCTACATTATACCAGATGCATTTGATACTCGAGTAGTTGAACGTATTAAAACAGCAGTAGCTGAAGCTGCAGTTCAAAGCAAAATAGCGCGTAAAACAAATTAATAAATACCTACCTCCCAAATATAGGTATAATTAAGAACGATGCCCATAGTATTCTATTTGCTAAAATAGATGCTGTGGGTTTTGTTCTGGTGTAATTTATATTAAAAGACTGATGCAACAAAACTACTACTGAGTTTTATAGCTAGAGGTGGTATTATTATATTGATATTCATTTTTGTTTTTTCAGCGCAGGACGGGGATACTATGGCTGTCTATAAGATACAATAAACGCTAGTATACCGTTGTCCGAGGGGGGCACATTCATGATTTTACAGCAACATCCATTTTTTAAGAAAAAGAGGATAAGCTTGCCAGTTATATTTATTGGATTTGTAAGCCTCTCCTTGTTAATCACACTTTCCATCACTATATTTTCCTTCACACAAACCCAAAAAAAATCGTTAATTGACAATACATTAGTTTTAAATTACTCTAACGCAACCCAGATGAGTCAATCGATGGACATTTTATTTGAGTCGATGCAATCAAGCTTGAAATACGCAGCAGATGTGATCGGTGATTCTGGAGAATCGTTAGATGCCAAAAGTTTAGAAAATCAATTAGAGCTAATTCGGCACAGTAGTAACTATTTTAATTCACTTGCAGTCATCAATAAAAATGGATTGGTTAGCACGATTTCACCCAAAAGTATAGGAACGCAAGGCACTTATGTCACTTCAAATGAGATGCTAAAAGCTATAAATTCTCAAAGACCTTATATTTCTGAAGTATATACAACCAAAACGACAAAACGCAGAATTGTGTTCATAAGTGAGCCTATATTTAATACAAAAGGCGAATATCAAGGGATTATTGGTGGAACTGTATATTTACAGGAAGCGAACATTATTAATAAAATGTTTGGTAGCCAAATAAAAAAAGATGACCCCTCTTATTTTTATATTGTGGATTCTACTGGGAAATTGCTTTATCATCCTGAAAGGGATCTTATAGGTGTAGATATCAGTTCAAATTATATTATTAAGCAGCTACAAGAAGGTAAAAGTGGGAAGCAGGAGTATGTTGATCGCCAAGGTATGAAATCTTTGGTTGGCTTTATTAAATCCCCTTCAACGGATTGGGGAATTGTTGTTGTTTCTCCAACGGAAAATATTTATGAGCAGCTAGAAAACCATGTAAAAGTCCTTGTTACGAATATTTTGTTCCCTATATTATTATTAATGCTTGTTGTAATGTGGATTGCAAGACATTTGGCTAGACCATTTGTTATTTTAGCTAATTCAATTCAGCAGCTAGAAGAAGGGAATATTGAAATCCCTGATTTACATTCACATTGGAATAGGGAAGCAGATGTGTTAACACGAACGGTAGTTGGTGCAATCCGAAACTTCCAACGCCAACACGATCAGCTAGTATATCAAGCAAAAACAGATGTGCTAACGGGTTTAACGAATCGCAGAATGTTTGAGGAAACAATCCAACAATGGGTGGCTGAGCAGCATCCCTTTGCGATTTTAATGATTGATATCGATCATTTTAAAGTAATCAATGACTCATATGGACATCAAACTGGAGATATTGTTCTTCAAAAGGTATCGTCTGTCATTATTCAACAGGTAACAGAAAATGACGTCTGCTCACGTTTTGGTGGCGAAGAATTTGTAGTCATGCTCTCTAATGCAAATAGTCGCACTGCCTTTTTAATGGGAGAGCAGATTCGAATTGCGATTCAACAAACGGATATGTCACTTGATCATCCTATTACTATATCTGTAGGAATTGCTGTGTATCCTTTTCATGCAAATAGTGCGACTGAATTATTCCATCTTGCAGATACTGCACTTTATCAAGCTAAGGAGGAAGGCAGAAATAAAACCGTAATTGTTCAAAGCTTAGATAAGGAGAAAAATTAAATAATTTGATGATATTTGTAACATTTACACCTCTCATCCGTAAAGGTATTAGTTACTTTTATGATTCAAGAGTGTAAATTAAAATACATGCTATTATATTTTATGGAAATAATAAGCTTGGCTAATAAGGGAGAGATGCAAATGAAGTGGAGTTGGTTACCTTCATTTTTTACGATCGGAAATTTAATAACTGGAGCAATATCTTTATTTTTCTCGATACAAATGATGTATACGGCAGCGTTAATTATGATTATTGTAGCAGCCGTTTGTGATGTGATGGATGGTTTAGTAGCAAGGTGGCTACATTGCAGTAGTGACTTCGGTAAGCAGTTGGATTCATTAGCGGATATAGTGTCATTTGGGGTAGCACCTGCATTTTTAATTTTTTTATTTAAATTAAGTGATATTGATTGGATGGGTATAGTGATTGTAGTTCTATTTATAGCTTGTGGAGCGTTACGACTTGCACGCTTTAATTTATCCGCTCCATCGACAGGATTTGTAGGCATGCCGATTACAGCGGCAGGACTATTGTTAGCGTTATCCTCTCTACTTAGTGAGAATTTAAATCCTTGGATATTTGTACCTATAATAGGCTTATTATCCTTTTTAATGGTAAGTCGTGTCCCATTTCCGTCATTGAAAAGAAATATTGGGCAAAAATAATGTTTAACAATACGTTATTATTGCGTACATATTACTGGGGTATAGTTGACTTGTAACGCGTTTCATCAATTATAATGGTGGGGACTATTGTTTGAAAATTGATGGACAGAAAGTTAGGTGGGAACATGACTGACAAAAAGATTATTTTTTTTGATATTGACGACACATTGCTTGATGCTAACAAAAATATTCCTCCTTCTGCAAAGCAAGCGATTATGGATCTGAAAGGCTTAGGGCATGAGGTTGCAATTGCAACAGGGCGTGCACCGTTTATGTTTCAAAATATACGTGAGGAATTAGAGATTGATACGTATGTGAGTTGTAACGGTCAATATGTTGTTTTAAGAAATGAAGTAATCTATGATCGGGCATTAGATGAAGATGCATTATTGATGTTAACTGAGCTTGCTTTAGAGCATGATCATCCCATTTTATATGTCGATGCACAAGACATGAAGGCCAACATGCCAGAGGAGAAATTGTTACGAACCTCAGTCGGGCAACACAAAATGTTTATTCCACAACATGATCCTTTCTTTTATAAAAACAGAAAAATTTATCAAGCCTTACTTTTGTGCCACCAAGAGGAAGAAAAGTATTATGAGACAGTATTCAAGGCGTTCGATTTCATTCGATGTGGGATTGATGCAACGGATGTTGTGCCTAGTGGAGGCTCTAAGGCAGTTGGCGTTTCTAAACTTACTGAAAGATTAGGGATCGCATTAGAGCATCAATACGCTTTTGGAGACGCATTAAACGATGTGAATATGTTAAAAAGCATACCTAATAGTGTTGCTATGGGAAATGGATTGCCAGAGGCTAAGGCAGCAGCAAAATATGTAACCAAGCGTGTTGAGGAAGATGGAATTTTACATGGCTTGAAAATGGTTGGTTTGCTGTAAAAAATTAAAACCTATTCAGTAGAAAGTTCCAGTTGATCAAGGGTTTAGCCCCAAGAGAAATGAGATGCTACCGATAGGTTTTTTATTTTAATGAAGGCTCTTCTAAAAGATTTAAAATTGTTGAGGCTCTCCTAATAGCTGAAATTGATTTTTTGAATATTTGATAAGTCCATCCTGCTCCATCCGTCGTAGCTCTCTAGATAAGGCACTGCGGTCTACAGTGAGATAATCTGCAAGATCAGCTCTTGTAAACGGGATAGAAAATGAAGAGGAATGGTTTCGACGTGCCTGCAATTCTAAATAGTGTAAAATACGCTGTCTTAACGACTTATGAGATACTATGTCTAATTTATGATAAAGGAGTCGATTGTTTTTAACGATCAATGCTAATAAGTTTTCAATAACTTTTCCACGAATAGCACATAAAGAACCGCTAGGATTCGTAATGTTTTGCATCTGAATAAATAAGATTTCACTATCCTCTGCCGCATACGCACCATACCCACTATATTCCTGTTCAAATAAAAGAGCTGTTTCTCCAAAAAGCTCGCCATCCGTCAGCTCTGAAAAAATGGAGAAGGCGCCTGAAGCATCCTCTTTCGTTAAATATACGGTACCACGCAAAATTAAACCTACTGCAGTTAAAGGCTTGTCTTGCATAAATAAAATATCCTTTTTTTTATATTTCTGAATATTTCCTTCTAAGCAGGACAGTGCAGCAACGATCTCATCGGTAGAGAAATCACGAAATAAATCTGTATTTTCAAAAAAAGGCATATAATCTTTCATGTATTCACTACCCTCCAAGTTGCCATGGCAACGGATTTTTATTATGAAACCTGTTATTGTAATAATAGTTGAGAAGGATTCTCACTTGCTATATGAATTTATTATATGAAATAAGTGGTTCAAATTCAATGCTTAGAAAGGAGAATGACATTGAATAATCATGAGAATGGGCAACCATTTACGCTCAAGGAGGTTGTTCAATATCGTAAGCACCAGATCAATAGTAGACATTTGTCCCTAGGGCAGGATAAGGATATCGTTTTGTTGGCATTAGCTGAAAATGAAAGCATTAGCTCAGAATGCTCCCCAACTGACAAATTAGTATACATGCTTGAAGGCTCACTAGAAGTGATTCTAAGCAATCAATCCTTTGTATTGCAAGCTGAGCAGTCTATTATCATTCCACAAAATGAGCTTCATACACTACAGGCAATTGGTCAATGTAAGTTTGTGCACATTTAATTAAGGATCTAACAAATTATTCGTTGACAATGATAAAAATGGAGGGCTACAAGACAGAGGGTTCTTGCGATCATGTTAAAACCAGATTCCTTTTATTCTATGACAACTTGAGGGTTGAAATCTGGTTTTAAAAGATGAACGTTCCACTTCTCCAGAATCACTCTGTCCCTCCGCTAGTTTGGGTTGTTGTCAACCACTAATTTAAATAATGAACCTTAATTAAATTAAATATTAGGAGGAATTTAATATGGAAAATCAAACATTAATCAGAAATTTAGAACAGGCAAGCGTAATTAGATTAGATCAACAAGTGACTGTTGAGCCTCAACAAACTTCTAGCATGACGTTGGTTCAACGCCCTAACTTTGGGATGACTTTGTTTGCGTTAGATAAAGGGCAAGAAATTAAAAAGCATTCGTCTCCAGGTGATGCGATGGTTAACGTCATTGAAGGTGTTGCTGAAATTACTATTGGTGATGACGTGTATAACGTACGTGCAGGTGAAACGATTATTATGCCATCTACAATTCCGCATGGTTTACGAGCAGCCCAGGATTCATTTAAAATGCTCTTAATTATCGTAAAACCTTAGTTTTATAGGCACGGTAAGAGGAAAGGAGGGGACGAGATGACAAAACATGAGGTAGGACACACCTTTTTAGCTAGACTTGGCAAAAAACGCTTGCGCCCAGGAGGAATTAAAGCGACTAACTGGCTAATTGAACAAGCGAATTTAAATGAAAGTAAGAAAGTGCTAGAAGTTGCATGTAACATGTGTACCACTTCGATGGAGCTTGCTAAAACATATGGTTGTCACATTACAGCGGTAGATATGGACCCACGTGTACTGGAAAAGGCAAGACACAACATTTCTGTTAACAACCTAGAAAATAAAATTACACTCCAACAAGCTAATGCTATGAAATTACCGTTTGAGAACGAAACGTTTGATGTTGTTTTTAATGAAGCAATGTTAACGATGTTAAATGGTAAATCAAAGCAAAAGGCGATCTCAGAATATTATCGTGTACTTAAGCCAGGTGGCATCCTACTTACCCATGATGTGATGCTTGCCAAGGAGGATATGGCAGACACAATTGAGTCATTGCGCAAAACGATTCATGTCAATGTTGAGCCATTAACTTTAAGCCGTTGGGAGCAGGTGTTTAAAGAGGAAGGTTTTGTAGTCTCGACCTCTCATGGGGATATGAGCTTGATGTCTCCTAAAGGAATGATCCGTGATGAGGGTTTATTAGGAACCTTAAAGATTATTCGTAACGGCCTTAAAAAAGAAAATCGTGGTATGTTCAAAAAAATGTACTCCTTTTTTAATCACCCTGAGGTGAAGATGGAGTATATTGCGGTGGCGAGTAGAAAATAGCGAAAATTGTAACTAAATCGGAAATCAGAACTTGCCTAAGACCACAGGTATAAGCTGCGCTCCAGAGAGTTCTTTCAATCGTTATTAAAATCAGATTTCTTATTGTATTAAAAACTTAATTGTTGAAATCTGATTTTAAGATACGAACGCTCCGCTTTTCCAGAATCTCTCTGTCTCTTCGCTAGTCTAGAAGTTTGGCAAGCACTGATTTCAAGATTTAGAAGCAATTTTTGTATTTTCTAGAAATTAAATAATTAAAAGGTACCACCTTATCGGATAGCCCCCCTATCTAATTAGGTGGTGTTTTTTATAGCGTCTGTCATAAGTGAACTAAATCCAAATGGCAGGGGTGTTACGAGAATTTTACTTCATACCAATTTGGTGTAATATTAAATTTAAACAAATAAGGAGTTGGACATGACATGCATATTAAAATAGATGAGTTGGCTAGTCACAAGCTTGGTACTGCACTAGGAGAGCGTCCTGGATATTTCAAAGTTTTTTATGATACAGAAGGCTGTGGATGTGAAGGGATCAATGTGTTATTACTTGTTGATGCGCCATTACAGACCGATTTGAACGTACCTTCAGACCAGTTTCATTTTATTGTAGATCAGCAGCATCAAATTTTTTATAATGAGCAATTGTATTTAGAGGGTGACCCAGAGTTCCCTACGTTTAAATTGTTCAGTGATAATTCAAGTTATGGCACTCGTGTTCAAATCAGAGATTTACGAGTTAAAAAGTAATCATTGAGTTAAAGTCTACTTTAAGGTTTATAGTAAAACATAGGGACAAATTATGAGACACCTATACTGAAAATTAAAATCTTGTAAGGAGGACTTTTTGATGCAATATACTTATTTAGGCAAGTCAGGGTTAAAGGTAAGTCGTCTCTGTCTAGGCACAATGAATTTTGGCACACAGACAGAAGAAAAAGATGCATTTAAAATTATGGATGCGGCTTTAGATGCCGGCATTAACTTTTTTGACACCGCAAATGTTTATGGTGGAGCTGAGGATCGGAAAGGACTAACTGAAGAAATTTTAGGACGTTGGTTCAAGCAAGGTGGAGGCAGACGTGAAAAGGTTGTGTTAGCAACTAAAGTATATGGCAATATGAATAATGAGCTAGATGGACCAAATGATGCAAGAGGGCTGTCGGGCTATAAAATAAGAAGAAGTTTTGAAGCCTCACTTAAACGACTACAAACCGATCATGTGGAGTTGTATCAAATGCACCATATCGATCGAAATGTAGGCTGGGATGAGTTATGGGGTGCCTTTGAATCCCTAGTTCAGCAAGGTAAGGTAGACTATATCGGCTCAAGCAACTTTGCAGGCTGGCATATTGCCTTAGCACAAGCTGCGGCAAAGGAACGGCACTTCCAAGGGCTTGTGTCTGAACAGCATCTCTACAACCTATTACAACGAACACCAGAGCTTGAAGTAATTCCTTCAGCAGAGCATCATGGGCTTGGTGTCATTCCATGGAGCCCACTTGCAAGTGGATTGTTAGGACGTAACGCTTTGGCGGGAACAGGAAAGCGTAGTAAAAAAGCAGAGGAGATCGAAAAGTATCGCACACAGCTAGAACAGTTTGCGTCTTTATGCCAAGAGCTTGGTGAAGCACAAGATGTGGTTGCCCTCGCATGGGTATTGTCAAACAAAGCAATAACCGCTCCGATTATCGGACCAAGAACATTGGAGCAGCTAGAGGGTTCATTACGTGTTGTTGATGTCGTCCTTACAGAAGAAGTATTAGCGAAGCTAAATGAAATTTTCCCTGGACCAGGTAGACCAGCACCAGAAGCGTATTCTTGGTAATCTCTTAGTGAAGCCTTTTATAGTCCGATTGTGACCCAATTAATGTGCAGATTTAAAGCAATCGGGCTTTAATAGGGCTGCAGCAATACAATTATCCAATCATAAAATTAATATTCTAAGCTAGATTCATTCGCAATGTCTTGAATTTCCTCAGGGGTAATGATGAACAATTGATAGCCATCCACCATACTTTTTTTTCTAGCACGCTCTTTAATGTATTTAGGGCTAGCCGCACCATTTTCTTCATCATATAACAATAATATACCGTCTGTTTTACGAAGCAATAAATCATCTCTTGCTGAAAATTGCCAGTTACCACTGTATTCCTCTTTACTTACCGAAGTAACAAAGTCTACTTTGGTAGTGATTCCTTCATAATAAAGTTGTTTTTCTTCACTCCATTTACTTTCTTGATTACTAAAAGCAGTAATGATCGCACATTTAAGCTGGGGGAACTCTTGTTTTAGTGCGAGTACAACCTCACATGCCCACAGGTCTACACCGTATTGCCCTCCAGTAATAACCCATTCTAAGCCTTGATCAATGAGAGGCATAAGTCTATTCATAATGGCTTGCTTTATAAAAGGAATACCAGCATGCTTTTGGTTAAAGATACCAAGCTCTTGTGCACGATAGCCGGTGACGAGCAAATTTTTTATCATAATTAGGTTGTCGCTCCTAAAAATAGTTTTAAATTGAGAACTATTAGAGGCTCTAAATAAAAATTAGTGGTTGTCAACAATGGAGATGGAAGGCTCGGGACAGAGGGTTCTTCCGATCGTTGTTAAAACCAGATTTCATAGTTATTGATTATTTTATTGTAAAAATCTGGTTTCAAGAGACAAACGTTCCACTTCTCCAAAATCCCTCTGTCCCTTCGCTAGCTTGGGGTGGTTGTCAACCACTAATTTAAATAAAGAATCTTATTAGTTTATTTATGTTTTAATCTATTCTATTATATCACTATAGCTTCTTATATCATAAAAAAGTGTTGCGTTACTATTTTATTTATGGTATTATCTTCTTGTTATCCTTTCTGAGGATATACTACTTTCGGGACGTAGCTCAGCTTGGTAGAGCACCTGGTTTGGGACCAGGGGGTCGCATGTTCAAATCGTGTCGTCCCGATAACTGCAAGAATGGCTTATGTAATAAGCTGCACTGAAAAAGGCTTAACGAGAAAAGAAATTTCTTGTTAAGTCTTTTTTTGTTATGAGACAATTATAGTGTGCTGATAACCTGCTTATGTTAAAGTTAAGTCAAATATTTATACTAGGAGAGTAGTGGAGTAGTTATATGGTGAATACCGGTTGTGCTGTGCCAGGAACAGCCACAGATCTAGAAATGTCAGGGTGTGCCAAAATGATTAATGTTTTCATATACAATGCTCCTTTAATTTTGTTTACTGATTTGTGTTTAAATTGTGCTAATTTAGGGTGTTGCCAACCAATTTAATAATGAACTTAACTAAAATAGTTTCTTACAAAGGAGGGTGTTAGTGTGAATATTGTTTCGACTAAGGAAATAAATAGAGCGCTGATTACACAGTTTTTTGGAACCCAATGGGGAAGTGCTGAGATGGTTATATCCTCTGGGGTGTATCAGGGCGATGAATTAGATGGATATGCTGCACTTGATGCTGATGAGGACATTGTTGGATTAATTACATATGTTTATAGAGAACAGGAGCTAGAAATAATTTCTTTAGATAGTTTGAATGAGGGTCAAGGTATTGGAGGTCAGCTACTAGCGATGGTAGAGCAGGAAGCAAAACGCCTTCATTGTGAAAGTGTGAAGCTAATTACAACCAATGATAATTTAAGAGCTTTGAAATTTTATCAAAAGCGAGGGTATCGACTTCAAATGATTTACCCTGATGCTGTGCTAGAAGCAAGAAAAATAAAACCGCAAATTCCTCTGCTTGGTTATGATGATATTCCGATTTGTGATGAGTTATTGCTCGTGAAAAAAATAAGACATGATGTCTAATGGTGTATATTTCCTACTATCTAAGGTCAAACTAATGATTAAATAATGACCGATAGAAGGGGATAAAACGTGAATATCTTCGCAATTAGTAAACATCTAAGAAGACGGCTGAGAAGATGGCGTAGAGCAATTTGGACGGGGTTAGCCTGCTTTCTGGTGGCCATTATGGCATGGAAGGGACTGGAACTTTCTAAGCAGATGGAAGCGTTAATGACAAGTGAACCGATTGTGAAGGAAACGTTAGGCCTGCTACAGGATAATAAGTTGCAGGATGAGGATACGCCTGATTGGCTGTTAGATATCCAACGTTCAGGTAAGGCTAAAATCGTACATCTGAGTAAAAAGTATATATGTGGAGATGAAACGACGGTGTTAGGCATTATGAAGCCAGATGAAATCACATCGTTGTTAAAGGAACATCCAGACTGGAGCGGGCGCATCGGAAATGGTGGGGATGTGTGGCTAGAGGAGCACATTAATGCATTGTCTACGGAATGTGAGCGAAACGGGTATTTTGGGATTGATCGGTTAGGCAATTTAAGTTTATTTGACGGTACACCAAAAGAAGAAAAGGTGCTGAAAACCTTTTTTCAGCTTGATGTAGAAACGATGGAAAGTGTATTGCCGCAAAAGGAAATGGAGCAAATCCGTAAGGGGATACGCGTTCAGGATGTAGAGGAATTTGATAGTGTATTATCTACGTTTAGTGAATTTGCAGTAGGAGCAACTGAAGGAGTTATTAATCAAAATGATTAAAAGAGAGCTCAAGTTAAAAAAAGTGGTTGATAACAATGGAGATGGAAGGCTCGAGACAGAGGGTTCTTCCGATCGTTGTTAAAACCAGATTTTATAGTTATTCATCATTTGATTGTAAAAACCTGGTTTTAAGAGACGAACGTTCCACTTCTCCAGAATCCCTCTGTCCCTTCGCTAGCTTAGGGTGTAGTTGTCAACCACTAATTTAAAGATTGAGTTCAAAAGATAAGAAGCTTCTAGCCATCCACTATAGAGTGTGAGCTAGAAGCTTCTTTTTTCTTTTAACAAAATTAATCAACTATTATGTGGTAACTTAAGCGTTATTTACTTGTGCTTTTGTTAACACAACTGTATTTGTATATATGGGTCTAGTAATCGCATGAAACCCTTGTGCAAACTGTAGCTCAAATTGTTGCTCTGCGACAATATCCTGCGATGAGAAGCCTAGCAGTACATCAAGCTGGATGTTCTCTAAGCCAAGCTCCATATTTACGTTGTGGTAACCAAGGGAATCATAGGCAATTTCAAACGTCAGCACTGCCGCTTCTTTTTGTGCTAATGTAATCCGCTTGTAAGCCTTTAATTCACGTTCAGGCTGAAGCACGCTTGCGTACTTTTTGCGTATATACACCTGCACGACCTCATCCCCAGCACGTGCTCCCGAATTCGTAATTGTTGCCTTGACTGTAATCCCGTCTTCATGCTGTAGCATTTCCACCTCGCTTGCTTCAAACGAAGTATAGCTAAGGCCATAACCAAACGGGTAAAGTGGAGCGACATCCATTTCTAAGTAAGTTTGCCGCCAAAATTGTTTATGACCCGTTGCAAGCTGAGCATAATACACAGGAACCTGACCAAGCGCTTTAGGCAAAGTAACAGAGAGCTTGCCACCTGGGTTGTTCACACCAATTAACGTTTCGGCGATCGCTTCCGCTCCGCACATCCCTGGCTTCCATGCCTCAAGAATAGCGTTCATCGTGTTGCTTTCCTCTAATAGCTCCAGTGGACGACCGTTGCATAATACTAATACGACAGGACGTCCCGTAGCATGTAACGCACGGAGTAGCTTCTTTTGCTCATGGGATAAGCCAATTTCAATGCGGTCTGTAGATTCACCGCTATCATTGGTACCGCCCATTCCGCTTGTATCCCCACATACGGCGATAATCACATCTGCATCCTGAGCGATGGCTATAGCGTCTTCAATTTGTTCAAAATCTGGGCTGTTAGCATAGTTATACGTATCCTTAAGCCCTTGGGCATACACAACCTCCGTGTGTGGCAATGCCAGCTTTAATGCCTCATATACGGTCGGAATGTCATGATACAAGTCCTCGTAGCGTGTTTGTTGCTTTTTGAAAAATAGCGCCTTTGTGAGCATTTCTTCCTCTGGTAAATTTTCAGCACCCCTAAACATATCTTCAATATGTGAAGGATAGGAGTAATCGCTATACGCAAACTTTTTGCTATGTGCTAGTGGCCCTATGACTGCGACTTTACGCAGCTTAGGATTAGTTGGTTCTAAAGGCAACAGCTGTCCTTCATTTTTGAGCAAAGTCATCGAACGGAGCGCCATTTCCTTGGATATGGCTATCATTTCTGGCGTACAAAGCGATGCGTCAACTTTTTCTTCATCGACATAAGGATGATCAAACAAGCCCATTCGGAATTTGAGCGATAATATTTTATAGACAGCGGCATTTACAAGTGCAACTTCTACAATTTCTTTTTCAACTAAATCCTGTAAATATTTTGAAAACATAAAATCAATCTCACATTCAATTCCTGCCTCTATAGCAAGTTTTGTTGCTTCCTCTTGGGTACGGCAATAATCATGAAATGAGTTGATAAGCTGAATACCTGTGCCATCGGATAGTGTAATTCCTGTGAAGCCAAGCTTATCCCGTAACATGTCTCGTAAAAGAGTGGAAGAAGCGTGGACGGGAATTTGATCAATGCTATGATAAGCGGCCATCACACTTAAAGCGCCCCCATCACGAATCGTAGCGGCAAAAGGAATTGCATATCCGTCTAGTAGTTCACGTTCAGTTACATGGATCGGTGCACAGTTCCGCCCTCCATCACTAATCCCTTGGGCTACAAAATGTTTTAATGTAGAAATGACACCTTGGGACAGATCTTGCGATTGCAGGCCCTGGACATAGGCAACACCATATTGACTTGTTAAGTAAAAATCTTCACTAAAGGATTCCTCACATCTTCCGTAACGTGGATCACGAATCACATCAATGACGGGACCAAGCGCCCAACGTTCACCTGTCGCGAGCATTTCTTGACGCATAGCATCTGCCATCTTAGTGATCGGCGCCTCATCAAACATTGCACCTGCTCCGATATTTTGTGGATATAAGGTATGTCCTCGACTAAGTACACCTGAGGTCGCCTCTGTCATAAAAAATACAGGGATACCTAGGCGTGTCTCCTCAATAAAATGTTGCTGAATTGTATTCATGACTTTTGCCATATCATGCGGTAACAAATCTGTCGCTCCACCGATACGGGCAATATAACCACATCCATGTGGGATATGCCTTGTAGCTAGCTCAGATGAAAAGGTAAACTGTTCAACACTTGAAAGTAAATCTCCTAAACGTGTCGAGGTGAGCTGGGCAATTTTTTCTGGTAAAGTCATGTTAGCGATTAAATCTTCTGTTCGTTGTTGCCATGAGTAGGATGAATTACGATAAATTGCAGTTGTCATTTTATTAATTCTCCTCTTTTTTCAATTATGCAAACTCAAGCAATCAAGGATGAAGTAAATGTATGTATGCGCTTTAATGATTGTAATTCTTATTATACTATTCGTTTTGCACAAAAAATAGCAGAATACCACAACTATTATCCAAGAACTAATGTAAAATAGATAGAGCTTATATATGTCTGATAGGCATGAATTGTGTATAATGAATACATATGTTCGGTTAGCTTGAAGGTAGGGAGAGGGAAAACGTGAGAATATTAGGAATTGACCCTGGGATCGCCATCGTTGGTTTTGGGTTTATAGATAAAGTGGGACATAAAATCACTCCTGTTCAATATGGCTGTATTCAAACAGAGGCACACACACCAGATGAGGAGCGTCTACTGCACGTTTATGAAGCAATGGTACAATTGATAGAGAAATATAAACCAGATACGGTTGCCTTTGAAAAGTTATTTTTTAATCGTAATGTCACGAATGCGATGTCTGTAAGTCAAGCTAGAGGGGTGCTTATTTTAGCGGCAACTCAAAAAGGCTTACCCATCGCTGAATATACACCTATGCAGGTGAAGCAAGCCGTTGTTGGATATGGAAAAGCTGAAAAGAAACAGGTTCAGGAAATGACTCGTATGTTTTTAAAGCTACAAGCGATACCTAAGCCAGATGATGTAGCAGATGCACTTGCAGTAGCGATTTGTCATGCACATTCCTATATACTAAATTCTAAAATAAATGAGGTATTAAAATCATGATCGATTTTTTACGGGGGGAAGTAGCTTACATTGAAGCTGATTATGTCGCGCTTGATGTACAAGGTGTAGGTTATCAGGTATATTGCCCTAATCCATTTTACTATAGTGCTAAATCTAACTCAGTCGTAACAATTTATACGCACCACCATGTACGTGAGGATGCCATATTATTATTTGGTTTTACAAGTCAAGAGGAACGGCGATTGTTCCGTAAGCTGATCGAGGTATCTGGGATTGGGCCTAAAGTAGCCTTAGGTATTTTAAGTGGTGGGAACCCAGATGCAGTCATTGCCGCAATTCATCAAGAAAATATTAATTTCTTAATTAAATTACCGGGGATCGGGAAAAAAACCGCACAACGCATGATCCTTGATCTCAAAGATAAATTGAAAGATATGGGTGCTCCCTCCTTATTTGATGACTTTGCTGTGGTGGAAGCGAGTGCCAAAGAGTCTAGCTCTAGCTGGCAAGAGGCAAGGGAAGGTCTGAAAGCGCTAGGGTATACAGATTCAGAGCTTGACTCTGCATGGAAGAAATTGCATGATCAGATTTCTGCTAACGATAGCATTGATGTCGTGATGAAGAAGGCACTTAAACTGCTGTATGCAGGTTCATAAATGGTAGAAAGGAGGAATATAGGTGGATGATCGTATTATTTCTGCAAATCTGATGATGGAGGATCAGGCGGTTGAATTTAGTCTTCGCCCTCGTTATTTAGCAGAATATATTGGACAAAATCAAGTGAAGGAAAACTTGAAAATATATATTGAGGCAGCCAAATTGCGTAAGGAAGCGTTAGACCATGTATTGCTATATGGCCCGCCGGGGCTTGGTAAAACGACACTTGCAAATATTATTGCAAATGAGCTAGGGGTAAGCCTCAGAACAACCTCAGGACCAGCGATTGAGCGACCGGGTGATTTAGCTGCATTATTAACGAATTTACAAGAAGGCGATGTGCTATTTATTGATGAAATTCATCGTTTAAATCGCTCTGTAGAGGAAGTTTTGTACCCCGCTATGGAGGATTATGCGCTGGATATTATGATCGGTAAGGGACCAAGTGCTAGATCCGTGCGGCTAGACTTGCCTCCATTTACATTGATTGGGGCTACCACACGTGCAGGACTGTTATCTGCGCCACTCAGAGATCGTTTTGGTGTTGTTAGCCGTTTAGAGTTGTATACGATGGAGGAGCTAAGCTACATTGTGTCCCGTGGTGCGGATATTTTTGGAATTGAAATTATAGGAGATGCCGCGGATGAGATTGCACTTCGTTCAAGAGGGACACCACGTATTGCTAATCGCCTGCTTAAACGAGTGAGAGATTATGCTCAAGTACGTGGAGATGGCATGATTACTCCTGAAATCGCCAAAGAATCTTTAAAAATGCTTCAGGTTGACCCGATGGGCCTTGATTTAATCGATCATAAAATGTTGAATGCGATGATTACTAGCTTTCGAGGGGGTCCAGTAGGGCTAGATACGATTGCTGCTACCATTGGGGAAGAAAGTCAGACAATTGAAGATGTTTATGAACCGTATTTGATGCAAATTGGTTTTATTCAGCGGACACCTAGGGGAAGAACAGTAACTGCTGCTGCCTATCATCATTTAGGATTACCTATACCTGAGATGTAAGCTTACATTTTAAAGCAGAGAGGGAGTGCATGATGAAAATGAAAAGAAACAAAATTTTAGCTGTAGGTGCTAGCTTACTTGCAGCCATAATGATGTGGACAAGTATGCCGGTTGGGACTACACATGCGAATGAAGAAAATGTGAGAGTTGCTTTATTCGTGAATACAGGTAGCAATTATAAATTAACTGTGCCTGTCGTTACACTAAAAGGTGAGGGTGGATTACAAATTGGTCCTGCGGGTTCGCCATGGCTTGAATCTAGCAGTAATGAAACTACTAGATTTAGTATTGATAGCTTTAAGGTTAAAGCAATGCAAAGCACTAACTGGGCTAATATTGCTACCGCGATTAAAAAGCTACAAGCAACGTCAGACAAGCCTGTTGCTTATATGATTAATACCTCACAAGGGAACGTATATCAAATTTATACAGGTCCTTATGGCAGTAAAGCGGAAGCTAACACGGCTGCTACTCGTGTGTCCTCCACTCTTGCAAGTGATCTAGGTGGGCAAAAAGCAAGTGCAAAGGGACCCTATTATTATGAAGCAGGCCAATATAATTCTCAGGATCAAGCGCTAGCGATGCAGAGCAAGCTAATGGATGCTAATGTGGATGCTTATATTGCTGTTAAGGATAGTAGTAGCTTTGCGGTCTGGGCAGGTGGTGAAGTGGATGAGACTTCGCTTGCTGCACGCAAAGGTGAAGTGGTACAGGCTGGAGGGGGGACAACTCTTGTTACACCTGATCAGATGCCAATAGCACTTTTAAGTCATCAAGAGGTAACGCTTAATTTGTCTGCCCCATCCCCAGTGTCTCATTATGCTGTTTATGGGAGTAAGCCCGTTTTAAATATTACTAATTCTAGTAATCTACCAACTCAGGTAGTAGAGCGCTCTAATCGTAAGTATCGTGGCAATTTTGAGATTAGTGTACTTAGTGGCCAACTTGCTTTAGTAAATGAGTTGCCAATGAATCAATACTTATACTCTGTAGTTGCAGCTGAGGTACCTAGCTCTTGGGGAGCAGAAGCGCTTAAAGCACAAGCAGTTGCGGCACGTAGTTTTGCAAAATTTAATATGAAGGTAAATAAATTTAAAGTTGCAGGTTTAGTAGATACGACGCTAAGTCAAGTGTACAACGGAACTGAAAAGGAAGTGGCAAGTGTTATCTCTGCTGTGGATGCTACGAAAGGAGAAGTTATTTACTCTAACGGTAAAGTAGTAGAAGGTATTTTCTCTTCAAATAGCGGTGGAGTATCAGCAGACTCTACAGAGGCTTGGGGGAATGTTGACCCTGTTTTTGCAAGTGTCCCAAGTAAAGAGGATAAAGTATCTCAAAAGGCACTAAAGTCATGGTATTATATACAAATGCCAAGTGGAGTGGCTGGTTATGTACGTGAAGACAATGTAACCTTAACAGGTTCGTCTAACAATGCAGGACTCCCTTATGCAAAAGCAACGGCTAATGGTGTAAATGTACGTCCTCTTCCGCTTATTCAATCTAACGTTGCTGGGGTAGGGACATTAAATAACGGTCAACAGGTCGTTGTGTTAGCGACGGTGGCTCAATCAAATGAATATGACTGGATGCGTGGGCCGTTCACCTCTGCTCAATTAGTTAAATCATTAACGGGGAAGCTAACGACACCTGTTCCAGCCTCCATTTCTAATTTAGCTGTTTCACAGAGAGGGCCTTCTGGTCGTGTTATTCAGCTTACTGCCGACGGAAAAGACTTAAAAATTAAGTATCCTGATAGCTGGCGTTCGGCATTAGGTGGTTTACCAAGCACATTGTTTGATATTGTTCCCACTGGAATGTATACTGTACAAGGTGCTGGTAATAGTGTAGCTACAAGCACTGTAGCCAATACATCAACGGTAATGACTGCAGATGGAGCTCAGAAAGCAAGTTCCAATCAAATGGTCATATTAGGTGCGGAGCAAGCACGAGTGGTTGATAATAGTAATAATTTCATGTTTGTTGGTCGTGGTTATGGTCATGGTATCGGGATGTCCCAATGGGGAGCCAAAGGATTAGCAGATGCAGGTTATAGCTATGAGGATATATTAAAGCACTACTATCAAAATGTAACTATAATTAAGGAATGAAGATAAACTATGGATGTAGAGTTGTATGATTTTGATTTACCAGAGGAATTAATTGCTCAGACGCCACTTTTAGAACGAAGTGCTTCTCGTCTTTTAACACTAAATAAGCAGACTGGGGCGACGGAACATCATACATTTAATGAGTTGTTGTCGTATTTAAAGCCAGGGGATACTTTAGTGCTTAATGATACAAGAGTAATTCCTGCTAGAATGTTTGGTGTGAAGAAGGATACTGGGGCGAAAGCTGAGGTGCTTCTGCTTAAAGATCTAGGAGAAGACCGCTGGGAGGCATTAGTGAAGCCCGGTAAAAAGTTGAAAAAAGGGTCTGAGATTGTATTTAGTGATGAGCTAACGGCAATCATTGAAGATGAAAGTGATATGGGAGGACGAGTACTCAAGTTTACCTATCAAGGTATTTTTAATGAGATTTTAGATCGCCTTGGGCAAATGCCTTTGCCACCATATATTAAAGAAAAACTGGACGATCGTGAGCGTTATCAGACCGTATATTCCAAGCATGAAGGCTCTGCGGCGGCGCCTACAGCAGGCTTACATTTTACAGAGTCGCTTTTACAGCAGATTGCAGATATGGGTGTTCAAATTACTTTTATCACATTACATGTTGGTTTAGGCACATTTAGACCCATGTCCGTAGATCGAGTTGAGGATCATGTTATGCATGAGGAATTTTATATGTTGTCTAAAGAGACAGCACAGATTCTAAATGAAACGAAGGCACGTGGGGGTCGTATTATTGCAGTGGGTACAACGTCTGCACGTACACTTGAAACCGTTGCGGGGCAAATTGGAGATGGTCCCGTTGTTGAAACTAGTGGATGGACAGGCATCTTTATTTATCCAGGCTATAAATTTGGCTTGGTGGATGCGATGCTTACGAACTTCCATTTGCCTAAATCCACGTTAGTAATGCTTGTAAGTGCTCTTGCGGGACGTGAGCATGTATTAGCTGCCTATCGTGAAGCAATTGAAATGCGTTATCGCTTTTTTAGCTTTGGTGACGCAATGTTCATTTATTAGGAGTATCTTAATTAAAGATCTAAATAAAAATTAGTGATTGACAATAACAAGATGGTAGTCTACCACTAATTTATAAGATGAACCTTAATTAAGATGTTATTTTTAAAATAGAGGATGGATGATGAGATTGAGCGCAGCAATAACCTATGAACATATTAAAACGTGTAAGCAGTCTGGTGCTCGTTTAGGTGTGGTGCATACGCCACATGGTTCCTTTGAAACACCAATTTTTATGCCTGTAGGCACACAAGCAACCGTGAAAACGATGAGTCCTGAAGAATTAAAGGAAATGGAAGCAAAAATCATATTGAGTAATACGTATCATTTATTTTTGCGTCCAGGACATGACATCGTGCGTGAAGCGGGTGGCTTGCATAAATTCATGAATTGGGATCGCCCTATTTTAACAGATAGTGGTGGCTTCCAAGTTTTCTCTTTAAGTGAAATGCGTAAAATTACAGAGGAAGGCGTACACTTTCGTTCTCATCTAAATGGGGATAAATTATTTTTATCACCAGAGGTTGCGATGGAAATTCAAAACGCATTAGGTTCAGATATTATGATGGCCTTTGATGAATGTGCGCCTTATCCCGCAGAATATGATTATGTGAAGCAATCGCTTGAGCGTACATCTCGTTGGGCAGAGCGTTGTTTAAATAGCCATGCTAGACCACAAGATCAAGGATTATTTGCGATCGTTCAAGGTGGAATGTTCGAGGATTTACGTAAACAAAGTGCAAAGGATTTGACTTCACTTGATTTTCCAGGTTATGCTATTGGTGGACTGAGTGTGGGCGAACCTAAGCATTTAATGTATGAGGTGCTGGATTATACAGTGCCATTATTGCCTACTAACAAACCTCGTTACTTGATGGGGGTAGGTTCACCAGATGCGCTTATTGAAGGCTCCATTCGTGGTGTTGATATGTTTGATTGCGTATTGCCAACACGAATTGCGCGTAATGGGACAACGATGACAAGTCAAGGAAGGCTTGTAATTCGTAATGCTAAGTTTGAGCGAGACTTTGGTCCACTTGATCCTGAATGTGATTGTTACACTTGTCGGAATTATTCACGTGCCTATTTACGTCATTTGATTAAGGCCGATGAGACCTTCGGATTGCGCTTGACCTCTTATCATAACTTACACTTTTTAATTAATTTGATGAGTCAGGTGCGTCAGGCAATTCGTGAAGATCGTTTGCTTGATTTTCGGGATGAGTTTTTTGAGCAATATGGCCTACATGGTAATACCAAAGGCTTTTAATTATAATTTGGAGGGATATTCATGTTTCAGTTTGCAGCAGCACAACCAGGTGGATCTAGTAGCTTGATTACTATGGTTCTATCATTTGCATTTATGTTTGGGGTATTTTATTTTGTGTTGATTCGTCCACAAAAGAAAAAACAACAATCAAGAACTCAAATGCTTAGTACGTTAAAAAAGGGTGATAAGATTGTAACTATTGGTGGTTTACATGGTACAATCCTAGAAATCACTAATGAGACGGTTGTACTACTTGTTAACGATGTAACTAAACTTACTTTTGAGCGTAGTGCAATTAGTCACGCGATTAATATCAGCTAAAAATATGTAACGAAAAAAGCCACCTTCTGGATGAAAGTTTTTTCATTCCGAAGGTGGCTTTTTTATGTGCGATTAAGTCCAAATATTTATTATTGCGATAAAGAAGGAGAGATGGCCTTACCCTGATGAATTCGTGTCGCCCATCTTGTTCCTAACGTTGTAGCAACACTAGCTAAAATTAAGCCTGCCACCATATCGCTTACCCAATGAATTGCAAAATAAAGCGTTGAGAACATGATAATAACTGCAGAGATCATCGTAATTATTTTCCATATCTTATTCCCAGAACGAAAGCCTAAAATAGCCATAGAGACTGAAATTGAGGTATGTAGACTTGGAAAGCAGTTGTCAATACCAGAAAATTGACGATAAACCTCGTTAAATTTAGGAAATACCTCAAGCATATAAAATATTGAACCTGATGGCGCATATGACCATACTTCATGAACAGGAACAAACAAATAAAAAGGAATTGCAACCATATAGTTAATCATTACAGTACAACAAGTTGCATACATTGAAATTTTGTTGTTATCTGAGGCATAAACCGCAAGTGAAGCAATAATTAAACCTTGAAAAACGATAACATAAAAAATAGCACATATAATGTTAAGCCATTGTGAATGAAATAGTTGTTGAAAGTTTTGAATAAAATGACCTTCAAGATTATATATGAGTGGCGTAAAATCTACGTTGTAATCCATCGCCTGTTCCCATTGCAGTTCCCAGCTATTAATAAGAAGTACACCAATCATTGCAATAACGAGAAATAAAAATTTACGAGAAGCAATAAATTGCTTGCCTAATGCCCAAAAAGCTTTAAACGGATTTTTTAATGTGCTTATCCATATGAGAATCAGTGTCACAAAAGTAGTGACCATTGAAATCATTGGCATGGATTGAAATATAACCAATATGAAACCTCCTTGTGTCTCCCATCTCAAGACTATAGTTTACCACAGGAGGACAATAAACAGAAATTCATTTATTATTTTTTACTTAAATTGACCCCAATCATTCCGCCAAAAGCACTGATACACATCGTTGGCAATAGTAATGTTAGATCAGACCATGTAATGGAGCTGTCTAGTGCAAGAAAGCTTGTCAGCATCAAAAGTATGCCATACATAAAACCTGTAACAGCACCTTGATACCAGCCTTTACGTGATGAGCGTTTACCTGCCACGATCCCACCAATCAAAAGAGAAATGGCATGAATAATATAAGTGAAATTAGGCAAACTAATTTCTTCAAGTATGTCCCATTGCAGAAGCAACGATAATACAAGTGCCCCCATCATCATCCATAAAAAGGCATACCATAGTCCAGAAAGTATAGGGTGTTCTAGGCGGAATGAAGCAAATCGGCGAATAAGTTGCATAACATGTCCTCCAATCATTGTAATACTTCATTTTATGGTGCGAGGTAGCTAGTTATTACAGCATGTCTCATAATATTTTGAAAACAGGTCACAATATAAAAATTGTACTAGCCAAATACTTAGCAAGTGGAGGTCTACGATGACAGCACATATTTTGAACCATGTGATTCGTACCCTTTTAATGTACTTTACTGTCTTTGCTTCCATGAGAATTATGGGGAAAAGAGAGATTGGAGAATTATCCATTTTTGATTTAGTTATTTCCATTATGATTGCGGAAATTGGGGTATTTGTAATTGATGATTTATCTCGTCCGCTTTATGAGGGGTTTATCCCAATCATTGTACTTGTTGTTGTTCAAATCTCACTTTCTCAGCTCTCCTTATATAGTCGTAAGCTAAGAGTTTTTGTTGATGGCAAACCAAGTGTCATTATTAAGCATGGAGAAATTAACCAGCATGAGATGAAAAAACAACGGTATAATTTGGATGATTTGCTTATGCAGCTACGTTCCCAAAATATCGGGAGTATTAATGACGTTGAGTTTGCTGTTTTAGAAACAAGTGGACAATTAAGTGTATTACCTAAGCCTGACAAAAAGCCTGGTAAAAATTTTAAAAAAACAAATGGAAATCGCTACTTATTGTCAAAGATAAAATACAGTGCCTTGCCAATTCCGTTAATTATGGATGGAGCTGTGCAGGATGAAAATTTGGAGGATATTGGACAAACGAGGTTTTGGCTAAAACAACAGCTTCAATCCAAAGGGATTTTAGATTTTAAAGAAGTTTTTTTCTGTACCTTAGATTATAAAGGCGATATTTATGTTAATCTAAAGGATCCAAAGCTTTGAATTTTTAAGACCAATCAAAATAAAAAGTGGCTAACTGTTTGATGGTTGCCACTTTTTTTAGTTATAGATATTTCGGCTAAAAGAGCCGATATTTCATTTCCGTTCAATTAGCATGAAAAGTTAATGATTAAACCTCTTTTTAATAAACGGGATTCTTTTAATATCATGAATATCAAGCATACCGAGTAAAAGTAGTAAAATTAAATATATAATGGCAGAGCCCCCAGATACCACAACGATTTGGGATACAGCTGAAGCACCTGCGACAACTTGCTCATAAATAAATTTTCCTGCTGCACCCATAATAAACATGGCACTCACGATTTTAATAATATCTAAAAATGGGACATGATAATGAATTTTGCGTGCAATGCTATAGCTGTGAAGTAAGGTAACGATAATCATATTTGCAGCAATCGCTATGACAGCACCATAAATGCCAAAGCTTGGATTTACAGCTAAATAGAAAATGAGCACAATTTTTATTATCGCTCCAATTAACGTGTTAATTAAAGCACGTCCAGGCTGATCAAGTGCCTGTAGTGCGGCTTGCAATGGTGGCTGAGCATATATAAAAATGGCAAAGGGAGCAATCAGCCTTAACATACCTGCAATATCAGCATGATTAAAAATGACTAGACATAACGGCTCAGCAATTACATACATAATTGCCGCAAAAGGTGCACCTGTGAGTAATGCAAGTCGAAGTGACTGATGAAGACGTAGGTGTATCGTCTTTTCGTCTCCTTTCGCTTTTGCTTCTGATAATGAGGGAACAAGAGAAGTAGCTAGCGATGCTGTCAGAGCACCTGGCAACAAAATGAGTGGGATAATCATGCCTTGTAGTGCACCATATTGGGCAGTAGCTACGGCAGTGGCAACCCCTGCAATTGCTAAGGCTTGAGCTGTTGTGATGGATTCAAGCAAATAAGATAATGAGCCTACTAGCCTACCTGCTGTAACTGGAATGGCAATCGTCAGTAATGATTTTATTGATGAAATAAAGCCTGCATTCTCAGGCTTCACTTGTTGTGTTGGTTGTAAAGGTTCTACCAGCCCGGCTTCCTCTGGGTCTAAGCCAGCTTTAGCAGATTTTTTACCTTCACGTCTCCGCATTTTAGAATATTGCCACAACAATACGGCAAATCCGACAGCTTCACCCGCCACGACCCCTAACATTGCGCCTGCCGCTCCATAGGCAAGTCCCATAGGTAACATGAGATAAGAAAAACATAATCCACAAATGATTCTTGCAATCGTTTCTAGCGTAGAAGATAATGCTGATGGAATCATATCCTGCTTGCCCTGAAAGTACCCTCGATACACGGAAGATGCTGCGACAATGACGATCATCGGACTCATCGCTAAAAATGTCTGGTACACCCTAGGATCTGTTAAAATATGATTACTGACCCAAGGTGCAAATACGATGCTTAATATAGTGAATAAAGCACCCACACCACAAGTAAGAATCAAGCTGTTGCGAAGGATCGCAGACGACTTTTTCGTATCACCTTGAGATTCTGCTTCGGCAACTAGCTTTGCAACTGCGAGTGGTATCCCACCAGATATGATCGTGACGATGACTAGGAAGAAAGGATACCCAAGCTGATATAGCCCCACGCCTTCATCTCCAATAATTCTTGGTAATAAAATTCGAGGAAGAAATCCTAATATACGATTAATTACCCCTGCGACCATTAAAATCATAGCACCTTGTATAAATGTTTGTTTATTCACGCATTTTTCCCTCTTTTCAACAGGACAGGATACTTTTATTTATAGATATGCGGGACCTGTCCAAATTCATGACATGATCCTAGAACTCAATTTATGAATCTGTGCATAGCAGGAATTATTTTTTTAAGGTAGAATTGTATTATAGGTGAGTGAAGAGGGGGCATATAACCATGTCAGATGAAATGATTACCAACGAAGAATTCGACAAAGCCATTTTAGGTTTATGCCAGAGCAAGGCGGAGGAATTTCACCTCATTGGGTATGAGCATGTTACTGCGGAAGACATATGGAATTGTGTGTCCTCTAAATACAAAAAACAACAATTACCTAGAACACACCAGCTTGTGAATGATATTTTATCACTCAAAGCAACTCAGTTTATGAACTATTTAACTCTCTCTATGTATAGAGGGGACCCTATATAACCATGTACGGAACAGACGTAATACATTTAATTTATAACTGAAAATTCGTATATATTTATCGACAGAATTCAGCTTCTCCCTCCAAGTGATGGTGAGGCTGTTTTAGACTTTGTCTAAAAGTACACAAAAACGCCAACTTTTGATAAATTGACGGTCTTTTCTGACATGGCTATAATAGGAATATTGAGAATTTGAAAGGGGTACGAAGTACGGGATGAAAAAAAGAATCATCGCATTCATAGTCGTTGTATTAGTTACAACTGGAATTATGGTGTGGACAACCCCAGGTTTATTGCGAAATGTACATCTTGGTCTTGATTTAAAGGGCGGATTTGAAATTTTGTATGAAGCCACACCATTTGAACAAGGGGCAAAAGTAACGAAGGAATCATTAGTTCAAACTGCACAAAGCTTGGAGAAACGTGCCGATGCACTTGGAACAAGTGAACCGGAAGTAACAACAGAAGGAACGAACCGTATTCGCTTGAAGTTAGCAGGTGTAACGGATGAAGCGGCAGTTCGTGAGAAAATGAAAGAGCCGATGACACTTACGTTCCGTAGTAAAGATGGAACAGAGAAGGAACCAAACCAATATAACAAAATTGAGTTGATTGGGACTGACTTTGTTGAGGGCGGAGCTAAGGTTGAATATGACTCATTAAAGCAACCAGTCATTGCAATTAAGCTCAAAGACGCTAAAAAGTTTGAGCAAATTACTGAACGATTGTTAGGCCAAGAACTTGCTATTTTCCTTGATGAAAATATGTTGTCTAATCCAGTAGTTAGAGCCGTGTTGTCAGATGGTAATGCTTCTATTTCTGGCAAATACACAGTAGAAGAAGCTAAACAGCTCCGTGATAACATTAACTTAGGGGCATTGCCACTTAAGCTAACTGAAAAATATTCGCAAAGCGTTGGTGCTACACTAGGTCAACAATCTTTGACTTCTACGATTGAAGCAGGTTTAATTGCAACTGTTTTAATTATCATTTTTATGACGTTTATGTACCATATTCCTGGTTTGTTTGCAGCATTTGCACTTATTGTTCATACTTGGCTATTGATTGCCGTGTTTGTATTGGCTGATTTTACGCTAACCTTGCCGGGGATCGGAGCTCTTATACTGGGGATTGGTATGGCTGTTGATGCCAATATTATTTCAAGTGAACGTATTCGTGAAGAATTGCAAAGTGGGAAAAGCGTATTGTCTGCGGTGAAGTCCGGTAGCAAGCATTCACTTCGTACGATTTTGGACTCTAATATTACAACCATTATCGTAGCCGCAGTTATGTTTGCATATGGTACAGGTGCGGTTAAAGGCTTTGCACTTGTATTGATCGTTGAAATTCTGTTAAGTATTTTGACGAATGTTTACTTCTCACGCTTCTTGCTGAACCTCTTGCTGAAATCAGGCAAGTTGCTTAAACCGAAATATTTCGGGGTAAAGGAGAGTGAAATCAGTGAACTTTAAGAAGAAATTAAATGTTTTAAACTATGTACACCTTAGTCGCTATTTCTTTACAATATCGATCATTTTAACGATTTTAGGTGGTTTATGTCTCGGATTTTTTGGTTTGAATTATGGTGTTGACTTTAAGGCTGGATCTAATGTAGATATTTCCTTAACAAAGGAGCTTTCTGCAAATGATGTAAAGCCGATCGTTGAAAAGTTAGGATTGACTCGTGGTGTTGAATATAGCGAGGGAAATAATCGCTTAAACATTCGTTTTACTGAAGTGCTAAGTCCTGATAATGATCATAAGTTAAAAGAGGAAATTAATAAGCTAGATCCAGGTGCTTCCTTCGAAGTGAATACAGTAGATACTGAAATGGCTAAGGAATTAGCGGCAAATGCAATTAAAGCCGTTCTCATTTCTTGTATCGGGATTATCATATACGTAAGTATTCGTTTTGAATGGAGATTTGCACTAGCGGCTGTTATTGCGTTGTTACACGATGCATTTATTGTCGTAGCTCTTTTCTCCCTCTTCCGTTGGGAAGTTGATTTAACATTTATTATCGCGGTTCTAACGATTATTGGTTATTCTATTAATGATACAATCGTTATCTTTGACCGTATTCGTGAAAACCTGCGTTTTGCTAAAATTAAGACTCGTCAAGATTTGATAGAGTTAGTAAACCATAGTATTTCCCAGACAATAATGCGTTCCTTGTATACAGCATTAACTGTATTTATTGCCGCATTGTTACTCTTCTTCCTTGGTGGAGAATCTATTCGTATGTTCTCACTTGCTATGACGATTGGGATTTTATATGGTGCATATTCCACAATCTTTATCGCGAGTCCATTGTGGTTCTTATTTAAAAGTAAACAAAATAATAAATCCGGCAAACCGTCCAAAGCGACTGTTTAGTTAGGTAGGTAGATTGGCAGGATAGGGCCGCGTCGATTGGGATGCGGCCCTATCGCTTTTATAGCATTATTTTTTTGGGGAGGGTTATTATGAACCGCGAACAACATGACTCATCTGCTTGGTCTGGAATTGTAAGTGACATCGTGTTAGCCCTGTTTAAAGGCGTAATTGGACTCGGATTCAACAGTCTTACGTTGCTATCAGGTGCACTATATTCAGCCTCAGATGCACTGGCTGCTGTAGCGGAGAAATTAAAGCTTAAAGCTCCATCCAAACAAATGCTTAGATACCGTACTAAGGAAGCAATAGATCCACTTATTGCAGTCATTTTTTGTTCCATATTTATTGTTGGTGGATTATGGATGATTATGACCGCAGTTACAACAATTATGGGAGAGGAAATTGAAGCCCCAGGTTATATTGCGGGACTTGCGGTTGTACTGTCCATTGCGCTAAAGGAAGTTGTATTTCAATATCAGTATCGGCAACAGAAGCAGAACAAAGAAAACATGCAAAAGTGTATTGAGAATCACCGCTATTCCTTGTATACTTCTATTTTTGTATTGCTAGGTGTTTTTGGCTCCATGCTTGGTCAAGCAACGGATATTTTTGCTTTACTTTATTTGGATGCTTTAGCTGCTATAGTTGTAGCCTGCTTGTTATTTTGGCGTGCTTATCGATTATTAGTTACTGCAATTTATGTACCTGAACTTATAAATGAACCTGTAGAAAATGTAATGCCATTAATTGAAACTGTTCAACGTGTACATGGTGTTATATTGGTAGATGAGCTCATCGCTCAGGAGCAGGGACATTATATTTTTGTCAAAGTAAAAATTAGTGTAAACCCAAGGATTACAGTGCTTGAGGCACAGGAAATTGCAAATCGTGCTAGAGTGCTCTTGTTACATCGTTTTTCACATATTAGTGAGGTTAATGTTGAGATTGTACCGTATGCATTAGGTTATCCTTATAAAAGTAACCATGAGGATTCAGATGCGGATATGCCCACACTAATTCAGTGATCAGAGAAAAATGACAGTCATAGCGTAATCTATTATGATGCAAATGGCTCCAGTATGAAGGAAGGTGTGCGTAGTTGCTTCATCCTAAATATAATTGGGAAGTTGGCTCCATAGATGAGCAGCAAGCTTTTTTCTTAGCTAATCAGTTAAATGTACCACATGTTGTGGGTACATTGTTATATCAGCGGGGGTTTACAGATTTTGATCAGGCTAAAAGCTTTTTATACGGAGGCTTAACTGAATTACATGATCCATTTCTTATGAGTGGAGTCCGTGAGGCTGTTGACCGAATTAAGCAAGCTTTACTGGAAAAGGAAAAAATATTGATTTATGGTGATTATGATGCAGATGGAGTATCATCAACTTCACTAATGATTCATCTCATGCGTAAATTAGGAGCGGACTTCGACTATTATATCCCTCATCGTTCAAAGGAAGGTTATGGATTACATATTCATGCAATTCAGAAGTTTCATGAGCAAGGTTATACTTTAATCGTGACGGTGGATACAGGAATTAGTGCAGTAGAGCAAATTGAATATGCAAACTCGTTAGGGATTGATGTGATTGTGACTGATCATCATGAGCCACCTGCTGTGCTCCCTAATGCTTACACGCTAATTAATCCAAAGCTAGAGTATTGTAACTATCCCTTTAAAGGGCTCGCAGGAGTAGGTGTAGCTTATAAGCTAGCACAAGCCTTATTAGGGGAACATACACCACAAGCATGGATTGAGCTCGTCACAATTGGAACGATTGCTGATTTAATGCCATTAAGAGATGAAAACCGAATTTTAGTAACCTATGGTTTAAAGTTAATGAATGCATCAAGTTTTCCTGGTATTCGTGCTTTACTCATGATATCTGGAAATCAGCAAAACATAGTAAATGCAGTGCAGGTTGGTTTTGGACTGGCTCCGCGAATTAATGCAAGTGGAAGAATGAGTCATGCTAGTAGAGCAGTAGAACTTTTGACTGCCGCTGATATAGAGCAAGCAGAGACCATTGCCGAGGAACTAGATGTTTTAAACAAACAACGACAACTGTTAGTCGAGGAAATTTTGATAGAGGCCGTAGCACAGGTAGAAGAGAAAGCAGCACAGGCTGGTATTCCTGATATTATTGTTGTTGCAGGGGAAAATTGGAATGTTGGCGTTGTTGGGATTGTCGCTTCTAAGCTACTTGATCGTTATTATCGACCTGTTATTGTACTTGGAATAGACCCTGAAACTGGTTTATGTAAAGGTTCTGCTCGCTCAATTGCTGATTTCGATATTTATCAGGCATTGACGGCTTGCAGTGAGCTTATGGATCATTATGGTGGTCATCCAGCGGCTGCTGGGATGTCGCTTGCAGTAGCCCAGCTAGAGCAGTTTGAACAGCAGCTTAACAGCTATGCTCAAAATATATTAACTCCTGCTCATTTTACACCTGCAATGCAGGTAGATATGGCATGTAATGTGTCTGATTTAACGATAGAGACAATCGAGCACATGGAGGAGCTTGCTCCATTTGGGATGAATAATCCTTGCCCTAAACTGCTAATACGTGGGGCTAAGTTATTAGAAAGCCGTCAGTTGGGAAAAGATAATAAGCATCTAAAGCTACTCATTTCTCAGCAAGGGTGTACAATTGAAGCAATTGCCTTTAATAAAGGAAATCTTACCTATTTATTATCTGAGGATGCAACGCTTGATTTAGTTGTTGAAGTTAGTATTAATGAATGGAATGGGAAGCGTAAACCTCAGCTATTTATTCAGGATATTGCAGTTCCCCATGTTCAGGTCTTTGATTACCGTCATACAAAATCAGCACATCTCAAGCTTGAACAACTTGCTGAAAAGCTGGAGGCTAGTGGTGTAAATGCTTCTGCTAAAAATGCTGTGTTTGTACAAGCGGGATTTCAAAACCTATTTAGAGAAAACCAATTGCATAATTATTCTTTATGGATTTATGATGAGAAGGAAGGACTTTTGCCAAGCAATGACATCGCAAAAGGGATGAGCTTAGCAGAAGTGACAACAATATTTATAATGCATCTTCCAACTGGGGCAAAAACATGGCATTATATACAAGGGAAGCTAAGTAGCTTAGAGCGTATTTATTTGTTGCATGATGTTCATAAACCTGAAGAACAGGTCATTTCACCAACTAGAGAACATTTTAAAGAGCTGTACGCGATGATAAGGTCTGTGAGCACTACTTCTGAAAATGAACTGTTGCCTTATATCAGTAAAAAAACTGGGTTATCTAGACGCATGTTAAGTATGGCATTGGAAGTATTTAAGGAGTTAGAGTTTATTACTTGGGAGCAAGGTGAGATAAGGCTTAATCCCGCTCCATCAAAACGTGCATTAGAAACATCTACACATTTTATTCGCCTTCAGCAATTAGCTGAAGTTGAGCAACTTATGGTAAATGGTGAGGTTGCTCGTATTCGAGATTGGATGTTAAAGCAAAAATATGCTTAATTAGATTGGGTTCTTTACGAAAAATAGTGCCTGACTATATTGTTGACATATTGATTTTTGCAACTATTTAGGAGGAATATATTTATGGATTTTAAACAGCATATTCGTGTCGTGCCAGATTTTCCGCAACCAGGTATTAGTTTTAAAGATATTACTACCTTGCTAAATGATGGCGAAAAATATCGCATGGCGATTAATGAAATTAAGGATATGATTTCCCATCTTAAAATTGATCTTATCGCTGGTCCGGAGGCACGAGGATTTGTTGTAGGTGCACCACTTGCTTATGCTTTAGGGGTCGGATTTGTACCGATTCGTAAAAAGGGAAAACTTCCTTTTACCACCATTGATGTTAGTTATGGTCTTGAATATGGACAAGATACATTGTCCATGCATACAGATGCGATCAAGCCTGGACAAAACGTATTGATTGCTGACGATTTATTAGCAACAGGTGGCACGATTTGTAGCTCCATTGAATTAGTTCAAAAGCTTGGTGGTAACGTGATTGGGACGGCATTTATGATTGAATTAGCTGAATTACATGGTCGTGACAAGCTTAAAGATATCGATGTCTACACTTTGATGACATACTAATTTGGAGGCTTTAGTTAATCAGTAATTGACACCTAAGGGGGCTAGAGGCTACGTTCCAGAGCGTTCTTACAATCGTTGTTAAAACTAGATTCTTACAACTAAAAAATTGTAGATACAATCTAGTTTTAAAGACGATCTTCAGAATCCCTCTGTCTCTTCGCTAGCTGGAAGTAGGCTGTCAAAACACTGATTTCCTAAAGCAGATTGACCTTCAAAAATTTAAAATAAAAAGGCTTCGAAGCATGGTTAGCTTCAAAGCCTTTTTTAGGTTGTATTAATGTGAAGCCTCTTCCTTATCATTAGACAAGCCAAGTACCTCAATGAGCTTAAACAATAGACTAAGCAAAATACCAACCACAGTTGCAAGTGCCATTCCTTTAAGCTCAACACTACCCATAGTAAGCTTCGTTCCGCTTAAGCCTATTACTAAAATCGTGCTTGTAAGCAGCAGGTTTGTTGCTTTAGAGTAATCTACCTTTTGTTCAACTAAAATACGAAGTCCTGATGCTGCAATTACACCAAACAATAACAATGAAACTCCACCCATTACAGGTTCAGGAATTGCTGAAATTGTCGCCGAGAATTTACCAAAGAAGGATAACACGATGGCAATTACCGCCGCTCCCCCAATAACAAAGATGGAATAAACTTTAGTTAACGCCATAACTCCAATATTTTCTCCATAGGTTGTGTTTGGGGTAGAACCTAGAAAGCCAGAGAAAATCGTAGAAATCCCATTTCCCATTAAGGAACGGTGTAACCCAGGGTCTTTAGCTAAATCTTTACCTACAATGTTACTTGTGACAAGTAAGTGACCAATATGCTCGACAATGACAACAAGTGCAGCTGGAATGATAGTAAGGATTGCAGATACATCCCATTGAGGTGTTGTTATCGTTGGCATAGATAACCATTGTGCGTTGCTTATGCTTGCTACTTTAACCTCACCCAAATACCCAGCAAGTCCATAACCAACAACAATTCCGATCAAAATATGAATGATTTTAGGGAATCCGCGAAATAAAACCGCACCGAGAAGGGTTACTCCTAAGGTTACCAAAGAAATTGTAATCGTGGTTGGATTAGCTACCCAAGTCGCATCACCTGGATTTTTAGGTGTCAAACCTGCCATTCCTGAGGCTACAGGGATTAACTCAAGTCCGATTAGGGCAACAATAGCGCCCATAGCGGCAGGAGGGAAGACAACGTCTATCCAACGAGTACCTGCATATTTGACTAGTAATGCAACTAAGAGGAAGATAACTCCTGTTACAATAAATGCGCCAAGTGCAAGGGAATATCCATTACCCGCATCCTTATGATTGGTTAGAACAGCCATAACAGGAGATATGAATGCAAAGCTTGAGCCTAAGTATGCAGGAATTTTACCCTTACATACTAAAATGTAAAGTAAGGTCCCAATCCCGTTCATGAGCAAGATCGTCGCAGGATCTACCCCAAAAAGGTTAGGCACAAGTACAGTGCTGCCGAACATTGCAAATAAATGCTGTAGGCTTAGCAGGAAACCAGGTGCAATTGCCACCTTTTGATTAACTTGAATTTCACGTTGCAAAAGTGTCACTCCCTCTATCTATATTAACTGACGGTTAAAAACTCCTTTAATAGCTTAAAGATATTTGAGACAATTTACAACATAAAAATGTGTCATGTTAGGTATATTTTTGACAATCCATAGAAATTTAGTAGTTAATTTATTAAATTAATGAAAATTTTTTGGAAATAGGAGTTGCAATACAGCAAATAGTTGACGTAAAAGAGCGTAAGAGTCATAATTATAGGAAATCTAAAAACGGCTAAGCTGACAGAAAGGAAACGAAACGTATTCAATGGGCATTAAGCGATTACTTGATAAGGCGTCCACCTATATAAAAGAAGAGGATCTGGATCGTATTCAAAGGGCATATGAGTTTGCGGATCGTGCACATCTAGGCCAACTTCGTAAATCAGGTGAACAATATATATTACACCCTTTGGCAGTAGCAGATATTGTAGTGAGTATGCAAATGGATGTGTTATCCATCATTGCTGCTCTACTTCATGATGTCGTTGAAGATACTACAGTTTCCTTAGAGGAGATTGAGACCCAATTCGGGAGTGAATGTGCGCTATTAGTGGATGGTTTAACTAAGTTAGAGCGTATTAAGTTCCGTTCCAAAGAAGAGCAGCAAAATGAAAACTATCGGAAAATGTTTATTGCGATGGCACAAGATATACGTGTTATCGTTATTAAGCTTGCTGACCGTCTGCACAACATGAGAACGTTAAAATATCAGTCTGAGGAAAGCCAACGTCGAATTGCATATGAGACATTAGAAATTTTTTGTCCGATTGCTGATCGTCTTGGTATTTCAGCGATTAAATGGGAAATGGAAGACATTTCATTACGTTATTTAAACCCTCAACAATATTATCGTATTGCGAATTTAATGCGTAAAAAGCGTGCAGAACGTGAGGAATTTATCGAGACTGTTATTTCTAAAATTACGGAGAAGCTTGAGGAAATGGGTGTTGAAGCAGACCTATCAGGCAGACCGAAGCATATTTATAGTGTTTATAAAAAAATGACAACAAAAAACAAGCAATTTAATGAAATTTATGATTTGCTTGCGATTCGCGTCATCGTTGACAATATAAAGGATTGTTACGCCACACTTGGAATTATTCATACCTTATGGAAGCCTATGCCTGGACGCTTTAAGGACTATATTGCAATGCCAAAGGCAAACATGTATCAATCCTTGCATACGACTGTCGTAGGACCTACAGGTGAACCTACAGAGGTGCAGATTCGAACAAGAGAAATGCACCGAACGGCAGAATACGGGATTGCGGCACACTGGGCATATAAAGAAGGCATTGAAGCCCCTAACAATAAAATTACATTTTTTAGAGAAATATTAGAGCTACAGCATGAAGCGAAAGATGCTCACGAATTTGTAGAATCACTCAAAATGGACTTTTTCTCTGATTTAGTCTTTGTATTTACCCCTTCTGGTGAGGTTGTAGAGCTGCCAACAGGCTCTGTACCTTTAGATTTTGCTTATCGTATTCATACAGAGGTCGGAAATCGTACGATTGGAGCGAAAGTGAATGGGCGGATTGTCCCGCTAGATCATCGACTTAAAACGGGTGATATTGTTGAAATTTTGACCTCCAAACATTCGTATGGACCAAGTCAGGATTGGATCAAGATCGCTCAGTCTTCCCATGCACGCAGTAAAATTAAACAATGGTTTAAAAAAGAAAAACGGGAAGAGAACATTGAAAAAGGTTATGAAGCAATTGAACGTGAGTTAAAACGTATGGGGATCGAGCCATCAGGCTATATGTCAGATGATAAATTGCTGGAGGCAGCAAAGAAGTATTCCTTTAATGACGTTGACGATATGTTATCAGCGGTTGGTTTTAGTGGAATTACTGCGGCACAAATTGTAACGAAGCTGACCGAGAAGCTACGCAAAGAGCAAGATGAGGCCTCTTATATTGAATTGACCAATGAAGTGAAGGAAGTTAAGCCCGCACCACTACATCGCAAAGGACCTACCAATGGGGTAGTTGTAAAAGGGATTGACAACTTGCTTGTTCGCTTTGCACGATGTTGTAATCCTGTGCCTGGTGACGATATTATTGGTTATATTACGCGTGGACGTGGGGTTTCTGTCCATCGGAGTGACTGTCCTAATATACCTACAGCTAATGATGGGGAAGAGGCAGCACGTGTCATCGAAGTGGAATGGGAAAATGCAGTCGAAGCTAATTATAGTGTAGATATTGAAATTACGGGCCATGATCGCCGCAACTTCTTAAATGAGGTGTTACAGGCTGTTTCTGAAAGTAAAACAAATATGTCAGCAGTGTCTGGTCGTTCAGATAAAAATAAAATGGCATTAGTGCATATGACGATTTTAATTCGTAATACAGAGCATTTACATGCTGTAGTTGAAAAAATTAAACGAGTGAAGGATGTTTATACCGTTCACCGGATTATGCAATAAAGCGAAATTTTGAAAATGGACGAATGAAGATAATTATGCAAGATGCAATATGGATTATGGGAGAAGAAAGGCGCAAGTTTAGGTGAGATTATGAAAATCGTTGTGCAACGTAGTAAGCAAGCACAGGTCATTGTAAATGATGAGGTTGTTGGCAGTATTCAGCAGGGGCTTGTTTTGCTAGTAGGCATCACCCATGATGACACATTACAGGATGCTCAATATTTAGCAGAGAAAATTTCTGGCTTACGCATTTTTAGCGATGATGAAGGCAAGATGAACCTTAGTGTGCTGGACTGCGGAGGTGCTATTTTATCTATTTCTCAATTTACATTGTATGGCGATTGTCGTAAGGGCAAACGTCCTAATTTTATGGCTGCGGCGAAACCGGATCATGCAGAGCCTTTGTATGAGCATTTCAATAATTTGCTGAGAGAAAAGGGACTTGCTGTAGAAACAGGAGTTTTTGGAGCGGATATGGATGTTTCGCTTGTGAATGATGGTCCTGTCACCTTAGTATTGGATACGAAAGCAAATTAAAGTATACACAGCTCTAAATCGTGCTAAAGGTAACTATTTAAAA
The DNA here is from genome assembly GCF_050461185.1 of Paenibacillus turicensis. GTDB lineage: Bacteria > Bacillota > Bacilli > Paenibacillales > Paenibacillaceae > Fontibacillus > Fontibacillus turicensis_A. The sequence goes on from NZ_JBCMOR010000010.1 coordinate 107,260, forward strand.
CTGAAAGATATTCAGTATAATCTACAAACAAAGAGGACATGGCTAATAGTGATCTATGATCAAATCGATGTCTAAAGGATGATTAGCTATGCGTCGTGCTATACAGTCACAATGGATGAACCTGTCCTCTTTACATGATATTTCAACCTTGCAGGAGGCTTGCATACTGGGGACAATGACGGCGGGAGAAGAGATGCTGTTAATGGCTTCGGATGTTAAGCCTTCTGTCTTATTTTCTCTACGTCCAACAAGTATGTATTCTAAAACAACGGATCATTCCTATTCGCCGATTTTGCACTAAAGTTATAAAGCCACTCCTTTTGGGTAATAACAAGCATAGTAATTTTATGATTTTATAACTGCAAAGGAGAGATATCTATGTCTAAACATATTCAGGCTTATTTTACTAGTGAAGATCAAGCTGAAGGTGCTAGAAGTAGCTTAATTCCATATGGGCTTGAACAGCTTGAGGTGGGGAAGCTAGAGAAAGGCATTGGACGTAACTCCGATTTGTTAGTTCCGTTTGCTCCAATACAAAATTCAAATTCTACAGCTTCAGGAGGTATGATACCTTCTAGTGGTTTTGCAGGTACAACCTCAACGCAGGGTACGGTTCCTTTTGTAATCAATAATGATGATAATAATGCCTCAAGTAACGAAGAAGCTAAAGATGGAGTTACAGATTCTAGTCTGCCAGGTGAGATCATGAATGATGAAGGCGATTTGTCTTCACTACGTTATGTGTTAAGTGCAAAAGCGAAAGACGAGCAGTATGATGAAGTTATCTCTAAGCTAAGAACATTAGGTGCATATGTGGAATCGTTATAGTTCTATAACGAAAAAAATTGTGTTAAAAACTAATTTTGTAATATAACTGTAATATTACATTCATGTTGCTTTAACATTGCTTGGCTATAATAAACACATGACCCCCTTTTAATATATTACCTTTGGACCTGCACCCCGTTGGTGACAGGTTTTTTTCTGTCCAAATTTAAGAAGTGATGTTTTTAATACATGGACAATGTGTAAGTGGGAAGGATACTATATACTTTGAAGTTTCAGGTTTAGATTAAAATTATAAGCAGTTTACTCTTTAGTGCTTGACTTTACTACAGAGCTTCATATACAATCAAGCAATATAGTTATGATGCTAAGTAAGATTATGATGTACTAATGAACTGATTATGAGTAAAATTCGATGACGGGAAAAAGTAATTCAACCCCACATCCACAGAGATGAATCCCTTGGCTGGAAGGATTCTGGTGATGATTGAATGAAAGACCTCTCCGAGAACCTGATAACGAAAGGTGTAATATGTGTTAACTATTTTCCTATATTGGGCGATAGCGATGATACATGTGATGTACTTAGTAGAGATTAGGCGTAAACGGGCGTTAACCGTATATGAGCGAACAAGTGATATTAGATTTTAGGGCATACACAGTCTCAGGACGTGACTCTAAATTTCTGAATAGGCTAGTTCGGAATGTGGGTGGTACCACGGGTGATTCCATTAAATAATCTCTCGTCCCTGTTGCAAGTTGACAGAGGCGGGAGTTTTTTTGTTGCTAAATTTTATTAAACTCTAACACTAAAAAGCTACACTTAGACTACAAAGGGAGGGTCTTGTTATGGATTTTCAAAAACCAAAAGGGACTCAGGATTTATTGCCAGGGGTTGTGGAAAAATGGCAGTTTATTGAGGAAAAAGCAAGAGATTTATGTCGTCGTTTTAATTATCGCGAAATTCGCACTCCAATTTTTGAGCAAACCTCGTTGTTTGCTAGAGGCGTTGGGGAGACGACAGATATTGTCGAAAAGGAAATGTATACCTTTCTGGACAAAGGCGATCGGAGTATGACCCTAAGGCCAGAAGGCACCGCTGGTGTTGTTCGTGCTTATGTGGAGAACAAGCTATATGGTGATCCCGATATTACGAAGCTTTATTATATGGGACCAATGTTTCGTTATGAGCAACCTCAAGCAGGTCGTCAACGTCAATTCCATCAGTTTGGCGTAGAGGCGATTGGTGCAACAGATGCTAGCCTTGATGCTGAAGTGATTGCACTAGGCTACCAATATTGCCGTGATCTAGGCTTGGAAGGGGTAAAGGTAGAACTAAACTCTGTAGGTAACCCTTCTAGTCGTGCTGTATATCGTGAGAAGCTGTTAGGTTTCCTTAATCCTATTAAAGAAACATTGTGTAAGGATTGCCAAGCTCGGATTGAGCGTAATCCACTTCGTGTTCTTGATTGTAAAGTAGATCAAGATAAGTTCACGGATGCCCCATCTATTTTGGATAGCTTGGATGAAGAAAGCAGCACACATTTTGAAAAAGTGAAGTCATTGTTAAACAGCATGGGTGTAGAATATGTCATTAATTCTCGCTTGGTAAGAGGACTAGATTACTATACGTTTACTGCATTTGAATATAAAGCAAACGAAACAGGCAATGTAGCTACCGTTGGTGGTGGTGGTCGCTATAACGGCTTAGTGAGTGAAATTGGCGGACCTGAGCAGCCTGGGATTGGTTTTGGACTTGGCTTGGAGCGTATTGCGCTAATTTTGGAAAAACAACAGGTAGCTGCTACCAATGAGCAACCGTTAGATATATACCTCATTGCACTAGGTGAAGCTGCGGAAGCGGAAGTAAATAATCAGCTGTTTAAGCTTCGTCAGGCCGGTTTTTCAGCGGATCGTGATTATTTAGGTAGAAAAATGAAGGCACAAATGAAGTCAGCTGACCGCATGAAGGCTAAATTCACTGCTATTCTTGGGGATGATGAGCTAAGCCGTGGTGAAATTGCACTAAAAGCAATGGAGACAGGGGAACAACGTACGGTTAAATTAGCTGAGCTTGTTCAGGAGTTAGGACAACAAAAATAAGCAGGTGCCAGGTTTTGATTTTATTGAGCTAAAAAACCGGCTCGATCTTGAAATTAGTGCTTGACAGTAAACCCAAAATAGCGAAGAGACAGAGAGATTCTGAAGGTTGTCTCTTAAAATCAAATTCCATCCATAAAATTACTTCAATAAAAGGAATATGATTTTAACAACAATCGCAAGAACTCTCTGGATCGTAGCTACCACCCTCCAGTCATTGTCAAGTGCTAAGTTTTAAATAGAGCCTAGAAACCAAACATATATTAAGGAGCGAATCACATGAAACGAAGTCATAGTTGCGGTACAATTACTGCCGAACATATTGGACAAACTGTAGTATTAAATGGATGGGTACAAACTCGCCGTGATTTAGGTGGGGTATTGTTTATCGATTTGCGTGATCGTAGTGGCTTAGTGCAGGTTGTTTTTAACCCTGCTTATTCTGGTGATGCGCTTGAGATCGCAGATAAAGTTCGTAGTGAATATGTAATCGCGGTAAAAGGTGAAGTCGTAAAGCGTGATGCAGAAACGGTCAATAAAAACTTACCTACGGGTGAGCTTGAAGTTCGTGTTACCGAAATCGATGTATTAAATGCAGCGAAAACACCTCCATTTTTCATTGAGGATGGCATTGAGGTAGATGAATCTTTACGTTTAAAATATCGTTATTTAGATTTACGTCGTCCTGAAATGCAACGTACATTGGCTCTTCGCTCTAAAGCGTCTAAAGTGTTCCGCGATTTCTTAGATGAGCAAGGTTTTATTGATGTTGAAACACCAATTTTAACAAAAAGCTCCCCAGAAGGTGCGCGTGACTACTTAGTACCAAGTCGTGTGCATGAAGGCGAATTTTTTGCACTTCCACAATCTCCACAATTGTATAAGCAGTTGCTTATGGTAAGTGGAATTGAACGTTATTATCAAATCGCACGTTGCTTCCGTGATGAGGATTTACGCGCAGACCGCCAGCCTGAATTTACACAAGTGGACATTGAAACTTCCTTCTTAACCCAAGATGAATTGTTGTCCATGATGGAGCAATTAGTGTCTCGTGTCTTTAAAGAAACAAAAGGCATTGAAGTTTCAGTACCATTCCAACGCTTAACGTATGCAGAAGCAATGAACAAATATGGTTCAGATAAACCAGATTTACGTTTTGGCTTAGAGCTTATTGAAGTAAACGATATCGTAGCAACAAGTGGTGTTAAAGTATTTGCTTCTGTCATCGAAAAAGGTGGAGAAGTCAAGGTATTGAACGCTAAAGGCTGTGGAACATGGAGCCGTAAGGAAATTGATGACTTAGGTCCATTTGCTGCTCGTTATGGCGCTAAAGGTTTGGCTTGGATTCAAGTGAAGGAAGGCGAATTCCGTGGTCCAATCGTGAAGTTCTTTAACGAAGAGGAAATCGCAGCATTAAAAGAACGTACTGGCGCAGAGGAAGGCGACTTGCTCTTGTTCTCCGCAGATAACAAAAAAGTAGTGGCGGATGTACTTGGTAATTTGCGTCTTAAAATTGGACGTCAGCTTGGCTTAATTAACGAAAATGAATTTAAATTTGCGTGGGTTGTTGATTTCCCATTGCTCGAGTGGGATGAGGATCAAAAACGTTATGTTGCACTGCACCATCCATTTACTCGCCCTCGTGACGAAGATGCAGCATTGTTTGATACTGATCCAGGACAAATTCTTGCACAAGCTTATGACCTCGTGTTGAACGGGTATGAGGTTGGTGGTGGTTCTATGCGTATTTACAAACGTGATGTGCAGGAAAAAATGTTCGCGGCGATTGGTTTGTCTCCTGAAGAAGCACAAGACAAATTTGGCTATTTGCTAGATGCTTTTGAATATGGTACACCTCCACATGGTGGTATGGCGTTTGGTTTGGATCGTTTAGTGATGTTATTAGCAGGTGTAACTAACTTGCGCGAAACGATTGCATTCCCTAAAACAGCGAGTGCAACAGACTTACTTATGAATGCACCATCTGAAGTGGATAAAGGTCAATTAGAGCAGCTTCATATCAAAGTAGCTAAAAAAACAGAGCCAGTTAAAAATTAATCCCTCATAATATAGAGGAGGAGTTACCTCGAAATGCTGAATCAATTTTCACGAACAGAGCTTGCCATTGGGCAAGAAGGTCTTGAAACTTTAAAAAATAGTACTGTGGCAGTGCTTGGCATTGGCGGTGTGGGTTCAATCGCGGTTGAATCCCTCGCTCGTGCAGGGGTAGGCCGTATTATTTTAATTGATAAAGATGTAGTGGACATTACAAATGTGAATCGTCAAATTCATGCGCTAACCTCTACAGTGGGACAAAAGAAAACCGACTTAATGTGTGAACGCGTAAAGCTAATTAACCCAGAGTGTGAAACGATTGCGCTTAATATGTTTTATACCGAAGAAACGTATGAGCAGTTGTTTCAATACGATCTTGATTATGTTTTAGACGCATCAGACACCATTATTTACAAGGTGCATCTCATTATGGAATGTCGCAAGCGTGGAATTCCGATGATTTCAAGTATGGGTGCGGCAAATCGGATGGACCCTACTAAATTTGAGGTCGCAGACATTTCTAAAACCCATATGGACCCAATGGCACGAGTCATTCGTGGGAAGCTAAGGGACCTCGGCGTTAAAAAAGGGGTGCAGGTCGTTTTCTCTACTGAAAAGCCTGTTAAGCCTAGAGTGGATGTAACTGAGAAAATTGTATCTCCAAATGCACCGGCGATTCGTAAGGCGAAGCAACCGCCAGCGAGCATATCCTTTGTTCCGCCTACGGTTGGTTTGATTATGACAAGTGTAGCTGTACGTGATTTGTTGGCTAAGAAATAATAAAAGAACATAAAACCGCTTATGAGGTAAACTGACTTAGCAGTTAGATAAATTCTAACGAAAGCACTCAGTTTTTCATAAGCGGTTTTTTATTTGATCAATTCAAATTACTAAGGTTAAGGACTGGACTAGCAAAAGGGATCGTAAATTAAGTGGCGAATTATTTGCAATATATAGTTTTTAAGGAGGGGACGTACGATGTCTAGTATGAAATCACCAGGGGGCTCTTTATTTCCTTACTATTACAAAGGTGGGGAATTACATTGCTTGAAATATGGAAGCTTTTACGATAATGCAGAGTTACTGTTTAAATTAATGAAAGAAGAAGAGAAATTTATATCAAGTCAAAACCATTTGCTAAATATATGGGTTGATTTTTACAAAACAAAGTTGACGGATCCTGTCTTAAACAAGTTTCTCGAGAACATGATTTATTTACAAAATCACTCGAAAAAAATTGCAATAGTAGGGTTTTCCTTCTGGGATAAGCGACGTTTTCGTCAAATGGTAAAAAAACAGAACTATTCATTTTCGGTCCCAATTCAATATTATGATGATCCAGAGATTGCTAAAACATGGCTTATAAGTGACTAAGTATTCAACACTTTTATTTTCTAATTAAAATGCTTTGCGCTCAGTAAACCCAAGGTGTATAATGGAGTTCCTTTTGCTTTTATACTGTACGTATATGGAAGGAATAAACCTTAGGAGGTAACTGAAAGTGGCGGATTTTCAAAGTGCCTATCAAGAAGAAAAAGAGAAGCTTACGCAGACGATGGAGATGATGGATACACAGCTATCTTCATTACGAAGCATACCCGAATATACGGGCTCAGATTTCACCCAGCAAGTGTTGGAGGATATGCGACAGCAGCAGATGAAGCAGCTAGAGCTATCAGCCAAGGAGCCTTATTTTGGACGATTAGATTTTGAAACAGATCGTGAAGGCTTGCATCCTTATTATATCGGAAAAAGAGGCGTAAATGATCCTCAGAGCAACCAGCCATTAGTGTTAGATTGGCGTGCTCCACTGGCTAGCTTATTTTATTCGTTTACAGGGGGAGACGTGGCTAGTTACGAAGCTCCAGAGGGTGAAATAAACGGTTCAGTTCACTTAAAGCGTAACATTATTGTGCGTAAAGGTGAATTGGAGCGTATTGCAGACACCTTTAACCGAGACAGTGAGGCGCCTGCAGTATCTGATGAGTTTTTGGTATATCGTTTAGGGGAAAATAAGGATAATCGCTTACGTGATATTGTATCGACGATTCAAGCGGAGCAGGATTTAATTATTCGTGGACCACGTAATGCAGCCCTAATAATTCAAGGTGTAGCGGGAAGCGGGAAAACAACAGTAGCGCTTCACCGGCTAGCCTTTTTGCTATATCAATATAAGGAACAGATGTCAGCTGAAAAAATGATGATTTTTGCACCAAATATGATGTTTATTGATTATATTTCTGAGGTTTTACCTGAACTGGGTGTTGGTGATATCGGTCAAGGTACATTTATGGATTGGGCCTCACAATTGCTTGAGCTGGATGAGGTGGCAGTAGATGATTCCTCGGTATGGACGAACTGGTTTGATCAACAGACGGTGGATGTTAAGCATGAACGTGATGATAAGCAACTATCAGGACGATTTAAAGGTTCAATACATTTTAAAAATCTAATTGAAGAAGCTATCGCGTCTCTAGATACATTATGTGTACCTAAGCTTTCCTTTGAGCCTTGGGAGGGTGTGATGCTGAGCTATGAGGATATCGTAGCTTGGTTTGAAGGCGAGTATCGTCATTACCCTATTGCTAAACGTAAGGAGCGTGTGTTAGCGCGTATTCACCGCTGGATTGAGATGGAGCTTAAAAAATCGATGTCTGCGAATCAACTTAAAGAGCACAAGAAAAAAGCACAGCAACGTGAGAAGGCATATGCTAAAAAATGGGCAGAGCTTACCCCATTAGCGATCTATCAGGAGTTATTTGGGATGAAAAAGGGAGTTAAGCTTGGCTTACCGCAGCTAAAATCAGCAATCCCAGCAGAAATTTGGAAGCAAACGCAAGGGAATCTAAAAGTGAACGTCATTAAGGAAGAAGACCTTGCGCCAATGCTTCATTTGTATACAAAGCTAAATGAAATAACAAGTGCCCAAACCTTTGACCATATCGTTATCGATGAAGCACAGGACTTTTCTCCGTTTCAAATCGCGGTCTTGGATCAATTTGTGAAGGGACATTCCTTTACAATTCTTGGTGATCTTTCGCAAGGGATTCATTACTATAAAGGGATACAGTCGTGGGAGGAAATGAGTAGCTTATTTCAGCCAGACGAAACCTCTTATTTTGCCTTGAAACGTAGCTATCGCTCCACCATGGAAATTATTGATTATGGAAATCATATTTTACAATCAGGGGTGAAAACCGATTTACTTGCCATTCCAGTTTTCCGTAGTGGGAATCCTGTCTTATTAAAGCCCATCGAGGTGGAGGCTGTCCAAGCCCAAGTGTTAGCAAACCTTCAGCAGTTAATGTCAGGTGACTATCGTACTGCCGCAATTTTAACAAGAACTTTAGCAGAAGCAAGAAGCTTATATTCATTTCTCATTGACGCTGGAATTGAGGTTAACTTGATTGATGGGGACCGTGGTGAATATCGTGGAGGCATTTCTGTCTTGCCGGTTTATTTATCTAAAGGCTTGGAGTTTGATGCTGTAATTGTAACCGATGTAGATACAGCACATTATAGTGAGCAGGATGCGAAGCTCCTATACGTTGGTTGCACGCGTGCACTTCATGAGTTGTGGATATTACATGGGGAACAAGTACCAAGCTATGTTCATATTCCTGCCGTAAGCTAGAAATAAATTTAGCTGCATTTGAGTTTAGAAGACGTATTAAATATAAAAAAGGGATTAGACTTTTGTAGTATAGGTCTATCCCTTTTGTTTATATTCATATATAAAATCATGCGTGAGTATAGGCTAGAGTTGATGTTGCTTCACAATCACGCATTTTGGAAATGATCTTACGAATACTTTCTTCTGAAAGATGATAGCTTGTAGCTAATACTTTGACAGATTGACCATTGCAATAGTCATCATAAATTTCCTGATTACGAATATTTAGACTTAGGCGAGAGCCACTGAGTTCTCCCCAAGGTGTACGCGCTTGTTCTTGTTTAGGAATATAAAGTAATTCACCCTGAATATATTGCTGAAGCTCCTCTAATAATCGGGGGGGAAGCACTTCTCTCCCGTTTTTGTAGTTCACGATCAAAATCCTCCTCAATTTGTTGTCTTCGTGTTGACAGCGTCATCAAATAAGTTGGCATGTCGTAACTCCCCCTTTCGTTAATTTGTACATCTGTTGTACGTTTATTTTAATACTTCTTACTATAGCATAGGTTACACATATTTATCCACATCAACATTACCTACATCTTCCAAAAAGAAAAGAATGACTCTATTCTCGTTGTTAGATATGAGGAATTGATATTCGCGCTTTTTATAAAAATAAGGGACCCGTGTTGGCCCCTTATTTCATTAACTGGGATCTCCGTAATTAAACGGAGACCACCTCACTTGTTGAAAACATTTCGAAATCAGCCCCTTTCCTCAAAACTTGTCGGCCCCGACATCTATATTAACTCATATTTCAAATCAAGTTTACAGTGAAAGAATAACTATAAGTGTTTTTTACCACACTCGCTGTTTTCACTTTACATGTGATAAAATACAAAAGATAAGGAAGTGAACATAATGGATTTGTTTACCTATCAAGGTGATCAACAACCCGTAGGGAGATTGCTTGCAGATCGCATGCGTCCAACTACGCTACAAGAATACATTGGACAAGAACATATTGTAGGGGAAGGCAAGCTGCTTAGACGTGCGATTGAGGCAGATCAGGTGTCTTCTATTTTGTTATATGGTCCACCAGGCTGTGGGAAAACAACATTAGCTCATATTATTTCTCATCAAACCCAAGGTGAATTTGTTCGTCTGAATGCAGTCGATGCCTCTGTAAAAGACGTACGTGAGGTTATTGCAAAGGCAGAAGCAGACAAAGCTTTATATGGCACAAAGACGATTTTGTTTCTAGATGAGGTACATCGTTTTAATAGCGCTAGACAAGATGCATTGCTACCTGCAGTTGAGAAGGGAACAATTATTTTTATCGGGGCTACGACAGAAAATCCGTTTCATTATGTAAATGGCGCGTTACTAAGTCGTTCCACATTATTTCAGCTACAAGCATTAACAAGTCAACATTCCTATGCCGCAATGAAACGTGCATTAGAAGATACCGAGCGTGGATTAGCTTTCATGTCCCTTCAGGTTGATGAGGAAGCACTTCAGCATATTGCTTCGATGGCAAATGGTGATATTCGTCGTGCTTTAAATGCGCTAGAATTAGCTGCGTTAACAACGCCACCAATGCAGGATGGTACAGTACATATTACGATGGAGGTGGCAGAGGAATGTATCCGCCGTCCTATCGTCAAGGCAGATGAGTCTACGCAATATGATGTATTATCTGCTTTTCATAAAAGCATTCGTGGTTCTAGTGATGCTGCTTTGTTTTGGTGCCTTTATGGTGTAGAAAAGCTGGGAATGGACCCGATGACGTTTATTCGTCGTCTGATCGCGGCGTGTAGTGAGGATATTGGGCTTGCTAACCCGCAAGCTATGGTGCAGGCTACAAGCGCATTAGAGGCGTATCACAATAATGGCTGGTCAGAAGGCAAGCTGAATATTGCACAGGCGATTTTATTTGCTGTAGAAAGTCCGAAGTCAAATGCTGTTATTATGGCAATTTCCAAAGCAATGACAAGCATAAATGAACTCAAATCAGCTGAAGTTCCACTTCATCTGCGTGATGCACATTACAAGGGCTCAGAACAGCTTGGTCATGTTGGCTACAAGTACCCTCATAACTATGATGGGCATTATGTGCCACAGCAATATTTGCCCACTCAGCTAGAGGGACAAGTGTTTTATGAGGCGACTGAGCAAGGGAACGAAAGTAAAATTAAGCACAATCAACAGCTGAGACGAAAAAAAAAGCAGTAACTAAGCTGTGGAGGCTGGTAGCAATAAAATCAAAAAAATCTGTAGCCAATACCCACTAGGGAAATGCTACAGATTTTTTAAATTCATTCATTTTAAACTGAATGTTAAGCTTATTATTTTATAACAGTTTATTACCACTTAGTTAGCTACAGGAGCAGGAATTTTGTGTGCAACCTCTATGGTTCCGCCGCCGATACATTCCTCACCAGCATAAAATACGACAGCTTGCCCAGGTGTAATCGCCTTTTGAAGCTCATCAAAAGCAACATTTACAGTGCCATCAGGTTGTGCAGTAACAGTCACCCCTTGATCAGGTTGGCGGTAACGGAATTTCGCTGTACATTTTAATGAGCCATCAGCAAGAAGGTTTTTGCCTGAAATAAAGTTCACTCCTGATGCTGTTAAACCACTAGAATACAAGCTATGATGCTTGTCTCCTTGTACAACGTAAAGGACATTGTTTTCTAAGTCCTTTTCAGCCACAAACCATGGTTCCCCAGTGCCTGAGCCACCAATACCAAGACCTTGGCGTTGTCCAAGGGTGTAATACATCAAGCCATCATGTGATCCCTTCACTTCGCCGGTTGCAATATCAATCATTTTCCCAGATTTAGCAGGTAAATATTGACTAAGGAATTCTCGGAAATTACGTTCACCGATAAAACATACGCCTGTACTGTCTTTTTTCTTCGCTGTATATAATCCCGCTTCTTCTGCAAGCTTACGTACCTCTGGTTTAGGCAGATGTCCGATTGGGAACATGGTTTTGGATAGCTGTGCTTGATTAAGTGCATTAAGGAAGTAGGTTTGATCCTTATTGTTATCTACACCTCGAAGCAGCTTGTAGATACCATCCTCTTGCACTAGTCTAGCATAATGACCTGTTGCCACATAATCAGCACCAAGATCCATTGCTTTGTTTAAAAATTCACCAAACTTAATTTCCCGATTACACATCACATCAGGATTTGGCGTACGTCCAAGCTTATATTCTTCAAGAAAATAGGCAAAGACTTTATCATAATATTCCTTTTCAAAATTAACTGTATAATAAGGAATGTCGATCTGCTCGCAGACACGTCTTACATCTTCAGCATCCGATTCAGCAGTACATTGTCCAAATTCGTCAGTGTCATCCCAATTTTTCATAAAAATTCCGATGACATCGTAGCCTTGGCGTTTGAGCAATAATGCGGTTACTGAGGAATCGACGCCTCCCGACATACCGACAACAACTCTTGTTTCGTTGTTTGGTTTTGACATTTACGTGTTCCTCCTTGTTGAAATATAGTGCTGTCGTTATCTTATCATAAAGCAGTCCAAATAAAACAATGAATTGTTGATTTTTTTGTGTAAAAAACAAACTCGATATCTAAATTAGTGGTTGCCAAACACTAGAAATCGCGAAGGAACAAAGGATTTTGGAGAAGTGTAACGTTCGTATTTAAAACCAGATTTCAACGACAAGATTGCCATATTTATAAGAAATGTGGTTTTAACAACGATCGGAAAAACCTTTGTTCTGTAGCCTTCCATCTACTTAGTTGGCAGCCACTAATTTTAATTAGAGTCAAAAATCAAACATTTCATGTTATTTATTTTCCAAAAGGACTACACTTATGTTACGATAAACATAGATTAATGATAGGAATAGGGAGTTTTCCCTCAGCATCATTAATGACCAAAGTTTAATTATATAAAGATTATTTGAAAATTGAAAGAGGTGGCTTCTTTGAAGATTTCCACAAAGGGACGCTATGGTTTAACGATCATGATGGAGTTGGCTATGAAATTCGGCGAAGGTCCAACTTCCCTAAAAAGTATTGCTGAAAAAAATCAACTCTCTGAGCATTATTTAGAACAGCTTATTGCACCATTACGCAACGCAGGATTGGTAAAAAGTATACGTGGTGCTTATGGCGGGTACATTTTAGCTCGGGAAGCTGCAACGATCACAGCAGGGGACATTATTCGTGTGTTGGAAGGCCCAATTTCACCAGTTGATTTCACTGAGGAAGATGATCCAGCCAAGCGTGATTTGTGGTTACGCATTCGCGATAGTATCGCTGAGGTGCTTGATTCCACTTCCCTCGAGGATTTAATTACGTATCATGAGGATAATAAGAAAACCGACTATATGTTTTACATTTAAAAATGTAAGAGATGAAATGCTAAAACTCCTTGGTATATAAGGAGTTTTTTAGTGTTTTATGGGGTGGTCGGGCTATCCGATTCGTTATGCAAATGAAGATAATAATTCGTTGAATCTATCGCGCTCCTCTAAAAAGGCACAATGGCCGCTGTATTGGAACGGAACTAGCATTGAATTTTTTATCAGTTTATTTGTTTCCTCAGCTTGGGTAAAGGGAACGAGTTTATCATGAACTCCGTGAATAATTAATGTGGGAACATCGATCTGACTGAGATCGTTGTACACATTTTCATCCCTAAGCGTGACCATAATGGCGGAAGTTGCCCAATTTGCCGCTTGTAATCCCATTAAAACGAACCAATCGGATTTTGGTTCGGAAATATACTGAAAGAAAAAGTTTCTCGTTTGGTCTTGCAACATTTGCGGTCGGTCATGATTTGTATCTTCAATGATTTTATTTGCAAATTCTTTTGGAACACTAGATGGAGAGGCAGCGTCGATCAGGACAAGTTTAGCTACCCCATACCCTTTGTATCGAGCCATATAACGAATCGATATCGCGCCTCCGGTAGAGTGACCCGCCAGTGTTATGTTTTTTATCTGTAACGCCTCGATAACCATGTGGACATCATCTGCTAATCTATCGAAATTGTACCCATCGAATGGTTTATCCGAATTACCGTATCCTCTCCAGTCCATTCCGATACAACGATATCCGAGCTTAGGAAGGTAATTGAACTGATATTCGAACTGGTTATGGTTTAGCGGCCATCCATGAATAAAAAGAATCGTTTTATTTCCCTTCGGATTGATGTCCTCTATGAATACTTTTACGCCCGGTTCCACAGTAATGAAGTATCCCAAGTGTATCGCCTCATTTTTCAAAAAATGTACTTCCCCATTAAGATATTCACTCTAGGAAAGGTAAATACCTAATTTGGGCGTCAAATTAGATTTAGAATAATCACATTTTCTGCGTAAACAAGCGAATTTACAAGGTATTTCTGGGTTTGAATTTAATAGGCATTCCCCTGAAGAGCAGTACTTAGATGTGTATGCAAATGTATGCGAAATGAAAATTTACATGTTTTATATTTATTGCTTTTATTCGATGCTATACTCATTTACTTCAAATGAAAGTATGTTCTTAAATATGACATAATCCACACGCTTAATGAAAGGACCTTTATTATTGTTTTGTTTGTTAATACCATATCTTGCTGGACCAGTTCCGTTTTCTTTTGTATCGTACCAATTAATAAAGTCATTTACTTCGCTCATGGAGAGATCAAATTCCTTCTCAAGACCAGTGTTCATAGTTATAACCAAGAAGGCTCTATTTCCAATTGGTTCTGGCTCTGGAGTAGGTGTTTGTTCTGCAATGACATCAATACCGTAAAACCGATAGTCATTACCTAAGGTATTGGTGGAGGGCTCCACAGTCCACACTTTGACCTCATGCTCTCCTAGAGTTAATGTAGGTGACTCATAAATTAAAATATTCGTTTTATAATCTGTGATTGCTTCATTATGTGGTGAGAAATATTGTGTATTTCCATCAATGCTTATCGCTACCTTTTTTGAGTATGAATAGTTTGAGGCCGTTAAATAACGGAGTTTAGTACCAGAAAATTTGAATTGCAGTTCACCTTTTGATTTGCCTGTGAGTGTACCACTGAAAGTAACGCCATTCGTTTCCTGACTTTGTTCCCATCCAGTACCATACTTGAAGATATCAGAAGTATTAGTATACCTTGTCCATCCTTCTTCAGGGTGATCTAATTTATCCCCAATTGAAGCAGCAAATGCACTAGTTCCAACACTAAAAAGTAATAAAAATGAAAGCAGAGCAGGTAATAAAATTTTCTTCATATTCCAAAATCTCCTTTTAAATATATTTAATAGGAATCATATGAGAAATATTTGGCTATGTCCAAACATAAATGTCTATATATGTAATATTATGATGATAAATAGAAATTGTTTTTACAGCATATACCGAATATAATTATATAAAGTATCCGATAACATTGGTAAATAACAATGCTATGTCCTTCATTTTAACTTACATATTCTATATTTTTTATGTTAAAATAAAAATAGAAATAAGGACGGTTGACGGACCGTCCTCAGTACAAACAACTTGAGTGGGATTACCCTCCAAGAAAAGTTTATTTCATGAAGAAGTGACCCACAGGTTTGTTGATATGCTCCCAACATAGTAG
>NZ_JBCMOR010000011.1:0-63240 GCF_050461185.1 Paenibacillus turicensis
GCGCCGCAGGCCCATCCGTAAGTGACAGATTGCTCCGTCTTTCTTGATTCCCTCATGCGAGAAAATCACCTATCCGGTATTAGCTACCGTTTCCGGTAGTTATCCCAGTCTTACAGGCAGGTTGCCTACGTGTTACTCACCCGTCCGCCGCTAACTCTCAGAGAAGCAAGCTTCTCATCAAGTCCGCTCGACTTGCATGTATTAGGCACGCCGCCAGCGTTCGTCCTGAGCCAGGATCAAACTCTCCAATAAAGTATTGAAAAGAGCGATAAGCTCATTTTGAATCTGACGAGATTAATTCGTTGAAATTAATCTACTTATTTTTGAATTCCACTTTCGTGAAATTCACTCACTCGTTGTTTAGTTTTCAAAGATCAACTTTGTTACTTTTTGTTGATTTGCTTAGTTAAAAGCTTTGTTTCAGTGTTAACTGCGTTCTCAGCAGCAACTCTTATAATATAACATATTTGATATCTTCTTTGCAAGAGTTTTTTTAAAAACTTTTTTCAGCTTTTAATTTTTTCTTGCTTGTTCAACTTTTTTCCTCAAAAGCGGAACGATTAATACTATATCACATATTTCAAATAAGAGTCAACACTTTTTTCAAACCTTTTTGTTAATCACCAACCAATAGTAATATCATTGCTTCATTTGTGGGATTTTCGCTTTACGAGCATACTTAGATAATTCCTTTGAAGGTGCAAATCTAGCATACATACGAAACACGGTCTTATATCTTTTTGCAATCGCTTGTCTAATATCTAAATCAAGTCGATGGTCGCTTAAATCAAATAACATTTCATCTAACTCTTTACGAAGCACATAATCAAGCTCACAACATTCCTTTTCACTAAATAACATTCCTAACATCATGCATCTCTCCTTTGTCTACAGTGCAGTAAAACCCCCGCTATCTAATAAACTGACAGATCAACCTATGTCTTTATACTCAATGATGTTGTCGAGTTATTATAAAATTGGATTGGTACATAAGCACCAACCCTTTAATGAGGATTAACCCTTTTTATCGTAATGTAAACTCTAATTTTGGTTTGCTTTACTGTTATGCACACATTTGGAGAAAATTATGATACCTCTTTGAAACAAATTTTTATTTCACCAGATAAAATGTAATCGTACTTTCAATGACGGCTGCAATACACAGTAATAATGTGATCCATACCACTGCTCGCATTACCTTTTGAAAGAAATTACGCCAATTCACACTTTTTTCGCCTTTACCTGCTCCACCCATTTCACCTAATGATCTAAGTACGAAGTAACCAAATTGTAACCCATAAGCCGCCGCAATAATAATTACTGGCAGTTCGATAATACCATGAGGTAAAATTCCGCGAAGCAAAATAACCCCCCATGCCTGGCCACTTGCAGCAGCAACAGCAAGAATATAGCCCAACATCATTCCATTCATAACTAGAAAAAAGGCAGGAATTAATCCAAAAAACCCTCCCAACGCCAACACAGCTAAACTTTTTGTAACATTATTAATGAAAATAAATTTGAAGAAGCTCCATTCCGGATTATTTGAAGAAGATAAATCTGAACTAATTGATTGGAGCTGCGCGATACTAGGCTGAATGATTTGATCGATAAATTGTGAGTTCACCGTTCCTAGTATAATTCCCACTATAAAAAGTGAAACAGCAACCAGCATTGCCTTCTTAAAACTATGAATATCCTTAAAAAATTGAAATAACGACACAGTAACACAACCTTTCTATGTTTTAACTATACAATGCTTACCTTCTAGCGAAAAGCTTATCCCTAAAAAGTTATAAATCAAATGTACGAGCATACATTATAGCAGTGGACAAATCATTTTCTATTGAGAGGGGCTTATATTCCATGAATAATTTCTTCTATGTCCTGAATGGGAGAAAAATCAAAAGGTATTTTCTAATTTTTGCGGCGGCATTGTTTACAGCAGGTATCATTTATGTGGAGCAGGGAAATGTTACGGTATTTTCAGATGAGAGTAGTCCCTCAGCTATTTATAGCGTATCCACAGATAAGAAAATCGTTGCACTTACTTTTGATATTAGTTGGGGAGATAAACGTGCCGAGCCCATACTTCAAGTGTTAAAGGACAAAAACGTACAAAAGGCTACCTTCTTCCTCTCCTCTCCTTGGAGCAAAACACACCCAGACATTGTAAAAAAAATACAACAGCAAGGATTTGAAATTGGCAGTCATGGTCATAAGCATGTAAACTACAGCTCATTAAGTGATGAGGAGATTACAGAACAAATTAAAACTGCTCATACTATTTTAACAGAAGTTACTGGTGCAGAGCCAAAATTAATCCGCCTTCCTAATGGGGATTTCGACAAACGTGTTTTAAATATTGCGCAAAACCAAGGTTATAAGGTTATTCAGTGGGATACGGATTCACAGGATTGGATGAACAAAGGGGTACAAACCATTGTAGATCGTGTAGTTAGTAAAGCACATGCAGGGGACATCATCCTCCTTCATGCTAGCGATTCTGTTAATCAAACCCACGAAGCGCTTCCACAAATTATTGAACAGCTTAGACAAAAAGGCTTTGAGTTTGTTACAGTCACGGATCTAGTTCAGCAAGCAAATACAGAAGGTAAAGAAGTTCATGATCAAACTTGGACAGAACAAAAGATGGACCACGCAGCAAATTAAAATAAAGACGGTGGAATATAGGGTAATTGTACTTCAAATTTCTTGAAGGCATACGTCCTGAATGTTCCCCGTTTTTTATATGTTTATTTAACTGAATAATTTTATAATCTGTTATTTCATTTGGATAATTCCCTTTTCTATACACCATAATAAGTACAGCACTAATTTTAGTAAGGAGGATATCTAATATGAAAAAACAGATGTGTGCATGGTTAGTCATTTGTATGCTCACTTCTCTGCTAACTGCCTGTGGCTCCGATCAAGGCTCATCATCGGCCCAAAGCACTGGTGGATATAAAGAATCAAAATCAATGATTATTGACGTATTAAAAAGTGATGAAGGTAAAAAGGCAATTTATGAGGCGTTAACAGCGGGCCCATCTCAAAGCAGTAGCCCATCAAGCAGCTCACAATCTGGAGATTCAGAATCTGAAGGTGGACAAGGTGGCGGTAGTGGCGGAGGGAATGGCGGCGGAGGTGGCTCAATGGGGATTAAGATGTTATTACCTTCCCAAACCTCTGAAGATGTTCGTATGGCAGTAAAAGAAACAATTACCTCTCCAGAATATAAAAAAGAAATTGAGAAAATCATGACTGACCCTCAGTTTGCAGGAGACTTTGCTAAAGCAATAAGTGCGCAAAGTAAGGAAATGCATTTACAGCTTATTAAAGATCCTACGTATCAGAAATCGGTTGGGGATATTATGAAATCCCCCGATGTCATGAAAATGTTCCTTGAGCTTACAAAGACGCCAGATTATCGTAAGCAATCGATGACAGTGATGCAAGAAGCTATGCAAAGCCCCTTATTTAAGCTACAAGTCATGGAGTTGTTAAAAACAGTTGTACAGCAGCAACTTCAACCCACCATCGAGAAAGCACCTGGATCTGGTGAAGGTGGCAAAGGCGGGGGAGAAGGTGGTGGCGGTGAAAGCAAAGACTCTGGTGGAGAAGGCGGACAATAAAAAAATAAGTAAATGAGAAGAATGAATTAATAATTAAATTGAACAGTAAACAAAAAAATGGCATGTCCTCTGTGGGCAGCCATTTTTTATATATTTTTTATTTTTTACTTACATTAAAGTCACTAAGTTGCTGTAATACTTTCTGCAAGTTGATTATAGATTTTTTCTATTTCCAACTCTACTTTATGACGATTATCTACATGAGGCTCATCAGGTACGATTGGTATTTGTGCTAACAAGGTTGTACTTAATTTGTCAGCTAAAGCTTGTCCCCCGCCTTTACCAAACAGATATACTTTATCTTCACAGCCTACACATTGATAATAGGACATATTTTCGATAACGCCAATAACTTGTTGATCTGTCTGTAAGGCCATTATGCCAGCACGTACTGCAACATGAGAGGCAGCTGTGTGTGGAGTAGTGACAATGATTTCTCGACATTGCGGAAACATCTGGTGAACATCTAGTGCAACATCTCCTGTTCCAGGAGGCATATCAATTAACACATAGTCAACCTCTCCCCACTGGACTTCCTCTATAAATTGTCTTAGCATTTTCCCCAACATCGGTCCACGCCAAATAACCGGATTATTGTCCTTAATAAAAAAGCTCATAGACATCACTTTTACACCGTTATGTTCTACAGGCAATATTAGTCCATCCTCAATAATCGGCAACTCATCAATTTCCATAATGGTAGGAATACTAAATCCATAGATATCAGCGTCAACGATACCAACTTGGTAGCCTAATCTAGACAACGCCTTAGCCAGTTGTACTGTAACCGTAGATTTGCCTACGCCACCTTTTCCACTTGCAACAGCAATAAACTTGACTCCAGCTGACTCATCTAGAATGGATGAAGCTTCTAATCCAATTCCATGCCCCTTTAAAGTCCGTTTAGAGTCATTTTGTTCTGTCTCTTCATCTTGATTTACTGTAATTCCTGCCTGCTGTTGTTCGTGCATTGATGCTTGTCGAAATCTAAGATGAACATCCTCTATTCCAGCTTCTAACAGACGGAAGCGAATTTCATCCCCAAGCTCTTCCTGTAAAACATCATCTTTATGTAATAAAACTACAGTAAGAGCAATCTTCTGATCTCTGAGCATAACATCACGAATCCATTTTAAATCCACTAGGCTTTGTCCTGTAATCGGTTCAGCGATTGGTCTTAAAATTGCAAGTATATTTTCCTGAGATAGCAATGAACAGCACCTCTACTTCTATGTGATCAACAACTTAGCTAAGTATGTTTAGTTAAATATATTTAGCTAAGTATGATATCTATTATAGCATTTTTACTTTTAATCTGCTGAGCTGTTCGTTTGCTTCTCTGCTTTAAATTGTAGTATCCCTTCATAAATAGAAGCAGCTACTTTTCTTTGATATTCAGGATTTCCTAATTGTAGTGCCTCTTTGGGGTTGGATAAAAAACCTACCTCCACTAAAATAGCCGGGGTATCTACGGTGTCTAATAAATAAACTGTTTTATCAGAGGTTTTAGCAACACGATTTGTATTCTCTAACTGATGCACAAGCATCTTTTGGACATAGTTAGCTAACTTTACACTATCCTGATTCTTTACACCATAAAAGGTTTGTGCCCCATTCCAGCGCGATGAAGGAATACTATTCATATGAATACTTACAAATAAATCTGCTTGTTTCTCTTCAATAAATCTGGCTCTATAATGAAGATCTTCTGTTTTCCGCTTTTTATATCCCTTTGTCTCAGGATTAGCTAAATCACGATCATCCTCACGTGTCATCACCACAATCGCACCTGCTTGCTGAAGATAATCACGTAAATAAAGGCTTACAGCTAAATTAATATCCTTTTCAATGATTCCCTCCTTGCTCACTGCACCACCATCAGGACCACCATGTCCTGCATCTAACGCAACGGTAACTCCCGACAATGGCAAACTCCAATAATTCCAAACTGTTGAGACTGAAGGGTTGTACAGCATTAGCAAGCTTAGCACAGTTAAAAAAACCAAAAAGATCCCAGACCACTTGATCCATTTTAAATGAATCCATACAAATGGTCCCTGTTTGGCTTGCGGATATTTCAAACGGTCACGATTGATAGTATTTTTGAAAAGCATATTAATCTACCTCCATCCCCTAATGACATTACTCATCATATGGGACAAGGCAAACAAATATTACTAAAACAGAAATAGAGGAGGCAACTTGTAGACTGACACACTTCGAATCATAAAAATAAAACCCCTGACCAATAATGACCAAGGGCATCCATTTTTAGATAATTTCACCATTAGATTTAATAACATTTTTGTACCAATGGAATGAATCTTTTGGGTACCTTGCGAAATCCCCGTTTCCATCATCATCTCGATCAACATAAATCAAACCATAGCGCTTTTTCATTTCTCCTGTACTAGAAGAAATACTATCAATTGCAGACCACATCGTGTAGCCTAAAACATCTACACCTTCTTCTATAGCTTGTCCAATTTGAACAATATGTTGTTTCATAAAATCAATTCGATAATCATCATGAATCGTGTTATCTGGTTCCTTAATATCTACAGCACCAAGGCCATTTTCAACTATCATTAATGGGATATGATATCGATCGTATAGTTTATGAAGAGTAAATCTTAATCCTTCTGGATCTATTTGCCAACCCCAGTCACTGGATCTCAGGTAAGGATTTTTGACCCCTCCTACTAAGTTGCCACTCGTAGTATTAATATCTTCGCTTTCTTGTGAATTTACACAGTTAGACATGTAGTAAGAAAATGAATAATAATCAACTACACCTAATTTTAATAACTGATCATCGTTAATCTCTTTTATAATATTGATATTATGATCTTTTAAAAATTTATGAATGTAATATGGGTATTCACCTTTAACCTGGACATCTCCGCAAAAATCATTAAAGCTATGGTCTGTTGCTTGAACTAAAAGCATATCCTGAGGGTGACAACTGAACGGATACATGGGTACATGCGCTACCATACATCCAATCTTACTATCCGGATTGACCTTATGTCCTTCAATAACTGCCATTGCACTAGCAACAAAGACATGATGTAGAGCTTGATATCTTTGATTTACATCATCATCTGGTTCAGTATAATCTGTAGTTTGTTTGTTATAGATTCCTAATAACTCTAAAGACCCCATAGGGATTGTTGCAAAATTTATTTCATTAAAGGTTAACCAGTATTTTACTTTATTTTTGTACCTTTTAAATACGGTTGAAGCATATTTAACAAATAAATCAACTACTTCTCTACTTAGAAACCCTTGATATTTTTCTACTAAGGTGTAAGGCATATCAAAATGATGCAAAGTAACTAATGGCTCTATCCCGTACTTGATACATTCATCAAATACATCATCATAAAATTGTAAGCCGGCTTCATTAGGTATGTCTTCAAGTCCAGTAGGATAAATACGAGC
This sequence comes from Paenibacillus turicensis, assembly GCF_050461185.1. Classification (GTDB taxonomy): domain Bacteria; phylum Bacillota; class Bacilli; order Paenibacillales; family Paenibacillaceae; genus Fontibacillus; species Fontibacillus turicensis_A. The sequence goes on from NZ_JBCMOR010000011.1 coordinate 7,083, forward strand.
CCAGTTCATTGACATTCTAAATACCTTAAAACCCATCTGTGCGAATAATTTGATATCATCTTTAAAGTGATGGTAAAAGTCCACTCCAACTTTGCTTGGATAATAATTATTTTCATCAATTACTGGAGTGAATTTTCTTTTTGTATCTAAAGAACCTCCAGTAATATGATCTGATATACAATCCCCTTTATTACCTTCCTTATACCCACCTTCAATTTGGTTAGCAGCAGTAGCGCCTCCCCATAAAAAACCATCTGGAAACATATTTATCTACCTTTCTCCCCAACACGATATTTTTTAGTATACCTTTTTAAATTTTTGCTCCATCTTGCTTTTCATCTTTAAAAGTTAGATACGATAAAACAAATCCTAATGTAAATGAAACTGCTGTAGTAATAACAGCATGTATAAATGAGCCTTTGGGATCACTAGGATTTAGAATTGCTGGAATTTCAAAAATCCCCATACCCGCCATGGTGTAATATTTCATACCAAAATATGCAACTAATATGCCGGTAATCCCTCCATTAATGCAAGTTAAGACAAATTGTCTAGGTCGCTGAACTAAGATTCCATAAATAGCTGGTTCTGTAATTCCAAAAAGACCTGAGATCCAAGCAGGTAAAGCTGCACTTCTCAATTGCTTATTTCTGGTCTTCAACCAAATTGCAATAATTGATCCCGTTGTAGAAAAAGCCACAAATGTTGTAAAAGGTAATATAGGATCGGGGATACCTGCTGTTATATTATTTATAGCAACAACTACTAATAAAATCTGTACTCCAAAAACAACCATTACTTGCCACAAAGCTCCTGCAATAAAACCGGTAAGGATCGGACTAAAGTCATTTATAGCTAAAATACTGTTAGATAAGCCTAAACTTACTGCATTCGCAATTGGACCTAGAATGATATATCCTAATGTCACTGTAATCATCATGACAAACATCGGAGTAAGGAAGTTACTTACTATACTAGGAATCATCTTATTAAACAATTTTTCTAGCGGTTTTGCTAAAGCAACCATTAAAATAACAGGGAATATAGTAGAAGTATACGTAGCATTAATTACGTTCCCAAATAACTCGACATCAACCCCGTTAATAGTGGGATAACATATTGCCGCACCAATAATTAAACCTAAGTAAGGATTTTTTATATTAATGGTCTTAGCCATATTGTAGCCAATCACAATAGGGAAGAAAAAGAAGATTGAATCACCGATTGCATTTAATAAGGTATAAATACCTGAATCATTAGAATATAAGCCAAAAAATGTAGCAACAGAATTCAGTCCTTTTAACATCCCGCAAGCACATAAAATAGACAACGAAGGCATCATAATACCTGTTACAAGTTTAATAAACTGCTTCATGAAAGAACCTTTATTTTCATTATCACTTGTTGCTTCAGAAGGTTCAGTTTCTCCGATATTATAATTTTCGACAATGGTATCATAAACCTTGATTACATTTTTCCCAATAACTACTTGGTATTGTCCAGCACTATGAACAACAGTAGCAACTCCCTCCATGTTTTTTATTATATTATCATTGGCTTTTTTTTCATCCTTCAATTGAAATCTTAATCTAGTTATACAATGTGTCAAACTTTGAATGTTTTCAACTCCACCAACATTATCAATAATATCTTTAGCAAATTTTTTGAAATCCATAATGTTACCCCTTTTTTCTGACTTCTTTTAATAGCGTTTCTATGTGAACGGTAAGATACATTTTTTCGCTGTCACTTACTTTATATCTAAGTTCATCTTCTACATAATGCGCAATCTTTAGAGTACAATGATAAACTTCCGGATATTTATTTCTAATAAACTCAAATATTTCAATATCACTCTCTCCAACATAATCTGATTTCATTGCTCTTTCTACAAAGTACTTCAAATGAGTAGTTAAACGATTGTAAACTATACTATTTTCATCAAAAGTAAAATCAAAATTATTTTTAATAATATCTAATATATCTTGCATAAGTTGTGTCATCTTCATCGATTGGTTAATATCTACATTCAATTCAGCATCAATAATATGTAATGCAATTGATGCTGCTTCACTATTATCAAATCTTACTCCTAACTTTTCTTCTATAATGTCTAATGAGGCTAGTCCAATTTGATACTCAGTCGGGTAAAACCTTTTGATCTCCCAAACTAATGGGTTTGTTATAAAAATATTTTCTTTCATTCTTTGTAATGCATAATTCAAATGATCTGTCATCGTAATATAAATGTGTTCATTTAATGGTCTATTGAGCATTTTTTGCGAGAAAGAAATAATCAACTCCGCCGTTTCCATATATTCATAAGGAATTTTATCTATTAGGGAATAGAAATAGTGAAAGTCCTTTTTATTCTTAAATTCAAAGATTTTTTCAATTTTTGAGTCATCAATATTCCCATTGTCATCAAGAAATGCAATACCCTTGCCTTTTAGAATCACTTCACTGCCATTTTCATCAACAGCACTCACAGTGTTATTATTTAATCTTTTATAAAATTTATAGATAATAAAACCTCCCTCCTTTATAAAATAAAAAAAGACTAGAACATATCCAAAAACAAAGTTTTAGAATATGCCTAGTCATGCGTACGAAACTAACATTCTGGGCCAATAATCATATTATTTTTTACATCAATATAATATCATTTAACTTTTATATATGCAAGCGTTTCCATGATGGGATATATATCCATTACAAATTTCAAAACAAAACCCCTGACCAATAATGGCCAAGGGCTTGTAATCCTTGATAAACAAGGGATATTAACGTTTTGAGAACTGAGGTGCACGACGTGCAGCTTTAAGTCCGTATTTTTTACGTTCTTTCATACGTGGGTCACGAGTCAAGAATCCTGCTTTTTTAAGAGCTGGACGGAACTCAGGATCTGCTTTAAGCAACGCACGAGAGATACCGTGACGGATTGCTCCTGCTTGACCTGAAGTACCACCACCATGTGCGATAACTAATACATCATAGCTATTCAATGTTTCAGTTAAGTTAAGTGGTTGCTTAACAATTAATTTCAATGTTTCCAAACCAAAATATTCGTTGATATCACGTTTATTAATGACAATGCGTCCTTCACCCGGTACGAGACGAACACGAGCTACCGAATGTTTACGACGACCTGTCCCATAGTATTGTACTTGTGCCATGAAACTGTCCTCCTTTTTTATTATCCGCGAAGTTCGTAAACTTCAGGTTTTTGTGCTGCATGTGGATGCTCAGTACCCGCATAAGCTTTTAATCTTAATTTCATTTTTTCGCCTTGACGAGTTTTAGGAAGCATGCCATGAATGGCAGATTCAATTACACGTTCAGGTTTAGTGTTAAGTAAGTCTTGAGCTACAGTTACTTTCAAACCACCTGGGTGCATTGAGTGACGGTAGTACTTTTTATTTTCTAATTTCTTACCAGTCAAATGAATTTTCTCAGCGTTAATTACGATAACGAAGTCACCGCCATCAACGTGTGGAGTAAATTGAGGTTTGTGTTTGCCACGAATCAATGCAGCAGCTTCACTAGCCAAGCGGCCTAAAGTTTTACCTTCAGCATCAATGATGTGCCACTTGCGTTCAACTTCTGCTGGCTTTGCCATATAGGTACGCATGTAAAGATCCTCCTTCAATCGATTGAAAATTGTTCATTCATGCCGAATATGATCAACAATTGAGATTGTAAAGCAATTCAGCACATTTATCTTATCGTTGTCATTTGCATATGAAAAACATGAAAAAACATTATTTTAAGTTGTTACTGTATGGTTTTCTTAATTGGGGGCTGTGGGATAGCCATTAAGAAAACACAAACTTTATTTTACAGGAAACAGGGCTAATAAGCAAGCTTTTTTTGCTTTGTGTATAACATAAATATAGAGGTAAATAAATGGAAAAGAAATAGAATTTAGAAGGATAAAAACTACCTTTAGTTATAGCAGCTAAAAAGAAAAAAATCAGTCAAATAAATCCCCAAACACATCTAGGACTGATTTCTTCTTTTTTCGCTTGTAGTAGGATTTATCATTTCCATGTCTGGAATAGGAATCATCGTAATTGTTTGGTGAATGAGACTTATCATAGTTTCTTTCATGGCTTCTGTCATGATTTCTTTCTTGATACTTGTCTTTGTTAGAATAGTCTTGCTCATGATGCTCATACCAATCATTAAAAGCAGGTCTAATCTCACGAACTTCCTGTAATAGCTTGTCTAGCTCACCACGATCTAACCAGACCCCTTTACATTCAGGACAAATATCAATCAATACACCATCTTTTTCTACTTCTCTCATTTTCACGTCATTACATACTGGACATCTCATATTCCATTCCTCCTAAAGTTAAAAATACGAATTCAATCAACTTTAATCCTCATTCACTAGTAAGACATTAAATTTGATTACTTAATTTTTAAGTTATTACGTATATATTAACACTAGGTTTCAGAAAATGAATCCATTACACATAAGCCTCATTTATCAACTAAACTTCATCGTATTCTACACTCCACAACATTAAGCCGTGGCTCTCTGCTGTTGGACCAGCTGCAGCACGGTCTTTAGCATCTAATGCGATTTTCAATGAATCGGGTGATCTTTTACCTTCCCCAATTTCTAGCAAGGTTCCCACGATGATTCTCACCATATGCTGAAGAAATCCGTTTCCAGTAATATAAAAATGAATGATTCCTTGCTCTCGTGTTCCCAAAAATTCACTGGTTGTATCATGTACAATATGTGCATCATATATGGTACGAACATGATTTGCTTTTGTTGAATAACGAGAAGCAAAGGAAGTAAAGTCATAAGTTCCAATGAGATAAGGACAAGCCTCTATCATATCATTGATATTCAGTTTTCCTGGATGATGAAATTGAAAGTTGCGCTGAAAAACATCAGGAACACGATTGGCATTAATGGAATAACGATAGGTCTTACGTTTAGCAGAGCGTCGAGAGTGAAAACTAAGTGGAACTTCCTGCACATTTGTAATTCTAATATCTTTAGGAAGCCGACCATTAATGGCATAAGCCCATCGTTCTATTGGAATATCTGTTGCTGTGACATAGTGAAAGGGCTGAGCTCGTGCGTGGACGCCAGCATCTGTACGTCCAGAAGCATGAATTTTAACATCTTCCTCACGAGTAATGGTATAAATCGCCGCCTCAAGGTGGTCTTGAATCGTATTCCCATTCGGCTGAGTCTGAAAGCCATAATAAGCTGTGCCTTCATAACAAACCGTCATAAGTAAATTACGCAAAACGAGCTCTCCTCCAATCACGATGTCAATCTAAAGCAACGATGAATAAAGCGTGTAACAAAATAATTAAATAACATTACAATGTTAGAGTTAAAGTAAACAACATGGAAAAACTCCCCGAGCGTAGCCATTAAGGTTCGCTAACAGAGAGTTTAAATTCCGAACAACCATAAGGTTATTTATTCATTAAGCACGATCTACCAATTCCAAGTAAACCATAGGTGCTGCGTCACCGCGGCGAGGACCTAGTTTCAAGATACGAGTGTATCCACCTGGACGTTCGTTGTAACGAGGTGCGATATCCGAGAATAGCTTCTGGATTGCATCTGTTTGACCGTCGATAGATTCACGACGAACATATGCTGCTACCTGACGACGAGCGTGCAAATCTCCACGTTTTGCTTTTGTGATCAACTTTTCAGCGATAGAGCGAACTTCCTTCGCTTTAGCTTCAGTTGTTTGGATACGTTCATACAAGAACAAATCCGTTACAAGATCACGAAACAAAGCTTTACGTGCACTAGAATCGCGTCCCAACTTTTGATATGCCATGAGTTTTCCCTCCTCTGCTAAAACGATTCAAGACTTCTATTCTTCTGTACGTAATCCTAAACCAAGCTCTTCAAGCTTTTCTTGTACTTCTTCCAAAGATTTACGACCAAGGTTACGCACCTTCATCATATCTTCTTCCGTTTTCGTAGTAAGCTCTTGTACTGTGTTAATACCAGCACGTTTGAGACAGTTATAGGAACGAACTGAAAGGTCCAGCTCTTCAATCGTCATTTCAAGCACTTTCTCTTTCTTGTCTTCTTCCTTCTCAACCATAATCTCAGCGTCTTTCGCTTCATCCGTAAGACCCACGAATAAGAAGAGATGCTCTGTCAAAATCTTAGCACCGAGACTAACTGCCTCTTCTGGTCTGATGCTACCATCAGTCCATACTTCAAGCGTAAGTTTATCGTAGTTAGTCACTTGACCAACACGCGTATTTTCTACTACGTAGTTTACACGCGTAATTGGGGTATAGATGGAATCAACAGGAATTACACCAATTGGTTGATCATCCCGTTTATTCTTATCTGCCTGAACATAACCACGACCACGACCTGAGAAAATTCTCATGTGGAGTCTAGAACCTGGTTCTAACGTTGCAATATGCAAGTCAGGATTCAAAATCTCTACATCGCTATCAGCGCGAATATCACCAGCCGTAATTTTTCCTTCGCCTTCCGCATCGATTTCAAGAGTTTTCTCTTCATCGGAGTGGATTTTTAGCGAGAGCGCTTTGAGGTTTAGAATAATCTCCGTAACATCTTCCATTACGCCCGGGATGGTTGCGAATTCATGCAAAACACCATCGATTTGGACCGAGGTTACCGCTGCACCAGGCAGAGAAGAGAGCAAAATCCGGCGAAGCGAGTTGCCCAGAGTGGTGCCATATCCACGCTCAAGTGGTTCTACTACAAATTTCCCATAGGTGCCATTTTCGTTAACTTCTACGGTCTCAATTTTTGGCTTTTCGATTTCTATCACGAAGTACCCCTCCTTCAAAACGTCTTTCCTTCGAAACTGTCATGTTTACTGAAGTCTATCCATAAGTATGCCTAAACAACCATTATTACCATTTACATTGTTGTTATACCACACTCTAAAAGCAGATTCATTACACACGACGGCGTTTTGGAGGACGGCAGCCGTTATGAGGAATTGGAGTTACGTCTTTAATTACGTTAACTTCAAGACCAGCTGCTTGCAAAGAGCGGATAGCCGCTTCGCGGCCAGCGCCTGGACCTTTAACCATAACTTCTACGGTTTTCATGCCATGCTCCATTGCTGCTTTAGCTGCAGTTTCTGCTGCCATTTGTGCTGCGTATGGAGTGGATTTACGGGAACCCTTAAATCCTTGACCGCCAGAGCTTGCCCAAGAAATAGCATTACCATGTGGATCGGTAATTGTAACAATTGTGTTGTTGAAGGTGGAGCGAATATGTGCCACACCCGACTCAATATTTTTACGGTCGCGACGTTTAGTACGTACGACTTTTTTCGGTTTAGCCATTGTCGTTTATCCCCCCTTCTTATTTCTTCTTGTTCGCTACAGTACGACGAGGACCCTTACGAGTACGGGCATTCGTTTTAGTACGTTGTCCACGAACAGGCAAACCGCGACGGTGACGAACACCACGGTAACAGCCAATCTCAATCAAACGTTTAATATTTAAAGAAATTTCACGACGAAGGTCACCTTCTACCTTAACCTCTTTATCGATCGTTTCGCGTAATTTGCTAACCTCATCTTCCGTCAAATCACGAACACGAGTGTTCGGACTGATGCCTGTAGTGCTCAGGATTTTCTGGGAAGTCGTTTTACCGATTCCGAAAATGTAAGTTAAGGCGATCTCAACGCGTTTATCACGTGGCAAATCCACACCAGCTATACGTGCCATTTTACGCTACACCCCCTTCTTTAACCTTGTTTTTGTTTGTGTTTCGGATTTTCACAAATCACCATGACATTGCCTTTACGACGAATGACTTTGCATTTCTCGCAAATTGGCTTTACAGAAGGTCTTACCTTCATGCTGATTACCTCCTTAAAGTTTTGCCAAGCAAAACTCACTTCATAAGGAAAACTAAACTTTACAACAGTGACAAATATCTTGCAATTTACTCAACCTGAATATCATACCACATATTTTTAAAATGGTACAACTCCTATTTACGGTAAGTAATACGACCCTTAGTTAAATCGTAAGGGGATAGTTGGACAACCACTTTGTCTCCAGTCAGGATACGAATAAAGTGCATCCGTAATTTACCTGATACGTGAGCCAAAATTTGGTGACCATTCTCAAGCTCAACCTTAAATGTTGCATTTGGCAATGGTTCAAGAACCGTACCTTCTACCTCAATGACATCCTCTTTAGCCACTAGTGCAGTCTCCTTTCTCTTCAGCATTTATATTTATGGATTTAACATAAGCCTCTACTGCATATCGCAGCTTAGCGTTAGTTACACGGCCACTATCTTGCAAGCTATGCACAACTTCATTGCTGATAAAAGGAATAAACTCAAGATGCTGTACATTTTTACGTTTAGGTGCGTCGAATTTATGCTTCTGACCATCAGCAACAAGTACATAACGATCATCAATTAATTCTGTGACAACGCAATACGTATCTGCATCTCGACCTTTTAAAACCTTCACAATTTGACCAAGCTGCGCTTTGGATCGGTGTTTCAAATTTCTCACCTACGCATCAAAGTTTTGTGAGTATTTCCATGCCATCCGGTGTCACAGCTACAGTATGCTCAAAATGAGCACAAAGTGAGCCATCCACCGTAACAACAGTCCAATTATCCTCAAGTGTTCTAACGTACCGCTTCCCTACATTAACCATTGGCTCGATGGCAAGCACCATGCCCGGTTTTAAACGTGGTCCACGATCTGGTGTACCGTAATTAGGAATTTGTGGTTCCTCATGTAGATCGGCCCCTACACCATGACCAACATATTCACGTACAACAGAGAACCCTGCATTTTCAATGTGTTGCTGAATAGCGTGCGAGATCGTATACAAACGAACATCGGGTTTTACAAGTTCTAATCCTGCAAACAACGAGCCTTCAGTCACCTCTAGTAGCTTCTTCGCTTCCTCAGAGATTTCACCAACAGGGTACGTCCAAGCGGAATCACCATGAAACCCACGATATTGAGCACCAATATCAAGGCTAATAATATCGCCTTCATTCAGTTTGCGTTTACTTGGGAATCCATGTACCAATTCTTCATTAACTGAAGCACAAATGCTGTAAGGAAAACCGTTGTAGTCTTTAAAAGAAGGAATTGCCCCTTGACTACGGATGTATTTATCGGCGATGCGATCCAGCTCACCCGTCGTAATTCCGGGCTCAATGGATTGTGCCATGAGCCTGTGCGTTTCCGCTACAATCCGCCCTGCTTCTCTCATAAAGCCTAGTTCCGTTTCGGATTTACAAATGATCATTACATCTAACCTCGCAGTAAGGATACGATTTCTTTGGATACCGTACCGATTTCCTGTTCGCCATCTACCTGACGCAACAGTTGTTTTTCTTCGTAGAACTTGAGAAGTGGTGCTGTTTTGTTGATATATTCGTCTAAGCGAATGCCAACGCTCTCTTCATTATCATCAGAACGTTGATATAATTCACCGCCGCATTTATCACAGACACCTTCTTGACCCGGAGGATTAAAGATCACATGATAAGTGGCACCACAAGATTTACAAATACGACGTCCCGTAAGACGAGCAAGTAATCTGTCGCGATCCACCTTCAGGTTTATGACATGCTCCAACTTGCGGTTCATTCCGCTAAGCAGTTCCTCCAGCGCTTCCGCTTGCGAAAGAGTTCTTGGAAAACCATCCAACAGAAAACCTTTTTCGCAATCGGACTGCTGTAGGCGCTCACGAACGATGCCGATCGTAACATCATCAGGCACCAGTTTGCCTTGATCTATAAACTCCTTGGCTTTAATTCCAACTGGAGTTCCTTCTTTAATCGCCAAACGAAAAGCATCTCCAGTAGAAATATGGGGAATGCCAAATTCATTGACGATGACCTCAGCTTGTGTTCCTTTTCCTGCTCCGGGAGGTCCCATGAATAAAATGTTCATGAATATCTCTCCCTTCAAGATGACTAGCTGCCAAACTCTAGGATAACAATAAGCACCAGGTGCAGACTTAAAATAGTCTCCAACCTGGAACTTATGCATTACTTATTAATAAAGCCTTTATAGTGGCGTTTAATTAATTGTCCTTCGATCGTCTTCATTGTATCAAGGGCAACCCCAATTACAATCAGGATAGATGTACCACCGATTTGAACACTGTTTGGCAATTTAGCCAACGCACCCAGACCAATAGGTAAAATCGAAATGAAAGCAAGGAAAATTGCACCTGTCATTGTTAAACGAGTTAATACCCGAGTTAGGTAGGTTTGAGTAGCTTTACCTGGACGAATGCCCGGAATATAGCCGCCATTTTTCTTCATATTGTCTGCCATCTGTTGTGGATTCATCTGTACGAAAGTATAGAAGAATGTAAAACCGATGATCATTAAAATATAAAGTACCATACCAAGTGGCTGATCATGTGCTAAATTTTTCGTAACCCATTTCGCCCAGTCATGTGTGGACCAGAAGTTCGCAAGCACGATTGGGAATTGTAAAAGGGAAACTGCAAAGATGACTGGAATAACACCTGCCGCATTAATTTTGAGCGGAATATGTGTATTTTGTCCACCATACATTTTGTTACCTACAACACGTTTCGCATATTGAACCGGAATTTTCCGAATCGCTTGCTGAACATAGATAACACCAACAACAATAAGAACTACGACAACAACAATGGCTAACCATTTCATTACGTTCATGAAGGTTTGGCCTTCCACCATAAACTCAGATGTTGTGATTGTTTGAATATGACCTGGAATCGCAGCTACGATACCTGCAAAGATAATGAGAGAGATCCCGTTACCAATACCTTTATCGGTAATTTGCTCACCAAGCCACATCAAGAATGAAGTACCCGCAGTCAACACAAGTGCGATTAATGCATAATCAGCAAAGGTTGCATTCGGAACCATTTCCGTACCATACAGACGGTTAAAACCAATAGATGTAGCAAAAGCTTGAACAATAGCTAAAATCACTGTTCCATAACGAGTAATTTGAGCCATTTTTTTCTTACCATACTCACCTTGTTTTGCCCATTCCGCAAACTTCGGAATTACATCCATCGACAACAACTGCACTATAATGGAAGCTGTAATATAAGGAAAAATACTTAGGGCGAAGATTGAGAAGTTCTTCAATGCGCCGCCCGAGAAAGTATTCAAAAATCCTAGCAAGTCATTGCCAGCATTGTTTGAAAGCGTAAATACATCTTTATTAACGCCCGGAACCGGTACAAATGAACCGATCCGGTAAATAATAAAGATAAACAATGTGAACATTATACGGTTTCTTAAATCTTGGACATGCCATATGTTCTTAATGGTTTTAAACATTAGATCACCTCGGTTTTACCGCCGGCAGCCTCGATTTTCTCTACCGCGGATTGGGAGAACTTATTTGCTTTCACTGTCAATTTGACAGTCACATCGCCATTGCCGAGAATCTTGATGCCGCTTTTAGCATTTTTGATGATTCCTTGTGCTGACAACAGTTCAGGAGTTACTTCCGTATCCGCCGCAAAGCTGTTAAGTTCCTCAATGTTGACAATCGCATACTCTTTACGCGTAGGATTTGTAAATCCGCGTTTTGGCAAGCGACGATACAATGGGTTTTGTCCACCCTCAAATCCCGGACGAACACCACCACCGGAACGAGCGTTTTGACCTTTATGGCCTCGACCAGATGTTTTACCAGTTCCACTACCTGTACCACGACCTACGCGTTTGCGTTCTTTGCGTGAACCAGGTGCTGGAGAAAGCTCATGTAATTTCATCGTTCGTTGCACCTCCTTATTTGTTGTTTGACTTACAGAGAAGTTAGATTATTCTTGGATTTCTTGAACCGAAACCAAATGACTTACAGTGTTAATCATTCCACGGATCGCTGCGTTGTCGCTTTGAACTACAGATTGATTAATTTTGCGAAGTCCCAAACTCTTCACGGTAGCGCGTTGGTTCTCCGGACGGCCAATCAAACTACGTTTGAGGGTAATTTGTAATTTTGCCATGAGATTCCCTCCTTAACCGAGAAGTTCTTCGACGGATTTACCGCGTAATTTCGCAACATCTTCAGCACGTTTTAGACGGGATAAGCCCTCTAAAGTTGCGTTGACCATGTTGATGGAATTCGAAGAACCTAAAGATTTTGTCAAGATGTCGCCGACACCAGCCAATTCAAGTACAGCACGAACTGGGCCGCCAGCGATAACTCCAGTACCTTCTGATGCTGGTTTCAAAAGAACACGTCCAGCGCCAAAATGTCCTACCACTTGGTGAGGAATTGTAGTTCCAACAAGAGGCACGTACACAAGATTTTTCTTAGCATCGTCAATTCCTTTGCGAATTGCATCAGGAACTTCGCCTGCTTTACCGATTCCAGCGCCAACCCAGCCTTTGCCGTCTCCGACAACAACAAGAGCACTAAAGCTGAAACGGCGTCCGCCTTTTACTACTTTAGCAACGCGGTTAATATTTACAACTCTTTCAGTTAGTTCAAGAGTGTTAGGATCTATACGCAAGTCGTTTACCTCCTTTTAACAATATTTTTAAAATTCAAGACCTGCTTCGCGAGCAGCATCAGCAAGTGCCTGAACTCGACCATGATAAAGGTATCCTCCGCGGTCAAATACAACATTTTTCACGCCTTTGCTCTCAGCACGTTTAGCGATTAATTCGCCAACTTTACGAGCAGCTTCAACGTTACTTCCGTTAGTAATTTCGCTAAGTTCCTTATCAACTGTTGATGCAGATGCCAATGTTACACCAGCAACATCATCAATCAATTGTGCATAGATATGTTTAGCCGAACGATATACGTTCAATCTTGGACGAGCAGCCGTACCTTCGATTTTTTTACGTACACGCAAGTGTCTTTTCAGACGAGCTTTATTTTTATCCGGTTTAGTAATCATGATTTAATTTTCACTCCTTTCGGTTTACCATACACGTCTTTTAAGACGCCAAAAGGACAAGCTTATGAAGAAGAGGTTTATTTCTTCTTCCCTGCTTTACCTTCTTTACGAATAATACGTTCGCCTTCATACTTAATCCCTTTACCTTTGTACGGTTCAGGTTCACGAACGGAACGAATTTTAGCAGCATATTCACCAACACGCTCTTTGTTAATTCCGTTAACGATGATCTTTGTATTTGAAGGCACTTCAAAAACGATGCCTGGCTCTGGAGTGATTTCCACTGGATGGGAGTACCCTACATTAAGTACGAGTTTTTCGCCGGATTTGCTTGCGCGGTATCCAACCCCAACCAATTCGAGCGTTTTGGAATAACCATTAGTTACGCCATCCACCATGTTACTAACAACAGTACGAGTAGTACCATGAAGTGAACGGTGTGTTTTGTGATCAGAAGGACGTTCAACAAGAATTGTATTCCCATCAACAGTAACCTTCATCTCTTTATGAAGTTCACGAGTCAAAGTTCCTTTAGGTCCTTTAACTGTAATTTCGCTGTTATTAAGTGTTACATCAACACCGCTTGGTATTTCAATTGGTTTACGACCAATACGAGACATTTAGTGCACCTCCTTGTTTTGTGACATTATTACCAGATGTAGCAAACTACTTCGCCGCCAGCTTTCGCTTGACGAGCTTCTTTATCGGTCATAACTCCTTTAGATGTGGAGATAATCGCAATACCCAAACCGCCTAGAACACGAGGAACCTCATTGCTCTTTGTGTAGACGCGAAGGCCTGGTTTACTGATTCTTTTCAAACCTGTGATAACACGTTCATTGTTCGCACCGTATTTCAAGAAAATACGAATGATCCCTTGTTTGTTATCTTCGATATATTCTGCATCGCGGATAAAACCTTCACGCTTCAAGATTTCTGCGATTTGTTTTTTAATCGTAGAAGCAGGTAGCTCTACAGTTTCGTGACGAACAGTGTTCGCATTACGAATGCGTGTAAGCATATCTGCAATTGGATCTGACATAGTCATGTTTTGTATACCCTCCTTCCCGTTGTTGATTAATTACCAGCTTGCTTTTTTAACGCCAGGAATCTGACCTTTATAAGCTAATTCACGGAAACAAATTCTGCATATTTTAAATTTTTGCAGTACCGAATGTGGACGACCACAACGTTCACAGCGAGTATATGCCCGCACTTTAAACTTTGGTGTACGTTGTTGTTTAACCTTCATCGAAGTTTTTGCCACTTAGCCTGACACCTCCTAAATAGTTTCGGAGAATAATGAACTCATATTACTTTGCAAAAGGCATTCCAAGTCCTGCAAGCAATTCGCGAGACTCTTCATCTGTTTTCGCAGTAGTTACCAATACGATATCCATACCACGAGTTTTTTCTACTTTATCGTACTCAATTTCAGGGAAGATCAATTGATCTTTAAGACCCAAAGTATAGTTACCACGGCCATCAAAAGATTTAGTGGATACACCTTGGAAGTCACGTACACGTGGAAGTGTTACGTTTAACAACTTGTCAAGGAAGTGGTACATACGCTCACCACGTAATGTCACCTTCACACCGATTGGCATATTTTCACGAAGCTTAAAGCCCGCGATAGATTTTTTAGCACGAGTAATCACTGGTTTTTGACCTGCGATTAACTGCATGTCGTTTACAGCTGAATCAAGTACTTTGGAGTTAGCAACAGCGTCACCAACACCCATATTGATAACAACTTTTTCAAGTTTAGGAACTTGCATCACAGTTGTGTAATTGAATTTTTGAATCAAAGCAGGTGTTACTTCGTTCAAATAACGTTCTTTCATTCTTGCTGCCATGAATCATGGACCTCCTTTCTCAACGGTTCTTAATTAGTCGATAATTTCTCCGGATTTTTTAGCAACACGAACCTTTTTACCGTTGTCCAATACTTTGTAACCGATACGGGTTACTTTTCCGCTCTTAGGATCAACATGCATTACGTTCGAGACATGAATCGGAGCTTCCTTTTCAATAATGCCGCCTTGTGGGTTAAGCTGATTAGGCTTTTGGTGCTTTTTAATCATGTTAACACCTTCCACAAGCACACGATTTTCTCGAGGATAAGCAGCAATTACGCGACCCTTTTTACCTTTGTCCTTACCGGAGATCACGATTACTGTATCATCTTTTTTCACGTGCAGCTTATTGCTGTGGGATTCAAGAATCTTTTTTAATCTTGGCATTCTTTACACCTCCTGTTTCAACGATGCTTGACGTCCTATCATTTAGGACTAGTCATAGATTAGATAACTTCCGGAGCCAAGGAAACGATTTTCATGAAGTCCTTGTCGCGAAGTTCGCGAGCAACAGGTCCGAAAATACGTGTACCACGTGGACTCTTGTCTTCTTTAACAACAACTGCTGCATTTTCATCAAATGCGATATAAGAACCGTCTTTACGACGTACAGAGCGTTTCGTACGAACCACAACTGCTTTAACTACATCACCTTTTTTGACAACGCCGCCTGGTGTTGCTTGTTTAACAGAACATACGATTAAATCACCGATTTGAGCTGTACGACGACCAGTGCCACCCAAAACGCGGATACACATCAATTCCTTCGCGCCAGAGTTGTCAGCTACATGCAAACGTGTAAATGGTTGAATCATGGAAATTTCCTCCTTTCAAGCTAAGCTTACGAAGCAATATTAGATAACTACCGCTTTTTCTACCACTTCAACAAGTCTCCAACGTTTGTCTTTAGACAAAGGACGAGTTTCAGCAATTTTCACGACGTCACCAATTTTTGCAGTGTTGTTTTCATCATGCGCTTTAAATTTCTTAGTGTATTTAATACGCTTGTGATACAAGTCATGCTTTTTGTAGGTTTCAACAGCAACTACGATGGTTTTATCCATTTTGTCACTGACGACTTTACCAATTTGCACTTTACGGCTATTACGTTCGCTCATGGTTAGCCTCCTTCCTCAAGTTAGAAAGCATCATCTAGATGCCATATACTTTATCACTAATTAGCTAGTAATCCCAAGTTCTCTCTCATGTAAAATGGTTTTAGCACGAGCTATATCCTTCCGCACATTACGGATTCGAGTCGGGTTATCAAGCTGACCAGTAGCCAATTGAAAACGAAGGTTAAAGAGTTCTTCTTTGAATCCTGCCACTTTTTGCTCAATTTCAGCAGTGGTCAAGTTGCGAAGTTCATTAGCTTTCATTTGCTTCACCACCCAATCCTTCACGTTTCACAAACTTAGTTTTGATTGGCAATTTGTGAGCTGCAAGACGCATTGCTTCGCGAGCGATCTCTTCAGGAACACCAGCGAGTTCAAACATAATCTTACCAGGCTTCACAACTGCAACCCATTTTTCTACGTTACCTTTACCACTACCCATCCGAACTTCAAGAGGCTTTTGAGTAATTGGTTTGTCAGGGAAAATCTTAATCCATACTTTACCACCACGTTTGATGTAACGCGTCATTGCAATACGCGCTGCCTCAATTTGGCGGTTAGTAATCCAAGTTGGTTCAAGCGCTTGAAGACCATATTCACCGAAGTTTAGTTCAGTGCCGCCTTTAGCTTGACCTCTCAAACTACCGCGTTGTTGCTTACGGTGTTTTACACGTTTTGGTACCAACATGATTAGTTGCCTCCTTCCTTAGCAGCTTGTTGTTTCTTAGCCGTCGGAAGAATCTCTCCACGATAAATCCATACTTTTATACCGATAATACCATAGGTAGTATGAGCTTCAGCTGTACCATAGTCAATATCAGCACGAAGTGTATGAAGCGGAACAGTTCCTTCGCTATAGCCTTCTGTACGAGCAATTTCAGCACCACCGACACGTCCGCTAACTTGTGTTTTAATTCCTTTAGCACCAGAACGCATAGTTCTTTGAATCGCTTGTTTCAACGCACGACGGAAAGAAACACGACGTTCCAATTGTTGAGCAATGCTCTCTGCTACAAGAATTGCATCCAAGTCAGGATGTTTAATTTCGGCAATGTTGATGTGTACTTTCTTGCCACCTGCAATTTTAGTAATTTGATTGCGCAGGTTTTCAACCTCAGAACCACCTTTACCAATAACCATACCTGGTTTGTTGGTGTGGATAGTTACATTCACACGATTAGCTGCACGTTCGATCTCAATGCGAGATACAGCAGAATCTTTAAGTTTTTTCTTTAGGTATTCACGAATTTTAACGTCTTCTAGCAAAAGATCTCCAAAATCTTTACCTGCGTACCATTTAGATTCCCAATCACGGATAATACCTACACGTAATCCGATTGGATTTACCTTTTGACCCACACGTTATCCCTCCTTATTTTTCAGATACCACTAAAGTAATGTGGCTAGTGCGCTTATTAATCCGGCTTGCACGTCCCATAGCACGTGGACGGAAACGTTTCATAGTAGGACCTTGGTTTACGAAAACCTCAGTAACCACTAATTTATTTACATCCAAAGAATAGTTATGTTCAGCGTTAGCAATCGCAGAATTCAACAACTTCTCAACGATTGGGGAAGCTGCTTTAGGAGTGTGGCGAAGGATTGCAATTGCATCTCCAACTTGCTTACCACGGATCAAATCAACAACCAATTTCGCTTTACGAGGAGCAATTCGGATCGATCTAGCATGTGCTTTAGCTTCCATGTGATGTTACCTCCTTTCAGACAAAGAACTGTAAATTAACGTCTTGTTTTCTTATCATCATCCGTATGACCTTTGTACGTACGGGTTGGAGCAAATTCGCCTAGTTTGTGTCCGACCATGTCCTCTGTTACATACACAGGTACATGTTTACGTCCGTCATACACACCAAACGTTTGACCAATGAATTGTGGGAAAATAGTAGAGCGACGAGACCAAGTTTTAATTACAACTTTTTTGTTCGAAGCGCTAACTTCTTCCACTTTCTTGAGCAAATAGGCGTCAATAAATGGCCCTTTTTTAAGACTACGACTCATTTCTGATATCCTCCCTTCATTACACTGCGATTAGATAACCATCTTCACAGCCAAGAAGTGATCCGCTAGGCGGATTACTTCGTGCGGCCACGAACGATATATTTATCAGATGCTTTACCTTTTTTACGAGTTTTGTAACCAAGGGTTGGTTTACCCCAAGGAGACAATGGAGATTTACGTCCGATTGGAGCTTTACCTTCACCACCACCGTGAGGGTGATCGTTAGGGTTCATAACAACACCACGAACTTCAGGACGTTGGCCTAACCAACGGTTACGACCTGCTTTACCGATTTTGATCAACTCGTGGTCTCCGTTACCTACGGAACCAATTGTTGCACGGCAAACTTTCAACATTTTACGAACTTCGCCTGAAGACAAACGAACAGTTACGTATTTTTCTTCTTTACCAAGCAATTGAGCTTCAGTACCCGCAGCGCGAACAAGTTGTCCACCTTTACCTGGTTGAAGTTCAATGTTGTGGATAACTGTACCAACTGGAATGTTTTCCATTGGCAAGCAGTTTCCGATTTTGATATCAGAACCTACACCAGATTCGATAACATCATTAACTTTAAGTCCTTTAGGAGCAATGATGTAACGTTTTTCTCCATCTGCGTAATGAATTAACGCAATGTTAGAAGTACGGTTCGGATCATACTCGATTGTAGCAACGCGGCCTGGAATTCCATCTTTGTTGCGTTTGAAGTCGATAATACGATATTTACGTTTGTGTCCACCACCATGGTGACGAACCGTAATTTTACCTTGGTTGTTACGACCAGCAGTTTTGCTTAAAGGAGCAAGCAAAGATTTCTCTGGTGTGTCAGTGGTGATTTCTTCAAAAGTAGATACTGACATATTACGTCTAGCTGGGGAAGTCGGTTTATACTTTTTAATTGGCACTATGTTTCCCTCCTTACTTTAAAAATTTATACTGATTCAAA
Source organism: Paenibacillus turicensis (assembly GCF_050461185.1). Taxonomy (GTDB): domain Bacteria; phylum Bacillota; class Bacilli; order Paenibacillales; family Paenibacillaceae; genus Fontibacillus; species Fontibacillus turicensis_A. The sequence continues at coordinate 25,926 of NZ_JBCMOR010000011.1, forward strand.
AAATTCAAGTGGCTTGCTATCTGGAGTCAAAGTAACGAATGCTTTTTTCCATTCCGGCGTATATCCGAAGTGGCGTCCGTAACGTTTTGGTTTTCCAGGAACACGTAGTGTATTCACATTGCTCACTTTCACGTTGAAGATCGCTTCTATAGCTTGTTTGATTTCGGTTTTGTTAGCACGAATTTCTACTTCGAACACATACTTAAGTTCGTTCATATATTCAGCTGTACGTTCCGTAATCACCGGGCGTTTGATAATATCACGAGGATCCTTCATTACGCGAGCACCTCCTCTACCTTCTGAACTGCTTCTTTCGTAATGATCAGTTTGTCGTGTGATAGCACGTCAAGAACATTGATGCCTTCAGCCGCTACAAACGTCACACCTGGAATATTACGAGCAGACAATGCAATGTTGTCATCATAGCTAGAAGCTACGATCAAAGCCTTGCGATCTGCTTTCAAGTTATTCAATACTGCTGCAAATTCTTTCGTCTTAGGCGCATTCAAAGTCAAAGCATCAAGAACGATGATGTCTTGATCGATCACTTTAGCAGAAAGCGCTGATTTGATTGCTAAACGACGAACTTTTTTAGGCAATTTGAAAGAATAGCTACGAGGAGTCGGTCCAAATACTGTACCGCCACCTACCCATTGCGGAGAACGAATGGAACCTTGACGAGCACGACCTGTGCCTTTTTGTTTCCAAGGTTTACGTCCACCACCACGAACTTCGGAGCGTCCTTTTACTTTATGGGTACCAGCACGCAATGAAGCGCGTTGTAATAATACTGCATCATGTAGAACGTGAGTATTAGGTTCGATACCGAATACCGCATCATTCAATTCTACTTCACCTACTTGGCTACCGCTAACATTAAAAAGTGCTACTTTTGGCATTTATTGTTCCTCCTTTCTTTAAGAAATAATTATTTTACCGTTTCTTTTACTGTAACGAAGCTGTTTTTAGGTCCAGGAATTGCACCTTTAACTAATAAAACATTACGTTCAGCATCTACACGGATAACTTCAAGACGTTGTACAGTTACCGTTTCATGACCCATGTGTCCTGGAAGGTGTTTACCTTTTGGTACACGGTTCGCTTGGATAGAACCCATTGAACCAGGTCTACGGTGATAACGAGAACCATGAGACATTGGTCCACGACTTTGACCCCAACGTTTAATATTACCTTGGAACCCTTTACCTTTAGAAACTCCAGTTACGTCAACAAATTCGCCTTCAGCAAAAACATCTACTTTGACCTCTTGGCCAACTTCATATCCTGCCAAATCAATACCACGAATTTCGCGAACGTAGCGCTTAGGTGTGGTGTTAGCTTTTTTAGCATGACCAACTTCAGCTTTAGTTGCTCTTTTTTCTTTCTTCTCAGAGTAACCAATTTGAATCGCTTCGTAACCATCGTTTTCGACATCTTTCTTTTGAAGAACAACGTTGGAACCAGCTTCAATTACAGTAACAGGAATTACAATGCCTTCTGGAGTGAAGACTTGAGTCATTCCTAGTTTTTTCCCTAAGATACCTTTCATGTTGACACCTCTTTTCCTTTGCTGATACTTGCATTTAAAATATTACAGTTTAATTTCAATATCTACACCGGACGGTAGGTCCAAGCGCATCAAGGCATCCACAGTTTGTGGAGTCGGATTAACAATGTCGATTAGACGTTTGTGCGTCCGTTGTTCGAATTGTTCCCGAGAGTCCTTGTACTTGTGTACCGCACGAAGAATTGTAATAATTTGTTTCTCAGTTGGTAACGGAATTGGTCCGGATACACCTGCACCAGAACGTTTTGCCGTTTCAACAATTTTCTCTGCGGATTGATCAAGAATTCTGTGGTCGTAAGCTTTCAAACGAATACGAATTTTTTGCTTTGCCATTTTTATTCCCTCCTTCTATCGCCCAATTTATTATCGGACATACTCCGTGAAAATTTTCCAACCACTCTCCCATGGCAAAGGGGCCGGGTGTGTCGGTAACCTCTCACATCATCGCAACGTCACAGAACAACATTAATTATTATAATGAATAGGCGGAATAATTGCAACTAAAATATGAAAATATTTTTGAAATAAATGAAAAGAAGCGGATATTGCTCCAAATGGAGCTAATCCGCTTCTTATTATAAGAAGACTTAAGAGAAGTCTTATCTTATTTTTCGATGCTAACAACCGCACCTGATCCAACTGTACGTCCACCTTCACGAATAGAGAAACGAGTTCCCTCTTCGATCGCGATTGGAGCAATCAATTGAATTGTAACTGCGATGTTATCACCAGGCATAACCATTTCAGTACCTTCTGGCAAGTTAATGATACCAGTAACGTCAGTTGTACGGAAATAGAATTGTGGACGGTAACCAGTGAAGAAAGGTTTGTGACGTCCGCCTTCTTCTTTAGTCAATACGTATACTTGAGCAGTGAACTCAGTGTGCGGATTAACAGAAGCTGGTTTAGCCAATACTTGACCACGTTCAATTTGAGTACGGTCAACACCACGAAGCAATGCACCAATGTTGTCTCCAGCTTCAGCGGAATCCAACAACTTACGGAACATTTCAACGCCAGTTACAACGGATTTCTTAGTTTCTTCATGGATACCCACGATTTCAACTTCGTCTCCGACTTTAACTGTACCACGCTCTACACGACCAGTAGCAACTGTACCACGACCAGTGATTGAGAATACATCCTCAACTGGCATCAAGAAAGGTTTGTCAGTTGGACGTTCTGGAAGAGGGATGTACTCGTCGATAGTTTCGAACATTTCAACGATTCTCTTAGCCCATTCGCCATCAGGGTTTTGAAGAGCTTCACGAGCAGAACCACGAGTGATTGGAGTGTCATCACCAGGGAATTCATATTCGTTAAGAAGGTCGCGAACTTCCATTTCAACCAATTCCAACAACTCTTCGTCTTCAACCATATCACATTTGTTCAAGAATACTACGATGTAAGGAACACCTACGTTACGAGACAACAAGATGTGCTCACGAGTTTGTGGCATTGGGCCGTCAGCAGCGGATACTACCAAGATAGCTCCGTCCATTTGAGCAGCACCAGTGATCATGTTTTTAACATAGTCGGCGTGTCCTGGGCAGTCAACGTGTGCATAGTGACGGTTAGGAGTTTCATATTCTACGTGAGAAGTAGAGATAGTGATACCACGTTCTCTTTCTTCTGGCGCTTTATCGATTTGATCGAATGCGATAGCAGCACCGCCATAAGTTTTAGACAATACAGTAGTGATTGCTGCAGTCAATGTAGTTTTACCATGGTCAACGTGACCGATTGTACCGATGTTAACATGCGGTTTTGTACGTTCGTATTTAGCCTTTGCCATTTTAAACAATTCCTCCTTAAATTAGGAAATAATATTTAAGCCAATTAGAAGAGCAACTATAATATATAGAAGTCTTCTAACTAGCAATTAAACACTTACTTAATTAATTACTCACCTTTGATTTTGGAAACAATTTCTTCGGAGATGCTTCTTGGTACTTCTTCATAATGAGAAAGTTCCATTGAGAACACACCGCGACCTTGTGTACCAGAACGAAGTGTAGTTGAATAACCGAACATTTCAGAGAGAGGTACTTTAGCACGGATGATTTGAGCACCACCACGAGAATCCATACCTTCAATACGTCCACGACGGGAGTTCAACATACCCATGATATCACCCATGTACTCTTCAGGTGCAGTAACTTCTACCTTCATGATTGGCTCAAGAAGGCAAGCTCCACATTTGTCCTTAGCAGCTTTGAGCGCCATGGAACCAGCAATTTTAAACGCCATTTCACTGGAGTCAACATCATGGTAAGAACCATCAACGATGGTAGCTTTAACGTCCACGAGTGGGAATCCTGCAAGAACACCATTTTTCATTGCTTCTTCGATACCTTGTTGTGCTGGCCCAATATATTCTCTAGGAACAGAACCACCGACAATTTTGCTATCGAATTGGTTACCAGTACCTGGTTCAAGAGGTTCAAATTCAACCCAAACGTGACCATATTGACCACGACCACCAGATTGGCGAACAAATTTACCTTCAACGCGTGCAGGCACCTTGAATGTTTCACGGTAAGCAACTTGTGGTTTACCCACGTTAGTGTCTACCTTGAATTCACGACGCATACGGTCGATGATGATATCAAGGTGAAGTTCACCCATACCAGCCAAAATAGTTTGTCCAGTTTCTTCGTCAGTATGAGCACGAAGTGTAGGGTCTTCTTCTGTTAATTTACCAAGCGCAACAGACATTTTGTCTTGGTCCGCTTTAGTTTTAGGTTCAACAGCGATCTCGATAACTGGATCAGGGAAGTTCATGGATTCAAGAATAACTGGAGCCTTCTCATCACATAGTGTATCACCTGTTCCTGTATCTTTCAAACCTACTGCTGCCGCAATATCACCAGCGTAAACTTCAGTGATTTCTTGACGGCTGTTCGCATGCATTTGAAGGATACGACCGATACGTTCGCGTTTGTTTTTTGTAGCATTCAATACGTAAGAACCGGATTGAAGAACACCGGAATATACGCGGAAGAATGTTAGTTTACCAACATAAGGGTCTGTCATGATTTTAAATGCCAAAGCAGCGAATGGCTCTTCATCAGAAGAGTGCTTCTCTACTTCAGTACCATCTTCCAAGTGACCTTGGATGCTTGCTACGTCTGTAGGAGCTGGCAAGTAATCAATAACCGCGTCCAACATAAGTTGAACCCCTTTGTTACGGTAAGAAGATCCACAGATTACAGGGAAGATCTTAACTTCAACAACACCTTTACGAAGTGCTGCTTTTAGTTCAGCGACAGTGATTTCTTCTCCTTCGAGATATTTCATTGTCAATTCTTCATCAAGTTCTGCAACCTTTTCTACTAATTCATTACGAAGTTCTTCAACTTGCGCAGCAAATTCAGCAGGCACTTCTGTTTCTTCGATGTTTTGTCCTAAATCATCTTTGTACATATATGCTTTTTGTTCAACGATGTCAATGATTCCTAAGAAATCATTTTCAGCACCGATTGGCAATTGAATCGCTACAGCATTTGCTTGTAGACGCTCACGCATATCTTTTACAACGTTTAGGTAGTCAGCACCGATAATATCCATTTTGTTGACGTATGCAATACGAGGTACATGATACTTATCAGCCTGTCTCCATACAGTTTCAGACTGAGGTTCAACGCCCTCTTTTGCACTAAATACGCCTACTGCCCCGTCCAACACACGCAAGGAACGTTCAACTTCAACAGTGAAGTCAACGTGCCCTGGGGTATCAATGATATTAACGCGGTGACCCTTCCAAGCAGCCGTAGTAGCAGCGGATGTAATTGTGATTCCGCGCTCTTGCTCTTGCTCCATCCAGTCCATTGTAGCAGCACCCTCGTGAACCTCACCGATTTTGTGCGTACGACCTGTATAGAACAAAATACGTTCTGTGGTAGTAGTCTTACCAGCATCAATGTGCGCCATGATACCGATGTTACGTGTATTATTCAAGGAAAACTCTCTAGCCATAAATAAAGTCTCCCTTCGAAATAATTCTTATGGAATTAAGCTGAATCCTACCAACGATAGTGTGCAAACGCTTTGTTTGCTTCAGCCATTTTGTGCGTATCTTCACGTTTCTTAACAGAAGCACCAGTGTTATTGGATGCATCGATAATCTCAGCAGCCAAACGTTCTTCCATTGTTTTCTCTCCACGAGAACGTGAATAGTTAACCAACCAACGTAAGCCTAGTGCTGTACGTCTTTCAGGTTTAACTTCGATCGGCACTTGGTAGTTCGCACCACCAACACGACGTGCTTTAACTTCCAATACAGGCATAATGTTCTTGATTGCAGTTTCAAACACTTCCATCGGATCATTACCCGTACGTTCTTGAATCAATTTAAATGCATTATAAAGGATGCTTTGTGCAACACCGCGTTTACCATCAAGCATAATGCGGTTGATCAAGCGAGTAACAAGTTTGCTGTTATACACCGGATCAGGCAATACGTCTCTTTTTGTAACAGGACCTTTGCGTGGCATTGTTATCCCCCTTTCAGTAATAGTTCATTTTGTTAAGATTTTATATCTTATGATTTTTTAGCTTTTGGACGTTTAGCACCGTATTTAGAACGAGCTTGCATACGGTTGTTAACTCCAGCAGTATCTAAAGCTCCGCGTACGATATGGTAACGTACCCCTGGAAGGTCCTTTACACGACCTCCGCGAATCAATACAACACTGTGCTCTTGAAGGTTATGACCGATACCTGGAATGTAAGCAGTCACCTCTACACGGTTCGTCAAACGAACACGAGCATATTTACGAAGTGCTGAGTTCGGTTTCTTAGGAGTCATAGTACCTACACGTGTACATACTCCACGTTTTTGCGGAGATTTCAATTCAGTTGCTTCACGTTTAAGAGCGTTAAACCCTCTTTGCAAAGCTGGTGATTTGGATTTGTACACTTTATCCTGGCGTCCCTTGCGCACTAATTGGTTAATAGTTGGCATGTTGTTGCCACCCCCTTCCTCAATAGTTAAAACTTATTTTACGTTCTTTACTTCAAGCCCACAGACCCAGGCGGTTCATAAAAGAACAAATGAAAAGTCTTTATCAAAGGCTCACCTTTAATAAAAACATTTTTCTCTACGGTGTTACAATACTAACCATCGCAGCGCCTACTTGTATCCCGCAAGCTTTACCGAGATTAGCCATTGTATCTACATAAGTAATCTTTATCGATTTCTCATGACACAGTGCAATGATCTTGGATGTAATTCGCGGATCTGCATCTTCAGCTATATAAACTTCTTTCGCCTGTCCTAAAGCAATCGCACGTAGCGTTTGTTTAGCACCGACTTTGACATGAGCATCCTGTAAAGCTTTTTCATTAGACATACGATACGTCCTCCAAAGTACAGGGATTTCTCTACCTTCTCACGCACTATGACATAGTATCACTTTTAACTTAGGCATGTCAAGCAAATTTTCCTTTATAAAGGAACAAATTTTCCGAAAAATACCCAAGCTGTAATATGCTCTTTAAAAGGAGTGAGGGAACAAGCCACAATAAGTAATAATAAACGGCAGCATTTCCCTATTCCAAGGAGGATGCTGCCGCATTATTATCTATTAATCAACTGAAACTGGCTCTAAACCTTCTTCAGTTGTCTCATCTTGTTCTGGCTCTTCAAACTGAATGCTACGATAACGATTCATACCTGTTCCGGCAGGAATCAGCTTACCGATAATAACATTTTCTTTCAAGCCGAGCAACTTATCGACTTTACCTTTAATTGCTGCATCTGTAAGGACACGAGTTGTTTCTTGGAATGATGCTGCAGACAAGAATGAGTCTGTTTCCAAGGAAGCTTTCGTAATACCAAGCAATACAGGTTTAGCAACTGCTGGTTCGCGATCTGAAAGAATTGCTTCTTTATTTGCTCTTTCATATTCGTATAGGTCAACAAATGAACCTGGCAAGAGAGTAGTATCGCCCGCATCAACAATACGGATTTTACGCAACATTTGTCTTACCATAACTTCAATGTGTTTATCATTAATTTCTACACCTTGGTTACGATATACACGTTGAACCTCTTGAAGAATATAGTTTTGTACTCCACGAATCCCTTTGATACGCAAAATTTCTTTTGGATCAATTGAACCGTCTGTTAGTTCGTCCCCAGCTTCAATCTCTTGGCCTTCGCTAACACGTAGACGTGAACCATAAGTAACAGAGTAAACCTTAGTTTCAGCTTCACCTTGTACTTCAACCTCACGACGATCTTTTGCTTCGCGAATTTCTTTTACGACACCATCGATTTCAGAGATAGTCGCTTGACCTTTCGGGTTACGAGCTTCAAACATTTCGACGATACGCGGCAAACCTTGGGTAATATCGTCACCCGCAACACCACCGGTATGGAACGTACGCATTGTAAGCTGTGTTCCTGGTTCACCGATAGATTGTGCAGCGATAATCCCAACTGCTTCCCCAATCTCAACATGTTTACCTGTTGCAAGGTTACGACCGTAACATTTTTTGCAGACACCATGACGAGCACGGCAGCTAAGTACGGAACGAATTTGCAATTTGGCTACGCCAGCATTCACGATAGCATGAGCCTTATCAGAATCAATCAGCTCATTACGTTGAACGATAATTTCACCTGTTTCAGGATGCTTCACTCTTTCGAATGAATAACGTCCTTCAATACGATCGTACAAGCCCTCGATTACTTCCTTACCGTCTTGAATAACCTCAACTGTAAAGCCTTTATCTGTTCCGCAATCCTCTTCACGCACAATTACATCTTGCGCTACGTCTACGAGACGACGAGTCAAGTAACCTGAGTCAGCGGTACGAAGTGCAGTATCCGCCAAACCTTTACGCGCACCGTGCGTAGATAAGAAGTATTCCAATACAGTCAGACCTTCACGGAAGTTAGACTTGATCGGCAACTCAATGATACGACCTGATGGGTTCGCCATCAATCCACGCATACCACCAAGCTGAGTAATCTGAGATTTGTTACCCCGTGCTTTGGAGTCTACCATCAGCATGATGGAGTTGTAGCGATCCATGGATTTCATCAAAACATCAGTAATTTGATCCTTTGTCTTAGACCAGATTGCGATAACACGGTCATAACGTTCTTCATTAGTAATCAAACCACGACGATATTGGTTCGTAACCACTCTAACCTTCTCATCAGACTCATGAAGAATACCTTGTTTTTCGTCTGGTACGATAACATCAGATACCGCAATACTTACACCAGCACGTGTGGAATAAGTGAAGCCGGTTTGTTTGATTCTATCAAGGATAACTGAAGTTTCAGTTGTATGATAAATTTCAAAGCAACGTCCGATAATTTCACCTAAATACTCTTTCCCTACACCGCCCATTTGTGGAACAGCGTCCATACGTTCAGCAATATTCGCACCCTTTTCATGGATGAAATAATGATCTGGTGTACCATAGAACAAGTTTGCTCTTGTAGGTTCATTAATGTATGGGAATGTTTCAGGGAAAATATCATTAAAGATCAATTTACCGATTGTTGTTACTAACATTGATTCTTGTTGTTCAGGTGTAAAGCCTGTTTTGTTCACAGCTTTAGCAGGAATTGCTACACGTGCATGAAGAGATGCTACGCCACGTTGGTATGCAGAAAATGCTTCATGAACTGTACGCAAAATCAAACCAGAACCTTTAGCTTCTTTATTGTCCATCGTCAAGTAGTAAGAACCAAGGACCATATCCTGTGAAGGCGTAACAACCGGTTTACCATCCTTAGGGTTAAGAATGTTACCTGATGCCAACATCAAAATACGTGCTTCAGCTTGTGCTTCCGCAGATAAAGGTACGTGAACCGCCATTTGGTCACCATCAAAGTCAGCGTTATACGCTGTACATACTAATGGGTGAAGACGAATCGCTTTTCCTTCAACAAGAATAGGTTCGAACGCTTGAATACCCAAACGGTGAAGTGTAGGTGCACGGTTAAGCAATACTGGGTGTTCCTTAATTACTTCTTCCAGTACATCCCATACTTCTGGGCTAACACGTTCAACTTTACGTTTTGCACTCTTAATGTTGTGTGCTAAACCTTTATTTACAAGCTCTTTCATAACGAAAGGCTTAAACAATTCTAGTGCCATATCCTTTGGCAAACCACATTGGTACATTTTCAAGTAAGGACCTACAACGATAACGGAACGACCAGAATAGTCAACACGTTTACCTAGTAAGTTCTGACGGAAACGACCTTGTTTACCTTTTAGCATGTGGCTAAGTGATTTTAACGGACGGTTACCCGGCCCTGTTACAGGACGACCACGACGACCGTTATCAATCAAAGCATCCACTGCTTCTTGAAGCATACGTTTTTCGTTTTGAACGATAATGTCAGGTGCACCTAGATCAAGCAATCTTTTCAGACGGTTATTACGGTTAATAACACGACGGTATAGATCATTTAAGTCAGAGGTTGCAAAACGACCACCATCCAATTGAACCATCGGACGAAGCTCTGGCGGAATGACTGGGAGTACATCAAGAATCATCCATTCAGGCTCATTACCTGAGTTGCGGAATGCCTCAATAACTTCCAATCTCTTAATTGCGCGATTACGACGTTGCCCTTGAGCTGTGCGCAGTTCTTCCTTTAAGAATTCCAATTCTTTTTCAACATCGATATCTTGAAGCAATTTTTTCACTGCTTCCGCACCCATGCCTGCTTGGAATCCATAACCATATTTTTCACGGTAGCTACGGTATTCTTTCTCAGAAAGAAGTTGCTTCTTCTCAAGCGGAGTTTCACCTGGATCAGTTACTACATAAGAAGCAAAGTAAATGATCTCTTCGAGCGAACGTGGTGACATGTCAAGTGCCAACCCCATCCGGCTAGGAATACCTTTGAAATACCAAATATGTGACACAGGAGCTGCAAGCTCAATATGCCCCATACGTTCACGACGAACTTTTGCTCTTGTAACTTCTACTCCGCATCGGTCACAGACTACACCTTTGTAACGAACACGTTTGTATTTACCGCAATGACATTCCCAGTCTTTTGTTGGTCCAAAAATTTTCTCGCAGAATAAACCTTCTTTTTCGGGTTTAAGCGTACGATAGTTAATCGTTTCTGGCTTTTTAACCTCTCCGCGGGACCACGAACGAATCTTATCTGGGGAAGCAAGCCCAATTTTCATAAACTCGAAGTTGTTGACGTCCAACAAGGAGCACCCCTCCTTAACCAAGTCCTGATATTAAAACATTTATACAAAGCATTAAAAAACTCTAATCTATGAACAATATCAGGAAGCCTTCTATACGATAGAAAGCTTCCTAAATATGTTATTCCGCGCCAACCTCTGCACCTTCAAGGTTTAGACTAAGCTTATCTCCAGCCACGTCATCCTCATCATCAATTTCCTTCATCTCGATCTCTTGCTCATCTTCGCTCAAGATTTTAACATCAAGTCCTAAGCTTTGAAGTTCTTTGATTAATACCTTAAAGGATTCAGGCACACCAGGCTCTGGTACATTTTCACCCTTCACAATCGATTCATACGTTTTCACCCGACCAACAACGTCATCGGATTTAACAGTAAGGATTTCTTGTAGAGTATAAGCTGCACCATAAGCTTCAAGTGCCCACACTTCCATCTCCCCAAAGCGCTGACCACCAAATTGAGCTTTACCTCCAAGTGGCTGTTGCGTAACGAGTGAGTAAGGACCAGTGGAACGAGCATGGATTTTATCATCAACCATGTGCGCCAACTTGATCATGTGCATGACACCAACGGTAACTTCACGTTCAAACGCATCACCTGTACGGCCATCGTAAAGAATCGTTTTACCGTTACGTTGCATACCTGCTTCTTCCATCGTGTCAAATACGTCGTATTCATTCGCACCATCAAATACAGGTGTTGCTACATGAATACCAAGACGAAGAGCAGCCATACCAAGGTGGACTTCCAATACCTGACCGATGTTCATACGTGATGGAACCCCTAGTGGGTTAAGTACAACCTGTACAGGTGTACCATCTGGCATAAATGGCATGTCTTCTTCAGGTAAAATACGAGCAACTACCCCTTTATTACCGTGACGTCCTGCCATTTTATCCCCTTCGGAGATTTTACGTTTTTGAGCGATATATACACGTACCAATTGGTTAACGCCTGGTGGCAGTTCATCGCCATTTTCACGTGTAAATACCTTAACATCAACAACGATACCATCTGTACCATGTGGCACACGTAATGAAGTATCACGTACTTCACGAGCTTTTTCACCAAAAATCGCATGAAGTAGACGTTCTTCAGCAGTTAATTCAGTTACACCCTTAGGTGTTACTTTACCTACTAAGATGTCACCAGCCGCAATCTCAGCACCGATACGGATAATACCACGCTCATCCAAGTTGCGAAGCGCCTCTTCACCAACGTTAGGAATATCACGAGTAATTTCCTCAGGTCCAAGCTTCGTGTCACGAGCTTCGGATTCATATTCTTCAATGTGAATAGATGTATACACATCTTCCTTCACTAGCTTTTCACTAAGAAGAATCGCATCCTCATAGTTATAACCTTCCCAAGTCATAAAGGCTACAACCACGTTACGTCCAAGTGCTAATTCTCCCATTTCAGTGGAAGGACCGTCAGCCAAAATATCACCTTTTTTAATGACTTGACCACGTTTAACAATTGGGCGTTGGTTGATGCATGTTCCTTGGTTAGAACGCATGAATTTATGCAATTTATGTTTAACAAGGTCGCCTTTAACTTCCTTGCCATCAATAACTTCTACACGACGCAACCAAATTTCATTAGCTGCTGAACGTTCAATAATTCCATCATATTTGGATACAATACATACACCTGAGTCTTTTGCTGCTTTATGCTCCATCCCAGTACCAACAAGTGGTGCCTTCGGAATAAGCAATGGAACAGCCTGACGTTGCATGTTGGATCCCATGAGCGCACGGTTAGAGTCATCGTTTTCCAAGAACGGGATAAGCGCTGTTGCAACAGACACAACCTGTTTTGGCGATACGTCCATATAATCCACACGATCACTAGGCATCGTCAAAATGTTATCAGATTGTTTGTTGTAACGAACGATAACGTTCTCGTCTTGGAAAGAACCATCTTCATTAAGAATTGCGTTCGCCTGAGCGATGATGTAGTTATCTTCTTCATCCGCAGTTACATAAGAGATTTGGTCAGTTACTTTCGCTGTCTTCGGATCTACCCAACGATATGGCGCTTCAATAAATCCATATTCGTTAATACGAGCAAATGTAGACAAGGAGTTAATCAAACCGATGTTCGGACCTTCCGGCGTCTCGATTGGACACATACGACCATAGTGAGAGTGGTGAACGTCACGAACTTCAAAGCCCGCACGCTCCCGCGTCAAACCACCAGGTCCCAATGCAGATAAACGACGTTTGTGCGTAAGCTCTGCAAGAGGGTTTGTCTGATCCATAAACTGAGACAACTGAGAGCTACCAAAGAACTCTTTAATGGATGCAATTACAGGACGAATATTAATCAACGCTTGTGGCGTAATAATATTAGCATCTTGAATTGACATTCTTTCACGAACAACACGTTCCATACGAGACAAACCAATTCTAAATTGGTTTTGTAGCAATTCACCAACTGAACGCAAACGACGGTTACCTAAGTGGTCAATATCGTCTGTGCTACCAATACCATGTAGCAAGTTCAAGAAGTAACTGATCGAGGAAATGATATCAGCAGGGGTAATATGCTTCACCGCTTTATCAATGTTGCAGTTTGCAATGACCTTAACTACTTTACCATCCTCAATTGGTGAGAACACATCAACAGTTTGCAAAGGCACATCAGCAACATCCAATACACCGTTAGCAACGTGATAGTTTTTAAAGCCTACGCCATTTTCCAAATAAGGTAAAATCTCATCCAACAAACGACGGTCTACCATTTGGCCTGCTTCAGCAATAATTTCACCTGTCGTTGTATCAATCAAGCTTTCTGCAAGACGTTGATTGAACAAACGATTTTTAATATGAAGCTTTTTGTTTACTTTGTAACGTCCAACATTCGCTAAGTCATAACGCTTAGGATCAAAGAATCTTGCAACTAGCAAGCTCTTCGCATTATCAAGTGTTGGCGGCTCACCAGGACGAAGACGTTCATAGATTTCAATCAAAGCCTTCTCTGTTGAATCCGTGTTATCCTTATCTAAGGTGTTGCGAATATATTCATCGTTTCCGAGCAAGTCCAGAATTTCTGCATCTGTACCAAATCCAAGTGCACGCAGCAACACAGTTACTGGAATTTTACGAGTGCGATCAATACGAACATATACAATGTCCTTCGCATCAGTTTCAAGCTCCAACCATGCTCCACGGTTTGGAATTACAGTAGCAGTGTACGTTTTTTTAGCATTCTTATCGACCTTGGTACTGAAATAGACGCTAGGAGAGCGCACCAACTGGCTGACAATAACTCGCTCCGCACCATTAATAATGAAGGTGCCGGTTTCCGTCATCAACGGGAAATCTCCCATAAATACTTCTTGCTCTTTAACTTCGCCGGTTTCTTTATTAATGAGCCGGACTTTGACCCGAAGCGGTGCTGCATAAGTTACGTCGCGTTCTTTCGCGTCGTCCACTGTATACTTTGGTTCGCCTAGGCTGTAATCGATAAATTCCAAAATTAAGTTACCTGTAAAGTCCTGAATCGGCGAAATGTCCTGAAACATCTCCCGAAGTCCTTCATCCAAAAACCACTCATATGATTTCTGTTGGATTTCAATCAGGTTTGGAATTTCGAGTACCTCGTTAATTCGCGCATAACTTCGCCGAGTGCGTCGACCATATTGAACAAGATGTCCTGCCAACTTTAACTCACCCCTCATGTCTACTCACTAAAAATTTATTGCGAACTCGTGTTTGTACCTATATAATAGGTTCAAGACGGTTGCTTCCACAAATAAAGAAAAGCCCTTATCGAATACGATCGAAAAAAGAGCACCATTATCTGTGTTTTCCTGCCTGATGTCTTCGTATTCACTAGATTTACCCAAAATGTTTTTATTATACGTCAAACGATACAATTTTATCCATCATCTACGTAAACTCTTGACATTTCAGTCAACTAAAGCTACGAAGGCCATCCTAATACTGACATTTTATAAGAATATCATATTCATTAACAATAGTCAATATTTATTTCTATTATTTATAATCAATTACATCTTGTATAACTAACACTTTATTTTATTGCTTTAAAAATTCGATACCCTTTGTCCTTCGTAATTTCTTCAACAACCCCAAACAATTCCTCAAGCTTTGCTTTTGCTGATGGTGCACCTTGTTTCTTCTGGATAACAATCCACAATGCCCCACCTTGCTTTAATCTATCATATGCTCCTTCAAATATAGCATGTACAACTGCTTTTCCTGCACGTATAGGTGGATTAGTTAATACCACATCAAATTTTGGCCCCTCTGTTAAAGCAGCAAATAAATCACTTTCCAAAATAGTTACATTACTTATTCCATTAGCAATAGCATTTTCCTTGGCTAGTTCAATCGCTCTACCGTTTACATCAATCATCGTCACATGTCCGTTGGTAGCCTTCTTCGCAGCAATCAATCCAATGGGACCATATCCACAGCCAACATCAAGCACTTCATCCTGATCTTGAATTTGCATAGCTTCAATTAAAACCTTACTACCATAGTCCACACCATTTTTTGAAAAAACTCCTGCATCACTATTTAAAGTTAAAGTATGACCACCTATGGTAACAGCTAATGATTTACGCTGATGAGGCGTACTGGGATTAGAAGTATAATAATGATCTGACATTTTCCTCTCCTTTCTCCTAAAAAGCATCATTATACAACAAACCCCTTGAAACAAGTTCAAGGGGTTTATCTGAAAAATTAGAAAGTGAAATTACTTCACTTCTACAGTTGCGCCTGCTTCTTCTAATTTTGCTTTTACAGCTTCTGCATCTTCTTTGCTTACTTTTTCTTTCAATGGTTTTGGAGCGTTGTCTACCAAGTCTTTTGCTTCTTTCAAGCCAAGACCAGTGATTTCGCGAACCACTTTGATAACGTTGATTTTGGAAGCACCAGCGTTAGTCAAGATTACGTCGAATTCGGATTGCTCAGCAGCTGCTTCACCAGCACCGCCACCTGCTACAACTACTGGAGCTGCTGCAGTAACGCCAAATTCCTCTTCGATTGCTTTTACAAGATCGTTTAATTCAAGAACTGTCATGCCTTTAATTTCTTCTAAGATAGATTCTTTACTCATGGTTGAACCTCCATATATATTAGTTTATTAGTTTAAATTACACTGCGTAAAGTTTTACGCGCTTGCTTCTTCTTTGTCTGCAACAGCTTTGACTGCCAAAGCGAAGTTGCGAACTGGAGCTTGAAGTACGCTGAGTAGCATGGATAGCAAACCTTCGCGTGATGGCAATGCAGCAAGTGCATTGATTTGGTCTACGCCAACTACTTGGCCTTCAACCACGCCACCTTTAATTTCAAGTGCGTCGTTTTTCTTAGCGAAGTCACTAAGAATTTTAGCAGGTGCTACTGCATCTTCTTTACTGAATGCAATTGCTGTAGGACCAGTTAAAACTGAATCCAATTCAGAAAGTTCTGCAGCCGCTGTAGCACGACGAACGAGTGAGTTTTTCAATACTTGGAATTCGATTCCAGCTTCACGAAGCTGTTTACGCAATTCCGTTACTTGAGCAACGTTAAGTCCACGATAATCAGCAACAACAGTGGTTACACTTTCGCGTAATTTAGCTGTAACTACATCAACCGCTTCTTGTTTCGCTTGAATTACTTTTGCGTTTGCCAAACTTGTACACCTCCTGATAGATTTTCCGGGCCATTTCCATTAAAAAAGCCTCCGCAGAATGTACGAAGGCTTGATGATCATCATGTGCAGAAGTCCTGCATGAAAGATTCTATCATAACACCTCGGCAGGAAATTAAGCCTATGATGGCACCTACTGTCTACGGTAAGCATATTCAAATTTATATCCCACGTTAAAAACAACTATTACAGAATAACAATAAACAATATTATTGTCAAGCAATCTATTATATATAAAAGATTAATTATCTGTAAGAAGCAGTGTTAACACGAGCACTTGGTCCCATCGTCGAAGAAATTGCGATGTTTTTCAAGTAAACACCCTTAGCAGCAGCTGGTTTAGCACGATTTAAAGCATCAATAAGAGCTTTAAGGTTATCGTTCAATTGCTCAGCAGTAAAGGAAACTTTACCGATTGGCGCATGAATTTGACCAGCTTTGTCAAGACGGTACTCAATTTTACCCGCTTTAATTTCTTGGACAGCTTTAGCAACGTCAAACGTTACTGTGCCTGCTTTAGGGTTAGGCATTAAACCTTTACCACCAAGCAAACGTCCCAATTTACCAACTTCGCTCATCATATCCGGTGTTGCTACGCAGACATCGAATTCGAACCAGCCTTGTTGGATTTTGTTAATCATGTCTTGGTCGCCAACGTAATCTGCACCAGCAGCTTCCGCTTCTTTGATCTTCTCACCTTTAGCAAATACCAATACACGTTGTGTTTTACCAGTACCGTGTGGCAATACTACTACGCCACGAACAGCTTGGTCTTGTTTACGAGGGTCTACACCCAAACGAACTGCAGCTTCAACGGTTTCGTCGAACTTTGCAGTCGCAGCTTTCTTCACAAGCTCAACAGCTTCTGAAGGCTCATATGTTGCTTCGCTATCAATCAGCTTAGAAGCTTCAAGATATTTTTTACCATGTTTAGCCATGTTATTTCCTCCTGTGTGGTCTTAGCGGAAAATCCTCCCACCTAAGGCCTGATTGTTTAACTGACAACCAGCAAGTTCCAACCAGCCAGTCCCAAGATTAGTCTTGGATTGTAATGCCCATGCTACGAGCAGTACCTTCAACCATACGCATAGCTGCTTCAACAGAAGCTGCGTTTAGGTCAGGCATTTTTTGCTCAGCGATTTGACGAACAACGTCGCGATTAACTGTAGCAACTTTTTTCTTGTTTGGTTCACCAGA
This sequence comes from Paenibacillus turicensis, assembly GCF_050461185.1. Lineage (GTDB taxonomy): Bacteria > Bacillota > Bacilli > Paenibacillales > Paenibacillaceae > Fontibacillus > Fontibacillus turicensis_A. The sequence continues at coordinate 43,560 of NZ_JBCMOR010000011.1, forward strand.
TCCTTTCTCGATCTTCGCAGCAACACGAAGGAGAACGGCAGCCGGAGGAGTTTTAGTAATGAAGGTAAAAGAACGATCTTCAAATACTGAAATTTCAACCGGAATGATTAAACCAGCCTGATCGGCAGTACGCGCATTAAACTCTTTACAGAATGCCATGATGTTGACACCTGCTTGACCCAATGCTGGACCTACCGGAGGCGCAGGGTTTGCTTTACCTGCAGGAATTTGCAATTTAACAACTTTAATTACTTTCTTCGCCATGTAAGACACCTCCTTGCACTAGTAGTGGTTAACGGACCGAAATCCTCCCACTTTAAAACCCAAGAAACCTAAATTTTCTCCACTTGGTTGTAATCCAACTCAACTGGGGTTTCTCGTCCAAACATATTAACGATAACTCTTAGCTTACTTTTGTCGACCAATATTTCTTCTATTGCGCCTACAAAATTAGCAAACGGACCAACTTTGATACGCACGGATTCGTTAATTTCAAACTCAACAACCGGCTTCGGCTCATCCATACCCATGTGCTGAAGAATTTGTTCCACTTCTTCTGGCAACAATGCAGTAGGTTTAGAACCTGCCCCTGTAGAGCCAACAAAACCCGTAACTCCTGGTGTATTGCGTACAACATACCAAGAATCATCAGTCTGAACCATTTCCACCAAGACATATCCAGGGTAAACTTTGCGCATAACAGTTTTCTTCTTGCCGTCTTTGTTTACCACTTCTTCTTCCATAGGAACAAGAACGCGGAATATCTTGTCTTCCATGCCCATAGACTCAACGCGTTTCTCCAAATTGGCTTTGACCTTGTTCTCATACCCTGAGTAGGTATGAACGACGTACCATCTTTTTTCCATATCAAGCCACCTAAGGACCCTTCTTAAATTATCCGTTCGATTACAGCGGAAATACCGATGTCAAGAACCCAAAAGTAAATGGTAACAACCAGAATAGTACCAACTACAACTAAAGTGTAATTCGTCAATTCTTTACGATTAGGCCAGCGAACCTTTTTAAGCTCAGCCCAGCTTTCGGAGAAAAAAGAAAACAACGACTTGAAACCTCGTTTCATGCGCACTTACACCTCCAAAGACTATCTGGTTTCGCGATGAGGAACTTGCTCGTTACAGAACTTGCAAAATTTCTTCATCTCCATGCGGTCGGGGTGGTTACGCTTGTTTTTAGTTGTCGTGTAGTTTCTTTGTTTGCAGTTCGTACAAGCCAACGTAATGATTACCCGCATGATGTGCACCTCCCGAAGACATTCTACACATTAGAGATGTCTCTATATTGACCTAATTAACTATAAATTAGGCCTACCTAAAACACTTTATCATAACGGCATACATTGTGTCAACGAGACTTGATGCTTTGCCAGATTCGCTATACATCAGTATAACACATTTAATTACAGGATAAACCTTATTCTTTCATCCTTCGAGTATGCTTCCTCTTACAGCCTCTAGGGAATAACAAAACCGAAGGAAAATAGCTCCTTCGGTTTCATAATAATATTTTACTTAAATTCCCATATCGCGCACTTCTAAGTAACGCTCTAATTTCCGTTTTACTCGTTGTAGAGCATTATCGATTGACTTCACATGACGTTTGAGATCTACAGCGATTTCTTGATAGGAACGACCGTCCAGATATAACATTAACACCTTACGTTCTAGATCACTTAAAATCTCAGTCATTTTATATTCTAATCCTGAGAACTCTTCCTGATTAATGATCAACTCTTCAGGATCACATACTTGAGAGCCACAAATGATATCTAACAACGTGCGATCTGAATCTTCATCATAAATTGGTTTATCAAGAGACACATAAGAATTCAGAGGAATATGTTTTTGTCTTGTTGCGGTTTTAATCGCAGTGATGATCTGACGTGTTATACATAGTTCCGCAAACCCTTTAAATGAAGAAAACTTGTCTCCACGAAAGTCACGAATCGATTTATATAGCCCAATCATTCCTTCTTGGATAATATCTTCACGATCAGCACCAATTAGGAAATAAGATCTAGCCTTGGCACGCACAAAACTTCGATACTTATTAATTAAGTATTCTAAAGCCTCGCTATCCCCAGCTCGAACCGCTTCGACAATCTCTTCATCACTTCGAACCTCATAATCATAACATATCCATTTTTCGAGGTTGACACTCACTACAAATCCCTCCGGTTGCAACGCACAGTGCCCGTCACCTAGATCAAGTAAAGTAATACGAACAGTATATATGACTAGGCATACTAGCGTCAACAACAAAAGTACCAAAAGATGTAAAGTCGAACTTTGTCAAGGGCAATTGGGAGGATATCGACGGTTTATACTTTTATTCCCTTCTCCAACGCTCAAAGCGTTCTCTAACTTCAGGACTAAGCTTATTATCAAGTGTATTACGCTTAGATTCCAAGCTTCGATTAGTAATTTTTTTTTGCACTTCTTTCTCACTGTTCTCGACATTTATTAGCAATTCTCGCGCGGACAATCTTAAGGCGCCTTGGCCAAATATGACATGTTGCTCTACCAAATCACTCGTTGCAACATAGATTTGTCTACCTCTTACAGCTAGATCACCTACTAAACGTTCAATGCATTCATCTGCGGTTTCTTTCTCTTTTGTAAAGTATACCTCAACTTGATTTTGCAAAAATGCTTTTCCTAATCCAGGGACACGGTAAGCATCAAACACCACAATAATTCGCAGACCTGCATAGGCCTGATAATCTGCTAAACGTTCTAGGAGCTTATCACGTGCTTCCTGCAGGCTAATTTTTGATAATTCGGATAGCTCAGCCCAACCACCGATCATATTGTAGCCATCTACGAGCAGCACATCGCGCTTCTGGCGCATGTAATTATCCTTCTATACTGCGTCTGCGAAGCACTTCATACATCACTACACCAGCCGCAACAGAAGCATTTAACGAATTGAGTTTCCCCGCCATTGGTAACTTAAGCAGCACATCACATTTTTGCGAAATCAAACGACCCATGCCTTTATTTTCATTACCAATAACGATCCCCACTGCTCCATTTAAAACGTCAGCCTCACGATCGTAGATTTCCCCTTTAGCTGCAACGTCTGTACCTACAATCCATACCCCCGCTTCCTTCAGGTCATCGATACACTGAGCCAAATTTGTCACTCTAGCCACGGGAACATATTCTACCGCACCTGCAGAGGTTTTGGACACTGTTGCAGTAATACTTGCAGACCTACGCTTGGGAATAATTACTCCATGAACACCTGTACATTCTGCGGTTCGAAGAATAGAACCTAAATTATGAGGATCCTCGATCTCATCTAAAATAAGGAGAAAAGGCGGTTCATTTTTTTCCTTGGCTCTGCCGAGTAACTCATCCACCTCCACATACGCATAGGGTGCCGCTTGGGCAACAATACCTTGATGCTGAAGACCAGGTACAAGTTGATCAAGTTTACGTTTGTCTACTGTCTGTATGACAATGCCTTGTTTTTTAGACTCCGCCAAAATAGGGGCTGTTAAATGCTTTTGTGCTCCCTCAGCTACCCAAATTTTATTAATCGTTCGCCCTGCTCTTAACGCTTCAAGCACTGAATGCTTGCCACCAATCCATTCTTGTTCATCCATCACGTTCACCTATTCACCGTAACCTACGCTTACGATGTTCCTCTCCTACTTTTTAGTTGTAACGCTAATTGTCTTTAGTTTTCCTTTTGATCTATCCGTTCAAGGCCAAGCGCTATCAATGCTCTCATGCGATCATGCCGGCCCATAAAATACAAATACCCTATTAAGCTTTCTAACGCAGTGGCATAGCGGTAATCAGAAACATTCGCATTTTTGGGGATTGTACCCGACTTCGCATTACGCCCCTGTCTAACGATATTTTTTTCATCATCAACTAAATCTTGTTCAATGCTAACTAACACCTGCGCTTGTGCCTTGGCTGACACATACTTAGTGGATTGCAAATGCATATGATGTGGACGTAGGTTCGGCTTAGACAACACATATTGTCGAACTGCCACCTCATACACAGCATCTCCAATATACGCCAAAGCTAATGGCGGCATAAGATTAGGTTTTTTAGCAGGCAACTGAGGGAACCAGAGCTTACTCTTCTCAGAAGTCTGCTCACCTTGCGTTTCTTGATTTTGTGGCATATCTACATTTTCACCCTGTTCATTACTCATTTCCTGCGCCATCTCATTCCTTGGGCTGTATCCTCGAGCACAATTCCTTGTGCTGCCAATAAGTCACGGATTTCATCTGCTCGTGCCCAGTTTTTAGATGTTCTAGCTTCTACTCGTTCAGCAATAAGCGCCTCAATTTCCTCATCTAAAATCCCTTGCTCCTTAGCATCAGCAATACGTAGTACACTGTTCATTTCATTAAACAATGTCTCCGCTGCCTGTAAATCAGCCAAGCTTACTTCGTTTTGCTGTAGCAATACATTAACCTCGCCAACCCATTCAAACATCACTGTGATTGCATCTGGAGTGTTGAAATCATCCTGCATTTTCTCATGAAAGTTATGGTGAATCGCATTCAACTTCTCTTGCCAGCTAGGTGTAACCTCAGCTACATTTGACTCCGTCATACCAATACGGTGACGTAGGTTAGTGATCGCTAGATTTAAACGTTCTACACTACGTTCTGCTTGCTCCATCACCTCATCGGAGAAGTTAGAGGCATTGCGATAATAGGTAGATAACATAAAATAACGTATTGCTTCACGCGAATAATTCGCTCTTAAATTTTTAATTAATACCCCGTTTCCGAGTGATTTCGACATTTTTTCGCCATCAAAGTTTATAAATCCATTGTGCATCCAATAGTTCGCTAATGGCTTGTTGGTTAAAGCGGTAGATTGGGCGCATTCACATTCATGGTGTGGGAACTTTAAATCCTGGCCTCCTCCATGAATATCAATCGTATCACCTAATAAGTGTCTAGACATAGCAGAGCATTCAATATGCCAGCCAGGGCGACCTGCTCCCCATGGACTTTCCCAAGCAATTTCTTCCGGCTTCGCTGCTTTCCATAATACAAAATCCTCTGGGTTTTCCTTGCGCTCATCTACTTCTACTCGAATACCAAATTGAAGTTCATCCATCTTTTGACCTGACAACTGTCCGTATTGCTCATATTTGCTTGTTCTAAAAAATACATCGCCACCGTTTTCATAGGCATATCCCTTTTGTTCTAGCTCAGCAATAAAGTCAATAATAAGCGGCATGTACTGTGTAACACGCGGATTAGATGACGCCATCGGGATGCCTAGACCAGCTAAATCGTCAAAGTAAGCTTGAATAAACGTTTCAGCCACTTCATTCACGGTTGTTCCCATCTCATTTGCTTTACGAATTAGCTTGTCGTCTACATCTGTAAAATTTACAACATAATTAACCTCATAATTTTGGTTCTCCAAATAGTTACGAACGATATCAAAGAAAATCATTGGTCTTGCATTCCCAATATGCAAATAACCATAAACGGTAGGTCCGCAAACGTACATTTTCACCTTACCTGGCTGTTGACTCACAAACTCCTCTTTTTTCCTTGTTAATGTGTTATAAATAGATATACTCATATCCACAATCCTTTCTTGAATTAAATCATTAAATCCAGTGTTGAATTTTCTCAACTCAAGCTTACTCATCAGATTTATTTTCAGTATCTAGCTTTTCTTTTAGGGTAGAGACCTCTTGCTTTAACTCCTTAATTTCCTGCTCCATCATTTGCATCACATCAACAACAGGGTCAGGGAGCTGATGGTTTAAGCGATCTAACCGTTTTCCACCTAAACGTACTACCTTGCCTGGAATGCCAACCACTGTACTTCCATCTGGAACTTCTCTAAGCACTACTGAATTAGCACCAATATTACATTGATCCCCCACCTTGAAGGAGCCTAAAATTTTTGCACCAGAGCCGATAACTACATTATTACCAATTGTCGGGTGACGTTTTCCTTTTTCTTTGCCACTTCCGCCTAATGTAACCCCTTGATAAATAACGACATCGTCACCAATTTCACAGGTTTCCCCGATAACAACCCCCATACCGTGATCGATAAAGAGCCTCTTTCCGATTCGCGCCCCAGGATGAATTTCAATTCCCGTAAAAAAACGGTTCATTTGCGAAATGATACGTGCTAGTGTAAACCAGCCTCGATTATAAAAAGTATGAGCGATACGGTGACTCCATATGGCATGTAGGCCTGAATAAGTAAAGATAACCTCAAACCGACTTCTTGCCGCAGGATCATTGTCAAACACCGCCCTAACGTCCGATTTGATTGTATCAAACATATTGCCCCTCCTCCATCGCTTGCCATTTCGTTGTTGTCAACCTTTAACTATCTATAGTGATGAGTATAAAAAAACGCCCCTGCAGCTTTTGGCTGCAGAGACGTAGTTACGCGGTTCCACTCTGCTTGGATAATGACGATCATTAGATCTAATCATCTAATACCGTACCCATCATCCCATCTTACATGCCGTAACGTGGACATTCTACGTCGAGATCTACCCGTATTTATAACATACGCTCAATCCCGCTGCTCCCGAATGCATTTCAGCCTGCTTCCATATGGATAACTTCCACCCCAAGCAAATTATTTTGCTTTCGTTTATCCTCTCTGGTTTATGAAAAGTTAAAGCTTACTTCTTTCGATCCCTGCATTTTGAATAATATATTTCTAGCTATATTTAACGTGTAATAATCGTGATCTAATCTTAACCGAATGACGCTATACTGACAAGGTTAAATGTCAATTCTGTGGCTGATTAATTCGCAGCGATTCGTTCTTTTAATCTTGCAATTACAGCTTCTTGTCCAATCAAATAAATTGTACGATTCAAATCACGTCCATGCATTTCACCTGTAATCGCTACACGAATTGGCATAAATAAGCCTTTTCCTTTTACACCCGTTTCTTTTTGCACTTCTTTAATTGCTGCTGCAATAAGCTCAGGTGTGAATGATTCAAGCGCGACTAGCTTGTTTAAAAAGGCTTCTAGTACTGTTGCCACTTGTGGCTCAGCAAGCACTGCCGCTCCCTCTTCATCTACAGTTACCTCTGTCTGGAAAAAGCTTTCTGATAAAGCTACAATATCGGAGGCAGCCGTTAATTGCTCTTGATATAAAGCTACTAATTCTTTAACCCAAGCAAATTGAGTCTCTGTAAGCTCTGATGAAATTTTCCCTGCTTTTTGTAAATGAGGAACAGCCAGCTTTGCCACCCGTTCTGTATCCGCTGATTTAATATAATGATTGTTAATATGAGCAAGCTTATTTTTATCAAATAATGCTGGGCTTTTTGACAAACGATTTGCATCAAAAATAGAAATTAGCTCCTCTTTCGTAAAGAACTCCTCTTCACCAGTAGGAGACCAACCTAGCAATGCAATAAAGTTAAATAATGCTTCTGGTAAATAACCCAGTTCGTCATATTGCTCGATAAACTGAATTACCGTCTCATCACGTTTACTTAACTTTTTGTGATTTTCGCCTACAATCAAGGTCATATGTCCAAAAATTGGCGGCTCCCAGCCAAAGGCTTCATAAATCATTAGCTGACGTGGCGTATTGGAAATGTGATCTTCTCCACGAAGCACATGAGAAATTTTCATCAAATGGTCATCCAAGGCTACAGCGAAGTTATACGTTGGAATTCCATCCTTTTTAACGATAACAAAATCGCCACTGACTTCGGATTCAAAAGAAATTTGTCCCTTTACAAGATCATCAAAGGTGTAGGTACGTGAATCAGGTACGCGGAATCGAATACTTGGTACACGTCCTTCTGCTTCAAAAGCAGCACATTGCTCTGGCGTAAGGTCACGATGCTTGCCAGAATAACGTGGCGTTTCACCACGAGCCATCTGCTCCTCGCGCTCCTGTTCCAATTCCTGCTCTGTACAATAACAACGGTAGGCTAAGCCTCGATCCAATAAATCCTGCCAATATTCCTTGTAAATATCTAGACGTTCTGTCTGGCGATAAGGTCCATAGTCTCCACCCACATCCACACTCTCATCCCATTCAATACCTAGCCATTTCATATATTTGAATTGACTTTCTTCCCCGCCAGCAACATTACGCTTCACATCTGTATCTTCAATACGGACGATAAATTTTCCACCATGATGTTTTGCAAATAAATAGTTAAATAAAGCAGTTCTTGCGTTACCGATATGTAAATGTCCTGTTGGACTCGGAGCGTAACGAACTCTGACTTCTGACATAACGATTGCCTCCCAAAAAAGGTTATATTCTTATATATTAAAACAAGTGCCATTACAAATCCATGCGTAAATTCATATTAAAATTTCAAGATAACCGTAATTAATAACACGAAATAAAGTAATTAACTTTGAAGCAATACGACACATTGAGCTGCAATACCTTCTTCTCTACCTGTAAAACCTAGCTTCTCAGTTGTGGTAGCTTTGATATTAATTTGGGATTCCTCTGCCTCTAATGCAGTCGCTATAATCGTAACCATTTGTGGAATGTAGGGCGCCATCTTTGGACGCTGTGCAATAATTGTTGCATCTAAATTCCCTAAAGACATCTCTTTCGCCTTCGCCATATTCCACACCTGCTTAAGCAGTTCCAGGCTGTCTGCATCCTTAAATTCAGGATCGGTATCTGGAAAATGACGACCAATATCCCCCAGACCTAGTGCACCTAAAATCGCATCTGAAATCGTATGTAACAAAACATCTGCATCCGAATGTCCAAGTAAACCTTTTTCAAATGGAATGGTTACTCCCCCAACAATACATGGCCTATCTTCCACAAGCTGATGGACATCAAAACCTTGTCCCACTCTAATCATTCGTAAGCTCCCCCTTATTATTTCTCGATGTGATAAACTCCGCATAAATCAAATCATCTGGTGTCGTGATCTTCACATTACTATAATCACCCTCCACCACCTTCACCTGCATCCCTAACCTCTCAATCAGCATCGCATCATCCGTGCCTACAAAGCCTTCTAAGCTTGCTTTCTCATGTGCCCTGGCTAAATCACTAGCTCTAAATGCCTGAGGGGTCTGAATCGCCCATAAGCTCTCTCGCTTAGGTGTGCCAATGACCTCGCCGTGCTCGTTCACTTGTTTAATCGTATCTTTAACTGGAACAGCAAGCACAGCCGCACCATATTCCTTCGCAGTGACGAAACAGGATGTTATATGTTCATCCGCAACAAAAGGGCGGACTCCATCATGCACTAATACCCAAGGCGTGCTAATTGCTCGCAAGCCTTGGTATACCGAATGCTGACGTTCATTACCGCCCTCAACAACTTGAACGTTGTCCTGTAATCCATATTGTTTAATCCAGCTTTCACATCGCGCTATATCTGCCTTACCTGTCACTAACACGATTTGTGAAATTAAAGGATGCTGATGAAATTTTTCTAACGTATGCACAATGATTGGCTTAGATTTAAGCATCAAATATTGCTTGCTTTCCTTAGTTCCCATACGAGTCCCTCGTCCAGCTGCAACGATAATGACACCAACCTCTTGATTTCCATCCGTCACTTTCATATCCCTGCCTTGCCTACGTAAAATTAGTTCCTTGATCTTAGCTCCTACATAATATTTAGTGTGATCAAGGTACGAGTTATATTCATCATACCTAATTTACTGGGCTTTTTCCAACAGTTTTGGTTTGGCAAAGATCATTCTACCTGCAGAAGTCTGTAATACACTTGTCACTAATACTTCAGTAAACATACCGATGTAATCTCTGCCACCTTCAACAACAATCATAGTCCCATCATCTAAATAGGCTACACCTTGTCCATTTTCTTTCCCATCCTTGATGACCTGAACTAAAATTTCTTCTCCAGGCAGTACTACTGGTTTAACTGCATTAGCTAAATCATTAATATTGAGCACAGAAACACCTTGAAGCTCACATACTTTATTAAGATTAAAGTCATTGGTGACAACTTTACCTTGTAGTAATTTTGCTAACTTCACTAGCTTGCTGTCCACCTCAGAGATTTCTTCGAAATCCCCTTCATAGATTAAAACTTGAATATCCAATTCCTTCTGAATCCGATTTAATATGTCTAGACCTCTACGCCCACGATTGCGCTTAAGCAGATCAGAGGAGTCAGCAATATGCTGTAATTCCTCTAATACAAATTGAGGGATTACAATTGTGCCTTCAATAAAGCCAGTTTTACAAATGTCTGCGATTCTACCATCAATAATTACACTTGTGTCCAAAATTTTATGCTCCTCTAGTAGGCGCTCCTCAGAGACATCGCTGTTCCATTTTCCAGACTTCCATAACGATGCGATCTCTTCCTTTTTCTCCAAGCACACTTTTAACCCTAAATAACCAAACAATAACGATGTGGCCATTTTAACGAAACTGGACATCTCTCCCAACCAGCTTAATGCAGGATAAAAAATAAATGACATTAAAATCCCACTTGCTAGTCCTATCCCCCCCAATACCATCACATTCATTGGGATTGAACTGAGCATGTTTACCCATTTTGAAATAACCTTGTTGCACGCTTCTGCACTAATTGAGAACAAAAATAAAAATGCCAATGCTCCCACAACGGCAAATACAATACTTTGCAGCAGCCCGCTCATCCCATCCATCCATGTTGAAAGGAGATTAGGAAAAGAGGTTAAAACACCACCCATACTATAGCCAAACCAAGCACCACACAAACCAATAAAAAAGAACATATTTCTTTTCATATCTCATTTCACCTCCTAATTTACATTTATTCTTTATCCAGTATTGTCCAGTTTTTGGCTATATAATCGGGTCAAATAAAGTTTTTATTTAAAATCGGTAAAATTCCAAGTTGATTCATAGACAATAACTGGCATATAATGAATGCAATTCTAATATTGAGGTGGATGGAAAAATGAGTACATCAAGTCTTCAATCTTTTCAAGAACAAGTATCTGAATTATTGCTCCGTCACCGCAGCATATTGGATATATTATCCAAAACAAGTCAAACTAATGCTGCTGTCGTTCGCTCTGTCACTAAAGCCGTCACGGAGTGTGGATGTATAGAACTACACGCCACTAAGCAACATTTTGATGCTGAAATCGATTTACAGCAGGCGAAGGAAATTACACTTCAGCACATCCAAGGTGAGTTATGTGAAAATTGCTTAGATGCAATCACGAATCAGCTTGGCCGCAATTTATTTTATTTGTCTGCATTATGTAACTCACTTGGCATTGATATGGACAAGGTTGTCGAGCATGAGTCGCAAAAGTGTTCAACATTAGGATTATTCAATTTATCTTAATGCAGGTTTACCTTATGAAATAAAAAATGCACTGCCTCTTGAATAATTCAAAGAGTGCAGTGCATTTACTTTTTTATACAATCAAAATTAATGTCTTGATCCAAAGCTTTCCTCGGAATCCTCATCATGGCCTTTGTTGCGGCGAAGAAGCTTATCAACGTTTTGCTTTAAGCCATATAAAGCATAAATAACAAGCGGAATAAAAATCAATTTTGAGAGCTGATCTGGAAACATTACCGCAATTGCAATCGCAAAAATAATGACAAAAGGAGCATAAACTAAAGCCTTTTTAGGTAAGCCATGCTTCTTAAAATTAGGATATTTCACTGAGCTAACCATAAGATAGGACAATAATAGCATTGCAATCATAAAATACGGAAAACTAATATCTTTATGAAATAAGGATAACGTAGCCAATACACCACCAGCCGCTGGAATGGGCAAGCCCACAAAGTATCCAGGTATCCCTTTACGAACATTAAAGCGCGCTAATCTTAAAGCACCACACATCGGGAAAATAGCTGTCACAATCCAAGAAAGGCCATGAGGCACATCGTTAAAAGCAATAATATACATAATAATCGCTGGAGCAACACCAAATGAGATGACATCTGATAAAGAATCCAATTCTTTTCCAAATTCACTTGAACAATTTAATGCACGCGCTGCCTGACCATCTAGTCCATCAAGCAACATAGCGACAATTACCATGATGGCGGCTAAGCTATACTTGCCGTCTAACGCCAACATGATGGCTAACATTCCGAGAAACAAGTTACCTAAGGTAAACAGGTTCGGAATTGATTTTGTAATCATCATTTCACCTCTGTTTCATAGTTACCATCCATTGATTGTAGGAGATTTAGATTTGTCTGTCAATGAATACCTGCTCTTGAATTCGTTTCAAACCTTCTTTTATTGTACGCGCCCGTACTTCCCCTATGCCATCAACCTCATCTAATTGTTCAATTGAAGCTCTAAGCACTTCAGGGAACTGACGAAATCTCTCCACTAAATTATGAATGATCACATTTGGCAAACGAGGAATTTTGTTCAGTACACGATAACCTCTTGGTGATATTAATTCTTCAGACGTCGCCATTGAGGAAGGATAGCCAAGTAGACGGACAATATGATTAACATCTAACAGCTCATCATCACTTGAACGCTTCAGTCCTAAAATAAGCTCGCGTATAATGTCATCATTGTCTTCTTTTGCATAATCCTTATACAAAAGCCATGCTTCTTCCTCCATGTTACTCACTAATTCTTCCATCTGCATACTAATTAATCGGCCTTCTGTTCCAAGCTCTGTAATAAAACGTTTGATCTCCAGCTTAATCCGAATCACCATTTCAATCCGTTGAATGACATTAGCTAGCTCGGGAACAGTTACTAGCTCCTCAAATTCAGAGGCAGTTAAATTCGTTAATGCTTGATTTAGAACAGCTCTATACTTCTCCAACGTCTGAATCGCTTGATTCGCCTTCGTCAAAATAACACCAATTTCTTTAAGCGAATATCGGATTGATCCTTGATACAAGGTAATAATATTTCTACGCTGGGAAATGGATACGACGAGCTTGCCTGTTTGCTTAGCAACACGTTCAGCTGTTCTATGACGAATTCCAGTTTCAGACGAAGCAATTGAGGAATCCGGAATAAGCTGCGCATTTGCATATAAAATCCGCTTTAAATCCTCACTTAGTATAATTCCACCATCCATTTTAGCTAATTCGTATAAGTAATTGGGTGAAAAATCGCAGTTGATGGAAAATCCGCCTTCCACGACCTCCATCACTTCAGGACTATAACCCACAACAATAAGTCCTCCAGTTTTAGCACGTAGCACATTTTCTAGTCCATCCCGAAAAGCAGTACCTGGTGCTACAAGCCTAAGTAAATCATTCATTTTTTCTAATTGATTACTTTCCTTCATCTATGAGTAACCCCCTAATCTAACGCAACAGCTAACGCATCTGCAACGGTATTTATCCCTATTAATTGTATATCCTTTGGACCTTGCCAGCCCTTTAGACTTTTTTCTGGTAATATCACTCTTTTAAAACCAAGCTTAGCCGCCTCACGCACTCGTTGCTCAGCTCTTGCAACAGCTCTAACCTCCCCAGTTAATCCTACTTCGCCAAAAATAACGTCATATGGCTTCGTCGGAATATCCCGAAAGCTCGAAGCGATGCTAACTGCTATAGCTAGATCAACTGCGGGTTCATCTAATTTCACACCACCAGCGAGGTTGACATAAGCATCTTGATTTTGGAGGAACATTCCCATCCTCTTTTCAAGTACCGCAATAATTAAGCCCATCCGATGATGATCTACGCCGGTCGCCATTCTTCGTGGTGAAGGGAAATGCGTAGAAGCAATTAATGCCTGTAGTTCTACAAGCATAGGTCTGGTTCCCTCCATGCTTGCCACAACCGTGGAGCCTGCCACGCCCAAAGGACGTTCAGAAAGGAACAATTGTGAAGGATTCGGAACTTCTACAAGTCCACCTTCATTCATTTCGAAAATCCCCATCTCATTTGTTGAACCAAAACGGTTTTTAACCGCTCGGAGCAAGCGATAGGAATGATGACGTTCTCCTTCAAAATATAACACACAATCCACCATATGTTCTAAAAGTCGTGGGCCTGCTATCGCACCTTCTTTTGTAACATGTCCCACAAGTACAGTTGCAATGCCTTGCCCTTTCGCAATTCGCATAAAACGAGCTGTACATTCTCTAACCTGTGACACACTTCCTGGTGCGCTAGCAACCTCTGACAAATAAACCGTCTGAATAGAATCGATAACTAAAAAGTCAGGTTGTAGTTGGTCAATGGCTTCCTCGATCTCATCCATACTGCTTTCACATAAAACGTATAGCTCTGGGGATAATGCACCTAACCGCTCCGCCCGAAGTTTAGTCTGACGAGCCGATTCCTCTCCAGAAATATATAATACTTTACGTCCTGTCGCTGCCATTTCATGTGAGGTTTGCAATAAGAGCGTAGACTTTCCAATACCGGGATCTCCACCAACTAAAATAAGTGAACCTGGCACAACGCCACCACCAAGCACCCGATTTAATTCTCCAATCCCTGTTTGAATTCGAGGTTCTTTGCCACTCTCTATATTTATGATGGAAAGGGGTTTTTCTTTACTCTTGGAAATTCCTTGAGAAAAGCCTTTCGTTTTAATTATTTTTTCTGTCTCCTCATTCATCGAGTTCCAAGTTCCGCACCCTGGGCATTTACCATACCATTTTGGCGATTCATATCCACACTCGGAGCACAAAAACTTCACTTTTAGCTTTGCCATTTGTCTCTCCTTGCCATATAAGCAAAATTTGTCATATAAAGTCTATCAACATGTGACATTTTTAGTTTACTTATATAATAACAATCAAAGTGTACCATTGTTTAAGATTTAACGTAAAGTTTTTTACAAATGCATCCTACTTTACAACAAAAGGGACAGCAAACGGAAAAATTTTCCGAGATGCTATCCCTATTATTAACGGCTAAATGCTATGAAATGTTAAGCGTTTTTAGTGTATTCCCCAGTTTTGACTACAGATAATTTACCGTCCTCTTCATCAATCGTGAGTAAATCACCTTTTTTCACAGTTCCTGTGAGTAATTCTTCAGATAAACGGTCTTCAATATGCTTCTGAATCGCACGACGTAAGGGACGTGCACCATAAGCTGGATCAAAGCCCTCTTTTGCAAGAAATGCCTTCGCTTTATCTGTCAAAATGAAATCAACATCGTATTCTTGCAGACGTTTACGAAGCTCTTCTGACATCAAGCTAACAATTTGCCCAATATGAGTTTCACCTAAGGAGTGGAATACGATCGTTTCGTCAATCCGGTTAAGGAACTCTGGACGGAAGCTACGCTTCAATTCTTCCATTACCTTACCCTTCATATCATCATAATCACCTTTGGTGTCATTAACGGCAGTAAAACCAAGACGTGTGTTACGTTTAATCGCTTCTGCCCCAACATTGGAAGTCAAAATAATTAATGTGTTACGGAAGTCAACGACACGCCCCTTAGAATCTGTTAAGCGTCCATCTTCAAGCACCTGCAATAAAATATTGAATACTTCAGGATGTGCTTTTTCAATTTCATCTAAAAGAACAACAGAATACGGTTTACGGCGTACTTTTTCAGTTAATTGGCCGCCCTCTTCATATCCAACATATCCTGGAGGCGCTCCAACTAAACGTGCTGTAGAGTGCTTCTCCATATATTCAGACATATCGATACGAACAACAGCATTTTCATCGCCAAACATCGCTTCAGCAAGTGCACGAGCAAGCTCTGTTTTACCAACCCCAGTTGGACCTAAGAAGATGAAGGAGCCCATTGGGCGTTTAGGATCTTTGAGACCAGCACGAGCACGACGGATCGCACGACTCACTGCCTTAACTGCTTCCTCTTGACCAATTACACGTTCATGTAAAATACCTTCCATATTCAACAAACGTTCTGTTTCTTCTTCCTTAAGCTTGTTAACTGGTATTCCAGTCCAGATTGCCACAACATGTGCAATGTCCTCTGGTGTAACCTCAGAATCTGTTCTTCCTTGTTTTTCTTTCCATTGGTTTTTAGTCACATCTAATTCTTCACGAATCTTTTGTTCTGTGTCTCGAAGGGCTGCTGCCTTTTCAAATTCTTGGCTTTGTACCGCAGCATCCTTTTCCTTACGGATATCTTCTAAGCGACTTTCTAATTCTTTCAAATTAGGTGGTGCTGTATAGGAATGTAATCTTACCTTAGAGCCTGCTTCGTCAATAAGATCGATTGCTTTATCAGGCAAGAAACGGTCTGTAATATAACGATCAGACAATTTTACTGCCTGCTCAATCGCCTCATCCGTAATTTTCACACGGTGGTGTGCTTCATAGCGATCACGTAGACCATGTAAAATTTGAATCGCCTCTTCGACAGAAGGTTGATCTACAGTAATAGGCTGGAAACGACGCTCTAATGCAGCATCCTTCTCAATATATTTGCGATACTCATCTAAAGTTGTTGCACCAATACATTGTAATTCACCACGTGCTAATGCAGGCTTCAAGATGTTAGAGGCATCGATTGCCCCCTCCGCGCCACCTGCACCAATGAGCGTATGCAGCTCATCAATGAACAAAATGATGTTACCCGCTTGGCGTATTTCATCCATAATTTTTTTCAAACGATCTTCAAATTCACCACGATATTTAGTACCTGCAACGACAGAGCCCATATCTAGTGTCATTACACGTTTATCACGTAAAGTTTCAGGTATTTCATTATTAATAATTTTTTGCGCTAAACCTTCGGCAATTGCTGTTTTACCAACTCCAGGCTCACCGATAAGGACTGGATTATTTTTAGTACGACGACTTAACACTTGAATTACACGTTCAATTTCTTTACTTCTGCCGATTACAGGATCAAGATTCCCTTCCTTCGCAGACACGGTCAAATCACGAGCAAGACTGTCAAGCGTAGGCGTATTTACATTGGTTTGTGTCCCATGATGACTAGAGATAACTTCACTGCTACCAAGCAATTGTAATACTTGTTGACGCGCTTTATTTAAGCTAATACCTAAGTTATTTAGTACACGTGCTGCCACGCCTTCGCCTTCACGAATAAGTCCAAGCAAAATATGTTCAGTACCTACATAAGTGTGACCAAGCTTACGTGCTTCATCCATCGATAATTCAATTACCTTTTTGGCACGAGGTGTATAAGCGATACTTGAAGGCTGTTCTTGACCACGTCCAATTAACGTTTCAACCTCATCCTGAATTTTCTCAAGTCCAAGCCCAAGACCTGTTAGTGCCTTAGCCGCAATACCTTCCCCTTCACGAATAAGTCCTAACAAAATATGCTCAGTACCAATATTGTTATGACCTAGTCTCACTGCTTCCTCTTGAGCTAAAGCCAACACCTTTTGCGCACGTTCTGTAAATCTTCCAAACATCATACTCCTACACCTCCATAATTGTTCACTCAATTGTAAATAACCCACTTAAAGCAACTATACAACTATAATTTAATTCAAGTTAGAGTTATTTAATTGTTCATTTTTTCTCGAATCAGCTTTGCTCGATACATATCTCGTTCACTAGGTGCCATATTTTCATGATATAGCTTCTGTAAAAAACCCGGCTGGGTCATCACATTTAATTCATTAAGCACCTTAGGACTGAGGTGATCAATTAAACCAAGATCTACACCTAACCGAACATCAGATAGGCGTTGAGCTGCCTCCTTCGATTCGATAATAGCTGCATGTGATAATATACCATAAGATCGCATCACACGATCGGTCATCCGAAGGCGAGATTCATTTAGCAAAGATTCTCTAGCTGCCTTTTCATGCTCGATTATTTGTAAGACAACACCATATAAATTTTCAATGATCTCATCTTCGTTTTGTCCTAGTGTAATCTGATTTGAGATTTGAAACAAGTTTCCCATCGCTTCACTGCCTTCTCCATAAATCCCACGAACCGTTAAGCCAACTTGGGAGACTGCAGATAAAATACGATTAATTTGCCCTGTCAAAACAAGTGCTGGTAAATGCATCATCACTGATGCACGTAGTCCAGTTCCGACATTTGTTGGACAGCTTGTTAGGAAACCACGATGATCATCAAAGGCATAGTTTACATGATCCTCAAACACATCATCTATTTCAGATGCACGATCCCATGCTTCTTGAATTTGAAAACCAGGATACAAACATTGAATTCTTAGATGATCTTCTTCATTAACCATAATACTGAGGCTCTCATCCTCACTAATAAAAACGGCTCCATGCTTAGCATCATTAGCAAGATTAGGGCTAATTAAATGCTTTTCTACAAGTACCCTTTTATCAAGCTCATCAAGTTCATCTAAATGGACAGGATATAATTTTCCATAAGCTTCAACACGGGAGTCTTGCAACACGTCTTGAAGTTGGTTCAAAATATTTTCTAATTGCTGGTTAGTAGCAAGCATCGGAAATGGATGATCAGACAAATTACGAGCAATTCTTACTCTACTGCTAATGACGATATTTGACTCATGACCTTCACGACTCATCCACTCACTTAAAGGCTGCTCAGTAAACTTGATATTTGTCATCACTTATCCCTCCTGCTCCGTCGAAATATTCTTCTCAAGCTCACGGATTTGATCTCGAATTGCCGCTGCTTCCTCAAATTCTTCCTGTTGGATGCGATTTTGTAATGTTTGTCTCAAATCCTCAATTTTACGCTTGGTTTGAATATGCTTGCCAGCACGTTTAGGTATTTTACCAACATGGACAGTATTCCCATGCACTCGTTTAAACAGCGGATCTAAGTGATTATTAAAATATTTATAACAGGAGCTACATCCAAAACGACCAATTTTACTGAATTGAGCATAGGTTAAACCACATGCTTCACAACGCAAATTTTGCGGGTGGGAATGACTGCTCTTTTGTCCAAGCCCATTTGGATTAAAGTCAAGAAAACCCGACAGGAGGTTATGAATTGAAAACCCACCTGATGTTCCAGGAATCACTTCTCCTTTTTCACGAGCACAGTCCTCACAAAATCTAAACTCTGTTTTTTCACCATTTACAATCTTTGTGAAATGCAGTGTTGCTGGCCGTTTTCCACATTCTTGACATAACATAAGAGAATCCCTCCTCGACTTCGCTCTTTAATTTAATAAAGAGATTAGCATTGCCTTCATCATTCTGGCACGAATCTGGTCCCTATAGGGTAAATTAACCATCAGGACTTCTCTGGACACTACGGCAGTCATTAATGCTGCCTCACGCCTGCTCAAAAAGCGAGCTTCCACAAGCTGATATATTAAGCCTTCTGCGGCTGTCTGACCAATTTCATCACCAATGGTCTGATGTAAATGAGTATGCAGTGTCGTTGGTCCAGGAAGCTCAACCTTCCTAATTCTAATATAACCACCACCACCTCGTTTACTTTCCACTAAATATCCCTTTTCCAAAGTAAACCTTGTACTAATGACGTAGTTAATCTGGGATGGAACACATGAAAATTGGTCAGCCAGATCATTTCGCTGAATTTCTACGGTTCCCTCAGGACTCTCATGCAAAATACTCTTTAGATATTTTTCAATAACATCGGAGATATTACGCATCATCCATCCTCCAATACTTTAACTTTTTGGACCCGCCTGCCTGACTTTGACTTTCTTTGACTTTAATCATATTATAGCATAATTTTTTTATTTGCCAAGAGCTTCATCACTAAACAGTGTAAACCGACTTCCCCAAAAATATTCGGTAAAAGCAAATATATAACTTTAGATGTAAACACACAAAAAAAAAACACCACCGGATGATCGGCAGTG
>NZ_JBCMOR010000012.1:0-120720 GCF_050461185.1 Paenibacillus turicensis
AAACGGTCAGCCTAACTTCAGGCCAGGTTGGAGCATGGAAAACAAAGCAGAAGCAAGAGGTTTCACTCCAAACTGAAGATCAGGGGAAAGAACGCACACAGACTATCCGTCGTAGCTATGATGCTTTAGGTAGATTGATCGAGCAATGGGATGTATGGGGTAAGCGAATTGGCTATGCGTATGATGAAGTCGGTAACCTTACACATCTGACATATCCGGATGGGAAAGTGGTGGAATACCGCTATAACTTAGCAGGGGAATTGACGGAGGTGAAGGATTGGGCAGGCAGATTAACACGGTATCGGTATGATGCCAATGGACGTGTGATCGAGACCCACCGTCCAAATGGGACACGCGAACGCCGAAGCTATGATGTCTTAGGTCAGCTTCTTCGCCAACAGGATGTCACTGCGCAGGGGATTATGCTCCAGGACTTAAAATATGAGTATAATGAAGTGGGTCAAATTGTACGAGAGCAAAACAAGCAATATACGTATGATCAGCTTCGCCGCTTAGTTAGTGGAGCGAACCAAGGTAAAATTACGTATTATCATTATGATCTTGGTGGGAACCTGACGGAGCAGAAGGAAGTAGACACAGAGACGGGACTTGGAATTGAAGGAACAAGAGGAGTAATAGAATCAAAGGCAACAAACTTAGGCGACAAACTAGGTGAATTAAGTCAAGGTTCGTCTAACTCAATGTCTGTATTCAGCTATAGCGCAGATAATCGCCTACGTCGTATTGGCAACTACCCAACAGAGCATGATGCCGATGGGAACCTGTTATACTTTACTGATGGCGAGAAAATGGCAGCTTATGAATACGATGCTCGTAACCGCCTCATCCAAACTGGCCGTATGAAATATCGGTATAACTGGCGAAATGAACGCATTGAAAGCATTTGGCGTGGAAAAGTCACACGCTATGTTGTGGACGATTCAAGTCGATTTAGTCGATTATTAATGGAGTTAGATGGTGAAGGGAATGTCCTTGCTCGTTACGTATATGGACTTGGGTTAATAGGTAGAGAAGATGTAGGGACAGGGAAGTATCAAAGCTATCATAGCGATATTCGGGGTAGCACAACCATCCTAACGAATGAGCACGGCTTGGTCACAGACCGATATGCCTATGGAACCTATGGCGAAGTAGAGCATTTCGAGGGATCAACATCGCAACCGTTTCAGTATAACGGTAGAGATGGTGTCATGCATGATATCAATGGGCTATACTATATGCGAGCACGATATTACCATCCAGAGCTGAAGCGGTTTTTGAATCGGGATGTCATTAGAGGTAACATAACCGAAGGACAGACGTTTAATCGCTATGCGTATGTGAATGGTGATCCAGTGAGATATGTTGATCCGCTGGGGTTGGCACGATTAGGGTGTGAGGTTTTTGAAGAAGCAAAGGTACCTAGAACCGGAGAAGAGTGGAATCAGTACTTTAAGGAGCAATATGGGGATGGAAGTGTTGTATGGGGGACAAAAAATCTTGTAGTAAGCAATAACTCATTAGATCATGCAAACTTGGGAGAGTTTACAATAAACCCTAGAACGGGAGATATTTCTAAAATGAGTGGTGGTGGACATGGTCAAGATAATATAAATTTCCTTGAGAGTCACGGAATTGAATATAATATTGAAATGACATATTCCAATGAAGTTAGGGTAGGTAATGTACCGGGTCATAAGACAAAGGGTAAGAGGACTGGTATAGGACAAGCATGGTTTCCTGAAGATTGGACTAGAGAAAAAATACGTAGAGCGGGTGAGTATGTAGCTAATATTCCTGAACTTAGAACTGTAGCAGATGGAGTACCTATTTTTGGTGAATACAGTGGGGTGCGTGTTGGTGTAATTAAAACAAATGGGGAAATAGGGACAATTTTTCCAGACAATATGTTACAACCTTAATTAATATTGGAGGTCAGCTTTTATGTTTTATGAAAAAGTGCGAGCAGTTTTAGGAGCACGTGCGTTGCTAGATGATAACGATCCTTCGATTAAACAAAAATGGACAGAATTAATTGAACTCTTAAGTAAAGATGAGGATTTAACTTTAGCTTTTTTTAATCAATGTTCAAAAACTGAACTTTTGTTACTTAGTGAAGTATTTGAAGATGTTGCGTATAATTTGCAAAGTAGAAAATTCATTGATCTATTATATTTGTTAGATGAAAGATACCCAGATTTGGACTTAAATAGTCATATTCAAATTGCTGAAAGTTATATGGATTAAACTCATTTATGGATGTATAAATACAACGACAAAGCTTTACAATACAACTAACAAAACAAACACCAAGAATTTAAAGACTTGATAAAATTTCAAAGCTCATTCTAACTTGCTTCATGAGTAGGAATGAGCTTTTTTGTGTTCAGAAAAAAATAAACGAAGGAGCTTAATGAAATGAAATAAAACTATCTCCTTCATCCCCAAGCCTCTCCACCAACCTAATCAACTTCTCCACGCCCTCACGCAACACTGTCTCATTCGTAAACGAATAGCTAAGCCGCACCCATGATTCAAACTTCCCTAAGTGATCAAACAGAGGGCCGGGCATAAATGAAATAGACTGTCCAACCGCCACTTGAAGTAGGTCTTGAGCCGTTATCCCATCAGGCAACTTCGCCCATAGGTTGAGCCCACCTTGCGGTGATGTCCATTGCCAACCTGCCGCGGCAAATTTCTTTTCCACAATCTCCTTATGAATTTGCAAGGCAATTCGGAGCTTACCTACATGCTGCTGCAGGCGAGGAGAGGTGTAATAATGAAGAAAGATTTTTTGGTTCAAAAGGGGTGTTCCGTTATCTACTAATGACTTAGCGGAGACCAGCGAATCTATCAACGGTTTGCGACAGGCGACAGCACAAATGCGCAGACCTGGGGCAACATATTTGCTAAAGCTTCTAATGTAGACAACCTTGCCAAACGTATCATAAGTAAATAACGGCAAAGGGGGTTCCTCAGCAAAATATATATCGTGAAAAGCATCGTCCTCAATTAACAAGCAGTTGTAACGTTCAGCTAGCTCTACGAGTTGTTTGCGTTGCCATGACGGAACGGTATAGCCAGTTGGATTTTGATGTGTTGGATTCATATAAAACAAGCGGGGCTTGTATTTGTGAATCAATGCCTCCAGTTGTTCAAGGTCATATCCTTCTTCGGTGATATCTACGGGTAGTAACCGAGCGCCACGACTTTTAAAGACATCCATCGCAATGCTGTAAGTAGGTCTTTCAATTAATACTGCGTCCATCGGTCCAACCAACATTTCCGCAAGCAGATGTATGGCTTGCTGTGCACCAGATGTTATAAGCATTTCCTCCGCAGTTAACTGTATTCCCATTTGCTCGTGGAAATGTTGGCTCAGCATTACCCTCAATTCCTCATCCCCTTGCACCGATGCATAGGTTCCCATCAGCTTAGGGTAGAGGTCAAACACCTTTTTCACATAGTCTGATAGATACAGGTTAGGGAGTAAGCCAGGATCAATTAATGCTTGAGAAAACTGGTAAGTAGCGGGAATTCGTTGGATTTCAGAAAAGCTGTGGGTAGGCAAGTTGCTAGTAGCCATACAATTTATCGTAAAATTAGTATTAGGAAGATTAGCCATTTGAGAAGGTAACTCCGTTAAAATCTTGACTGGGGAAACTGAGGTTACTGGTGATATATGGGATACATAGTAACCAGATTTATCTTTGACATACACTTTGCCTGTCTCGCACAGCATTTTATAAGCCCGAAATACCGTCAAACGGTGAACTTCAAGCTCTACAGCTAAGTGACGGATGGATGGAAGCTTGTCATGTGCCTGCCATTCCCCTTGCTCCAAACGTTTTAGCATATGCTCAAATATAAGCTGATACAATGGTGGATTATGCTCAGTTTGTGACGATAGCTCCATAACGCCCAGCTCCTTTTTTAAGAATAGAACATCATTCTTATTATGTCTTCCAATGGTTTTTTAACAAATTTTCACTTTTAACTTCTCGTGATTAGTACATCTTTATTAAGGTATTATACAGTAATATTAGCTAAACTGTTCTGTTCCATTCCATCTGTTCTATTCATGCTCCTTTATAATGGTTGAAATATAGATTTCACAGGGTTACATTATGGATTTCAAAGGGGAAATGAATATGATTATGCTGGCTTATGGTCTCGTCTGTCTCATCTTTGGTACGACCTTCTTAGCGATTAAAATTGGGGTAGATGCAGGGGCGCCGCCTTTCTTTTCAGCAGGATTACGGTTTTTTATTGCAGGAACACTTTTGTTTTTGTGGATGGTTTGGAAGGGGAAGGCTGATTTTAAGCTATTGCTACGAAAGGAAATGTTGCTCACAGGTGCGACGTTGACCTTCGGCACATTTGCTGCGCTTTATTGGGGAGAGCAATATGTATCCTCAGGCTTAGCTGCTGTTCTATCGGCAACAGGGCCAATAATGATTTTGTTACTTCAAACCTTTATATTGCGTCAAAAAGCATCTGCTGTTTCGTTGTTTGGATGTATTTTGGGGTTAACTGGTGTGTTACTGCTTGTTTTACCTAATTTAGCATTAAAGGTTTCAACACTTTGGTTTATAGGCTGCATCGTTATTCTTTTAGGTGAAATAAGTTACTCTGTAGGCGCTGTTCTTTCTAAAAAGGTAAGTAACGAGCTAGCAGAAGTGTCCCCAATTGCACTAAATGCGGCACAAATGATGTACGGTGGTCTATTACTTTTAATGTTATCTCTGGCAACGGAAAAGCTAGACTTGGCAGCTCAATTTTCACTCCCATTTTCATTATCATTATTATACTTAACTGTGATTGGTTCGATGGTGGGTCACAGCTTGTTTTATTGGCTTGTGGCCAAAACAGATCCTGTCTTTCCTTCAACATGGCTGTATGTTGCTCCACCAATTGCTGTTGGAGTAGGCGTGTTATTTTACAATGAGACGGTGAATGGATTGACCCTAATAGGAATTGTCACTATTCTTGCAGGAACGATGCTTGTTAATGCAGCAGCACTCGAGGGATTTGTATTAAAGCTAAGGAAAAACAATAATTTGCGAACAAAACCTATACAGAGATCTATCGTGAAGAAAGTAGATTGAAAGTGAATTCACTGATTAATGAAGCCTACGGAAAAAATAATTATAAAAATAAAGGAGCATGCACTAGCGTATACAGATTGGTATAATTTTAATTATTGAAGGACCTATAATTGTAATTGATGGGAGGAGCCTATGACTTTTTTTAATGCGGAAGAATATACTGACCCCAAAAACTATGATGCAGAGTTTGGTGGAGAATGGGAGAAGTATGAATTCTTTCTACAGGAGGCAAAGGGACACGAGCATGTGCTTGAGCTAGCTTGTGGTACAGGCTTAACGACATTATATCTTGCTGAAAAAGGTGTAAATATAGATGGGACAGACATATTGCCAAATATGATCGAATATGCCAAGCAAAAAAACAAGGTTGACAATGCACGCTTTTTTGTTGGTGATGCAATAACCTTTACCTCGACCATCCTATACGATTTTGTATATTTAACAGGCAACGCTTTTCAAGCCTTTTTAAATGAAAAGGATCAAAACTTATTACTGCAAAATGTGAACAAGCTGCTTAAAGCAGGTGGGAAATTTATTTTTGAGACTCGGAATCCCGATGGAAATGATTTGAAAGATTGTGAATATGAGTATTGGCATACGTTTCAGGATGTGGAGGGTAACCCCGTTGAGGTTGGGGGAGAACAACGATTTGATCCACAAAGTAATATTATGAAATGGACGACGGTGCGAAAATTCCAAAACTTTGAGACCACTGCAAATATTTTATGCTTGTTTACGGAACCAGAACAAATTCGCAAATTGTTAGTTAATCATGGGTTTGAAATTCAGGCTGAATATAGTCACTGGAATCGAGCAGCATTTAATGATAAGGATGCAATGATTATATTTGTGGCGGAAAAAAAGGAATAGGGCTAGCACCTACAAACATTGTTAAGTAAAGGCTCAGATCAAGAGTGAAGAGGAGTTGAGATATATTGAAGGTTGATTTCCATTTTCATCTAGAAGAAGGCCCATATTCATTACAATGGTTATCTCGTACTTTGCAGGCATTAGCAACAACAGAACCTAAACCGAATGAAGAACTAGGACAGCATTATGCGAAAGCAATGACACAACATCTTTCTGAACGTATAGCGCAGGGTTGCTTTAGCGAGGCGTGGTTAGATCGTTATTTAATCAAAGGACGGGAGCGAGGAATTAAGCAGTTTGGCATTGTCGATCATTTATATCGCTTTCGGGAATGTCGTCCCTATTATGAAAAGCACATGCTGCTTGATGATAGTCCTATAGGTAAGCTACAACAGCAATGGTTAGACCAAGTTTGTGTGGTCTCATTACCTGACTTTGTAAACTTTATTAAAAAGGCTCAGCGTACACGTCCAGACTTAGCGCTTGGCATCGAGGCTGACTTTTTCCAAGGTGGAGAGGCGGAATTAGGTGAGATATTATCAGCCTATGATTGGGATTATGTGATTGGTTCGGTTCATTTTATGGATGGATGGGGTTTTGATAATCGTAAAACAAAAGATGAATTTTTAGGCAGAGATGCTGTTCAGATGTATGGGGAGTATTATGAATTGCTTAGGCAAGCGTGTGAATCAGGACTATTTCATATTATTGCCCACCCAGACAATCTCAAAGTGTTTGGCTTCCGTCCTGACGATGAGAGAGAGCTATTGCCTTATTACCATAGCATTGCAGAAGTGATGAAACAATGTGATGTAATTACTGAGATTAATACAGGATTAGCTTACCGTTATCCTATTGCAGAGAGCTGTCCAAGCCCACTTTTCTTATCTGTGCTTGCAGAGCATAATGTTCCGTTAACCTTGTCCTCTGATTCCCATTTTCCTGACGATATCGGGATGCTGCTTGATGAAGCCCATATGGCTGCTATCAAAGCAGGTTATAAGGAACTGGCAATCTTTCGAGATGGTAAACGGAAAATGCTACCGATTCATGATTGATATGCTTAAAATGAAAATAGATTCAATGTGACTTGCATATATAGATATATCATACTAGTACAGCTTATTTTCACTTCCTTAAAAGAGAAAAATAAGCTGTATTTTTTATAAAAATGAATATGTAGTTTGAGCAGAATTACATGATTTAGAATGAATATAATATGTACTTTATTACTGTTATTTGTATGAAAATATTCAAAATGAGAGAGGAGCAATGCATTATGGATGAACATAGAAAAGAAGCAATAATCAAGGGAGAAACCTCACTTGGCATCGAATTTGGCTCAACACGGATTAAGGCTGTACTACTTGGTCAAAATTTTGAAACCATCGCTTCTAGTAGCTATCAGTGGGAAAATCAATTAATTGATGGTTATTGGACATACGATCTAAATGAAGCCATTATCGGATTACAGACAACTTATCATCAACTAAAGCAAGAGGTTGAAAATAATTATGGTCTGCCATTGCAAAAAATTGGCTCGATCGGATGTTCTGCTATGATGCAGGGTTATATTGCACTTAATCAAGCTGGTGAGCTGTTGGTTCCATTTCGTACATGGCGAAATACGACCACATATACTGCTGCATCACAATTAACGGATAAATTCCAGTTTAAAATTCCTCAACGCTGGAGTATTGCTCATTTATATCAAGCGATTTTAAACGAGGAGGGGCATGTCGCCAACATCACGTATATTACAACTTTATCGGGTTATATCCATTGGTTGTTGACTGACAATAAGGCTCTGGGTGTAGGAGATGCCTCAGGCATGTTCCCAATCGATCAATCTACTAAGCAATTTAATAAACAAATGATCGCGCAGTTTGCCGATTTGATTGCTGATAAAGGTTACCCATGGGAGCTTAAAGATATTTTACCAAAAGTGTATACTGCGGGTGAGAATGCTGGTTATCTTAGTGAAGCGGGTGCTCGCCTGTTAGATCCTTCAGGCACCCTACAAGCAGGTATTCCAATGTGCCCTCCAGAAGGTGATGCGGGAACAGGGATGGTGGCTACGAATAGTGTGGAGAAGCGTACTGGTAATATTTCTGTAGGTACTTCGATTTTTGCGATGTTTGTAATGGAGAAGGATTTGTCTACAGTGTACCCTGAGATTGATATTGTGACCACACCGGAGGGCAACCCGGTTAGTATGGTTCTAGCTAATAATTGTTCCAGTGATATTAATGCTTGGATAGGCTTGTTCCGAGATTTTTATGAAGCAATGGGGCTTAAAACTGATATAGATCAGATATTTAGTGTATTATTCAACAAAGCGTTAGAAGGGGACGCAGATGCAGGTGGGTTGCTTAGCTATGGCTATTATTCAGGTGAGAACATTACAGGATTTACACAGGGGCGTCCAGTCTTTGTCAGGTCTCCAGAAAGCCATTTTAATCTGGCTAACTTTATAAGAGTACATCTGTTTAGCGCATTTGCTGCACTAAGACTTGGTATGGATATTTTGACACAGAAGGAGCAGGTAACCATTGATCGTATTTTGGCGCATGGCGGATTGTTCAAAACACCCTTAGTAGGTCAAAAAATATGTGCTGCTGCACTAAATGTTCCTGTATCGGTGATGTCTACCGCTGGTGAGGGTGGCGCATGGGGAATAGCAATATTGGCCTCCTTTATGGTTAATAAGGAAAGGCATAAGGGCTTAGCGTATTACCTTACCAATAAGGTATTTAAGCATGGAGAAGGACAAGAGGTTTGTCCTAATCCGATTGATGTAGATGGTTTTTCTTTATTTATGGAGCGTTATACGAAAGGGCTAGCTATTGAGCAGGCTGCGGTAGATTATTTTGTGGAAAATGGGAAGAAAGAGTTTCCTCAACCTTGAGGAATTCTGTTTTCAGTATTATTAAATTCCAATCTTCGCTCGAGATGTAATAAAGATTTTCTCTTTCAGCTACTAATGTAGCATTATCAATAGAGTTATTGTTATCGTAAACAATGGTCTGGCGAGTTTTGCTCGGAGTTGACTCTCGAAAATAGATTCCTGTTTTTTGTGCCAAGAAAGGTATAGTTGTGGCTAGAAAAGACAGAAAGACAATCGTGAGTAGAATAGCTAATGATCCAAATTTCGGTTGATTGGTCTTATTTTTTATTTGTATTTGCTTTAAATCGTTTGAGGTTGTATGTTTCTTTCTACCAATAAAACAACCTAAAACTATTGAAATAACAATTGTTATACTAAAGATAATGATACGGCTTGGTTTCCAAGAGGGTATAAACTGCAAGAAAACCAAAAATAAAATAAAGATAGCTGGAAAAAATAGGATAGACCTATACCAGAAAAACCTTATTAGGTGTTCAAAATAACTTAAAACAAGTGCTACTATAAAAATTAATAAGATTGACAATTCTGGTGGATTATCCACAAACACGGTTAAGAAGGCCATTCCTATTATTCCATAAAGAAAACCAGATAAGGTTGAAAATATTCCTTTCATATAACGAGTGAAGAAGTAAATAGATATAGCAAGAAGAAAAGGTCCAATCCAAATAAAACTAAACTTAATGAAAGTATTAGATGGAGAGGAAAAATCCCCAACAAAAAATGTTGTTAATCCCATGTGAAATATAAATGATCCAATTAAGGTTACAAGTACACGTACTATTCCGTTTTCTCGTTCTCCCTTACGCATTAACTGTTTGATCCCAAGGTTTAAACTATAAAGAATAAAAATAAATAAAATGATAGCTAGTGTAAACGCAATGCTAGTTATAATCACAGAGTAAGTAGGAAAAGGAATATTATTAATGAGAAGATCTATTAAGCTTATACTAGAGTCCATAGAACCTGAAAAGTAATATCCGTATAGAAAAGAATACCCAATAGTGTAAAATACAAGACCACCTATTGTTACAATCGTAGTAACCATCGACAAAAAACTGAATATTCGAAGTATAGTTTGCGTCAGAGGGTGAAAGAAAATACTTTTAATATAGTTAAATACTGAAATTAGCATAAAGCACCTCAGATGAATTTTGTGATTGGATGGGATTTGGGATTGTATTTTACACATCACTGTCATTATTATACATTAGAATTTACCATTTTGGTTAGTCAGTGGAACAACATATTAAATTTTGCTACTCAAATGTTGAGAAAATGTTGTATCCTCTTCTGCTACGTTAGAACTAATATACTAATATTCTATACTAATATTCACATCATGGAGGTTGTGACCGTTGCAGAAGAAGCTTAGCTTTAAAATGATAGTATTGTTTTTGAGTGTATTAATTGTATTACCTTTAAATGCTGGACTAGTAGGAGCAATAGAACCAGATCAAGAAACATCTGGAAGTGGAGAAAATTACACTTGGAATCAACGTTTTCCTCAAAATGCTCCAAGTCAACGTACAGCTCCCTTAATGGCATATGACCAAAAGGAAGGCAAAACACTACTGTTTGGTGGCTATGTCGGTGGAAATCAGATTCGGTTAAATGATACATGGATATGGGACGGTAGTAACTGGAGTACTGTGGATACTCGTCATTTACCAGCCCCTCGTAGTGGTGGTGGAATGGCATATGACCAAGCTACACAGCGTATTGTTATGTTTGGTGGAGATGGTGTAGGTATTTCACTTGGCGATACTTGGCTATGGAATTGGGAGACGATGGATTGGGAGCAACAAGATCCGTTCATTAGCCCACCACCACGTGGTATACCATTTATGTCTTATGATTATAAAAATAGTAATGTTGTCCTTTTTGGTGGGGGCACTTCAAATGAAGAGGAATGGCACACCTTAAATGACACATGGGTATGGGACGGAGCAAATCATACTTGGGTTAAAAAAAATCCAGCACATTCTCCTTCAGCACGTGCATTTGGACAAATGTCTTATGATCCAATAAATCAAAATGTTGTATTGTTTGGTGGAAATGGGAACGGTCAATTTCTAAGTGATACTTGGACATGGGATGGAACTGATTGGACACAACATGCTACTGCAAATACTCCACCTGCACGTTTGGGGTATGGTTTATCGTATGATGGGGCACACATTATTCTCTTTGGTGGAGATGGTGCTGGCAATGTGCAGCTTAGAGATACTTGGTTTTGGGATGGAAGTAATTGGACTCAGCAAAATATTGTAACGAACAATCGTGGACATATCGGAATGGTCTACGATGAGAGAAACGATCAGGTTGTTTCATTTGGTGGTTATGGCGGCTCATCAGGAAGTCCAATCATTAATGAAACATGGACACTACAGTCGTCGCCGATTGTGACAACAGGGTCTGTAAAATCTGAAGGTTCAACAGTTGCTGAACTGAATGGTGAGTTGGTGGTATCAGGTAAAAAACCAGTGATTGAGCAAGGAATCGAGGTTAAAAATCTTACTACTAATGTAACTGTAAAATATGCAAGTCAAAATAGTGGCATTGGCACATTTACAGCAAAAGCTAATAATTTAATGCCCAACACCACATATTCGTACAGAGCGTATGCCACTGATTTCTATGGTGTGACCTATGCTTCAAATGAAGGTAGCTTTCATACGCTAGAGCATCCTCCAATTTATGTGGATAGTACAAACTATAGCCTTAGAGTAGGCGGAACGCATCAAACTGTAGTAGAAGTTTTAAATGAGGAAGATGATTCGCGTGATGTGGTGACAGAGGATTTAACCTTTAGCTCAGCAGATTCCGAGATTGCTTCAGTAGATGAGCATGGACTAGTAACCGCGCATACTGAGGGAGATACAGTGATTACTGTTTTATATAAAACGGTGTCTGTTGAAATCTCGGTTAAGGTGAGCAATGTTGCGCCTGTACTTATTAATATAGCTTCAGAAAGCAATAAGTACACGCTTGAAAAAGGAAAGACACAACAAACGGTAATTAAAGCTGTATACGATGATGACACTTATTTGCCATTAACAGACGACTTGGTATTTACTTCTTTAGATGAAAGTATAGCAACCGTTGATCATAATGGGCTAATTACAGCTAAGGCAGCTGGAACAGTAAAAATTAAAGTCAGCTATAGGGATATTACTATCATGATTGAGGTTACTGTAAAAGATAGTGCCAATTCTGGTGGTAATGGAGAAGGACCTGGTGGATCATCAGGTGGTAATGGTGGTAATGGCTCAGGTGAATCCGGCGGTAATGGTAGTAATGGTTCCGGTGGAGGTACAGGTAGCAACCAAGGAACAAATCAAGGGACACCTCAGCCTGTCAATAAAGGTGATAACTTAAAAGACCCTGTTAGTGGTGAATCAATAGGGACGGTAGTGAAGCAAGAGAAGGATGGTAAGAAGGAAACAACGATCAAATTGGATGTGGATAAGGCAAAAGATACACTTAACAAATCGAATCGTAAATCGTTAGATATCGATTCTAATGAAGACGTTGATCAAACTGTGACTGAAATTCCAGGTCCTCTTGCGAAATGGTTAGATGAAAAAGAAGGTTCAGTTGAACTTAAAACGAAATTAGGACGTTATGTATTACCAGTAAAACAGCTCGGCGTTAGTCAGCTCACAACTGGAAATAATGAAGAGCAAAGCTTAAAAGAGCTTCAATATAAGGTAACGGTGTCTAAAGCGTCAGACAGTGTAATGCAAAATGTGAAGAGCATCGCTACTAAAGATGGCTACAGTGTTATTGGTTCAGCAGTAAACTTTGGTGTATCCTCCAGCATGAATGGGGTAGAGAAGAAAGTCCCTAATTTTGACCAGTACGCAGTACGTTTAATTGCATTGCCTGAAGGATATGATCCAAATAAAATTACGACGGGGATTATTTATGATCAATCTCAAAAATCCTTTATGCATGTCCCTACACAAGTTGTAAAATTGGAAGGACAATACTTTGCAAAAATAAACAGCTTAGTAAGCGAGGGTACGTTTGCTTTAATATGGAATGAAGAGACCTTTGCAGATACAGCAAATCATTGGGGTAAGGACATTATTGATGAAATGGCTTCTCGATTAGTTGTAGAAGGTGTGACGGAGAAAACCTTTGATCCAAACCGTGAGATTACGCGTGCGGAGTTTGCTGCGATCGCTGTTCGTGCATTTGGATTGCAGGATGAGACAGCAAAAGGACAAGGCTTTGAAGATGTAGCGAGTGATGCCTGGTATTCGGAGTATGTAAATACAGCATCAGCCTATGGGTTGTTAAAGGGCTACAATGATGGTTCATTTAAACCCTCTCAGCACATTAGCCGTCAAGAAGCGACTGCTATTTTAGCTCGTGCGATTAAATTAGCTAAAATTGATGCATCTATAACAGATATCAATACACTAAGTGCATATAAAGATGCTAATCAGGTTTCTGAATGGGCACAAATGAACGTAAGTTATTTAGTGGAAAAGGGCATTATGGCTGGCGATACTACGGGTAGACTTCACGCGCGTAATGCGGTAACACGAGCGGAAACAGCAGCATTAATGCAACGCATTCTGAAATTTGCTGAACTAATCTAATTTTTTTGGCCTCACTTTTGGCTTAAATCAAAAGTGAGGCTTTTAATTATTATGCTACTACTAAGGCTCAACTTAGAAATTAGTGGTTGAGAGGATGCAAAAATAGCAATAATTATTTAATTTAAAAAATCAGGCTGTAACAGGGGGCGAAGCCACCCTTAACGTAGCTGTTTTCCTCGGAAGTTAGCAAGCACTAATTTGGGTCTAAGCTAATATTAAAATTTTAAATGTTAAACTTTTAATATTGACATCTAAAGGCGAAAGCTGTTCTAATTGTATAGACCTATTGTATTAATTACACACAGACAGAGTGCTTGACTAGTTTAGGAGGATGGGATTTTGGAGACGACCATGAAAGCTGGTTCTGCAACGGGCCAGACAGAAAGAACGAAATATAAAGCAGTACCGATATTGTTTGCGATGCTGTTAAGTGGTTTTATCGGTTTATTTGGTGAAACAGCATTAAATGTAGCATTAACACCGCTAATGGAAATACTTCAGGTAGGCGAAACGACGATACAATGGTTAACAACAGGATATTTGCTTGTATTAGGGATTCTTGTTCCAGTCTCAGGGTTTTTGTTACAGTGGTTTACAACAAGACAGTTATTTACGACATCCTTGATTTTTTCGATCGCAGGTACAATCGTAGCGGCGCTTGCCCCTACCTTTGAGTTTTTGCTTGTAGCACGTGTTTTACAGGCGGTAGGAACTGCTTTGTTGCTTCCACTGATGTTTAACACGATTCTAATTATTTTTCCAGTTGAAAAACGTGGTTCAGCGATGGGCTTAATTGGGCTTGTCATCATGTTTGCGCCAGCAAGTGGGCCAAGCATTTCAGGTTTAATTTTAGCGAATCTAAGCTGGCATTGGATTTTTTGGATCTCATTACCGTTTTTTATTATTTCACTTATATTTGGATTGATGTTCCTTCCGAATATTTCAAAATTGACCAAGCCTAAGATTGATATTTTCTCGATTGTGTTATCCACGCTTGGTTTCGGAGGCGTTGTTTATGGCTTTAGTAGTGCGGGAGGCCATGGTGAAGGAGCCGGAGGTTGGTCTAGTCCAACTGTTATGATTTCGCTAGCCATGGGGATTGTTTCTTTGTTATTATTTAGCATTAGACAGCTTAAAATGAAGCAACCGATGATGGATTTGCGTGTATTTAAGTATCCGATGTTTACGATTGGTTTAATCCTCATTTTTATTTGTATGATGATGATGTTATCATCGATGCTCATTTTGCCAATGTATCTCCAGCGTGGTATGGCGGTTACGGCATTAACTGCAGGATTAGTTTTGCTTCCAGGAAGTTTATTAAATGGCTTATTGTCTCCGATTATGGGACGACTATTTGATAAATTTGGACCAAAGTGGTTAGTTAAAATCGGACTGCTGCTTGTAGCTCTCGTTTTATATATGTACACAGGGATAACACCAACAACCTCATTGGGTACCATTATTACGATGCATATTTTTATGATGATTGGTATTTCTATGATTATGATGCCTGCTCAAACGAATGGATTAAATCAGCTTCCACCTGAATATTATCCACACGGGACAGCGATTATGAATACCTTGCAACAGGTATCTGGCGCAATTGGGACGGCGGTTGCTGTGAGTATTCTTGCGGCAAGTCAAATCAGCTTCTTAAAAGATGTGAGCGATCCAGAAAGCCTAGTGAATAAACTGAACAGCTTCACGCATGGGGTACAAAATGCATTTATTTTTGCGCTTGTGCTCTGTATTATTGGCTTTGTAATTTCATTATTTATTAAGCGTGTTGTGGTAGGAAATAAGCAAGCACAGCAGGGGAATATGCATTAAAAATTAGAAATTATATTTAGTATTTTTTATAGGTAGTTAGCATAGTAAATAATATAGTATTAATTTAAGAAGGAAGATGATTAGCAACAATATCATCTTCCTTTTTTTGTTGTTTTAATGAAATTGAATTGCGCTAAGCACTCCCGCTTTGCCCGCTGAATATAATAGTAGCAGTGAGCGAATAAGGAGGAAACAACATGAAGGCAATTGCAACGACATTACCTGGCTTGATCGTCATTGAGGGAAAGGTGTTCAAGGATGATCGAGGTTTTTTTATGGAAACGTATAATCAGGCACAATTTGAAGCATTAGGCTTAAGTTATCAATTTGTACAGGATAATCATTCATATTCTCGTGAGACAGGGACGATTAGAGGCTTACATTATCAGCTTGCACCAAAGGCACAAAGTAAGCTTGTACGTGTCTTAAAAGGGGCAATTTATGATGTTGCAGTAGATTTACGTCAGGACTCGCCAACGTTTAAGCAGTGGTACGGTATTATTTTGACCGAACATAACGCACGTCAGCTGCTTATTCCCAAGGGATTTGCTCATGGTTTTTGTACCTTAGTTCCAGATACAGAGGTTGCCTACAAGGTGGATAGCTTGTATTCGAGTAAGCACGATCGAGGAATTGCATGGAATGACCCTGAGCTTGATATTGATTGGCCTGAAAAGGAGGTCACGTTGTCTGATAAGGATCGAAGTCACCCTTATTTACGTGATGCGGAGTTTCGTTTTCGGTTATAAGGATAGGCATTATATCGATAGACAGGATTTTTCAGCCTGCCTGCTTTAGTGTGGGTATTCGAGATTCACTTTTGTTGGCTTTTAAATATTAAGGGGGGAAACCAGTGGAACATGCTTCAAGGCAACGTGTGATGGTAACGGGGGGCAAGGGGCAATTAGGCAAGGACGTAGTAGAGCTACTTAAGCAAGCAGGGTATGAGGTTTTTCCGGTAGATCGGGAAGAAATGGATATTACAAGTTTTGATCGGTGTCATGAGGTGATGCACTGTATAAAGCCACATATTGTCATCCATACTGCGGCGTATACTGAGGTAGATGCCGCAGAACATGATCGTGAGGCCGCTTTTCTTATCAATGCGTATGGTACACGCAATGTAGCGGTGGTCGCAGAGCAGCTTCGTGCCAAGCTTGTCTATATTAGTACTGATTATGTGTTTAGTGGGCAAGGGAAGCAACCGAGAAATGAGTTTCATACCGTGTCACCTATTAATGTGTATGGGGCCTCTAAGCTGGCAGGAGAATCCTTTGTAAAGGAACTACATTCTCAATATTTTATTGTTCGTACATCTTGGGTTTATGGACAACATGGCAAAAACTTTGTAAAAACGATGTTATCTCTAGCTGCGAAGCATGAAGAAGTTTCAGTCGTCGATGATCAGATTGGTTGTCCTACCTATACAATGGATCTAGCAGCGACAATTATTGATTTAATAAAAACTTCAAAATACGGAATTTATCATGTGTCTAATTCAGGATCTTGTTCATGGCATGAGTTTGCTTCAGCTATTTTTGAGTTAACAAAGAGTGGTACATTGGCAAATCCAGTGTCTACAGAGCAATTTCCACGCCCAGCTGCAAGGCCATCCTATTCCGTATTTGATCATATGTCATTACGTTTAAATGGATTCAATACACCTCGACCATGGAAGGAAGCATTAGCCGAGTTTATATCGCTATTACCTCCTCGTTAAATTGACCACTGTATTAAATACAAGCAGGTAAGGCTTTTTTAAAAGAGTGGTTATTTATGCTGTGTAGAAGGATTTAGTGCTTGATTAACTATGATTAAAATTATAAATATACGAATAAATGTATGAATAATAATCAAGCACTATTATAATTTAATAAAAATTACATAAAAATACTGTAGCAATTCCGAGTAAACCAATGTATAATTACGGAAAGAAAAAAAGGAAGGTTGAGCAGCATGATTTCGTTATCAAATATTAATGTTACATTTCAGAGTAAAGCTCAGTCTGTTGTCGCGGTAAGGAACGTTGACTTACAGGTTGAGGCCGGCGATATATTTGGTATTGTAGGCTATAGTGGGGCTGGGAAAAGCACACTCGTCCGCATTATTAATTTGTTGCAACGACCTTCTTCGGGAAAAGTGATTGTGAATGGGCAAGATTTATTATCGCTAAATGCAAAGCAGCTTCGAACAGCAAGAAAAAAAATCGGGATGATTTTTCAGCATTTTAATTTGATGGCATCACGTACGATTTATGATAACGTAGATTATCCGCTTAAAAGCTCGAAGCTTTCAAAGAAGGAAAGAGATGTTAAGGTTAGGGAGTTACTAGAGCTAGTAGGCTTGTCAGATAAACTAGCGGCATATCCTTCACAGCTATCTGGCGGACAAAAGCAACGTGTGGCGATTGCAAGAGCGTTAGCTAATGATCCTGAAATTTTACTGTGTGACGAGGCGACAAGTGCACTTGACCCCAAAACAACACAATCGATTTTGGAGCTACTCAAAGCTTTAAATAAAAAGCTAGGTTTAACAATTGTCATTATTACCCATGAGATGCAGGTGGTGAAGGAGATTTGTAATCGAGTTGCGGTGATGGAAGCGGGAGAGGTTGTAGAGCAAGGTGATATCGTATCGATCTTCAGCAATCCACAAAACAGCTTAACGAAGGATTTTATTAATACTGCGACACACATCGATCAAATGATCGACAAAATTAAGGCGCACCCTTCGCTTACAAAGCTAGGACCACATGATATTTTGTGTAAAATCTCATTTGTTGGGGACAACACAAGCCAACCTATCATCTCCGAAATCTCTGCAAAGTATGGCGTATCTACAAACATTTTATTTGGAAATGTGGAGGTACTCCAGCAGACAGCAATTGGCCAGCTTATCGTTGTGTTTTCAGGTGACGGAACAAAATTAGAGGAAGCCATCCACTATTTAAATGTAAACCAAGTATCCATTGAATACATTAATATTCCCGGTTTGCAGCAGCAAAGCAAGGTAGGTGCGTTAGTATGATAGAGTTTTTTCAGCAATATTTCCCAAATGTCTTTGACCTAAAGGATGACATCATTAGCAGTACGTATGAAACGTTGTATATGGTTGCTGCGACCTCATTGTTTTCTGCTATATTTGGCATTTTGCTAGGCGTTATTATGGTAGTAATTGATGAAGGCGGGATACTCGAAAACAAATGGTTATATAGCATTTTAGGGAAAATCATTAATTTGTTTAGATCCATTCCTTTTATTATTTTGATTGCGGCAGTTGTTCCATTAACAAGGCTTATTACTGGCACCTCTATCGGGATGAACGCAGCGATTGTCCCATTAGTCATTGGAATCGTTCCCTTTTACGCCAGACAAATTCAAAATGCATTACTTGAGGTTGATCCTGGTATTATTGAGGCGGCACAATCGATGGGCTCAGGGCCAATTGAAATTATTTTTAGAGTGTACCTAAAAGAAGGACTAACGGGCATTATCCGTGCCTCCTCTGTCACTGTTATTAACCTAATTGGTTTAACAACCATGGCAGGTGCAATTGGTTCAGGAGGACTTGGTAGCCTAGCGATTAACAAAGGCTATAACCGATTCCAGAGCGACATTACAATCGTTGCTACGATCTTAATTCTAATTCTCGTATTTATTTGCCAATTTATTGGCGATTACTTTACCAAAAAATCTACGCATTAAGATTCTAGATAAATTGGTAATAAGCAAACTTTAATGAGTACAAAACGCCACTCTATTAAAAGGCGTTTTGCATAAATCTATGCTTCACCTTACAATAAGCAGTATAATTAAGGGTCAAACTTAAAATCAGTAGTAAAATGGAAGAGTGGTAGTTAGCGTAACAACCCTTTGGAGTGAAGCGGCACCTCTTCCACAGCAACGCTGATTTTCTTGAGCCCTAATCTATATCAAAAAACTATTGAAAAGAGGACATCAATCATGGCAAAAGTAGAAAGCTTTCAATTAGATCACAATATCGTAAAGGCACCTTATGTAAGAGCAGCAGGTGTGGAGCATGATGAAAAAGGAAGCACGGTTCAAAAATACGATTTAAGATTTTTACAACCTAACAAAGATGCAATTCCAACAGCTGCACTTCATACGTTAGAGCATTTACTAGCAACATATTTAAGAGACGAGCTTCAGGGCATTATTGATATTTCTCCAATGGGCTGTAGAACTGGTTTTTATATGATTTTGTGGAATGAGCATTCCCCAGAAGAGGTTGCGACAGCATTAGAAAAAACATTACGTAAAGTATTAGAAACTACGGATGTTCCAGCGGTTTCTGCACTTGAGTGTGGTAACTATAAAGATCATTCCTTATTCTCGGCAAAAGAATATGCAAAGCTTGTACTGGAAGCAGGAATTAGTAGAGATCCATTTGAGCGAGTGCTATAAGAGATTATGATTACGATTGATCTATCGGGACAGACAGTTGTTGTTACTGGCGGAAAATCAGGGATTGGCGCAGGCATTGTTGAGTTGTTTCTAACGAGCGGGGCAACAGTGATTTCTGCTGATATAGCTTATCCAGAGACGTATCATAGTGTTGATTCTCATTTAATTGAAGCACATTTAAATATCGCGAGCTCAGAGGATATCAATCGCTTTTTTGAAGTCGTACAGCAACAAGCCGGTATTCCTGATGTGGTCGTGAACTGTGCTGGAATTTCCACGATGGATTATGTGATTGATAGTAAGCTAGAGGATTGGAATAAGGTATTTGCAATTAACTCTACAGGTCTATATTGGATTTCTAAGTTATTTGCAGAAGCTATGGTAAGAGGCAACAAGGCAGGACGTATTATTCAAATTGCGTCACAAGCAGGCAAAAATGGATACAGAGCAATGGGAGGTTATTGTGCCTCTAAGCATGCGGTGTTAGGACTAACTAAAGTAAT
Organism: Paenibacillus turicensis; assembly: GCF_050461185.1. Taxonomy (GTDB): domain Bacteria; phylum Bacillota; class Bacilli; order Paenibacillales; family Paenibacillaceae; genus Fontibacillus; species Fontibacillus turicensis_A. Next base: position 20,257 of record NZ_JBCMOR010000012.1, read on the forward strand.
GGGTGTAGAACTAGCTAAGCATAATGTATTGGTGAATGCAGTGTGTCCAGGCATCGTCGAGACACCCATGAAGCACCGAGAGCGTGTGGAGGGTGGCGTAATTCGTGGGATGACGGCACAAGAAATATATGAAGAGGATTGCTCACAAATTCCTCTTGGTCGAACTGCAGAAGTGAGTGATGTAGCCAATGTTGTTTTATTTTTAGCGAGTCCATTATCTTCGTATATGACTGGGCAAGCGATTAATGTAACAGGCGGCATGACGATGAATTAACATTTTAGGGGGCAAAAAGATGAAGAAGAAGTTAATTGGAATTTTAGCGTTAAGTGTACTATTAATTGTAGCAGGATGCGGCAGCAAAGACGCTAGCAGCAACAAAACTTCATCTGGAGCCCAAAAAATCGTCATTGGCTCTATGGGGTCTGATGCACAGATTTGGAAGCACATCGCGGCGTCTCAAGGGGCAAAGGATGCGAACCTGCAAATCGAGGTTAAGGAAATTGAAGGCGGTGTGGAAACAAACAATGCAACAAAAGAAGGCGAAGTAGATGTGAATGCCTTTCAATCCTGGGCATATCTTGTTAGCTACAACAAAGATAGTAAAGCAAATCTTACCGCAGTAGCTACAACTTATTTAGAGCCAATGGGAATTTATTCTCAAAAGGTGAAGGATATTAAAGATGTTCCTGAGGGTGCATTAGTTGCATTGGCGGATAATCCTGCGAACACTGCAAGAGGACTTAATCTATTACAAGCATCAGGTCTTATTAAGCTAAAGTCTGACTTTAACGCTGCGACTGGAACAGTAAATGATATTACAGAAAATCCTAAAAATCTAAAATTTGAGCTTATTGATGATACAACAGGACCACGTGTCATTCAAGACGTTGATTTAGTATTAATCGGTAACACAATTGCGCTTGAGGGTGGACTTAATGTATTAAAGGACTCCTTGTTCCATGAGCAAATTTCCGAGGATACGCGTAATAATATCAATGTATTAGTAACAACTGAGGATAAGAAAAATGATCCTGGTATTTTAAAGCTAGGTGAGCTTTACCACAGTGAGGATACGCAAAAATATATTGAAGCTGAGTTTGGGGGAACAAAGGTCGCTGTGAATAAACCCATCTCTTACTTAGAGCAATAGGAGGAAGGTTTCATATGAAAATCGCCCTCATTTGTGCAATGGAAGAGGAAATTGCGCCTTTACGTAAAAAAGCAACAATTTTGAAAAAAACGGTGATTGGGAAAACGATCATTGAAGAAGTGCAATTGGACGGTCTTAATCAGCATGAGCTTATCCTTGTTGAAAGTGGAATTGGCAAGGTGAATGCTGCGGTTGCGGCTACGATCGTGATTGAACGTTATCAGCCAGACCTGCTCATCAATAGTGGTTCAGCAGGTGCGTTTGATACTCAGCTCCAGGTTGGTGATGTTGTAATTCCAACCTCCTATACGTATGGGGATGTGGATGCGACCTGCTTTGGTTATGAACGTGGACAGGTGCCACAAATGCCATCAGGGTATGTTATCGATGCTGATAGACTAAATGAAGTACGCTCGATTTATGATCAGTCGAAAAATGAGATTAACTATGTTGTAGATTTTGGTCTTGCATTAACACTAGATTCGTTCATGAGTGATGATGAGAAGGTCGCTGACATTTATCGAAACTTCCCAGCTACAAAAGTATCTGACATGGAGGGGCTTGCGATTGTTCAAGCCGCAGATCAGTATGGTATCCCTGTTATCGCAGTGAAGGCGGTGTCGGACATCGTTGGACATGGTCAAGAGTCAGCGGACAGCTTTGACAATAATTTATGGTTTGCAGCAGAGCGTTCCATTCATTTTGCTGAGCTGCTGCTATATAAGCTAAGTTCGTAGGTTTAACAATTTGTAATGCAAATATAATGAAATTGCTAAAGATTCATCGTTAATCCCTCTTCCAGTGATTAGCGGTGAATTTTTTGTTGCCGTTTTAATATGGTAAACTGTAAATATACATTTTACTCAAGTGAAGTGTAAAGAGTTACTTAACTAGACATGTTCAAAAAAGGGAGTGTATGCACTAATGACAGGGGAACCCGTCGTTCAACTTAAGGGCGTCACGAAGCAAATTGGCAAAAAAAAGATTATTGATAATTTGACCTTAGACATTCCAGCAGGACAAGTCTTTGGTTTCCTTGGACCTAATGGCTCGGGGAAAACAACAACGATTCGGATGATGGTTGGGCTGATGTCATTAACCCAAGGCGATATTTTGATTCAAGATCAAAGTATAAAATCGCATTATGAGCAAGCGATCGCTCATGTAGGGGCAATTGTGGAAAATCCAGAAATGTATAAATTTTTGACCGGATATCAAAATTTATTTCATTATGCACGGATGTCTTCTGGCGTTACTGAGGAACGCATTGAAGAGGCTATCGCACTAGTAGGCTTGGGGGCAAGAATTCACGATAAGGTTAAGACGTATTCTCTGGGGATGAGACAACGGCTTGGTGTTGCACAAGCCATTTTACACCGTCCACGCCTCTTAATTTTGGACGAGCCCACCAATGGCTTAGATCCACAAGGGATTCGCGAGCTACGAGACTATTTACGACTGCTTGCGCGAGAAGAAGGGATTACAGTATTCGTATCTAGCCATTTGTTGTCTGAGATGGAATTGATGTGTGATTCCGTAGCGGTTATTCAGAGTGGGCGTTTAGTCGATGTGAGAACGTTAAAGGATAGTGATTCACTACTCACTGCACATCAGGTTGCTTTTGAAGTTAATGATGCGAAGCGGGCGGTAGAGATTGTTGGTGAAGGTCACGATGAGGGCAATACCTTCATTGTTTCTGCGGATCGAGAGCAAATCGCGACGATCAATGCGAAGCTTGTAATGGCAGGTATTTTGGTATATAGCATTTATACGAAGGTTACCTCACTTGAGGATCAATTCCTTGAGTTGACTGGAGGTGGGCATATTGAATAGCTTTGTAAGATTAGTTCAAAACGAAAATATGAAAATGTATCGTCGTCCACGTACATGGATTATGATTGGCTTAACGATTGCTTTAGTTTTTATTTTTGGTATCGTAAGTAAGCTTGAGCCCTCAACCTCAGATATGACTGCTGTGGTAATGATGAATAACCTGCTTTCAATGGTTTTTCTAGTTAATATTTTTTCGATTGTCATTATCGCAGAAATTGTAGCAAGTGAATTTACATGGGGAACGATCAAGCTGTTATTAATCCGTCCATCCTCACGCTATAAAATATTAGCATCCAAGCTAGTTGCAGCGTTACTATTTACAATTGGCTTTACGTTAGTTTTTCTGCTTGCAGCAGGAGTGATCTCCTTTACCTTGTTTAAGACAACAGGTGGGGCGCAGGCAGATCTTATGTTTGCTAATATGACAAAGGAATTTGGTTATGGGTTGATTACATTATTTGTAATTTTAACTTTTGCTTTTATGTTGTCCACAGTGTTCCGCTCTAGTGGGATTGCGATTGGTTTGGCGATGTTTCTGTATATGACGTCGAACATATGGATGTTGTTATTTAACCCTGAAAAGTATGCATGGGCAAAATATTTAATTTTTGTGAATCTAAATTTAACGCAATATTTAGGTGGTGGTTCAAGGTTTGAAGGGATGTCACTGTCCTTCTCGTTAGCTGTTTTGGCTGTTCATGCCCTTTTATTTTTGGGGATCTCCTTTTGGGTATTTAAGAAAAGAGATGTGGCGGCTTAAAATTTATTTAAAAAAAGAAGCAGGGTGATTAGCTTACCCTGCTTCGGGTTGTTGTGCTAATTTTCTGTTTTTTTCCTTCACGGGTGCGGAGGAGGGACGTCCCATTTTACTAGTGCCATTTAGCATGCCACCTTCTACAATGACAAGTTGGGTTACATGGACATTGCCATCAATTTGTCCATTTTTTAATATCGTTAATCGATCTTGAGCCTGAATATCACCCGTGACCTTGCCTGCAACGATAACCTCATTTGCCATAATATTCGATTTAATATCTCCTTGCTCCCCGATAATGACTGTAGCTCCGCAATGAATTTCACCATTAAAATGACCATCAATTCTCAGGTCTGTTTCACAATTAATTTTTCCTTCACTTTTACTCCCTACCCCTAAAATGGTTGGAATAGCTTTATTTTTCCTCATATTATATCCTCCTTCATTGTTTAGATTACTTAGGCGTTCACATCACTCTTCGAGAGAGACGTAGTTTAAGGGATCTACAAGCTGATTATTTTTCATAATTTCAAAATGTAAGTGAGCACCTGTGCTCCGTCCTGTATTGCCAAGTTTGCCGATGTTCTGGCCTTTCGTCACCTGCTCTCCTTTAGCTACGCTCGATTTTTGCAGATGTAAATACCAGCTTTGTATTCCATTGGGATGCTGAATCACTATATAATTGCCACGCGAAGAGCTAGCCTCGCTTGTAATGACTGTACCCGCTGCCGCTGCATACACAGGGTCCCCTATTTTTCCACCGATATCGATACCAGCATGAAAGGCGGCTCTACCTGAGAAAGGGTCAGTACGATAACCAAAATTGGAGGTCAGCCGTGTCGATAACGTAGGCCAACCGGATGGTGTACCAGATAAGCTATATTGCGTCTGTCTAGCACGCTTCAAAGTGATTGGTAGGTTTTTTTCCATTTCAATTAACATCTCGTTGATGACCTCATAGTCTTGGTGTGTCTCGATAGCAAGCTGATCTATTTCATTGTCATGCACTGCGATAAACTCACCTCCCAATCCATTTAAATCATCACTATCCTTACTAGAGGAAGTGACAGCTGAACCAGCAGTGAAACTAGAAGTAGAACCAGAAGTAGTGCCAGAAGTTGACGCCGAAGCAGGAACCTTGCTACCTGTGTGGTATTTATTAATAAAGCGTTGTAGCTCATCCTCAAGAGCAGAGACACGTTCTAATTTTCCTACCATATTTTTGGCTTCGGCTGACAGTTGAATCACTTCATTTTGGAGCCGTGTGATGGCTTGTTCTTTATTTGTGACGACGACATCAAATTGGTATTGCTGGGCGTAGACCTGCTGTTGTAGTTGTGCGATTTGTTGATTAGATTGCAGCTTCATATGAACAATTAAGCCTGAGATGGAAAGTAGGGCGATCATTGGAACGACGATGACAAGTGGCTTGGACAATTGAATTTGCCTAACAGGCTGATGAGCTTCTCTTACAACCAGTATGGTCATTTGTCGACTAAGATTAGTATTTTTCATCGCATCCCCTTCCTTTCTATAAAATATCACTTTACCATTATCTATTCGTATAACTTTCGAAACATGTCTATTATTATTTTGATAAAGATGAATAAATAGGAACGTAGCTGGTTAATGCTGATTGAGGAAGAGGTGAGTATATGCAGTGGCTCTTATTACTATTAATTGCTTTTATATTTCAAATTGCTACCATTTTAATTGTAGAGTTTCGTAATCCGGGAAAGGCAATGGCTTGGATGTTCATCCTATTCCTCATCCCCATCATCGGTTTTGTTTTATACTATTTTATTGCTCAAGAATATAAGAAAAGAAGAACGATCCGTCTGAGAGGAACGGGTATTTTTCAAATGCTGAAATCAACGGTATTTCGTCAGTCGAAAATCATCCACCATATTTCTGAGATGAGATATCCCGCATTTAGCGATCAGACACGTTTATTTGGACTATTAACTAAAATTTCTGAAAATCCAATTACAGGCCATAACGAAGTGAAGGTCATGAGTGAATCTGAAAAAATATTTGCCGCGATGCTAAATGCGATGGAACAGGCAACACACCATATTCATATGGAATTTTATATTTTCCGTCATGATGGAATTGGAACTAGATTTCAGGAAGTGCTGATTCGTAAAGCGATGCAGGGCGTAGAGGTACGAGTTATTTATGATGGGCTTGGCAGTTATAAGCTGAAGTCCTCCTTTATTGCAGAAATGCGTCGTGCTGGGATTGAGGTCAGAGCTTTTTTACCACCATGGATTGCTACACTTGATCGAAGAGTGAATTATCGGAATCATCGAAAAATATTAATTGTGGACGGTAAGATTGGATTTATGGGTGGGATTAATGTTGGGGATGAATATTTAGGATTATCTCCAAAGCTTGGTTTTTGGCGAGATACACACCTTGAATTAAGGGGAGATGCCGTCTATTTTTTGCAAAATACATTTTTAGATGATTGGTCACTTGTTTCGGAGCAAGTGGTAGTAAGTGAGGATTTGTATCCTCCGCATAGCTGTAATGTGAGTAAACAGGTGCAAATTTTAACAAGTGGGCCTGATCAGCATTGGGATACGGTGCAGGAGCTATATTTTGGTGCCATTTCTGCGGCAAAGGAACGAATCTGGATAACTTCGCCTTACTTTATTCCAGATGAAGCGTTAAGAACAGCCCTGAAAACTGCGGCGGTGAGTGGGGTAGAGGTGAAGGTGCTTATCCCTAATCAAGGGGATAGTCGTATTGTGCAGCTCGCTTCATTATCTTATGTAGAGGAGCTTATGCTTGCAGGGGTCGAGTTTTATCAATATACAAAAGGCTTTGTCCACGCCAAAATTATTATTATTGATGATCTGCTTGGATCGGTGGGTACAGCCAATATGGATATGCGTAGCTTTTTTTATAATTTTGAAATGATTGCCTTGTTGTTTGACGAAAATTCAGTTTCTGAGCTAATTACAGATTTCAAAGAAGATTTAGAACATAGTAAAAGAATAGATTTACGTGAATTCCAGCTTCGCCCTAAGTTACAAAAAGGAGCCGAGCTATTGGCCCGCCTCGTTTCCCCTTTATTGTAACAAAATATCAGCCTTGGATCTTACCTAGCTGGGCAATAATAGGTTTTAAATCTTGAGGTGCTACTGTGGCAATTAAATCGCCTTTTTGCTGTAACCGTTCCTCTATATTAAGTAGATGATAGTCTGAAGGACGTGGATTTTGTGCGACCTCCTCCCACGTTAATGGCGTAGATACACAAGCCGCCTCGTTTGCTCTAGGCGTATAGGCTGAAGCCAGCGTTTTCCCTTTATAATGCTGTAAATAATCAAAATAGATTAGATCGCCACGATGCTTTTTTAACCTCTCGATTGTAAATAGCTGTGGATACTTTTGAACGGTGTATTGTGCGATAAAATGACCAAGTGATCTCAATTCATCAAAGGTGATGCCATATTGAATTGGGACAATGATTTGGACGCCAGTTGCCCCTGATGTTTTTGGAATGGACTGTATGCCTAACGAGTTTAGTACCTGCCCAACATTCCATGCTGCTTCCATAATGCGTGGCTCCTCTGGCAAAGAAGGATCAAGGTCAATAATCCATTCGCAAGGTAGCTGCTCCCCTACAAAATGGAGGGACGGATGAAATTCAATGCATGCTAAATTTCCTAACCATAACAGCGTAGCTAGCTGATCAAGCACCACATAATGTATGCTTTCCTCCCAAGCGGTAGTGACAAAGGAGGGGAGAGGTTCTGGTGCATTTTTTTGATAAAAAAATTTGCTATGTACGCCGTGCGGGTAACGGATCGTTGTTAGTAAACGGTTGTTACAGCGAGCCAATAAATAAGGGAAAAGTACCGTAAGCTTTTCTAAATATATCGATTTGGTGATACCCATTTCTTGCCATAATAGCTTATTTGGATTTGTAATTTTGATGTCATGCTGACCTACTTTGATGATCAAATCGGATGAAACTGCCATGTTTTATCCCTCCCTTCTTTGACCTAGGATAGCATTCCCAAAGTATGGGGAAACTATGAGCTAACGATTTCACTGAGAGGGAAGGAGAAATAACTATGCAGTTGCCTGTCATTGTCCCATTTGAACCGATTGCTGCTAAGGATATCCCCAGCGGGGATGGATGGTTGTCTCAAATTAAATGGGATGGCGTTAGAATATTGACCTATTACGATGGGACAGAGGTAAAGCTCATTAATCGCAAAGGAAACGAACGCACACAGCAATATCCTGAATTTAGCGATATCCATTCATTTTGTAAGGCAAAATCGGTTATTTTAGATGGGGAAATGATTGTGTTGGAGCAAGGTAAGCCTTCCTTTCATGGCATTATGAAGCGCGATAGCTTAAGGAAGGACATGCAAATTGCTTCAGCTATCCGTAGTATTCATCCCGTATATATGGTGTTTGATCTAGTTTATTTAAATGGCGAATGGGTTAATGATTTACCCCTTAGCACGAGACAGGAGAAGTTAAAAGACATTCTTATGCCGTCGGAGCGTGTGCAGCTTGTTCCAAGTGTATCCTCAGAGCAAAGCTTACCCTTATTAAATATAATGAAGGAAAAAGAGTGGGAAGGCATTGTTTGCAAGGAAATAAATAGTACATATGCTTGTGGGGGGAAAGATGGTAGGTGGCGTAAAATTAAGCTTGGTTTTGATTTGTACGCAGCAATTGGCGGCTTGAGTATGAAGGATGGCCGATATAATGCGGTATTATTAGGACTATTTAATGAGCAGGGACAATTTATTTATGTTGGACATGTTGGTCCTGGGGTGTTAAACCAGAGTGCATGGTCAGCTTTAGTGCAACAGCTTCAAAACCATAAGGTAAGCAAGATGCCTTTTATCAATAAGCCTGACCGCACAAAGGAGGCTCTATGGGTGGAGCCTCTTGTGAGTGTAAAGGTAAATTATATGCAGTGGACGCCACATTATACGTTAAGACATCCGGTGTTGCAGGGAATCGCACATAAGCCAGCCTATGAATGTGTAACCTCTCAATAACGTAACTCAAGCATTTTTCTTTCCTTTTGGCGTGGCAGTTGTTTTACTTTTGGTTGTTTTTGTGCCTTTACTATCTTTAGCTGTCGTTGTTGCTTTTGCTTTACCTCGGGTTGAAGCTTTTGTTGCCTCACCTGTATCCGTAATAATTGGCGCTGGTTTTGCCGCCTCGATGCTTGCTTGGAGTGCTGCCATTAAATCGATTACGTTATTTTCCTGCTTCGCTGGTGCAAGTGTAACCTCTTCGCCTGCGACCTTTTGTGAAATTAAAGTCTGTAGGTTTTCTCGGTAATCATCCTTATATTTTATTGGCTCAAATGGTGTTGAGAGCTGTTCGATTAACAGCTTTGCCATCGTTAGCTCTTTATCATTTACCACGGCGGCTTCTGGTAGGTTAGGCACTTGTGCGATGGGTCGGATTTCATCAGGGAAAAACATCGTTTCGATAGCCAGACACCCATCCATCACACGTATGGCCGCCAAGCTGCTTTTAGAACGAATCGCAACCTTTGCGATCCCAATTTTTCCAGACTGCAACATCGCTTCCATTAACAATTTGTAGGCATTAGAGCCAGTTTGGTCGGGAGATAAGTAATATGTTTTTTGAAAGTAAATTGGATCGATTTCATGTAGGTCAACAAAATCTAAAATAATGATGTTTCTCTCTGCTTGTGCGGAAAGCTGCTCCAGCTCTTGTTTTTCAAATAGCACATATTTTCCTTTTTCGTATTCGTAGCCCTTCGTAATATCCTCCCAAGCGACATCTTCTTCACATACAGGGCAACGCCGAACATAAGAAAGAGAACTGCCACATTTTTTATGAATATATTTCATGGAAATGTCTTTATCTTCTGTTGCAGAAAACATTTTAACGGGGACGTGAACTAAGCCAAAGCTTATTGCGCCTTTCCATACTGTATGCATGTAAAAGTGCTCCTTTCACTGTGATTGTCACTTTAGTTTACCCGAGGGATACGGCTTTAATCCTTGCTTGCTGTATATGGCTATTACACTTGCGGGTGTTGACTATGGTCGATATAATGGGAAAATACAGGTTGATAAAGTACAGCATAAAGGTGGTTTCACGATTGGATATAAAAGCTTCGGCACAGTTTGTATATGAAGCAAAAGATTATAATGCAACCGCCTCATTAGCGGCTTATTTAGCAAAGCAGTCCTTGCCAGGTACTGTTATTGGGTTAGATGGCGATTTAGGCGCAGGAAAAACGGCATTTTCCAAGGCGTTTGCTAAGGGGCTTGAAGTGCAGGAGTTAGTGAATAGTCCAACATTTACAATTATTAAGGAATATGAAGGAAGACTTCCTTTTTATCATATGGATGTTTATCGATTGTCCTTAGATGAGGCTGATGAATTAGGGTTGGATGAATATTTTTATGGGACAGGCGTTACACTCGTGGAGTGGGCTAGCGTTATTGAAGAGCTACTTCCTTCGGAGCTATTGCGGATTGAGATTGAGACAGTTTCGGAGTTCGAACGGCGCTTTTTTATTTATGGAACAGGCTCGATCTATGAAAAATGGGTTGCAACTATGCAGGAAAATGGGGTTTTATAGGTGGATAATAATAAACTGTTTACAAAAGTATTAGCGATAGATACGTCTACAGCTACACTCGCCGTTGCAGTCCAAAATGAGGCGGGACAAATCTTTGAAAGTAATACTCAAGCAGAGCGTAATCATTCCATTCATATGATGAAAGGAATTGAAGATACGTTAAATCAAGCAGGTTTGACTATTAAAGATGTGGAATTAATTGCAGTAGGTGTAGGACCTGGTTCTTATACTGGCATCCGTATCGCTGTTACAACAGCAAAAACATTGGCTTGGAGTCTTAATATTCCAATCGTTGGGGTATCTAGTCTTGCGGCAACAGCATTAGGTGGTTTGGCTTCAGCTCTATCTGTTCAACAAGCTGAGTCTGAAGAGAATTCCGAATTAATGCATAACAAACCTTCTCATTGGGTAATTCCATTAGTAGATGCTCGGCGTGGGCAAGTATATACTGGATTGTATCAGCTAGAGCAAGGTGATTTCTCAGAACAAATTCCACTCGAATTAGAAACTGATCGAATTACGCTAATGACACTGTGGTGTGAAAATCTAGCTAATAAATGGGAGGCTTTAAAGGAAGAGAGTAAGCCTTCAGGGATATGGTTTGTTGGTGAAACTACAGAAATGCATACAAAAACAATAATGGATACACTTGGGGATAAGCTGGGTGACACATTACATATTTCTGCCTATGAGTTAGGTGCAAAATGGATTGGACAATGTGGTGAACATGCATTTGAACAAGGTCAACATGATGAAGCACATACGTTAGTACCCAATTATACGCAACTTGCTGAAGCTGAAGCGGCTTTACTTGCTAGGAAGTAAAGGAGAGAGCATATGGCAGCACTAAACATGTTTAATTCTAATCAAGTTACATTTCGTGAGATGACCTTGGATGATATTGATGCCATTATGATCATTGAACATGAGGCTTTTACATTACCTTGGAGTGCGGAAGCATTCCGCAATGAAATTATACAAAATCATTTTGCACATTATTTAATAATGGAGCTGAATGAAGAAGTGATCGGGTATGCTGGCATGTGGACGGTCATGGATGAAGCTCATATTACAAATATTGCAGTGCGAACTTCATATCGAGGTGCTCATTTAGGAGAAACATTACTACGGAGACTAATGATGTGGGCACGTGAATTGGGAATGGAAAGAATGACACTGGAGGTACGCGTGTCTAATCATATTGCCCAAGCGCTTTATCGTAAATTAGGTTTTTATTCGCAAGGGGTAAGGCCTAAATATTATTCAGATAATAATGAAGATGCCATGATAATGTGGTGCGAGCTAGATCAAATTTCAGATATTGTTCATTAGGTGTTTAGCTTTTGAGCATGGGATAAAGGGAAGGAAGCGACATAATTTGTCAAATCAAGAGGATTGCTACATTTTGGCGATTGAAACTAGCTGTGATGAGACTTCTGCGGCAGTAGTTAAAAATGGAACCGATGTATTATCTAATTTAATTGTAAGTCAGATCGAAACTCATAAAGCTTTTGGAGGAGTCGTACCCGAGGTCGCCTCTCGTAAGCATGTGGAAAGCATTACACTGATGATCGAACAGGCACTTGAAGAAGCAAACGTAACGCATGAGCAGTTATCCGCTATTGCAGTAACGGAGGGGCCTGGGTTAGTTGGTGCGCTATTAGTTGGGATTATGGCCGCGAAAAGTGTAGCCTTTGCATGGAATAAGCCACTTATAGGGACTCATCATATTGCAGGGCATATTTATGCCAATCAACTCGTAGAGGAAATCGTGTATCCTGCTGTTGCCCTCGTTGTATCAGGTGGACATACTGAACTTGTTCTTATGGAGCAAGAAGGGAAGTTTAGCTGGTTAGGTAGAACACGTGACGATGCTGTAGGAGAAGCTTATGATAAGGTTGCACGAGCATTAAGTTTTCCATACCCAGGTGGGCCTTATGTAGATGCATTGGCAAAAGAATCGACGGAGGCAGAAAAATTGCCACGTGCATGGCTGGAGCCAGATAGCTATGATTTTAGCTTTAGTGGTTTAAAATCGGCTGTACTAAACCTTGTGAATCAGCATAAAATGCGGGGGGAGACTGGTTACGAAGCTGCAATTGCGCGTGGATTTCAGGAGTCGGTTGTTGATGTTTTAGTTGAAAAAGCGATTAGAGCGGTCAAAGAGACAGGTGCTAAGCAATTGCTATTGTGTGGTGGTGTAGCTGCTAATCGTGGACTAAGAGATGATCTTACAAAACGAACAAAAGCAGAAGGGATTGCACTTGTGATTCCGCCATTAAAATATTGTACAGATAATGCCGCAATGATTGGTGCGGCTGCATATTTGAAATGGAAAAGAGGACAATTTTCTTCCCTTGATCTTAAAGGAGAGCCTTCATTTTCGTTAGAGGCTTGGTCGGTGTAAATAACGAGTAGGAGGGCTCTCAATAAAAATTAGTGGTTCTAAACCATGGAGATGGATGGCTTGAGACAGAGGGTTCTTCCAATCGTTGTTAAAACCAGATTTCATAGTTATTGATGATTTGATTGTGAAAATCTGGTTTTAAGAGACGAACATTCCACTTCTCCAGAATCCCTCTGTCTCTTAGCTAGTTAATTATTTTCTTTAGCTGTAGACTTAGAAGAAGAAGCTTCGCTTGTTGTTTTAGCGTTAGTATTAACATTGCTATTGCCATTGGACTCAGCGACGTTTTCCATCTTGCTTGATCCTTCAAAAATACTACCCTCTTCAATACATAAAGTATGAGTTACAATATCCCCATATAGCTTCCCCTTGGCGTTAATTGACAATTTGTTTGTCGCATGAACGTTCCCATGTACAGTACCTGCAATAATAATATTACGTGCGCTAATATTGGAATGCACAAGTCCCTTTTCACCAATAGTCACATCGCCTTGGCACTCAATGTCCCCTTTAATTTGTCCTTCTACCCTTAGACCAGCATCAGATTTAATATTTCCTTCAAAGCTGCTACCTTCCCCAATAATTGTATCTGTCGTGTTAGGGTCTACCTTTGTTGCTTTTACTTTACTTTTAAACATTTAGTTTGAAACTTCCTCTCTATTAGGGCTTATGTAATCAGCAGGGTCAACGAGCATCCCATCCTTTACAATTTCAAAATGGAGATGAGGGCCTGTGCTCCGGCCTGTGTTTCCAAGCTCTCCAATTACTTCACCTTGCTTTACAGTTGCGCCCGTTGTTGTTGAAACAGCATTTAAATGCATGTAATGGCTTTGCAAGCCAGAGGGATGAGAGATAACAATATAGTTTCCTCTAGAAGTACTTACCCCAGCATCAGTCACCTTGCCATCTGCCGCGGCATAGATTGGGTCGCCCACTTCGCCACCAACATCCAAACCTCCATGATATTTAACTCTACCTGTAAACGGATCTTTACGACTCCCGAAATGGGAGGTGATTCGCGTCGATACGGTTGGCCAATAGGTAGGTGTTGTCGCTAGCAACGTCTGATATTGCTTCACAGAATGTTTAGTTTTCTCTAAGCTAGATTGTAAGGCTGGTGCGGTTTGCAATGTATTAGCGATACTTTGCTTTGTTTGCTCAATGAGTGCAGCAATGTTTTGCGGTGTCATTTCAATATCTTCACCACCCACCCCATCTAAAGCTGAAGATGAAGGAGAGGTTAAATCTTTTTGTTTAGTAGAAAAACTAGTAATTGCTGCATCCTTACCTTCATTTTTATTCGTCATTTGTTTTAATTCTGCTTCTAGGGTTTGGAGCTCAGCCATTTTAGATTCTACATTTTTGGATTGCTCTGATAGCTCTAGTAGCTGAGAAAGTAACTCATCCATCGCTTGATCTTTATTTACCATCGTTGTTTTAAGTTCATCTGAAGACGAATCTAGCTTTGCTTGTAAAGTAGTTATTTTCTGAGAATGAGCTTGATTCATATAAAACAGAACCAACATCGTCAAAATCATGATGACTGTCGCCACACTACCAGCAATAACATAAAAAGAAGTAAGCTTAAAACGCATAACAGGTTGGCTGCCCTCGGGAACGATCATAATAGAATATCGTTTGTTTTTAGGACGGCTCAATTTAAATTTAAAATTTATCATTACAAAACCTCATTACCTAATATTTTCCTTCGCCAAATGATACATTTCGACACACTACACCAAAATCCTGTTTTGTTCAGCAAAAAAAGTAACGAATTTGACATTTTTGTGAAAGAAGTTTGTAGTAAATCGATTTTGCGCAACATCTAAATGAAAAAAGTAGAACAAAAGAGAAGGGTAAAATAAAAGGTAAGAAGTACAAAAATAGTAAACAAAAAAGAGTGAAGTAAAGGAGGAGCGAAGTGGGGAAAGGATAAAAAATGATGAGAATAAGTATGGCTTAATTTTTGGAATCAATACTTTATTTTTAGATTTCTAGCCTGTAGCGTTTAATCCCTTACCTAAGTACTGATCCCAAAGAAAAACCATGCCTGCTTAAAAATTAAGATTTTAGACGTTCAAGACTTGTATGCTCATTTAGATCCGTAATAACATGCTCTAGCCCTGACTTCGTCTCATACATCCACCCAAGCATGCCACCATCTAAATTATGAACATGCTGAAAGCCTAATTGCTGCAAATAGTTAGCAACTTCAAAGCTTCTTTGACCACTGCGGCACACAAAGACATATTCTCGCTCTTTATCAAGCTGATCTGCATATTGCGGAAAATTGGCCATCGGAATTAAAGGAATGCCGGGAATATGAGCTTGCTCATATTCATGGGGCTCACGAACATCGATAATAAGATGTGATTTAGTAGTATCCTGTAATAATCTATACAATTCTTCACTATCGATATGGGAAATACCTTGGTAATCATAACTCATATTTAGATCTCCTTTAAATGGATGCTGATTATTTATTTTTATTCATTTTAACTCATTATTCATTTTATATTGTAGTCATTACATAACTAACTTTCAAGAATTTAAAAATTTATATAAAGGAAGTGTAGAGATTTGGATAAAAAATATAAAAATCCTATCGGACGTACGATTATTTCTGGATGTATCTTGCTCTCTTTATTCACATTATCAGGTTGTACGTTTAACAGTACTAAGGTAGTTCAGGAGGACGTTTATACTAACAATGATCGTTTAGTGCAGCAATCTAATACGTTTACGTATACAAATACTGCAAAAAAAAGTATAACAGATAAAAAATTAACTCTTGAATTTAGTACGTTCACAGGTGTTGATACATTGTGGGTGGTAAGCTCTGATACTGAACAGGAGCTAAAAATTGATATAGACCAAAAAATTACTGATGGTAAATTTAAAACGATTGTGGTTAGCGATGATAAGGAGACTCGTGAAATCAATGTGCTGAGTGAAGGTAGCCAAGCAAAAACAGCTTCAATTACTCTAAAGCCAACAACAGAATACCGGATAAAAATTGTAGGTAGTAAGGCAAAAGGAAACATAAAAATGGAATTAAGCTCCGAGCAAGATGTTCATTTGACAGCTTTAGAGTAATGAAAGGTCAGTAAATAAGAGGATTAGTGAGTCAGATAATCAAATGGTTAGAATCTAGAATGTAAGGTCTCATGATAGAGATGTATGACTCCTTGTGAATAATATTGTCCACAGGTAGTGAGTAACATTTTCAGAAAAAGCTGAAAGCATTGATCCAACAGCTTAGATTAATTGTTTTGCAAATAAATCAAGTTGTTTTCAATAAATTGTGGATAATGTGCATAACTAAGTGGATAAAGTGAACATTTTATGTCTAAAAAAATTTTAGTATAGAAAAAGCGGCTTTTTCAGCCGCTTAAATGTTGGTTTTAAACCTTTGAATATCTGTGGATAACACTGTATATAGTTATTGAGACAATAAAGACTCCCATTCTTCATATACGTTGGTTAGTTCATTTTTATGGTTATCAATAGCAACCTGTCGTTTTTGAACAGCAACGTAGTCTTGATAAACCTCTGGTAAAGTTAATTCAGCTTCCAACGCTTCAATTTTACCCTCTAACTCTGCTATTTGATCCTCAAGTTGCTCAATTCGTCTTGCTCTAGCTCGTTCCTCACGTTTTGCTTGCTTATCTGCTTCAAAAGCAATCGCACCACTTTTAGGAGAGGTAGCATTGGTGGAGGAGGTAAGTTCTTCGACTTTTTTGTTTTTGACTGTTTCTTCGTTTGCTAATTCGGCAGCTAACTCCGCTAGTTCTTCTTTTTTCGCAATATAATCGTCATAATTACCCAGGAAATGCTCTGCGCCATTTGGATGTAGTTCAACGATTCGTTCTGCCATTTTGTTAAGAAAATACCGGTCATGTGAAATGAATAGTAATGTACCATCATAATCAAGCAAAGCAGACTCTAATACTTCCTTACTAAATAAATCTAAATGGTTTGTAGGCTCATCCAGAATCAGAACATTAGCACGTAATAACATTAGCTTAGCCAAAGCGACACGTGCCTTTTCACCACCACTTAACGCAGATACCTTCTTCAGTACATCGTCGCCACTAAACAAAAAGTTACCAAGTACACTCCGAATACGAACTTCTTCAAGATGAGGATAGGCACTCCATACTTCCTCTAAAATTGTATTACTTGGATTTAAATGACTTTGCTCCTGATCGTAATAGCCGATTTTAACTTTAGTTCCCCAATTGATATTACCTGATGAAGGTTTAAACTCATTGGTTAGCATTTTTAGTAAGGTGGATTTTCCAATCCCGTTTGGCCCAATTAGTGCAATCATTTCTCCACGACGCATTTCAAATGAAACATGTTTGAATAACGGGTTTTCTCCCGGCTTAAAAGCAAAACTAATATCCTTTACCTGTAAAACATCCTTACCACTCATAATTTCAGCTTCAAATGAGAAGTTCGCCCGCTTTAAATCGCCAAGTGGACGATCCATTACATCCATCTTTTCCAGCGCTTTACGACGACTTTGTGCTCGTTTTGTAGTAGAAGCACGAACAATATTTTTGCGAATAAAATCTTCCATTTTTTCGATTTCGTCTTGTTGCTTTTCGTACATTTTGAGTTGGCTTTCGTATTCAGCGGCCTTTAATTCAATATATTTGCTGTAGTTGCCCGTATATTTACGTGACTGGTGCCGTTCTATTTCGACAATGGCTGTAACAAGTCGATCAAGAAAATAGCGGTCATGGGATACAACTAATAGCGCACCAGAGTAATTGCGAAGGTAGTCCTCTAACCATGTTAATGTCTCGATATCAAGATGATTTGTAGGCTCATCCAGCATAAGTAAATCAGGGGCTAGTAGCAAAATACGTGCTAATGCAAGGCGCGTTTTTTGTCCACCACTTAAAGTTGAAATAAGTGTATCGGGTGGGAATTGTCCAAAGCCCATACCGTGAAGCACACTACGAATACGCGTTTCAATTTCGTAACCACCATGATCCTTAAACCAATCAGATTTAAGTGCGTAGCGTTCTAACAAGGCTTCATATGCCTTTTCATTTACAGCTTCAGAAGGATTGGCAATTTCAACTTCCATCTGTCTTAATTCACGCTCTGCTTGAAGCACAGGCTCGAATACCGTCAGCATCTCATCCCAAATCGTTAGATTGGACTGTAGACCGCTATTTTGTGGGAGATAACCAATCGTCGTTTCCTTTGATTTAAAAATTTGTCCCCCATCATGAGATAATTCACCAGCTAAAATTTGTAATAATGTAGATTTACCTGCGCCATTGACCCCAACCAGTCCAATTCGATCTCGTTCAAGGACTTGCAGGTTAATCCCACTTAATATCGGTGTAACTCCAAATAATTTACTTATATTACTAGCTTGAAGCAGCATCTTTGTATTAATCCTCCTAATCAACAAAACACTATAGTATTAGTTTACATGAAATGAAGAAGGTTTGCATTGAGGAGTTATGGCAAGATGATTTATTTTCATAGAGTAGCAACGTTAATAAAATTTAAAAATTTAGCTATTTATATACCACATGTAGTTTTTTGGGATTATTATTAAACTAGATATGGAAATTCAAACAAAATGGAGTCATTTGTAAAATGATTTGCTTTGCTTTGTTTTCATTTTGGAGTAACAATGATACACTAAGATGAGAATGGACTAAGAATTGGAAGGACGTCAAAAGGGAATGGAACTTACAGATAAGAAAAAACAGCTTCGTCAAGACATGAGGGAACTGCTTTCCAGTAAGTCTTCACACACACGCGCCACAGAGAGTGAGCTTGCGAACGACCTTTTAATTGAGCGGGTTATCGTACCTTTGCGTTGTAATTTAGATCGACCGCTTACTGTATTTAGTTATCTCTCATTTGGACACGAGCTAGACACCTCTTATTTGATCCAGCATTGTTTGCGGGCTGGGGATACTGTTGTTGTCCCACGCGTAGCTTCTAAAACAGCGCTTCAATTGCATGAGCTACATTCTAATCAAAAGCTCGTTGTCAATAAAATGGGGATTTCTGAACCCGAACCCAATAGTCCAATTTTGCCCCCAGCACGATATCATGGTATTGACCTCGTCATCGTCCCAGGCTTAGCTTATGATGTCACAGGTGGACGTATTGGATATGGTGGTGGTTATTATGATAGATTTATCGCCCAGTTGTACAGAGATGCTGAAGGTGAAGATGCAGGTGTAGATGCGAAACATCCGTTGTTAGTATCCTTATTATTTAAGGAACAGCTTATCAACGAAGTACCTATAGCACCACATGATTTTAAAGTAAATATGTTAATTACAAGTGAAAAAGTGTACAAGTGTTAACAAATACTAGCTAGTTTAATCATAAATTTTTAAATATATAAATGGAAATAATAACTAACTTTAAAATGTGATTTGTAGTTCTAAGTGGATGGGAGGAGTGGCTTCATGATATGGAAGACAGCAATTCTGACGGCAAGTGATAAAGGATCAAGAGGTGAACGTGAAGATACGAGTGCTCAGGTTATCCGAGAGCTTGTCGAAGAGGAATTAGGGGGCGAGATAGTTGAATACCGTATCGTTCCTGACGAACCAGATGAAATTATTGCAGCATTAATTGAAATGACAGATTATTTCCACGCTGACCTAGTATTTACTACAGGGGGTACAGAGTTGGCGATACGTGATGTCACCCCAGAGGCAACTCGTCGTGTAATCGAGCGAGAGGTGCCAGGAATGGCAGAAGCAATGCGTTTTTCAGCAATGCAAAAAAATCCAGGCGCGATGCTTTTTCGTGGAATTGTAGGTATACGTGGACGAACCTTAATTGTGAACCTGCCTGGTACACCAAAAGGTGTGCATGAGAACCTAGCCGCGATTATGGAACAACTACCCGAAGCATTGCTTATGGTCACAGGACAATTTAGATTATAGAGGTTAGTAAATTAGAAAACTAGAAAGTTTGAATTAGTATGCTTTTTTGTATAATTATACAAGATTACTAAGGCTAAGGATTCCCTTATTTTCCCTATAATATTTGAATTGCAAGTGCTTTCAAAATATGATATATTCCTCTTACAGATAGGGATGTAACCTTACTTTGGGCATAACCTAGACTGATACAACAGCGTTTGTATTGGTTTGGGTTTTTTTGCGTCTATCTGTATTTTCTTACAAAATAAAGGGGGGACATGAGTACATTCATTTTGAATTCATGGCAACTTAAGAGAATACGTATAGGGAGGGTTTCAACATGAAAAAGAACAAAATTATTGCATTACTATTAAGTGCAGTTATGATGACTTCAATAACTAGCTTTTACACTGCACCACAGCAAGTAAGTGCAAACCAGCAAATCAATAAGCAGGTTGCTGCTGTTTATAAGCCAGGCATTGTACAAGAAACCAAATTTGGCAAGGTCAAAGGGGTTAAGGATGAACTAAACCAAGCTTTAGTGTGGAAAGGGGTACCTTATGGTGGAGCAACCACAGGTAAACAGAGATGGAAAAAGCCTGTAGATCCTATTAAATGGTCTGGCGAATTAGATGCTACTAAACCAGGGGATGTAGCGATTCAACTTAGTGGTAAAAATATTATTGGTTCTGAAAGCGCTTTAAACTTAGATATTTATCGTCCTGACAATGCAAACAGCAAACTTCCGGTATTTGTATATATTCATGGTGGAAATAACCAGACGGGGATTTCTGGCGAAATTACAGGTAATTCCTTTGTTAAGGATATGAATGCGATTTTTATTTCTGTTAACTACCGACTTGGGCCTTTAGGTTTTAATCCACTGCCAGCTCTGAATACAGGCGATAAGCTAGAGGATTCTGGTAACTATGCTCTTTTAGATATTGCTAAGTCTTTAGATTGGGTCAAAGAAAATATTGCTCAGTTTGGTGGAGATGCAAACAATATCACATTATCAGGTTTTTCGGCTGGTGGTCGTGATGTGATGGCAATTTTAGCGTCACCTGTGTTTAAAGGAAAGTTTCATAAAGCGATCTCCTTTAGTGGTGGCATGAGCATTGCTAATAAAGAAGATAGTGCTAAAGTATTTGCAAAAGCAATCGCACCTTTGGTTGTAGAAGATAAAGTTAAAGCTACAGAAGCTGAAGCTTATCAATGGTTACTTACGACAGGGAATGATGTGAAGGACTACTTATATTCTGTTCCAGCAGAAAAGCTGGCTAAATTGATGGGGAACGCAGGAATTAGAATGAGTGTATTCCCGCATTTATACAACGATGGTTATGTATTGCCAAAAGAGGGCTTTAACACAACCACCTACAATTCTGTGCCATTATTAATGTTAACTGGTGCTAATGAATTTTCTTTATTCGGAAGATTTGATGCTTATTTTGCAAAAGATGTTGCGAACAATGAAATCAATACAAATCCAAGTAAAGTTGCAGAATATGATTTTGTGAACAAATACGGTGGGGAGCTATACAGCTTATTTAACGTGAAGGAATCAGCTCAAAAAATGGCTCCATTTTATAAGTCTGATATTTATGGGTTAGAAATTAACTTTGGTAAGGATGCTTATGTTGCAGGGAAAGAGTTAGCCACATTTGGTGCGTTTCATGGTGTTTTTGTCCCACTATTAGCGCCAGACAACCAAAACTACGCTACACTAGTTGGTGATGGGTACAAAACAGAAGGTGCCAAAGATTTAAGTCGCGTATTTAGAGGTTATATTTCTAACTTCCTGAAGACGGGAAATCCAAATGGTCAAGGCTTAACAAACTGGAATCCATGGACTAACAGCAATGAAATGGATGGCCAATCGTTGATGATTTTAGATGCAAACCGTTTTAAAGCATTAGCTTACATGTCAAATAAACCATATACGTATGAGATCGTCCTAAATGCGATGGACCAAGATCATAGTATTTCTGCAGAAACTAAGCAAAATATTATTTCTAAGGTTTTAAATGGGAGATGGTTTAGTAAGCGTTTGGATCAAAAATATAACAATCCTTCCTTATGGGTAAAATAAAGCTAAATGGAGAATGAAAATTTAATTCTTAGTACTTAAAATTATTTTGGCTCAATATAGAAAATCGTGCTAGATGGATTGGCGATTGATACTCTCCCAAGTGCCTTCGCCATACATTACTTCTAAATAGCATGAAGTTTCGTATTGAGCCATTTTGTATGCTGTTTTAGTTAGTTTTGATCACCTTAGCAAATTTTCTTTAAAAAAATTAACAAAGAAACTTGAAATTTTGTCTCAAGTTGAGTATCATAAAAATTGGTTGTTAGCACTAAAGCATATCGAGTGCTAACAGAGTGTAAAATGCTTATAAAATTAACACAACATATTTAAAGGAGGACATTATTCATGATCAAACCTTTAGGTGAACGCGTTTTGGTGGAAGCGATCGAACAAGTACAAACAACTGCATCTGGACTAGTACTTCCTGATACAGCAAAGGAAAAGCCACAAGAAGGTAAAGTAATTGCTGTAGGTAGCGGTGTATTAAAAGATGGCGTTAGAGTTCCTCTTGAAGTTAAAGAAGGAGACCGTGTTTTGTTCTCTAAATATGCAGGAACTGAAGTGAAATACGAAGGTAAAGAATACTTAATTATGAAAGAAAGCGACATCCACGCAGTAATTGAATAATTACGCTAAGATGCTCTTCGTTTTTTAACTGTAGATACTGACTTACAATTTATTTAGGGAGGTAATTTTACAATGGCAAAAGATATTAAATTCAGTGAAGACGCTCGTCGTTCAATGCTAAATGGTGTAGATGCGTTGGCAAACGCAGTAAAAGTTACGTTAGGACCTAAAGGTCGCAACGTGGTTTTGGAGAAAAAATTCGGTAGCCCGTTAATTACTAACGATGGTGTAACGATTGCAAAAGAAATCGAGCTTGAAGATGCATTTGAAAACATGGGTGCACAATTAGTTAAAGAAGTTGCAACTAAAACCAACGATGTAGCTGGTGACGGTACAACGACTGCAACTGTTCTTGCGCAAGCTTTGATTCGTGAAGGCTTGAAAAACGTAACTGCAGGCGCTAGCCCAATTGGTCTTCGTAAAGGGATCGACAAAGCGGTTAAAGCTGCTGTAGCTGAGCTACAAAAGATCTCCAAAACAATCGAAGATAAACAATCTATCGCACAAGTTGCAGCAATCTCTGCTGGGGATGATGAAGTTGGCGAATTGATTGCAGAAGCAATGGAAAAAGTAGGTAAAGACGGTGTAATCACTGTTGAAGAATCCCGTGGATTCGCTACTGAATTGGAAGTTGTAGAAGGTATGCAATTTGACCGTGGATACATTTCTCCATACATGATTACAGATACAGACAAAATGGAAGCTGTCCTAGACAATCCTTACATTTTGATCACAGATAAAAAGATCAGCAGCACACAAGAAATCTTGCCTCTACTTGAAAAAGTAGTACAACAAGGTCGTCCGCTTGTAATCATCGCTGAAGACATCGAAGGCGAAGCACTTGCGATGCTTGTTGTGAACAAATTGCGTGGTACATTTAACGCTGTTGCTGTTAAAGCTCCTGGCTTTGGTGACCGTCGTGAAGCAATGTTGCAAGATATCGCTGCATTAACTGGTGGTCAAGTGATTACTGAAAAATTAGGTCTTGACCTGAAGAGCACAGAAATCACTCAACTTGGTACTACTCGTCAAGTACGTGTAACTAAGGAAAACACAACAATCGTAGACGGTAATGGCGACAAAGCTGATATTACAGCTCGCGTAAACCAAATCCGCGCTCAATTAGAAGAAACAACTTCTGAATTTGACAAGGAAAAACTACAAGAACGTCTTGCTAAATTAGCAGGTGGCGTTGCGGTAGTTAAAGTTGGTGCGGCTACTGAAACTGAATTAAAAGAACGTAAATTGCGTATCGAAGATGCATTAAACGCAACTCGTGCTGCAGTTGAAGAAGGTATCGTATCTGGTGGTGGTGTTGCACTAGTTAACGTATATAGTGCAGTTGCTGGATTAAATGTAGAAGGCGACGAAAAAACAGGCGTAAACATCGTGCTTCGTGCACTTGAAGAACCAATCCGCACGATCGCAGCTAATGCTGGTGAAGAAGGTTCCGTCATCGTTGACCGCTTGAAGAAAGAACAACCAGGAATCGGCTTCAACGCTGCAACTGGCGAGTGGGTAAACATGATTGAAGCAGGTATCGTTGACCCTGCGAAAGTAACTCGTTCCGCATTGCAACACGCTGCATCCGTAGCAGGCTTGTTCCTAACTACAGAAGCAGTCATTGCAGACAAACCAGAACCAGAAAAGCCAGGAATGCCTGACATGGGCGGTATGGGTGGAATGGGCGGCATGATGTAAGGCGCTTAAGCCCTTATATCCGTGCTAAACTGAGTAGATTTTTGATCAATTAGATTGAAGATTTGTGAAGCAGTCACTGTAACGAATTATAAATGATATAAAGACCACTCCTTAATAAATTAAGGAGTGGTTTCTTATTACATACAAACTATTTAAAATATATTTTAATAGTCTACGGTGTAGTATCCATAATAACTTGTTTCGATATAGATTTTGTGATATCCGTACATTTGCGTACGTACAGTTCCTGTACCTTGTACGGTTCCCAACCATATATGCTTTCCATCACTAGTAATCTTATAAACTTTATAAGTTCCTTCTGGTTGACCGACAACATTGATTTTAGTAACTCCGTTAAAATAAATATCAGTAGTAGAATCACGAACGTCTATAGGACTTGTACTAGCAAATAAAGAAAAATCTCTTGATTCCTTTACTGCCTCTATTGTTGAATTACTGCTAGTAATTAATTCGTCAGCGAAGGTGGCTTGTGCAGGTAGTAAGACTACCATCATGGAGGCTAGACTAGACATTAATAATTTTTGTAGTTTTTTCATATTTAACATCTCCTAATCTACCAAATTTAAATTCTTTACAATAGTAATAAAATGGATGTAACTTAGCTCGCATCACCCCCTTAAATGAGAGTTAAATTGAATATCTGTACCTTTTATCCGTTTCGAGGTAAGTCTTTACAGTGGAATTTTATTACAAATTTATATTATCATTTTTTAAATCAAATGAATAGTATTATATGTAAAAAAACCTATTGATTATATAATTATAATTAATATGTAATTAAAGTTTTCTAAGCAAATGGGAATTATTTAATTTCATATCTTGTTTTTTAAATGTGCTTAAGCTTAAAAATAGATCGTTCAACACATTCGTTATCGGATATGGATAACGTAATTATAAAACCTCATATTGCTGGTGATACTGATCGATATGCTGAACGGATGATTGACCTCGTTTCTTATAACTTGCGTTCATACTTAGAGGATATTAGTTTGTTAAAAAATGTAGTTAATGCAAGAAGGCAATATTAATTTTTATAATAGAAATTTTAAAAACTCCCGAGAGGGAGTTTTTTATTTTAAATTTAAACTTTTTTATATTTTATGAAAAAATACCTATTATTATAGACTTAATTTTTTGAGATGTATTCGTTAGAAAGTGGTTCTTTATTATTAATAATATTTAAAAATTTATAAATTATATCCATATTTTCCTTGTTTAATTACTATTATTTATTTATTATAGGTATAAAGATGTAAAAGTAATTTTATAGGAAAAATGTTTTTAAATTACTATGAAAAGGTGGATATTATGCTTATTAAAAAGAAAGTTGCCATTGTATCTTTACTTCTTATCTTTATTTGTACAACCCTATCAACAGCAACTTATGCTGTTGAGCCAGAAACACCTGTAAATAAAAACCTTGTAGTAAATGGGAATTGTGAACAGGGACTTTCAGGCTGGAGTAATGCAGGTCAATGGCAAATTAGGGATAAAGCATTTATGCCTAAAGCAGTGGCTTCTGCATCGATGTATCAGGATATTCCGATTGACAATCTTTCAGTTGGAACTGAATTGCAGCTGAATGCTATCATGTATTCTTTTAATCAGTCACCTACAGACGTAGGAACATTAAAATTAGAAATTTTAAATAGTGATAAAACTAAAATACTAGTTTCACAAAAAGTTGAACATGCAACTGCTACTCCTACTACTAAAACTATATCTATGCTTGTTCCTGAGGAAGCAAACTTTGCTAGAGTAATCTTAGAGGGACGACGTCGTAATGGAAGTGATTTAAATGCAAACTTTAGAAACATAAGCTTAATTCCTATTTCTAAGGTTCCAGAAAGTCAACTAAAAGTAGTTCTAGAGGTTTCTGAACAATTGCAATTTAGTATTGATAGTGATCTTTCTGAAAATACAAATGGTCAGTGGACATCCTCGAATTCAGAGGTTGCAGGTGTAGATATAAACGGATTAGTGAACGCTCTCACAAAGGGTGACGCAAGGATTAGTGTTACTTATGCAGACGGTACAACGGAATATATTGATGTGTTAGTCGTAGACGATGCAAGTGACTATAGACTGGCAATTGATTTGAGAATAGGTCAAACCAGCAGACTAACGATAGATAATTATACTTTTACAAAACTTGTAGAATGGACATCATTGGATCAAAATGTAGCAACAATATCGAATAAGGGGAAAGTCAAAGCAATTAGTGAAGGATTAACGGTTATAAATGCTAAAAATGAACAAGGAAATATAGTGGGTCAAATATATGTTAGAGTAAGGGATTAGAGACATGTACTGCAGCATATAAAAAAATGTATTGGCTGTCGAAGCTTATTCGACAGCCTCTTTAATTTTGTTAGGCTAATTAGTTAATTCCACCCCAACTTTTATCCCCTGACAAATACTTTTCAGTTAAAACAGAAAGCAACTCAATCCCAACCTCATTATGTCCTCCTTCGGGAATAATGACATCAGCGAATTTTTTAGAAGGCTCAATGAAAGCTTCATGCATTGGCTTAACGGTGGATAAATATTGATTATACACAGATTGAATCGTGCGTTCCCGTTCTTCGATATCACGCAAAACGCGGCGAAGAATTCGAACATCAGGGTCTGTGTCCACAAAAACTTTAATATCCAGTAAATTGCGAAGATTTTCGTCTGCAAGAACAAGTAAACCTTCAAGGATAATAATATTGTTGGGCAATAATTCCTCGGTCTTTGTAGTAGAACGTGCATGTTGTGAGAAATCATAGCAAGGCCCCTGAACAGCTTGTCCTTCTTTTAACATAGTTAGGTGTTGAATGAGTAAGTCATTGTCGAAAGCAAATGGATGATCATAATTAATTAAGCCACGTTCTTCAAAACTGAGATGACTGTGATCTTTATAGTAGTTATCTTGTGATATAAATGTAACTTTATCTGAGCCAAGACGATCGATGACCGTTCGTGCCACGGTTGTTTTACCAGAGCCAGTGCCCCCAGCGATGCCAATAATGAGCATATTATGTTCTCCCCCTAAAACTTGTACAATTTTAGTATTGTAGCATAAAATGAGCTAAATTTCTTTATTATATATGGCTAAAAATCAAAATTTAATGTCGTTATGAATTGTAACATGAAATAGCTAGGAGTAATGCATAAACAGAAAAGAACACTGCGAGATTAGTTGTTGGGGCTAGGAGGCTGACTGTCCTAGAAGATGAGGGAGTAAACTTTTCATTCTGAAAATTATGATCCTGTGGTAAAAAATTAAAAGGCTCTTACTAGATAGGAGAAGATATCTCCTTGCCCAGTAAGAGCTCTTGATTAAATTTGAGTTAAACAACCATATGTTGGTTTTATATAATCCCTAACACATTTTTACCACAAAATTTGAAAGTGTCCTGCATTAGTTGCTGACCTAACCATAACTTTATGGTATCCAAACAAACCATTTACTCCAGTATAATTTAAAGTAGTTGCACCATCAGGGCTATCAATTGAAGTTCGATGCGCATATACTTGATTTGATCTAACTAGATTATTGTTAACATCAAAAATATCAATATAATGTAGCGCATATTGATCTGGATAAATTTTAACTTTAAAATCTCCCGTTAAATAGATGTGAGTAGACCAGTTACCTAAATTGTATATGAGATTATTCAACTGTATTGATGCTTTAGAATCTTGCACCACTTGAGATGAAGGAGCAGGAGTATCGCTTGCAAAAATAGATGAAGCAGGTGCTAAAAGCATAGTGACCGCTGAGAACAAAGCTATTAACTTTTTATTCTTTTTCAAAAAAAACATCTCCTAATAAATAAATTTTTAAATCATTTACTTATGCAGGATACATGGATGTAATAGTTGTTCAATATAGCTAATGGATCACCCCCTTAAGTGGGAATCAAACTTATAACATACATAAGAGTCAGTATTATTAATAAAACAAATACTTCTCATCTCGATCCGTTGAACTGATTACATTTTTTATATAATCAATCGTACCTCCGTGGGACCATGTATGTTCTACTAACCCACTGACTGCTGCAGGGTAAACGGTGCCAGAGCCATTTTGAGTTAAAAATCTATAGTTACCCCAATTGGCATAAGAGTTATATTTGTTAATATATTTTGTTGTTGCTCCAGTATCTTTAGACATAGCAATGGCAGTTACACGTTTGACCGCTTTATTTTGTGAGTTATAACCACCAAATTTAACAACATAAATGGTGTTATAACCAATTTGATAGGTGACAGTAAGTGTGGCATCGGTTGTTTTATAGAAAACCTTATAGCCTGTAATCGTCTTAT
The DNA here is from genome assembly GCF_050461185.1 of Paenibacillus turicensis. GTDB lineage: Bacteria > Bacillota > Bacilli > Paenibacillales > Paenibacillaceae > Fontibacillus > Fontibacillus turicensis_A. The sequence goes on from NZ_JBCMOR010000012.1 coordinate 48,681, forward strand.
CTCCAGCACCATAGTTTTTTGAATAATCATAAATGTACTCTGTACTGTTAGGTTCGCTTCCTGGTTGAGTGTTTATCGTGTGTGCAGCTCTGGCATGGAAAAGTGGGAACCAACCCTTTCCTTTGGTGCCGTTGTAGGTACCAAAACCAATTTCTGCAATCCCCACTCCGTTTTGGTCAATCCCTGTATAAAGGTATGCGGCTTCCCCATTTCCATTTGCATAATTAAAATTAGGGAGTGTAACATCATCTGCGACTGCACCTGAATAGTTAATTGAACTATTACTGGTAGGGGAGGTTAACCTATGAAAAGCGCCTGTTTTATAACCTTCTGGTGCTGGACTTGTATTTCCTAAAATAGATTGGAGTGAAAGATTAGATTTTGCTTCTGATTGGGTTTCATTTGATTGGAGTAGAGACGGGGTGTTTTCGGTACTATCATCTATTTCTCGCTTTTCTATCGCAAATCGATCAATTGCGTCGCCATCCTGGGAGCTTTCGGCAGAAGATAACTTTCCAAGTTCATTAATGTCCATAATGACGATTTCTGCATCTTTAAGTTTTTCAATATTTTCACTAGTAGTAGGATCAATCGCGTCTAATAGACTGAACCTAGAATCCGTTAACGTTGAATAACCATTTTGAGCTAATTCTTGATTAATTGCTTCGATTCTGTATTGCTCAAATTTATCAACGGGGTCTGATTGCTGAGCGAGTACAGCGTGAGGAGAAAGTGAGGCAACCAATACTACTGCTAATGATGCTTTTAGTACATTTTTAAACAAATCTTTCACACTCCTTTTTGTATATGGTATTTTATAACAATTTTATAATAGCACTTTGTTTATAGAATTGATAGCATTATTTGTAAAATAAAACCATATAAAATATGAAAAATAAATGTGGATCAATTTATTAAGCTAGAACAGAATGGTTTACTTCAAACCCCTGAATATACGGCTACAAAACTACCCAACATCCAACTCTCAATTCTCCTAAAATAGTTGTTTCCCTTCGATGATCTATCCGTTACTGCTATGAATTGAATTTCATATATTGATTCCATGGAACTAAAATAATAGTTTCATGGAAAATGTAACAAACCTAACTCCGATCTGAAGCAGATTGGGTTATATTGGTATAGGAATTACTTTTTAAGAAGGAGTGTTCAATATGGATGAAAAGGCAGCGATTATTGCAGCCAATGAGACACCAGAGGGAACTCAGCTACTTTACGGTGACTTTCCTGAGGGAGGCGCCTATTATTCCTGTTCTTTTAGGCCAAACGTAGTTTATGCTAAATATGGTGATATTGAAAGAAGACTACAAATTATAGTTCCACAGCGGTTTGGATATAAATTTCCTCTTGTTGTTTTTATTCAGGGCTCTGCTTGGAGAAAACAAGATCTGAATGCAAGCATCCCAAATCTTTGTCAGATTGCGGCAAAAGGGTATGTTGTTGCTAGCGTTGAGATTAGAGATACGGATATTGCACGTTTCCCTGCTCCGTTAGAGGATGTAAAATGTGCGATCCGTTATATGCGTAAACATGCGGCCCAATATGGAGTTGATCCAAATCGCGTTGCAGTTTGGGGTGATTCCTCAGGTGGACATCTCTCTCTGATGACGGGACTTACGATAGGGCAATACAATAATGGGATTCATGGCGAACAAAGTGATGAAGTTAGTGCAGTTATTGACTATTATGGGGTTACTGATTTGCTCACATTAGGGAAGTATAACAATATTCTTGATCATGACGCGCCTGATTCACCAGAAGGATTGTTGATTGGTGGGCGAGTAAAGGACAATATTGAATTAGCGAAGCAAGCTAGCCCAATTCATCAAAACTTAGATAAGGTGCTCCCGCCATTCCTCATTATTCATGGTGATAGCGATTCAATTGTTCATGTTAACCAAAGTATTGAGATATATAAGGCATTGAAGCAGCATGGACAAAAGGCTTTATTTTATAAGGTAATAAATGCGGATCATGGAACAGGGGTGTGGAACCCTCAGGTGCTTGAAATTACTGAGCGGTTTTTATCTGCGCATCTATATCGTCCTAACCTTAATAGACCGCCGTTTCAGCACAGCGACGAGTAGATAAGGCTAAACCTAATATTAAGTCTAAAACAAGACACCAGCGTTCCTAAGTACGTTTTGGTGTCTTTTTCAATTATACATTAGTACAAAACTATTCCCAACACGCGATCAATTGATTTATAAAATTATCAAAATTGTCTATAGAAGACAATAAATTTACATGAATATCATCTGTCAAAATGGTGGCAAGTGCATCAAATACATCACGGAATATCTTCCGATCGTCCTCACTTACTGTAATTAATAAAACAATCTTCACAATTGAATTATCCCAATTAATTCCATTAGTATTTAAATAAATAAACATCCCAGTTTTTCGTGATTCCATCTTAATGGCGTGGGGAAGAGCAACTTGCCCAAATGCTGTTGAAGACATTGCTTCACGTTCCATAATTTTAATGAAGAAATCTTCATCTACATAACCATCACGATACATGGCATGACAGATAAATTGTAAAACATCTTCTTTCCTACTCTTTTCTACGGCATAATAAAAGTGTCTTTCATCCAAAAAAGATTTTAAATGAAGTTTAAATTGGTTTTTCTTTTTTTGTTCTTTTAATTCAGTAATTTTAGTAGATACTTTCTCACGATCACTTTCTATAAAAAATGGAGTAATCACGACGTATGGAACTTCAGGAATTTTATGAAGCTGTGCAGAGGAAATAATTAAATCACTGACCACATTGTTTAAATCGCTCTCATCTGTAACAATAGCATGAATAGAAATATCATCACCAAAATACTGTTGCAATTTATTAATGAGTTGGACATTCATATTGTAGTAGAGAGGAAACAGTACAGTACAAGAAATTTTGATGTTCGTCTGACGCTGTAATTCAATTGCATACCCTAAATGAAAAGCTAAATAAGCGATCTCATCATCACTGATTTGATAGCCTGTTTTTTCCTTTATTACATGTGAAGCATGGACGGCACAATCATAAATGAGAGGGCATTCTTTTTTAATCGTATTGGTTAATGGATTTTTTGCCGTATGGTTGTTTTGTAATCGCATTAACAAATTTTTAACATGTAACGTAAACCTTGTAATAAATTCAGTATCAGCAATGCTTACATAATAGTATTTATCTAAGTTGAATGCAATTTGACTGACTAGCTCAATACAAGCTCTCCCCGCAATCTGCTCTAGGTCACTGGCTTCAATTTGGGTAAAGTTAACATTTGTCCCGTTACAGGCAATTAAAATGGCTAAATCTGCGACCTCTTCATCTGAATACATCACATTAAAATAAGACTCTAATTTGATAGCCATATCTTTGGCAATACGATAAGCATTATTATCCGTATGATAAATGACGTTTTTATTCAAATACTGGAAGTCATGCTTCATCCGGTCCAGAGCAATAGTAATGTGAATGATAACATTTGATAGATAAAAATCATTTGTGAAGAAGTGGTGTGAAGAATAGGTCTCAATCACGACTTTACGAATATAATCTACATCTAATTCTTTATAAACTTCTTTGATTTTATCAATATCAATGAAGCTTCCATTGGCCTCCTCATGTAAAATCCTACTCATTAATTTACGTTTATCCTTCTCATTACCCTGAAGACTTAATTGATCTTTAATCATATTTATTTCTAAATTATTTTTCGCGAGTTTTTCCCTGACCTGCTTTAAATCTAGCCTTAACGTTGACTCGCTAATAAAAAGGGAGTCGCTTAAATCATATATATAGATAGGCTGATTGGATTGAACTAATTTTTTCAAAATATAAGCAATACGTTCAGATTGTGTCTGGGGAATTGCTTGTTGTTCATGAATTAAAAAGGTATTTATCTGATCACTATCTACTTTATAGCCTTTATTAGATGAACTTATTAATCCGGGGTGTATTTGATTAATTTCTCCGATATATGATTTAATAGTCCGTTTGGATACACCATATTTGGCTGCTAAGGTCTGTGATGAAATCCATTGATTACAGGAGTTTAAATATTGAATAAGATCAATGTACTGTGTCTTCATATGATGTCCTCACTTCAAACTATTGCACCATAGCAGTGCAGTTTTTTATTTGAGATCGCTTTCATGAATGTAATATAGTTGACTTGTAAAGAGATAGCGCTATCAATCATGATTATAAGAAAAACTTCTGACAATGTACAGTTTTGCAGTTAGGAGGATCATGGCGCAAGAAAGCTTTAATAATTGATGATTAAAAAAAGTGAGGGGGATTACCATGGTAAATTCAACTGAAGCATTAAAGGTACTATTAGTATGTGGATCAGGGGCAAGCTCAGGGTTTATGGCTGCTAATATTCGTAAGGCTGCAAAAAATCGGAACTTCAATATGGACATCAAAGCTAGAGGAGAGGCAGAAATTGAAAACTATATTGATGATATTGACGCGTTATTAGTAGGTCCTCACTTGGCTTACATTATGGAAGATATTCAGGAAATTACAAAAAACACTAATGTTATTATGCTATTAATGAAATCTGATTATTACTCCACCTTAGATGGAGAAGCGGCTTTAGACGATTTGTTAAGTGAGTTGAATAAATAAAGGGGATAGAGAAATGAACAAACTCATGGAATGGCTCAAAAATGACTTCTCTCCAAAGATGACTAAAATCAATAACAATGTATGGATTATAACTCTTAAAGATTCAGTCATGCAATTGTTACCCTTTATCCTTTTAGGTTCGGTATTTTGCCTTCTCACTATACCAGGTGCTGCTTATGAAATAAAAAATTATCCGAATTTTTGGGTTCCATTTGGTTGGACGATGGGGATGTTGTCACTTCTAATTGCTTTCCTTATTCCTTTTAATTTAATGGAGAAGAAAAAATTAAGAAAACAGCGCCTCATTGCTGGTTGTACAGGCTTAATCACTTTTTTAATCGTTGTTTCTCCACAAGTGATTAAAGATGGCACAATTGGTTTTAGTCATAGCTCCTTAGGTGCTGGAGGTATGTTCGTAGCCATCATAGCGGCTGTTTTTACCGGATATATTATGGGACTGTTTGGTAAGTTTTCCTTTTTCAAAGAATATTCAGTCATTCCCGATTTTGTAAGATCATGGTTTGACTCTATGCTACCAATTGGAATTGTTTTAGTTACAGCTTGGATAGTCGTGGATATTGTGCATGTTGATATTTACAATATCATTTTAAATATTTTTATGCCTCTAGCCAATGTGATCGAGACACCTTGGGGATTTATTCTCATTATGTTTATTTATTGCTTCCTATATTCGATGGGGATTTCAAGCTGGGTATTAACCCCGGTAACTAAGCCTATTTTTTTGGCTGCGATAACAGCAAATGCGACAATGGGGGCTCACAATCTTGTAACATCAGAAACGATTTTTTCAGCTTATTTATGGATTGGCGGAATTGGATGTACATTCCCACTTGTTATTATGCATGTGGTTTCCAAGAGTAGTAAGCTGAAAGCGCTAGGAAGAGCCAGTCTAGTTCCTTCAATTTTTAATATTAATGAACCTATGGTATTTGGTTCTATTGCATGGAATCCAATTATGATGTTACCCATGTGGATTAATGGGATTATCTTGCCAGCCATTGTATGGATCGGTACAAAAGTGATTGCATTTGCACCTATACCGAAAGTAATTTTCGATATGTGGTATGTTCCTTTCCCAATATCTACTTGGGTTACGACAGGAACGATTTCAGGTATTTTACTAATGCTCATCTGTGCGACAGTATCTACATTGATTTGGTATCCATTTTTCAAAACCTATGAAAAGCAAGAAGTTGATAAAGAAGCTGTACAAACTCATTAATTTAGTAAGGAGAGCTTATTATGATTACGGAACAAGTAGCTCAAAATGCAATGCAGATAATTTTGCATGCCGGGGAGGCAAGAAAATTATGTATGGATGCATTAAAAAATATTGAAAATAGTGAATTTGATGCTGCTAAGGAAAACATGAAATTAGCCAATGATAAAATTGTGATTGCGCATCGAGTACAAACGAATTGTATTCAAAAGGAAACAGATGGTGAAGCGGGAGAATACTCTGTGCTGTTTGCGCACGCTCAAGACACATTAATGACCGTATACAGTGAAATTAACCTTGCAAAGCGGCTTTTAAATATTTTTGAGAGCTTTAACGATAGATTAAGCCAATTAGAAAACAAACAATAACTGATATTGTGATCAATTGAGGAGAGGATGGTATCTAGAATGAAGAAAAGTATCCCATCAGGGTTTCCAAAAGATTTCATGTGGGGAGGTGCTATTGCTGCTAATCAGGCAGAGGGTGCTTATAATCTAGGTGGAAAAGGATTAAGTGTAGCAGATATTAATGAATATACAGATAAAATTCCATTAGATAAAAAATATAATATGGAACTGACAACAGATTATATCAAGGATGCAATGAATAAAGAAGATGGTGTCTTTCCTAAACGATGGGGCATTGACTTTTATCATACGTATAGTGAAGATTTAAAAATGTTAAGCGAACTAGGGCTCAAAACGTTTCGTACCTCCATTAACTGGACAAGAATTTTCCCTAAGGGTGATGAACTCGAACCTAACGAAGAAGGACTGAAATTTTATGATCAATTGATTGATGAAATTATAGCTAATGGTATGGAGCCAATGATTACGATATCACATTATGAAATGCCGTTACACCTAACGCTAGCTTATAAGGGCTGGTACTCCAGAGAAATGATTGAATTCTTTGTTCGTTTTAGCAAAGTTATTCTGGATCGTTATCATACTAAGGTGAATAAATGGATAATTATTAACCAGATCAATTTAATTGTTCATGAATCCTTTAATCACTTAGGGATTGCTGAAGATAAAGTGGATGATTTGTTATCTGCTAAATATCAAGGTGTGCATAATGAGATGGTGGCCTGTGGTTTGGTTACGAAATATGCGAAAGAGTTAAATTCTGACTTGCAAATTGGGATGATGCTTTGCGGTGGACCCGCGTATCCAGCAACATGTAAACCAGAAGATGTATTTGCGACAGTACGTAATAATCAAATGGAATATTTCTTCTCTGATGTGCTGCTACGTGGTTATTATCCAGGATATGCTTTTCGCTATTTTGATGATAATAATATTACCGTGGAATTCGGTGAAGGAGACGAAGAAGCACTAAAACATACGGCTGATTTTATGTCTTTCTCCTACTATTATACTCGTATCTTTGACCAAGAAAGTATGAAAAATAAAACAGGGCCATATCGCAATTTAGAGCTACCAGCTAATCCATGGGGATGGACAATTGATCCAATCGGTCTACGTACAACGTTAAATTTATTTTATGATCGCTATCAGTGTCCAATTTATATTACGGAGAATGGCATTGGTTACCATGATAAGTTAGAAGAAGATAATAGTATCCACGATCCCTATCGTGTTGAATACTACCGCGCTCATATCGAACAAATGAAAGAAGCGATTAAAGACGGTGTAGATTTAAGAGGCTATTATGCTTGGGGACCTATTGATATTGTTAGCTGTTCTTCTTCAGAAATGAGTAAACGTTACGGATTTATTTACGTAGATCAGGATGATTATGGTCAAGGAAGTCAGCGGCGCTTACGTAAGGATAGCTTCTACTGGATGCAGAAAGTAATCTCTTCAAATGGTGAAGACCTAGCCTGATTTTATAGTGTTTAGCAGGATCAAATCTTTAATCCCTTGTACTAGGGATTAAAGATTTTTTGTCTTTTGTATTTTTAAGCTGACATCAGTTGTTTCATTTCTTTTAGTCATTAATTTTTTCTGAGAACATCCTTGCAATTTTTGCTGTAATGTCTTTTAATATAAATGTAATCATTAATTCAATATTATAGAATTAACAATATTATTAATTCAGGGAGTTGGACATTATGGTAGCAAAAGCAAAAATGACAGTAGATAAACATTTTACAATTGGCGAAGTAGATAAACGTTTATATGGCTCTTTTATTGAGCATTTAGGACGTGCGGTGTATGGGGGTATTTACGAACCAGGACATCCTGAGGCAAATGAAGCCGGCTTTCGTAAGGATGTGTTGGAGCTTGTAAAAGAACTCCAAGTGCCGATTGTCCGTTACCCTGGTGGAAATTTTGTATCCGGTTACAATTGGGAGGATTCAGTAGGTCCAGTAGCTGAGCGTAAACGTCGATTGGAGTTAGCGTGGCGTACCGTTGAGACCAATGAATTTGGATTTAATGAGTTCGTGGATTGGAGCAAGCAAGCCAATTCCGAAGTGATGATGGCAGTAAATTTAGGAACTCGTGGCGTTGACGCGGCACGTAATATTGTAGAATACAGCAATCATCCAAGTGGCTCATACTATAGTGATTTACGTGTGAAGCATGGCTACAAGGAACCACACAATATAAAAACGTGGTGTCTTGGGAATGAAATGGATGGACCTTGGCAGATTGGACATAAAAATGCAGTAGAGTATGGAAGAGTTGCTTTAGAAGCGGCAAAAGTAATGAAATGGACGGATCCAAGTATTGAGCTAGTTGCTTGCGGAAGCTCGAACATTGGCATGCCTTCTTTCCCTGAATGGGAAGCGACAGTTTTAGATCATACTTATGACCATGTGGATTACTTATCCTTGCATCAATATTATGGCAATCATGATCAGGATACCCCTACTTTCTTAGCTCGCTCCATTGAAATGGATCGTTTTATTGATACTGTAAATGCAACTTGTGACTATATTAAAGCGAAAAAACGTAGTAAAAAGACGATGTTCCTTTCCTTTGATGAATGGAATGTATGGTTCCACTCTAATGAAAATGATCAAAAGCTAGATCCATGGCAAATTGCTCCCCCACAACTGGAAGACGTATATAACCATGAAGATGCTTTAGTGGTAGGGTGTATGTTAATTAGCTTGTTGAAGCATGCGAATCGTGTGAAAGTAGCTTGCTTAGCACAGCTTGTCAATGTTATTGCTCCAATTATGACTGAAAATGGTGGTGCGGCTTGGCGACAAACTATTTTTTATCCGTTTATGCATGCCTCTATTTATGGACGAGGTACTGCACTTGTGCCGCTTATTCAATCACCAAAATACGATACAAAGGAAATAACAGATGTTCCTTATTTAGAAAGTATTGCCGTGCATAACGAGGAAAAGGGAGAAGTTACTGTATTTGCAGTGAACCGTCATTTGGAGGAAGCATTACCACTAGAGGTTGATCTTCGTAGCTTTGAAGGTTTTACTTTACTGGAGCATATTGTATTAGAAAGTGATGATTTAAAGGCTTATAATACTTCTGCTACACCAAATAGAGTAGCTCCACATCGCAACGGCAATGCGACAGTTTCTGATAGCATCGTAAATGCAAATCTTCCAAAAGCATCTTGGAACGTCATTCGTTTGAAATTGAAATAAGCGGCCTGTGTTTTTCTATAACGCGGATGAATTGATTTATTATATGTAACATTGATATATTATAACGCTAGGTGTGTTATACTCACATCTAGCTTTTTTATTGTATGAGTACTTATTGCATGATTACTTATAGAAGGAGGTATAGCTCGATGATTACGTATCCCTTTTTACAATCCGGAGCAACAATTGGGGTTACCGCACCCTCTTCAGGCGTACAACCTAATTTTCATCATTTAATGAAACAGTCCTTCTCACGCATGGAGCGAAAGGGCTACAACATAGAGTGTGGGGATACCGTCTGGACGCAATACAAAGCCAAGTCCGCCTCTTCACGAGTTCGTGCGGAAGAGTTAAACCAGATGCTGCAGGATGACATTATTGATGTTATTATTCCGCCTTGGGGTGGGGAATTGTTGCTTGAAATTATTGAGCATTTGGAATTTGAACGGTTTAAACCTAAGTGGATATTAGGTTACTCGGACGTAAGCTCGTTATTACTGTCTACAACGTTAACAACAGGAATAGCAACAGCACATGGGACAAATTTAATTGATTTGCGAAGTGAACAAAGTGATGAGACAACAGCAAAGTGGGAAGCGGTATTATCTACTAAAGTAAATGAGAATATCACTCAGGTTTCTTCTGAAAAATATCAAATGGAGTGGGGAACAGAGGAAGCGGACGCTTCTATCTTTAAGCTTATGGAGCCAACCTATTGGAAGGTAGTAGGTGGTACAAGTGTATTGATGCAAGGTCGTTTGCTTGGAGGTTGTATTGATGTCATTCGGCACTTAATCGGCACACCTTATGGGGATGTGAAGCAGTTTAGACAAAAATTTATTGATTCGGATCCTTTAATTTGGTATTTGGAGAATTGTGAATTATCTACTGTTGATTTACGAAGATCCCTAATACAAATGAAACTAGCTGGTTGGTTTGAGCATTGTAACGGGATTATGTTTGGAAGAAGTGCAGCGAACCACCCCATAAATGGATATTCCATAGAGGATGTATATACAGAATTACATGAAGAACTGCAAATCCCTATTGTATATGACATTGATTGTGGGCATATGCCTCCCCAGATTACGCTTGTTAATGGAGCTTGGGGTGATGTTGAAGTAAGTGAAGGAAAAGGAAGTGTGACGTTACGCTTTAAATGATAAGGCTCATGGGTCATTTATCAATTCGGCTTCCTTTTCTGATTTCTATACTCTGTTGGCGTAATTTGATTTTGCCGTTTGAATTGTCTCATAAAATGAATTTCATTACTATAGCCGCATTTCTCCGCAATTTTCTTTACTGAAATATCTGTTGTGGATAAAAGATATTTGGCATGCTCTAGCCTGCTCATAATGACATCTGCCATCGGGCTTACACCAAAAAAGTCCTTATACATATGTTGAAATGATGATCTACTCATGGCAAGCTCATGAGATAACCAATCGATACTCCAATTTAAAAAAGGTTGGTTGTAAATTTTGGCACGAATGATGGACATTTTATTAAAATGTGAATTGTTCATTTCATTATTTACAGAGTAAATTCGGTTGCTTAGCTTAATAAAAAATAGCTGTAAATATAAATTGATCGTTTCGTGTTTAAGCCGATTAGAGGAATAAGTTTCATAACACAAATTGTTAATAATGATCGATAACTCATTTAAGTCCCCAATGTGAATGACTTTGTCTCTTGGGATGGCTAAACGTGTAAGCATGGCTTCATCATCTGGACTATCCATTTGGAAGTGGAACCAATCATTTGCGAATTGAGCGCCATAAGCTCGATAAAGCTGTGGGGAGTGCTTATTAAATAAAATAAAGGAGTCGGGCTGTGTAAATAGATCAAGCTGGTTGAAAGTAAAAATAGCAGGTGATTTCAGCAGTAACAGCAAATAATCACCAGAGCCATTAGGTCGATCAATCATAAAATCAGCATCATGGATATGGTTGTAGCCGATATTTCTGATATTCATATAAACCTCCCTAGTACGCTCATACTCTATTTTCGGCTCTATTTAAAAATTTGTACTTGCCAACGACGGAAGGCTGGTAGCTACAATACAGAGAGCTCTTGCGATTTTTGTTAAAGCTGTCAAGCACTAATTTTAAGATTGATCCCTATTTCAGTAATGTCTCTATTTTAAATCTGATCCCTTTTTTTGTAAACGTATACTTGCACAATGAGTAAGTATATATGCAGAAAATATAATGATAGACTATAGAAAGTTTATTTTGTTTCAATTGCACAATAGGTAAGTATATATGCACAATATGTAATTGATGACATAGATAAATCTATTTATGCTAAAAATAGGAAAGTTGAAAAGCTTGTTTTAGACCATGATGAAAGCGCTTTGATGATTAGGTTAGCTTCATCGGCTAAACAGAAAAGGATAGTTAAGGGGGGATGATATTAGTAGATTGTATAGGGTTTTATTAAAATGAGTTATTAAAAGTATTGCTATTTTCTCATTATATTATTATTAAAGGAGCGAGTAGAATGAAGAAGCATTTAATGTGTTATAGTATTATTCTTTGTATGTTAATTGCTTGCATTCCAGCATCTGCGGCATCTTCTGATACTACAAATGACCCAGTCCTTCAAAATAATTTAACTGCAATAAGTGCGCAAAGCATGATTCAAAGAATGGGAAATGGCATTAACATGGGAAATACGCTTGAACCACCGTATGAGGGTGAATGGGCTACCGCAGCTAGAGAATATTATTTTGATGATTACAAAGCAGCGGGCTTTAAGCATGTTCGTATTCCAATCCGTTGGGATAACCATACGAGTAAGCAATATCCATATACGATTGACCCGGCTTTTTTAAATCGTGTGGAGCAAGTGGTAGATTGGTCGCTCTCCCGTGGGCTTGTAACCGTAATTAATACCCATCATGATGAATGGGTAATGGATGATTATAGTGGGAATATTCAGCGATTAGAAATGATTTGGAAGCAAGTAGCTGAACGTTTTAAAAATAAATCCGAAAATTTAGTGTTTGAAGTGTTAAATGAGCCACACGGCAACATTTTAGATGAAGAAATTAATGATATGAATAAAAGAATTATCTCAATCATTCGTCCAACTAATCCAACGCGGCAAATCATTATCGGGGCAGGGCATTGGAATAGCTGGCGTGCTACAATTTACAATTTAGAAATTCCTAACGATCCTAATTTGATTGCAACATTCCATTATTATGATCCTTATGATTTCACGCATAATTCAATTGGTACTTGGGGTACGGAAGCAGATAAGACTACAATTTTCAGAGCATTCGAAAAGGTAAAGAAGTGGTCTCAAAAAAATAACAATATTCCTGTTTATTTAGGTGAGTATGGTGCAAAAGTAGAAAATGACTATAACTCCCGTATAAAATGGTATGATTATGTTTCTGATGTAGCAATTCACAACGGTTTTGCATTAGCAGTATGGGATGATGAGGGTTGGTTTAAGCTGTATGATCGTAACCAGCGGACATTTAACCATCAGGTTTTGCAAGCAATTATGCAACAGAGCACTTATAATTGGCCTGCACCGTTACCAGACAATCAGGAGCCTAACCCGCAGCCACCTGTATATTCAGTAGGAACAAAATTAGTAGATAATTTTGAAGGGGGCCTACTGTGGAGTAAATATGAAGGTAATGGGGCGACAGTTTCACATTCGATTGTGAACGGAAGAAACGGTAAAGGGATGGAAGTTCAGTTCCAAGGTAAAGACGGCGGATATTGGGGTGTCGTGAAGGATATTAATGAGGACTGGTCTTCATGGATTGGTTTATCTATTGATGTGAAGTCTGAACAGAGAAGTATTTTTAATCTTGTTTTGACTGAGAAAGCAGCAAATTCAGAAGACGGGGAAAACTGGAAATATACGATTCGTCCAAACTCAAGTGGATGGACAACGATTGTAATTCCTTTTAACAAATTTACGAAGCGTGTGGATCACCAGCCTTCAACTGAAGATGGAAATGATATATTGAACCTAAACAAGCTAAAAAATATGCAAATCTTACAAAATGGCTCTAACGGAGGAAAAATCATTATTGATAATGTTAAATTGGTTGGTTTGCCTCAATAATAGCTAGTAAGATAATATCGGATCTACAATCTATAAATTACAAATCTAGTAACAAGGAAGCTCGCTTAAGTCGATATGGCTTAAGCGAGTTTTTTAAGTTACTTAACAGCGGTTGTAACCACTCTCTACTACGTAGCTACTTACCTCTTAAATTGTCTAGTTCTGATTATTGTAATGAGTCAAATTTTCACAATTTAAAATGATGGAGTGAAATCATTGATTACAATTATCCACGTTAGTTTAAAAGTAAATGAATGCATGATTCATAATTCATAATACATAATATGAACTGGAGGAATAGAGATGGAGTGGCTACAGGAAGATATCGCGGAAAAGTGGCGGACAGAAGGAAAACGTTATGCGAGTGAGATTAATGTATATGTTAACAAAGGAATGACGGAAGGCTGGGATAGTGTAGGGGAAGAGCCTGCTGAGGATGATCGCTCAGCTCTAGCTAATAAAATTTTTAAGATGATTAGAGCAGCGAATGAACGAAATGAAATAGCAGCACTCAGGGCTTTAATTCCTGCGGCGACATGGCCGTTAGCCAAGCACTTTGAGAAGGAGATGCAAGCAATACGTAGTATTCATTTTTTAGGTCAAGATGAGGTTGTATTTAGTACAGGCACTTCTTGGGAAGAAAATAAAGTAATTACCGTAAAAAATGATAACGTCTCCGTATTTAATGAATACAGCTTTGTTGGGGCGTCACCTGACAAGCAATTTTATGCACTTTCTAGTAAAAAAGGGATTAAGATTATAAAATCAATGGATTGTCAGTTGCAGGGGGAACTTATAGCCCAGTTTTCATGGACAGAGCTGAACACACAAATTCAAGCGTTAAGCTCTGAGATTTCAATTTTAGGAGAAATTGAACCACATGAAGAGTTACCTTTGGAAGAAGCAATTCCATTTCAAGAAGGAAAAGCTTTATTATTAGTTACGGGTCATGGGATTTTTTATGTTCAATTAGCACAGCAGATGAAAGTAACGATGCTTCATCCTGATCTCGCAGAGCTTAAAAAATATGATTTAGACCAAGCTGATATCGATATGGCACATGGTGCAGTTTCTAGTGATGGCAGGTGGATTGCATTTGGAAGTCAGAGTAGTGATCATCTATTGTATGATGTCGTAACAGAGCAAACTTATAACTTCTATCCTAATTCAAGTTACCCTCATTATAGTATTTTTACAAAGGACCAACAGCACATATGGTATAATGCCTGCCATTTTTACAATGGAGATACAATTGCAGTATCTTTGGAACAAGTAGTAGCAGGCGAGATGAACAAGGATCAGGAGTGGCCAAGCATGAATGAAGATGCAAGAGTGTATGCAGCGGTTGCGCTTGAGCAAGGTATTGTGATTGGAGATGCTTATGGCTATTTGAAGCTGATCGATACACAAGGGCAGGAGATTTGGCGTCATTTTGTTGGCAGTACCATTTCAGCACTAACTGTTGATAACGAAGAGAAGACATTAGCCGTAGGTACTTATGGAGGAATGCTTCATTTTCTAGCGCTTCATGCTTCTGAGCGAAGTGAGTATGAAATTGGTACAGGTGCTGTTCGTGAAATTAAGCGGATCCTTGCTTGGAAAAATCAAGACAAACCACTATGGTGGTAAACTAAGTTGTAATAAACTAAGTGTAATAAACTTTACATGTGAACGCTCACTTCTTACTAAGCGATTGACTTAGTGAAGTGGGCGTTATTTAATTCCTTTGATACATATCCATTTTTGATTGGGACTAAGAGCATAATTTACAGTATTAAACCCGATATCATGAAATAGCTGCTCCATTTCCTCCTTTGTCTTATAAGTAGTCATATGGTAATTCACCTTGTAACTCTCTGCAACGAGAAGAAAGCAACCTTGTGATGCTAACACGCGGTAGATTTCTGTAATACTTCCTACTATATCTGACCAAAAGTAATGGGTTTGAAAGGCAGTTATAACATCAAAGGTACCGGTTGAGAAAGGCATTTTTGTGACACATGCTTGCTGAATAAACATTTTACCCATCTCAATGTCTGGTTTATTAGCTTGAATAGAATCCTTCACTGCTTGCTCAGCATAATCAATTCCATATATTTTTCCGTATGTATTTAGATTCGAAAGTAATTGTAGTGTTTTTCCTCCGCCACAACCCACATCTAACATGACAGCAGACTCTGGTATGTTAATTTTCGCTAACGCCCATTTGTTCATTTCGTAGTGAGCGGTATTCATTATTTTTAACATTAGCGAGCCTACAAAGCCGCTTGGGTTTTTAGCTTGAGCTATTAATCTATGAAGTAAATTCAAAGCATAACCTCCTCCTTCGATTTATTTACCTATTTACTACGATAATATTGATGATAGGTTCCAGTTTATTAGCAGAGGGCATTTCTCTAATCGCATCATATTCATCAAATTTCACAAGAAATTAAGTTGCATTAAGTGCAGAAATATTGGTATTTTCCCCTTTAAGCAAAGAAGAAAACGTTTAAAATATGAACTAAATCGCGTACTAAAATATGATTATTACTATTACTTCTATATAAAGCGAGATGAAAACAATGTCGTATCGAACAAACCTATTTTCTAAAATGATGATTTTAATTTTAATTATGCTTATTCCAGTATTAATTTTATATTGGTATTCGAATTACAAAACAACGGCTGTGCTCCAAGCGGAATTAAATCGCTCTAATAGTACACAACTTGAGTTTTTTCAAAATCAAGTCAATACAAACATTGAATTGTTATCTTCATGGCCTAATTTACTTATTCATGATCCTGATATTGCTAGCTTCCGGCGTATTTATATGGACAGTAAATATTTTAATTTAGATACCATTAACTTAGTCAAACGAATTCAAAATAAACTAAGTATCCAAGAAAGCTCTTCACATTGGACTACAAAGCTATATTTATACTCTCCATCATTAGGTCGTAGTGTCACAGAACGAGGAGCTAACTTTTATGATCCTGCTTCACTACGTGGAGAGATGAAACGAGGATGGAATGTACATAAACAGAAAGAGACAGGAACATTTGGGGAAATAACTGGAGAAGTGAATGAAAAAAATGAAAGCTTTATTTTTAGCTGGATCACCTCTTTTCCTTACTGGATCGATGATCCTGCAACAAATGCAGATACGTTAATTAAGCTGGAATTTAGTAGTAATAATATTTCCGATATGCTAGATAAGTTTAAGGACGATGGAAGACATGATCCTTTTTATTTCCTTGACGGGACAGGCATTATTTATAATCGAAGCTCGAATCAGGAGCTTATAAAGCAAATCATGAAGCAGTTAGATGAGTCTAAGCTAAGAGAGGGGGATCATCATACTGTGGTGGTGGATGGCGAGCCCTATATGGTAAATACGGTGAAATCAAAAACGATCGGCTGGTATTTGGTTGATTATATGCCTTTGAGTAGCATTTTACATCCCATTCATCAATCTAATCTATTTTTTTATTGCTCCATGATTTTTATATTGCTGACAAGCTCACTAGTTGCATATTGGCTATACGTGCAGGTACAGGTTCCGATGAAGCAGTTAATTTGGGGCTTTCAACGTTTAAAGAAAGGAGATTATGCTGTTCGTATTCAAGTGAAGGGAAAAAATGAATTTAGCTTTCTTGCGGGTAGATTTAATATGATGGTTGAGCAAATTCAGCAATTGTTTGAGCATGTATACTTGGAGCAAATTCATGTGCGTGAGGCAAGATTAAAGCAGCTACAGTCTCAAATTAACCCTCACTTTTTTTATAATTGCTTCTCCTTTATTACAAGTATGGCAAAGTTAGGACGTACGGATGCGGTTGTGGCAATGTCTCACAATTTATCACGCTACTATCGCTATACGACGAGGCAGGAGCGAGATCAGGTCCCACTTCAAGAGGAAATTGACTTTGTGACCTGCTATTTAGAAATTCAGCAAATGAGAATGCAACGTATTTGTTTTACAATTGATTTGCCAGAGGAAATGAAACGACAGTATGTTCCCCCATTAATCGTACAGCCTTTAGTTGAAAATGCAGTGATCCATGGCATTGAGCAGGATGGGGAGGCTGGTGAGATTAAAATAACGGGTGAAAAACGTGATGGCTGGATGTATTTAAGTGTAGAGGACGATGGAGCGGGTATGGATCAGCAAGCGATTATTAATTTAATGAGTAAGCTTAAAGGAACGATGGATAAGGAAATGGGGTGTGGACTATGGAATGTGAATCAGCGCCTCCAGCTTAAATACAACGAACAGGCAGGGATAAGTATGGGGCTGTCTTCGCTTGGGGGATTGTGTGTTACGCTGTGCTGGCCTGTTGGTGTTGATGTAATTGTGGATTCCAATATGATCAAGGATGTGAATGGTTTTGATTGATATTTTATTAGTTGATGATGAAACGTATGTGACGGAGAGCCTAGAAGTAACGATTCCTTGGGCAGAGCTGGGGATTACGTCAGTCTACAGGGCTGCCTCTGCTAAGGAAGCCTTACATATCGTTGAAAATAACGACATTGATATTGTTGTAACAGATATACGTATGCCTGGGATGAGTGGGCTTGAGCTTATTGATGAGATCAATCAACGCTGGGCACATATTCGTTGTATTTTACTTACAGGTCATAGTGATTTTGAATACACCAAAAAAGCGATTCAGCTCAAAGCAATTGACTACATACTTAAGCCTGTGAATGATGAGGAATTTATGACTGCATTATCATCAGCGATTGGAATCATCCGTACACAGTGGGATGAATTTGATCAATACCATCGTTTATTATACAGCCGAAAATCAGACTATAAAATTTTGCGTGAAAATGTAATGCATGATTTGTTGTTAGGACGAGAAATGACGGTAAAAGCATTAGCAGAGCAGCTTGAAGCCTACGAGATTGAGATTGATCCTCATCAGTCGATGATGATGTTACTTATACGTCTTAGCGGCAGACCTGCCAGCTTGGATCAGCAGTCATTAGATTTGATGGATTTTGCCGTTGGTAATATCGCCGAAGAAGTATTTGGTACAGCGTATCATGTATGGTTCGGCAGGGGACCACATGAATGCTTAGTGATGTTTCTACAGGAGAGATCAATGGGACAACAATTTAGACATAAAATAGGGGAACAGTCCATGTCACAACCTATGACACAAATCATGACACAATCTATGAATGCAACTATACCAAGCAATGTGAATGAAAATATGAAGACGCAAATTGAATTGTTTCAAATGCATGTCCAGCGCTTTTTGCAGGGAGTCATGTCTATTGTCGTTTCCTCCTCGTTTACGTTCAGTGAGTTACCACAGGTGTATTGGCGTAGCTTGGGTTCGCTTGTGTTGTCTGGTCCTGAGGATCATGCCATTATTTTTATGGATCAAAAAAGAGACAAATGGGCAGAACAATCTGCCTCACAGGTGCTAGATGAGTTATACAAGCCACCAATGCTGACTCAACTATTAGAAACAAGACAATGGGAGGCGGCAGAGAGTAAGCTAAACTTTGTTTTTGATGCTTTAGAACAGGTGCCCCTATCTCGCAATCACATGTATGAGCTTTATTTATATGTTACAAATGCCTTTATGTATATCGCACATAAACAAGGCAGTCTGATTCACGAAATGGATCCGACAGGCTTTGATTTTTTGTTTGCTAACCAACTCATTCAAGCACCAAGTAAGTTAAAAACATGGGCTACAGAAATGTTAAGTAAGCTCCAAGCTGAATTAAGTGACCAAGTAGGGATACAAAATCGCAGACATATAATTGCTCAGGTGCAAGAGCTCGTGACCGCAAGTCATGGACAAGCATTATCGGTCAAAGCAATCGCAGATCAAGTCTATATGCACCCTGTATATTTATCTAAAATTTATAAGGCTGAGACAGGTGAAGGCTTGGGTGATTATATGATTCGGATGAGGATGGAGCGTGCACTTTATTTACTTAAGCATACGAATAAAAAGATATATGAAATCACGAGTGAGCTTGGGTACCAAAACCCACAATATTTTAGCAAAATGTTTAAAAAGCATTATGGAATGACCCCAAATGAATTTAGAGATTAGAGATGAAGTAGTTTCTAAAGGTGCAGAAATCTTGATTTTATGACATAGTCTGGATTCCCTTGCCACACCTATAATGAAGAGGTAACCAATATGATAAAGGGGGAACCTAGATATGAAAGGAAGCCAAGCTTCAAAAAGATGGCTAACGCTCCTTGCTGTAACTACTTCTTTAGCACTGATGCTTACAGGCTGTGGTGGCGGTAAAAGCAATAGTAATGATGGAAAATCAGAGGCAAGTAAACCCACAGTTGAAAATCAATACAAAGAAAAATATGAACCAGAGGTTACGATTACAACAGCATGGGGAATTGATCCAGAGCTTAGATTTAAAAATGGCGAATCAATGGAAAACAATGTTGCTACCAAATGGGCAAAGGAAAAATTCGGGATTAACATTAAATCGTTATGGTCGGTTACGGATACAAATAATGCATTTGCAACAAAGCTGAGATTAGCCATGTCCTCAGGACAAGAGATGCCGGAAATTGTAACGGTGGGAGACAACCTTTTAGCGCAAGACTTAATTGATTCAGGAATGTATCAAGAGGTTGGTCCGCTATTTGATAAATATGCATCAGAGACATGGAAAAAAGCAATGGAGCAAGACCCTAACATTTGGAATCAATATAGTCGTGACGGGAAAAGAATGGGGATTCCAGTGCTGGATTATGCCTATAACAATGACTACTTGTTATGGATTCGCCAGGATTGGCTAGACAAATTGAAGCTAGAGGCACCTAAAAGCATAGATGAGCTTGAAAAGGTGATGGAAGCGTTTAAAAATCAAAATCCAGATGGATTAGCCCCAGATAAGGTGATCCCACTTAGCCTCGGCTTCAAAACATCGATGAATACATGGATGGGGGATCCTTCTTGGGTGTTTGGTGCGTATGGCACATTGCCACAGCAATGGAATTTAAGTAGTGATGGCAAGCTAGAATATGGCTCGATTCATCCTAGTATGAAGCAAGGCTTAGCGAAGCTAAGCGAATGGCTGAAAAAGGGCTATATTCCGCAGGAGGCTGCTTTATGGGATGAAAACAAAACAGCGGAGCCTGCCGTTGCGGGTACAGCGGGAATAATACCTGGTCCGTATTGGATGAGTGGATGGCCACTGAAGGATACAGTAAAAAATGCCAAGGATGCAGTCTGGAAGCCCATTACGATTCCCTATGGCCCTGAAGGAAAAGCGATGCGTCATGGCACACAATTTGTAAATGGTGTTGTATTAATTAAAAAGGATATGGCACATCCAGAAGCGTTTTTTACGTATCAAAACTATTTGTTCGATAATTATGCGAACCCAGCACCGGGAAGTCCTTATGATAATGGACTATTTGAAGGTTATGACTACCAGCTAGATGCCAATGGTAAGCAGATGCCGATAGAGGAAATTGAAGGTGGCTATGTCAATGTTGTTCGTTATTTGTTAGTTCGAGATGGCGCACGTATTCCAGATGCTCAGATGAAGGCATTGCTTAATTTGGCAGAAGGAAAGGCGCCAGAAAGTAAGCTAGAAAAGGATGTCGCAGTTAATTATGGAGCTGAGACTCCTGCGGCGGCTAAAGTATTGCTTTCACAAGAGGAGATTTCCTTTAAAAATATGTTTACTGGCCCAACAACGCAAACGATGAAATCTAATTTGGATTACTTGAATAAAATGGAAAATCAAGCGTTTAACGAAATTATATATAGCAAAAGTCCTGTGGATTCCTTTGATAAGTTTGTAGAGACGTGGAAGGCAGGCGGTGGTGATCAAATTACAGAAGAGGTCAACACTTGGTATCGTGGTGTAAATAAGTAAAGTGGTGTAAATAAGTAAATATTTTACGCTGAAATTAAGCTGTAAGTTCAGTTAACTAAGCATATGGAAGCCGATTCCGTATGCTTTTTGTTTATTTATTTTTGATTTGTGAAAGTGGTTGTTTTTGTACCATTTATATTGCTTTTCTGTACTGTTTGAGTAAGAAGAGACATTGATATAATCGCAGTATAAAGCGCTTCAGCACCTAATTTATATGTGATTTTGCAGGTCATTTTGTCTGTGATATGCATATAAAACGCAGTATAAGTAAAGGGGGGAAAAGGGTGAAAACTTTAAAAAAGACATGGCCATTTCATGTCATGCTGTTGCCTGCGGTAATCTTCTTAATTGTTTTTAGCTACATACCTATGGGCGGGATCGTCATGGCTTTTCAAAACTTTAAGCCGTGGCTCGGGATCAGTGGCTCCGAGTGGGTAGGATTTGATAACTTCCGCTTTTTGTTTGAACGTAATGATAGTTTGCAGGTAATTTGGAACACATTAGTTATCGCTGTGCTGAAGCTTATCTTTAATTTATTTATTCCATTTGTATTTGCGATTTTGCTAAATGAAATACGAAAGGTGGCACTCCAGCGAACGATTCAGACCCTTGTTTATTTACCACACTTCTTGTCTTGGGTTATTTTGGGCGGAATTCTAATTGATCTATTATCTACTACTGGACTTGTTAACCGTGTGTTGGGCACCTTCGGCTTAGGTCCCTATTTTTTTCTAGGTGATAACGCTTGGTTTCGCTCCACGGTCATTGTGACTGACGTTTGGAAGGAATTTGGCTATAACACGATTGTGTTTCTAGCGGCACTTGCGGGGATTAATCCAGCACTATATGAGGCTGCAGAAATAGATGGTGCAGGGAGATGGAAGCAGACCTTAAACATTACAGTTCCCTCGCTTGTTCCGATGCTAATGGTAGTAGGAACGTTAGCGTTAGGTAACGTCCTGAACGCGGGCTTTGATCAAATCTTCAATTTATATAATGCACTTGTCTACCAGACAGGGGATATTATTGATACGTTCGTCTATCGTTCAGCCTTGGAGCATGGAGAGATGGGCTTTGCCACTGCTGTTGGACTATTTAAATCGGTGATTAGTATGGTGCTCATAATGTGCTCCTATAAGCTAGCTAAAAAGTATGGTGGGTATCGTATTTTTTAATAGAGAGAAAGAAGGGATTTGCCATGTACTACAAATCACGATCGTATCGCATCTTTAACATTTTTAATACGTGTCTGTTATGCTTGATCGCTATTTTATGTATCGTCCCGATGATCCACGTGTTAGCCGTATCGTTTAGTACAAAGGCCGCCGCCGATGCTAACCTTGTTAGCCTGTGGCCTGTTGGATTTTCCTTTGAAGCGTATAAGAAAACAATGAATAATCCCATATTTGTAAGCTCATTATGGACGTCTGTATTACGAACGGTCATTGGAACCTCAATTATATTATTGGTGACTTTTTTGGCGGCGTATCCGTTATCAAAGGAAAATAGTGAGTTTAAGGGGCGTAACATTTATTCGTGGTTATTTGTGTTCAGTATGATTTTTAATGGTGGACTTGTCCCGTTTTATATGGTCATTCAAAAAATCGGATTAATGAATAACTTTTGGGTGCTTGTGCTTCCAGGCGTAGTAAATACGTTTCTCATAATATTAATGCTTAACTTTTTTAGAGGCATTCCAAAAGAGCTAGAGGAAGCGGCAATGATTGATGGTGCAAATCATTTTAAAACGTTATTTCGCATTTTTCTCCCAATCTCTATGCCTTCGATCGCTACGATTGCCTTGTTCAGCATGGTGTTTCACTGGAATTCTTGGTTTGATGGCTTGTTATATCTAAATGAAGCAAAGGATTATCCGCTCGCGACCTTTATGCAGACGGTCATCATAAAACGAGATATGAGCACGATGAGCATGAATCCAAAAGAGATGGAAATGATCTCGCAAACGACAGTGCGCGCCGCCCAGATTTTTATCGGAAGTGCTCCAATTTTAATCGTTTATCCATTCCTGCAAAAGTATTTTGTTAAAGGAATGACTTTAGGTTCTGTGAAGGGTTAAGTCCTTCATTTAAGTAAACAAATTTAATTAAGGCTCAAACTTGAAAACAGTACTTTATAGACATTCCAAACTAGCGAAGAGACAGAGAGATTCTGGAATTGTCTCTTAAAATCAAATTCCATCCATAATAGACTTCAATAAAAAGGAATATGGTTTTAATAACAATCGTAAGAACTCTCTGGAGCGTAGCTTCTAGCGTCGTTGGCAAGTACTGATTTATAAATAGAGCCTAAATTAAGATTCAAACTAAAAAGGAGTTGCTCATTTATGGCACATAAATACCAACCGATTAGTAACAAACTACCGCACATGCTTCATGGTGCGGATTATAATCCAGAGCAGTGGCTGAGGTATCCTGAAATTTTGCAGGAGGACATTCGCTTAATGAAGCTAGCAAAATGTAACGTGATGTCTATCGGTATCTTTTCATGGGTTTCATTAGAGCCAGAGGAAGGCAAATATACGTTTGACTGGTTAGATCTAATTTTAAATACGTTTGCGGAAAATGGGATTTATGCTTTTTTAGCGACGCCAAGTGGCGCTAGACCTGCATGGATGTCTGCCAAGTATCCTGAGGTGCTCCGCGTGGAAGCTAATCGGGTTCGTAATTTACATGGTTTTCGTCATAACCATTGCTATACCTCACCGGTTTATCGGGAAAAGGTGTTAGCTATAAATACGCGGTTAGCAAAGCGTTATGCTGAACATCCCGCAGTAATTGGTTGGCATATCTCCAATGAATTTGGTGGAGAATGCCATTGTGACTACTGTCAGGCGGCTTTTCGCGACTGGATAAAAAATAAATATGATACATTGGATGAGCTTAATGAGGCTTGGTGGACAACGTTTTGGAGCCATACGATTACGGACTGGAATCAGGTTGAATCACCAGCTCCACATGGTGAAACACAAGTTCATGGTATGAATTTGGATTGGCGTCGTTTTGTTACGGATCAGACCGCTGACTTTATTAAGCATGAGATCAAGCCTTTAAAGCAATGTAATGCTGACTTACCTGTGACAACTAATTTTATGGGTTTTTATGAAGGTTTAAATTATCACAAAATTGCACCTCTGTTAGATGTGTTGTCTTGGGATAGCTATCCGACATGGCATGATGCAGAGCATGACATAGTACAGGCGAGACATACTGCAATGATGCATGATATCATGCGTGCGATGAAGGGAGGACAACCATTTTTACTTATGGAAAGCTCTCCAAGTGCTACAAACTGGCAAGATGTAAGCAAGCTTAAACGTCCAGGTATGCATCTATTATCTTCGTTGCAGGCTGTTGCACATGGATCAGATAGTGTTCAATATTTCCAATGGAGAAAAAGCCGTGGCTCTAGTGAAAAGCTGCATGGTGCAGTTGTTGACCATGTTGGACATGAGTTCACACGTGTCTTTGAAGAGGTAACTGACGTAGGCAACGCTTTATCCAAGATGGGACAAATTGTGGGGACAACTGTACCTGTGGAAGTTGCCATTATATTTGACTGGGAAAACCGTTGGGCAGTGAAGGATGCGCAAGGACCACGTAATATAGGAATTAAATATGAAGAAACAGTGGAACAGCATTACGAGGCATTTTGGAAGCAAGGGATAGCCGTAGATGTGATTGATATGAATGAAGACTTATCTAAATACAAGCTTGTGATTGCACCGATGCTTTATTTAGTAGGGGAAGGCGTTGGAGAGCGGATACAGCAGTTCGTAGAGCAGGGAGGGACATTTGTAACCACCTATTGGTCGGGGATTGTTAATGAAAATGATTTGTGTTTTTTGGGTGGCTTCCCAGGACCACTGCGTCAAACGTTAGGAATATGGTCAGAGGAAATTGATGGCTTACATGATGAGCAATATAATGGCTTGATTCCTTTAACTAATAATAAACTTGGCCTTACTTCTCATTATGATGCCGTTGAATTGTGTGACTTAATCCATTTGGAGGGTGCAAAGGCACTTGGAACCTATGCGTCTGACTTTTACGCAGGGAGACCTGCTTTAACGGTTAATTATCTAGGTCAAGGTGAGGCGTATTATTTGGCAGCACGATTTGAAGCACCTTTTTATGACGATTTTTATAGCATATTGATGAACAAGCTCAATCTTACACGTGCAATAGATACTAACTTTCCAGACGGGGTTACTGCTCATGTCCGTACAGATGGGGAGCAGGATTATATTTTTTTACAAAACTATACCGCTGAACAGAAGCTACTTCAATTAGATAAAGAAAAATATACGTATGTATTAGCTGATGAAGGAGTGGAGAAGGAGCTAAATGAGCTAAAACTATCACCTTTTAGTATCACTCTATTAAAAAGAACAACAAAATTTAAATTTTAATGCTATTTTCAGGTTACGGTAAGGTGATTTTAAGGAAGTAGCTTTATATTAATAGTACTCCCTCTTCTTAATTTATATATGAAGAAACCATCCCGCCCCGGGATGGTTTCTTAGTGTGTATATATTTTTTTTACCCTTCAGTCCTACCAGCGTAGGAAAGAGGGATTGTGGAACAATGAAATGGTCGCCTTTAAAATTAGATTCCTACCTTAATTTATTACAATAAAGGGAATCTAATTTTAACAGCGAGTGAAACAACCCTCTTGACGTCCCCATTTACTTATTTAAATCCTCAATCGAATCAATATCCACATAAGCAGGAACTACAAATCCAGTTCGTACGCCAGTCATGTTCGCGCCAATGTCGTCAAGCTGATCTTTAAATTTCTCCCAATAGTCACCATGTGTAAGTGGTAGCCATGCTGCGATGCTGGCATCAACGTCACCGTTAGCGACTCCTGTCCACATTGGTCCAGCCTCAACCTGTAATGCAGTAACTTTAAAGCCTAATTCATGTTCTAAAATATAAGAGATTAAATGTGTACTTGCGATTTCAGAGTCCCAAGCAACATAACTAAGTTTTAAGCTTTTACCTTGTACAGGCTTTATGCCTTTGATCCATTCCTGTACACGTTCAGGATGCGCTTTTGCCCAATCTGCGGCAGCATCTGATGCATTTTTACCATCTTGAATATCAATCATAATTTCGCCCATTTCGTCAGAGGTCCATTTGAAGTTTTGCAGGAATTGATAAGCTTCTGGCTGATCCTCCTTTAGTCCAAGACGAGCGATGGTATGAATTTCTTCCGCCTCACCAAATGTTTTCTTAGGATCATCTAAATATTTTAAATCATATTTAGTGAACATCCAGTGTGGTGTCCAGCCAGTAATAATAACTGGATCTTGGTTGCGAATCGCTTTATCTAAAGTGGCAGTCATCGCTGCACTAGAGCTTTCAACTAGTTTCCAGCCTTTTAGATCATAATCCGTTAAAGCTTGGTTAGCTGATTTCATAATTCCTGAACCTGGATCAATCCCGATAATCTGATAATTATATTTGGAACCTTCCTCGCCAGTGCCTTGAATCTGAGCATTGACATTAGCTGACCCACCACTTTGTGCTACAGCTTGAATAATACCACCAACTAAAATAACTGCGAAGCAACTAGCTGTTAGGATAGATTTACGAGAAAATCGAATCTTTTTAGCTCCCGCAGAAGCTGGAGCAACAGATTTTTTATGACCTGCTTTAAATAAATTTTGTGTAAAACGATCTAATACAATGGCAAGGACAACAACAGCTAAACCAGCCTCAAAACCTTGACCTATTTTAAGCTGTGTAACTGCACGATAAACTTCAGCACCAACACCCTCAGCACCAATCATTGAGGAAATAACAACCATCGATAAGGATAACATAATCGTCTGGTTAACCCCAGCCATCATGGTGGATTTTGCAAGTGGTAGCTCTACTTTAATAAGCTTTTGCCATGAGGTAGAACCAAAGGCATCTGCCGCTTCTTCAAGCTCTGCAGAAACCTGCTTAATTCCTAGATACGTTAAACGAATCGTAGGTGGAATTGCAAAAATAACGGATGCAATAACCCCTGGAACGACACCGATGCTGAAAAAGGAAACAGCAGGCAAGAGGTATACGAATGCGGGCATCGTTTGCATAAAGTCAAGGATTGGTGAAACAATCCGATGAAGTGTTTTACTATACGCACACAAAATCCCGATCGGAATACCGATAATGACGGATAATAATGCGGACGTAACAACGAGTCCTAACGTATTCATTGTGTGTGTCCAGTAACCTAAATTATCAACGAGTAAAAACCCGATAACTGTAAATAGTGTTAATGGTATGCGCCCAATTCCATATGCAATAATACCTAAAATAGCAATAAACAATAATGGATGTGGCAACATAAAAACCCAAGTAAAGCAAGTTACAATAAACTCAATGACAGAAGAGATTGCGCCAAAGAGTGAACCTAAATGATCCTCCATCCAGCGAATAAGTATATCAATCCAATTAGCGAGTGGAATTTTCGGTGTCATTGGCATTTCCCTCCTTTACATTTACATCGCCTGCTAAGGCACCAAGTAAAGCACCACGAATAATCACGCCAAGCAATTTACCATTTTCGTCTACGACGGAAACAGGCACTTTGGCAGAGCTAGTAAGCTCAAACATATCGCCTAATAACGTGTCAGGTGAAACAGCTGGACCATCCGTAATTAAAATCTGAGACAATGTTTCTCCTTGCTTTGCTGCACGAGACGCATCTTCTGCTGTAATAACACCCAGCAACTTTTTAGCCCGATCAATAACAAATAGATTAGAAATCTTTAATTTGCGCATTAATTCAAGTGCAACACGTGGTCCGCGATCCAGCGTTATCGTCTCAGGACGATTCATCACATGAGAAGCTGTTAGTACTTTGGATAAATCCACATCCTCAATAAAGCGTTCAACATAGCTATTCGCCGGTTGAGTTAACATTTCTTCTGGGGTACCAACCTGTACAAGCACACCATCTTTCATTAAAGCGATGCGATCACCTATCCGAAGTGCTTCATCTAAATCATGCGTAATGAATATAATCGTTTTGCGCATTTTTTCTTGTAATTCTAATAACTCATCTTGCATATCTCTACGCATAAGTGGATCAAGCGCACTAAATGCTTCGTCCATCAGCAGTACTTCTGGATCATTGGCAAGTGCTCTTGCAAGTCCAACACGCTGCTGCATCCCACCACTTAGCTCATCTGGCATTTTATCTCCCCAGCCTTTTAGGCCAACGAGCTCCAAAGATTGTAACGCCTTTTGTCGTGCTTCTTCCTTGTTTATGTTTTGGACCTCTAGTCCATATTCCACGTTTTGCAGTACGGTACGGTGTGGAAACAATCCAAACTTCTGAAAAACCATACTAATACTTTTACGTCTAACTTCACGCAATTGAGCTTTGTTCATTTTGCGTAAATCCTTACCATGAATCAAAATTTTACCTGATGTAGGCTCAATAAGACGATTAAACATCCGAACCAAAGTGGATTTTCCACTTCCGGATAACCCCATTATGACAAAGATCTCGCCTTCTTTAATGTCGAAGCTAACCTTGTTCACGCCAACAGTAATTCCTCTGCTAGCTAGACTTTCCTTGGTATGCCCTTGTTCCAAAAGTTGAAGACCCGTTTCAAGATTGGGACCAAACAATTTGGTGACGTTTTGGACTTCTAAAATAGAATTCTTCAAACTATTCACCCCTCTTAAATCTAATTTCTGTTGTTCTCGTGCCTACTAGTGTAACAAAAAGATTTTTTTAGCACAACCGTAATAACTGTTCGTAAAGTACGTACAGAAAAAACTGTACGAATAGAATTTAAGGAATGCTCCCGTATGCTCCCAAATGCTACCCGAATGAGTCCTTTACAATTCACAGGTACTTTTTTAATATAGAATAGACATTATGAAGGAGGCTCGGTAATATGAGCTTAGATCAACTTACACCAGAACAACACACTACATTATTAAAAATAAGAAAGCGTGTTATAGAAGTTATCGGAAGAAACATGGACTTGTATGGTGTTCCACATTCGACGGGTCATTTATATGGTTTATTATTTTTTGCAAATAAGCCAATGACATTGGACGAGATGGGTCAAGAGATGAGTATGAGCAAAACGAGCATGAGTACTGGCGTACGTACCTTGCTTGATCTTAAAATGGTAAATAAGGTATGGGAAAAAGGATCACGCAAGGATCTCTATGAAGTGGAAAGTGACTGGTATCAGACTTTTACGGACTTTTTTGCTATTAAATGGAGAAAAGCTGTGGAAAGTAATATGCTTGTGTTAAGAAGATCCATTGCCGAGATGGAAAAACAGCTTCAGAGTGAAGCTGACCTTAGTGATGCCGTTCGTAACGTGTTAGTACAAGATCAACAAAAAATGAAAGAAGCCATCCAATATTACGAATGGCTTGATAAACTCATTGATGCAATGGAAAGCGGGGAAATATATAAGCTTGTTCCTAAGCCTTAATACACACCAATATCGTCTAGCATAATTAATCCTGAGCTACTCTTCATATGGAAGGTGATGCCTTCTAATGAAGTTGTATCGAGCTTAGGATTATTTTGTGTGTACACCTTTAGTGGCAAAATAAAGGTTTGCATAATTGCCTCGGTATCTTCTTCATATTTTCCATCATTAATGTAATCCTCCATCCATTTGTACCATGTAAAAGTGCTTTCAGGTGGTTCAAGAATATTTTGAAACTGAGATAAGGGAAGAATTGCATTATTCCCATGTACATCATGAACTTCAACGTCGATCTCCATTGCTTCGCTTGTGTTTTCTAGTAAATAGTTAAGGTTAGCTAGTGAAAAGGAAACACGGGTTGTATTTTTTGTTGCTGTAGTGGGTGCGCCTTGCTTCCAGTGCAAGCTTAAACTAGCCACTTCGTTAGGTGAATATAAATCAGAGTTTCCCCATTCCACCTTAAGCCCCTTCGAATTTTTACTAGATTGGCTTCGGTTTTTATAAGTTTCCTTGTGTGTGGTGACTCTATTAATGATAATTTTTCCATTGGATGGCAATGACGTTTCACTCATATTTTCCTCGAATGTAGACCATACTACGAAGGAGCTATCCTCATACCGATTAAAATATGTGCTTGCTGGTAGCCAAGCTTCCCCGTTCCGATAATCCTGAAATAAAGGCACATATGCATGTTTGTTCTTTAATGTTACTTCTAAAAATGCAGTCACATATACTTTAGCGATTTCTTGCTGACTAGCTGTATCAATAATATCTGAACGGCGAAGAAATAATCCTTGAGGTAAGCTGATATCCCTTGAGCCCCATTCACTATTAAATTGACTATGATTTGCAGCCTCTACATAAAGTGTGGATTTGATCCATGGATTTTCCGTTGATTTCTCCTTTTCGTTATTAAAGGTTGTTCGAGCGTATTGACGTTCTCCATCAAAATCACTGACATCTCCATCCATAGCCCCTTGGATCGTTAAGTAATTTATGTTTGTTAGGTCTGTATATTT
This sequence comes from Paenibacillus turicensis, assembly GCF_050461185.1. Classification (GTDB taxonomy): domain Bacteria; phylum Bacillota; class Bacilli; order Paenibacillales; family Paenibacillaceae; genus Fontibacillus; species Fontibacillus turicensis_A. Next base: position 79,609 of record NZ_JBCMOR010000012.1, read on the forward strand.
TTTATCCACCTGTTTGTCTGTAGGTGCAATTGCAATTACAGTTTTAATTGGATATTGCTGATTAAATCGTTGTAGTTGCTCATCCTTAAACCAACTAGCTCCGTCCGCTGCCATAGCGGCTGCTTGTCCACCGCGAGAATGTCCCATAATCGCTATGTTTTGCATATCGATTTTATTGTATAAAGGTACTTCCTTAGCTTGATTAAACTGTTCAATTTGCATTAGATGTTGTAGCAAAATCCATGCACGAACCTTCATATCATTTGTTGGAATACCTGAATAATTAGAATAATTAAGAAAGTTTTCATCAATCGAGATCGCCACAAAACCACGACTTGCAAGTAATTGTCCTAAATAATTGTAGCCCTCATCTGAAAATTCCTCCATAATATGATTGCCATGGACAAGGAGTACAAGCGGGTATTTTCCATCCTCTTCGGGCATCCAAACCCGTCCATTTAAGGGCAAGGTGGTTTCATCAAATCCCCAAAAAAATGTCCGATACCAAGACCAATTCGTAATAAATTGTGACGCATCCACTGGATTGGAATATACATCTACATTTGCCCCAAACTCATCAAGACGTCGATTACTTCCACTTCCATAAGTAAAATAACTTACAGCATGATTGCCAGTTAGAGCTGGATTGGCTAAAGCGGGATCTGTTACCTCTTCTGCTGGATTTACATCGAAATCAGAGAATGAAGTTAAGTCTGAAATCGAATCTAAATCTGAATTTGAATCTAAATCAGAAGCTGAGTCTGTAGCTCCATCTGCAACTGAATTTGAAGCCTTATCTGCTGCCTGATTGTTAGCAGATTGCGTTGTGGTTGAAATCAAGTCAGGAATAAAATTTCCGATTAAAATAATAAGAAAGCATGCTAATATCGTAAGCTTCCAAAAGCTTGATACATTTTTACATAATAAGGTAGCACTGAGTAAGCCAATAATCATTCCACCTATACTTAATAGAAAGGCAAATAAAATGGAAATCAATAGTGAGCTATCATCCTCATAAAAAATAAAAAATATGCTTACCGCGTTACATAATACGGTGGCTACATATAATCGTGGTACCTTTACACCAGTAAGGGCAATGATAACAGCAAGTAGATGTGACACAATCCAAAAAATCGCCGTACCTAGGATAGAAAATAGCATTAAATCAAAGGTGCGACCAAAGCCAGTAGGTAGACTCAAGGCTAAAAAAAGGCAGGTTAATATCGTGACACTCCACGAACCGATCGTAGCAGTACGCCAAAAGAGAGTGTCAAATTGAAAGGTTTGCTTTATACGCCCCATTAATATCGAAGCCAAAGAACGCTTTACTTTCGTATTTTGTGATTGTAAGTGACTTGGTTCAAGTGTGGCGGACATCGCTTCCTCCATGTTTATGTTTGATTATAGAAATGTAATTTATATTATATTGTAGCATGGTCAACGAACAGGGGGAACGGAAGAGAGAATGAAAAAAACGGATAGGCTGAGTTTTACTTCATTCAGTCTATCCGCTTCAAGGTCAATGCCTACTTTTTGCCACGAACAGGTCTGAATTTCACAAAAGACCAGATGACAAGTAAGATCATTACAAGTATACAGATGCCAATACTAATTCGTTTACTGCTATCTAATAAGAAGAGAACCCCAATGACTGAAAGTGAAACAATGGTGAAAATCGTTAACCAAGGGAAACCCCATATTTTAAAGCTAGGCTCAACGGGGTAATTTTTACGTAACTTCAGTTGAGTGATACAAATGACAAGCCACACGGTGGATACGACAAACCCCGGAACAGCCATAAGTAAAGGAAATAGCTGATCTTGAACGAAGTATGCAATTACACTACCTGATAATAAAATAATGGCACATAATTTAAGACTATTTACAGGAACCCCTTTTTTTGAAAGTTTGCCTAATGCAGGTGGAGCTTCTCCATCCTTAGCAAGGGAATGCAGCATCCGTGTTGCGCCATAAATGCCAGAATTGCCTGCAGACAATACAGCGGTAATGAGAATAAAGTTCATAATATGTGTAGCACCTTGTAAGCCCGAGGTTGATAATACCTGAACAAACGGACTCGATTGTTCACTGATCTGGTTCCATGGAATTAATCCACAAATAATAAGAATAGGCAAGGTGTAAAATAAAATAACACGTAAAATAAAGCTTTTAACGACACGAGGAACAACCTTTTCAGCGTTTTCTGCTTCGGTCAGTGTCAATCCGATGAGCTCAGAACCGCCGTACGAGAACATAACAACAATGAGTGCTGGAATGATCGCTGTCCATCCATTTGGGAAAAACCCACCATACTCTGTAAAGTTATAGGAAAAGGAATGGTCAAATCCAGGCAAAATTCCAAAGAGAATGCTTGCGCCTAAGATGATAAAAATAATAATCATCGCGATTTTAATACCGGCTAACCAAAACTCAAATTCCCCATAACTCTTAACACTAAATGAATTCATTAAAATAATGATGACAGCACAAGCTAGGCTTAACACCCATAAAGGGACATTAGGTAACCAAAATTGTAGGAAGCTACCCGCCGCTATCACTTCAATGATGCAAACCGTTAACCATAGAAAGCAGTAAAGCCAACCGACAATAAAAGACACACGTTGGCCAAAAGCCTTACTAATAAAATCCTTCATGTTCATATTAGGATATACGGTTGCCATTTCAGCGATGGCACCCATAACAACAAGGAGCAATAAACCAGCGACAATATACGATACCACAACACCAGGTCCTGCAACCCCAACTGTCTCTGCGCTACCTTTAAAAATTCCTGTTCCGATAACCCCTCCCATTGCCATAAAGGTAATATGTCTAGGACGAAGCTTTTTTTGTAATGGAGCTTGATTTGATTCCAAAATAAATCCCCCTAATATGAAATACAACAAATACATATAATTTTTCATTATAACGGATTTCACCTCAAGTGGGACAAAAATAAAATCACCCTCTTTTGTATTTTTGTGACAAATGTGTGAAAGATCAAAGTAAAAATACGTTTGAATTCCGTTTCAAATAGGTTAAAGATAGTTTGAATAAGCTTATCTGCCGAAGCGTTTTCGTAAAATCTGACAACTAGGTAGTGTCTGTGATAAGCTACTAAAATGACAGCGATTGAGAGGATGGGGGAGTTTTAACTTGAGTAGTATTTTGTGGTCGATTCCTTTTTTATTTGAATTTAAATTATTTGGTATTGACTTTATTCCAGATCTCTTGGGGATCATTTTGTTATGTCGTGGCCTATTGAGCTTGAAAAAACAGTCTATTCAATTTAATCAATTCAATCGATTAATGCTTTTCGTAAAAATAATGGTAGGCTGGGTTACATTTAAATATTTTTTGAGCGTGACATGGCTATTAACAAACGAAGGTGCTCTATTGTCTAGCGAGCTGTGGATTGCGCCGATTGTAGACATCGTTACACTTGTATTGCTTGCAATGATTGTATTTGAGGGTCGGAAAGCATTGCTGCAACTTGAACAACTTCCTATAGAGCTAAAAAGTAAACTGACTACATTAGCAAATGTCTATGCTGTATATACGATCGGAGCTATTGCAATTCGAGGGATGAGTTTATTTTATGGTGAATACTTTGACCAATTTCAATGGATAGCATTTGCGTTCTCTGTTTTATTAATTGTTCGCTTCATTATTATAGTTAGCCAAGTATTTAAGACTTACATTTCTAAAAATTTTGTGAATTCAGTACAAGCAGGGGCAGTTGCTGATTCACCAACGATTATCGGATTCATTCTTGCAATTATTTCAGCTTTACCGATCGCAGGATATGCATTGTTTTTCTGGTATATGGATTCTTCAATAGATAAAAGTGATCCGACTGCGGGTGCAGGAATTGGTTTTGCCTTCGCCTATTTATTTGTTCTAGGTGGGATTATTTCGGTGATTGTGGGAATTGTTGCATTGCTTGTGACGAATTCAGCTAGAGTAAAAACAACACTTTCCCGCTCAGCATCCCTGATAGCACTTTTTGCTATGGCCCATCCATTGCTTATCCTGTTTGCGATGTCAATCCCAGGCAGATTTCTCTTATGGGCAGGGATATAAAACTTTAACTTTTAATTATCGTAATAAGCGCTTTCAATTTATCTGACAACAAGGGAATTGTGTGATAAGCTACTAAAATGAAGTGAAATGAGAGGAAGGGTGAGTTTTAGTTTGAGCAGTATTTTATGGTCAATTCCCTTTTTGTTTGAATTCAAGTTATTTGGTAGTGATTTTTTTCCTGATTTAATCGGGATTGCTTTATTGTGCCATGGTTTATCTGATTTAAAGAAAGAGTATATTCATTTCAAAAAAGCTTCATTAGTCGCAAATATTATGCTCCTCTGGGTATTTGCCAAATATGTATTAAGTGTCGCATGGTTTCTCAAGCGTGGCATATCGATCTCAAATGAGCTATGGATTGCTCCAGTCTTAGATAGTATTACTTTAATTTTATTGCTGATCATTGTTGGAATCGCCTTTAAAGCATTTATTCAATTTAATGAGGTAACTGAGGAGTTAGCTAGTAAGCTGACTCGAATTGGCAAAGCCTATGGAGTCTATACCCTAGTAGCAATACTTGTGCGCGTCATTAATTTTGGCTTCGGAGATTATTTTAGCCATACGCAATGGATTTTGTTCTCTGTCTCCATTTACTTTATCGTTCGGATGATTATATTAGTGAGAGAAGTTTACAAAGCAGTGAAGCCTGATCATTTTCAAGAAGCTGTACAGGTGTATCAGTCCATGCGTATTCGTTTTTTATCGCCAAAGGCAACGGGGATGTTGACCTTAGTAACAGGGATTGTAGCCAATCTTCCCTTTGTAGTTTACTTATTATTTTTCTGGTATACGGACTCGATCAAGGGGTCATTAGATTTAACTACGGGCTCACCACTAGGGAATACATTTTCGTATTTGTTTATTATGGGTTCATTGACATCTGTGACACTAGGGATGTTCGCACTCGTCATCTCTTATTTCACAAGGGGAAAATCTACGTTATATCGTCCATCTATTTTGTGCGCTATATTTGGTTTTGCACAGCCATTTATTATTATGCTTATGGTTTTTGGAAGAATAATGCTTTGGCCAGGTATCTAAATGTAAATGGACACGCAACTTTATAGATCAAAAGCCTATACACCTTCGTTAAATAAAGCATATATTGCTATATTCAACGGAGGTGATTTTTTTCATGAACAAAAAAAATTGGCAATATCAAAAAGCAAAGCGTTATCTTCACAAACAAGTAAAAATTAAAACAAAAACAGGGGCAACGTTATATGGCACGATTGAGAAGGTAGCAGATGGGAAGCTTTATTTGAAAGTTAGTGGGGTTCATAACAAAGGCAGCAAAGCTCATGCCACATTGGTACCGTTTATATTACCACTAGTTTTATTTGACCTATTAGCGATTCTTTTGATCGAGAGACGTAGACGCTTCATTTTCTAATAATTAAATCTTTGAACAACTGTACAAATCGTAGTAAAAGCAATAGTATTTTTGATGCAATCTGACGAATCGGAATTCCCTCTTGCTATGCTAGCATATAAGCATGAGACAGATAAGGCATAGAAAGAGGGAAAAACGATGAAAAGTTTTAAAAGAACGATGGCTTGTATTTTATGTTTATTGTTAGTTGTTAGTGTGGTAGGCTGTACTTCTGATTCGGCTAATAAGTCTAATCAAGCGGTCAATAAAGTGAAAAAAATCACAAGTGGAGAAAAAGCGTCAGATAACGTAATAAACTTTAAGGCAGGGAAATATACTGCAACCGCAAAAGGTCATAATGGAGAAATAAAAGTAGAGACCGAGTTTAGTGAACATGCAATTGTGGCTGTAAAAGTACTTAAAAACTCAGAAACAGGCGGTGTTGGTGAGGCCGCAATTGATAAAATGCCAGGACTCATTGTAGAGTCACAAAGTCTTGCAGTAGATGCAGTTTCAGGTGCAACGATGGCAAGTAATGCAATATTGGAAGCTGTAACGGATTGTGTGAAGCAAGCGGGTGCTGATCCAAAACAATTAGCTGTGAAATCTACAAATACGGGTAAGGAAATTAAAACGGTAAACCTAACTACAGATGTGGTTGTCGTTGGTGCTGGTGCTTCTGGAACAGCAGCTGCTCTCGCTGCGGTGGATGCAGGAAGTAAAGTTATTTTACTAGAAAAAACTTCAATTCCAGCAGGAGCAGGAACGATGGCAGGCGGACTATTTGCTACTGGAAGTAAGCTTCAGAAGGAGGCTAAGGTTCCAGATGCATCGCAGTGGTTATACCATGAATATATGACAGCAAGTAACAATACAGCAAATGCAAGGCTTGTTCGTAATGTTATTGAAAAATCAGGCTCAACAGTGGATTGGCTTATGGAAAATGGCGCTCGTTTTAAATTAATTGATCCAGGTGTAGGTGGACAACCTGATCATGTTAATGATCCTCATGCATTTTTAGGTTATGCAGATGGTGGGTTTAAAGCAATTACTGCCTTGCATGATTCGATTAAGAAAAAGGGTGGGGAGATTTATTTCGATACGGCTGGTAAATCGTTGATTACGAATGAAAAAGGCGAAGTAATCGGCATTAATGCAGAGAAGAAGGATGGCAGTAAATATGTGATTAAGGCTAAATCCGTTATTCTTGCAACAGGGGGTTATGCTGCAAATGCGGAAATGATGGCTGAGCACTTTGGTAAAAAGGCACCGTTAGGTTCAATCTCCTCTGCTACAGGTGATGGCTTGAAAATGGCATGGGATAGTGGAGCTGCCCATTATGGTGAAGATGTAGGCCAATTTTTTTATCTCAATGGTGCTAAGGAAAGTGTAGGCATGAAAACAGCAGGCGATATATGGACAATTGGTAGCTTGCCTTTATTATGGGTAAATAAAAATGGCGAACGGTTTACAAATGAAGAAGTTGTGTTTGAATATGCCGCAATGGGTAATGCAATCTATGAACAACCTGATGCGATGACTTGGATTGTGTTTGATCAAGATACTGTAAATACAATCAAACAAAAAGGAACGATTGGCATTGTAGATGTGTATAGTCGTTGGAAGAACAAGCCACAAAGCTTTATGGAATTTAATGAGCCCGTAGATACCGTTGCTTTAAATAAACAACAGGAAACACCTTATGATCTAGCCCCTTTCTTAAAAGAAGGAGAGCAGACAGGCGTTGTAGTCAGCGCATCAACCTTAGCTGAGCTTGGTGAAAAAGCAGGGATGGACAAGCAAAGCTTTGAAGCTACTGCTAAGCGTTATGCAGACATGGCAGGACAAAATAAAGATACAGATTTCTTTAAGGATAGCAAGTATTTGAGTAAGTTAAATCAAGGACCATTTTATGCAGTTAAAGTAGTCACAAGAACATTAACGACACTTGGTGGCGTAAAGGTAAATCAACATACGCAAGCTGTAGATGACAATGAAAAGGTTATCCCTGGTTTATGGGCAGTAGGTAGTGATGCAGGGGGCATGTATGGCAATAGCTATGTCATGTTCGAAGGGGGTACATTAGGTTTCGCCTATAATTCTGGACGTATTGCTGGTGAAAGTGCCGCAGCTTATGCGACTTTAAATAATAATTAGTGGTTGACGACGACATATGAAGGAAGAGGAAATGGTGCAGAGAGTGGCTTCAACCGCTTTTAAAGGCAGTCTCCACCATCTCCTTGCCCCTTCGTTTTAAAATTCTCCAATAAATTTCAAAATTTTAAATGAGATATTCAGTTGTAGCAGAGACTCCGCTTGATCTAACATAATACCCATGATCTCCTCAATTTTTTTAAGACGATAAAGTAAGGTGCTACGCTGGATATGTAATACACTTGCTGTTTTGGATTGGTTGCAGTTTTGAATTAAATATTGATATAACGTCATCATAAATAAAGTATTGTAGGTGTTATCGTAATGCATTAACTTTAATAACCCTGGATGGCAAAAATGCTTGAGTTGATTAGGACTCGAATATATATTTAGCAAATCATAAAGTACATAATTTTCATATAAAAATAATCGTTTTTTTTCCTCGTGAAGCTGTATTGCTAGCTCAATACTTTTAGCCGCTTGTAAATAATGATGCTTCAATTCCTTTATTTGCTCAAAGGGCTGACTAATCCCACATAATAATGCGTTTTGTTTTAAAAAATGGAATAGCTTTTCCTCGACCTCTTCTTTAAATCTCTGCTCATGATGAATAGGCAGTAAGACAGTAATATGATTGTTGTAAAGCAATGTAATCGTATGTCCAAAGCTTGCTGTTATATTTTTTTGAATAAATGGTAACATTGTATTCTGCTTTGCATGCTTTTCAATTTCGATCGCCATTACACAAAACTTATTTGCATAACCCGTAGCCTGTAAAAAGGACTTGCTTTGCTCCATTAAATTCGGCAAAGGATGCTCCTCTAATAAATGATACATCCAATATTCATTTTGAGATTGCTTAATATGTTGGGTATAACCACTTTTTTGTATTTCTAAGGCGACGACCTTGCTTAATACAGCTAGCAACTCAACATCGTAGTCGTTAAAAGGATGATTATATTCGAGTACAGATATGAAAGCCGCTGGTTTTTGCTGCACGTTCACATGACTAATCAGATAAGTAAGATCATCCACATCCGCATCCTTCACAATCATAGGCCCTTGCTGTAACGAAACCTTTTCAAAAAAACCTTTATCTCGATATACGTTATAAAATTTATTAAAATCACTTGCTGTATTGTAGGTGTCAATGTACTCTGCTACGATAGTATCTTTACTCAATTGCTTTGGTGCTGCAATTAATACAAAGGACAAGTCACATAATGCAATAGGGTTATTTAACATGATATAAGCCGCATCAATGATTTCCTGTAAGCCCGCATCATCTAATAGAAGATTGTATAATTTTTCACAATCCGAGGTAAGCGATTGGGTTGTTTTTAGCATGAGCTGGATTTGATTATAAATGAGGGGAAGGGTGCTATTTAAAATTTGTATAATATTCCCCTGAAAGTTGGTTGAGACCGGGATAGAAGTGCTATTCACATAAACAATGTGTGGACATTGCTTTTTTAGCATAAGTTCAAGCAATTGCAGACAATCGGTAATATATATCGTATTTGCATCAAATGTTATCTCCATATCAAAAGTCTCATCATCCCATGTACTAGGTGTGGTGCTATTTTGAGTAACATGTATGCATTGGTACAGTGGTAGCTGGTCCAAATGGTTTAAATGTACCTGTGACTGGTAAGTTTGAAGTTTGGCAACAACTGTAGCAAAGTCTATATTCATGTAAGTTTATCCCCTTGCTAATGAAATGTAGAAGTATTTTAGCATAGGTCAAATTAAAGTGATGTGATGTATCCGTTATTTTCTGCCGTTATAGATTGCAGAATACAAACTGTTCTTATTAAACGCGTACTTGTACTATGGACATGTGGCCAGCATGTTGTTGTACGTGATACTAGTATCAAAAAATGAGGGAATGTAATGAGGGAACTAAGAGTTATTAATATCCTACTATCCGCCTATCCTTACCCTGTCAAAATGAGTGAGCTAATTGCGGAAATAGGACTATCGGAAAGAACGGTTCGTGATATTATTCGATCTCTTGAAAAAAGCGGGGAGCAGTATGGGTTCCGCATTAAAATGATTCGGGGTCAAGGTTATTTACTGCAAATTGAAGATGAAGCTAGCTTTGAACGTTATCAGGAGCAGGGACATTTTAAATCTAGCATGATTGATCTAGATAATAAAGAAGACCGTCAGCGCTATCTTTTATTTTACCTTCTTCAAAACAATAGCTTTACCTCCATGGAGAAGTTAGCGGATGAGATGGGCATTAGTCGTTCAACGGTCGTTTCTGATCTCAAAGAGGTGGAGCAACGCTTAGCCCATTTCTCACTAACCTTAAATCGACGTGCCCATTATGGGATGAGAATTGAGGGGGATGAACAAAATTACCGGAAGGCCTTCTCACATTTTGTTCTTAACAATAGTGAGTTTATTAAGCCTGCGGAGGAATTTGAACAGTTTCAGCGTGAGTTTAATAGTGATGAGCTAAGGTCCTATCTTTTGCAGGTGTTAAGAGAGAAAGAACTGAAAATTTCTGATGTATTCCTGAATAATATTGTGACGCATATATTTATTTTGCTTTTCCGTGTAACAAAAAATAATTTTATCGTCACTGGACAAAAATTGCCTAAAACACCAGAGCCCTTATATCGGGATATTGCACAAAAGATTGCAGCATGGATTTATAAGTTTTACGAAATTTCGCTCCCAAGTGATGAAATTGATTATTTGGCACTGCATATTTCAGGTAAAACGATCATGGAGCATATAAGTGTAGATAAGAAAAAACAGCTTAAAGAAGGGATAAGCTCTATTTTACAGCGGCTTGATGAAGAATTTCTTACAAGCTTTAATGAGGATGAGCATTTAAGAGAAGCATTGTTACTACACATGTTCCCGCTGCTTAATCGACTTTATTACAATCTACAGCTTAATAATCCGTTAGTAGAAGATGTGTATAGTCAATACGCAAATGTGTTTGTGATTTCGTTTCGATTCGCAGAGATTATTGAGGAAGAATACGGATTTTGGATGTCAAGGGATGAGGCAGGTTACGTTGCCCTTCATTTTGCAACACATCTAGAACGGATGAAACAACGAAAGCTGGAGCAGTTCAAGCGTATTGCGGTCATTTGCTCCACGGGTGGAGGTAGTGCGCAGTTGATTAGGCTAAAACTTGAATCTGTGTTCCCTAATGCTTCCGTAATTACCGCGTCTGAAAATGAGATGGATGAAATTGCAAAGAAACCGATTGATTTGATTTTAACTACGGTTCCGCTTGAAATGGACATTACAGATAAACCCGTAATTCATATTAAGCACCTATTGGATGACTCCGAGGTTCATAGAATTAAAGAGATTATTGCAATCCAAATCAATCATACACAACCTTCTTATAAATTTATTGATTTTAGGGAGCTGTTTAGACCAGAGTTGTTCCATTTAAATGGACCGGATCAATACATGAATTTGCTTACTGAACGCTGCGAGGAAATTGTTCAATATGGTTTTGCAGAGGCTGAGTTTATTGAGCAGGTATTAGTGCGTGAAGAGAAGTTTACGACGATTTATACCCATGGTGTAGCTGGCCCGCATCCAATGCGGATGAGTGCGATTAAGGATTGTATTAACGTTACCATTTTACCAAAGCCCATTGTAAATGAAGGGAAATCTGCACAATTTATTTTTGTTATTAATTTACGTGGGGGACAACTTTTTTTGCATAAAGAAATCAGTAAGCTGTTGCTATTAATGATGGAAAAGGATGAAATTCGTAAAGCTTTAGCTCAAGTAACGAGCTTTGAGCAGTTTATGAAAGAGATAGAAAACCTACTGTAGGAGTGAAAAGTATGAATTACGAACAAATTATAATGCAAATTATTGCCAATAGTGGTGAAGCAAGAAGTAAAAGTCTCAAGGCGGCTCGTATTGCTCGTGAAGGGGAATTTGAGCAGGCTGCAGACTTTTTGAAGCAAGCCAAAGATAATTTAACGGCAGCACATAAAGTACAAACTCAATTAATTCAGGCAGAAGGCCGTGGAGAAAAGACGGAAATTTCGATATTAATGATCCATGCACAAGACCATCTGATGAATGCGTTAACTGTGCGTGAACTCGTGGTGGAATTAGTAGAAGAAGCAAAAGCACGTAAGCAATTAGAAGAACAATTGAAAGGTTTGGTGAACTAAGATGAAAAAGATTTTATTAGCGTGTGCAGGTGGATTTTCAACAAGTATGTTAGTAGAAAGAATGAAAGAGGCGGCTAGAAGTAAAGGGATTGAAGTCGTGATTGATGCTGCAGCAGAAAGTGATATAGAAAGCCAAAAGCCATTTGACATTATTATGTTAGGGCCACAAATGGGACATGCAGAAGGGGAACTGGCAGCGGCTTATCCAAGCATTCCAGTAACGACGATCGACATGATGGATTATGGCATGATGAATGGTGAAAAAGTGTTGAATACAGCATTAGAACTGCTTGAGAAGGGGGTTTAATTCATGGCGAGTGGGGCGGAGTGGAGAAGTAAAATACAGAAAGTAAGTACAAAAATTCAAAAAAATACTTATATCAGTGCAATCTCCAATGGACTTATGGCATTGATGCCGATCTTGATTTTGGGTGCAATTTTCTCCTTAATTAATGCTTTAAAATTAGAGCCCTATCAAAACTTCTTAATCAACACGGGCTTAAAGGATTATACTTCAATCCCAGCGACGGTGACAACCGATCTAATTGCACTTTATGCAGTATTTTCTATCGCTTATAACTTTGCAACACAACACAAACAGCAAGGTTTTTCTGCGGGTATTATTGCGTTAATGAGCTTTTTACTTGTGACGCCTAAAGGCTTGCTTGAGGACGGAGCTACTAAAGCAATTGGTTACTCATGGTTAGGTGCAAAGGGGCTATTTGTTGCCATTATCGTAGCTCTAATTGTTGGGACAATCTATACACTTGTACTTGAGAAAAAGTTTTATATTAAAATGCCTAAAGGTGTTCCGCCAACCGTTGAGAAATCATTTGCAGCATTAACACCAGGCTTTATTACCGCTATTATTATGTTGATTTTAGCAGCTATCTTTAGTGCAACCTCTTATGGCAACATGCATGAATTTGTATTCTCGATCATTCAGGTTCCTTTAACAAGTCTTGGTGGTACTTGGTGGGCAATGCTAATTTGTGTGTTCATCATTCACTTGCTATGGTTCTTTGGAGTGCATGGTACGTTAGTTGTGTATTCTGTTGTGGGTCCAATTTGGGTAGCGCTTGGTCTAGAAAACTTGGAAGCGTATCAAAAAGGTCTGGAAGGCACAAATATTATCGGATCTCCATTTTTTCCAGTGTATGTGTTAGTTGGGGGAGCAGGTGCGACATTAGGTCTTATTATCGCTATGTTATCTGCTAGATCTGCTAGATATAAAACGTTAGGGAAATTGGCGATTGTACCAAGCTTAATTGGCGTAAATGAGCCTGTGATTTTTGGGATGCCGCTAGTATTAAATATTCGTCTTATGATTCCTTTTATCGTGACTCCAATTATTACGAGCGGATTAGCAATTTTGTTTACAAGTATGGGGATTTTACCTGTATTAAATGGCGTTCAGGTGCCACTTGGGATTCCGATTTTGTTTAATGGTTGGATGACTGGAGGCTGGCGTGTTGCTTTATTCCAAGTAGTTCTAATCGTCATAAGCTTCTTGATGTACTATCCATTTTTCAAAAAAGCAGATGCAGAAGCATACGAGCAGGAGCGTGCTGCAGAGATGGCGGAAGCAGCCAAAGCTTAATGTGAATAACAGCAAGGGGAGGCTTGAAGCAATATGACTAGCAATAACACTAGCAATATCAGTAATAGTATCAGTATAAATGGTGGCTTTCCTGACGGATTTTTGTGGGGTGGCGCAGTTGCGGCTAATCAGGTCGAAGGTGCGTATAATGTTGGTGGCAAAGGCTTGTCAACGGCAGATATCGTTAAGTATTGCCCACCAGATCGGCGTGGCAGCTTGGAGGAGTTGCTGTCCGTGACACAAGGGGAGCTTACGCAAGCGCTTCAAGATGAAGAAGGTAATTATCCTAAACGTAGAGGGATCGATTTTTATCATCGTTACAAGGAGGACATTGCTTTGTTTGCGGAGATGGGCTTTAAGGTATTCAGATTCTCCATTTCATGGCCAAGAATATTTCCTAACGGGGATGAGCTCACTCCTAACGAAGAGGGGTTGCGTTTTTATGACGCTCTCATTGAAGAGTTATTAAGGTACAATATTGAGCCACTAGTGACCATTTCGCATTATGAGATGCCAGTTCATCTTGTGCAGAAATATAACGGATGGGAATCACGTGAGCTTGTGTCGATGTTCGTAAGATATGCTGAAGTACTATTTAACCGATATAAAGGGAAAGTAAAGTATTGGTTAACCTTTAACGAAATTAATTGCACCTTAAAAGCACCTTTTCTAGGAGCAGGTATCATCACTGAAGGTAGAGACAATCTGAAGCAAATTGCTTTCCAAGCGTTACACCATCAGTTTGTAGCGAGTAGCCTAGCGATTAAAGCAGCTAGAGAGATAGATCCAGTAGCAAAAGTGGGCTGTATGCTAGCAAGAAGACTTGTCTACCCCTATTCGTGTAGACCTGAGGATGTATTACAAGCCCAAACTGAAAATCAGATGGCACAATTTTGCACAGATGTTCAAGTGAGAGGATATTATCCTAGCTTTATTCAGCGTCAATGGCGAGAACAGCAGGTTAACCTCTTTATAGAGCCAGAGGATGAGATAATTCTGAGGGAAAATGTTGTAGACTTCTTATCCTTTAGCTACTATATGTCGATGACAACAAGCACTGACCCAGCACATACAAGCAAAGCAGAAGGGAATCTATCCACAGGCTTAAAAAATCCCAATTTAGAGGCTTCTGAATGGGGTTGGCAGATTGATCCAGTTGGTTTACGCGTAGCACTTAGAGAAATGTATGACCGTTATCAAATTCCATTATTTGTGGTTGAGAATGGCCTTGGTGCGGCAGATGTTTTGGAAGAGGATGGAGCAATTCACGATCACTATCGCATTCAATATTTAGCTAAGCATATTGAGCAGATGCGTGAAGCGATTGCAGATGGCGTGAAGCTAATGGGTTACACAAGCTGGGGTTGTATTGATCTTATCTCTGCTTCTACCTCTGAAATGCGTAAACGATACGGCTTTATTTATGTGGATCAAGATGATTATGGTCGAGGCTCACTGGCTCGATATCGCAAGGATAGCTTCCATTGGTACAAAAAAGTGATTGAAACTAATGGAGCAGATTTAATAGTATAAATGAAGACGTTAACGTAACTACAATTTATCATAAAAAGGCGTTTACCACTATGGTGACGCCTATTTCTTATGAGCATTTTTGATATATAACATAGTTTATCTATTGATATTATTTCCTTTAAATCTTAAAAGTTCATTTATTTTATTAGCTTGTCATGCCTGTCTGCATATTTGGACTTGTTCCCTCATAAACATGTAACAGTTTAGGAAATTAAATGTAGAGGGGATGGAGAATAAATGCGCCGAAGTTTAACATGGACATTATGTATTTTATTAGCTTTTAGCGTTGTACTAGCTGGTTGTGGTAAAAAAGATGCTGCGGGCGTAGTAAAAGAGCTAGACAAGGCTGTAACTAAGCTTACTAGCTACAAGGGCACAGGGACAATGACGCTATATACTAGCGATAATCCGCAAGAGTATAAGGTAGAAGTATGGTATCAAAACCCAAGTTACTATCGTATTTCATTAACAAACGCTAAAAAAGATGTAACTCAAATTGTATTGCGTAATGATCAAGGGGTATATGTATTAACGCCAAGTCTCAACAAAAGTTTCCGTTTCCAAAGTGATTGGCCAGAAAATCAAGGACAAGTTTACTTATATCAAACGTTAGCACGTAGCATTTTGAGTGATAACAGTCGTCAATTTGTAAACGACAAAGACAGCTATGTGTTTGAGGTTGCAGCAAATTATAATACAAGCGCATTAGTTCGTCAAAAAATTTGGCTCTCTAAAGATAATTATGCACCAAAGCAAGTTCAAGTTAGCGATTCGAGTGCAAAGGTTGTAGTGGAAGTGAAGTTTGACTCGTTTACCTTTAATGATGATTTTGGCAAAGATGCATTTGATATGCAACGCAATTTGGATGCAGGTAAAGAGCAATCAAAGGGTACTTTGCTTGAAGTAGATGAGAATGGAATGCTCGTTGAGAAGAAGCAAGGGGATACACCAGCAAGTGGAGATATAGAAAGTGAACCTGCTGCGCCTGCATTATCTGAATCGTTTGGGGTGCTTATTCCAACCTATATGCCTGAAGGTGTAGAGTATGTGGATGATAAAGTTGTAGATGGCACTGATCGTAGTACCGCTTTACTTAAATATGGTGGTACATACCAGTATACGATTACTGAGTCACGTTCACCAGACCGTACTGCATCTTTAGCGCAAGGCACAGCTATTGACTTAGGTTTCACGGTAGGCTTTTTGAGTGGAGATCAGCTTCGTACATTAACATGGACAGCAGATGGGTTAGAGTTCGCAATTATTAGTGAAGATTTACCTACACATGAAATGGTAAATATTGCTGCTTCAATGCAGGATCAGTCAGGTAAATAAGCAAAAGCGGCGGATTGGAAATACAGTCCGTCTTTTTTTTACTTATTCAGGTCATATTTTTCTTAATTCTTTAATTTGACAGCCTGCTCTCATAACATTACGATAGTTGTATCATAATAGAAAAGACTCTCAATGATTTAAAGAAGGTGACCTAAGAAGTGCAAGTGAAGTATAGATCAACACATGCGGAAATCAATTTAGATGCGCTTGGGGCAAACTACAATGCGTTACGAAGAAATTTGCCTGCTGGCATGAAGTTTTTGGCTTGTGTAAAGGCAAATGCATATGGACATGGTGCTGTACATATAGCTAAAGAGATGGAGTCTTTAGGTGCAGATTATTTAAGTGTGGCATTTTTAGAGGAAGCTCTGGAATTGCGTCATGCTGGTATAACTTTGCCAATTCTCGTATTAGGCTATACGCCTCCCCATGGTGTTAAACCCGCTTGGGAGCATGATATTACATTAAATGTGTTTACCTATGATGTATTAGAGGCGATTGCTGCACTTGATCACACACAATTTGCACGCAAGTTAAAAATTCATATTAAAATTGATTCAGGAATGGGCAGACTTGGTTTATTAAGTGAAGAAGAAGCTGTTGATTTTCTTAAGACAGCTAGCAGTATTCCGCAGCTTGAGGTGGAAGGTCTATTTACTCACTTTGCGACGGCAGATGAAGAAAACAAAGAGTATACAATGGAGCAATACCAACGGTTCCAGGGAGTAGTACATGCGCTGAAGAAACATGGGATCTCAATTCCAATAATACATACTGGCAACAGCGCCATTGCAATTGACCTATCGGAATTTTCTTGTCAGATGGTTCGAGTTGGCATCGCGATGTATGGTTTATATCCGTCAAATGAAGTGTGTAAGGATAAGGTAAAATTAATACCTATATTATCTTTAAAGACAGAAATTTCACGTGTACGGAAATTACCAGCAGGATCTGTAGTAAGTTACGGAGCAAAATATGTAACAGAACAAGATGAATATATCGCAACATTGCCGATAGGATATGCCGATGGGTACTCACGTATGCTTGGTGGCAAAGCTCAAGCTTTAGTTAGAGGCCATCTAGTTCCTGTCGTTGGGACGATTTGTATGGACCAATGTATGATATCACTGAAAAACTTGGCTGAGGAAGCCAAAGAAATCAAAGTTGGCGAAGAGGTTGTACTCATTGGCCAGCAATCTGGCGGCGAGATTACCGCAGATGAACTGGCATCCGCACTTGGAACCATTCATTATGAGTTGACCTGTATGCTTGCTCATCGTGTACCCAGACTATACAAACGTACTGGCGTACCCGACCTTTTAGTAAATCCTTTGTTGTAATTATACAAAAAAATTACAATACCAGACAAAAATCAACAAAATTTTTCCCTGCTGGAAGGAATTCGAGGGACTACTATCGAACTGTTAAACACATATGGAAATCTTCGGATATATACGAGTGTGTTTACTTTGCTTATAATATTATGTAGCATACTTGATATACTGACGACATATACTTCTCTTAGTATAAATTGGGTTGATTCATGATATACTGGAGACAAGGGGCAGGGTTCGACAAGGTTTTGGGGGTGGGAGTAAGGATGGCTAATATGCATAACACTAAAAGGATTATGATTAGTTTGCCAGATCAACTTTTGCAAGAAGTGGATGGAATTGTAGAAAAGGAAAACTCTAACCGTAGTGAGTTAATCAGGCAAGCCATGAAGCTCTATTTAAATGAGCGCAAAAAGCGTTTCATTCGTGATTCTATGCAACGCGGTTACATGGAGATGGCAAAGATTAACTTAACGATGGCATCTGAGGCATTCCATGCGGAGGAAGATGCAGACATCACTCTGGACCGCTTAGTGAGCGGGGTGTAAATATTGATTGTAAAACGCGGCGATGTATTTTTTGCAGACCTATCACCTGTTGTTGGTTCTGAGCAGGGTGGGGTAAGACCAGTGCTTGTCATCCAGAATGACATTGGGAATCGATTTAGCCCAACGGTAATTGTTGCTGCTATTACAGCTCAGATTCAGAAGGCAAAGCTTCCTACGCATGTTGAGATTGATGCAGCAACACATGGTTTTGACCGAGATTCGGTCATTTTGTTGGAACAGATTCGCACCATTGACAAACAGAGACTAATTGATAAGATTACACACTTGGATGATGAGACGATGAAAAAAGTGAATGACTCGCTGCTGATCAGTCTTGGTTTGATTGATTTTTAATATAGCTGCAAAAAAACCATTGCGACCTATTTTGGTATAGGTTTCAATGGTTTTTTTGCATGACTGGAATTACTGAGCAAAGTTTGTGATAATAGGAATATTGAAGAAGTGATTGAAGCTAAATTATCAAAGTCATTAAAGTTATTCAAGTCATTCAGGTCATTCAAGTCATAAGAGTGAACAGCATAAGGGATTATAGATCGAGAATTAGGAAAGAGGGATATCTTTGTCGCAGGATACTATAGATCAAAATCAAGAAAATCAAGAAAATAAGGAAAAAATCATTATTACAGCTTCTAAGGAATTAGGTATTTCTCCTAAACAAGTGAGAACAACGGTTAATTTATTGGATGAAGGCAACACGATTCCTTTTATTGCTCGTTACCGTAAAGAAATGACGGGAGAGTTGGATGAAAATCAACTCCGTAGTATTGAGGAACGAGTACAATATTTAAGAAATTTAGAAGAGCGAAAACGTGAAGTGCTTCGCATTATCGCTGAACAGGAAAAGCTAACTCCTGAGCTTCAGCAAGCGATCGAAGCGGCTGTAAAGCTACAGGTAGTAGAAGATTTATATCGTCCATATCGTCAAAAACGGAAAACAAGAGCAAGTGTAGCGAAAGAAAAAGGGCTAGAGCCACTTGCACAGTGGCTAATGTCACAGCCAAAGCAAGGTGATGTCCATGAAGAGTCTGCTAAGTATATTAATGTAGAGCTTAAAGTAGAAACAGCAGAAGAAGCACTTGCGGGTGCAATGGATATTGTAGCAGAGCAAATAGCTGACGATGCGAAAGTTCGTGCTTGGGTACGCCAATTTACGATGGATCATGGGCTAATGGTTTCTGAAGCAAAGACACCTGAAGAGGAGTCTGTATATGAAATGTACTACAACTACCAAGAGGCAGCAAAAAAGATGCCATCACACCGTATTCTTGCAATGAACCGCGGAGAGCGTGAAAATATTTTAAAAGTATCACTTCAAGTAGAGACAGATCGTATTCATCAGTATATTGCAAATATGTATATCAAAGGTCAGTCTAGTACAACAGAGGTTTTACGTCTTGTCGTAGAGGATGCATACAAAAGGTTGATTGCGCCTTCCATCGAACGTGAGGTTCGTGGGGAATTAACGGAAAAAGCGGAGCAAGGCGCCATTACCATTTTTGCAGAAAATCTTAGAAGCTTGTTGCTACAGCCTCCTGTAAAAGGAAAAAATGTACTTGGTGTTGACCCTGCTTATCGGACAGGCTGTAAGCTAGCAGTGGTAGATGATACTGGGAAACTATTAGAGGTTGCTGTTACATACCCAACCCCACCTAACAATAAAATTGAAGAGGCGACTACAAAAATAAATGCTTTAATCGAAAAATATGATGTGCAGTTGATTGTGATTGGGAATGGTACAGCTTCCCGTGAAACTGAGCAATTTATTGCTGAAATCATTAACAACAGACGAGATAAAGACTTAGCGTATCTGATTGTCAATGAGGCTGGAGCAAGTGTATATTCTGCTTCCAAGCTAGCACAGGAGGAGTTTCCGGATTTAGATGTAGCGGAGCGTAGTGCTGTCTCCATCGCCCGTCGTTTACAGGATCCTCTTGCAGAGCTTGTGAAAATTGAACCTAAAGCGATTGGTGTTGGTCAATATCAGCATGATGTATCGCAAAAGCATTTGGATGAAAGCTTGAAGACGGTCGTAGAATCAGCCGTAAACCATGTAGGCGTGGATGTGAACACGGCTTCTCCTTCGTTGCTATCCTATGTATCAGGTGTAAATGCAACGATTGCCAAAAATATAGTGAAATATCGTGAGGAAAATGGAAAATTTCTAAATCGCAAGCAGCTTGCAAAGGTTCCAAGATTAGGAGCGAAAACGTATGAGCAATGTATCGGATTTTTACGTATTCCAGAGGGTGAAAACCCACTAGATCGTACACCAATTCACCCTGAGTCGTATTCATCTGTTCATGCTTTGTTTGACCAGCTACAGTTCGAATTATCAAGTATTGGCTCAAAGGAGCTAGTAAGTTCACTTGCGACCGTAGAGTTAGAGCCCCTTGCAACTGAATTAAATGTAGGTGTTCCTACGTTGCGCGATATTGTAGACAGTTTGCAGCGTCCTGGACGTGATCCCCGTGAGGAACTGCCATTGCCGATTTTTAGAACAGATGTATTGAAAATTGAAGACTTAGTACCTGGAATGGAGCTTCAAGGAACGGTACGTAACGTTATTGACTTTGGGGCATTTGTAGATATCGGCATTAAAAATGATGGTTTAGTCCATATTTCTCAGCTTAGTGATCGTTTTGTAAAACATCCAATGGATGTGGTCTCTGTCGGAGATAACGTGACGGTGTGGGTATTAAATGTTGACCTGAAAAAGGGTAGAGTGGGTCTAACGATGCGTAAGCCAGAGATGAACAGCTAGAGAGTAATTTAGATTAAAAAGCTACACAAAAGACCAAGCGTATGGGACAAGACTAGCAGGCTAGCACAACTAGCCAGAACTAGTGATGGTTCTCATGTAGGCTTGGTTTTTTGGTTTAAGGACGACGATTGCCATTACAATAAAAAAACCAACAATCATTCAGAAGTCTTACTTTTTTAAGGTCTCTTTTCTGAAAAGCGTTCATGATTTGTTTACTGAACCAAGATGGCACTGTACGGTTCCCCCTCTAGAAAGTAATTAATTTAACTTATGGGCGCAGAAGGGGAAGCGTGCAAGTCCTTTTTAAACATATTTCAACCGTTAGGAAATAGCTTCTTCCTCATAGTATTGCTCTAATTGTGCTTGTAAAGCTCTAATTTCCGTTAATAAAGAGATCAATGGGTAGTTTTCTTCTTTTATCGCGGAAAAGGCAGACTCTAATTCGTTAATATAGTGGAGTGAGCTTATGGCACTTAACTCTTTATTTAAAATCTCAAGGTCATTACATTCTGCAATTGCCTGCGGCAAGACAGGGATGTTGTCCGCTGTTAATTTACTGATTTCTTTCCCCAAACGTAGATGAAGTGCACTTAATTGATAAGCATATTCTGTAGGGATTTCAACGAATAGGACGTCTGCTTTTTTTTGTAATACAACATATCTCATTTTAGACATTGTTTTTCTCCTTTAGCAATTGGGCTAGAGTACTTTACTTGACAGTGTAGCCTACGAGCAAGTTACAATGCAATAGAATAGCACAGACAATGAAAGAAAATTAAGCAGAGAAGATAGATATGATTGCAAAACATTTATAGGAAGATGATCACAAGAAGATGATGATAATAGATGTGGAAGAACGATGAAGGATAAGATTAAAAGGAAGGATGAAGAGAATGATGAAAAGGAATAATGAAAGGTCATGGTGGTGATGAGATTTGAATAATGAGCAGCTACAGCAGTGGGTAGAAGAAATATCTTTAAGCTTTTTTGGTCTACCATTTAAACATCAAGCTACATTCAATTCCCGTTTAAGATCTACAGGTGGGCGGTATTTTTTAAAAAGTCATCATATTGAAATTAATCCCCATCAGCTTACTAACTTTGGCCTTGAAGAGGTTGAAAAAATTATTAAGCATGAATTGTGTCACTATCATTTGCATCTAGCCGGAAGAGGATATCAGCACAGAGATGCAGAATTTAAGTCACTGTTAGAGCGTGTACAAGGAAGTCGGTATTGCAAAGCTTTGCCACTTGTAAAACGTAAGCAATCGCTACCTTTTCGATATCAATTAAGATGTAAGTCATGTGGGATGACTTATTTGCGCAAACGACGTGTCGATATTAACCGCTATCGCTGTGGCAAATGTAGAGGGGAATTAGCTTATATAGAGGGGCTTTAGCTACACATAGAATATAGATGAGAGATGAGAGATGAGAGATGAGAGATGAGAGCACATTTGAGTAATAAGAGAATAAAGGTGTAGATACGATGGAGGCGGATTCTAATGGAAAGTAGGCAATTGAGGCAGATCCTAGAGCAAGAGAGTACCTTGAGTACTCAAGAATCGTTGTTTCCAGGGGGAGATCCAGAGCAATCTAGACAACGTGTGTTAGCGTCTGCGGCTCTTAAGCCAATGATAAAGGACATACAGGCACAAGCAGAATACTTTTGCACAAATCAGTCCATTCCAGAGCTTACGTATTCCTTATTTACTTTATTTGCTGAGACGGGTGACAGGCAAGGTTATGATAAGATTTATTTTGAACGTAGAAAAAGACTGACGACATTAGCGATTGCAGCTTGGTTATTTCCAGAACAAGAGGATTATAAAGCTAGATTATGTGATATTATTTTTTCCATTTGCAATGAGTATACATGGTGTTTACCTGCACATCTAACGAACCAACCTGAGAAACCAATGCCAACGATTGATTTGTTTGCGGCTGAGACAGCGTTTGCGTTAACGGAGATTTTACGTCTACATGAAAGCTGGTTGCCTAGATTAATTTGTAAGCGGATACAAGGCGAGGTGTTCACTCGTGTGCTAAATAGCTTTATAGATGGGAGTCGTTATTTTGGTTGGGAGCAGGCTACGCATAATTGGTCTAGTGTATGTGGGGGATCAGTTGGGATTGCAGCTTTATACATGCTAGAAAATGAACCAGCTAAGCTTACGGCAGTATTGGAAAGAGTATTACCGGCATTAGAATGCTTTTTGTCAGGGTATCATGATGATGGGGTTTGCATGGAGGGTTATGGATACTGGGAATATGGCTTTGGTTATTATGTGTATTTTGCTGACTTGTTAAAGCAACGGACATTAGGAGAAATCGATTTATTAAAATGTGATAAGGTGAAGCAAATTGCTTCTTTTCAGCAAAAGGCGTTTTTAGACGGGAGAAATGTTGTGAATTTCTCTGATGCATTAGCAACTAGTGGGGTATTTATGGGTCTAGGACATTATTTATATTCCAATGTGGAAGGAGTAGAATTAGCGCCTTTAGAGCTAATGAAGCCTTTTACAGATGATCATTGTGGGAGATGGGGACCTGCTATCCGTAATTTAGTCTGGTTTGAGTTGGATGTCGATACGAATGCTCAGTCGCAGTTTCGGGCTCACAATCAGGTTAAGGAGAGTAAATGGTCTGCAAAAGACTATTGGCTTCCAGATGCGCAGTGGCTCATTTCAAGACACGTAAACTCCCAAGAAAGCTATGTATTTGCGGCAAAAGGAGGGCATAATAACGAACCCCATAACCATAATGATGTTGGGCATTTTATCCTTTATGGAGAAGGGCAGACATGGCTAGCGGATTTAGGAAGCGGCTTGTATACGGCAGATTACTTTGGCGAGCAGCGTTATCAAATTCCTTGTAATGGAAGCTTTGGGCATTCGGTTCCGATTATAAATGGTCGTTATCAATCAGCAGGAGCCAAGCACCGCGCAACCGTTACGCATCTGCAGCTAGGAGAGAGAACAAATGAATTAGAATTAGAGCTCGCTTGTGCTTATGACGATGTTCATTTGCAAAGCTTGCGACGCTGCTTCAAGTGGCATAAAACGCTTAAAACAGAAAAACCATACTTAGAGCTAACAGATAAATACTGCTTTACTGCTATGCCAGAGCAAGTCACAGAACGATTTATTTGTGCAGTTAAGCCGCAATTGGTTGATGGTAATGTGGTGCTGAGGAGGGATGATTTAAGTATTCAAGTGACTTATGCAAAGGATACCCTCAAACCCGTTATAAATGAGCTTGAGCACATGGATCATTTTGGTAAAAAGCAAATCTTTTATACGCTAGATTTTAAGCTAATATCGCTTGATTTATGTATGGAGACGAAGCTGGTGTTTGCGTTTGTTCCGTTAAGATAAAGTTGTTTTGACCTTATTTCCCCCAATTGTTGGAGGTTGCTAATAATTGGGGGGGAAGGCTTGCACATACTATGAGGAAATTTGATATAATAAAGCTGTAGTCTGATTTAATTCACAAGCTAATTGAATACGAAATCAACTATGATTTAAATAAGAATATAATATTAAAGGAGTTGTTCCTATGGCGGTGTCAAAAGCCAAAAAGCAACGGCAAAAACGAGAGCGAGAAGGATATCGAAATCCTGAGCTAAGCCGTAGCCCGTTTGCATTTGTAGATCTAAGAAGTAAGGTAACAAAAACAAAGCAACAGCAATTAAATAAAAATAAACATAAGAACCAAAATCACTTTTACAAGGATGATGGTTCTTTTTGTTTTGCTTATTTCGCGGCAAAATTTATGATGGATAAGTGTAATTCAAGCTTAATTGTAGACTAGTGAAAATTAGTTAAATTTTAGGTGCAGATCTATCTTGACTTTAGTGCACAATCGTGATAAATTAATATTCAACTTGATAATATTTTTTATTGTTCCCTGATAGCTCAGTTGGTAGAGCACTCGACTGTTAATCGAGTTGTCACAGGTTCGAGTCCTGTTCGGGGAGCCATTTCTTTTGGAGAGATACCCAAGTGGCTATAAGGGGACCCTCTGCTAAGGGGTTAGACTGCGTGAGCGGTGCGAGGGTTCGAATCCCTCTCTCTCCGTTGAATACATCGTTATTATAAACTGTTATGTTATCTGTGGATAATGTAGCAGTTTTTATTTATGTGAAGATGTGGTATACATGTAATAAGAAGTCATCTATGAAGAGGGGTATACCCATGCTAATTACTGGAATCGAAGTGCAAGATGCTCCCGCCCTGCTCAATCTCCAATTACAGCTGGACAAAGAAAATAGCTTTATGCTGTATGAGTATGGGGAAAGACCCAAACAAATGTCTATCGTGAAAGAAATGATTGAGCATTTTCATAATACGGGATCATTGTTATTAGCAGCTCGCACTCGTAAGGGGTTAGCCGGATATATTAGTGCAGAACGTGGAAACGCAAATCGTATAAGCCATACCGCTTATGTCGTGATCGGAGTGTTGGACAAGCATCAAAGGCAAGGGGTTGGTGCTGGTTTAATGGAGTATTTATTGAAATGGGCAAAAAGCAGTAAAATTACTAGACTCGAATTGACTGTGATGACGCACAACAAAGCTGCGATTTCCCTTTATGAGAAATTTGGTTTTAAGCAAGAGGGGATTAGAGAAAAAGCCATGCTCGTAGATCGAAAATATGTGGATGAATATTATATGGCGAAGCTTTTATAGGGATTGTAGGATTCTAATGATTATAAAGGCAATTTAAGATTATAAGAGGCGCGTATGACGTGTTATTGAATAAAATAAAAAAAGGTATTGCTACTATTATATTATTTTGATATAATCAATTTTGTTGTCGGCTCAAAAAGTCGACAAAGTTGTGGCCCGTTGGTCAAGCGGTTAAGACACCTCCCTTTCACGGAGGTAACAGGGGTTCGATTCCCCTACGGGTCATCTTATATACGCGGTCGTGGTGGAATGGCAGACACGCTATCTTGAGGGGGTAGTGGGTGTATACCCGTGGAGGTTCGAGTCCTCTCGACCGCATAAGAATACGATATTAAAGCAAAGAACTTAATTATTTAGGTTCTTTGCTTTTTTTGTGTTTTCTATTTTTGCCGATAGACTTGGATGGTGTTAAAAGAAGAAGTTAAATTAAGATGTGAAAGTATTGCCCGAATGCTTATTGTTTTATAAGATAGCTATTCTTTCCAAACACTCATAGGGTCCCATGGCTTGATTTGATTACCATATTTTCCGGTCAAAAAAGCTTTCATGTCTTCTAACTTAGCAGGCACCTCGTTCCAAATTGGAAGGGGTGGCAATCCTCGTTTACTTTTTAACAGGATGTCTACTGTAACATACAAGCGTTCTGGCTGAATCCAATGAAGGAAATGAGAAATATCAATTTGCTTGGTTAGGGACAAGGAATCAATTCCATCATTGTAATGCTTATTGAACTCGCTGATTAGGTTCAGGAGGTAGTCTCTTTGCTCCTTCACGAAGTCTAGGCCGCAGATGGCACCATGTCCTGGAACAACGATTTCAGGTTTAATTTCATCAATAATGCGATCAAGCACTTTAATCCAATTGAGGGTTCCCTCTTCGCTATATGCTGTACAACCATTAAACACGACATCGCCTGCAAACAGCACTTTTTCTTTGGGCATCCACAGCAGTAAGTCACTGTCAGAATGAGCTGGGGCTACGTTGTAAATCATTACTTCTGTATCACCAAGACGGATATTAATATCGTCCTTTATCTCAATATTGGGGAGCACCCATTCTACTCCTTCCAGGTCAAAACCTTCAAATTCAGCAGCAAAAAAACGCTCGCCGGAAGTTGATTCTGTAGAATCCTTCCCTCTTCTAATAACGCTGTCCATCCAGGCGATATTTTCGGTCTGACGCTCTCTGTCCGCTTCCTTGTGCATAATAATGCAAGCATCTTCAAACACTTTGTTCCCCCAAGCATGATCGCTGTTATAGTGCGAGTTCACGACATATGCTGGAGAGCCGCCGTTGCTTATTTCCTTAAAAGCTTCCCGCATTTCCCTTGCATGGAACAAATCAAAGAATGTGTCATACACAAGCCCATCTCCCTTGTTAATGAACCCAGCATTGGCCCAACTGATCCCGCGATATGGGGAAATACCGGCAAAGACATCATCTGCGACTTCAAAAAATTTAACGCGAGGTTTTTGAATAATACGTCCATACTTCATAAAAATACTCCTTTGCATGTCTGTTATTTTGAGTAAGTCATACTGACTATGTCTTTATTATAGAGAATAAAAACAGAAATGCAAGCGTGTACTTGCACGCAATGCTTATGTGCTATATACGCAATCGAGACCGAACAATGGCTATTGCCCTCTGACGAGTCCAGATTACATTCGATAAAACTTGTAGTAGAATAGGATTAACATATTCAAAAGGAGAAATACAATGCAGACTTCAGACAGAATCATTGAAGCCGCAACAAGGCTGATCAAAGAGAAGGGCTATCGGGGAGTGAGCACCAAAGCCATTGCAACGGAAGCTAAAGTGAATGAATCTACGATTTTTCGGCAATTTGGAAGCAAGCAAGGCATATTGGAAGCCATTGTAGAGAGACATTCAGATATCCCGCAATTTGAGAAGCTGTTAAAAGAGGACGCGACCGATAATCCGGAAGTCGATCTGCTGAATGTAAGCCATCAGTACCGTTTGTTTTTTCATAAACATGCAGACATTATTTTGATTGGTATCCGTGACAAAGGAATGCTTCCGGAATTGGATAGAGTGTTAGCTGATCCGCCGGTAAAGTTGCACTCCTTACTGGCTGAATACTTTAAACGCTTGCAGGAGAAAAAAGTTATAGCCATACAGGATGAGCGTCTTGTTGCTATGTCTTTTCTCTCGATGTGCTACGGATTTCAGATGAGCGAGCTGATTCACCAACAATATCAATCCCAACTCGTCACCGAGGAGGAGTTTTACAAGCATAGTGTCTCATTGTTTGTAAAAGGAATTTTGTTGAAGTCTTAACAATTTGGTCTGGCACCCGCATAGGGTGCTTAATTTATGCTCTTAAATGTAACACTTTCTAGTTACATATATAAACTAACTTCCCAAGTCACATTATGTTATAATTCATATTATATACATAGGTATAATTGGAACGTAAAACATAGAGGAATGGATGAGTTTAACGGTGTCTAATTTTTGGATCGTAATTGTCATTGGAATCGGAACCTATCTGATGCGAGCAGGTTCTATTTTGCTAGGAAGTCAGATGCAGTGGTCAGCCAAAACAAAGGAATGGTTATATTATGTCACTCCTGCGGTGCTTGGCGCTTTATTAGGACCACTTTTATTTATGAATGGAAATGAATTTATACCAATTATGCATAATGCAATTTTATGGGGAGCTATTCCCACAATTGTTGTGGCATGGTATTTTCGTAATTTATGGCTGACGATCCTTGCAGGAATCATTAGCTATAGTTGTGTGCAGTATTTGTTTAATTGGTTAGGATGGTGAGTGATTTGAAAAGCTCAAAAGTTGTAGAAGGTTTATCAGGCTTAGCAGGTTTGAAAGACGCGATTCCTGTCATTGTTGCTTACTTTCCACTGGCGATGACCTTTGGTGTGCTTGCTGTTGCAAGTGGATTGTCATCTATTTTGACCATTTTCAGTAGCATATGGATTTACTCGGGTGGGGGTCAATTTATGCTGGTGAGTATGGCGAGCGCGCTTGTAGCTCCAATTACGATGATCGTGACGATTTTATTAGTTAATTTACGTCATGTATTATATGGTACGACATTAGGTCCTTATATGAAGGAATGGAGTGTGAAGGGGAAGCTTATTGCGGCGTTGGGCTTGACGGATGAGGTTTTTGCTTTAATTGCAAGTAAGGTCAGACAAGAAGGGAAGCTTCAGTTTTCATATTATATTTTCTTTGCCATGTCATGTTATGGCTCATGGATTTTAGGGACGATGGCGGGCGTATTGATCGGAAGCTTTGTGCCAACTGAGTTAACCAACATATTAAGCTTTACTTTGCCAGCTTTATTTTTAGCTTTATTATTTATGGGAGAAAAAACGATAGCCTATTTACTGTCCGCAGGTGTTGGTGCTGTGGTAGCAATTCTAATGAACAAAATTGGGTTGGGCAGTATTGGCTTAATTTTAGGGGCTGTGCTTGGTGCAACTAGTGGTTTTATTTATAATCAAAAGAGAAGGCAAACAATAAACAGCAGTCCCAGTTAACAAGCTATCCCCCTAGATTAATTAATGATATTTTGGGTCGATGTCACGCTATACAAGCTACTGAATGCTTATCTTTACTTTTGCTGAACACACATATATAATGTGATTGTTAGTTAAGTTTATAAGCTGCGGTCGTGGTGGAATGGCAGACACGCTATCTTGAGGGGGTAGTGGGTGTATACCCGTGGAGGTTCGAGTCCTCTCGACCGCATAAGAGCAAAGTCCTTGTGTATCAAGGGCTTTTTTGTTGTGGGGACAAACTGACTTTAATTATTAGTTCATAATCTATTTATACTGTGATATATTGGAACAAATTCGAAAACATAGGTAAATTACCTCCTTGGCTAATATAAGTGAGGATCATTTCATTTAGTATAAGGGGTGTATCATGTTAAAAAGTTTGTTCAAAGAAATGCCACTTTGGTTTTGTATCATATGGGTTGTTGCTCTTATTACAGTTCTTTCTGGCCTCTTTTATATGGATTTAATGCTTAATATGCTTGCATTGGGAATCTTTAATATTGCTAATGGAGTTAGGATATGGAGAGATAAACGGCTTTCAGCGATTGCAGTTTTAATTCTAGGTATCGTATGTACGTTAATATTTGTTTTGAATTATTTTAAACTATTTAAATAAATTACGCCTAAATAAGCATGATTTATATCTTTTATTTTATGTTAGAATATGCTTGTATTATTTAATAAGGTTTAGGGAGGAAAGACATGGGGGACATCTTAATTAGACCTTATAAGGCAGCATATTGCACATCGTCCTATTGAATTGGAAGTTTTAGTTGGAAATGAACCAGCTGTTAGATTATATGAATCATTAGGCTTTAAGTTTATAAAGACAATATCAGGCGTAATGCCTGGAAATGAATCGTTTGCGGTAAACGTTTATTGTATGGAATTAAATTAAGTGCCTGCGAGGGCACTTTTTTATATTATTTCAGCTACTTGTCACAACAACATAAAAATTTATATAAAAATTAGGGATTTTGGGGGGATTATTATGGAAATTAAAATGATTGATTCTTTTAGCAGAGAATGAAATAAGTATTTTTGCAATATCAACGTTTAATACTGATTATATTTTAGTGAAAAAGCATAATTTTGAGAAGGCGATTGTATGTCTTGAAGCAGAGGGTTACGACATTTCCAATTCATAGATTTTCTTGCTATTTAAAGGTAGGGGTCATGTTCATACATTGCATTAAATAGAGACCCCTGCTTGGCAGATTCTCGATTTTCAAAGCTTGAAAAACAGATGAAAAATGAGAATAGTCAGACAGGGAATCATGGTTTACCTTAGATTGAAACACCTTTCTTTGTTTATATCGTTGCTAGTCACTTCCATGATATCAAACGAGGAAGGTGTTTTTTGTTATTTCAAGAGAAGAGACTTTATGCAATAGGTCCCGCTATTTCTGCTTTCAATTGTTCAAACCACTCTAAGTTAACGATGTGATGAGAACGGGAATTTTCGTTCATCCGGCGGTAGTAATCAATTGTGCCGGGAAGTTTTTGTGTGTTGGACAGGTACTCATCAAGGAGGGCGATTCGAGCTTTAGTCTGGTCTATTTGCGATTGGATCAGTTCCAGCAATTTGTTTTTGTCGTATTCATTGGCAAAGAGCAGTGCCCCGTAAAATTGAAGGTTCACATATTCCGATTTGGTGCCGTATTTGACCATTAATTTTTCGAATTCAGCCATACCTGATCCGGTAATTTTAAAATTCCGAATCTCACGCCCAGTGGTTGATGAAGGATTCTGCTGAATTTGTTCAATCCAACCTTTTTCTTCAAGTTGCTGCAGATTGTAATAAAACGAGCCTTTCGTGAAGTTTACAATGTATTTGTAATGGCGTTTTTCCATTAAGGCCAATAGTTCATAGCCGTGAGCACCGGGGTTTTGGATAAGTAAGCCAAGGATGAGTAAGGGGATCAAGGCTGCATCACCTTCACCATCTGCGCCTCGAATTCCGCGTACGTGATTTTACCCAAAGCCAAATCCATGCTATGAAGGTATATTTGTTCTGTTTTTGAATAGTCAAGTCTCACTTTAAGCGACTGCTTCTCCCCTGGGATGGGATTAAGGACATGACACTTTCTCGAGAAAGCCTCGAAATAGCGGTAGCCAAATTTGCGTTGAGAAGCTGCATCTAAATGAATGCCATCAGGATTCGGTGTCAAGTCCATAGCCGTTACAAAATAACAATTTTGCTGTTCGTAAGCGAAGTGCAACAATTGTTCATTGACCTGTCGATACTCTATTGCGTGTTGTCCAAA
Source organism: Paenibacillus turicensis (assembly GCF_050461185.1). Lineage (GTDB taxonomy): Bacteria > Bacillota > Bacilli > Paenibacillales > Paenibacillaceae > Fontibacillus > Fontibacillus turicensis_A. Next base: position 111,023 of record NZ_JBCMOR010000012.1, read on the forward strand.
ACCGCTTTTCCCAAGGAAATCACCAAGTCCGCCAATAATCAATGGCGCCTCATTAAGATTTAATTCGTTTCTTAGGGTCTCGATGATAAGGGTTAACTTCTCGTAATAAGTTTCATGTAGCGAATGATAACTGTCGCTCTCACCCTGATGCCATAAGATTCCGCAGATTTGACTCGACCGCATGGCAAAACGGGCTTCGGACAAAGCATGCTGAAAAAGGATACCTTCGGGATGCCAGTCATTCAATGAACTGCCCCCTTCTGCACAAGGAATCAAACCAATTTCTTCATCAGGATTGGCTTTCGACCAAGCATCGGCAAAAGACGCCGCAAGGCTTATACCAGAAACTGGACGATCATAATTAATCGGCTCAGTCATCATCTGCCACTGTCCATTCCGGAGCATTTTTATTTTTTCATTATAAATAGGATCGACTTCATGCAAGAACCCACGGCCTGCCATATTAGATTGACCTAACATTAAAAAAGATTTTATCATTTAATCCTCATTCCTTTACATCAACAAAGTGGTCCAATTAGAATAAAAACATTCTATAGTCTAATTAGACTATTGTCAATTATATTATATTAGTTGGAAAATTTCTTTCATATGATTAAACCTAAAGATTAATGTTAAATATATACAATAAATGGTGAATTGATCCAAGTTGACATGAGTACAAAAATTATTTAATATGTCTAAGTACTAAAAGGAACGAAATTTGATGATATGGGTGATGAGATGTCTTACAGACCGAGTGTTGAGAATGTAACCATGGCCGGAAGCAACGAAAAAGACGGATTGTACGAATTTATTGTAAAAATGGTGGATGGTACAGAGTGCCGTATGTTTTATGATCGTTATCCGAATTGGAAAATTACTAGTATCAGCCGCTTGCAAAAGAAACCTTGTCCGGTCTGCCGCAAAGATTTTATCTGCCAATGTATGGACAGTTTTGCTAGTGTCATTCACAACCAGCTGGAAGAAAATCAATGGTTTGACAAAGCGCTTAGCTAAGCGTATTGACTATAAAGAGACCTTCAAACTAACTTTAGTTTGGATGTCTCTTTTTCTATTTTCTAATAAAGGTAATGCACTCCATTTGTAGAACTATTCTAAAGAGGACATATTTATAATCGAACATAGTTGTATTCGTACTAGAAGGGAAGTGGGAAGTGTGTTACCTTTGAATTTTACATTACAAGAAGCTAAAACATTTTCTGAAGCAGGTTGCATTGAGGAATGGGTACATCTTTTTTTGAAAACGTCAGGTAATAATATTTCTTTTTCCGATGGATTAAAGCTACAAAAAAGGTATTGGCGTGGTCCAATCCAGTTACCTTTAGGTATGCTCCAAAGATGCTGTGGCCCTGAAGAAGGCATGACGTACCATAATCCTTTAGAAGAGTGGGAATTACGTGTAGGAAAGCTATCTGGACTGCTACAAGAGGGATGGCAATACCCACCGTTAATTGCTCAACATACTGAAGGGAAGCTTATTATTAATGACGGAAATGGCAGACATGAGGCATTAAAAAGACTTCAGCACACAAGTTGCTGGGTTATTTTATGGGATAGTGACAATCTAAACAATCTAAATAGGCTCAACACAGAAATCGGTTCTTAACAATCTATAAAGTAAGGGGCTAAGTAGCAGGGAGTGTGTTAGCCTCTAAATAAGTATTTTTTTAAATAGAGCTTAAATAATAGGGAAGGGTGAAGACAGTGGAAAATAAAATTGTTTTATTTGATGGGGTTTGTCATTTATGTCAATGGTCTATACAATTTATTATTTCCCATGACCCACAGGGGGATTTTCACTTTGCTTCCCTTCAATCAGAGATCGGTAAGGAGTTGCTAAAAAGTAATGGTCTGAGTGAAAACTATGTTAGCAGTGTTATACTTATCGAAAATGGACGTATTTACACAAGTTCTACGGCAGCCTTGCGTATTGCTAAGCAGTTAACTTTTCCATGGCGATTACTGTATGGATTTATAATTGTGCCAAGGTTTATACGAGAACCTATATATAATTATATTGCAAAAAACCGTTACCGTTGGTTTGGTAAGGATGATGTATGCTTTATGCCAACTCAAGAATTAAAATCTCGTTTTTTAGATTGATGATAGATCATTGTCTGTTTTTTGAACTACAATATATCTCAAAATATACTCTTTAAATTGTTGGTCGTTATAACTCAAAACTTCTGTGGTAGCGCCAAGCTCAATCACTATAAATTTACTGAAATGAGACAATAAATCTTCTTCAGTAAAAAAATGCGCATATTTCCCCGCTACATATTCATATGTACCCTCTTCAATTCTTTTCCCAACCCCATTGTGCTGATCTTCATTAGAAAAGCAAGTGAAATACATTATTCCAGAAAAGCTTAGATGGTTATAACAGTTTTGAATTAATTTAGCCCTATCTTGCTCTAGAAATAAATGCAATACATCAAAGCAAAAGATCGCATCATATTTTTTGTTTTGAAGAGGTGCTTCATCTAATACTGAACCTTGGATAAAGGTACTTTTAGGGTCCCATTGTGCAGCTAAATCAATAGCACTTTGTGAAATATCAATCCCTTCTACTGAGAACGAGGAAGACAAAGCTTTTGTATTTCGCCCATAACCAGAACCGGGCACCAGCACTTGCTTAACGTCGTTATTTTTGAAAATTTCTGTAGCATGGTAAACGGTGTTACTTGGGCTTTCTCCCCAGATCATTCCTTCATTTGTGAATCTGTTTTCCCAATATGAACTCATACACAGGCTCCCTTTTATTTAGTGGTTATCCATTAATATACATAAAATCTAAAATGAAGATAATTATAATGTGACAATAATAAAAACAATTCAATATTCGACAGAATAATACATTTAATTACAAAATATCCCTCTTCCCTTTTTTATATATGCTGATAGTATGGAAACATTATGTAGAAAGGGTGATTATTATGCAATCATTTAATAAGAGATTGATATTTTTAATGATTTTAGTATTAACCTTGTTTCAAACTACTCCATCAACAGCAACATTTGCAAAACCTGATGAAAACAGTACTAAGAAAGAAGAACCACAAACTGTTATTAAAACTCAGACTAACGATGAAGAGATTTCTTTAACTGGGAACAATCAAGATCAAGTTGTTCTGTTACCTGCTCCTTCAGGATTTCATTCAACTGAGTACACTAATTCTACAGTTCAATTGGGATGGACAACACCAGTTGATTATGTTGCTACTTCTTATGAAATTTACATGAATGATTCAATATATGCAACTATTGAAGGAGGGAAAGATTCATACATTGCCACTTCGTTAGATGCAGATGCAACATACCGTTTTAAAATTAGAGCAAAGGAATCGGATGGTACCTATTCTAGCTTTAGTGAAGTTTTAACAGTGACCACAAAATTAGATAAAGATACTTCACAATCTAATTTTAAGATCAAGCCTGAAACTACTTCTGACACCACTGCTACAATTTCATGGTCCCATCCTGATAAGTCTTCTGATATTAAACTAAAGGTTTACGAGATATATGTAAACGATACCATCATCGATACTGTTCCAAACACAACCACAGCTTATACCTTAACTAAGCTATCTCCTGCGACTACATATTCTATTAAAGTTAGAGCTGTAAATGAGGATGATTCCTCAGAGAATAGTAACACGATCCAGATGACAACCACATCTGGGGTTAAGGTAATTGAATTTACTAACTCTGGAAATGAAACTCACTCTGGAAAAAAGATTGATTTAATTGAAAATTCGAGTTCAAGTGCTGGCACATATATGAAATACAGTAGTGATGAAGTAGGGGATTGGTATGCGATTCCTTTTGATGCTGAACAAGGAAACTATCAGATTGATTTGCAAGTGCTGAAGGGGCCAAATATGGGGATTGCTCAGGTTTTAATTGATGATCATCCTGTTGAAAGCACTATAGATCTTTATAGTAGCGATGAAGAGGTAACAAAAATAGCATTAGGTCGATTTACTTTAGATGGGGATGTAAACCATACACTTCGGTTAAATGTAGTTGATAAAAATGCTGAAAGTACTGGATATGCACTTGGTTTAGATGCATTTTATTTAACTCGTTCACAAAAAACTTCATTGCCCTCTGCTCCTATGAACCTTAATTCTGTAATTCAATCGGATACAGCTATTAATTTGCAATGGGATAAGGCAAAGGATAATGAACACGTAGAAACATACGAAATTTATACAGATAAAAAATTATTAGTAAGTGTTTCTGGGGATAAAAACTTTTATATCGTAAAGGATCTTATACCAGGAACTGATTATACCTTCAAAATCCGTGCTTTAAATGAACAAGGACTAGCTTCTGAGTTTAGCGATGCAATTGTTGTCTCAACATTGTCTGGAAAACAGATTATTGAATTTGAAGGTTTGTCTATAGACAGTGTGAATTCTGGCAAAGATATGAGTTTGGTTGAAGATTACAAGGCAAGTGCTGGACAGAGAGTAGACTATGAGGCTCTTGAGATCGGTGATTTTATTGAGTTTCCTTTTGTAACTGAAAAGGGAGTCTATCAGACGGATTTAAGAATACATCAAACTGAGAAAAGCGCTATTGTTGCTGTGAGTGTAGATGGGGTATCTGTTAACGATAAATTGGATCTGTTCCATGCAGACTCTAATTTTATAGACATCTCTCTTGGATCACTCAATCTTAGTAAACAAAAGCATGTCATTCGCTTTGAAGTGGTCGGGAAAAATGAGAATAGTACTGGTTACGGAATTTCTATCGACGCATTATATTTAACAACATCAGCGGTGAAGGATACTTTTGAGCCAAACGAAACGATAGAACAAGCAGTCTTGTTAGAAAGTGGAAAATTATATGAATCATATATCTCCTCGTCTACAGATGTTGATTATTACAAATTTGTAGCACCTAAAGAAGACACGTATTTTTTCACTCTTCATTCTCCTGAGGATAGCCTATTTAAACAGGAATTTCTAAAACCCGATGCAAGTCTAATTTCAGTCAAACAGTTGATTGACGGGTTAGATGCGGATGCTGGAATCTATCTAGCTGCCAATACGACAATTATTATTAAAATCAGCTCAGAGAAAAATGAATTTAGCTTGAATCCGTATCAAATTCGCATTACTGCATCACCTATTAAACAATACACGTATGATGATGCGAATCGCTTAACACATATTGAATACGAGCAAGGCTTATACCACTATGAAATTCAATTTGATTACGATAACAATGGAAACCTTCTTAAGAAGAAGACGATAAAAACCGCGCAATCTGATAATGAGTAGTTGCCAAAAACCATATTAAATTAATGGAGATGTTTTTAGTGAAAAATAAAAGAAAAGATAAATTTCAATTGTCAAAAAGATGGATTTCAATTTCTCTATGTTTAGGTTTAGTGGGTTCCCTTGTTACTCCTGGGGTATTTAGCTTTGCAGAGGAAGTTGTAAGCAATGTTAATGAAGCTCTTTCAAAAGGCCCTTCGAGTGAAAATGTAATTCAAGTACCAAATGAAAAACCCAATCTATCTGTAAAATTGAATCAGGAGTTAGATGCGTTTAAAGGGCTGGATTCAAGTGAACAAGTAGTACATGAAAGCGAAGAAATTGTCCCTAAAATTAATCAAGCAGCTTCAAAATCATTACAAGTAGATGTACAACCTAAGGATGTTTTTCGATTATCAAAAGAGCAGTTGGAAGAATTAATGAGCAAAGGTTATTCTGTGGAAGATTTGTACAAATTAGATGAACTTGCTAATTCACTTTATGTCGAACCCCTTGCTTTAATAGAGAAAAAGGAAAAAGAAAAGCTCTCATGGGAGGAGCTTGAACAAAAGGTAGCTTTAGAGCTAGAGGCAACGCAATTAGCTGAGCTATCTAAAAACTATCCAAAGCCTTATGAGCAGTTGAAAAAAGAGAAATCGTTGAGTGATAGAGAACGACTTTCACTTCTTGTTGCCTTTGATATGGGGAAAGGGACAATGACTGAACTCATTGCCGCTTACAAAACCGGGGGAGAAAAAGGTGTAGTGAATTATGATTCAAAGCTAAAGCTTCAAAATAAAACAAATCGTAGTTCTATTTCCTCCTTCTCTGCTAAATCTTCTTCTAATAGTCAGGTAACTCTGGATGCAGATGTACTAGAAAAAATAAAAGAGATTTCTAAAAAATCAGGAATTTCAGAAGAAAAGCTGATCCAGCAGTTTAAGGACGCTAAAGAGGCCAGCAAGCAAGTATTGAGCGGGAAGGAATGAGCATAAATGAGAAAATTCAAAAGCTTTTTTCATAATCTATTATTTTCTATTTTAGTATTTATGATTGGTGTGACCGCAGGTGCGCCTAACGCTCACGCACAAATTGATAATAAACAGCTAGAAAAGGTGCTAAATGGTTTAATCACACCTAAACTCGTAAATGAATCTAATAAACCTTCCCTTTCAGATCGCAGTCAAGTTTCAGAAACGGTTGATCCTGCTTCAGGGACATTAACTTTATCTGAGACAGACCTAGCACTTCCAGGTAAAGACGGGCTTGATTTGGTATTAGGAAGACTTTATAATTCCAGCCAAGCGGAGATTGGAAGTAAGCGTGTCACTGTAACAACGGGGTCATCCTATCAAGTAGGTTCAGGGGCAGCTTATTACCTTACCTTGATGTATTGGGATAAAAAGAGCAATACGTGGGGGACCTATTTCCCGGGGCAGTATAGTGATCAAGTATCCGCATACAATGCTGCTCAGCATTATATTACCAATCAACCAGATACCAATCGCAATTATATTGACTACAACATAGAATACAAATCTGTGCAATATGTCCAAGATTACTATACAACAACAACAAAGATATTCCCAGATGAGAACTCTTATGCTCGTTCTAGATATGATCTAGGTAGTGGTTGGTCAATGGCTTTCCCATCGTTAGAGATCGATAGTGGTTATATTCATTATCATGATGGTGCAGGTGCAGCTTATGTTGTGAAATTTAATTCAAGCAACAAAGGTCTGTTAGAAGACTACCCACGTAATGATGTCGAGCTTCTTAGGGATGCTACTTACTCTAATGGACAAATGACCTCAGCTTATGTATTTGTAGACCAAAGCAAAAAGAAAACGTATTTTGGAAATGATGGTCGCCTGCTTGGTATAAAGGATCGTTATGGCAATGAAATTAAATTCACACATACTAATCGTTTAATGAATGGAAAAACGTATCCAGTGATTTCAAAGATTGTAGATTCCATTGGGCGTAATGTTGACTTTGCATATGAAACTAATTTAAGTAATCCAAATTTTGAAGCTCAAAATATGACTGAAAAAATCACAATTACAGTGAGTCATCCTTCATCATCAGAAAAGAAGAAAATTGTATATGCAAAAAAACGAGAGCAAGTGAGTATTTTTGAGAATGGCACTTTAAGTGGTAAAAGATACGAGCCTTATCTTTTTAGTGTTACAGATCTAAAGGGTTATAGCACATTTTATGAATATTACCTTGCATCTGAAAAGTTTGATGCTCAAGGGAAGGGACTAACCAATTCGGCTGGAACAGCGGTGTATTTGTTGCAATACGCGATGTACCCACACTCTTCTTCATTTTATGAGTATAAAGTAATTACGAGAAACTGGGGTGGACAAGGAGCTTACCAAGCCTTCCAGATTACAAAGCGTTTTGATGCGCTGAATAAGTATAAATATGATACGGCTAATCCAAGCATTTATGCAGAAGGTCCTAATCATCAAATGGAGTATACCTATTTTGGTGACATTAGTGGTTATCCTACTTATTATGCTGAGGAATCTATTCCAGAAGGCTATCGTTTTGGTTCAGAATCAACAAATTTAGATGGATTAAAGACGAAGTATACATTTGATGGAAAGAAAAGGATGCTCTCGACAGAACAGACGGCAACGAATGGGGAGAAGGTTACTGAAACCATTCAGTCTTACGATACCACCTATAAATACAAGCCAACTAAAGTGGAGTCGAAAGTTACAAGTGGCAGTCGGGAAAACAAGCTTTATCAAACCTTTGCTTATTATCCGTGGGGGGACCTAAAGAGTCAGACTAATCCTCTAACTGCAGCACAATTGGCTAATTCAGAGCAGGTAAAGCAACATACAACAACATACGAATATGAGTCGAACTTTAAACTTCTGTCAAGGCAACAGTATTATCAATCAGCGTCTGTGCCATTAACAGAGCAATATACGTATGATGCACAAGGCAGACTTAAAACATCTCAAAATGCGAATGGTGAAATAATTACTCGTAACTTTACTCAAGCCTCAGATGGACGAACAGAGGAGGTTCTTGTTCAGCTTGAAAATGGGAAGACAGCTAAAACAGTGTCACATTATAGCCAGGCTGGTTCATATCAGCTACTTCCAACTGAAGTTAAAACATATTATACAGATAACTGGGGTAAATTGACTGAAACTTCAGTAAAACGTACTTATGACGTTTTGTTAGGAACGATGTCTAGTGAGACAAATGCTGACAATAAAACAACACAATATCAATATGACGTATATGGTCGGTTGTTAAAAACGATTTATCCTGTAATTAACAATCAGAATGGTGAACGATATCAGCGTGAGGATGTAAATCAATATTTTGATCAAATTGTAGAGAATAGTGCGGATTATTTTGATAATGTAAATAAATATTTGATCACTTCACGTATTGACTCCTATACGAAAACTACAAGAGTCAGCGATGGTGGAGCCAACTATGATAATATCAAGCATGAATTTTATGATGGCTTTGGTAATGCAGTTCTATTGGGACAATTGAATAATGTCAAAAATGAGGAGCTAATCCTACAGCAATATCATTATGACCTTGATGGACGTCCTACTTATGTTGTGGATACGGGTGGTAATGTATCAACTGCAAGTTATGATGCTTGGGGAAGAAATGTTGAGTCTGTTGACCCTTATGGCAACATATATCGTAATGAAGAAGATATTATTGATCGAAAAAATACTTCATATATGGTAGCTGCAAAGGATGTTTCTGCTTTCCGCACTAGTGCCCAAGATAGCTTGAAACGTAAAATGGTAGAATCCTTCTCAGATCAATGGGGAAGACAAACTATGCTTAGAGCTTATCCAAATTGGCCTAATCGTTCTGGTGCAACGATTCAGGAAGAATTTACGTATGATGGTCTAGGGAATGTGCTTACCTATACTAATCCAAATCGAGATGTGACTAAATACCAATACGATAAATTAAATCGACTGGTTGCAGTTACAGATGCCTTAAATCAGACAACCTCTTATGGCTATGATAAGTTAGGCAACATGTTGACAACAACCCAAAGCGAAGATGCGAAAAGCTGGACAAAATCTAAAGGTTATGATGAGTCTGGTTTTCTAACGAGTAGTACAGATACAGGTGGTAATCAAGAAAAGCTTACCCGTAATCAATTAGGTCAAGTAGCTGTCAAGACTGATCCAAATAATAACATAAGTAATTATATATATGATGAACTAGGCCGAGGTATTTTTAAAGTATCAGTGACAGGCTCTACAGTTCTAAAAAATGTTTATCAATTTAAAGGATTTGGTCCTTCACGTAAAGAAGAACTGCGTAATGGATCAAACTATATGACTGTTTATAATGACTATAATATTTATGGAGCACAAACTTATAAAGCCACATTATACGATG
>NZ_JBCMOR010000013.1:0-547 GCF_050461185.1 Paenibacillus turicensis
GATGTAACGGTCAGCTTGACGTTAAATGGCAATGTGTTTAGTGGCATTAAAAACGGGGCAACTCAGCTACAAGCAGGAATCGATTACGAAGTTACAGGTGGCAATGTAGTTACGATAAAGAAAGAATATCTAGCCCAGCAAGGGATAGGGGTAACTAACCTAGACTTTGAATTTAGTGGTGGACAGGCGCAGACGCTTGCAGTAACCGTGAGCGACAGCACGCCACAAAATAGTGGGCTAAGCCCAACGAGCGCGAGCTTTGACAAAAAGGCATCTGCGCAAGCGGATGTAACGGTCAGCTTGACGTTAAATGGCAATGTGTTTAGTGGCATTAAAAACGGGGCAACTCAGCTACAAGCAGGAATCGATTATGAAGTTACAGGTGGCAATGTAGTTACGATAAAGAAAGAATATCTAGCCCAGCAAGGGATAGGTGTAACTAACCTAGACTTTGAATTTAGTGGTGGACAAGCGCAGACGCTTGCAGTAACCGTGAGCGACAGCACGCCACAAAATAGTGGGCTAAGCCCAACCAGCGCGAGCTTTG
>NZ_JBCMOR010000013.1:618-118008 GCF_050461185.1 Paenibacillus turicensis
CGGATGTAACGGTCAGCTTGACGTTAAATGGCAATGTGTTTAGTGGCATTAAAAACGGGGCAACTCAGCTACAAGCAGGAGTGGATTATGAAGTTACGGGTGGCAATGTAGTTACGATAAAGAAAGAATATCTAGCCCAGCAAGGGATAGGGGTAACTAACCTAGACTTTGAATTTAGTGGTGGACAAGCGCAGACACTTGCAGTAACCGTAAGTGACAGCACGCCACAAAATAGTGGGCTAAGCCAAACGAGCACGAGCTTTGACAAAAAGGCATCTGCGCAAGCGGATGTAACGGTCAGCTTGACGCTAAATGGCAATGTGTTTAGTGGTATTAAAAACGGGGCAACTCAGCTACAAGCTGGAATCGATTATGAAGTTACAGGTGGCAATGTGGTTATGATAAAGAAAGAATATCTAGCCCAGCAAGGGATAGGCGTAACTAACCTAGACTTTGAATTTAGTGGTGGACAGGCGCAGACGCTGTTTGTGAACATATCAGATAGTACTGATAGTGTAGCAAATCCAGCTCTCCTCGTCCCAGTGACTGCTGGAAATGGACAAGCGAGCTTACTCTGGAGTCCAATTAACGGGGCAATAGGTTACAAAATATTTGTGAGAACAGATGCTGAGCCTTTTGCTTCTGAGCTAACAACGCTTGCATCTGATTTGAACAGTTATGACGTTACTAATTTAGTTAACGGAACAACCTATTACTTTGCTGTTAAGGTAGTTTATCCTGAAGGGGATAGCGCATTCTCGAATGAGCAAAGTGCAACGCCAGGAACTGCACCTGGAGTACCAACTGGTGTATCTGCGGTTGCAGGAGATAAACAAGCAGTGGTTTCCTTTACAACACCACTAGATGATGGTGGAGCTCCAATTACCGCATACCAAATTAAAGATATAGATGGAAATGTAGTAGCAACAGGAACATCAAGTCCTATTACGGTTCCTAATTTAGAAAATGGAAAATCATATATTTTTGTTGTACATGCTATAAATCAACATGGAGGTAGCACAGCTTCAAGTCAGTCTAATGCTGTTACACCTAACGCTACGTCTAATGAGGGTCCAATCGATTCAGGTGGAGGCGGAACTACATCACCAAGCACACCAACACCATCTTCACCTTCAACAGGAACGACGACACCATCTACAACAACTCCAGTTAATAGTGGTGCAGGTGTAGATATTTTGGTTAATGGCAAGGTGGAAAAAATCGGAACAGCTATGACCACAACGAATAATAACCGTTCAACTACTACAATTACAGCGAATCAAAAGCTGTTAGAGGAGAAGCTAGCACAGCAAGGAAATGGTACTGTAATTACAATCCCATTAACCTCGCAATCAGATGTAGTGATTGGTGAATTAAATGGTCAAATTGTCAAGCAAATGGAAGATAAGCAAGCTGTTATTGAGTTAAAAACGGATAAAGCAACTTATAAGCTACCGGCTTCACAAATCCAAGTTTCACAACTGTCCAAGCAATTTGGTTCAAATATTGATTTGAATAATGTAAAAATTCAGCTTGAGACAAGCGTAGCAACTAGTGATCAATTAGCTTTAGCGAAGCAAGCGGCTTTAACAGGGGGATATAGCGAGGTTTCTAGTCCACTTAACTTTGAAGTTCATGCTCTATATGCTGATCAAAAACTAGACATTACTAAGTTTAATATTTATGTTGAACGTTCAATTGCATTACCTGAAGGTGTGGATTCTAACAAGATCACAACAGGTGTTGTAGTTGAAGCAGACGGAACAGTTCGTCACGTACCAACAAAGGTAACTGTTAATGCAGGTAAATATTATGCCACAGTAAATAGTTTAACTAACAGTATATATTCCATTGTATGGAATCCAATTGAGTTCAAGGATGTTGCAAATCACTGGGCTAAATCGGAAGTAAATAATATGGGCTCTCGCATGGTTATTAACGGTAACGGTGAAGGATTGTTTAATCCAAATGATGATATCACACGTGCCGAGTTCACAGCCATTGTTGTACGTGGTCTAGGGCTGAAGCTGGAGAAAAGTAATGTTTCCTTTAACGATGTGAAATCAAATGATTGGTACGAGCGTGTAATCCAAACCGCGTATGCAAATGATTTAATTAATGGGTTTGAAGATGGTTCGTTTAAGCCTAACGATAAAATTACACGTGAGCAAGCGATGACAATTATAGCAAAAGCGATGAAGATTACAGGGTTGAGCAAAAAGCTAGAGGCTGAATCTGGAAGTAGCCAATTACAAGCTTATCGTGATGTGGCACAGGTTGCTGCTTGGGCAAACCAAGGTGTAGCTGATGCGTTAAAAGCAGGGATTGTGAGTGGACGAGATGCTACATTGTTAGCACCAAAAGCACACACAACACGTGCTGAAATTGCAGCGATGATTCAACGCTTATTGAAGCAATCCGATTTGATCTAATTCAATAACTAGGGCTCTTCTTTTAAGAGTGGGCTATAATTAGATTAGAATATGTAAATTATGTTATGACAGAGCGCCCCTCATCAAAAGTTGATGAGGGGCGCTTCTTTTACATGCCATTTAACTTATGTGGTTAACTTATAAGCTTAGCTCATGGGATCAACTCACGAAGTTAATTTACTACAATTAATCATTAAATTAATCATTACTTAATTGTTATTTGATGAAATGCCGTGTGCGTAGCTCCTTGATCATCTGTGACGGTAAGTTGAACTGTAAAGGTGCCAGGATCATTATAACGATGTTCTGCTTTCACACCTTGCGCTTCGCTTCCGTCTCCAAATTGCCAAGCATAGCTAACAATTTTCCCATCAAGATCATAAGACTTAGAGGCATTGAATTTCACATTTTTAGATTTTTTTGCGTTATCTTTAGCATCAATCACAGCTACAGGGGCTGTATTATTGTCTGGCTCTGTCACTCCCGTAGTAGTTACATACAATTTACCTTGCGCTTGCTGTTCGTTTTTATTTCCAGCAGCATCCGTAATTTGAACTACGATAATTCCCCCATCTAATTTAAGGGAAGCTGGTGTCTGGTAGCTAGCTTCATAGTGTCCAGGCGTTGTTTCAGTAAAAGGAATCACATTGCCACCTTCAAGCTGGAACAACAAAGGGATTTCGACTCTAAATGCGGCCTGTAGTCCTGGGACACTATCAAATGCGACGGTAAAGCTTTCCCCAGCTTTAATATGAATATCTTCCACAGGGGTCAGATTTTGAATTTCAGGTGCAGTTAAATTCACAACAATTTTGATGGCTTGTGTTGTCGTATTCCCCGCTTTATCTGTGGCTTTGACTGTAATTACGTTTTCTCCTTCACGTACAATGATGCGCTCATCGAAGGCACCATTTTCATCCACAGTCGTTACTTGACCGTTGATTTCCACTTTATCTAAATGTAAATCTGCTACTGTACCTGTAACATGAATTAATTCAGCATTTTTGGATTCATTATCCGTAGGTGACGTAATCGTTAAGGTTGGATTAACTGTATCTACCGTAATTTTAATCGGTGTAGAAAGGTCTGTTCCCTTACCGTTTACAAAGACGCGAGCAGTCAATTCGTTTAAACCTTCACTTAATTCTACAGGAATATTAAATTTGTGATCAACAACTTGACTTGTGGCAAGTAACTCCGTACCTTTATAAATTTTAACTTCCGCATCGTTAGCAGGAGTACTTCCGACGATAGTCACTTCGTTTGTATTTGTAAAGCTTCCATCGACAGGTGACGTGATTTCCGGCGCACCCAAAGGATAACGAACGGTAGCACGAATCATGTAATTTCCTTCAGCTTCAGGAGATTGACTCCATGCGCCACTAGCCCGTTGCCAGCTACGTAACGCATTAGGGCTACTTTCATCTGTTGCAAGGCCGGGAGCGTCCAAACCTGCGGCGGATTGAATGTACACAATGTAGAAGTCACCTTTTACATTTACAGCTTCAGGTAGTTCAAGTACTGTCCATTTGTCATTACGTAATGCAGTAGCGTCAAATGGTCCTGCTAATTGGCGACCTGGTGCGCCGTTTGGACCTGATGCATCATAAACAGCATATTGGAATGCAGTCCCCCCAGGAATAGGGAATTCGGTATTCCAGAAACGAAGGGAAGCCCCTGTCACTTGTGTGCTCTCGGATTCTGGTGTAAAGCGAACCGCCCATGCATTGCCTGCAGCATTAAAGGCTCTAGCGTTTTCAGGTGTTCCATCATCATAGCTAATTTCACCTGGGAATCCGATAAACGGTTTTAATGTTGCATTAGCTTCAACATTCGTATTACCTTTAACGGTTACAGCGACCGTTGTATTATTATAATCCTTTGCTGATATAGCCAACGTGTATGAGCCTTCCAGCAAGGTCAAGCTAAATGTACCATCTGCTCCAGTTTGTACTGGTGTAACGGAGGCATCTTCAATGACAAGGATGGTTGCTTCTGCAATAGGTTCTCCACTTTGCTCATCTGTAATTGTACCTTGCACGGTGCCACTTGGTATTTCTTCTAATCTGAAGTTGGCTTTTACATTTGTTCCGTCTGTAATCGTAACAGGTAACGTCTGAGCGTAATAACCATAGGCTTCTGCTTTAAGTGTGAAATCACCTGCGGCATGGTTAAAGCTGAATCTTCCAGTAGATGGATCTGTTTTTACGGAACGTCCAGTTTCTAACACCGTTACTGTTGCACTTGCAGGTAAGCTAGCAGGTGCCTGATTACTAGATTTTTTTGCTTCATCTTTTAAAGATGCGTTATATTCTTCCTTTGTTGTGTAGCTTAATTTAAATTCAGGTCCATCAAATAAGGAAAGGTCCTTTGCTTTTGTCTCTGTGCCAAGCACATTTTTAGTAGACTCGGTAGCGGCTACACTTAATACTTTAAAATTATCGATATACCAGCCTAATTTCGTAACAGAGCTATCACTTTTTAGTCTAAAGCGAAGCTGTACTGTTTTTCCAACATATTTGTCTAAATTATAATAAACGGGAGTCCAAGCTTTACCTGCTGTAGAGTGAGAGAATTTACCTAACTCTGACCAAGTATCGCCTTGGTTACTGCTAATTTCTACATATCCAAAATCATAGTTGGTTTCAATTTCAAACCAATGCTCAAAGGTAGCTGTTGCATTGCTTACACCAGTCAGATCAATAAGTGGAGAGTAGAGAGAAGCATCTCCGCTATTTTCATAGGTGTTATCTAAATCCGTTGCCCATACATTTGGTAGTGATACTGCACTTGCTGGGCCACCCGTTGCTGTAGGCACTCCACGCTCCCATTCATCTTTAGCACCAGAGTGTGTCCAGCCGTTATCATCATTCCCATCGAAATTATCACTGTAAATAATCGTTGGACGATGAATCGTTAAGCTAATTTCGTTGGAATAAGCACTTTCATTTCCGCTATAGTCAAGGGCAGTAACTACATAATAGTAGGTGGAATCCCCTTCTGTTGTAGCATCTGTATACGATGTAGCTGAGGTTGTCGTTAATAATTCATAACCTGTACCACTGCTTGTAGAGCGGTAAACTCGATATTCCTTAAAATCTTCCTCTGTTGAAGCTTGCCAGTTTAATATTACATTTCCTGTAAAATTCGCTGTTCCTGTAAGCTGTGCTGGTGCTGCTGGCGCTTCTGAATCAGGGGCAGATAGTGCAACATCATCAATATACCAACCTGTTTTTTGAATGGTAGAGTCGCTAGTGAAGTTTAGCAGAACGTGAACCTGCTGTCCTCCATAAGGGGTTAAATCAATATATTGTGTTTTCCATCCACCACTTGTTCCTGTTACTTGTGCAACTTCTACAAAGGCATATTCAGAGTCTTCAGTCGCAATTAAAATCTTCCCTACATCGTTATTGTTCTCAAGGTCATACCATTGTTTAAAGGAGAGCAAAGCTCCATTTGGACTGTCGCTGAGATCAATTGGAGGTAGCTGAATGTGTGAGTTCGCACTTGCTGGATAAGTGCCTGTTAAATTTGTAGCAATCACTTTACTGCCTGAATAAGCTTTTCCTGGTCCGCTGGTTGGTACTCCCCAAGCCCAGGTATTTTTAGTGCCACCTGAAACGTAACCTGTATTATTTTCCTCAAAGGTTTGAATATAACCAGGGGTAATACCTGCGGAAACTGGAATAGTATAAATCGTACTTTCTACTACATTATTGCCGTAATCATTTACACGAATGTAATACTCTAATCCTGCTGTATCGATAAGGAAAGCAGGTACATTTACTTCGTACTTCCCGTTTTTAGAATCTCCAGAAACTCGTGTTGCAGGGAGATATAAATAATGGTCATCCCCTTTTGATCTGGCATAAAACTCAACAGAGGTAACTGCAACGTCATCACTAACATCAGCCGTAAGCTTTACATCAAAACCTTTATATAGCTGTGTTGGTGGTGTGTGTGAAATGACAGGTTCACTTTCATCATCCCCACCGATCGTTACTCTTCCTGAAACAGTTCCTACCCCGCTAAGAACAGAGCTTACAGCATCTAATGCATTGATAATGCCATAACCATACCCGTTGTTAGGTGTTGTTGGATAAGCAGCATCTGTACGTGGTGTTGCCGTAGATTTAATAATTTCCTCAAGCTCACTTACAGTTAACGAATGATTTGCTTGCAATAATAATGCAGCAAGTGCTGCTGTATGTGGACCTGCCATAGAGGTTCCGTTCCAGCCACCTTCATATGCACCACCCGGTACAGAGGAACGAATGTTTACCCCTGGCGCAGTTACATCTGGCTTAATAACCCCATATGGTGAAGGACCTAGCAATGAAAAGTCGCCTAGGTTTTGATTAATATCTGTAGCACCTGTTGTAAATGCTTCTGGATAGTTCCCAGGGTTAGCTACAGAGCCAGGACCACCAGGGTTCGTACGCGTTGTATTTCCCGCTGAAAATTCAGGGAAGATGCCTGCATCACGCCAAGCGCGTACAACTGGACGGAACCAGTCATCCACACCAGGACCACCACCCCATGAATTGTTGACCACATCTGGTGCTAATTCAGGATGTAGGTTACCGTCTTTATCCACTGGGGCTAGAATCCATTGTCCAGCATCTAAAATGATGGCGTCCGTCGTCTCTGGATTAAAAATACGAACGGCAATCCATTTTGCGCCTGGTGCAACCCCGATTTGGTTTGAGCCGTCAGGTTCAGAGCCTACCATCGTACCCATAGTATGTGTACCATGACCATGAGTGTCCACAGGTAGAGGCGCATGATCATTTGCATCATACCAGCTTAATTCTGGATTTACTATATTTCCAGATGCATCTAGTCCACGCCATTTACTTGCTAAAGCAGGGTGTGTATATTCAACCCCTGTGTCAAGGTTAGCTACAACAATCCCTGTACCATCGATACCTTGATTCCATACCTGTGGAACATTAATTTGGGAAATGTTCCATTCGATGTTGGCGTTATTTTTACTTTTATCTTTAAGTGCCACGCTTGAGTCGCCTTTAGCCGCTTCTTTGGTCGTATCAGGTTTTTCGATAGCGGGTGCAGCGTTTAGTTTAGTTGTAGCTGAAGGTGTTTGTTTTTCCTTTACCTCCGCTTTATCTAAATAACGCGTTTGGTTTGGCACAATTTTTTCAACCTCAGGCTGTAGCGCCAATTCATCTAATACCGCTTTTGTACTTTTGACATAAAGTGCATTGACGATAAAGTATTTTTTAAACTCTTTAACCTCACCACTTTTTTCTTGCTGCTCCAAGTAACTAGTAATAGAATCCTGTGTTCGGGTTGCTGTTTCCCGCAAGGCGCTTACAACAGAAGTACGCACAGCCAATTTTGCAGAAGAAGCTGTAGATTTATTGGTAAGAGCTTTACTTAAGGCTTGATTAGCTACCTTTGTTGTATTTGTTTGCTCCTTTAATTTAACCAAATAAGAAACGTACTCATCTTGTTTAAAGCTTTGTAGTAATTGCTCATCGATTTTATTCACTGTGCTACTAGGTAAGTCTCTTTTCAGCTCTAGCTTTTGTGTGGAAGATCCGTTATCAGCAAAGGCCGAAGGGATTAGCGTGAATACTAGGATGAGGGCCATGCTGAGTGAAAAAGATTTGCGAAATTTTTTGGATTTAAACAACTTCTCCACTCCCTTTACTTGGTTTTTGTCTTTTACGGTAATACTCAAGGCAGCCAGCCTAAGTAAATTGCTCCTTAGCATTGAGACACAATTCTTCTCAAGGAATTGCCTAAGGAATATCTGATGGTGGCTTTCATCACCTCCTTTACTAAATTTATTTTTAAAAAGTTAAAAGGTATATGTGATAAAAAATGATAGGATGATAGATAGTAAAAAATTGAAGAATGTCAGTAAAATGAAGTAAGTCATGAGGAGAGTTGTCATACGATGTAATATATTAACATCATTGAGAATAAATAGTCGTTGTCTTAATTATTGATAGTATAATATTGTAAAATAATATATACAAGTATAATTTGTGAAAAATTATTACATATTTTCAATCTTTGCGAAAAATAGGGCTAGTTACATAGAAAAATAAAGAAAGATTAGTTCGATAGTGAGAGGAAACTGTGACTTGATTCGTCTTAGTTATACACATTGAAAAGTCCAATTTATTTTAAGGAGGGGCAGCATGGACCCGATCACAGATCAGGCCCTCGTGGAAGAGGTGCTGAAGGGTCGTAAAGAGTCTTACGCTCTTATTTTAGATAGGTATAAGACCAAGGTTTACGGCTTGTTAAGAAGTATGGGAGCAACATCAGTAGATGCGCAGGATTTAGCGCAAGAAACCTTTATTAAAGCATATTGTAAACTGTCACAGTATCAATTTGACAGTAACTTTGCAGCGTGGTTGTACAAGATTGCAGTCAATACGTTAAAGGATTTTTATCGTAAAAAGATCCCAATCCCGATTGAAGATGCTTATGGGGCGTTAGAACAGAAAACACAATGCAGGCAGGAAGAGCAAATTACAAACGTACCTGAGCAAAACTATTTAAGTAAAGAATTAAGAGAAGAGTTCAGAAAGCTTCTACAAACACTTCCTGAGCAATGTCGCCTTATTATAGTTTTACGGTACAGTAATGAGCTAAGTTACCGAGAAATTGCTTCGATCGTAGGTGTGTCTGAGAGCAAAGTGACGAATAGTATTCATCGCGCAAAAAAGAAGTTAAAAAAGCAATTAGGGCAAAAAGGAGGGGATTCTTTTGAATTGCTGGAGTCAATTGCAAATGGAAAAAGTATTGTTTAGTGGACAAGCATCGGAAAAACAGAAGCAAAAGCTGATGGCGCATATTGAGCATTGCGCAACCTGTAAACAACAATATGATGAGTTGCAGCGGGAGCAGGCTGCTTGGGAAGAAGCTTTATATTATGATGAGCTTCCAATTGATTTTACGGATAATGTAATGAGCCAGATCAACACACTAGAGGCAGGGGCTAGTTCTTCAGGCAATGCGCTATGGACAGATATAGATAGTTCAAAGTCACCAAATGTGGGGCTGAGAAAAATGCGTTCTTCCTTATTTAAAATGAAGGTGGCAAGTGCTGTATTAGCTGTTATTGTCATGCTATTAGCCATAAGTATTTTTGTGCAACCTTCTTTAGCAGAAAAGATCAGGTCGATGTTTACGAAGACAGAGCAGGATACATTTGATGTGGTTGATCCTGCTCTTCGGAGTGCATTTAACCAAGGATTAGTCACAAATACGGATCTAGTAGTGGAAAATGCGGGCTATACGTTAGAAGTGAAGGAGGTATATGCAGATCCATTACGAATCAGAATGAGTGCATTGTTAAAGGATAAAAATGGGAAGGAGATTAAAAACCATCCACTTCGGGTAGTTTCGGTCCAGGTGAGTGATTCCAATGGACATAATATTCCAAGCATAATGTATGATATGTCTATAGAAAGGGAAGAAGCACTCCCCTATTACGGAGCAACATTTAATGAGCCTGTGATTACAGATGGTCTTGAAATATATATGGTATTAGATGATTCATATACTCTTCAACAAATTCAACAAAATCAAAAAGGGGAAAAAGATTTTATTCCGGGAAAATGGGAACTTAGCTATCATGCTAATATTAGGCAGACTAAATCGCAAACGGTTTTAATTCCTTTAAATGAAAAAGTGACAACCCCTGCTGGGCTTCATGTTCAGATGGAGGGGATTACACTTTCACCTAGCGGTGCAGGATTGAATTTTATAACCTCACTAACAAAGGAAGCTCAACAACGGTCACCAAGTGACCTTGGGCAAAGACAATCCATATATTATCATTATGAAATAAATGGAGAACCATGGGATGGTTATAGTAAAGGTCTTTCAAATGGTTCTGCTGGTCATGGAACATGGCTTAGTGGCTATAGTAATGCTGCCTATAACGTATGGGATCAACATATGAGATGGTACTCATTTGAAACGTTATTAAAAAATTCAAATCAAAAAGATGATATTAAGTTTGTATTAGATGGTTATTCTATTTCAGAGAAATCTGATTATAAAATAACCTTTAAGCCCTCAGAAATTTCAGAAACTAACCCTGCAATATTTAATAGCTTAGGAGATCAATTTCATATAACAGCGATGGAATATAAGGATCGAGGAACTTCTGGTCATAAGGAAATGCTTATTGATATTTCTAAAGGGACGTTTACAAATTTAATGAATACTAATGAACAATGGGAAATTGAAGATGAAAAGGGACAGACCTATCCTGTTCATTTTGGTCCAAATGAATCAAGTAGTGATGCTAGGTTTGGTTATCCTTCACATTTTAAATCTGGTTATATATTTGTTGATGATCTAACAGAGGTTCCTAAACAAGTGACACTAAAGCGTACGATTGTACAAAGGTTTTATAAAGACATCAATTGGTCATTTATGATACCAAAGGATGGGTTTGTACCACAAAGAGAACTAATTGATCTTGGTGAACTTTATAAACAATAACTAAAGAATAAAAGTGAATGTTTTGCGGATAGACGCAAGCATTCACTTTTTTTTGCTAACTTTTGCGTGATCTACCGATAAAATTCAGTAAAAATTAATTTCAGTAAGAGAAAATCATGAATGTATGCGTCTTAATACATAGAAAGCAATTTAGTTAATGTCATAAAGGAGGGGCAACATGGACCCGGCTACAGATCAGGCACTTGTTGAAGAAGTGCTAATGGGTCGTAAGGAGTCTTATGCATCTATTGTGGATAAGTATAAGAATAAGATTTACGGCTTGCTAAGAAGTATGGGGGCAACCCCAATAGATGCGCAGGATTTGGCGCAGGACACGTTTGTTAAAGCATATTTCAAATTATCACAATATCAGATGGAGAATAGCTTTGCTGCGTGGTTGTACAAAATTGCTGTAAATACGTTAAATGATTTTTATCGTAAAAAAATACCGATTCCGATTGAAAATGTTAATGAAGCATTAGAACAAAAAACACAACGGGGACAACATGAGCAAAGTGCAAACGTTCCAGAGCAAAAATATTTAAATAAAGAATTAAGAGGAGAGCTGAGAAAACTACTATATACATTGCCTGAGCAATACCGCCTCATTATGATTTTAAAGTACAGTAGTGACTTTAGTTACCGAGAGATTGCATCGATTGTAGGGATATCCGAAAGAAAAGTGAGTAATAGTATTTTTCAAGCAAAAAAAAGGCTGAAAAAGCAATTAGGGCAAAAAGGAGGAGATTCTTTTGGATTGCTGGAGTCAATTGCAAATGGAAAAGGTATTATCTAGAGGACAAGAGCTGGAGAAAGAGAAACTGATGGCACATATTAAGGTGTGCTCTACATGTAGACAAAAGTTTGAAGCGTTGCAGCAGGTGCAAAAGATGTGTGAAGAAGCTTTAACTAGTGAAGAGCTTCCTATTACCTTTACAAATGAAGTGATGCAGAGCATTGAACAACAGCTAGCTATTGAGAGCAATAGCACTAATATTAAATTCACAGAGCTAGATAATCCTAAACCATCTAGTATTCGTTTAAAGAAAATGCGTTCCTCCTTATTCAAAATGAAGGTGGTAAGTGCTGTATTAGCTGTCATTGTCATGTTTTTAGCCATAAGTATGTTTGTACAGCCATCTTTAGCAGAGAAGATTAGGTCGATGTTTACGAAGTCTAGTTTAGAATGGTTAGATGTTGTTGATCCTGGACTAAAAAGTGCTAAGGAGTTAGTGAATGAACCTAAGTTTACTGCGAAAAACGGAGATTATACCTTTGAGGTGAAGGAGATGTATGCTGATCCACTACGGATATTAATAAGTGGAGTGCTTAAGGATAAAGTTGGAAATGAAGTTAAGGGTCATTCACTTGAAATAGTTTCACTAGAGGTTAGAGATAACCATCGGCATATAATCCCAGGGAGATTGTATGGATTAAATATGGAAGATCTCGGAGCGATACCTTTCTATGGATTGGTTTTTAAAGAACCGGTTATCACAGATGATATAAGAATAAAAATGGTGCTAAAGGACTCACAAGATAACAATAAGAAAGGTGAACATCAGACTATACCTGGTCAATGGACAGTATACTGTTATGCTGATATTAGAAAAGCTAAGGAGAAAACTATAATAGCACCAGTAACAGAGCAATATACAACACCTAGTGGACTAAATATCAAAATGAATGGAATTGCCTATGCGCCTAGTGGGCTTGGATTAAGTTTTGCTACCAAGTTCACTAAGGAAGGGCAACAACGTTCTCCAGGTGAGCTAGATAAAAACAGTGGGATTTATTACCATTATGAAAAAAATGGTGAACCTTGGGATGGTTATAGTGATTTTTATGATGAGTCTGATATCTACTATGATCCTTGGCAAAAGGAAACTAAGTGGTACACGTTTGATTCAAGATTGACAGTAGCAAATAAGAATGACGATATAAAGTTCGTATTAGATGGCTACTTCACCACAGAGCAGTCAGATGAGAAAATAACCTTTATGCCGTCAAAAATATCGGAATCGAAGCCAGCAGTTTTTGACAGCTTAGGAGATTCATTTAAAATAACTGGGATTGAATATTTTGAAAAACATAGGTCCTATGGAGAGAAGACAACATTAATAAATATATCTAACGGTGTATTTTCCAACACAAAGACTGATGATCAATGGGAAGTTATTGATGAGAATGGAAAAACGTATAGCGCTAATATTTCTACGCAAGGGGAAGGTCAAGATGTAAGATTTGGTAAACCAAGCTATTTTTCTTCAGGTCATATTATCATTGATAAATTAACCCATATCCCTGAAAAATTGACCCTTCGACGAAAAATCGTGGGAAGACTGTACAAAGATGTCAACTGGTCCTTTATGCTTCCAAAGGAAGGGAAAGTGCTAGAAAGTAATATTATTAATCGTGACCATTTAAGAGGCTACTAAAAATATATTTAAAAAAGCCAGTATTTCGTATTATACGAGACACTGGCTTTTTAGTGTTTATTTGAGATCTTAGTTCTTATCCAATACCAACTCTAACTGTACGCCAATATCATTTTCCGTAGACAATACAACATTGTGTGGGTTTTGCATTCCAAAGTCACTAAAGGTCACTTTCGTTTTACCAGATAACATGACTTGATTGTTTTTATACATTGCTTGTGCGTCAAAGGTAACGTCCTTTTCAATCCCTTTTACTTTCAATTTACCTGTTAGTTTAAACGGAATTGCAGTACCTTCAGTCCATGCTTTTGGTAAGTTCTCAAATGAAGTTGCTGTGAACGTCGCATCTGGAAACTTAGCTACATCAAAAAAGTCTGCTTGCTGGATATGATTATCACGTTGGCTATTGCCGGAATCGTTGGCAGTCATATCGATACTCCCGTTTCCTTTCATTGTGCTAGGCGAATCGACATTAATATCCCAATTCCCACTTACCTTTTTATTTTCAAAGTTCACGGTTTCTTGTGAAGTCGTTACTGAGAAATATACCTTAGATGCATCCGTAATTTTCCATTGGCCATTTAAAGCATCTGCCGCAACTTCCCCACCTTGGTTAGAAGTAGCAGCGGGAGTAGAAGAAGTATTTCCTGTAGTTTTATTTGCTTCACTATTTTGGGTGCTGTCAGGAATTACACTATTAATTTCGATATTGTTGCCTGTAAAGGACCTAAAAAATAGATAAGTCCCCACACCTATGATGATGACTAATGCAATAATAATAATAGACCAACTTCGTTTGTTCATTTTCTCTTTTCCTCCTAAATTTTTACATATTTTTTCTCTGTCAGCTCTAAGATCAGTGTTAAGTGATTTACGCTGTTATGTAATTCATAATTTAGCAAGGAAATGTGTCAGTAAGATGTCAAAGCGAAAAACTTGCTTACATTCAGAAAATATGTAAAATTGCTATAATAAAGTGTTCATTTTGTAATGAACTAGAGTAAGAATGGAATTGAACTAAAATAGATTGAAATTGAAATATAGATGCATGGAAGTAAAGGAGATGAACTTTTGATACCAGATTCTAGTAATAAACAGACACTTCTTGTGGTAGAAGATGAAGAGGCGATTAGCCGTGTTTTATATAGCTATTTGAATAAAGCAGGGTATCAGGTTGTTCGATGTTTGGATGGTAATGCTGCTCTTGAGGCGTTTGAGCAACATGTGTTTGACTTAGTATTGCTTGATGTAATGCTTCCAGGCAAAGATGGCTTTGAGCTACTTACCGAAATTCGCGAAAAAAGTGCATGTCCGATCATTATGCTAACAGCAAAGGATCGGCTGGATGATCGCTTATTTGGTCTTGATCACGGTGCGGATGATTATATGACTAAGCCTTTTGTGCCAGATGAGGTAGTTGCTAGAGTTAAAGCAGTTTTACGCCGGAGACCGATTTATTCAGAGGAGCCTGAACGTAAATATTTTGGTTCCTTGTTAGTAGACTATGAGGCTAAACGTATCTTTCTGAACGGGAAAGAGATCGCAGTCACTCCAAGAGATTTGGATGTGTTTTTGTTTTTATCAGCTAGGCCAAATCGTGTGTGGACAAGAGAACAGCTTATAGAACAAATATGGGGATACGACTATGAAGGAAGTGATCGAGCGGTGGATTTATGTATAAAACGATTACGAAAAGTACTCGCAGATTGGCCACAAGCTCAAGGGGAAATTCGGACGTTGCGAGGAAGTGGGTATTCATTTTGCGTAAACCAGTAAAGCAAGTTTCCATTTTGTCGTATTGGTCGGTTCGGTATATTGTTATATTATTTGCCGTCTGTGCTGTCATCGGCTTAGTATCAGTTTATTGGATTAGAGAAACGGCAAAAGATAATCGCCTCCAAACCTCAAGCTTATTTGTTCAAAACATTGCAGAACGATTAGGTGGAGAAAATGCTCTTGAAATTCCGAAAAATCTGGATGATATCGTGGGGAATAAGCTGCAGTATTTTGATGTTGATGCTAATTTTTGTTTATATGTCGTAGATGAGGATGGGCATTTAAAATATAGTATGCCTCAAATGACACAGCAGGAGTTTAATGAGAAATGGGATTATAACGAGTTAATTTCACCACAAAGTAAATTTAATTTGATTTCATCTCCAGTATATGGGCATTCCTTAAAAGAAGTTGGCAAGACTGTATTGATTCAGTCCAATCAATCCCTCACGAATAGCGAGGCTATTATTACTGTCATTATTATCATGCTAGTTATTTTCACTTCAGCAGGTCTATTAACGATTTATTTATTATCTAGTCGGCTTTCCTTACCTTTACGACAGGTGACTGCAGCCACGCAAAGGATAGAAAAAGGGGATTATTGTATTGATAATTTACAGGTGAAAACACAAGAAAAAGAAATCACTCAGCTTGTAGAATCTTTTTCAGGGATGGCGACTCGTTTAAAACAGCTTGAGGAGTGGCGAATATTGTCTCTAGCTGGTGTGAGCCATGAGTTAAAGACACCCGTTACTTCAATTAAGGGCTTAATTCATGCTGTTAAGGATGAGGTTGTTACAGGTGAGGAAGCAGAGGAGTTCCTAAACTTAGCTTTGCAAGAAACTGGAAGATTGGACAGAATGGTGGCTGATTTACTAGACTATAATGTCTTTGCATCAGGAAATGTCAGTATGCGAAGTGATAGAGTAGAGTTAACTGGATTGCTAGGTGAAGTGGTTCAACAGTGGGAGCTCATCGATAATCATCAGGAAGTGAGATGTGAGCTGCTTATACCTGAGGATGAGATTTATGTCATGGGGGATGCGCTCAGGATTAGACAAATTATCGTTAATTTACTAAATAACTGCGTTCAAGCCAAGCATAGTGAGCGTGAGCTTATGATTAAGGTTAGGCTTCACTGTAATACACTTGGTACTGAGCTTAAATCTAAGCGTGATGCCAAGAGTGATATTGAACATAGTATTGCGCGAGAACAAGCCATCATTGAAATTGAGGATAACGGAACAGGAATTAGTCAAGAGGACGCACCTAATATCTTTGAACGTTTTTATCGGGGGGAACGCAAAATTGCGCGCCCACATGGTTTAGGATTAGGTCTCACCTACAGTCAGCAATTAGCGCAGGCACAGGGGGGAGACTTAACTTTGAAATCTACTTCTAAAAATGGAAGTGTTTTTGTGATTAGGTTTCCGATTGCATAAATAAACATTATAAATTCTGTAATTACATCGCTTTTTTCTATATTATATCGCTTTCTTAATTGTATATAACATGATATATTATTACATGTAATGATTATGTCTATGTATGATGTCTAGGAGGAAGCATGATGTCCAATCAATCTACATCTAAACCGATGTATGAGCAAATTTTTGATGCTTTGCGTGAAGATATTATTTCGCTTAAATATAAGTCAGGAGAACGTATTCCGTCCGAAAAAGAATTGTGTGAGCAATATAATGTGAGCCGGATCACGAGTAAAAAGGCGTTGGAGCTCCTTACCACAGAAGGTTATATCATTCGTAAACCAGGAAAAGGCTCTTTCGTAAATGAATTTATGGGTGTAAAGGAAGATACTAATCACAATGACGGGATATTAAGCTCGCCGATTAGTTCAACCGTAAAAACCAATAAAAAACTGTTAATTGGTCTGGTGATTACTACCTTTGATGATAGTTATGGCACAGAATTGATCTATGGGATGGAGGAAGCCTCTCGGGAGCATGACTGTTATTTAATTATTCGTCGTTCCTTTGGGATTGCTGCCCAAGAGGAAAAAACAATTACGCAATTTTTAGAGATGGGCGTAGACGGTTTAATTATTTTTCCTGCTCAGGGCGAATATTTTAGCGCAGAAATTCTGAAGCTTGTGATTTCAAAATTCCCGTTTGTGCTTGTAGATCGTTATTTAAAAGGAATTTCAGCTTCATCTATTAGCAGTGACAATGTGCAGGCAGCAAAGGTAGCAAGTAATTACTTATTTAACTTAGGTCATACACATATCGGACTTTTAACGCAACCCTCCATTAATACAACAGCGATTGAAGAGCGGATTGAAGGCTTTATAGAAGCACATGCGGAAAATGGGATTGTGGCAGACCGTGGATTGTGGTTAGAAAACATTACGTCTACAATGCCAAATGAGTTCGATCCAAGCTCAAGAGAACGGGATATTGAAATGATCCAACAGCATATCCAGCAGCATCCTGAAATCACAGCTCTATTTGCAATCGAATATACGATTGCACAGTATGCATATGAGGCAGCTCAGCGCTTAGGGTTGTCTGTACCAGAGGATATTTCAATTATTTGCTTTGATAGTCCGCTTAGAAATGATGCCTACCAATTTACACATGTTAGACAAAATCAACAGGCGATTGGTAAGCAGGCGATTGAAAGTGTGCTTAAACTAAATAACAACGAAGTGGTACCTAGTAGAGTTATGCTTGAAGCTCCACTGATTGTGGGGAAAACAACGGCAAAGGCAAAAATTAATTAACAACAATCTTCAGAATTTTTCTGGCTCCTCACTAGTTAGGGTTAGTTGTCAAGGACTGATCTCCACAAATAAAATATAAGCATTTGATAAAAAGAAGCTTGAATAAGGCTTCTTTTTTGTTTTGTTATATTGTTATATACATGTATATATTAATCATGTAAAAAGTATGTATAAATGACGTAAAAGGCATATTTTTAACAAAATAATATATTGACATACTAATCTATTTACATATAATAAATGTAAGCGGTTAATTAACAGCGGTTTTATATTTAGAAAAAGCTATTACATGGAAATAGGAGGTGTGGATTTGCCATCACCCACACAAAAAACAAGCAATGTAGCAATTGAAAACATGATTGACGAAATGAAAAACAGGTTTGTTGATCGACCTAAGCTTGCTCAGATTTTTGAAAATGGTTTTCGTAACACGATCAATACGACGATTCAAACATTAGAGGACAACACTACCTTTGTTATTACAGGTGATATCCCTGCAATGTGGTTAAGGGACTCCGCAGCTCAGGTTAGACCCTATTTGGTGCTTGCGAGCAAGGATAAAGAGATAGGGGATATGGTTGAAGGTTTAGTTCAGCGTCAAATGGAGTTTGTATTGTTAGATCCTTATGCCAATGCATTTAATGTAAGTGCGAATGGAAATGGACATCAAGATGATTTAACACACATGGGTCCATCGATATGGGAACGTAAATACGAAATTGATTCTTTATGCTACCCGTTGCAGCTTGGTTATTTATTATGGAAAAATAGTGGTCGTACAACACAGTTTAATGATACCTTCCGTAAAGCAGCAGAAGAAATTATAAAGCTGTGGCGAACGGAGCAACATCATGAGGAGCAATCGCCATATTTGTTCCAAAGATTAGATGCCCCTATTACAGATACTTTAAGTCGAGAAGGTAAAGGGAGTTTAACGGCCTATACAGGCATGACGTGGTCTGGATTCAGACCTAGTGATGATCGCTGTGAATATGGTTACTTAATTCCATCCAATATGTTTGCAGTAGTTGTATTGAAATACTTAAATGAGATTGCACTTACAGTATGGTCTGATGAAGCTCTAGCTCAGCAAGCACTTGACTTAGCTAATGAAATTCATCAAGGCATTCAGCAATACGCAATTGTTGAACATCCTGAGTTTGGGAAAATCTATGCTTATGAGACAGACGGCTTAGGTCATTATAATCTAATGGATGATGCGAACGTGCCAAGCTTATTATCTTTACCTTATTTAGGTTGTGTAGCTGAAGATGATGAAATATATTTAAACACGCGTAAATTTGTACTGAGTACACATAATCCTTATTACTTTGAAGGAGATGTCGCTTCAGGGATTGGTAGTCCACATACACCTGATCATTATATTTGGCATATTGCTTTATCCATGCAGGGTTTAACCTCACTAGACTCAGTAGAAAGAGAAAAATTACTTGAATTATTCCAAGCGACAGACGCTGGAACAGGTATGACACATGAGGGCTTCCACGCTGATGATCCTTCGCAATATACAAGACCATGGTTTTCTTGGTCAAACATGCTGTTTTGCGAGTTTTTAATGGATTACTGCGGTATCCGCATTCATAAATAGCATTTTAAATTTATTCATCAGGGGGTTTGTCAAAATGAAAAGTAATAAAATCAAGGCTTCTTTTATGTTCATGCTCGCAGCACTAATGGTGTTTACAACTGCATGCTCCAGTGGTGAGAAAAAAGAAGAGGCAAATGGAAAAAAGGAAATTACAGTTACATTTCGTTCCTCAGGCTCTAATGATTCTTTAACTAAATATTTTAATGCTGGGTTAGTGGAAGAGTTTGAGAAGGAAAATCAAGATATTAAAGTAAATTTAGCTCCGATTCTTGCAAGTGAAGGAGATTACTTTTCAAAAGTTGTGCTACAAATGAAGTCAAGTGACACCTCTCCTGATCTCATTGCGGAGGATACTTCTATTTTGAAATCGGATGCGGAAGCGGGGTATTTAGAGCCTTTAGATAGTAAAGTTGAGGCATGGTCAGATTGGAGTAATATTATCCCGAATCTGAAAGCGGGAGTTACTGGAGAAGATGGCAAGGTATACGGTATTCCTGCTACCTCTGATACTCGTGGATTGTGGTATAACAAAGATTTATTTAAAAAAGCTGGCCTGCCTGTGCCATGGGAACCTAAAACGTGGGAAGAAGTCTTAGACGCGGCGCGTACTATTAAAGCAAAATTACCGGATGTAACCCCAATGCACATGACTGTGGGTAAGGCAAGTGGTGAAGGCGTAACGATGCAAACGTTAGAAATGCTGCTGTATGGTACGCAAGATGAACTATATGATTTTGATACGAAAAAATGGATTGTGAGCAGTCCTGGCTTATTGGATTCTTTTAAATTTATTAATCAAGTATTTAATGTAGATAAAACAGGTCCAGCTTTGCAAATTGCACTTAGTGGACAAGCAGGAAGCATGGCATTTGAGCAATTGTTACCTCAGGATAAAATGGCGATTGCCCTTGATGGTAGCTGGGCTGGATCAACTTGGAGTGCAACAGGTGCTGCACCAATTGAAAATGTAACTGAAAAGATGGGTTTCGCTGCAATGCCAACTCAAAATGGTCAAGAGCCTGGCGCAACAACCATGTCTGGTGGCTGGGCGTGGTCTATCCCTGCAAATGCTAAAAATAAAGACGAAGCATGGAAGTTTTTACAGTTCATTATGAACAAGGAAAATGCAACAGCACGTGTCGTGGCTGAGGGAGCATTAAGCCCTCGTGTGGACTCTGTAGATGTAAGTGGCTATTTAGATCGTCCATTTATTAAAGAAGCTCAATCATTTTTAAACCATGCACATTTCCGCCCAACGAATGATAAATATGCTTCAGTCTCTACTCAAATTCAAAGTATTGTTGAAAGCATCGCTTCGGGTAATCTCAGTCCTGAAGATGCAGTGAAGCAATTCAAGGAAAATGTAACAAGAGTTGCTGGGGCAGATGCAGTAGAGGAAAAATAATCTAAAAATAGGCTTAAAGGAAAAATTAGTGGTTGCTTACTTTCGAGGTAAGAGACTACGGTACAGAGGGTGACTTCAACCGCTGTTAAAGTCTGATTTTCTTTAATCAAATATGTAATGTGATGAAAATCCAACTTTAAAGGCGGCCGCTGACGCTTTTCCATCATCCCTCTGTCCCTTCGTTAATTTAGCCTTTGCAACCACTAATTTTAAGATTAATCCTAACGTTTAAACATAAGCCGAAATCAGATTTTTTAGAAAAGGAGTAGAGGGACTGAATCACATTCTGGATGTGATGTGAAATGCAGATTGCAGAGTCATATCATAGATCACAGTTTACTGGTCGTCCCTCTATCGCCTTGTGAATGGAGAGAATGACATGGACAGACAAAGGGGAAAAGGATTACAAGCATTCCTATTCTTATTTCCATCCATCATCCTGTTGCTTATCTTTTTCGTCATCCCGATTTTTCTGACCGTTGGTTTTGCTTTTACGAACATGTCATTGACGGGAGCAGCAGCAAAAAGCTTAGAATTTGTAGGCTTTCAGAATTTTGCAAATATGTTTCAAGATCCAGACTTTAAAATTAGTGTGTATCGGACATTAGTTTTCCTTATTTTTTCCGCAGTAATTGGACAGGTTGTATTAGGCTTTATGATTGCACTATTAATGAAAGAAAAAAATATTACGTTTAGACGTTTTGTGGGGATTATCGTAATTGCTGGTTGGGTAACCCCAGAAATTGTTGTTGCATTTTGTATGGTAGCTTTTTTTGGTGATACAGGAACCTTAAATAGTATATTAGAAGCCGTCGGCTTATCGTCGGTATCTTGGTTGTTTACATTTCCGATGACAACCGTTGTAATTGCGAACATTTGGCATGGGACTGCCTTTTCGATGATGGTATACCAATCTGCCTTAGACGATATTCCTAAAGATGTGGAGGAAGCTGCCACAATTGATGGAGCAACCGCCTTCCAAACTTTACGCCACATTACATTACCGATGGTAAAGGGCTCCATTGTTACGAATATGATGTTAGTTACGCTGCAAACGTTAGGGGTATTCACCTTGATCTATACTATGACGGGTGGTGGACCAGGTAATTCAACGCAAACCTTACCGATCTTTATGTATCATCAAGCGTTTGTGAATTATCAGTTTGGTTATGGTACAGCAATCTCGATGGTATTGTTATTTATCGGTATCATTGCAAGTCTGTTGTACATGCGATCCATGAAAGTCAAAGTGTAGATGAGGGAGGTGGACATCCATGTTTAAAAAACATCGCATTCATAAACAAATTCAATATGCAGTGCTTGCTTTAATTGCTATCTGTTTCTTGATCCCTTTATTGTGGATTGTGTTAGCATCGGTAGATCCCCATGCACAGCAAGGAATTAAAATTCCAGATACCTTTACATTAAGCAACTATAAAGATGTGTTAGGTGAAGCATCTAATGTGCGCTCTTTTGGGGTGGGATTACTGTTATCAGGTGGACAAGCCATTTTTGTAGTGGTGGTCTCTGCCTTGGCGGCATACCCATTATCCAGATATGAAATGAAGTTTAAGAAAAGCTTTTTACTTACGATTTTATTTATGACTGCATTGCCTATTACAGCAGTGATGGTGCCTGTGTTTCAATTGTTTTTATATTTAAAGCTGCAAAATTCGATTTTCGCGACGATGTTATTTTTAACGGCATCCTCCTTGCCTTATGGAATATGGATGATGAAAAATTTTATGGATTCAGTTCCAATTGATCTGGAGGAATCCTCTTGGATTGATGGTGCTTCGGTGTGGACAGGGTTACGTAAAATTGTTGCACCTTTAATGCTCCCAGGTATTGCAACGATCGCTATTTTTACGTTTTCAGGAAGCTGGGGGAACTTTTTTGTTCCGTATATTTTGTTACAGACCCCAGAAAAGCTGCCTGCTTCTGTGTTGATTTATCAATTTTTCGGAAATCATGGTATGGTTGAATATGGGCGTTTAGCTGCCTTTTCATTGCTGTATACGATGCCATCTGTTGTGTTGTATATTTTCTCGCAACGTTATATGTCTAAAGGCTTTAGTATGGGTGGCGCAACAAAGGGATAGATGGGAAGCGTGTAGCACAGGGAGTAAAAAAACAATACGCGTTATTACTGTAAAGGTTCTTTGCAGTAAAACTTTCTTTTAAAAAGGTGCAGAGGAGCTGGATACATTGACGCAAAAAAAGACGGCACATATTATTTCCCATACACATTGGGATCGGGAATGGTATATGCCTTTTGAATATCATCATATGTTGTTAGTAGAATTGATGGATACACTGCTAGATACACTAGATTCCGATCCTAATTATAAATATTTCCATCTAGATGGACAAACGATAGTGATTGAAGATTATTTGCAGGTTCGACCGTCTCAGAGAGAACGTCTAGAACGTTATATTAAAGAGGGACGTATTCAGATTGGACCATGGTATGTTTTACAGGACGAATTTTTAACGAGCAGTGAAGCAAATATTCGTAATTTACTTACAGGACATAAGGATGCCGAGCAATATGGTGTTATTTCCAAAACAGGGTATTTCCCAGATTCATTTGGTAACATGGGGCAAGCGCCGCAAATCCTCCAACAAGCGGACATTCAAAATGCAGTGTTTGGGCGTGGGGTTAAGCCTACAGGTTTTAATAACATGGTGGGTGAAGCCGATACGTATGAATCGCCTTATTCTGAAATGTATTGGGAAGCACCCGACGGGTCAAAAGTGTTAGGTATTTTATTTGCGAATTGGTATTGTAACGGGATGGAGGTTCCTGTAGGGGCGGATGATGCCAAGGCGTACTGGGATAAAAATTTAAAAAATGCTGAGGAGTTTGCTTCCACACCTCATCTGCTATTTATGAATGGTTGCGATCATCAACCGATTCAAACTGATTTGTCAGACGCAATTAAGACAGCATCAACTTTGTATCCAGATATTGAATTTAAGCATTCCAACTTTGATGAATATATTGCAGAAGTGGCTGAAACTGTACCTGATGATCTGACAGTGGTTAAAGGAGAGTTGCGCAGTCAGCATACCGATGGATGGGGAACACTTGTGAATACTGCCTCTGCACGTATTTATTTGAAGCAAATGAATCAGCAGGCGCAGACGTTGCTTGAAAAGGTGGCGGAGCCACTAGCTGTGTTTGCACATTTAGATGCTAACGCTTCGTACCCTCATGATGAACTCACATATGCGTGGAAGACATTAATGCAAAACCATCCGCATGACAGTATTTGTGGCTGTAGTGTGGATGAGGTGCATCAGGAGATGGAAACTCGCTTTTTAAAGAGTCGCAATGTGGCAGAGGTGCTCATTAAGGAAGCTACCTCCAAGCTAGTGAAGGAAATAGATACGTTGGGTGTTGATGCTTGGAGTGGGAATGAAAGTGATGTTAATGCAAATGCAGATGTCGACGCAAATGTGGATGCCAAAGCCAAAGCCAAAGCCAAAGCCAAAGCAGTAATCCCTTTTACCATATTTAATACAACGGGTTGGCATAGAACTGGTGCAGTACAAGTAGAGCTTGAGGTCGCTAAAAAATATTTCTCAGAGGGACCTGCCCCGCATTTATTAGCTCAAGAGCTTAAGAAAGAGAAGCTTGGTCACTATGTAGTTAGAGATGATCAGGGCAAGATTGTACCTTCTCAAATTGCAGATATGGGCGTGCATTTTGGTTATGATTTGCCTAAGGATCGTTTCCGTCAGCCTTATATGGCACGAAAAATAAAGATAACATTGCTTGCAAGTGATGTTCCTGCGCTTGGATATAAGGTGTATGCCTGTCAACAGGTGACATCAGATTCAACAGTAGGTACAGTAAATGTAACATCAAATTCAACATCAAGTTCAACATCAAGTTCAACAGTAAATGTAACTTCAAATTCAACATCAGGTGTAACTTCATTGTCAGAAGCTATTGAAACTAAATCTGTACATGTTGAAGGTCATACGATGGAAAATGACAAGCTTGCTGTCACTGTGGAGCAGAATGGGACATTGACCTTACTAGATAAAAAAAGTGGACATGTGTTCAAAGGCTTAAATGCATTTGAAAACAGTGGTGATATTGGGAACGAATATGTATATCGTCAGCCAAATGGAGAAGTGGCGATGACTACGGAAGGGCTACAAGCACAGATAACAGTTGTGGAGCAAAATGCTGTTCGTGCAGTTATTGAAGCAAGATTGGAATGGGAGATTCCAGCATCTGCAAATGAAACCTTTGCCGAGGAGAAGCAGGAGTTTGTTCCATTTAGAGAAAGAACGGCTGTGCGGACAACAGAAACTGTACCCTTCATTTTAACAACAAGATATACACTTGAAGCTAACAGTGGCATGGTGAAGGTGGAAACACGTTTTAACAATCAAGCAAAGGATCACCGTTTGCGTGCATTGTTCCCTACAGGTGTAAATAGCGCTTATCATTATGCGGATTCCATTTTTGAGGTGGCAAAACGAGATACTCAGCCTGCAAAGGAATGGATCAACCCAAGTAACTGTCAGCATCAGGGTGCATTTGTCAGTGTACATGAGCAAAATCGTGGCTTGACGATTGCCAACAAAGGCTTGCAGGAATATGAAGTATTACAGGGAGAGGAAAACAGGATTGCCATCACTTTGCTAAGAGCGGTGTCTGAGCTTGGAGACTGGGGTGTGTTTGAAACACCTGAGGCGCAGTGTTTAGGTGAGCAGGTTGTAGAGTATGCGATTATTCCTCATGCTGAAGATGGTATAGCTTCAGGTGCTTATGCGAATGCGTATCAATTCCAGATTCCTTGGACTGTCGTACAGACGGAGTTACAACATGGGAAGCTGCCTACGACTTACAGTTGGTTAAATTGGAATGAGGAAGAGACAGCACTAGCTTTTTCCACTTTGAAATTAAGCCAAGAAACATCGGATGTAATTGCAAGGTTTTATAATTTAGGACAAAAGACAGTAATGCTAAATGCGGATCTTCCTCGTGGTACGGGTGATATTTATAACAGTGATGTGCTTGAACGTAGACATGAGCTTGTAGATAAGAGTAAAGGTTATGAGGTAGCAGCGTACAAAATTGTTACGTTATCTTATCCTGTTTAAAACGAGTGATTTAGATGCCTAGTGATATCCTCAAAAAGTGAAGGTTAAGTTATTTCATTTAGCTTATCCAAAAGGCTGCATTTTAAGTCGTAAAATTATGACTTGAGTTGCAGTCTTTTTCTTGTAAAATTCATTCAGCATTACTTTGTGCATTTGTTCACAAATATTTCAATTGCTTTTTCTCGAGAAGGTGCTATATTATAGTAAGTAACATTTTGAAGTATTAAATCATAAGTTATTAAATAAACTAAAATAAATTGAATATGGATCTTCGGGGTAAGGTGAAATTCCTGACCGGCGGTGAGAAGCTCATTTTGTTCATA
This sequence comes from Paenibacillus turicensis, assembly GCF_050461185.1. GTDB lineage: Bacteria > Bacillota > Bacilli > Paenibacillales > Paenibacillaceae > Fontibacillus > Fontibacillus turicensis_A. The sequence goes on from NZ_JBCMOR010000013.1 coordinate 26,959, forward strand.
AGAATAAAGAGATGCTTTTAAGCCCGCGACTCGTAAGTTGCTATTAGTAATTTACGACTGACTTGGTGAAAATCCAAGGCCGACGGTAAAGTCCGGATGGGAGAAGATCAATCCTAAGCATGAAGAATGTTTATTTAGGCGAAAGATATTTGTCTTTGCTGTTGTCTATAAAGATGATGGTAAAGTAGTTTACGCTTAAATTATGCTTAATTGGTCAGCCCCCGAATTGTCGATTAATGTCGATATCGGGGGTTTTCTGCTGTAAGACCCCATATTCGAGAAGGGGAAATCAACATGGATAACGCAAGTGTAAGAGTAAAACCAGCAACTTTATCTTTTGGAAAATGGAATGTAGGTTTTTGGTTAGTAGCAATTGGTGCGGCAAGCTGGGGAATTGAGCCTTTATTTCGTGTATTATTGCTACACTCATTAACGTCTGCACAAATTGTATTATTAGAGCATGTTATTATTGGTGCAGTAGTATTACCTATTTTGATAAAAAATCGTGCAGAGCTACGCACCTTAAAATGGAAACAACTAGGCGCCTTAATATTTATTTCATGGGGTGGCTCAGCGATTGCAACAATCTTATTTACAAAAGGTCTTGCAATGGGTGGCAACCTAAATGCACTTGTTTTACTACAAAAGCTACAGCCGTTATTTGCAATTATTTTAGCTCGTTTTTTACTAAAGGAAATTTTACCTAAAAATTTCTTCCCGTTATTTTTAGTCGCACTAGTAGGTACGTATTTTTTAACCTTCGGTTTCTCATTACCAATTGGACACTGGAGTGAATTTATCCAAATGGGTAGCTTGTTTTCACTAGGTGCTGCTGCATTATGGGGTGGATCTACAGTAATGGGGCGTTTATTAGTTGGAAATTTAAAATATGAAACGGTCACTGCTTTACGTTTTGTGATGGCAATTCCGTTATTGTTAATGATCACAGTTAGAGAAGGTGCTGCGTGGAATTGGCCAACCGCTTCTTCCGAGTTGTTTCTAGTATTACTAAATTTATTTGGTCAGGCATTATTACCAGGATTACTTGGTTTATTAATTTACTACAAAGGATTAACAACCACCAAAGCTTCTGTAGCGACACTAGCAGAACTTAGCTTCCCGATGGTGAGTGTATTGATGAACTGGTTTATTATGAATGAAGTGATTACATGGGCACAAGCCTTTGGTTTTGTATTGATCTGGTTGGCATTGTTCTTTATTTCTAAAAAAGGGCAAGCAAAAGCACCAAAACTTTCAGTTACAAATAAATAAATGAACAATAAAGCAATATATTAAGGAAATAAATAAAATCGCTTGATTTTTACAAAGACGCCTTTTACAATAGGTGTTATAAATTGGAATTTGGTGAAGCACACCTTACTTATTTTGGATATCTTATGATGTCATTTAGTTGGCAGTTAGATATCACCTAATGAGAGGTGTGCTTTTTATTGTACGCTGATTCCTGTATTTCTCAATTTATCCTTATTGAAGGAGGTGAAAAGGGATATTTTGTCGAAATATTGTAGGTGGATGGGAATGGTGTCCTAGGAGAAAAGGAGGAAGTGCTTAGAGGTAGTATCAATAAAAATATAGCAGTGTCATCAATGAAACTATAGTAGAATCAAACATCTTAGTGTACAGCATACATAGTTCAAGATTTTTTAAAGTGGATTTAAAGAAATTAAAGGATTTAAAAGATTTAAGGCATTTAAAGGAGTTAAAAGAAAAGAGAATTTTCGTTTAAAGAGCTTATAAAATTATTGAGAAGATATTAATCCAAGCTTATGAGTTCTTAACTATAAAACTGATTTTAAAGGAGAAGGAAAATGAATAAAAAGGCGATTAGTATTATTTTAGGGATGGTGTTGGTAGCTGCAAGTGGAGGGGCGCTTTGGGGTAATGGGAATGAAGTGAAGGCGCTAGATAGTGAGAAGGCCGGTACGTCAGTGATGTCAACAACAACGGTGGAGAATAATGGTACAGAAACTAAAACAGATATAGATACCTCGGTGGAGAAGAGCAGCAATAATGGAGAACTGACAGACAAAGATCGTACTAGTCGAGAAAAGAGTGGGGAAAAAGATAACGTCGATCAGGAGAGTACTAGCCAAATGTCTGACGTAACGACTCAGCAAGTGACTTCCTTTTCAGATGTGAAGGATACACATTGGGCGAAAAAAAGCATTACGGCTGCAATTGAAAAAGGTTATGTAAGTGGCTACCCAGGTGGTGTGTTTAAGCCTGAGCAAGCAATTAAACGTGATGAGTTTATGAAAATGGTGGTTACGGCTATGAAGCTACCTGTTGAAACAGAGGGAGCATCTACGTGGTATGAGCCTTTTGTAAAAGTAGCGAAAGAAAACAAGTTATATGTAAATAGTGACTTTTCAGATAGTGATCTAGGTTGGAATAAAGTTATCACCCGTAAGGAAATGGCACGCATTGCTGTACGTGCAGGACTTGGAGAAGAAGCAAAAGAGGATAGTAAATGGATGTATTTAGCGACTAAAGCAGGCTTGGTTACAGGACTTGGAAAGGGAGAGCTTGGCGAAACAAAGACAACGACCCGTGCGCAATCTGTGACGATTATTGAGCGTATTTTAGCTGTGAAAAATGGGGAGAAGTTGCCTGTAGATAAATATGCAGTAGGGAGTGCAGAGTTAGCTTGGCATGGTACAAATATTTTTACGGTGATGCCTGAGATTATGGTGACGAAAGAAGAGGATTATAAGGGGAAGACGATTGAGGAGTTGTGGAGACAGGATCAAATGACAGTAGAAACTAAGGATGGGAAGTATAAGGGGGTATTGGAGGGGCTAATTGCAATTGATTTAGAAGACCCTCACGATCCAAATCTAAAGTTATTACCACCACTAAATGAACTGAAATGGGATAGTAATAGTGGAACTATAGCTGATGTACCCACTCAAGTTAACTATGTGAGTAAGTGGGAAAATAGCTATATACTGTATTTTAAAGGAAAAGAGATTTTCAACAAAGATGATAAGAGTTATAGAAATGATCCACGTGGACCGAGGAAACTTTTGTTTGGTATATCTACGCCTGATATGAAGAGTTTTTTTGAAGGAAATCTAAACAAACAAGCAATCGTTTATCATAAAAGGTTAAATGATTTGTCTGCTTTAATATTGCCTAAATCGGGCTGGAAGCAAGATGGAAAATTAGTACTGAAACTCTATTCACCAAATCTTAGTGAGAGTGGTTACCATGCTAATATTTTATTTGAAATAGATGGACCTAATTTGTAGAATAGTTTCCTATATTTTTCTGAGGAAGTGACAATGATTGCGAATAAAGAAAATATTTAGTTTTATGCTATCAGTGATAATGCTTTTTACTTCGCTCTCAATATTAAATAATCCTGTATTTGCAGAAGAGAGTACCGAAATGCCAGTAGGAATAAAAACAATATCTTCATTTGTTACAAGTAACAATCAATCAGTGCCCTCAAAAAACATATTTCCAAAGTATGATTCTATTTTTACTAAGTATCCAAAATTGAAGGCTCAAATCAATGAGGATGCTGGAAAGGGTAAGATCATAACGAAAATTGAGTTTTTAATGGGTGATAAAGTTGTCCAGACTAAAACTGTAAATGAACAAAAATTTAAAGGAAGTGTGGAACTAACCCCAGAAACTGTTTTAGTGACATCAAAAGATAATATTACACCATCTGGAGCGACTATTGCATTTAAAAGAGTGGGCAACACTTGGAAGATGTGGAAATCCGGTAGTTGGTATGAACCAGTTGACTCAAAAGCTGTAAAGCCTAAGAAATTTGATAATTCAAGCTTAGATGCATATCCTGGTACTTTTATAAAACACATGGCTCAATTCAATAGACGGGAGCCTTATAAAAGTGAAAAATATTCTGGCATTCATGCTTTTGAAGAGAAATATTTAGATGATTCATTAGGAACTTTATCAAAATTGAATGTACCTATTTTAAATGAGAGAGACTCCAATAATAATGTAAAAGTTCGTTGGGATAAAGAGGTAGAATATCCTCTAGGAAGTGGAACAACAGATAGATCAACAGAAGTTTATGATTTAAAAATTACATCTTTAGGACATGCTCAAGTCTATTTTACTCAGTTCTATGATCATACTGGAAAGTATGATCCTGCTAGTGGTTCAGTAATGTTCTACCTTTCAGCATATCAATATACGATTAAAACCAACACTTACCGCTACCCAGATCGTATTAAGGTGTATGTCAAAAAGGGTCCTGATAAACCGAATCCACCTAAAGATCCCGATTGTACTGAAGAACGTGGTCAAGTGATAGAGGGAAAAGATTTAGATCCTAACGTTAGCGCAGTGATTAAAGCAGATCAACGTGGGAGCGAACAATTTAATATCCTACAAGGAATTCCAACATCTGAGACCTTATTTGGAAATATATTCACAAAAAAATATTTATCACAAAATAAATTTGTTCAGATCAAGGGGAAATGTACCTTTGAAGTAAAGGTAAATAAAAAATTCACCTTGAAATGGGATCCAGGAAAGCCAGGAACCGATGCTAAAGGAAAACCTATTACACTTCCAGATCCGCAAACAGATGAGGAAGTTGTACCTAAGACGTATCAAGTAGAACGCCCTTATTCCTATTGGATTATTGATAATTTAGAAGTCTATCAAATTGATCAAGCTAGGCTAAAAAATTATGCATTTGAAGGGGAAGAAATTTGGATTACTCCGCAAAACTATGATCCACCTAGTTATGATACAGTTGAAAGTCATGGCTATGAACGACCTGAATATGAAAAAGAGGTCAATGTCGATGGGCCAACTCGAAATGGAGGTAAGGATCGTCCAGATGTTTCAGATGAAGAATTTCCAGAAGATGCAGAGAAGGTCGTAGGGAAAGTCAAAGTCACAAACGACACCTTCACCTTCGACGGCACCACGATCATGGATGGTGCGCAAACCGAAGAAAGCGGACCTACGCCAGGTCGCATCCAGCAAGCATCACAGATTGGACAGGACGTATTATATAGCCCTTACAATATGATTCCAACCACCAAAACTAATAAGGCAAATCAGCCAAGTAGCGGTACGATTTTCTATGGACTGATGTCAGGCAATATCAATGGGGGCGAAAACAAGGAATACCCGATAAACGGGATCAATTCCGTCACCGTACATACGCCAGTGGTGTTATATCCTTCTGTGTCTGACGACAAGGCACATAACCAAAAAACGGAGCCTGCACAAAATCGATCCGCGATTATTTTGGAACGTCCGTTTACCGTTCACTTACCCAATAGTGGACAACATACGAACTATAAAGGTTATGGCATCCGAGATTATGGCAAATATGTGCGCAACAAGCAAGTGAAGTTTCCTTTTGATGTGTATGATGTATTCCGCACGACTTTTTATCCGAAAGGGACTTGGATCGATGTGGCGAGCTATGAAGAGGAAGTGGAGTTTTATTTACCCGTTTGGGTGGACGAAGGCTTTTATGATGTTGAGATGCGTACATTTGCGGAAAATGCACCTGAGAATCCGAGCGAGCAAACCAATGCCAACCTCGATTTAACTCATCATGTGGCAAAGGCGACTGTCCCTGTCGATGTTGTGGGCAGGTTGTATGATTTTCATGTCACAGATATCGCAGATTTTAACTGGGAATCGGTATTTCGGATGGAGCAAGGTAGCCGATTGCATACAGGCAACAGCTATTGGGTGGGACAAGGGGACATCGATGGTGACCCCAGGTATACTCCCTCCCAATATACGTTGCCCCTGCGCCCAGGGAGTCATCCTGTCTTTAAAAATCTGGTGACTAAAACAGGGTATCACTTTAAATTCGAGCTAAAAACCAAAGGGAATATGTTTAGTGACAAAGATGGAGTAGAGATTGTCCCTAGCTTTTACTTTATTCCGTTGTTAAAGGAGAAAGACAACCCAACGCCACAGATCGGTAAACGGGTGCCTGTCGATTTGTATTATCATACGAATGACAAATACTTTATCCAAATCGGCTCGAAAGATGATAAGGAAAGCAGATATGTTATTTTAAATGAGCGTTTGCGGAATGTACCGCAAGTGGAGCTAGAGGATACGGCACGTTATCAGTATGATGTGGAGAAGAGCTTCTCAGAAGTGAATCAAATCAGCCGTGCTCAATACCTAGCGCAATATCAAGACAAAACGACAAAGCAAAAAACAATGGTGGGTGGGTATGGTGGTTTATTTTTAAGTGCCCCCATTCGCACCTATATTGGACCAAAGACCGAGCTACCGACAGGGGTAGACCCATATCGAGCCAACGCAGCCATACAAAAATGGTATGGCGAATATAGCATCCCAGCTGGGGTGTATGCAGTAGAGAAGGGGACCAATATTGCAGAATATGGACGTACGCACCAAGGCCTGGATGATGCTTCCCCGATCTTTTTAAAGGATGGCTATATTGTCGTGAACTTTGATCTTCGTAGTGTGCAGAATGGACAGAGAGATCGCCCGCATCTGCAATATATTCATGGCAAGCTAATGAATCAATGGAGCCAGATGGAGGGCTTTAAGAAGGATGTTATCGATCCTTATGGCAGAAGCTCACCCACCCAGGATGGCGATGTCATTTATTATGATGGCAAATACTCGAGTCGGAATGACTTTGTGCCGATGGTGACGCATTAAGGAGAGCAATATCATTAGCATAGAAATAAGAATAGCAGTTCTAGTAGATTCTAAATAGATTCAAGATAGATTATAGATTACGTAAAAAAGGCTTCTCTTTTTTAGTGGTATAACGTGATACGCCACATACGAATGGGGAGATTTTTTTTAAAGAATAAAGTCTGGTAGAGTTCATTCCTTAGGTGTTAAGCATAGGGAGTCTACGTTATAATTGTGAATTTTTAAGGAATAAAGGATATATTTCCTATCTTCTATGTTATTATTTTCCTATAAATATAAAAATCATAGGACTTTTGGGGCTTTTTAGGAGGTATAAAGAAGGCACAAACCTAGTTAAACATGAATACATAGGAAGAGAAGAGGGAAAAGACAGATGCAGATTGAAGTGAGAGCTTCTGATTTAGAAGAGCTTGGCTCGAAATTAAGAAGATCTGGTAGTGAGATGGGGGACATCCGTGCTGAATTACAGCGGGCGATGCGCTCCCTTACCTTGCGAAGCCAGGGACGCACGGAGGTGGATGCATCCTATCAGAGTATTGAGCGGATGCTCCAGCAATTGGAGCAAGACCTCGATCGGTTTAGTCGTGGTTTGAATCAAAAAGGCAAAGGCTTTGATGAAGCGGATGGGAAAGCACCTCCGTTTGAGTGGGGAAAGGTATGGCAAGTATTCAAGGTAGTCACGAGTATGGTTTTAGACTTTGTGCCGATTGTGGGTAATATTAAAGGGCTCTACGAGGCACTGACCGGGCGTGATCTCATAACTGGCGCAGAATTAAGCTGGTATGAGCGTGCATTAGCCTTAGCGGGTCCACTGGGCAAAGGTCTCAAAGGGGGCGCCAAATTGCTGAAGGCAAGCAATGAGGTGGTCAAGGGGATTAATAAAATTGTAAAAGCGACGGATACCGTGATCTCTGTCGTGGATAATGGTAAAAGTATCGTCGAGGCGATCACGGGCGTGGATATGCTTACGGGTGAAAATCTAAAGCCATGGCAACGACTCATGGGTTTAGGTGGAACTGCGGCGAGTGCAGGAATGAGCAAGGTGAAGAACAAGAAAGATAAGCTATTCCAAGCGGCAGATGAAGTGACAGAAGGGATTCCGAAGTTTAAGAAAGCAGATGCGCCTTTGGAAGGAATGAGAGAGGCAAGTATACACCAGGAAAAAGGAAAACATCCTGAAGTTTCTGCGGAGAACCGAACTGGTGACGGAGGCCATGGACTTGAAGCAACTGCGGCAGGGACAACGGTAGCAGCGGCGAGTGCAATGAGAAATCCGAAGGACAAGGGAAGCGTTCCAGATTCCTCTCCTAAGCAGGATAAGGGGAACCACAGAAATGAGACGGAAACCCCTTCACAGCAAAGGGAGAAAAATCCAAACGAACAGCATATAGAGCGTGCGAATAAGGAAGCTGAAATAAAAAAACAGGAAGATACGCCACGTGAATGTAAAGGCGCAGACCCTATTCATATTGGTACTGGTCAGCAATTTATTATCCACACAGCCTTAATGCTTTATGGTGCGGCAACGTGGGATTTTACAATGTATTACAATTCTGGATTGTTACAAAAAAGTGGGCTTGGTTTAGCTTGGACTCATAATTACGACATGCGTCTTGAACTTGGTGAGCGAAATGAAGCTTCAACTGAGTTGGATACTAACACAAATACAGGCGCAGAAAGCATTACTGTTTTTTGGTCGGCAGGACGAAGAAATCAATTTACACGCCATGAAGATGGAATCTACCGTAGTAACGATACGGATGTGTTACTAGATACGTTATGTCAGCATTCCGAAGGCTATGAACTACGGGTAGGAAAGAGTCGAGAACGGTACTATTTTAATGAAAATGGAGTTCTTTTACGACATGTAAATGCGGTAGGCATGGTGCTACATGCTACACATAATGAGCAAGGTCAACTGATGCGCTTAGAGGATGGTTTGAGTGGACGAGCGTTTCACTTTTCGTATAACAAGGAATTATTAACGAAGTTAACGGATGGAGTCCGCACTATTACATTTGACTATGATCAAGCAGGCTGGATGTCGCAGTATATTGATGCCGTTGGTATGAGCACCACCATAACCTGTGATGATTCAGGGCGGATTTTAACTATGTCAACGGATGGCAAGCTTGATTTAAAAAATGAATATGATGAATATTACCGGATTGTGAAGCAATACGATGCCAAAGGGAGTGTAACGACCCTATCCTATGATGCGGATAGTCGGCCAGGCTATTTCTTAACCACCATTACGAATCGCGCAGGGGAAGTGGAGCATCATGTCTACAATAATCGCTTTGAGATCCTTGAAATTCGTGGTGAGGAAGGAATAATAGCAAGTTACACCTACAACGAACGAGGGCAACGGTTAACCGAGTCTCATGCATTAGGTGAAGTGAGCCGAAGAACGTATGATGAAAAAGGGCTACTACGAAGTATTTGTGATGCGTTAGGAAATGAAACAACTTATGACTATAATGAATCAGGTGTATTGATTGCGCAAAAGGATGCATTAGGTGGTATAACCCACTACAGTTATGATGATCAGGAACGTCTCATCGGGGTGACACGTCCAGATGGCTCATCCTGTCGTTGGAATTATAATGAAGTGGGACAACTTCTTGCCTATCATGATTATAACGGAGAAACGAAACGTTACATTTATAACGAATGCGGTGACGTGGCTGAAGCCATTGATGAGGAAGGACGTCAAACTACAGTTTTACTTGATGATGTAGGTCGAATTAAAGGCTTACAGCAGGGACAAGGTGAAGCTACGATCCGTACCTATGACGAAAATGATAAGCTCATTCAAGTGAAGGATGAATTAGGTCGAACGTGGCAGCAAAGCTATGATTTACATGGAAGGATCACTGAAACTACTGATCCGACTGGTGCAAAAACGACGTATACGTATACGCCAACAGGGAATGTAGCTATGGTGCAGGATGCCCTTGGGGCTGTTCAGCGATATGAGTATGATGGGGAGGATCGCCTCATCCAGCATGAGGATGCCAGAGGTGGCATTACGAAACTAACATATGATCAACGAGGACGACTCTCTTCAGTCATAGATCCGCTAAAGCGTAGTATCTATTATCATTATGATGCTGTAGGACGCTTAGAGGTGGTCAAGGATGCTACAGGTAATCCAGCGCAATCGTTAACCTATGACCAAAATGGCCAGCCAATTGCCATTACTAATGCTTTAGGACATACGACTCGGCGCCGATTTAATGCTTTGTATCAGCCTGTTGAGCAGATTGAAGCAGATGGAGTAAAAACGGAATACCATTATGATGAATTGTCACGGTTACATGAAGTTATCCAAGATAGTGAAACGTGGCGTGCCCGTTACACACAAACCTATGATGCAGAGCATCGGAAGACGATGTATCAAGATGCCAATGGCAACGAAACAAAGTTGATTTACAATCGTAGTGGACAGTTAACGGAAGAAATTAATGCTACTGGCCATGGATTTTCTTATCACTATGATGAGCAAGGACGTCTAAGTAGAAGTGTGAATGGACGTGGGAAACTTAGCAGTTACGGCTATGATGCTGCAGGACAACTGCTTACCCTCAAGGACGAAGTGGGCCAAGTGACATGGACCTATGATGAAGCAGGTCGCTGGATTGAAGGGAAGGAAATACATGCACAAGTAGATGAGCCATGGAAACGTCCAACCCATGAACGCAGGGCAAAACAAGGTCAAACTGATGAACAGCAAGGAGAACAGCATGCTCAGGTTGCTAATAACGAACAAGAGAACGAAGCGAATGAGAATGTTCAATCACTTTCACGTAAGTATGATGCTTTAGGCAGACTCATTGAACAACGGGATGTATGGGGAAATGTGATTGGTTACCGTTATGATGAAGCCCATAACTTAACTCACTTAACTTACCCTGATGGCAAAGTGGTAGAGTACCGTTATAATCTAGCAAATGAACTGGTGGAAGTAAAGGACTGGGCAGGTAGACTGACGCGGTATCGTTACGATGAAAACGGACATGTGATTGAAACTCACCGCCCCAATGGTACACGAGAACGCCGAAGTTATGATGCTTTAGGACAGCTGTTACGACAACAGGATGTCACGAAGCAAGGGATGATGCTTCAGGATTTAAAATATGAGTATAACGAAGTGGGCCAAATCATACGAGAGCAAAATAAGCAATTTACGTATGACCAGCTACGCCGTTTAGTAAGTGGAGCAAATCAAGGACAGATTACCTACTATCGCTACGACTTAGGTGGAAACCTGACGGAGCAAAGGGAAAATGATCCTGTAGATCAAAGTATAGGCAATACAATGTCCGCCTTAAGCTACAGCACAGATAATCGCTTGCATCGCATTGGCAAATATCCAACAGAGCTAGATGCAGATGGAAACCTGCTATACTTTACAGATGGCGAAAAGATGGGCGCCTATGAATACGATGCACGCAATCGTCTAATTCAAAGTGGACGAATGAAATATCGGTACAACTGGAAAAATGAGCGAATTGAGACGATATGGCGAGGAAAAGTAACTCGGTATGTCGTGGACGATTCAAGCAGATTAAGCCGTATACTCATGGAGCAAGATCGTGAAGGTAATATTCTTACACGCTATGTATATGGACTTGGCTTAATTGGTCTAGAGGATGCTAGAACAGGGAAATATCTGAGCTATCATAGTGACCAAAGAGGAAGTACAACCATACTAACAGATGAGCAAGGCATCGTAACAGACCGCTATGCATATGGCATTTATGGTGAAGTAGAGCATTATCAAGGTAGTACACACCAACCGTTCCAGTATAACGGTAGAGATGGTGTCATGACCGATGCCAATGGTTTATACTATATGCGAGCAAGGTACTACCATCCTGAACTAAAAAGATTCCTAAACCGAGATACTGTGCGAGGCGACATTACCGATGGGCAGACCTTCAACCGGTATGCATATGTGAATGGAGATCCTGTGAAGTATGTGGATCCGTTGGGGTTGTCGAAGGAAATAATACCGATGGGGAGTACTTGTCCTGGGAGTATTGATAAGGGCAAATTTCCTAGTGATCCTGATGAACTAATACCTGAATTACCAAGGGAAATAAAGGGTGATAAAACTTACATTTATCCAAACGAAGATACAAGGATAAGGATAGAACAACATAAATTAGAGCCAGAAGAAATTTACAATGCAAGACATCATGGGCTTCATTATCATATCGAAATAAAAACGAATTCAAGTAAAAGCTGGAAATGGCACAATAGGAAAAATCTACAGGAATATATTAAGCCTTCAGGGTATACCCCTAATTCAGGAACAGGTTTTATTCCCGGAGAGTATTTTCCGGGTTGGAAAAAGTAATTTTTTGGAGGTCAGAAAATGGAACTTAAGAAGTTGAATATTGAAGAAGGTTCTATAGAATTTATAGGTATTAATTCTAAGACCTTAATAATTGAATTGAAAAAATGGAATCAAAGAACTATAAATATTATAATTAATGACTACACTAAATTGATTGATTTTAACTCTATAGGTAGGGAAATAAGTGAATTGTTAGTTTTGGAAAACTCTGAGCTTCTGAGAAAAGAGAAAGAAGAGCTAATGGAGTTAGATTTTGATATAGAAGAGCTGAGTCAACTTATACATTTACAATTTATTGGTCTAAGTAATTTGCCATTGTTAGAGGTAGTTTTTAATAAAAATGAAGTGGAGATAAAGGAAAATTAAGTAAATAGAGAGGTATTAAAATAAAAAAAGATTTTTAAACTAAAGCGTATTGATAAAGTAGCACACGAGAGAGCACATATTTTTCAAGTTAGGATTTATGGACATGCTGCATGTGATTCAATGTTGGGTTTTATTCGAAGATGGAGCGTATGGTATTGAAGATACTTTCTGGGAGTATTTTAAGAACAAAGGACACTAAATATCGTTAATCCTAAATTTAAAAAGTGGTTGAAGCTATCAACAATAGTTCAGGAAACTGTTCCTAATATACCTAAGATCATTTGTCCTGGTTGCTCCAGTCCGAATATTAGTTTTGAATATATTGGTGATATTGAAAAGAGACAAGGTTATTTTTTATTATGGTGCAATGAATATCTGGAAGGGATTCATATTTCAAGAATTAGAATTCCTGAAACCGCAAATGTAACCCCATTTAAAGGACCAGATGAACAATTGGCATATATACCAAATTTTTTAAATATTACTCCGTAATATATTCTTTGAAACGGGGCAATCCTAAAAATTAGGTCATAATAATACAAACCCCAAAATCAAACAATTGGTAAACATTAAAAAGCTCATTTCCACTTGTATTCTAAGTAGGAACGAGCTTTTTAATATTCAGAAAATAAAAGAAAGGGTAACCAGCCAGAGATGCAATCTTCAGTTGGATGTTTCTGAGCAGAAGAAAGAAGATATAGAAACAGAGCTTGTAGAGATAAAAGAAACAAGGCAGCAAATAGAGGAAACAAAATAGGTAAACCTAGAATTCTATGTCCGCCTTAAGCTACAGCACAGATAATCGCTTGCATCGCATTGGCAAATATCCAACAGTGCTTGATGCAGATGGAAACCTGCTGTATTTCACGGATGGCGAAAAGATGGGCGCCTATGAATACGATGCCCGCAATCGTCTCATTCAAAGTGGACGAATGAAATATCGATACAACTGGAAAAATGAGCGAATTGAAACGATATGGCGGGGCAAAGTAACCCGGTATGTCGTGGACGATTCAAGCAGATTAAGCCGAGTGCTGATGGAACAAGATCGTGAAGGTAATGTCCTAACACGATACGTATATGGACTTGGCTTAATTGGTGTAGAGGATTGTAGAACAGGGAAATATCTGAGTTATCACAGTGACCAAAGAGGAAGTACGACCATACTAACCGAAGAGCAAGGCATCGTAACAGACCGCTATGCATATGGCATTTATGGTGAAGTAGAGCATTATCAAGGTAGTACACACCAACCGTTCCAGTATAACGGTAGAGATGGTGTCATGACCGATGCCAATGGTTTATACTATATGCGAGCAAGGTATTATCATCCTGAACTGAAAAGATTCCTGAATCGGGATACTGTGCGAGGCGACATTACCGATGGGCAGACCTTCAACCGGTATGCCTATGTGAATGGAGATCCCGTGAAGTATGTGGATCCGTTGGGGTTGTCGAAGGAAATAAATCCGATAGGGAGTCCTTGTCCTAAGGGAAAGACAGGCACTGTATGGGATAACATTGAAGCTACTCAACCTGTTTATGATGGAAGTCAGTTACCAAAATCTTTTAATATTAATGTAAATGGGCAGACATTGTGGGTCAATCCTAATGGCACTAAACATATGTTGGAGTATGTAACTAGAGATGGACAACATATTGGCACATTTACTAATCCAGTTAATAGTCAAATGATGTTAACTGAATTTGAGTCAGCACTTACTGATGCAATTAATAATAATGGATTAAAGATGGGAGAAATGATACATGGAGGCAATTGGGAATTTATTATAGTTCCACCAAGACAAGATGGACTAAACAATGTTATAAAACATGCCAGATACAATCCTAATTTAGACTAAAGAAGGTTGAAATATGTTGAAATTAAATAGAACTGAATTACCGAAGAATTATAATATTGAAATTGATTATTATGTACCTTTTACAATTGAAATTGAGCATAAAGATATTTTTAGTTCAAAAGTTTATTGGCGGACAGGAAATTTGAAGACGTCTATTTTGGAAATAGGTTTAGATGAAAAGACAGGATTATTAAGAGATATTACTTTGGTCTCTGTTGATAAAGCATTTTCTATAGATGTTGAACATACTCAAACCATCCATTCAACAGATACTGGGGTACCTGTATTTGATATTCAAGGAGATATACGCAATAAATTATGTGATATTTCTCAGGATATCTTTGTATTTCTAAGTACAAATGATATTACTGTAAGATTTGGAGATAACATAGATTTTAGTAGAGTAAATAGTTTAGGGAGAATTTATTTCATGTTTGATGAAAATAATATTTTGATATCTATATCAATAACTAACTTGTCAGATTATGAGTATAGTGAATTAAAGGAAAGCCTCAAACTTTAACTCTTCTATCTGATCATTACTAGAAACTAATTTCTCCCATCTTCTTGTAATCCATATATATTTTGATTAGGGGGAAGACCAAGTTTAAGATCAAAGCCTTCAGTATTACCTTTGTGACCTAAAGTAAAGTTAGCAAAGAAAGTTTGATTGAAGAAGATAAATTCAAAGTTGATATTTCTGGATCTGTGAATATGAATTTGTTAGGTGATATCGGTATGATACAATCCGTAAGTGGTTACATTGATAATTTACAGGAGTGATTCCGCTAACTTCACTACTTTGTTTAAATGTGTAGCTTTTTAGTTAAATTTCTTAGACCTTGATTTGCTTAAGGAACTGAGACAGGGATCTAAAGAAAATATTTAATTTTGACTGAAGCCAACAATGTTAACGTTATGCTATTCAGTGTATATGTATATCTTGGTAACATAATAATCTTACGCAAAAATATGCTAAAAATAGTGGGCAAGGTCATCGACGGATGACTTTGTCCACTATTTTCTTTTTTAGAGTATGGCAAAATCCTATTCATCTCATGCTAGTGAGTTTAAAAATTCATGAGCAGACATTTATGATAACTTCGAGATTAATCCCACTTCCCACTAAGAATATTCGGTGATAATGCCTTCAACATTTTTTATGCTATTACTCAGATATATTTTTTACTTCTCATCCAACCACAAAATCGCCGTAACCCCTCTAGGGTAATATTTACTTCCGCATGCTACGCCGGCGAGCATTTGATCGCTCCAGCTCCAGTATGCATTTTCAGGGGCAAGCAGCCAATCTACATGGGCAGCATCTGCGGCTTGACCTTGCTCATCCCATGGCAGTCCAAGAATTTGTCTTGCGATAAATTGGCACAAGTAAATTTTGCTCAGCCAAGAGTTGTTACTTGTTGAAGACAACTTCCAGCCACCATTTTCGAATAGACACACGCCAGGTTGCAGCACATGAGTTAAATGCTGCTTCAATACCTCCAAATATTGACTGTATACGCCGTTTGGATCTAAAGCTTCTTTACAGCCTGTATAAAGTGGGAAAATTAAACCTTCTATTGCAGGAATAATTTTAGAAAAATTATTTTCCGCAATAACAGCAGGGATGTAGCCTTCTGGTGTCATATGGGTGCTAATCGTAGCTGCACATCTTTGAGCTTGAGTGGCTGCAGTTTGTGCTTGTGCATGTAGACCAGCATCGTTAAAGAGCTTCTCTAATGCCACATAAGCTGCCCAACATTTCCCTGCTAAATAAATGTTATTACGTGCTTGACCTAACGAAATATCTAGGCTGTCATAGGTTGTAATTTCTGCCCCACCCATACAACGAGAGCTATCTAACCCCATAATACCGTTACGCTTAGCTTCATCTGGATGATCCCGATTGACCATACTTGTTAAGCATTCTTCCATTAATGGGAGTTGCTCCTTGAGCCAAGCTTGATCTCCGGTATGCTCAATATAGGCTGCCGCACATAAAATCCAATTGACTAATTGCTCATGTGTCATATGTGAGAAGCAATCATCTAAAGCATGTAGCTCATAGGAGGAATAACCCTTGCGTGAGAACGCATTTGCTACACCCATATCATGTGTAAAGCTCACTCCACCAGGATATTCCTTGGAATCCCCAGGGAAGGATACGGTATCGTAATAACGGTATCTTGTAATAAACTGCTCTAATTCGTTTTTAACGGTCCAAGCATTCATTTTTAGCTCAAAAAATAGCTGGTCAACAGTCAGGTCAAAGGTGTTCATCATCCGGTATTCGCCTTCATTAACGACCCATAATGGCTTATCTTCATGCAAAAGGAACTCTGTACAGCCATAATAGCTACGAATGGCGTGTGCAAGCATGAATTTCTGATCTCCATTTAAGGAAGAATCGCTTACCAGTTGATTTGCTTTGTGTGCTTCTGCAATTTTTTGCTCACTATGTGTGAGTGTATATTCGGCAACGTCCTCAATATCCTTGAAAAACTTGGTATAATAATAGCTTGTATCCAGACCTGTTGTTACGTAACCACCACGATAGAAGCAAAGTGCAAAACGGAAGGTTTGCTTTTCTCCAGCAGGTACATCCATTAATAATGCCCCAACCTGACCTAGTCCAAAATGTAAATTTTCTTTTACGCGTGGTTCAAGAATCCCTTCCATTGTAAAAAAGCTAGCACTCGTTACGCGTTCATCTAGCGTTGCAATTGCCACATGTCTTCCTTGTCCTACTCCACACAGCTTGCCGTCGGTTGTATCTGATAAATGGCGCATAGAGGAATAAGGATCATTACCTTGGAAACCCAAAAAGGCTTGTCTTGTATTTTTACCCTTCGTATTGTCGATGGTCAATTCTGCGATAATAGAAGGAACAATCGCTTGCTTTAGCTCATCCTCTTGGGCAAGTGCTGGATCAGGCACACTAGTAAACGGAGAGTATAACTTAAAGGAAATGTCACCCGCTTGCCATTCATCGGTAGCAGCCTCAAAAGTACGTTTAATCTCATTATCAGAGAATGGTTCTATATAAATGGAGGTAGCATTGTTTACTTGATGGTGAATTTCAGTTTGAATGCCTTCCTCAGCTTTAATTCCTTCTTCAGCTTGATCTAAAGCTTCTACACCCGCAGCAGTTTCCTCTTTAATTGCATCTTGTTCAGATGTATAACGTGCACGCTCATCCTCGCCTTGGCCAAAGAAAGGCAATGCCAAATACTTTTTGCTCCCATCTTCCTGTAATCCGATATATATATTTTGATCAGGGGGATGACCAAGCTCAAGATCGAAGCCTCCAGTATTACCTTTGTGACCTAATGTAAAGCTAGCAAAAGCCCCAACAGGGGAATGGTGTGCATTAAAAAATATATTTTTACCCATATTTATTTCCTCCTATTCATTATCATTTTTATATGATAAGTTGATTATAACAAGCTAAAATTAAAGGGACTATGTCCAGATCAGTTAACTTTTTACCCAAATTAATCAACCATATCGAGATATGTAGGGGGAACATATGGGGCAAAATGTGAAACAAGATGTACATCAAGATATTTATCAAGACGTGAATAAAGATTTGGGTCGAGATATGGACCGAGATAAAGTGGATTATAATAAATACCATGTGACGGAATATATGCTTCCAGATATGGAATCGACCTTTCGCGTCTATGCCGCACACATTCGAACAGTGACGAAGGAATGGGCGTATGGGGAGCATAGCCATCCTTTGTTTGAATTAAATGTCGTTTTGTCTGGTGCTCAGAAAATGATTGTAAATGGACAAGTTTATGTTCAGCATGCAGGGGATATTATGTTGTTGCTGCCTGAGGATGTGCATCAGAGTGAGGCAGTGGGAGAGGATGATTTATGTTATTATTGTCTTCATTTTAATGTGGATGATCGGATCGTTCGCGAACGGCTATTTCGCCTTATCCACCGATTTTACTCTGCTGAGCATGGCTTAACGAAAGCCATTTTACCTTCACTTGAGCAGTTAGTCATGATCACAACCCAAGTAGATTCAGCAAAAATTGATAATAAAATGAGAACCTTATCTATTATTTTTGCTCTATTTGCAAGTATAAGTGAATACGTATCTGAGCAAATGCTGGTGGATCGAATGGGAAAAAGCAGTGATGAGGTTGCGGTGATGATTGCCGAACGCTTGGAACGACTAGTGTCTGGTGCAAACGAAGAAAGTTTTAATAGTGCAGACGGTTTAAATAATGCGGATGGCTTAAATAATATAGACTACTTAAATAATATAGATAACGAGGAAATTGCAGATAATGTCATGTCCGACAACGAGCAAGGGGCTGTAGCGGCAGTCATTGCAGATACAGGGTATAGCGCATCATCTTGTAATCGTAGATTCCATGAGGTGTATGGCATGTCTCCAAGACAATACTTATCCTCCCTTAAATTAAAACGGGCAAAATTGCTGCTTATGAATCCTCAGTTATCCATTGAACATATTTCTATCATTTTGGGATATAAGGATATTGCTCATTTTAGTAGACAATTCAAGCGCTGGACGGGAGAACCCCCGGGGAAATTTAGAGCTCGGTTTCATAATTAAGGATTTATAGTGGTAGTTAATAGATAATATAAAAGCTGAATAGTGAAATCAGGATGACTACGTGATAAATTGGTAATGTGGGTTTTCGTGCTTAATATGAAAATAAAACTTAGTTAGGAGAGAAAATTATGAAATTTATTTTTATTTCAGACATACATGGTTCTGCACATTGGCTAAAGCAAGCATTACAAAAGGTTAAGGACGAAGCGGCAGATGAAATTATTTTGCTAGGTGACTATTTGTACCATGGGCCAAGAAATCCGTTACCTGACGAATATGATCCTCAGCAGGTCATTGATTTATTAAACGAACACATTGATCGGATTGTTGCTGTACGTGGTAATTGTGATGCAGAAGTAGATCAAATGCTGTTACAATTCCCAATGATGACGGATTATACGATGTTATATGTGGAAGGACGCCGTATTTTTGTCACGCATGGTCATGTGTACGATATGGAGCAGCTCCCTGCTTTACGTCAAGGAGATGTATTTATTCAAGGACATACACATATTCCTGTTGCTGAGCAAAGGGAAGGCGTATATGTTATCAATCCAGGCTCCATTGCTTTGCCTAAAGGTGGTTTTCCTAATTCGTATGGGGTGCTAGACAACAATCACTTCTATATCAAAGATTTTGATGGCAATGTGATTAAGGAAATTGAATTTTTGAAAGAGTAAATCGACTCTATTTAGAAATTAGTACTTGACAACGATAGGAGTGTGGAAGCTACGATCCAGAGCATTCTTGCGATTGTTGTTAAAATCATATCCCTTTTTATTAAAGTGTATTTATGGATGGAATTTGATTTTAAGAGACAATCTTCAGAATCGCTCTGTTTCTTCGCTAGTTTGGGTTAGTAGTCAATAACTAATTCCAAGATTGAGCCGAAATTATAATGAATTATTTAGCATTTTAGCTTCTTTGTAAGGGAGAGGACTTAGGAAAGTGTTAGTATTGCTGTTCCTTTCCTTCTTCCCCTTTCTTGTTCCTTCTATTTTTATGATTGCGTTTACAATTGAAATAAAGTATAAAAATGATAGATTGTTTGAGGATGTGAATGGAATGAAAAAGATGATGTTTGTTTATATTTTGCTCATCTCGGCGTTTGTGTTATATGTGCTGAGGTTTGAATATACCAATCAAGCGAATCGCTCTTGGGAGGATCGGGGGCTACGTGGCGATATTGGGGAGAACTACATTATGATTACATTCCAATCTGGACTCGAATACTGGAAAAGTCCATTAAAAGGTTTTGAGGATGCGGCAGATGCACTTGGTGTAACTGTGGAATACCGCGGGGCGACGCGTTATGATGCTAAGGAGCAAATAACGGTAATCGAGCAAGCCATTGCGCGTAAACCAGCAGGCATTGCGATATCTGCAATTGATCCAAAGTCATTAGTACCCGCCATTAACAAGGCGATTGACGCTAATATTCCTGTTGTTTTATTTGATGCGGATGCCCCAGGCAGTAAGGCTTACTCCTTTCTTGGTACTAATAATTATAAGGCAGGGGTAACGGCAGCGGACAAAATGGGGGAACTGTTAAAAGGGTCGGGGGAGGTTGCTGTCTTAACGCTTTATGGGCAACAGAATCATGAGGAACGAACTAAAGGCTTTCGTGATACGATCTCACAAAAATACCCTGGAATTCAAGTTGTTGCGGTAGCCAACGGGCACGGCGATTCCATTGCTTCAAGAGATGAAGCGATCAAGCTGATGAAGGCGCATCCTAATTTAGCTGGCATATTTGTAACAGAGGCAACAGGTGGGGCTGGTGTGGGAGAAGCTGTAGAAGGAGCCAATTTAGGGCGTCCCCTGCAAATTATATCGTTTGATACAAATAAAGCCACGTTAGATATGATTAAAAAAGGGACAATTTCAGCTTCAATTGCACAGGGTACATGGAATATGGGATATTGGTCGCTTCAATATTTATTTCATTTGCATCATCATTTAACGATTCCCTCTCCTTCTTCCTTTGGTGAAAATGCACCATTGCCAGTATCGGTGGATACCGGTAATTCTGTCGTGACAAGCTCAAATGTGGATGATTATTATGCGAAATAAGGGAGAACGACAGGATGGTTTTTGGGCTAAGGGTTCCAACCAGGGGTTGAAATCGAGTTTGAAAGGAACTTTGAAATCAATCTTGAAGTCAGCCTTGGAAGGATTACGCTTACGCAATATGCCTTTACGTTATCAGCTAATGCTTCTATTTTTATTGTTTGCGATCGTACCTTCCGTAGGCTTAGGTTTGCTTGTAAATTATACGGTAGAGCGTGTCGTCGAACAGCAGGTGGAAGGGCATACGATGCAGCTTATCAGCAAAGTGAATGAAGCGATTGATAGTAAAATGGAAAATTTGCAAAACATGACTTATTTGATTGCATTTGACCCAGATATCCATGCATTTATGCAGGGCAAGGTTCAACTCAGGGGCGATGAAAGTAATAAAGATATAAATACAGATGCGAATAGTAAAAATGTAGATATTTTTTTAAAAGAAGAAAAGACTCAAGATTGGCTTTATGGTGTGAAACAGAAGCTACAAGGCTTTACGACGTTATATTCTGAAATAGCAGGAATTGCACTTGTAAATGAAAAGGGAGATTACATCAGTAATGAAATGTATCCTCGAACGGAGCAAAATTTAACGCAGGAGCAGTGGTATTTACAGGCAGCAAAAAATCCTGGGATTTTTACGGTGTTAGGACAACCTCAAGATCGAAATATAACGACACATGTTCAATATAAAGATGATGAAATCGTCTCTGTAGCACGTTCCGTCACAGATGAAGTATCAGGACAGATCCAAGGTGTAATTTTAATTGATCTCAAGCTAAGAACGGTAGCACAAGCGGCTAGAAATGTCACTTTAGGCAAATCGGGTTATGTAATGGTAACTGATGAAAGTGGGCGAAGTGTATATAAGCCTCATAAATCTCTTATTGATCACATTCCAACACAGTGGTTTCCAACTAATGAAAATGGCACATTTAATGCTAATGCAGAGGGTAGAGACCTGTTATTCATGTATCAATCCTCTACTTTTACGGGCTGGCGAACTGTAGGCGTATTTCCTGTCAAGGAAACCATTCCAGAGGTGCGTCAAATTCAGTTTTATGTCGTTAGCTTTGTCTTTGTGGTCTGTTTATTTGGGCTTAGTGCTTCTTTATGGTTTTCAGGCTCAATTGCACAGCCTATTTTTCGGTTAATGTCTTATATGAGACGGGCAGAAAGTGGTGACCTTAGAGCAGGACGCTGGAGTGATCGCAGAGATGAAATTGGTATGCTTGGTCATAGCTTTAACCGTATGCTAGCTCAAATACAGCAGCTCATCTCCCTGAACAAGCTTCGAGAAAAGCAGAAGCGAGAGGCAGAGATGCGTAGCCTACAAGAGCATATTAAACCTCACTTTTTATATAATACACTAGATACGATCCATTGGATGGCACAAAAGGAAGGGGCGAAGGATGTCTCTGAAATGGTGGGAGCATTGTCACGCCTGTTTCGTATTGGACTTAGTAAAGGGAATGACTTTATTCCTTTAAAAGCAGAAATAGAACATATTACGAGTTACTTACAAATTCAACAAACAAGGTATCGTAATCGATTACAAATTGAGTTGAATATTCCTGAGGCGTTACATGAGCTCGTTGTACTCAAATTGTTGCTTCAGCCTTTGGTTGAAAATGCAATTTACCACGGAATCAAGGGAAGACGTGGTCCAGGTAAAATTACCGTTGAGGCAACAGTGGAGCAAGGTAAGCTGTTGTTACGTGTTCAGGATGATGGGGTAGGAATGTCGGCTGAACGGCTTGAGGAGATGGAACGTTTCTTAGCAGAGCCGATGGAAAGCTTGGACACGAGAGGTTTAGCTAAAGATAAAGGAAGCAAAAGCTATGGCATGTTAAATGTACAGGCACGTCTTCGTCTTTCCTTTGGTGCAGAGTATGGGATTAAACTAGTGAGCAACGAAGGTCAAGGGACCTGTGTGACGATTATCCATCCATTACTACAAGCGGTGCCGGTGATGCCATCTATGAAGCAGGAGGAAGATTAGCAAAGCTGGGAATGCTGGGAAGCTTGGGAAGGTTAGAAAGTTGAGAATGTTATGAAGGTTAACTGTTTGCTGATGACACTTACATGGAGGTGAACATACTTGGCGACTGAAACAATCCAAATGGAAACGTACTATCGGGTGTTGATTGCAGATGATGAACCTATTATTCGAGAAGGACTACGTGATTGTATAGACTGGACGGCACTCGGGATGGAGGTCGTGGGTGAAGCGGAGGACGGAGAGGAAGCATTAGAATTAGCAATAAAATTAAATGCCGATATTTTGCTCGTTGATATGAATATGCCCTTTTTAAATGGGATTGAGTTGATTCGCCGCCTTCAGGAGAAATGCCCGCAATGCCGTTTTTTGATCGTGTCAGGACATGATGAATTCTCCTACGCTCAGGCAGCAGTTCGTCTTGGGGTAGATGATTATATCCTAAAACCTGTGCAACCCACACAGCTTAATGATGCGCTTGCACGCTTGCGTCAGCGAATGGATGAGGAACGTAAGCGACTTGCCTATGTAAAGCAAGCAGAAGGTCAGATTGAGCGCAATATTCCGTTACTTCGCCAACGTTTTTGTCTGGAGTGGTTGGAAGGACAAGGAAGTGGAAATGAAATTACGGAACAGGAAATCACGGAGCGGCTCCTTTTCTTAGGGCTACCCTCAGCCCCTCCTAACTACATTGGTGTCGTGCGATGGCCTTTGGCGGAAGCTAGGCAGACGATGATGTCAGAAAATGACCGCCAGTTGTTCCTATTTGCGATCGAAAATATTATTGAAGAATTGGTTGAACCTATGCCATATGTTTTGTTTAGAGAATCTAATGGATTAATTGGGATATGTCTATGGGGACAGATCACCGATGATCTGGATTCTCTTATTGAGCAGCAAGTCCTCACCTATCTAAACATTGCCATTCATGCCCATTTTGAGCATTACGTTGGAGCTTTAGAGGGGGTAAGTAATCTTTACCGAATATGTCGTGAACGTATTTATGCTCATACAGACCTATCCCCACTGGTTCGTCGCGCAAGGGGACTGATTCAAGCTAATTATGCTGATCGTAATTTGACGTTGGAGGAGCTTGCTTCTCGGTTACAGGTCTCTTCTGTTTATTTAAGTCGGGTGCTTAAAAAGGAATTAAATGACTCATTTGTGGCGCTGATGACCAAGGCGCGGATACGCAAGGCGATACAATTGCTTGATACTACGACTTTACCTATTCATGAAATTGCAGAGCGTGTAGGTTATGACACCCAACATTATTTTAGTACAGCCTTTAAAAAAACAGTTGGTGTCTCACCTGCACAATATCGTAAAAGTAGTGGTACAGAAATAAAATCGTTGTAGTATGACGAAATTAAGCCACAAAAAACTTAGTAAAAAAGGACTTATTATGCTTTGCAAAAAGCGAATAAGTCCTTTTTGTATTGTCTCTAAAATGAAGCTGACAATCCATCACAAAAGTTAAAATTTTATAAAAAAGGTTTCGTTTGTAGCAAAGACCTCCTAATGCCCCGATGCTACGATAGATTCAAATAGAAAAAGCAGCTAGAAGCTATTTGTAAGCGTTATCTTTTCCTGTTCAAGCTGGTAGGCTTGATTGCATTTCATGATTGGAGAAAGGGGAACTTCTGATGAAAAAAGGGGCAGTAATGATCTGGCTTCTCTTAGTGGCAGTGCTTGTATCAGGCTGTAATTTGGCTGAAAGTAAAGTTGGCAGCAAGGAAAAAGGATATGTTGGAATTTCGATGCCAACTAAATCGTCCGAGCGTTGGGTGGGAGACGGCGAAAATATGGTTCGTCTGTTTCAAGAGCAAGGTTACAAAACAGATTTACAGTATGCGGAGGATGTTGTAGAAAATCAAATTTCGCAAATTGAAAACATGATTACTAAAGGTGTAGACGTCATGGTCATCGCTTCTGTGGATGGGAACACGTTAACAGATGCCATTAAAAAAGCACATGATCAAGGCATTCAGGTGATTTCATATGACCGACTGATCCGTAACACACCTTATTTAACCTACTACGCGACCTTTGACAACTTTAAAGTAGGGGTACTACAAGCGTCATATATCGAGGAAAAGCTAGGACTAAAGGAAGGAAAAGGACCATTTAATATCGAGTTATTTGGCGGCTCTCCAGATGATAACAATGCGTATTTCTTCTTTAATGGAGCGATGTCGGTTCTGAAGCCATATATAGATTCCGGTAAGTTAGTGGTCCGAAGCAAGCAAACCACCATGGCACAGATTGCTACACTACGCTGGGATGGTGCTTTAGCGCAATCCCGTATGGATAACCTGCTTAGTGCCTATTATTCTGGAGAAAATTTGGATGCTGTGTTATCTCCTTATGACGGAATTAGTATTGGGATCATTTCATCACTAAAAGGGGTGGGTTACGGCAGTGCAAAAAAACCATTACCTATTATTACAGGACAAGATGCTGAACTTGCTTCGATTAAATCAATAGTGGCTGGTGAACAAACACAGACAATTTTTAAAGATACGCGCAAGCTAGCAGAGCAAACAGTACAGATGGCAAATAGCATTTTGCAAGGGAAACAAGCCGAAGTCAATGACGAGGAATCATACGACAACGGAATTAAGGTAGTTCCGGCTTATTTGCTTGATCCTATTTCAGTGGATCGAAGTAATATCGAGAAGGATATTTTAGGCAGCAATTATTATACCAAGGAAGAAATCGGACTGAAGTAAACATAGAAAGGAGTAAATCCTATGAGTGACATCATTCTGGAAATGAAAGGCATCACCAAGACGTTTCCAGGCGTAAAGGCATTGGAAAATGTCAACCTCAAGGTTAAAGAGGGGGAAATTCATGCTTTATGTGGTGAAAATGGGGCAGGTAAATCTACGCTCATGAAGGTGCTTAGTGGTGTTTACCCGCATGGAAGTTATGAAGGAGATATTTTGTTTCGAGGGAAACGGTGTGAATTTAAGGATATTAAGCAAAGTGAAGAGTTAGGCATCGTTATTATTCACCAGGAGCTTGCGTTAATTCCGTACCTTTCCATCGCAGAAAATATTTATTTAGGTAATGAACGTGCAAGCAAAGGGATTATTGATTGGAAGGAAACGTATGTCGGTACGCGTGAATTGCTTGCAAAGGTAGGGTTAAGTGAGGACCCGAATACTTTAGTGTCTAACATCGGAGTGGGTAAGCAACAGTTGGTCGAAATTGCGAAAGCGCTCTCCAAAAAAGTGCGTTTGCTTATATTAGATGAACCTACAGCGGCATTAAACGAAAATGATAGTGAAAATTTACTTCAATTAATGCTGGAATTTAAAAAACAAGGTATTGCTTGTATTTTGATTTCACACAAGTTAAATGAAGTATCAAAGGTTGCTGATTCCGTTACGATTTTGCGTGATGGTAAAACGATTGAAACTTTAGATATGCAAAAGGATAACGTGACAGAAGATGTGATTATTAAAGGCATGGTAGGACGTGACCTCACGCACCGTTACCCAGAGCGACATCCCAACATTGGGGAAATCTTACTTGAAGTGAATAATTGGACGGTTTATCACGAGCATCATGCAGATCGAAAAGTATTAGACAATATAAACCTAAACCTTCGTCGTGGTGAAATTGTAGGCATTGCAGGACTGATGGGTGCTGGACGAACGGAATTCGCAATGAGTTTATTTGGCAAATCGTATGGGCGTAATATTTCAGGCGAGCTCATTAAAGAAGGGGAATCCATTCAAAATAATAGTGTAGATGAAGCGATACAAAATGGTTTTGCTTATGTTACAGAGGATCGAAAGGAATATGGACTTATTTTAATGGATGATATAAAACGAAATATTTCTCTTACAGGCATAGAGAAGCTGACCGCAAAGGGTGTTGTTAATGAAAGAGAAGAAGTGCTTGTAGCTGAAAAAATGAAAAAGGATATGAACATTAAAGCGTCTAGTATTTTGCAAAAAACAAGTGATTTAAGCGGGGGAAACCAACAAAAGGTCGTATTAAGCAAATGGATTTTTATGGAGCCAGACATTCTTATTTTAGACGAACCGACACGTGGGATCGACGTTGGTGCAAAATACGAAATTTATACCATTATTCACCAGCTTGCTGCCGAAGGAAAAAGCGTGCTTGTTATTTCATCGGAGTTGCCTGAGGTACTAGGCTTGTGTGACCGAATTTATGTGATGAATGCTGGACGTATTACAGGGGAAGTAAGCCGAGAGGAAGCAACACAAGAAACGCTGATGAGATATATGACGAATTCAGGAGGCGGGAAGCATGGAAACGATAACCAAACTGTTTAAAAATAATATACGTCAATATGGGATGATTATTGCACTTATTGTAATTATGTTATTGTTTGAGGTTCTCACTGGGGGATTGCTGTTAAAACCAATTAATATTACGAATTTAATACTGCAAAATAGTTATATTTTAGTGTTAGCGATTGGTATGGTGCTTGTCATCATCACAGGGCATATTGATTTATCTGTAGGTTCGATTGCTGCCTTCGTGGGTGCTTTTTCTGCGATTATGATGGTAAATTGGCAACTACCAACTTGGCTTGCAGTGATTGCTGCATTGCTTGCTGGTGCTTTAATTGGGGCATGGCAAGGCTTTTGGGTAGCTTATGTGCGAATTCCCGCCTTTATCGTGACCTTGGCAGGGATGTTATTGTTCCGTGGACTAACGATGATTGTATTAGAGGGACAGTCGATTTCACCTTTTCCAAGTGGATTTCAAAAAATAAGCTCTGGTTTCTTACCGGATTTCCAGTTTGCAGGCGTTAGTTTCATTTCGATTTTAATTGGAGTAATTCTAACCGCATGGTATATTTACACTGAATTACGTGAGCGGCGCGCTCAGCGCAAATATGGTTTTGACGTATCATCTCAAACAATATTTTTACTCAAGCTTATTGTAGTTGGTGTAATCATTAATTTATTTATGTTCATGCTAGCAAGCTACGCAGGGATTCCGAATATTTTGGTTCTAATGTTTGTGCTCATTATTATGTACTCCTTCGTGATGAATCGAACTGTCATGGGGCGTCATGTATACGCACTAGGTGGCAATGAGAAGGCGGCTAGTCTTTCTGGGGTAAAAACGAAAAAGGTAGCATTTTGGGTATTTGTAAATATGGGTGTGATGGCGGCAATTTCCGGTTTGATTTTTGCAGCACGTCTGAATGCAGCTACACCTAGAGCAGGTACAAACTTTGAGCTTGATGCGATTGCAGCATGTTTTATTGGTGGTGCTTCAGCATCAGGTGGGATTGGAACTGTGTTTGGAGCAATCATTGGTGGTTTAGTAATGGGTGTTTTAAATAACGGGATGTCCTTGATTGGCTTGGGGATTGACTGGCAACAGGGCATTAAGGGGTTAGTGTTATTGCTAGCCGTTGCTTTTGATATTTATAACAAAAATAAAAGATCAGCTTAAAAGAATAGTATGAATGATTTGCTGTAAAAAATAAGAGGATACACTCGGAGCAATTTTTTATCGCTTCGCGTGTATCCTCTTAAATTAATGAGACTACTTACTAATTTACTATATTAGCTTGTTAACTATTTTAGCTTTGCTTCGAGACCGTTAATGTTGACTTGCGTGTTAGGGAATATACTGCAAATACAGCTGCTACGATGATAATTCCTCCACCAAAGTAGGCGTTGCTTGCGACAGAGTTTGTTTGATCAAGCACCATTCCGCCAAACAACGAACCTAGCGCAATCCCGATTTGTAATGCTGAATAGTTAAAGCTTTGCTGGATATCCGAAGATTCAGGTGCATATTTAATAAGATAGCTTTGTTGTGCTGGTGATAATGCCCAGCTTAAAATTCCCCATATAAATAATACAAAAGTAAAAACATATAAATGAATCGTTGACCAAGGTAATACAAACATAACTGCAATAAAGGTACCTACAATGATAAGAATACTTTTTGTTGATCCAAGCTTATCTGATAAAATCCCACCGATCAATCCTCCACTAACTGCGGCGATACCAAATAGGAAATAAGAAATACTAACTTGGAATGAGTCCAAATGAAGCAATGTTTCCATAAATGGTGTTAAATAAGCATACACCGTATAATGACCTGCTAATGTTAAGGCAGTCACAATATGAGCGCTAGCAATTTTAGGATTACGTAATGATTTCAATTGTGTTTTTAGTGGTACGGTTTGTTCAGTCATATGAATTGGCTCAAGGAAAAATTGTACAGTCATCATTGCTACTAGTGTTAAAATCGCAATAATGAAAAATAGCATTCTCCAGCTAATATATTCACCTGACATGACGCCAAGTGGTACACCAAGCACAATCGCCGAGCTTACGCCCATCGAAATTACACCAATTACTCTAGCTTGAAAATTTTTTGGAACAAGCTTTACTGCAATTGTAAGTGACAACGTAACGATTAGAGAGCCACTTGTTGCAGTGATGATACGAGATATAAAAAGGACAGCATAGCTAGGACTCCATGCGGCAAGGAAGCAACCTAATGTAAAAATAAGCATGGAAGAGATGTATAGCTTTTTGCGTTCAATTTTACCCGTCAATGCAAGTAAAGTAGGTCCCGCAATCGCGTACATTAAGGCATAAATCGTAATAAGCTGTCCTGTCATACTCAGTGATACGTCAAGGTCTTTGGCAATCGTAGGCAGCAAACCACCGATAATAAGCTCAACAAGACCAACAGTAAATGTAGCAATCGTAAGTACATAAATTTTTAAGTTCATAATTTAGCTTTATCCTCCTATATAGCATTTCCATTTTTTTGTTTTGTAGCAAAAGGATATTAAAACCATAATCAGCGTTACATTTTGAAGGATGCTTCCATCGCCCTTAAATCTGAATTTCCTTAAATTATGAATAAGGTAGAATTTCAGATTTTAAAAGCGAACGCTCACGCTTGTCCACATTCCTTCAAAACTTCACTGTAGCCAATCAAGAAGTTTAACAACCTAAAACTGCTACACAACAAAAAAATCCTGACCGAAAGAAAAAATGCAGACGCATTTTACTTGTAGTCAGGATTTAAAATGATTGGTTCCTGGTAGAGACCCTCAAACCATATTATTGAGGTTATACAAATATTAAATTATAAAAGAGTTAATAGTGTTCAGCTGGCACAATAGCCATTTTATCTAAAATTTTGTTTTTATTCAAGAGGAATTTAAAAACAATCTAACAAACGCTCGACTCTTATATGTGAATATGGTATCATGGAACTCTGATAACGTATTAACGAACTAAAGCGTTTTGTAGAAATACTTTAAACTAATTTTCTACTGACTATTAACATTATAAAAGCACTTGGGGGAGAAAAAGATGAATAAGAAATTAACATGGATGAGTGTACTTATAGTTGTATTATTAATTACCGTGGTGGGATGTGGAAACAGTAATAAAGCAGGCAAACAAGGCGATAAAATTGTTATTGGAATTGACGACAAGTTTGCACCGATGGGCTTTAGAGACGACAACAATGAAATTGTTGGCTTTGACATTGATTATGCAAAGGCAGCGGCAAAGGCAATGGGGGTAGAAGCGACCTTTCAGCCAATTGATTGGAAAACAAAGGAATCTGAATTGTTAAGTGGTCGTATTGATTTGATTTGGAATGGCTATACAATTACAGATGAGCGTAAGCAAAAGGTGTTGTTTACTAAGCCTTATTTGAAAAATAGTCAAGTGATCGTCACCTTAACGGATTCTTCCATCAACTCTATTAATGATCTTGCTGGTAAAAAGGTAGGTTTGCAGTCCTTATCCTCTGCGTCAGATGCGTTAGATGCAAATGCAATTAAGTCTCAAGTTGCTAATGTTTCAGAGTTTCCAGATAATGTGCTAGCATTAAGTGATTTAAAAACAAAACGAATCGATGCGGTTGTCATTGATGAGGTTGTAGCTAGATACTATTTGTCTAAAGACACTGCTAGCTTTAAAATACTAGATGAAGCACTAGCACCAGAGGAATATGGCATTGGCGTGAAGAAAGGAAATGAGCAGTTATTAAATAACCTACAGGCTGCTTTAGACAAAATCAACGCAGACGGAACTTCCGCTGAAATCTCAAAAAAATGGTTTGGTGAAGATAAAATTTTAAAATAAGCGGCATAATTTTGAGCTTAATTAAAACCGGAGCAAGCTTCCGGTTTTTGTTTATGAAGGGGAATGTGAATATGGATTACATTACAAAGATTATTGGACCCATGCTTGAGGGAGCACAAACTACTGTTTTATTATTTTTCATTTGTATTATTAGCTCAATCCCATTAGGATTTTTAATTACGTTAATGGCAAATAGCAAGGTGAAGCCAGTCTCATGGTTTGCGCATTCGTTTATTTATGTCATGCGTGGCACACCACTATTACTGCAAATGTTGTTTTTTTGTTATGGTTTGCCCGTTTTACCTGTCGTTGGCGAATATTTGATTATGGATCGCTTCCTTGCCGCAGGCTTAGCTTTTGTATTGAACTATGCGGCTTATTTCGCAGAAATTTTTCGTGGGGGTCTCCTTGCAGTGGACGGTGGGCAATATGAAGCTGCGAAAGTGTTAGGCTTAAGCAAGTTTCAAACGATGACACGCGTCATTATTCCGCAAATGTTTCGAGTAGTCATTCCTTCTGTTTCTAATGAATCTATTACGTTGATTAAGGATACTGCGTTACTATACGCGGTGTCTGTCCCAGATTTATTACATTATGCTTTAACTGCAGTAAATCGTGACTTTTCAATTGCTCCATTTTTTATAGCTGCTGTTATTTATCTATTGATGACACTAGTGTTAACGATTCTTTTTAAATGGTTGGAAAAGAAGTTTAAATTCCAGTAAGCTAACTGTAGGCAAGCAGTAGTAAGTTTTAGGTGAGCTTTAAGTAAATTGAAGATAGTAGACCGTTCCGGTTTAATTTAAATCTAGTGAATATATTGAGGGAATGAAGTGTTATGACATTAATAGACGTGAATAATTTACAGAAATCATTTGGTAAGCTTGAGGTGTTAAAAGGCATATCATTTGAGGTTCAGCCGAGTGAGGTCATTGCGATTATTGGTCCTTCTGGCTCTGGGAAAAGCACGATGCTGCGAAGCTTAGTCCACCTAGAGCAAGTAAACTGGGGAACGATCAGTATTGGTGATCAGGATTTGGTTAAGGACGGAAAATATAGTTCTAATGAAATTATAAAATCGATTACAGCTAGAATGGGTATGGTTTTTCAGCACTTTAATTTGTTTCCACATCTGACTGTACTGGGAAATCTGGAATTAGCTCCACGTATGCTAAAGCGTGCTAGTCAAGAAGAGATTCAGGCTCAAGCGATCTCAATGCTTGGTAAGGTAGGACTTTCAGATAAAAGAGATGTGTATCCTTCGAATCTATCTGGTGGACAAAAACAACGGGTAGCCATTGCAAGAGCATTAATGCTGAACCCAGAAATTTTACTGTTCGATGAGCCTACGTCAGCCCTAGATCCAGAGTTAACGGGTGAAGTGCTACAGGTGATGAAGCAGCTTGCTAGTGAAAATATGACGATGCTAATTGTGACGCATGAAATGGGATTTGCAAGAGAGGTTGCTGATCGCATTTTATTTATGGCGGATGGCGAAATTATTGAAGCGGGAACACCTGAGCAAATCTTTAATCATCCACAACATCAACGTACAAAAACTTTCTTAAATCGACTTCTGTAGTTATGTCGCAGTCGTTATAATAGTAGAGTATAAGTTAAATTTTGTTATCGCTTATCGGAAGGGGTTACAGCAATGACCAACCTTAACAATCAACCTGATTACAGCAATATGCCGATGCATCATGGCTTTACTTCTGCGATTGTAACATCCACTACTGCGAATCAGATTATGGTGTGTGATGGGCCTTTTACACATACTTATCGGACCTATGTTAAGCTCAGAGAAGAAGGAAACCTAAAGCTGAAATTTTGGCATAATAATGCCATTGATTCAACTTGGGATCAAGGACAAGTGACACGTGCAAGCGACCTAGGAGGGGAATGGACTATTATATCTGCTTATGTTGCAGATGGAGGTACAGAGCCAAATGGGGAAATTATAGCAGATTCATCAGTACAGCTTACATTTGAAGGGGAGTCCTCCAAAGAAGTGTTAGCTGGTGAGTATTTTTGTTCGGATGAAGCCTTGTTTCATTTGCCAGAGGATCATTATTTAGCCTTTACATGGACGATTTCTACTAAAAAAGCAGGCAGATCCTTTACATACAATGTGGAAGGGATGCTTGTGACTGGCTATGATGGCGAAGGTGATTTATCTTTAGTAGATTCTGCAAAGGGATTTACATTATCGGAAAACAAGCTTGTTTTTCCTAGTTTTTTGGGTTATGAAAAGCACGTGGATAAGCAGGTTGTTTTTCTAGGTGACTCCATTACTCAAGGTGTAAGAACAGAGCGCGATCAATATGAGTATTGGGTAGCTAGAATTGCCAACGCATGGGGAACTAACATTGGGGTATGGAATTTAGGATCTGGTTGGGGAAGAGCATATGATGTGGCAACAAACGGATCATGGCTGCATAAAGCGAAGCAAGGTGATGAACTGATCGTATGCCTAGGTGTGAATGATATTGACATTGGACAGCGAAGTGCAGAGCAATTACTAACAGATTTGAGTTATATCGTGTCAGAAGTTAAAACACACAATCCTGCAATCAAGGTTATTTTGTTTACCGTTCCTACCTTTAATTTTTCTGAGGAAAGAGAAGGTGTGTGGCGTCTAGTTAACAAAAAAATTTGTGAATGTCCACCTGTTGGTGTTGATGAAGTATTTGATATTGCACAAGTTTTATCACAACCTGTACCACTGGATCATTTGCAACAGCCACATTTTATGAGCTCAGAGTTTGACCCACATCCAAATGGGATAGCAGGTAAGGCAATCGCTGATGCTTTTTTGCAGTGGTATGAAAGCGAAAAATAAACAGCCAACAATCTAAAAATTATGAATTAAATCAGTAATTTTTTAAATCTATAATTTGTAACTCTGCTAAGCTATTGCGGCTAGGGCAGGGTTATTTTTATTGCGTGGGAAATTAAAATTTACAAATAGAGTCACATCAGAAAATTTATGTTGCACATTTACATATTTTATTATATATTATTTCCGAGTTAATCAATGTGTTTTATTGTATATAATTTAGGAGAAGTAAGGGGATGAGTACTAGAGATGAATAACAACTTATTAACAGCTCTACAAGATAACTGGATTACGTTGCTTATTTCTGCGGTTGTAATTGTGGGGTTAATTTACTTAGCTAAAAAGCGAGTTGGCTTTGGTACAAGAGTTATGATTGCGCTAGGAGCGGGCTTAGGTGCGGGCTTGTTGTTCAATTCCTTTGCGTGGGCGTTTGAAGGCGTAAGCACGATTGGTTCTATTTATGTAAATTTAATACGAATGATTGTTATTCCTTTAGTATTTGTTTTAGTCGTGAACAGTATTATTTCAATTACGAATATTGCGTTTCTAAGAAAGATCGGAATTAAAACGATTAGTTGGTTTCTAGCCACAACAGGGATTGCTGCTATTATTGGTTTAACTGTAGCGTTACTCATTAATCCTGCTGGCTCGTTTGAAGCGAGTACACCTCAAGGGTTTGAAGCGCGTGAAATACCAAGCTTTTTTCAGGTTATTTTAGATCAGCTTCCTAACAATCCAATTCAAGATGCAGCAAATGGCAAAGTGCTACCTATCCTCATATTTGGTTTATTTATTGCAGTTGCAATTGTAAAGGTAGGGGCGAAGAAGCCTGAGGCAGTAGAGCCTGTGAAGGCACTATTTGCTTCTCTGACAGAGGTTTTACATCAGGTGGTAAAATTCGTACTCCGCTTTACGCCATATGGTGTGTATGCTCTGATTGCGGCGATGGCAGCACGTTATGGTTGGGAGACGTTAGAGCCACTTATTTGGCTAATTATCGTTAGCTATATTGCACTCATTATCCATTTTGTATTTGTTTTTGGTGGATTAATTTCTGGCGTTGGCAAGCTAAATCCATTTCAATTTTTTAAAAAGGCTTATCCAACGATTGCCGTTGCTTTTTCTACAAGAAGCAGCTACGCTACACTTCCCGTTAATCTTGAGGTTTTAACGAAGCGAGTGGGTGTATCCTCTCGTATTGCTAGCTTTGTTGCACCACTAGGCGCAACGATGAATTTTAATGGCTGTGGAGGCATATGGCCTGCTATTGTAGCTGTATTTGTTTCCAACGTGTATGGCGTTCCGTTAAGTGTGACGGATTATGTTCTTATTGTTGTGGTAAGTGTCATTTCATCCATTGGGGTAGCTGGTGTACCTGGACCCGCTTCGATCTCTACGACCGTTGTTTTAACAGCGCTTGGTTTGCCACTTGAAGGGATTGCACTTGTTGTAGCTGTAGAGTCGTTGATTGACATGGGACGCACTGCGGTAAATGCAACGGGTACAACGGTGGTTGCGACATTGATTGCCAAGTCTGAAAATGAGTTGGATGAAGGGGTTTATCAGCGCAAGGATACAGAGCTGGAGTTAACGAGTGCGGTATAAGCAGATGGGTAAAATGAACTTTTAAATTGAAATAAAGAGTTAAATTGAAGAGTTATCTTTATGAGAATATAAAATAGAGATATTGAAAAGGTGTAATAAAGAAGAAGCTACTCCTGTTAGGGGTAGCTTCTGTAGGTTTCTAACGCTTTTTTAGAGTAGTTTAGGTTAATATACATGCTCAGTGTGTCAGTCTCATTAAACTACACTAAATTAAATTAGCTTAGATTAGATTTGGAATAGAAACCTCTGTATCCAAGTCTTCTTCGTAATCCACACCTTCCGTTTCAAAGCCAAACAATTGGAAAAATTCCTGTGTATAGCCTTTAAGGTCAGTAATGTCATAGATGTTATGTGAATTTACTTCTTCCCATAGCTTCGCGACCTCGGCTTGGACCTCGTCACGCATTTCAAGATCATCAATGCGGATTCTTCCTGCTTCATCGACTGGCGTAGTCCCTTGAGCATATAAATGCTGTGAGAATAGGCGGTACATTTGCTCTATGCAACCTTCGTGAATACCTTCTCGCTTCATCACCTTATACAATGCTGCAATGTAAAGGGGAACAACTGGAATGGCTGAGCTGGACTGAGTTACAAGAGCCTTACTGATCACAACATGTGCTCTACCGCCACCAGAGGATAATTCAGTATGGAGATGTCTAGCTGTTGCCTCTAAATGTTCCTTTGCTTGCCCAATCGTTCCTTCACGATAAATCGGTGTTGTAATTGCAGGGCCAATATAAGAAAACGCAATCGTGGTTGCATTTGCTGCTAATACGCCACCTTGCTTCAAGGCATCCATCCAAAGCTGCCAATCCTCACCGCCCATAACCGTAACGGTATCCTTTATTTCCTGCTCGGTTGCTGGCTCAAGCGTGACTTGCGACACTTCACCTGTATGGAAATTTACGGTTTTATTTTGATAGGGCTCCCCAATTGGCTTTAAGGCAGAATTAGAGGTCTCACCTGTTGCTGGATTGGTACGGCGTGCTGTAGCGACGCTATAGATGACTAGATCAATTTGCCCAAGCTCCTTCGCAATAAGCTCAACTGTTTTTTGCTTCGTCTCATCACTAAATGCATCCCCAGTTACACTGTATGATTTTAAGCCTTGTGCTTGTGCCATTTGTTCAAAGGCGGCCGAATTATACCAGCCTGCCGAAGCTGTTCTGCCAGAGGTTGGTGTACTTTGACGATATACGCCAACGGTATTTGCACCTGCACCAAAAGCAGCAACGATGCGTGAGGCAAGACCATAGCCTGCTGATGCACCGACGACAAGTACGTTTTTAGGCCCATTTACTGTAGGCTGTGACCGCACATATTTGATTTGCTCTTCTACCTGTTTGGCACAACCTTTTGGGTGTGCAGTTGTACAAATAAATCCACGTGTTCTAGGTTTAATAATCATCGTAAATTCCTTTCTATGTTACAGTGTGCTTTTTACCTTTGAGCCTTTATTTTAACGTTTTTTCTGCTCAATTAGAAGATGATGTAACTCATCATAGCTTTTCACTTCAAAATGAGGGCGGTGATTAGTCGCAGGCTGTACATTTCGATGATTAAACCATACCGATTTCCAACCTGCATCAAGAGCACCTATAACATCGTTACGCCAAGAGTCACCAATATAATAGCAATAAGCAGGTATTAGCTCTATTTTATTAGCAACATGATCAAAAATACCAATATCAGGTTTTGTATAACCAACATCCCCAGACACAAAGATTGCATCTAATGGAATAAATGCCTTGAGGTTTAGCGCCTCTATTTTTTTCATCTGATGGGACAGAGGACCATTCGTAATGATTCCAACAAAAATAGAATCGGATTGTAATGCTTCAATCAGTTCCTTAGCACCTGTAAACAGCTCAATCTCAAACTGCTTATTATAATAGGCTTGTTGCACAGCAGCAGCCTGCTCTTCCGATAAATCAAGCCCAAATTCCTTTAATGCTGATCTAAAACGCCCATGACGTAGCTGACTTAGCTCTGGTTCAGTGGTTGGTGTTCCACCAAACTGGTCAGAGAGCAGATCACTGTAATAGCGCATACGATGATAAGCTTTTTCATAGGGGAAATCTGCGGGAGTATGCAAAGTTTGCATAAGTGCCCCTTGAAACGGAGCAAGATGGTCATATAAAGTATCATCTAGATCAAAAAATACGGCTTGTATCATTTTATTTGGTTAGCACTCCTTTGGTTGAAGTCTTGAAGCCACATCTTGTCACTGTCTAGCTATTACAATAAGAGGGTATCCCCGTTTAAAAAAGAGGTAGCCCATTTATCTTTATTTCCTAAATATAATTTACCAAATTCATCAATGAGACCATGGAACTCCTGTGCCTGCTCTAATGTAAAATCTGTCTTGAGGTCAACGACAGCCTTGAGTTTTTTGTAATCGGAGCACTGCTGAATCCCCAATTGATTAAACAACTTTTGTGCATATTTATCGGCAATGAACTCCACTCTATCAAACACATATAGGAGTAGGACATCCGCTGTTTCATCCCCAATTCCGAACATCTGCAGCAGTTGTACCCGAAGCTGATCATTATAGGTATGATTAATTTTGTGCAAATCGAAATCGTATTGCTTTAACCAAGCATACATCTCAGCGATTGCTCTGCTCTTATTTTTATAAAAACCACTTGGCGTAATAGCATCTTGTAACACAGGGAATGGCAAAGTCGCGATGTGTTGTGGTGAAAACTGCGTTAATTGTTTTAAATTATGAAGTGAACGAACGACGTTGTTCCAATTCGTATTTTGAACTAAGATTGCTCCTAAAATAATTTCCCATTTACTATCCGCAGGCCACCAGCCTTGGGGCCCCATCAGGGTAAGCATTTTATCAAAAAGCTGCTTTAGCGTTAATTGCAAAGGATCACTCATTTCTTATATATCAATTTCATTTAGGTTAAGCTGAATACCGTATAAAGCATCCTCCCGAAGCTCTGGTTCTATTTTTTCAATATGCTCAGCCAAATAACTCAATGGTTTTGTAGCATACTCAGTGAGTAGCTGTAAAATATCCTCTTTTACTTCCTTACTATGACGCTCGAATAAATGTTTTTCTAAAATTAAAGTGATTTCATCATGATTAGGTAAGTGATAACCGTAATAAGGATCTAATAACTTGTCTAAGCAAAATAATATGTTACGCTTTTCGGCATTGTTTTGTGATTTCAAAAAAGAATCAATTTGATCAGTGCCAGAGGTAGCTATTTGCTGATGATGTGAAGTGTAGGTAATATAGGTTACGCCTTGATTTAAAATCAAATCAATTTGCTGTACAATTTTTTCCTCATTGGCAGGTATACTGGCGGAGGCATAAGGTGCTAGGTGGTCATGATGACCTACCATGATTGCCTGTTTTGCATGCTGAAACATTGTTATATCATTAATATCATTACCAAAAGCAATATAGCTTTGTTCAAGGATACCTATTTTTTGTAATGCATACCACTTATTTATCCCTGAAGGACTAATATCAATCAGATTTTCATCAGTATACGTATGAACCATAATATCATGCTCTGCTAACTTTTGTTTGAGAGCCTCACTATCATTTGCACTTAAAATAAGTATTTTTACAATATTTTTTAATTGTTGGAGCTCTCTTTTTTTTGCTAATTTATGTGTGTCCAAATTATTCAGAATGGGGTGATTTAACGGACCAGTGTATGCGTAATCCCAGTCTGAATCAATTAAATATGTTGCTTGATGTTCAGCTAGTAATTGCTCTAAAAAGTGACGTAATTCAGGTTGAAATGTCCCAGCATGTAGCGTTGCTCCTTTTTTAAATATCAGAGCCCCATTTCCTCCAATAAGAGTGTGCTGGTGAAATCTAGAATGAAGGACAGGCAACATATCACGCACAGGTCTTGCAGAAGCGAATATAACCTCATGCCCATGCTCCTTTAATTGCTCAAGCTTAGTTAGAATCAACTCGGAGACTGGCTGTCCTTTAAAGCAAATGGTCCCGTCTAAATCAAACACAAAAATCATAATAAATTCCACCTCAACTCTACGATACAATAATATGTCTTAATTATGGCTCAATTTTTAAATCAGAGCTATATTTTAATATGACTAGGATTAATCATACTATTCCGATATAATATATTTATTACTTGATGTCAGGAGTGAAGTGTAATGAGCCAAGAACAACGGATACGGCTATCTCAATGGGATGCGTTATTGTTGGAATCTTTACGTGCTTTAGGATGGTCAAATGAACAATTAATAGAACAAATCACGAATGGTGATTTCCCAGAGGATCATAGTAAATATGAATTTAAATATGAACCACTACAGCAGCTTGCAGAGCAGCAACCTGAACAGTTGAGACAAGCTATTCAGCAAGGCTATCAAATTAAATTCAATACTGTAGGTGGAATTCGTTCTTGGGTGGATGTGGCTTTACATAAAACCGTAGAGCTGATTGAGGTGGATGGCTTGTTTAATATTAAAGCTTCCTTGACTTCAGAAGAGCAACAACGCTTAGCCAGTGTATTGTCTTATGGATGGGTGATTCAGCCAATAGCTGAGCGGGAAGAGATAGTAGGAGAGGAAGGAGCGGAAGAAGTATCCTCTTTATATCTAATTAAGCCACTTTCCCAAGTTAGCTAAGTCAGATATATGCTCACTTCAATCTCTAGATCATCGGAATGATCCCCATAAATTACTGTGATCTTTTAACTAATTTGCGAGTAATAATCTGATTAAGCACTTCAGATAAAATTAAACCAATCGCAATCGAACCAGACATCAAAAAAGCGCCAGCAGCTAATTGAACTGCTTCGTTATAGTTATTTTCCACAAATCTGCGCATGGCATCGTAAGCAAGCCCGCCTGGAACAAGGGGGATAATCCCTGCTACACTAAAAATAATGACGGGTTTTTTCTGATAACGTGCACAGATTTGACCTACAATACCAACAATAAAGGAGGATGCCACAATGGAAAACATGGCATCCATTTCTGTTTTTAATAAAATATAGGCAGCCCAGCTTAACATACCCGATAAGCCACATAATAAAAGGCTTTTTTTAGGTGCATTAAACAAAACCGCAAATGCGGCTGAGGCGATAAAGCTGGTGATCAACTGTACAATAAATGTCATTTCTTAATCGTAACCTCTCTATTTAAAAAATAGTAAAGCCCACGGCGATGCCAGCTCCGATCGCAAAAGCAGTCAAAAATGCCTCTGCCCCACGAGATAAACCTGATACAAGATGTCCTGCCATTAAGTCTCTTACTGCATTCGTAATTAATAAGCCAGGAACTAAAGGCATGACTGAGCCGATAATAATTTTATCCAGTTCTTTGCCGATTCCAATGTGAACAAGTAGCATAGCTAACAAGCCTAGCAGAAAAGAAGCAGTAAATTCAGCAAAAAACTTCACCTTAACGAGTTTGTGAAAAGCAATAAACGTTGCAAAAGCCAATCCTCCACTTAATACACTAGGTAAGAAGTCGATATACCCACCTTGAAACATAAGCGTGAAGCAACCGCTTGAAATGGCTGCACCAGCGACTTGGATAGAAACGGGATAAGCATGCTTGGCTGCTTCAATTTCCATTAGCATATGGTGAGCTGTAAGCGATGACACGACCCCACTACTTAATTTGCGGGAAACGTCATTGACGGCTGCTACCTTTTGTAGATCTGTTGTGCGTTCTGCAATGCGAATAAGCTTTGCTACGCCAGTTTCTTCTAATTGAAACATAATTCCTGTTGGTGTAACGTAGGTTTGGCAATTGGCAATGCCCATTGCATTAGCCATACGTGCCATTGTATCTTCAACCCTGTAGGTTTCAGCTCCACTTTGTAGCATAATTTTACCCGCAAGCAGACATAACTGTGCGGGATCCTCGATTGTGGAAGCGTGAGCCGTATCCTGACTCATGATTCTCATCCTTTACAATAATTAATTTTCAAAACACATTATAACATGATCCATGACGATCTTATACATAATAAGCACTCACGATCTTATTTGCTTTTTTGATTTTTCTATAATTATTTACTCTAATATATCTTTTTTGTGATATGCTAAAAAAAATTGCACAATGTGAGGGACATAAATGTTTCAAAGCTTTATAAACAACTTTACGATGTTAACTGCATTTTTATTTTTTGGAAACTTAATTCGTACGAAATATTTGGTCTCACAACATAGGTCCAAGAAAATGAGTCGATATGTGATTGGTGTTTTTTTAGGTTTTCTTGGCGTTATCCTCATGCATTTTTCCTTCCCGATTCATGATAGGTGGATCACCGATTTTAGGCAACTTCCGATTTTGGTTTCAGCATGTTTAACTGGGTTTCCAGGTGCAATCGTTACATCAATCATTATTTTTGTTTACCGCCTATTTTTTTTCACAAATGGATTACTCGTTTCCCTTGCAGCCTTCATTAATATTATGGTTGCTTTAGTTGTTGGAGTTCTGATGCTTCATCGCTCACGCTTCGAATTGTGGAGATGGCTCGCTGCATTATCTGCTTCTGTGCTGTCTACAAGTATTGTGTTTTCATTGATTTCTAAGGATTTCACCATAGAAATTATCATCATTTATGAAAGTGTATTTTCGCTTTCTGGCTTATTTACGCGTTCTATGTTGCAATATTTAAAACGTTCTGATGATCATTTATGGTTAATGCAAGAGCATGCGGAACGAGACTTTTTGACGGGATTGTACAATTCAAGAGCGTTTGATGGTCAGATGCAAAAAACGATTACAAACGCAATTGAAGAGAAAAGTTACTTTAGTGTGCTGTTACTGGATATTGATCATTTCAAACGTGTTAACGATACGTATGGACATCCAGCAGGGGATAAAGTGCTTACGTCATTAGCTAACATTTTAAAGAAGCAGTTTAACATTGATCATCTCATCGCTCGTAAGGGTGGAGAAGAATTTGTAGTGATTGTGAATCGCTATACAAGTACAGAAGCGAATGACATTGGGGAGCAGTTACGACAGGCAGTGGAAAACTATAATTTTGTTTTATCTGATGGACAACTGATTCATATTACCATTTCTATTGGGATTGCTTGTTATCCACAAATTAGTTCCGATAAACTGATAGATATGGCGGATCAAGCATTATATTTAGCAAAACAATCAGGCAGAAATTGTGTTCGGATGTTTTCAGACTTATATGTAAGGGAGAAGGTGATGCTGTGACTTTACAACAATTAAAGTATGCTATTGAAATTGCAAATTGTGGTTCAATGAACGAGGCAGCCAAACGTTTGTTTATTTCGCAGCCTAGTCTTTCCAACGCAATTAAAGAATTAGAAAACGAGCTAGGTATCGTTATTTTTGAACGTAGCAATCGAGGAATTATTACATCTGAGGCAGGGATTGAATTTCTTGGTTATGCAAGACAAGTGATTGAACAGATGGAATTTATGGAAAGCCGATATAAAGGGGAGCAATTTAGAGGGGTTCAGTTCTCTATGTCCACACAACATTACCCATTTGTCGTTGATGCTTATGTGCGTTTGCTCCAAAGCTATGACGCAGAGGAATACAACCTCGTTTTGCGGGAAACACGTACCCTTGATATCATCGAGGATGTACGTTCCTTACGTAGTGATATTGGTGTGTTGTATATTAATGAACAAAATGCCAAAGTGATGAACAAGCTTTTTAGTGACCATCACCTGAAATTTACACCATTATTAAATGCAAGTCCTCATATTTATGTATGCTCACAACATCCTTTGGCTGATAAGGAAGAACTAACGATGGAGGATGTCGCTCCTTATCCGTATTTGTCTTTTGAGCAAGGAGAGCAACATTCCCTTAATTTTATTGAGGAAATTGTACGTACGGTTCAACCCGCTAGAAGTATAAAGGTGAGTGATCGTGCGACATTACGGGATATTTTACTTGGTACACAAGGATATACGATTGGGACAGGCCTGCTAACGTCGGATTTAACGGGTTCAGAGTTGAGATCGATCCCACTTTTAATTGAACAAGCTGCAACGATTGGCTGGATTGCCCACAAAGATATTCAACTTGGTGACATTGCCAAGCGTTATATTGATATTTTGAATGATATTGTAACAGAAGTACAATTTAATTATAATTATTGGTTGCTGTAATAATGGGAGGTAATTATGAACG
Organism: Paenibacillus turicensis; assembly: GCF_050461185.1. Lineage (GTDB taxonomy): Bacteria > Bacillota > Bacilli > Paenibacillales > Paenibacillaceae > Fontibacillus > Fontibacillus turicensis_A. The sequence goes on from NZ_JBCMOR010000013.1 coordinate 70,605, forward strand.
ACTTTAGTCAAGCGAAGCCTAGAAGTATCCCGCCCTTTAGATATGATATTGTAGGTAGCTTTTTGCGACCGATCGAGCTTAAGCATGCACGCAGGTTATTTGAAGAAGGACAGCTAAGTGAAGCTCAGTTAACAGAAGTAGAAGATGAACACATCTCAGCCTTAATTAAGAAGCAAAAGGAAATGGGACTGTTGGCAGTTACTGATGGTGAATTTCGCCGATCGTGGTGGCATCTCGATTTCTTCTGGGGAATTGGAGGAACACAAAAGGTAGAAATGAAGCAAACGGTTAGTGTAGCAGGGATGCAAACAAAACCTCAAAGCTTTGAAATTGTAGACAAATTGACCTATAAGACACATCCGATGGTGGCTCATTTTAAACAGCTACGCCAGCTTGCAGGAGACTATCCTGTAAAATTTGCGATACCTTCCCCAAGCCTTTTTCATTTTGTTAGCTTACAGCATGGCAATAAGGTTTATGATAGCGCCGAGCAATTTAAAGCCGATATTGTTGCAGTATATCAAGCTGCCATCCAGGATTTTTACGATGCAGGGTGTAGATATTTACAATTAGATGATACAGCATGGGGGAATTTGTGTAGCAGCAGACATCGGATCCACTTAAAGGCTCAGGGCTATGATCCAGATCAATTAGTGAAGGATTATGTTCAAATGTTAAATGAGAGCATTGCTAATCGTCCTGACGATATGGTCATTACGCTTCACGTCTGTCGTGGTAATTTGCATTCAACTTGGTTTGCTTCTGGTGGTTATGAGCCTGTCGCAGAACAGTTATTTGGACAAGTTAAGGTCGATGGCTTTTTCCTTGAATATGATAACGAACGTTCGGGTGGCTTTGAGCCGCTAAAATATATTAAAGACCAACAGGTCGTCTTAGGGCTTGTTACAACTAAGCATGGTGGCTTGGAAAGTAAAGAAATGTTAAAGGCGCGTATCGCAGAAGCAGCTAACTACGTAGATATTAATCAGCTTTGTCTAAGCCCACAATGTGGTTTTGCTTCGTCAGAAGAAGGAAATATTTTAACAGAGGAAGAGCAATGGGACAAAATTAAGTTAGTGGTAGAGACGGCAAAAGAGGTGTGGGGGGAATAATCAACTCGCCTCATTAAATTACAACTAAATCCAATACAAATTTAATATAGGCTGTTGTTGCGATATGTAGCGACGGCCTATTTGTTTATATTTTGTCTCATTTCTAATGATTTTCAGTACAAAAATAAATAATTTTGTTGTCGCACCTGCCTTTCGCGTTTATGCTAGTATAGTAACCTATTCGTATATTTCCAACATTACATATTCTTTCTAGCAAAATTAATCAATAAATCACGTTAACATAATATATAGCAGGCATACACTGCATCTAAGGTTTGAAATTAATTAAAGGTGATTTGGACAGTGATATTGAAGTTTACACGATCCTAATATTTTATTGGCAGGGGTGCTGAAGTAATGAAAGCTTTTTATAAAGCTTCGATTGTGATTGTGGTTGTATTAACCATTATTTTTTATTGGGACTTATTAAAGAATACAAGTTCTGCTCCAGTAGAACATCATGTTATAGATCAAATAGAAATGACTTGGGTAGATAAATTTGATGTAAACATTAGCAAGGCACAACTAGAGGGTTTACCTGATTGGGAGCAATATAGTACAAAAAAGGCTCAGTTCAACAAACCTTATGGAGATTCCTCACAATGGATTCGCATTAAAATCCCAGATATTGATGTCAACTCTATGGCTATACTTTTTGAGAAAATATACGGCTATCATGTTGTAATAAAATACGAAGATAAAATACTATACGAGGCAAATAGAGATTTCAATTATGAAATTGTTAAAGTGTTAGTGCCGCTGGCCAACAATGGGAATGATGACTATTTTTATTTAGGATTACAGTCCAAAAATAGAATTGGAATCCAAGATCAGATCATCGTGGGTGACTACTTTCAATTGGAACATGTGTATATTAATAGTAGCAATGCAGATTATATTTTAGGTTCAGCACTTATCTTTATTTCTATTATTATGTTGTGTTGTTCATTTTTCTTGAATACGGTTCATAAAAAGAGCTGGATTTCATTATGTGCACTAATATTTTGTAGTGGTATTATTATGATCACATATAATCCTTTTCTGTACACAATGTATGAGAAATATGGCAAGCTATATGTTGCATTATTTGATATGTCATTATATATTTTATTACCTGCGTTTACTATTTTCTTTGAAAGCACATTTGGACAAGGTTATAAATCAATTACAAAAAAATTGCGACAATTTCAAGTTTTTTATTTTACGCTTTGTATATTTTTAATGATAATAAATGAACTGTCTAATTATAAAATATATCCAATTTACAGAATCATATCAGCAAATTTAGTTGGTTATATTATGATTGTTCAATTTATTATTTTAATAAGCTCAGTTGTTGTGTATGTATTACAAAGAAATAAAGATGCGATTATATTTGCGATAGGATTTATGATTCTTGCTATTTTAGGTGTAGGAGAATTAATATGGTTTTATTTTAGATCAGGGTATTATGATTTATTTTTATGGAAGTGGGGAGTATTAAGCTTTTTGACCTCACTGATCATTATTTTGGGAAGACAGTTTGCTGAAAACCATCGTCGAGTTGTTGAATATTCTAGACAACTTGAACTGTTTAATAATGAACTACAGCGTTCAGAGAAGATGGAGATCATTAGTGAGTTAGCAGCATCTGTTGCACACGAAGTACGTAATCCTTTACAGGTTACAAGAGGGTTTCTTCAATTGGTTGCTGAGAAGCAAGAGAATTCCGATAAAGTGTATTTAAATATGGCTTTAGATGAATTGGATCGTGCATCTGGGATTATTACAGATTTCCTTACCTTTGCAAAACCAGAGGTTGGGAAAAATACGACCTTAAATATTTTAGATGAATTTATTCATATTGAAGGGATTCTCATTCCAATGGCGAATCTGCAAGGCGGTAATATTACAGTAAACATTCCGAGGAATTTATACATTATTGGTAATTCCTCTAAATTCAAACAAGCGTTTGTGAATATAATAAAAAATAGTATTGAATCATTACATGATGAAGGCGATATTCAGCTTTGGGCGTACGAAAATAAAAATCGTATTTTTATTCATATCAAAGATAATGGAGAAGGTATGAGTGAGGATGTATTAGCTAGATTGGGAGAGCCCTATTTCTCAAACAAAACAAAAGGGACCGGATTAGGATTAATGGTCACGATGCGGATTATTGAAGTGATGAGTGGAACTATTCAGTTCAAAAGTAAATTGGGGGTAGGTACTGAAGTAATTATCAGTTTCCCCTCTACAGTACCTACCTAAATATTTAACCTAAACGCCCCATACTGCTTGGGGCTTTACTTCTGATTTCATAACCTCAGAGGGATTTTGGGGTAAAACAAAATATACTTCATCTGAATTTTCTTCAACGGCTTTCACAGTGATGTGGTCTGGTAAAATAACACCTAAAACTTCCTGTAAAACTTTTTTTGGATTTTCTAATAGCCTTGCTTTGAAACTCGGATCTTGCCATGCCCTTTGAATAACTTCGTTGTGTAGTAGGGTACCTGTTGTCATAAAAATCACCCTTTCTATAACTTATAAGTTAATATTGACAAGGAAAGTATATCACATTTTGTAGCACGTTTCTAGCAATTTTATCTATTTTTAGCAATCAAATATGATAAACCACCACTTTGTAACAATAAACGATCTTTTGCGATTTGTGATCCTGCTTCAGTAAGGTTTTCAAATAAAAACTTATGAAATAAAATGAGATCTGGTGCATATTGCTGAATGGTTATGATCTGTTTATGATGGCTAACCGCAATCTCTGCATATTTCACAAGAATGTCTTGGACAAATAACGCTTGTTTAATTTCTTCTACATTAGGTCTCCGACTTTGAGGGATATTAAGCTCTGCTTGTATCATCGAAAGCAAGCAATTGTAACTACCCTCTTTCAAATCTTTTTCCCAATCCTCATAATCATCTAGCATTTGTAGTGTTAGCAATACCAAATCAACTGCGTCTTCGATCTGCACAATCAATGTGCTATTTGTACAGTGCGTTACAAACATTGAGCCTACAATCGCTACTTTTACAGGGGATGCCTTGTGAGCAAGTAGAATCGGATCGGTCTGGAAATAATCATGCTCGCTTTCCTCTGTAACTGCTTCGGCCCATTCGACTATGTATTGTTTGTAGTAAGACCAAAATGGCGAATCATAGGGGAAATACTTACTATAAATTGTGTGAAACTCCAAGTAAATTAAATCGGCTAACGGTAATTGGTATTTAGAAGGCTTTATAGGCTGGTCCATAATTTCGTCAATTAAATGGTAATACATCATGCCAAAAATGTTAGCCACTGCAAAGTCACGTGTAGCTGTCATATTCACATTAAAATAATTTTGTAGCCAATAAGGAAGTAAGTAACAAATGTAATTTTTTGAACGTTTGTGTTTAAGTGCATGGAATTTATCCAAGTATTCTAAGGCCTGTTTGTTAAAGCTTGGTGGTAGGGTACTCAAGATTTGTGCTGCTTGGTTGAAGGCGAGATCTAGTTCTTTTTCATAATTGGACAACCAAATCATAGTAAAAATCTCCTGCTTTCGTTTGGTTTTAGTCCGACTTTGTACGTAGATATATCTAGGAGTAACGAATTATTTTATCGGCTAATTTTATTATAGATGATTTAAACATGAAAAAAAGTAATAAAATAGGAACAATATTAAAATTTTCAAAACATTTAGTGATGCTGGGTAGGAGGCCATGTAGTTATAATTCCATTTAGGCAAAGTACAATTTCTAGGTTATAGCCGCCCACCACAGTTGCATAATGCTAAAACATTTGATTAATGCCGATTAAAACTAATAATAAACCAGAGATTACAGTTGCTACGTTGCCAAAACGCTCTGCGATATATTTTGCACCTAATGCTGCACATGCCCACAGCAAAACATAACTAATGACGCCAACCGCTAGTGAGGTACACCAAATGTTTAACGAGGTGATTCCTGCATTAAAGCCACCAGCTAACGCATTCATCGCAAGTGCTGTTCCTAACAAGATGGACTCAGGTAAGCTAATCGATTGAGATTGATCCTTATCTGCTTTTTCTGGGTTACTGATAAAATGAGTAAAATTGTTGGTGTTGTTATGACGTGATCGGATTTGATTTGCAAGTGGTTGTAATAAAACCCACACCCCAACGGAAACAATAACAACAGTTCCAATAAGGTGGCTAATCCAGACTGGAATATGAGTGGAAATCCAATTTCCAAATAATCCTGAAACGAGCGTAGCTAAAAAAGAAATGAAGGAAATAGTGAGGTTAGAATACCAAGGAATACGAATATTCCGAACGCCGTAGGCAATGCCTACACCTGCATTATCAAGATTTGATGCAAGCCCAATCACGATAATAATCCATAGATTGTAAGAATCCATGCCATTCGCTCCTTTATTGCTTGATGACATAGCATATGCCTAGATCATGGTTTTGGTTTCAACTTCTGATGTGGGATCGAAAAAGCTCAAATATTGTGGTAGAGTATATAAAGCAACATAGGTGATTTTCAAGATAGTACGGAGGGATATTTATGCAGGATGATTATTCGCGTAAATTAGAGGATCAAAAAAGTTTATTTAAACAACTTGGTATTAAAATGGATGCACTTAGCATTCATGAAAAAGATTTTGACGTAAAGATGCGTGGGTATGAAAAGGAGGAAGTGGATCGTTTTCTCGATGATATTATCGTTGATTATGAGCGCTTCTACGATATAATTACGGATTTATTAGACAAATATAAAGAAATCCAGCGTCGTCAAGCTTATGCAGAGGAAGAAAAGAAGGCATATCAACGCCAGCCAAAATATGAAGCGGTACAAGAAGGCGTAGATCGAAAAATTGTAGAAGATGGCTTGCGTCAACTGGAGCGGAGTTTAGAGCAATTTAAACTACAAATTCGTAAAGATTGATCGATTGATCTCATTAGAATTGATTTCATCAGATTTATGACGAATTTATAAAGGTTGATTCAATCACTGAAAAATTGGATAAGTTATAACTACAACAGAAGAACTGGCGCTTACGCTGGTTCTTTTTTTCAAATGGAGGATAATGCCACGCTTGCTTACCTTGCATACAAATTAGCAAAGATGCACAAACTTGCTGTAGCGTTAAGATGTTGTTATAAATGAATTCATGACAATTTCATCTAATATTCATTGCATGGTAGGGCAGAAAGTGGTATTATAAGTTTAACAAATTTAGATTTAGTCTAAATTTAAAGAGAGTAATCTAAAATTATAATATGAACTGGAGGATTTTAAAATGGCAAATCATATTGCAACACCAACTGAGCAGGCGCTTCATACCAAATTAAACTTGCAGGTAGCTAACTGGACAGTTCTATATACTAAACTTCATCATTATCATTGGTATGTGAAAGGGACAGGCTTCTTTACCCTTCATGAGAAATTTGAGCAATTATATAACGAAGCTACAGCATACTTGGATGAAATTGCAGAACGTCTATTGTCAATCGGCGGCTCTCCTGTATCTACTTTGAAGGAATCCTTAGACCTTGCAACGATTAAAGAAGCTAAAGGCGGAGAAAGTGCAGAAGAAATGGTAGCAAGTGTTGTTGCTGATTTCGAGAGCATTACAGATGAACTAAAACAAGGTATGGAAGCTGCGACGCAAGCAGATGATGAAGCAACAGCTGACTTGTTGTTAGGCATCGTGTCCGCACTAGACAAGCACAGATGGATGTTAAATGCTTATTTAGCTAAATAATTGGAATAGGTTTGATTAACTAAGTTAAATTTTTGAGATAGAAGGTTGGCGTCAATGAACATTGGCGTCAGCCTTTTTTTGATAAGGTAAGGTGTTCTAAGAGGGTTATACAGAATGCTAAGTGAAGTATTATAATAAAGGAATGAATGGAGAAATCTGAGGTAGATTGGAGCATTCAGACGAATATGAATAACTAGATAAGATCTTTCATAAAAAAATTTGATTATTTTTTCAACCAAAAAGAAATCTTAAATATTATTTATTTACATGATGTGTTTGATAAGGAGAGACTAGACATGTTCACTTTTTAGAAAAAAAGGATGGTAAGGTTATAGGCTTGTATATAAGAGGGATGAATCAGTTAATTTCGCAAAATAAAATTTATGATCTGGATGATTTTAACTTGCTAGATAGTTATGATAGCTCAAAATAAATGAACTATTAGGTTGTTTTTGCAGTAAGTGAGAGATTAGTAAGATACTTAAAGATAAGTATTGTAATGATTGTTATATAACTTATTAAAAAAGGAATGAGAGTAACTGGGAACAAATAAAAAAGGAACTTTAACAATAGGGGGGCGAAAATAATACATAAGATTAAAAATTATATTGGATTCGCTTTTGATTTAACAATAAGTCTATGTCTTTATATTTTGGGCTTAATTATTTTGTGGACATTAGATTTGAAGTATTACCCTTTGGTTGGTGTCAACCCTCAGGGATATGTATTTAGCTTTTTCATTAAGGATAGTCTTCTCTTGTTTTTAATACATTCTGCATGGTATCGCTATCGGGGTTGGTATCAGCCCAAAAGACTTATTTTAGAAGTAAAAACAAAAAGAAATTTAATTCTATTAACGGCGATAGTCGCTTTGTTACCGATAATAATGGGCTAGTTAATTATAAATCAATAAAATTAAAAAATAGCGCAACTCTCAGCTATAAAACCAGTCCTAATAGCTGAAGAATATGCGCTATTTTATATATTTACTTAATTAGATTGATAAGCCTCTAAACTCGAAACTCCTTCACTAACAAACGAAGCTTGTCCGCTAAGCCTGACAAGAAGTTGGCGGAAGCCTCGACCTCTTGGGTCGCGGCAAGCTGCTCCTCAGATGCGGCGGACATGCTATGTGTACCGTCTGAAGCATGATTAGCAAGGAGCACAATTTCATCAATGGCTTGGACAAGGGAGGTAGCATTCGTATGCACCTTAGTTACAGTTGATGTTAATTCCTCCATCGCGGTTGCTGTAGTTTTTGACGAATGCTCGATGCTTTGCAGAGAACCGCCTACATCACGTACAAGCTGTGTGCCGTGTGCAACCTCTTTGGCTGTCCATTCCATCGTTTCTCCGGTTTCTTCCATTTTACTTAAAATAAATTCAATTAAATGACGGATTTGGTTTGCTGATTCTTTAGAACGATCTGCCAGCTTACGTACAGAGGCAGCAACAACGGAGAAACCTCCACCATGCTCACCAGCTTGAGCGGCTTCAATTGCTGCATTAATCGCGAGCAACTGTGTTTCCGCAGCAATATCTGTAATCACATTTACTATATTATGAATTTCTTGGGAGTGACTGCTTAGCTCAACAATATTATGAGAAAGTGTCACTATTTTTTGCTCCATAATGTTCATTTGATCAATGCTTTGTTGCAGTGATGCAGAGCCTTCTTGCGCTGTGGTAGAAGCATATTGCGCACTTTCAGTAACATGTCTAGCATTCTCTACCATCGTATCTATATGCTGTGTCGTTTCATTTAAAGTATCCGTTCCATGCTGTAAATTCATGAGCTGTTTTTCTGCACCTGCGGCTAATTCTTCAGTTACCTGTACGGTTTGGTGAGCCGCTTTTCCTGTTTGTTCTGTCGTTGTGGACAACAAATGAGCAGAAGAGGATACTTGTTCTGATGTTTCACTAATTTTAAGTATGAGTTGTCTTAAGTTTTCGGTCATTACGCCAAAGTCTTTAGATAGTTGACCCACCTCATCATTACGGTTCAAACGTAAAGGCGTGATCGTTAAATCACCATGAGAAATTTGCTTAACTTGCTTGGATAGCTTCTCGATCGGTGAAGCCATATGATGAATAAAGAAATACAATGCAATTGCAGCTAGCAAAAATACAGCGGCACCTATAATGAAAGGTAAAGTAATGATTTCCCAAGTACGATCCCAAATAATAGAGGCATCAAAGTTAATTGCCATAAGCCCAACAATTTCTTGGCTAGAATCATTGTTTTTAAAAATTGGGGCATACCCTGTCAACAGCTTCACATTATCATAAGTGTATGTAGAGGTGTAATCAGGATGCTTCATATCCATAATCATTTTTTTTGCTTTTGAATCAAAATAAAAGTCATCCCCTGCTTTGTAACCACGTAGTTTGATATTCTTATCCGCAGCGACAATTTTACCGTCAAGCGATAAAATAAAAACCTCTTTGAATAAGGACTTATGAGCAACCGTCCAGTTTAATTGTTCTTCAACCTGCTTTAATTTATCTGTTTTACCACTAGCAAGCTCTTCAATATCTTTTGGATCCACTAATCCAGTTGTAATGTTCGCACAGCCTACCGTTTCGATCCCAACAGATTTTTCTACCTGCCGATACGCTGTTGAATAGCTGAATACACCAATTAAGCCCCCCACGAGTACTAGGATGCTAATTACTGTGATTGTAATTTTTTTTGCAAACCCCATATATTTATGCCCCCAAGTTTATAATCAAAAATAAGTTCCTTGTCCATTATAATTGAGTACTGTTTTAAGAGATTGAGATATTTGTCACAGTTTATTAAAGGAATGAAGTATTTTAACGATTTATTACGCATTTTCTTTCAAAATGTAACTTTTGTACGATTGACTTGAACTGTAATCTGTTTTAGCTTATGCTTAGTTAGAAAATATTTTTCCTTAATTTTATTGATAATTATAAAATAATTTTCATATATCTAAGCCGAGGTGCTAACTATGCTCCCAATCTTGAGTACATTACAGTCTAAAAAGTCGAGCCTTTCCTCCACTGAACAAAAAATAGCCCAATATATTTTAGAGTCACCTACTGAAATTGTCTTAATGGGAATCACTAGGCTCTCTGAGCTTTGTGGGGTAAGTCCGGCAACGATCACGCGTTTTTGCAAAGAGCTTCACTTTAAGGGTTTTCCTGATTTTAAGGTGAAGTTAGCAGCCGAGATTGCCAGCGGAGAACTGGAGAGCATGTCAGGTACTCCTGCTTATCAGGACATTATTGCGGGTAATAAAATTTCTACCATTGTAGAGGCGATGCAAAGTAATCATATTGCCTCCATTCGAGATACAACCTCATTACTTAATATTGAACGGTTAGAAGCCACAGTATCATTGTTGTGTGAAGCAAAACGGGTAGATCTCTATGGGATGGGCACCTCAGCGATTGTTGCTCAAGATTTTTATCAGAAACTCATTCGGATTGGGGTAAATTGTACTGCTTTTTCAGATTCACATATGCAAATTACTTCGGCATCCTCATTAGGAAAGGGAGATGTTGCCTTCGCTATTTCATATTCTGGAGAAACGCCAGAAACGATTGATGCTCTTCGTTGTGCCGCAGCAAGTGGCGCTAATACAGTGGCAATTATGTCTTATGGAAGTAGCACGCTAGCCTCGCTTGCGGATATTCCTTTGTTTTCTTCTTCATTAGAGCAAGGGATGCGCCGAGGGGATATGGCCTCTCGAATTGCGCAGCTACATATTATTGATATTTTGTTTACGGGGATGGTAAGCATGAGATTTAAGGATTACATTCCTAAATTAGAGCAATCCTATGTTAACGTACAGCACTATCGTCATAAAAAAGGAGGTTCCTCTAAATGAACATTATGAAATTTGAAAATGACCATGATTTTGCTAGGACGGGTTCTGGACTGATTGTGAGTTTATTGCAAAGTAAACCTAAAGCCGTTTTAGGCTTGGCTACAGGCAGTTCACCTTTAGGTGTATACGCTGAGCTAATTGAGATGTACCGTAAAAAATTAGTGAACTTTGCTAAAGCCACGACCTTTAATTTAGATGAATATGTAGGTCTGCCATCTGGTCATTCCCAGAGCTATCGTAGCTTTATGAACCAACATCTATTTGATCATATAAATATTGATATTAATAATACCTATGTACCTAATGGCAATGCGGAGAATCTACAGCAAGAGTGTGAAAGCTATGAGAAGCTGCTTGAGGATCTGGGTCCCGTTGATTTACAACTGCTTGGGATTGGCAGTAACGGACATATTGGCTTTAACGAGCCAGATATAAGCTTAACGAGCAAGACACATGTGGTAGATTTGCTTGAAGAGACTAGACAGGCTAATGCTCGTTTTTTTAACAGTATAGATGAAGTACCGAAGCAAGCAATCACCATGGGAATTGGAAGCATCATGAAGGCAAAACAAATTGTTTTACTCGTACGAGGAGAGGAAAAGGCGGAGGCGATCTATCGCGCTGTGGAGGGGCCAATTACAACTGAATGCCCCGCATCATTGCTACAAAGTCATCACAATGTGATGGTTTTGGTGGATAAAGGAGCAGGAAAATGGCTGAAATGATAAGTAAATTACTATTAGGTCAAGTATTGACACCACAAGGACTGATTTCCGAAGGGGTCATTGCATTTTCAGGGGAACATATTGCTTATGTAGGGGAATATAAAAACCTCCCAGCCCAATATCATAAATGGACAATTGAGGATCAACAAGATAATTTGCTCATTCCAGGTTTTGTTGACGTGCATGTTCATGGTGGTGCAGGATACGATTTTATGAATAGTAATAAAACGGCATTAGATGCTATTACAAAATTCCATAGTAAGCATGGCACAACCACGATGTTAGCAACAACCATGACTGCGCCCAAAAAAGCAATTGATTCCGTTTTAGCCCAAGTGAATAACTATATCCATGAGGGAATGAGTTATGCCCAAATTGCAGGTGTTCATTTAGAGGGACCATTTATTAGTCCAAAGTGGTGTGGCGCACAAAATCCACAGCATATCGTACCTCCAACAGTGACTTGGCTACAGGAATGGGAAGCTCGGTACCCTAATTTAATCAGACAAGTGACATTAGCACCTGAACGTGAAGGAGCAAAGGAAGCGATCCAGTGGTTACGCCACCATCATATTACAGCAGCACTTGGACATACAGATGCAACCTATGAGGAAGTCACTGCAGCTATAGATGTAGGTTTAAACCATGCCGTGCATACGTTTAATGCGATGACCCCGTTACACCATCGTCAACCAGGGGCAGTAGGTGCAATTTTAACCGATAAACGTATTTCTGCAGAAATTATTGCGGATGGAATTCATGTGCACCCAGCTATGGTCTCGTTACTTGCAGGCATTAAAAATGAAGCTAACCTGCTATTAATTACCGATGCCATGTCTGCAACAGGTTTAAGTGATGGAACATATATGCTTGGAGACCTTCCTGTTACAGTATTAGAGGGGAAAGCGACCCTTACCGATAATCCAAGCACATTAGCTGGCAGTACATTAACGATGATCGAAGGTTTTCGTTTCCTTGTGAAGCAAGCTAATCTATCCATCGAAGAAGCATCAAAAGTAGCAAGCCTAACGCCAGCCAGATCACTTGGATTAGATCACCTAATCGGATCGATAGAGGCAGGGAAAAGGGCGGATATTTTAATGCTGGATGATGAGCTAAATCTCTTAAACGTATGGGTTAAAGGTAGAGATTTAAAGGTTCAATCTTGAAATCAGTGCTTGACTGCTAACCCAAACTAGCGAAGAGACAGAGAGATTCTTAAGGTTGTCTCTTAAAATCATCTTCTATCTAAAAATATACTTCAATACAAGGAAGATGATTTTAACAACAATCGCAAGAACTCTCTGGAGCGTAGCTACCAGCCTCCAGTCGTTGTTAAGTAATAATTTCTAAATAGAGCCGATTTAAATAAACTAAATCTTTAATTCTTCAACTTTATCTTTAATTTATCTTCTATTTGAAAGCACAGATATACGATAGATTGGTTTTGATCGAAAATAAGTAAAGTAAAGGAGGGAGAAGTTAGCGAAACGGCGTTATACCTATTTATGAATGCGTTTACAATCACGAAGAGGAGAGTGGACAACATTTATAAGAAACAAAAGTCGCATAGAAAAGTGAGGGTTAAGCCTAAATATGTAACTAAATATGCAACCATTACAGTTGTAGTTACTATGCTAACAGCTCTTTTGGCGCCGACAGCCCTTGCTGGGGATACGTGGCCATTTAAAGGAGAAAGCGCTCATGGTGTGAACCAACCTAGTGTCCATGGCTATACTAGTAATCATATTGCAAATTGGAGCCCTCAAACTGATCCTGATGCAGAACTATTACGATCAAGAGTACCGTTACAGCAACGAATTTCGCCTTTTGCTGCAACACAAGCGAATCCATCCTTAACGCCATCCACGCAAATGATGATGGTTGCAGGAGATTACGGGAATGCATTTATTGAAAATGCACCGTATACGAATAAATTTGCCCAATACCATTTTAACTTCTGGCAATATATCGACTATTATTCTTATTGGCATGGTACAGCAACCGCGTATACCCCTCCACAATATTATGATGATGTAGCGCAAAAGGATTGGCAGCAAAAGTGGTTTGAGTTTGGGATGTTAAACATTCCTAACCCAACGTATACAGATGCGGCGCACAAAAATGGAGTGAAATCGCTAGCTGGCATTTTTTTCTCCAACAATGATCGAGGACAGCAGACTTATAAGCAGATGCTTGTAAAGGACGATCAAGGGAATTTCCCTGTGGCAGAGAAGTTGATCGAAATGGCAAACTACTTTGGATTTGACGGCTATTTTGTAAATCAAGAGGAAATGAATCCTAATGTCGCTGTTGCTGACATTCCTGATTACATCGCCTTTATGAAGACCTTGCAGCAAGGTGGCTTATATGTACAGTGGTATGATTCATTAACGACAAACAATGGCGCGAATACTTTTACTAGAACGTTTACTGATAACAACATCTCCTTTTTGGTAGATAAGCAAACAAAAGAAAAGGTGTCTAACTCGTACTTTTTTGATTACGGCGTAGGCAATAGTCATATTAATAGTGCAACCTCATATTTAAATCAGTTAAATGCACAATTAGGTACAAATTATAACCTGTATGATGTTGGTTTTGCAGGCTTAGAGGCGGGACGTGACCGTTTCTCAAGTGTAAATGGCACTGCGCTTAGCAATAAATTAAAAAATGGCATTCCACAGCTCAGCTTAAGTACACTTGGCGCTGATTTTGTTCATGCTGGACTCGATGAGGATATGAATCTACCGTGGCCAAGCTCACGCCGTACAGATAATGCTTATCAATGGATGACACATCTTAGAGAGCAATTATGGTGGTCAGGGCCAAATGTGAATCCTAAAAACACAACTAAGCCGTCTGTCAATTCGGTCCAAGATGTGTATGCAGATAACCGTTATTGGCCTGGTATGGCTTCTGTCATAACAGAGCGCTCCGTCATTGGTAATCGCAATTTCTATACCCATTTTAATACGGGACATGGTCTGTCCTTCTACAAAAATGGGATCGTTTCTAATTCGGATGAATGGTCAAATATGAGCTTGCAGGATGTGCCTGTGACGTGGCAATGGTGGCAGGATACGACTGGAAACCGATTAACGATTGATTTTGATTATGGTCCAAAGTATAACCTATCAGGTACGAATCGTTATAACTACAAACAAATTGGTGGCTACCAAGGCGGAAGTTCATTAGTTGTACAAGGAAATTTAAATGCTGAAAACTTCCTGCGATTATATAAAACAGAGCTTGATCTCAATCATAACTCAAAATTATCCATTGCCTTTAACAAGACTTCTGCTACAGATGGATCAGAAATGGCAGTTGGGCTTGTGTTTGCAGATCAACCTAATTCAGTGATCAAAGTGCCTGTCCCTAATAGTGGAGAACAAAGTAATGACTGGGTCACTAAGGAGCTAGATTTAAGTGCTTATGCGGGTAAAAAGTTAGCTGCATTTGGCCTTGTATTTAAGCCAGATCAAGCAGGCTCGGCTAATTATCAAATCAATATAGGTGAGCTTCGGATTTATGATGGTTCTGCCATTACACCTGCCGCACCTACTGGCTTACAAATTGCACAAGCTTTTACCGATACTAATGAAATGATCCTCAAATGGAACCTTAATTCTAACTACAATCAAGTGAAGCAATACAATATTTATGTAAATGATGTCTATGTGGGTGGAAAATATGATGATGTATTTTACATTAAAAAACTACCTTCCAAATCAGGCACGATTAAAGTGGTTGCTGTTGGCGCAGATGGCGTAGAAGGCACACCTGCCACAGTTAACTATGATTTGAATACGACTGTGTCTGATATAACCACAACGATGCAGGATAATGGTGATTTCACAGTGACTTGGGCAAATCAAGGTACGGCAACAGGTGATATAACGGTAAGCTTAAAAACGGTCAACTGGACCACATCACCATCACCTATTAATCAGCAACAAACGGCTTCTTCAGCAGAAAATACTGTTACTTTTACAAATCTACCAGTGAATGGAGACGACTTTATCGTAACGATAGCGAAGGGAACAGGCACACCAGTATCAGTTAGCGGAACCTTCCTAGATAAAATTGCTGAACCGTATGCAGAAGCATGGAGCTGGGAAGGCAACAAGCTAAATTTACCGATGTCAAATGCTAAAGATTGGCGCTACATGTATGTATATGAGGATGGTGTGCGGAAGTCATTCCCAGTCACTTATTTCTCAGGAAATGCCGCGAATCGTGACAAAATTATTCGTGGACGAACAACAAAAGCAAGCTTATCCTTCACGAGCCATGCTCAGGTCATGTACGTAGTGATGGAGGATTATGCAGGCAACTTGTCAGAGCGGGTGTATTTAAGAGGAAATGAATAGAGTAGAGATGTCGATTAAAATTGTACATTTTGAGGCTATATTTAGAAATTAGTACTTGACAATGATTGGAGGCTGGTAGCTACAATCCAGAGAGTTCTTGCGATTGTTGTTAAAATCATATTCCTTTTATTGAAGTCATTGTATTGGTAGAATTTGATTTTAAGAGACAACCTTAAGAATCTCTCTGTCTTTTCGCTAGTTTGGGTTAGTGGTCAAGCACTGATTCTAAGATTGAGCCCATTTCAAACCTACAGATTTAAATTGCCACCTACGGGTGGCTTTTTAGCATAAAATCTTAAAAGCGCATTCTCTATCTCAATAATAAATATATAGATGTAAAATTATTCTTTGTAAGCGGCATCAACACATATGATAAAATTAATAAAAAAAAGAATTTTGCAACAGCCAGATATAGCATGAGGGGGGAAACCATGCTTCCAGCTAAAATATATAGAAAATATTTTAAAAATAACGTGTTTATAAAAATTATATTTTTATTTTCTGTCGTTGCGGTGGTTACGATTATTACATTTTCCTATTTAATGTTTTATATGATGTCCCAATCTATTGTGCAGCGACAGCTAGAGGTCCAAAAACGTGTGGCGGAAAATGTAAGTAACTATATCGGGCAGAAATATGAGTCGGTGCAGTCGATGCTTCGGGATGTGTATCGCGATGGTGATTTGATGGGGAATACCTCTTATTTACTGGAGCATCCTTATGAGGATTATGTGAAATATCGGTTGGATCAATACTTTTCAGCAAACAAATCACCGATGGATACTGTTCAATATTTTAGAAATAAAGTGGAGGACGATGCTGATATACGTAGCTTGTTGTTGTATAGCGCGACAGAGCAGCAATTGTATGGATTTAATGCAAAACAACAATTTCAACGCTTCTCGACCAATGCGGCACATTCCTTTGTTCCTGATGCCATGTATCAAGAGGATAGCCCTGTATCTGGGACAAACATTTGGGTGCGCCGAAGTATTGGCTTAAGTGATGTACCTATGTTTGCTATACGTGCACCAATCAATAACAAAGCAACCTTACTTAATATAGGTCAACTGCTTGTTTATTTTGATTCAGAGCGGATTTGGGACAGCATGGGGAACGATAAGGATGATTTTAAAGGAACCATTGTCGCCTTAGCTGCAGATGGTGATGTACTATTTGATTCCTCAGGTCAATATTACGGGAAAAAGTATCCTTATGCTGAACAAGTACATGCTACCTCAACCGAAGGGGAAGAGACGCAGGGTATGTTTATTACAAGATTACTTCATAGTCAAGGTGGCTTTACTGTGCTTAGTGTTGTCCCGAAGCAGGAAATTAGCGTCATGTATCGTGGACTGAGAAATACGATTATATTGATTTGTGCGGTTTGTATTTTATTTGCGGTTTTTACAACCTCTTTATTTATAGGTAATTTTGCTAGACGGACTCATAGCATTATTAAGTTTACACGCAGAGTAAAAAATGGGGATTTAACAGCGCGGATTAGCGATGTCAAGGACGATGAGCTTGGGCAAATTTCTAAAAGCTTTAACGATATGCTAGAGGAACTAAATCTGTATATTGATCGGGTGTATAAAGCAGAAATAAAGCAAAAGCGCACAGAAATTGCTGCGCTAGAGGCTAAAATTAACCCTCACTTTTTATATAACACGTTGGAAGTGATTCGAATGCGCGCAATTTCCCAAGGAGCAGCGGATGTTGGGGAAATGATTTATAGCCTTTCGGTATTATTTAAAGGGTATGTGCACACGAAGCCTAAGCATACATTACAGGATGAGCTTGAGGCTTGCCGCTTATATTTAGAATTGTTTCGTATTCGTTATCGGGATCGGATCAGCTACAAACTAGAGTGTGTAGAGGAGTTAGAAGGCAAGGTTGTGATGAAAATGTCTCTCCAGCCTATTATTGAAAATTATATATTACATGGGATGCAAGCACAGCGTAATGATAATGAGATTATTATCAAGGTGGATAAAGAAGACAAAATGTTACGTGTTACTGTAACCGATAATGGGAAGGGAATCTCACCAGAAAGGCTAGAGCAGCTTCAAGCTATATTATCCCATTCAGATGAAAATACAAAATCGTTTGGACTACGGAGCATTCATGAACGGCTTAAGCTGTTATACGGTGAACCTTATGGTCTGGAGCTTTATAGCGAGCTTGGCGTTGGAACAAAGGTGATTGTACGTTTTCCTGACCTTGGAGAGGAGGAGCCGATAGATGTATAAAGTATTTATTGTGGATGATGAACCTTTTATTATTGAAGGATTATACGATATCGTGGATTGGGCACAAATAGGCTTAGAAATTGTAGGTCATGCGGGGGATGGGCAGGAAGCGCTAGAGATGTTGCGATCGCAACCTGTTCCTGTTGATCTATTAATTACGGACATTTCTATGCCTCGTATGAATGGTTTGGAATTAATTACAGAGATGCGAAAAAGTCATCCTCAAATGAAGGTTATTATTTTAAGTGGGTATGATGAATTTGATTATTTAAAGCAAGGAATGGCGTTAGGGATTGAAAATTATTTGCTTAAGCCTATCAATTTAGATGAATTTAAGTCCACGTTAATGACGATCGTAGAGAAGTTAGACTCCTCGCAAGCGGAATACAAGTTAAATGAGTTTAGCTTAGCCATTTTACGGGACAATGTAATGAATCGTTGGCTTCGAGGTGGGATTGCCCAACCTGAATTTGAGGAGCGTATCAATATATTAGGGATTACGATGGATAAGCCCTTAATCCTTGTTGCTTTGCTAAGACCCCAGCATTCACGTGCCGAAATGTTCCAGGCTGTTCAGAAGCAGGTTGAAGCTTGTAAGTTTGTTATTCCTTTTCAGGATATAGACGGAGATATTGTCCTTTTATATATGCTTAGTGAATATCAGCGGGGGAAGGAGCAGGTAGATGAAATTCATGGAAGTTTAAGGAAGCTGTTAACCTCGTATCATCCGTTACGTTTATCCGTGGGAAGTGTAGAGGAGACTCTAGAAGCAACTCAAAGCTATAATCATGCCAAGAGGGTCCAAGAATATTTCATGCTGTTCCCTGAACGTGAATGTATTTTGTTCGAAGAAGTGCAGAGCCATACGGAGTTAACGGCGCAAGCCTTGCCCATCTCATGGGAGGACGATCTTAAGCTCGTTGTTGCGCGGGACAAAGAAGGGTTACTTCAACGAATTAACCAAACCTTTGAACAGCTACGCCATTTAGATGGTGTCACACCTGAGTTATTACAGGATATTGCGATGGAATGGATGATTCGTCTAAAAATGCAATTAAAAGAAATTCGCCATGTGGAGGAGCCGATTTTGTTTCAAGAGGCGTTTGGTATTATCCGCTCGATTACTTCAATTAATGAATTAGTTGCAGTGATTCAGGAAGCCGCAGCAATGACCGTTGATGCTTTAAATAGAGATGTGAAAAGTCCTGTTGTGCAACAGGTATTAAGCTATATTACGGAACATTATAGTAGTGATCTCTCTCTTAAAACGTTAGGCGCAAAATATAAAATTCATCCTGTCTATTTAGGGCAATTGTTTCATAAAGAGGTGGGAGAGTCCTTTACGGAATACATTAATCGTTATCGGATTGAACGTGCCAAGGAGGAGCTGCGTACCTCTCCACTTAAGGTGTATGAAATTGCACGTAATGTTGGCTACTGGGAGACAGGTTATTTTTATAAGCAATTCAAAAAGTATGTGGGTGTGTCACCCACTGATTATAAAGGGCTAGTCTAGCGGTTTTATGTCTTAAAGTTAGCCCCCTGGACTAAGGTGTGTCTGAAAATTTGCCAGTACCCACTCCTGTTGAATTTTCAGACACACCCTAGCTTTAGGTTTCTTTATTTTTTGCAGTATATATTTAGTTCCTCACCTTTTTGAAAACGCTATCATGAATTAAAGTTGAATTAGACCTTGAACAACATGCTGGAGACATTAGTGACACAAATTTGGTGACACGAATCCTGTCCTACCAGCACAGCACATTTGAGGAAACTATGGGGGAGGTTAGACAGAAATGAGCAAAAAAAGAAGTCGTTTTTCTCTATTGTTAGCATCTATGATGGCTTTTGTTTTATTACTTAGCGCTTGTGGTGGAGACAAAGCAGCACCAAATGGGGGCACAAAGGGAGAAAATAAAGCGTCCTCAAGCTCTGAAAAACCAGTTGAGCTAATTTGGTACACAATTGGGACGCCTCAAAAGGATTTAGACCGAGTTACAGAGGAAATAAACAAGTATACACTAGAAAAAATTAATGCGACCGTTAAAATCAATATGATTGATTTTGGGGATTACACGCAAAAGATGCAAGTAAAAGTAGTGTCTGGAGAGCCAATGGACATTCTCTTCACTAGCTCATGGGCACTAGATTATGTGCAAAATGCGCGTAAGGGCGCGTTTATGGAGTTAGACAGCTTGCTTGATAAACAAGGTAAAGGGATTAAAGAAATGATTGATCCTGCATTCCTTGAAGGCTCTAAGGTAGATGGCCACAATTATGCGATTCCCGCTAACAAGGAGCTTCCTGCACAGGAGGTATGGCGCTTTAATAAGGAGTTGCTAGATAAATATAAGCTAGACATTAGTAACGTAAGATCATTAGAAAGCATTGAGCCTTTGTTAAAAACGATCAAAGAAAATGAACCAAACATTACGCCATATGCGATGGTAAAGGACTTCATGCCAGTATTACCATTTGACTATGTGATTGAAAAAATGCCGATGGCTGTTTATTTAGATACGAAAGACTATAAGGTTGTTAATATTCTTGAATCACCTGAATTGAAAGACACGCTAAAAACAATTCGCAAATACTACAAAGCAGGTTATGTTTCTCCTGAAGTGGATACAACAACCTCTGTTGATGATTTGTTCAAATCAGGAAAATGGTTTATGGACCGTGCTGCAACTCAGCCGATGGCAGACAATTTATGGACAGCAAGCTATGGCTATCCTGTAGTGTCTACGCCTGCAAGTGATGCGTACATTTATAACTGGTCTGTTATGGGATCTATGCAAGCGATTTCAGCTAACTCCGAATATCCAGAAAAAGCGATGGAATTTTTAAATCTACTTAATACGGATGCTTACCTTCGTAATCTCGTGGATTCTGGTATTGAAGGAGTTCACTATGAAAAAATTGGCGACAACAAAATGAAAAACCTAGAAGCATCAAAAAGCTATGATATGCCAACCTTCTCCCTTGGTAACATTATGATTACTTACTTAAATGAAAGTGATCCAGATAACAAATGGGAAGAGTTCAAAAAATTTAATGCTGCTGGGGTGAACGCGCCGTTGTTAGGCTTTAACTTTGACACCTCAAAGATTACGCAGGAAATTGCAGCGATTCAAAACGTTAGAGAGGAATTCTGGTCTTCACTGATGACAGGAACCGTAGATCCAGAGCAATACTTACCTAAAGCAAATGAGAAATTCAAGGCTGCGGGCTTAGACAAGGTAATTGCCGAAGCACAAGCACAAATCGATGCTTGGAGAGCCGCAAATAACAAGTAAGCAAATAATAAGTAACTCATAGCTAAAAAGAGAGAGTTTATTTAAAGGCTCGGGCAGGATGTAAAGTCCGCTCGAGCTTTTTAATACCTAAGCAATGCGAGTAAATGGATGCAGATGAGACGCAAGTGGGTTGCAGATGGGGAGGGATACTAGGTGAAAATGGTTTCTGGATTTTTAAAAAATGTTATGAAAAACAAAATCATGTTATTTATGGTGTTACCCGGCGCATTGTGGTTTTTATTTTTTTCCTATCTCCCAATGCTTGGGACGGTCATTGCTTTTAAAGAATACCGATTTAGCCGTCATGGCTTTTGGGCAAGTGTAATCAACAGTAAATGGGTTGGCCTCGATAATTTCAAATTTTTATTTACAACAAATGATGCCTATATCATTACGCGTAACACCTTACTATACAATGGCGCGTTTATTATTCTCGGACTAATCTTGTCTGTAGGGATGGCGATTGTTTTATCTGAAATTGTGAATAAGAAGCTCGCAAAAATTTATCAGACAGGCATGTTTTTGCCTTACTTTTTATCATGGGTAGTCGTTGGGTATTTTGCATTCAGCTTTCTTAGCTCAGAGCGCGGTATGCTGAACCAAATCCTTGGTTATTTTGGGGTCGAATCAATTCAATGGTATGGAGAAAAAGCATATTGGCCATTCATTCTGATCTTCGTGTATTTATGGAAAGCGGTCGGCTATAACAGTGTTGTTTATTTAGCGGCAATTATGGGGATCGACAAATCGCTATATGAAGCTGCCATGATTGATGGCGCAAGTAAATTCCAACAAATTCGTAACATCACATTGCCACTACTCAATCCGATCATTACGATTATGACTTTGCTAGCAATCGGGAAAATTTTCTATGCGGACTTTGGACTGTTTTATCAAGTACCAAGAAACTCTGGAACACTCTACAGTGTCACCAACGTTATTGATACTTATGTTTACCAAGGCCTGAAGTCAATGGGTGAAATCGGGATGAGTACCGCAGCAGGGCTATACCAATCTGTGGTTGGTTTTGTACTCGTCATGACGTCCAACTATATTGTACGCAAATACAATAAAGACAGCGCCTTGTTCTAAGCTTACGTGAAGGAGTGATTGGGATGGCAACACTTGCAGTTCCTCGTAAAAAACGAGATTTCCACAATTTATCTAAACCATGGAATGTAGTATTTAATTTTATTGCAGGTATATTTTCCTTTTTATGTGTATTTCCGTTTCTATTTGTTGTTATTATTTCATTTACGGATGAAAATGCACTAGCACGGGATGGATATCGACTTATTCCAGCAAAATGGAGTTTAGGTGCTTATCGTTATGTGTTTGAGTCAGGAGACCTTCTCCTACGCTCGTATGGCGTTACTATTTTTGTAACAGTTATAGGTACATTAATAAGTTTGTTGTTTATTGCACTTTATGCTTATGCCATTTCTCGAAAAAGCTTCCGCTACCGCAATTTCTTTGCTTTCTTTGCCTTTTTTACAATGCTGTTTAATGGAGGCTTAGTGCCAACCTATATTATCGTTACTCAGCTTCTAGGGCTTAAAGATACAATCTGGGCATTAATTATGCCGCTTGCGATGAATGCTTTTTACGTCATGATTTTACGTACCTTTTATAGCACAAGTGTTCCTGATGCAATTATCGAATCAGGCAAAATAGATGGTGCTGGTGAGTTTCGGATATTTTTAAAGCTTGTTTTGCCACTTTCCTTGCCAGGGCTAGCAACTATTGCGTTGTTTAGTACACTTGGCTACTGGAATGATTGGTTTAACGCCTTGTTATACATCGATACGCCTAGTCTTGTTCCACTCCAATCGATGCTGATGCGTATTGAAACTAGTATGCAGTTTATTTTGCAAAACTCTCAAAACAGCTCTTTAAGTCTAGAGGCACTTAGATCAATGCCACAGGATACATCACGTATGGCGATGGTCGTATTGGCAACAGGCCCAATAGTGTTTGCGTATCCATTTTTCCAACGTTACTTTATTCAGGGTCTTACAGTAGGTGCGGTGAAGGAATAAGTAGTGCGTGAACTTAAAGATAGTGTATGGGCTGAAAGTAATGTATAAGCTAAAACTAGGATATGAGCTAAAAAATTAGATTATTGGGCTAAGTCAATAGATGGCTAAAGTTAATAGATTTTGAGAAAAGTGTAATCTTCACGGAGGGAGCGGATAGGGGATATGACTGAAATGTTGTATAAAGATGCAGGTAAACCTGCCACAGAACGAGCGGAGCATTTGCTTAGCTTAATGACCTTGGAAGAAAAGGTGGGTCAATTAATTCAGTTATTTGGTTGGCAAACCTATCAATATAAAGAGGGTACTTTTACGATAACCAACGAATTTAAGGAAAAGGTGAAGCAAGGCGGAATCGGTTCCTTATATGGAATGCTGCGGGCTGATCCATGGACAGGAGTGACATTGGAAAATGGACTGTCACCTGAGGCAGGTGCAGCAGCAGTGAATGCGATTCAGCGTTATGTGCTTGAGCACTCGCGCTTAGGCATTCCGCTCTTGATCGGGGAGGAATGCTCGCATGGTCATATGGCGATTGGTGCAACGGTATTTCCTGTTCCATTATCGTTAGGTAGCTCTTGGAATGTGGACCTGTACCGTGAAGTGTGCGAAGCAGTTGCCTTAGAAACACGAAGCCAAGGTGGGACAGTGACTTATTCACCCGTGCTTGATGTAGTTCGTGACCCTCGGTGGGGGAGAACAGAGGAATGCTTTGGCGAGGACGCCTACTTAATTAGCCAATTTGCCGTTGCGGCAGTGGAAGGCTTGCAAGGCAATGATTTGAGCAATCAGCGCAATGTTGGCGCAACCTTAAAGCATTTTGCAGGTTATGGTGCATCAGAGGGTGGACGGAATGCTGCTCCTGTTCATATGGGGAAACGTGAACTGCTAGAGGTAGATTTATTACCATTTCGCAAGGCTGTAGAGGCTGGTGCAGTGTCTATCATGCCAGCTTATCATGAGATCGATGGCATTCCTTGTACCGTTCATCATGAATTGCTAGAAGATATTTTACGTAAGGATTGGGGCTTTGACGGGCTTGTTATTACAGATTGTGGTGCAATCGAAATGGTAGCTAGTGGTCACGATGTTGCTGAAGATGGATTATCCGCAGCAGTCCAAGCTATAAATGCAGGGATCGATATGGAAATGTCAGGTGAAATGTTTGGCAAATATTTAGTGCAGGCTGTTCAGCATCATAAACTAGAGATGGCGGTACTGGATCAGGCTGTTTTGCGAGTGCTGAACTTAAAATTTAAACTAGGCTTATTTGAAAATCCGTATGCTGATCCTGCTTTGGCTAAAGAAGTTATCGGCTCTAAGGCACATGCTGAATTAGCTCAAAAAATCGCAGCAGAGAGCATTATTTTGCTTAAAAATGAAAATCATATTTTACCTTTAGAACCGTCTAAGTTTGGCAAAATTGCAGTGATTGGTCCTAACGCGGCTACAGGCTACAATCAGCTAGGTGACTATACCTCTCCTCAGCCCGTTGGTAAAGTTGTCACTGTGCTAGATGGCATCACGAACAAGCTTGGCGCAGAGCGGGTGTTATATGCACCAGGTTGTCGGGTACGTGGAGATTCGCGTGAGGGCTTTAACACGGCGATCGAGTATGCGAGCGAAGCAGACATTATTGTGATGGCGGTTGGTGGCTCAAGTGCAAGAGATTTTGGAGAAGGTAGCATCGATTTGAAAACAGGGGCTTCGGTTGTAACGGGTCACGCTTGGAGTGATATGGATTGTGGCGAAGGCATTGATCGTCTCTCCCTTCATTTGTCAGGTGTTCAGTTGGAATTGATGCAGGAGCTACACAAGCTTGGTAAGCCAATGGTTGTTGTTTATATTAATGGTCGACCTGTGACAGAGCCATGGATAGATGAACATGCCAATGCTATTTTAGAGTCGTGGTATCCTGGGCAGGAAGGTGGCAATGCAATTGCAGATATTTTATTTGGTGAAGTAAACCCATCTGGTAAGCTGACGGTATCGATTCCGAAGCATGTTGGACAGTTGCCCGTCTATTACAATGGTAAGCGTTCACGTGGAAAAAGATATTTAGAGGACGATGTTCAGCCAAGATATCCCTTTGGTTTTGGGCTTAGCTATACGAGCTTTGAATATTCTCACTTACGTGTTGAGCCTGAAGTGATTGAACGGCATGAAACAGCAACAGTGAGTGTTGAGGTACAAAATATAGGTGACGTAGCTGGGGCAGAGGTTCTGCAAATGTACATTTCAGATGTGGCGAGTTCAGTGACTAGGCCACTCAAAGAATTGAAAGGGTTTACTAAAATTAAGCTAGAGCCAGGTGAAAAAAGAACGGTTCAATTTGAAATAGGGCAAGAGGAGCTTCAGTACATTGGACCTCATTATAAATATGTGGTAGAGCCAGGGGTTTTTAAAGTAATGGTAGGCACAAATGTCAACGATACGTTAAGTACGGAATTAATGGTTAAAAGTGCAGAATCGGAAGTTATAAAGATGGAATCAAAGCCTGATCATAAAAAACTTACTGATTAGGTGGAACTGGAAACGAAAGGGGGAAGTCAGATGGAACGATTAAAGCGATTTATAACTGAGCTTGAAGAGAAGCAGTGGCTAGTACGGCAGGAGTTACGAGATTGGAATATTACCCATACCGTATACCATCTACCAGGGCAATATGACGATGAAGCTCCTTATATAGATGGGAATAACTATGATTTATTTCCTAGTGTGCAAGGCACGACCTATTTTTTTCGTAATACAGTTACGTTGCCAAAGGCATGGGAAGGAGGGCATATCGGCTTAACCTTTAAGTCGGGTGGGGAAGGATTACTACGGATCAATGGACAGTCAAAGCAGGGGATAGATCGTAACCATACCTTTGTAACGTTGGCGCAAGGAAAATCCATAGCTTCTGAACAAGCCTTTCATCAACCGCTGGAATTAGAAATTGAATTATATGATCCGATTCCAGAGCCAGTTGATCCTCTTAATCATCAAGCTGTGATTCAGCCTCCTATTCGTCATATTCATAGCGAGCTTGTATTGGTAAATAGGGCGATGCAGAGCCTACAGTACACCATCATTGTTGTTCGTGATTCGGCGGTGCTATTACCTCAGCATGATATGCGTCGTGCACGGATGATTGAGGCGTTGTATCAGGCTATGGATATCTGGATGGGCTTAACTGATGCACAGATTCAGGAGGGAAGTGCTGTTGCGAACCTAGAGGATCAGCTACGTAGCTCAATTCAACGTATTAGTAGTAATGCTGAAGGGTTCATTCATATGATTGGGCAGTCACATATCGATATTGCTTGGTTATGGCCAATGAGAGAAACGGTGCGCAAAACAAGTCGTACATTTTCGTCCATGCATACGTTGATGGAGGAATATCCAGATTTTAATTATGCGCAAAGCCAACCGTTATTGTTTGAATTTTTAAAAAATAATGATCCTGTCCTCTATGAAAAGGTGCGTACGCGCATAGCAGAAGGTCGTTGGGAATTAGTGGGTGGGATGTGGGTTGAACCCGATCTTAACATTCCAAGTGGGGAGTCATTAATGAGGCAAATGTTGTATGGACAACATTTTTATCGTGAGGAGTTCCAGCGTACCTCAGAGATTGAATGGCTACCAGATACATTTGGGTATTGTGCTTCCTTACCACAAATTTTAAAGCATGGTGGGATAAAGTATTTTATGACCACGAAGCTAGGGTGGAATGATACGAATCGTTTTCCATACGACTTGTTTCATTGGGTAGGCATCGATGGGACAGCGATGTTGTCGTATTTAAATCATGGGGTTAATGAGCATACAACGCCTAAAGAAATAGACACACATTGGCAGTCCTACCGTGAAAAGAATGTGCACAATGAGCAAATGCTGTTATATGGACATGGAGATGGCGGAGGTGGAGTTACCCGCGAAATGCTGGAGTATATTGAACGCTCGGATTTAATGATCGGTCAACCTGCGAGTACTTATAGCACAGCTTCGGCCTTTTTCCATGGCATTTCAGAAGCTAAGCCACAGCTTCCCACATGGCAAGGCGATTTATATTTAGAGCTTCATCGTGGTACGTATACGACCCATGGCCGCAATAAACGTAGCAATCGCCAAGCAGAGGTGCTATATCGGGAGGCAGAAATGTGGCAGGTGATGGCATCGGCGAACATGGAGGAGCAGCTAGCCCAGCAACAACAGCATAGGCTCCAGCAAGGCTGGAAGCTGATTTTACAAAATCAGTTCCATGACATCATTCCAGGTTCAGCAATTACAGAGTCTTATGAAACCTCAACGCAGGAATATGAAGAAGTGATGAAGATTGGCTCATCTGTGTTGAATGCGGCAATGAAGCAAGTAGCAGTAGGAGCAGGAGCAGCAACAAGGGAAAGGGAACAGATCCCGAATCCTACTATACCCTCCATTCAGTCACAGGAAGTGTTACAACCTTATGTTGTGTTTAACAGCTTAGGCTGGGAACGAGATATGCTTGTAGACATTTCATTAGATCTCTTACTGCACAGTGTGGATCAACAACAAACAATTGTTGTTGATGACGAGCAGGGAATACGCTCAGACGCCTATGTTCAGGTTGTACAGTCTAATGAGAGTGATCGTGTTGAATCAAACCAATCTAATTACGATCAAACTATACGAGCAAAAGGAGACTCCAGCTCTATAGCAAAAGTATACGTACAAAATGTACCTGCATTTGGATACAAGACAATTTGGGTTGGAACGGCTGAATCGGTTGAAAGTATGGAAAATGTAACTAAATCTAAAGAGGAAGTTTTCAATAACGATCTTGATCGTATTTTATCTAAACAAGACACTCTAAGCTTTGGCGATAGCTGGGAAACAGAATATTATCACATTACTTTTAATAATCTTGGTGAGATTACAAGTTTATATGATAAAGTGGCTCAGCGCGAAATTGTAGTGAGTGGTGAACGTGCAAATCGTTTTTACTTTTTCCATGATAGACCTACGCTCTGGGACGCATGGGATATTGATGAGCGTTACGAGAAGCAACCTGCGGGAGAAGTTACATTACTAGATAAACAAGTCATTATGACAGGGAGTATCCAAGACGTATTACGTTTTCATTGGCGCATTGGCAACTCTGAAATCATACAGGATATGATCCTATATCATCATGATTCAAAAATAGATTTTAAAACGCATGTGAAATGGAATGAAGCCCACAAGCTACTTAAAGTAGGCTTTCCGATTGATGTTATTACAACCAAAGCTACTTATGAAATTCCATTTGGTGCGCTAGAGCGTCCAACCCATCGTAATACTTCTTGGGAGCAAGCCCAATATGAGGTGTGTGGGCATCGTTTTGTGGATGTGTCTGAGCATGATTATGGTGTGAGTTTACTAAATGACTGTAAATATGGATATGACGTTCAAGGGAGCACAATCCGTCTTTCCTTGCTTCGTGCGCCAAAGTGGCCAGATGCTACCGCTGATTTAGGAGAGCATGAATTTACTTACTCCTTGTATCCGCATAAGGGAGATTGGCGATCTGCCCATACATTACGAAAAGCGATGGAGCTAAACCAGCAAAGCTTTGTAAGTGCGGCGTATGGGATTGGAAATGAGAAAGGAACTACTGCTAAAGCTATCGACGTACCTGGTAGCGGTTCACTTGTAGATTTTAATAGTAACCATGTCATCGTCGATACAATAAAGCCAACAGAGGATGGAAAAGGTTGTGTGATAAGACTTTATGAGTCTGCGGGTGGCAGGGAGAAGGTAAGCCTTACGTGGAAGCAGCAAACATATGCAAGTGCGTGGCTGTCTAATGCACTGGAGGATGAGCTTGAAGAGCTTGAACCAGATAATAATCGGACACTTCATCTACAGTTTGCACCTTTTGAGATAAAAAGTATTCGATTGAACTGGGGAGGATGAAAAAGCAGTGGAGATATTTAGATTGCCTAAAATTACAATGCCTGTGTTGCCGTTGCCCTCTTCTGTCCAAAAGGTTTTAACAGAAGCAGAAAGCAAGCTGGCACACCGTCCCAAGCTATTGCAATTGTTCAAAAATTGCTTTCCAAACACGCTTGAAACGACAACAAAACGTCTAGATGATGGGACTACGTTTGTAATAACAGGGGATATTCCTGCATTATGGTTACGTGATTCCGTGGAGCAGGTCATTCATTATGTCCCATTAGCGAAAGATGATCCAGAGCTTCAAGCAATTATTAGTGGTCTTATCAAACGTCATATTTTTTACGTTCTAATAGATCCATATGCAAATGCATTTAATGAAACCGCAAACGATTGGCATTGGAACGCCAATGATGTTACAGACATGTCCCCATGGGTATGGGAAAGGAAGTTTGAGCTTGATTCGCTTTGCTTTGTCATTCGATTAGCCCATATGTATTGGCAAGAAACGGGACTTACTGATTTTTTAGATGCGGGATTCAAAACGGCTATACGTACCATTGTGGAAGTGTTTAAAACAGAGCAACGTCACCAAGAGTTATCTCCTTATCGCTTCCAGCGTAATAGTGGAGTAGAAGGGGACTCCTTACGTAATGAAGGACTTGGTATGCCTGTCAATTATACAGGGATGATCTGGTCTGGTTTTCGATCAAGTGATGATGCCTGTGATTTTCACTACAACGTACCTGCGAATATGTTTGCGGTGGTTGCGCTTAGACAGATGAAGGATTTTGCAGAATGGGTATTCCGGGACTTGGATTTATTGGCAGAGTTAAAGGAATTGGAGCATGAAGTGCAACGGGGAATTGAGTTATATGGAATTTATCGTCATCCACAGTTTGGACCTATTTATGCCTACGAAACAGATGGATACGGTAACTACTGCTTAATGGATGATGCAGGTACACCAGGTTTGATGTCGATTCCTTACCTTGGATATACATCGATAGATGATGAAATTTACCAAAATACACGACGTTTTGCACTAAGTAAGGAAAACCCATTTTATTATGAAGGTGCTGTTGCCAAAGGGATTGGTAGTCCCCATACACCAGCCCAATATATTTGGCACATGGCATTGTCGATGCAAGGACTAACTGCACAAAGTAAGGAAGAAAAGCTAGAAATGATCTCACTTTTAGAGCAAACTGACGGAGGAACAGGGTATATGCATGAAGGTTTTCATGCCGATGACCCTAAAATTTTTACACGAAGCTGGTTTGCATGGTCTAACAGTTTGTTTGCCCAGCTTGTGTATAAGGCAATGCAGGAAGAGATTTTATAGTGAAGTGGTTTAAAAAACGGATTGACTAAGGATACGGAAGGGGCTACGTCCAGAGGGTTCTTGCGATCGCTGTTAGGAAAATCATTTATTTAAAAATGGCTCTTGATTTAAATTAGCGGTTGAAGCCACTCTGTCCACCGTAGCCTTTTCCTTCATAATGTAGTTCACTACTAATTTTTATTTAGAGCCTTAAAATAACAAATAACAAATAGAAAAGGAAGCTCAATCTTAAAATTAGTTCTTGACTACTAACCCAAACTAGCGAAGAGACAGAGCGATTCTGAAGATTGTCTCTTAAAATCAAATTCCATCGATAAATAGGCTTCAATAAGAGGAATATGATTTTAACAACAATCGCAAGAACGCTCTGGATCGTAGCTACAAGACTCCTATCGTTGTCAAGCACTAATTTCTAAATAGAGCTGAAAAGGAGATAAAGTAATGACTAAAATTATCGGAGAAACGTTAGCACATATTCCTTGGCAGGAAAAACCAGAGGGCTTAAATGCGCCTGTATGGCGATATGATCAGAACCCTATTATTCAAAGAGATGCGACTTCTAATTCTAATAGTATATTTAACTCTGCTGTTATTCCTTTTGGAGAAGGTTTTGCGGGTGTATTCCGTTGTGATTCTAGATCAGTAAGCATGGATATTTTTGCTGGGTTTAGTGAGGATGGTATAAACTGGTCTATTAATGAAGAACCAATCGTATTCCAAGGAGATGAGGAGATCATCAAGCGGGAATATCGTTATGATCCTCGTGTATGTAAAATAGAAGACAAATATTATATTACGTGGTGTAACGGTTATCACGGCCCAACGATTGGCATTGCATATACGTATGATTTTCAAACGTTTCATCAGCTAGAAAATGCCTTTTTGCCATACAATCGTAATGGGGTGTTATTCCCAAGAAAAATTGGTAACCATTATGCGATGCTTAGCCGTCCAAGTGATACAGGACATACTCCTTTTGGCGACATTTTTTATAGTGAAAGTCCTGATCTTACGTTCTGGGGCAAACACCGTTATGTTATGGGAACGATTAATAGTGATGCCTCTGCATGGCAATCTAAAAAAATCGGTCCTGGTCCAGTTCCCATTGAAACGGATCAAGGCTGGTTATTGATCTACCATGGTGTCATTAATACATGTAATGGTTTTGTATACCGGATTGGCTGTGCACTTCTTGATTTAGACCAGCCTTGGAAGGTAAAGGCACGCTCCAGAAACTACATTTTGGGTCCACAGACGTTATATGAATGTGTGGGTGATGTACCAAACGTGACCTTCCCTTGTGCAACATTAACCGATGCAGCAACAGGACGAATCGCCATTTATTATGGCTGTGCAGACACGGTGACAGGACTCGCCTTCACGACAGTAGAAGAGCTATTAAGTTATATGGACAAATATCCGCTTGAGGTATAGGTAATAAAAAAAGAAACCGTTCTTTCATTAAGAAAGGGGACAATCCCACTTCCTAATACGAGAACGGTTTCTTATGTAGCTTATAGCTAAATAGCTTTAATTGGCACGTTGTTGTACAGTTGCGATCGGTACAGGAGCTTCGATGCTTATTGTAGATAAGCTTGTTAGCTCTAGTAAATCGATCACATTTTCAACGCAATGCTGTGGCTCGTAGTCGATTTGGCTTTTATGTTTACTTAAACATTGCTTAAACGTAGTATCTTCCCTTGCAACCTGCTCAAACCATTTATCTAGTTCATCGGAGTTTAAATCTTTAGCTAGTCCATGTTTGATGAAATAATCTCTATTTTTCTCTTCCATTCCGGGAATGGATTCATAAAATAACATCGGGATGCCTTTGGCTAAGCCTTCTGTACATGTCATGCCACCTGGCTTCGTAATTAGCAGATCGGAGGCGTCCATCCATTTACTAACTTCCTTTGTATATCCCATCACGATAATGTTCTCATGCTTAAGCAGTGGATGTTGACTTAGCTTTTCTGCCAGCTTTTCGTTACTGCCTACACAGCAAACAAGTTGGATTTTATCCTTCCAAGCACTTAGACGCTCAATAAAATCGTCCTTAAACAACAATCCCCAGCCTCCACCCATTACTAAGGCGGTTGGCATATCCTTTAGTCCTAATTCTGCACGCACTGCCTGCTTATTCCCTACTGTCCAAAAATCTGGATGAACAGGAATACCTGTTGCTTGGACTTTACTTGATGGAATGTTGCGGCCCACTAATATATCTTTGACCTCAGAGGTGGATACTAAATAACGATCAACTTCAGGGGTAATCCAAGCGCCATGTGCATCATAATCCGTTATTACAGTACATAAAGGAATCATCAGCCCTGACTTTTTTAATCGTGAGATGATGGCATTAGGAATGGGATGCGTACAAATAATAAGATGAGGTGCGATTCTTTGGATCACTTCTGCTGCATGTGCATAAAATAGTTTATTTAAGGCAGAAACAGATAATTTGCCTATCGGCTTTTCATATTTTTGGCGATATAACTTCCCAACAAAGTTAGGACTCGAATTGACTGTTACTCGGTAAGTACGAAGTATCCAAGGAGCTACAGTAGGATTCAAAAACGAACCAAGCTCAAGCACTCTGCAATGAACTTGTGGGCAAATTCTCTTAAGCCCCGCTGCAATAGCGTGTGCAGCCTGGGTATGTCCTGTTCCAAAACCTTCAGACAGGATGAGAATTCTTTTTTTTAACATAATTAACCAACTCCTAAGTCATTCCTAACTATATATACGTACTAGAAAGTAATTAGTTGAACACTTTAGAAAAACTTTAGATTTACAATGATTATACAGTCTATTACATATATGCAAGTAACAAGTTTTTAAATTCTATAAAATGATTATAGCAATTCAATGAACCGAACGGTTAACTATATTGTAAATTATATTTCCATCATGTGTAAGTGGCTTGGGGCGGGTCAAAAACTAGACCAAAGTCGGGTTAATTTAAAGGAATCCGCTTTCATGAAAAAAGTTGAAAATTTATGAAAAAAGGACTTGATAAAGAGAAATAGAAGTGCTAAAGTAGTGATTGACCAAATGACCGAAATAGTAAAACAGTCATTTTTGGTGTGAGAAGTACAATCTATACTGAAGGAGGTGCATATTAAATGGCTGTGTTAGATCGCCGTAAACAAGTGGTCGCAGCTGCGGAGAAATCATTTGCACTATTTGGCTACAAAGCAACAACGATGGATCAAGTAGCAAAAATTGCGAATGTAGCCAAGGGGACAATTTACAATTTTTTTGAGAACAAGGAACAACTGTTTGGTGAGATCCTTTGCTCTATCATTACAGATATGAAAACTCTCGCAGAGCAAAAAGTCCGTGAAGAGGACTCCTTCTTCGATAATGTATATCGTAGTATGGATGCGTTGCTGGAGTACAGACAGGAGCATGGACTACTTATCAAACTGTTCCAAGAAGTTAGCGAGTTCGGAACACCACAAGCAAAAGAAGGTTTACAACGAGTAGAGTCAGCGATTTTAGACTACTTGGAGCGGCAAGTTGCACGTGCAATGGAATTAAAGGAAATTCGTTCCTTTAATCCCAAAGTGATTTCATTTGTCATGTTCAAGTTATATGTAGCTCTAACTTCAGATTGGAACAAGTACAATGAACCATTGCATGAGGCTGAGATTAAAGAGTTTGTTAGTTTATTCCTCAAAAATGGATTGTCCCCAATATAAAGAGGTGGGCCTACGGGACCTACTGGAGTAAAACTGGCGGATACAGAGTTTAAGTCATAACGAGGAGAGAAGATTATGAAATCATTAGCGGTTTTTCTTAAGGACATGAAGGATACCTTTAAAAAACCTAAAGTGTTTATTCCAATCATTGTCGTGTTATTTATTCCTGTGCTTTATAGCGGAATGTTTTTGGATGCATTCTGGGACCCTTACGGTAAAATGGATCAACTTCCTGTAGCCGTAGTGAATGAGGATAAGGGAGCAACCTACAATGACAAAGCACTTACTGTAGGAGAAAACCTTGTCGATGAGCTGAAAAAGGGAAAGGACTTTGATTGGCAATTCGTCTCTCGGGACGAAGCCAAGAAGGGAATGGAAGATAATAAATATTATATGACAATTATTATTCCAGAGGATTTCTCTTCTAAAGCAACAACACTGACGGATGATGTTCCTCAGCCCGCTCAAATTATTTATGAGCCAAATGAAGGCTATAACTTCCTTGCAGGTCAAATTGGTGGTACTGCGGTGAAGCAGATTAGAGCAAAGGTTTCAGCTAAAGTAACGGAATCTTACGCCGAAGCGATGCTAGATAAGGTTGGAGAAGTTTCTGACGGCTTAGTCAAAGCAGGTGATGGTGCAACTAAGTTAAATGATGGTGCCGTCAAAATTGATGACGGTGTAAAGAAGCTTAAAGAAAATCTTGCGAAATTAGAAAATGGAACAAGCAAGCTAGCATCAGGAGTAGCACCATTGAAAGAAGGCGTTGGTAAGTTAAATAAAGGCGCAGGCGACCTTTCCAATGGCGTAGGTACTTTATCAAACGGTCTAAATCAATTAGCAGGTGCAGGTCAAAAGCTTCAAGCTGGAGCTGTTCAAGCGCAAGATGGTGTGCAAAAGCTTCAAGCAGGGTTGCAATCCGCTTCTGAAGGAGCAACCAAGCTAAATGCAGGTTTAGCAGCTTCTCAGGAAGGTAGCAACAAATTAGCAGCAGGCTTAGAGGCTTCTGTAGCAGGAAGTGAAAAAGTAAGTGCTGGTGCTAAATCAGTTGCACAAGGACTAGAGCAACTAACCAAAGCAAGTCCAGACCTTGCTAAAAACCCTGCAGTCCAAAAATTGCTTGCAGCAAGTCAGGCGGTAGCTGCGGGTAGTGAGCAAGTGACACAAGGGCAACAGCAATTGTTGCAAGGAAGCAAAAATCTGCAAGCTGCCCAAGGTCAATTGCATCAAGGTAGCGAGCAGCTTGCTCAAGGTCAACAAGCATTACTACAAGGAGCTACACAATTGTCAGAGGGACAAGGGAAATTGGTTGCGGGTTTAACGCAATTTAATAGTAAATTGTCTGAAGCTGCTGCAGGTAGCAATAAACTTGCTACTGGTGCGGGTACACTAAGTGGAGCCATTAACAAAATGTCTCAAGGTATGGGTACATTAACGAATGGTGTTACATCGATTGCAGATGGATCAAAACAACTTAATTCTGGGGCTGGAAAACTTAAAGATGCCACTGTGAAATTAACGGATGGAACTGATGAGCTTGCTACTAAATTAAATGATGCAGCAACCAAAACTTCAGAAGTGAAGAAATCAGATGCAATGGTATCGATGTTTGCAGAACCTGTTAAAGTAGAGGAACAAAAATACAATGAAGTTCCAAACTACGGAACTGGATTTTCTCCTTACTTCTTGTCACTTGGATTATTTGTCGGAGCGTTAATTGCAACTTTAGTAGTTCCAACACGTAGCTCCACAACCCAAGATGCAACAGCATGGAATCGTTTTGTAAGCAGAACACTGTCCTTCACATTAATGGGTGCTGTTCAAGCAGGTTTAGCTGCATTGTTTGTTGTTTCTATTTTAGGTTTACAAGTAAAAAGCGTGCCGATGTTATATCTGTTCAGCTTCATAACGAGTATTACGTTTATGTTTATTATCCAAGCGCTTGTGACTTGGCTTGAAAATCCAGGTCGCTTTATTGCGATTCTTATGTTGATTTTCCAATTAACAACAAGTGCGGGTACGTTCCCATTGGAGCTAATCCCAGATTGGTTAAAAGGCTTCAACAAGATTTTACCAATGACATACACTGTAACTGGATATAAATCCATCATTTCAAGTGGACAATTCAGTGTTGCATGGCACCAAGTAGGCGTGTTACTTATCTTTGCAGCAGTTGGCTTAGCGTTAACACTCACTTACTTCATTACGCACCATAAAAATGAAGAAGAAGATATGAGTGGCGAAGTAGTATTAAACGTTTAATCATACAGGGATCAGACGTGAAAATACGAAATAAGCTTTACGCAACAAAGTGAGTAACAAATTATTAACGATGGAATTTTAACTTTATAATTGGCTGTAGGGTCGTTTTGTAACAGGTTTACTGTTATGAAGCGACCCTTTTTATATTTGGTTGCTAATAATAGAGATGAGTGCCCCACACTATATAGATGTGGACTTGTAATTTTCTTGTAAAATTTGCTTTGCAATATAAAATATCTGCCCCATATGCTCTGAATAATGTGCTGCACATTGATGCAACATATCCAGATTTGTTCTTTCTCTACTTCTAACTAATTGTGTCTGTTCTAACTCTTCATCGGTTATATTTTTTACTGTATTAACAACTAGCTCGAATCTATCATGAATGATCTTTTCTAGTTCATACCTTTTTACATAAGTTTGTTTAAGCGCATTGTCACGATTGGTTTGAATATCTTGATGTAAAATGCCTTTCATAATTCTTTCTTGGATGTTACCCTCGACATGCCTGATCAACGTGGATATGCTATGACTTATATCGTCAGGTCTCCAGTTCACTTGTTCATCATCTAGTTGCTCTAGCGCTTTAAGTATACGCCTTCTAATCTCTTCAAACTTCTTTGTAAGCCACTCCCTGTTAAAATCATAATTCATTTATATTACCTCCGTTCTAAAGGTTTCATTATTTGCTAACTAAGTTATTTCATTGTTCACTACTAGGTTTATTTACTTATGATAATATGTAATAAATTTAACTTCGTAAGCTTATATAATCAAATTTAAATCATATAGATTGGAGCGATCCCATTGAAAACGTACATAACAAATCACAAGCAGGCAGTCATCCTATTACATGAAATTTACGGGGTTAACTCATTTATGGAAGATCAATATCAGCGGTGGCTTGACGCAGGATATGATGTGTATTGTCCTAACTTACTTCATCGTGCACCCTTTGCTTATGAGGAATCTGAGCGAGCTTATTCTTTTTTTGTTAATCAAGTTGGATTTGAAGTGTACCTTGATGTAATACAACTTTTAAAAAGCTTGAAGGAAAAATACGCTGATGTATTTATTGTAGGGTTTAGTGTGGGAGCAACCGTAGCTTGGCGGTGTTCTGAAAATGAGCTGTGTGGTGGAGTTGTTGCTTGTTATGGCTCTCGCATTCGGGATTACATCGATTTAACCCCAGCTTGCCCAACCCTTTTGCTGTTTGCAAAGGAGGATTCCTTTGACGTAAAGCCCACGATAAAGCAGCTTCAACATAAAGAGCAGGTAGAGGTCTATGATTTTGACGCAAGACATGGTTTTTTAGATCCTAACAATCAACATTATGATGCGGAGCAAGCAGAGAAAGTACAAAATAAAATCACTAAGTTTATGAGTCAATTTACCCACTTATGAAAAACTTGCCATCACTGTTACAAAAAATGATAGAAAGTTCATTTTAATTGTGCAAAAGAATGAGAAGATAGTGCAAAAACAGCGCAACCTTTTTCCGTTAGAATAAAAGAAAAGCTATAGCGGTCAATTTATGAAGAGAAAGGTTGCGCGAAAATGATGAAACATACTGCGATTCCACAACGACAGGGTTTATACGATCCTGCTTTTGAAAAAGATGCATGTGGCATGGGTTTTGTTGCCCATATTAAAGGTCGTGCATCACACGATATAGTGAGTCAGGCACTACGTATGCTTAGTAACATGGAGCATCGCGGGGGCCAAGGAAGTGAACCAAACTCTGGGGATGGAGCAGGTATTTTACTACAAATCCCACATGCCTTTTTTAGTGAGGTTGTGCAGGAGTATGGCTTCCAGCTGCCAGAGGCAGGGCAATATGGTGTAGGGATGTTATTTTTACCCCATGATGAAAAACTTCGGGCTCAGCAAGAGGCGCTACTATCTTCGATCATTACTGAAGAAGGGCAAGAGGTGCTTGGCTACCGTGATGTGCCTTATCAAGATGATATGCTTGGGAAAACGGCATCAGCAGCAAAACCATTTGTCCGCCAAGTGTTTATTGGACGTAGTTATGATATCGAAAGTGATCTTGAATTTGAACGCAAATTGTATGTCATTCGTCGTCGTGCAGAGCTTGCTATTCGTTATGGTGGTG
The DNA here is from genome assembly GCF_050461185.1 of Paenibacillus turicensis. Taxonomy (GTDB): domain Bacteria; phylum Bacillota; class Bacilli; order Paenibacillales; family Paenibacillaceae; genus Fontibacillus; species Fontibacillus turicensis_A. The sequence continues at coordinate 109,318 of NZ_JBCMOR010000013.1, forward strand.
TAGAAGGTATAGAGCAAGGCGATCAATTTTATGTACCAAGCATGTCAAGCAAAAAAATAGTATATAAAGGCATGCTCACTACGGAGCAGGTAGGACAATTTTATGTTGATTTACAAGACGAACGTTTGGAGTCGGCTATTGCTTTAGTGCATTCCCGTTTTAGTACAAATACTTTCCCAAGCTGGGAACGTGCGCACCCTTATCGCTTTATGATTCATAATGGGGAAATTAATACACTACGAGGTAATGTGAACTGGATGAATGCTCGCCAATCGTTGTTTAAGAGTGAAGTGTTTGGAGATGATTTAGAAAAATTAAAGCCAATTATTAATCCAGATGGTTCAGATACAGGAATGTTTGATAACACATTTGAATTTTTATATTTGAGTGGACGTTCACTGCCACATGTGGCGATGATGATGGTGCCTGAGCCTTGGATTAACTTAAACGATATGGACGATGATAAAAAGGCATTTTATGAATACCATAGTACCTTGATGGAGCCATGGGATGGTCCTGCTGCAATGGGCTTTACAGACGGTGTCCAGATTGGGGCTACACTAGATCGGAACGGCTTGCGCCCCTCTCGTTATTACGTGACGAAGGACGATATCATTGTATTGTCATCTGAGGTAGGGGTACTTGATATTCCAGCGGAAAATGTGTTGTATAAGGATCGTTTGCGTCCAGGGAAAATGTTGCTTGTCGATACGGCGCAAGGACGAATCATTTCAGATGAAGAGGTTAAGGCATCCATTGCTAAAGAAAACCCTTATCGACAGTGGCTTAATGAGCATTTGATTACACTTGAGGATTTGCCTGAAGCACCTGCTCGGGTTGCTTTACATCATGAGGACATTACGCAAGAGCAAATGGCGTTTGGTTATACGTATGAGGATTTGCGAAAAGTGCTAGAGCCGATGGCATTAACAGGTGGAGAAGGACTTGTATCGATGGGATATGATGCACCGTTAGCTGTATTATCCGAGCAAACCCAGCGCTTATACAATTACTTTAAGCAAATGTTCGCACAGGTAACTAATCCACCTATTGATGCAATCCGTGAGGAATTAGTCACCTCTACAATGACGCTCATTGGTGCAGAACGAGATTTGCTTAATCCTGTCCCTGAGAGTTGTCGGCAAATTATGCTGAATTCTCCGATCTTATCTAATGAGGATTTTGCAAAGCTTCGCCATATTCACCGTCCGGGCTTTAAGGCAATGAGTATGCCTATTTTGTTCAACGCTGCGGATGGTGCAACAGGTTTACGTGAGGCACTCACTGCACTGTGTGAATCTGCGGATCGTGTTATTGCCAAAGGACATAACGTGCTTATTTTAAGTGATCGTGATGTAGATGCGGAAAATGCGGCGATTCCTGCCCTACTTGCTGTTTCGACCTTGCATCATCATTTGGTGAAGCAGGAGACGCGCACAAAGGTAAGTATTTTGCTAGAGTCTGGCGAGCCTAGAGAGGTTCATCACTTTGCGCTATTGTTAGGTTATGGCGTGGATGTCGTTAATCCTTATTTAGCCTTTGAAAGCTTGCATCATATGATTAAGCAAGGGATGCTAACAGGCATAACCCCTGAAAAAGCTATTTATAACTTTATCAAGGCTGCGACCAAGGGAGTCGTAAAGACATTATCCAAAATGGGCATTTCAACGATCCAATCGTATCGTGGTGCACAAATTTTTGAAGCTGTGGGTTTAAATGAAGACTTTATAAATGAATACTTCGAGCTAACCCCTACGCGCATTGGTGGCATTGGATTAGATGAGGTAGCGAAGGAAGCGTTACAGCACCATCATCGTGCTTTCACTTCTCAGGATGGTCGAGATAAAGTGCTGGATTCCAGTGGAGATTATCAATGGCGGAGTGGGGGAGAAGAGCATTTATTTAATCCTCAAACGGTTCACTTACTTCAGCAGGCCGTACGCTCAGGGGATTATGCATTATATAAAAAATTTACGTCGTTGGCACAAGGGGAAGATAAAAAACATTTAACTTTGCGCTCTATGCTACAGTTGAAGCCAGTAGGTCCAAAGATTCCTTTGGAGGAAGTGGAATCGGCGGCTTCGATTATGCGACGCTTTAAGACTGGGGCGATGTCCTTTGGCTCCATTAGCAAGGAAGCACATGAAACGATTGCGATTGCGATGAACCGCATTGGTGGAAAAAGTAACTCTGGTGAAGGTGGCGAAGATCCAGCACGTTTCATTCCTGACGCAAATGGGGATTCTCGTCGTAGCGCAATTAAGCAGGTCGCTTCAGGTCGTTTTGGTGTTACTTCCAACTATCTTGTTAATGCTGATGAAATTCAAATTAAGATGGCACAAGGGGCAAAACCAGGGGAAGGAGGACAGCTACCAGGTAAAAAGGTATATCCTTGGGTCGCTGAGGTTCGTGGCTCCACGCCAGGGGTAGGTTTAATCTCTCCACCTCCACATCACGATATTTACTCAATTGAGGATTTAGCAGAGCTAATTTATGATCTGAAAAATGCAAACCGTCACGCTCGTATTAATGTGAAGCTAGTATCCGAAGCAGGAGTAGGAACGATTGCCGCTGGGGTGGCAAAAGGTCGCGCGGATGTCATTTTAGTAAGTGGCTATGATGGAGGAACAGGGGCATCTCCACAAAGCTCCATTCGTCATGCTGGGTTGCCATGGGAGCTTGGTCTAGCAGAAACACACCAGACTTTATTAATGAACCAGCTTCGTAATCGGGTTGTGTTAGAGACAGATGGTAAAATGCTCACAGGGCGTGACATTGCGGTAGCTGCATTGCTTGGTGCAGAGGAATATGGCTTCTCGACGGCGCCACTTGTTGCTGTTGGATGTATTATGATGCGGGTATGTCAATTGGATACGTGCCCAGTCGGGGTAGCTACTCAAAACCCTGAATTACGTAAAAACTTTACAGGCGACCCGCAGCATGTAGTTAATTTTATGAACTTTGTTGCCGAGGATTTGCGTGAATGGATGTCAGAGCTTGGCTTCCGCACTTTAAACGATATGATTGGGCGTACGGATTGTCTGGATTCACTTGAGGCTGTAGATCATTGGAAAAAGCGTGGGATCGATTTAGCGCCATTGCTTCATGTGCCAGATTTATCTGATGATACGGCGAATACCGTAAGATATTGTACACAGCAGCAAAATCATAACTTGGAAGAAACGTTGGATATGCGTAAGTTATTGTCGCTGGCAGCACCTGCTTTAGAGCATGGTGAGGCGGTGAAGGTAGAAAATATTGCAATCTGTAACGTCGATCGTGCAACGGGAACGTTGTTAGGCAGTGAGGTGACACGCAAATATGGTGCCGCTGGCTTGCCTGAGGATACGATTCAGTTTTCCTTTGAAGGTTCAGCAGGTCAAAGCTTTGGTGCATTTACACCTGCTGGCATGACGATGACGGTGATCGGTGATGCTAATGACTACACTGGTAAAGGCTTATCAGGTGGTAAGGTGATTGTGAAGCCATCGCCTGAGGCAACCTTTATTGCAGAGGAAAATATTATTTTAGGCAACACCTCCTTCTACGGGGCAACCTCTGGTGAAGCTTATATTCGAGGCATTGCGGGAGAACGGTTTGCCGTTCGTAACTCAGGTGCACAGATTGTTGTAGAAGGTGTTGGTGACCATGGCTGTGAATATATGACAGGTGGTGTCGTAACAGTCCTTGGCGGTACAGGGCGTAACTTTGGTGCAGGGATGTCAGGTGGCATAGCCTTTGTTCTGGATGAACAAGGTGACTTAGAACAACGCTGCAACAAGGAAATGATCTTGCTGGAGGACGTGGCAGAGGAAGCAGATCGCCAGCTTCTACACAGCTTGATAACACGTCATACGCAGTATACAAGTAGTACTGTAGGTCAACGTATTTTGAATGATTGGAATCAATATGTGAGCAAATTTGTAAAAATCATTCCTAGCGATTACAAAGAAATGCTAGCACGGATTAAGCATATGGAAAGCGAAGGCTTGCAGGGCAAGGATGCGGTGTTGGCGGCGTTTGAGGCAAGCACGAAGGCGTTGGTGAAGGCTTAAGGCCTGATTAAGGTATCTATCGATGAAGATGAAGAATTAAATGCTTGGAGTATAAAGTATAAATAAGTTTGTTTTACTAAATATGCTTCTCTTACGTAGTTAGGATATGGTCTACAGTTTAGGCCTAACTACGAAGGGGGAGCTTTTTTTATTGTCTTCGTCTTGGAAGGTGTGCTTTTTATTGTACACCGATTCCTGTATTTCTCAATTTATCCTGATTGAAGGAGGTGAAAAGGGAGATTTTGTCGAAATATTTTAGGTGGATGGGAATGGTGTCCTAGGAGAAAAGGAGGAAGAGTATAGGAGGGGCAATAAAAAAACTATAGAGATGGCATCAATGAAACTAGAGTAGGATCAAACATCTTAGTGTAACAGCATACATAGTTTGAGATTCAAAGGATATAAAGGATTTAAAAGATTTTAAGGATTTACAGGATTTACAGAAGAGTTAAAGGAGTAATAAGAAAAGAGAATTTCGTTTTAAAGAGCTTTATGAAATTTTTGAGAAGATATTAGATATTAATCAAAACTTTTGAGTTCTTAACTATAAATCTAATTTTAAAGGAGAAGAGAAATGAATAAAAAGGCGATTAGTATTATTTTAGGGATGGCGTTGGTAGCTGCAAGTGGAGGAGCACTTTGGGGTAATGGGAATGAAGTGAAAGCGCTAGATAGTGAGAAAGCAGGTACTTCTGCGACATCAACAACAACGGTGGAGAAAAATGATACAGCAACTAAAACTAGTTTAGATACCTCGGTGGAGAAGAGAAGCAATAATGGAGAACTGACAGACAAGGATCGTACTAGTGGAGAAAAGAGTGGGGAAAAAGATAACGTCGATCAGGAGAGTACTAGCCAAATGTCTGACGTAACGACTCAGCAAGTGACTTCATTTTCAGATGTGAAGGATACACATTGGGCGAAAAAAAGCATTACGGCTGCAATTGAAAAAGGTTATGTAAGTGGCTACCCAGGTGGTGTATTTAAGCCTGAGCAAGCAATTAAACGTGATGAGTTTATGAAGATGGTGGTTACGGCAATGAAGCTACCTGTTGAAACAGAGGGAGCATCTACGTGGTATGAGCCTTTTGTAAAAGTAGCAAAAGAAAACAAGTTATATGTGAGTAGTGACTTTTCAGATAGTGATCTAGGTTGGAATAAAGTCATCAGCCGTAAGGAAATGGCTCGCATTGCTGTACGTGCAGGACTTGGAGAAGAAGCAAAAGAGGATAGTAAATGGATGTATTTAGCGACTAAAGCAGGCTTAGTTACAGGGCTAGGTAAAGGAGAGCTTGGCGAAACAAAGACAACGACCCGTGCGCAATCTGTGACGATTATTGAGCGTATTTTGGCTGTGAAAAATGGGGAGAAGTTGTCTGTAGATAAATATGCAGTAGGTAGTGCAGAGTTAGCTTGGCATGGGACAAATATATTTACGGTGATGCCTGAGATTATGGTGACGAAGGAAGAAGATTATAAGGGGAAGACGATTGAGGAGTTGTGGAGACAGGATAAAATGACAGTGGAAACTAGGGATGGGAAGTATAAAGGGGTACTCGATGCTTTAATTGCGATTGATTTGGAGGATCCGAATGATCCGAATTTGAAGCTGGTACCACCGGTGAAAGAACTTTATTGGGATAATGGGTGGGGAGCAATAGATGGAGTTCCTCTTGTTAAAAATCAAGTGAATAAGTGGAGAAGTAGTTATCTTCTTTACTATAAGGGAAGAGAAATTTCAATTAAAGATAACAATGTATATTACTCGAATTCTTTTGGCCCACAATACACATTGGGTGGTTTCGAACCAACAGATAGACAGCAATTTTTTAATGGAGTTCTAAATACTTCTGCTACTGTTTATCATAAAAAGTTAAATGACCTACCAGTACTAATTGTTCCTAAGAGCGGATGGAAGGGAACGGAAAAAATAAAAATAGAAATCCATGCACCTAATCGTAGTGCTGCTGGGTATCATTCTAATGTTTTATTAGAGCTAGATGGTCCTAAATAAATGGGGAATAAAATTAAACTAAGATATAGGAGAGCGAAAAAAGATTGAAATATATTAATAAAATTAGCGCTTTCATGGTTTTTATTCTTTTTTTATCATCCCTGAATTTAATTGAATTAACGATAACTGATGCAGCTGAAGAAGTAGAGCAGTCTTTTCCAGTTAAAAAAATATCTGATTTTTTGGTAAGTGGAAAAGTAATCATAGATAAGAAAACCTTAGTAGATAAACAATATGATGGTAAACTGTCTGATTTACCAGATACCTTTAAAAAGGAGTATCAAAATGGAGTGTTTACTGCGTTTCCAACCATGAAGGTAGAACTCAATGAAGATGCAGGGCAAGGCAATATTATTACCAAGATTGAGTTTTTAGAGGGAACTAAATTGGTAAAGACTCAATATGTAGGACAACAAAAATTTAATAACAAGGTATCTCTGACGGGAGAGGAAGTATTAGTAGTTTCTAAAGATAACATTACACCTTCTGGGGCCAGTATTGCTTTTCAACGTAGTGGTACAAAATGGGTAATGAGTAAATCGTCTAGTTGGTATAACCCACTTCCTGATAAAGCAGTGAAGCCAACCAAGAAGAAAGGTAGCAATATGGATGCTTTTCCTGGGACATTTATACAACACCGAGCTGACTTTCCTAGGCAAGAGCCGTACAAGAGTGAAAAGTATCCTGGTGTAGATCGATTTCATGAAGATGTAATTGATCATCGTGAGACAACGTTAAAGAAGTTGAATAAGGCAATTATAGATCCTGATAATGCTGAAGCAAACGTGAAGGTTTATTGGAAAAAAGCAGATATAAAATATCCATTTGGTGTTGGGTCAACAGATCCTACTACAGAAGTTTATGACTTAAAAGTCCCTTCACTTGGTCGAGCTTATATTTATTTCACTCAATTCTATGATCACCCAGGGAAAGAGCATGGCTCAGTGATGTACTACCTCTCTGCTTATCAGTACACAATTAAATCGAATACTTACCGCTACCCAGATCGTATAAAAGTGTATTACAAAAAAGGACAAGACAAACCGACACCAACAGACCCTAAATGCACAGACCCTGTCCCTGCTCAAACGGTGGACGGAAAAGACTTAGACCCTGCTGTTCGTGCTGAGATCAAAGCAGATGCACGTGGGGGCGAACAATTTAATGTGCTTCAAGGCATCCCGACATCGGAGACCTTATATGGAAATGTATTCGCTAAAAATTACTTGTTTCAAAATAAATTTGTTCAGATGACAGGCAAGTGTGAGTTTGAAGTCACAGTCAATAAAACGTTCACCTTGAAATGGGACCCGAAAAAGAAGGTCACGGGTGCCGATGGGAAAGAAACGGAAGTTCCCGATCCGCAAACAGATGAAGAAACGGTGACTAAAACGTATAAAGTGGAGCGTCCTTATGCCTATTGGGTGATCGACAACCTAGAAGTCTATCAAATCGATGAAGCAAAACTCAAAAACTATGCTTTTGAGGGTGAAGAGATTTCAATCAGTCCCCAAAACTATGAACCTCCTCCATACAGTACAGAAGAAACAGGAGGATTTAAAGCACCTGACCCTCCCTCAAGTGTAGATGTAGATGGTGGTGTGGAGACTGGCGGCACGGAGAGACCGGATGTATCTGGTAAGGAATTTAAGGAAGATGCGGAAAAGGCCGTAGACAAAGTGAAAGTCACCAACGACACCTTCACCTTTGACAGCACGACGATCATGGACGGTGCGCAAACCGAAGAAAGCGGACCTACGCCAGGTCGCATTCAACAAGCATCACAAATCGGAAAGGACGTCTTATATAGCCCTTACAATATGATTCCAACTACCAAAACCAACAAGGCAAATCAGCCAAGTAGTGGTACGATTTTCTATGGACTGATGTCAGGCAATATCAATGGGGGCGAAAACAAGGAATACCCAATCAACGGGATCAATTCCGTCACCGTACATACGCCTGTAGTGTTATATCCTTTCGTGTCCGACGACAAGGCACATAACCAAAAAACGGAGCCTGCACAAAATCGTTCCGCGATTATTTTGGAGCGTCCGTTTACCGTTCATTTACCCAATAGTGGGCAACATACGAACTATAAAGGTTATGGCAAACGAGATTATGGCAAATATGTGCGCAACAAGCAAGTGAAGTTTCCGTTTGATGTGTATGATGTATTCCGTACGACCTTTTATCCGAAAGGGACTTGGATCGATGTCGCAAGCTATGAAGAGGAAGCAGAGTTTTATTTACCCGTTTGGGTGGACGAAGGCTTTTATGATGTTGAGATGCGCACATTTGCGGAAAATGCACCTGAGAATCCGAGCGAGCAAACCAATGCGAACCTCGATTTAACTCATCATGTGGCAAAGGCGACTGTCCCTGTCGATGTTGTGGGCAGGTTGTATGATTTTCATGTCACAGATATCGCAGATTTTAACTGGGAATCGGTATTTCGGATGGAGCAAGGGAGTCGATTGCATACAGGCAACAGCTATTGGGTGGGACAAGGGGACATCGATGGTGACCCCAGATATACTCCCTCCCAATATACGTTGCCCTTGCGTCCAGGAAGTCACCCTGTCTTTAAAAACCTCGTAACTAAAACAGGGTATCACTTTA
>NZ_JBCMOR010000014.1:0-89513 GCF_050461185.1 Paenibacillus turicensis
ATGTGATTCCAACTACCAAAACCAACAAGGCAAATCAGCCAAGTAGTGGTACGATTTTCTACGGACTGATGTCAGGCAATATCAATGGGGGCGAAAACAAGGAATACCCAATCAACGGGATCAATTCCGTCACCGTACATACGCCAGTAGTGTTATATCCTTCGGTGTCCGATGATCAGGCACATAACCAAAAAACGGAGCCTGCACAAAATCGTTCCGCCATTATTTTGGAGCGTCCGTTTACCGTTCATTTACCCAATAGTGGGCAACATACGAACTATAAAGGTTATGGCAAACGAGATTATGGCAAATATGTGCGCAACAAGCAAGTGAAGTTTCCATTTGATGTGTATGATGTATTCCGCACCACCTTTTATCCAAAAGGGACTTGGATCGATGTCGCAAGCTATGAAGAGGAAGTAGAGTTTTATTTACCCGTTTGGGTGGACGAAGGCTTTTATGATGTTGAGATGCGCACATTTGCGGAAAATGCACCTGAGAATCCGAGTGAGCAAACCAATGCCAACCTCGATTTAACTCATCATGTGGCAAAGGCGACTGTCCCTGTCGATGTTGTGGGCAGGCTGTACGATTTTCATGTCACAGACATCGCAGATTTTAACTGGGAATCGGTGTTTCGGATGGAGCAAGGGAGCCGAATGCATACGGGGAACAGCTATTGGGTGGGACAAGGGGACATCGATGGTGACCCCAGATATACCCCTTCCCAATATACGTTGCCCCTGCGCCCAGGAAGTCATCCCGTCTTTAAAAATCTGGTGACTAAAACAGGGTATCACTTTAAATTTGAGCTTAAAACCAAAGGGAATATGTTTAGTGCCAAAGATGGAGTAGAGATTGTCCCTAGCTTTTACTTTATTCCGTTGTTAAAGGAGAAAGACAACCCAACGCCACAGATCGGTAAACGGGTGCCTGTTGATTTGTATTATCATACGAATGACAAATACTTTATCCAAATCGGCTCGAAAGAAGACAAAGAAAGCAGGTACGTCATTTTAAACGAACGGTTACGGAATGTACCACAGGTGGAGCTGGAGGATACGGCACGTTATCGGTATGATGTGGAGAAAAGCTTTGCGGAAGTCAATCAAATGAGCCGTGCTCAATACCTAGCGCAATATCAAGACAAAACGACAAAGCAAAAAACAATGGTGGGTGGGTATGGTGGTTTATTTCTAAGTGCGCCAATCCGCACCTATATTGGACCGAAGACCGAGCTGCCGACAGGGGTAGACCCGTACCGAGCCAACGCAGCGATCCAAAAATGGTATGGCGAATATAGCCTCCCTGCTGGGGTGTATGCCGTAGAGAAGGGCACTAATATTGCAGAATATGGACGCACGCACCAAGGTCTGGATGATGCCTCCCCAATCTTTTTAAAGGAAGGCTACATTGTCGTGAACTTTGATCTTCGAAGCGTGCAAAATGGGCAGAAGGATCGCCCGCACCTGCAATATATTCACGGAAAGCTGATGAATCAATGGAGCCAGATGGAGGGCTTTAAGAAGGACGTTATCGATCCGTATGGTAGAACCTTACCGATCCAGGATGGGGATGTCATTTATTACGATGGCAAATATTCGAGTCGGAATGACTTTGTGCCGATGGTGACGCATTAAGCAGAGCGATATCAATAGCATATAGAAATAAGAATAGCAGATATAGTAGATTCTAGATTACGTAAAAAAGGCTTCTCTTTCTTAGTGGTGTAACGTGACACACCAGCTACGAAAGGGGAGCTTTTTCAATTTAGAAGAGGGAATTTTCTTTGGGTTGTAACCATAGAGAGTTACATCTATAATTGTGAATTTTTAAAGAATAAAGGATATATTTCCTATCTTCTATGTTATTATTTTCCTATAAATATAAAAATCATAGGGCTTTTGGGGCTTTTTAGGAGGTAGGAAGTAGGCACAAACCTAGTTAAACATGAATACATAGTAAGAGATGAGGGGAAATAGACATGCAAATTGAATTAAGAGTTTCTGATCTAGAGGAGCTAGGTTCAAAATTGCGAAGATCAGGGAATGAGATTGAGGGGATTCGTTCTGAATTACGACGAGCAATGAGCGGGTTAAGCTTAAGGAGTCAAGGGCGAGCAGAAGTAGATTCCTCCTATCAAATGATTGAAAGAATGCTCAAAGAACTAGAGCAAAGCTTGGATCGATATAGCCGAGGCGTCACCCAAAAAGGTGTAGCTTTTGATGAAGCAGATGGAAAAGCACCTCCGTTTGAGTGGGGGAAGGTGTGGGATGTCTTCAAGGTGATAACTAGCATTGTCTTAGACTTTACTCCGATTGTGAGCAATATTAAAGCGGTGGTCGAAGCGTTAACTGGGCGTGACCTCATTACTGGAGCCGAACTGACTTGGTATGAACGTGCTTTAGGCTTACTAGGTCCACTAGGAAAAGGACTCAATAAGGGAGCAAAAATACTTAAGGCTACAGATGAAGTGGTATCTGGTATTAACAAATTTACAAAAGCAACCCATGTAGTTGCAGAAACTGTGGATAATGGCAAAGGAATTGTGGAAGCCATCACTGGCGTAGATATGATCACAGGGGAAAGACTACAGCCTTGGCAACGCGCTTTAGCTGCCGCTGGAGTTACGGTTAGCGTAGGTGTAAATAAATGGGCGAATCAGAAAAACAATAAGTTCATGCAAGCCGCCAATGAGGTCACTGATGATTCAAAACGGATAACCAAGTCGCAAAATGGGTCACAAGGGGACATGGGATCAGGAAATAAGAAGGATGCAGGAGGGAATTCAACACATCAGCAGGATGGTTCACATACGGAAACCTCTACCCAAAATCAAGTTTCTAATCCTAATGGAACTCATGTACAACAAGGGACAGAAGCTACCCAAATAAGTGACCCGAAGAAAACTGAACAGAAGTGCATGAACGGAGACCCAGTGCATGTGGGTACAGGTCAGCAATTTATGATTCATTCCGCTTTAAAGCTATATGGGGCGGCGACTTGGGACTTGCAGCTTTTTTATAACTCTAATTTATTGCAAAAAAGTGAGCTTGGCTTAGCATGGACACATAACTATGCCATGCGTCTAGACTTTGGGAATGGGCAACAAGTCAATCAAGAGGCAGAGTTAGATCCTAATCGTATGGACACAGGAGAGAACTTTAACCAGAAGACGGATGTGGATTCACCAGATAAATCCAGTATGCCAAGCGAAGCCATCACCGTCTGGTGGACAGCAGGACGAAGAAACGTCTTTACACGTCAAGAGGATGGGGTATACCGTTCAATGGATACCGATGTCCTTTTAGATGAGCTTACGCCAGTGGGAGAAGGATATGAATTAAAGTTAGGCTCTACAAGGGAACGCTACTATTTTAATGAAAATGGAATTTTACAACGACATGTCAACCGAGTGGGGATGGCGTTACAAGCTACCCATGATGAACAGGGGATATTGCAGTCACTACAGGATGAGTTAAGTGGGCGTGCGCTACAATTTAAATATAATCAAGGTCTACTTGCTCAGGTTATAGATGGTCATCGTCAGATTTCCTTTGCCTATGATGAAGCAGGGTGGTTAGCAGAACTCACCGATACAGAAAATCTAGTGACTAGCTTCACCTGTGATGAAGCAGGACGCATTTTAACGATGTCTACCAATGGCAAACGTGACTTTACGAACGTCTTTGATGCCTTCCATCGGATTGTTAAGCAGATTGATGGTAAAGACAGTATCACTACATTTGAATATGATGCACATAGTCGACCAGGGTACTTTTTAACCACCGTCACGAATCGGGCTGGTGAAGTGGAGCATCATGTCTATAATGATCGCCACCTTTTGCTTGAAATTAGTGGAGAAGAAGGAGTACTCCATCGTTACACCTACAATGAGCGTGGTCAGAAATTAACAGAAAGTAATGCATTAGGGGAAACGATCTGCTACACCTATGATGAAAAGGGACAACTCATAAGCTTCCAAGACGCACTTGGACAAGCAACAACGTATATGTACGATAACAAAGGTTTACTGATCGAAGAGCAAAATGCACTTGGTGCAGTGACAAGATATACCTATGATGAGCAGGAGCGACTCACTCAGATTACACGCCCTGACGGAGCAAGCTGTCATTGGGAGTATCATGAAAGTGGTGCGCTGTTAGCCTATCATAACTTTGCAGGTGAAACAGTCCGTTATCAGTATGATGACTCAGGGTACATCCAAGTGATGCAAGATGGAGAAGGCCGTCAAACTACGATATTGATTGATGAAGTAGGACGGATGGCAGGCACGCAGGATGTCTATGGGGGAACGTTACTTCGGACATACAATGACGATGATAAGCTTACCCTGGTCAAGGATGCATTAGGACGAACTTGGCGTTATGAATACAATTTGGATGGTAAAGTAACAAAAATCTCTGATCCTACTGGTGGGACAATCTCATATACGTATACTGCAATGGGGAAAGTCGAAACCACCACCGATCCACTAGGTAATACTCACCGTTATACGTATGACGGAGAAGATCGACTGATCGCAGAAGAAGATGCTCGTGGTGGGATCACGCGGCTACGGTATGATGGACGTGGACGTGTTGCTTCGGTGACAGATGCGTTAGATCGTACGATCACCTACAAATACGATGCAACAGGCCGCCTAGAATCTGTGTTTGATGCGTTAGGTCAACCCGTCCAAACGTTAACGTATGATGCCAACGGTCAGCCGATTGCCATCAGTAATGCGCTTGGACATACAACTGAGCGTCGATTTAATGCGTTGTATCAGCCTGTAGAGCAGACTTCCGCAGATGGAATCAAAACGGAATATCACTACGATGAGCTTGCTCGTTTACAGGAGGTCATTGAAGATAGTGAGCAATGGCGAGCACGGTATACACAAAGCTATGATGCCGAGCATCGTCTAACAAAGTACCAAGATGCTAACGGCAATGAAACGACGCTAATGTATAATCGGACTGGACAGGTAGTTGAAGAAAAAAATAGCACAGGACATGGGCTAAGTTATACCTATGATGAACGTGGCCTTCTTGCATCGAAGCAAAATGCACGTGGTCAACAAGAAGGCTATACGTATGATGCCGCAGGTCAACTAATCAGCATGACAGATGAAGTCGGTCAGCTTGAAATTAAGTATGATGAAGCCGGTCGCTGGGTCGAAGGGAAGGAAACGGGAAGCCAAGCTATACAAGCCACACAAGCGACTCAAACCATTCGTCGTAGCTATGATGCATTGGGTAGATTAACCGAGCAATGGGATGTATGGGGACAACGTATTGGTTATGCGTATGATGAAGTAGGCAACCTTACACACCTGACGTATCCAGATGGCAAAGTGGTGGAATACCGCTATAACCTTGGTGGCGAGCTGATCGAGGTCAAGGACTGGGCAGGTAGATTAACACGGTATCGGTATGATGGCAATGGACGTCTCATCGAAACAAATCGCCCTAATGGAACAAAAGAACGCCGTAGCTACGATGTTTTAGGCCAGCTTTTACGTCAGCAGGATGTAACCCCTCAAGGTATTTTGCTACAGGACTTAAAATACGAATATAACGAAGTGGGTCAAATTGTAAAAGAGCAAAATAAGCAATATACGTATGACCAGCTTCGCCGCTTAGTTAGTGGAGCGAACCAAGGTAAAATTACGTATTATCATTATGATCTTGGTGGGAACCTGACGGAGCAAAATGAAGTAGACACAGAGACAGGATTGGGATTTGAAGGAACAAGAGGATTAGAAGAAACAAAAGGAAGATTAGGAGTAAGAGGAACAAACACTGGTGATAATCTAGGTGAATTAGGTCAAGGTTCGTCTAACACAATAGATACAATGTCTGTATTCAGCTATAGCGCAGATAATCGCCTACGCCGCATTGGCAACTACCCAACAGAGCATGATGCGGATGGGAACCTGTTGTACTTCACTGACGGCGAAAAAATGGCAGCGTATGAATACGATGCTCGTAACCGCCTCATCCAAACTGGCCGTATGAAATATCGGTATAACTGGCGAAATGAACGCATTGAAAGCATTTGGCGTGGTAAGGTCACACGCTATGTAGTAGACGATTTAAGCGCATTTAGTCGTGTGTTAATGGAGTTAGATGGTGAAGGAAATGTCCTTACTCGTTACGTATATGGACTTGGTTTAATAGGTAGAGAAGATGCGACAACAGGTACTTACCAAAGTTACCACAGTGATCTACGAGGAAGCACCACCATCCTAACCAATGAGCACGGCCTGGTGACAGACCGTTATGCTTATGGAATTTATGGCGAAGTAGACCATTTCGAAGGCAACACGTCCCAACCGTTTCAATATAACGGTAGAGATGGTGTAATGCACGATATCAATGGGCTATACTATATGCGAGCACGGTATTACCATACAGAGTTGAAGCGGTTTTTAAATCGAGATGTTATTAGAGGTAACATAACAGAAGGGCAGACGTTTAATCGCTATGCGTATGTTAATGGTGATCCGGTGAGGTATGTGGATCCGTTGGGATTAGCAAGGTTAGGGTGCGAGGTTTTTGATGAAGCAAAGATACCTAGAACCTCAGAAGAGTGGAATGAGTACTTTAAGAAGCAATATGGCGATGGAAATGTTGCGAAGAGCACTGCTAGTTTTTCTCCTGATTTAGAAGTTCACTTAAAGTATGTTGACTCTAAGGTACCAAGAAGCCGAGGTATTGGGGGAGCGCATAATAAAGAAGAGTTTTATAGGAATGGTGTTAATATATTAAATGTTGAGAAGCATCCATTAATGCCAGAAGTTGAGAAAGTCACATATCAAATTCCTTCAATAGATGGCAAAACAGGACAAGTTACTGGGTGGAAAGCAAAAGAATACTTAAAAACTATTTATGATCCAAAAGTGATGTCTGATGAGGAATATATTAGATTAGGCAAAGAGGCGGCAAATAATGCTCATTCTAAAGGTAAACTAGGTAGAGAGTGGGATGGCTACGATAAGAATGGTGTAAAGTGGATGGGGTATACTGATTCATCTGGAACAGTAACATCCTTCTTTCCAGAATTTTAGTAGAGAGGATTTAATAAACATGAGGGATAAGTTACAGGAAAGAGATCTGTTAGAACCAATTCATTTTCCAGTAATCGCTTTTTTTAATAGTGTTCCTGATTCAAATTTTATGAGGGTGCTTGAGCAGATGTCAATAGGTATTGGCACTGGAATAAATAAGGTGGATTGTTCATTTCCAGATGATGTTGAAGAAGATGAAGAAAAGTTTGACGGTGTCAGGTTCTCTGTAAATGAAGAAGAAGTCATTTTAAATTATGAATTATTTTATTATTATCTAAATCTAGCATGCAGAAATTATTTAGATGTATTCCCTAATGAGCGTAATGAGTTGGAGCAATATCTAACTACTATTAGGGAACGATATAATTTATATTAGTTTTGGAGAAGAGGCCTGTGTTTTGATGTGGAATAAGAATGGGATAAATAAAAATGATCCTTATAATTAATGAAGTAGACTCAAATACGAGTGTCTTAATAAAGTTAAATTAGTAAGGGCATTCAAAAACTCTAATCCAAACTATTTAGTTATAAACAAAATAATATACTGGTAAGTGTACACTGGCCCGCTCCGCAGTAAGGAGATGAGATTTTGGAAATAATAAATAGTAAATACTATGAAGGGTATGAGGGTGAAGGAGAAATACAGTTTATAAGGATCTCTCTAACGGTGATAAATATATAATAAGAATCTGGGATGGTTTTTTTGATGAAATAATGAGTGGAATTCAGCCTGAGGAAAACGGTTGGACAGGTCTGGTGTATTACTATCATGTTGAAGAGCCTTGGTGGGAACAACCATGGAAGATTCCAGATATAGAAATTGTTCTTAAACAGCTACAAGAAATAAAAATTGAGTTATTAAATGTGGAGGTAAGGCAACTGCACAGTGAGCTTTGCGATATATTATCTAACGCTTGGAGATTAAACGAGTCTGTTTGGATTGCTGATGAGTAGTAATGCGTATAAGTAAAGAATTTAGATAATACTATATTTTATTACCCATCATTCATATATTTTCCTAAAACTATAAAGCTTTTTTCTGTTAAAAAATCAGGTCAATTATAGTCAGCTACAGCTACTATCATAATTGGCCTGATTTTTATCCTCAAAAACAGCCAAATGCACTATCCCTTCCCACTTATTAGCATGTATGTTTTAAATAGTTTGAGAAATAAACTAAAATGGTAGGATAATACCAAATACAAATAATTCACATTAGTATAAGTTGAATAGCAGGTGATCTATTGAAAATCCAAGTAGAGTATGGTGAAAATATTATCGTTGCTGTGGTATTTCGTAATAAATGGAGTTGGTATGTCACAGAAAAAGATTATTGGTTCTTAGATTTAATAAAATTAGAAAAAGCATTTTTAATTAAAGGATACAGGCTTCCTAATCTAGGTGACTATTCCGATCGTTTTGATATTGGAGTACTAGATGAAAATTCCGCAGACAAATTTTTAAATGAAATAAGCGAACTGAAGGTAAGTTTGGTTGAATTGAGAGAATTAGTATTAAAACTAACATGTAGTAGCATAGAAAGTGAAAACTTTCCTACTGAGTTAACTCCATCATTATTAGTTGATTTTGATAATAAATTGTTGATGTCCTATTTCCCTGAACCTGCATCTTTTGAAGACTTTGTACCTGATGGTTGGAAGGGACTTTATGAAAACTTCTTAGATAAAGTACCGATGCAAGAAAGATACTGGGTAATAGATGGAATAGATTATTTTTGTGGTAAACAGTAAAAAAGATAGGAAGAATGAAGGGGTTAAAATGAAAAGAAACCTGAGTAGAATAGGGCCACTGGATGAAAGGCAACTTGATACACTTACACGATCAAATTTAAAGGTGATATTATGACGAATAAGTATCTAAAGTTCGGTATACAAAATGAGGACATGCAACTTGTGACTGAAGAGTTACAGAAAATTTTAAATATAAGCTTTGAGGAGCATGAAAGTAGTTACTGGGGAGAATACAACATTGCTAAGTTATCTAAATCTGAAAGTATTAGATTAATTTATAATAATTATATGGATGATGATTGGCAGGAAGAAGATTTTAAACAATATCCACTACTACTTGAGTTTAATGGAATAAACGAGCCTGAGAAGATGCTGTACCTTCTTTGTGAAAACCTCCCTTATATTAGTCTATTGTATATGGATGAATTTGATGGGGATGATTCATTTAAAAGATATATTTTTGAAAATGGAGAATTCGTATTAGATCAAGAAGATTGACCCCCAAGGAGCGATACACTTGAACAGAACAACCATACTAGAGCAGCTTCAATCCCAACTACATACAGGCAATCATATTATTGGTGTGGGAACGGGGGCAGGTATTACAGCCAACTACGTAGCGCAAGGTGGAGCAGACTTTATTTTAACGTTGAATTCAGGTAGGTTCCGTCAAATGGGGCGAAGCTCGTTAGCTGGTTTTTTACCCTTTTCCAATAGTAACGATATGGTCATGGATTTTGCATCAAGGGAAATCATTCCGCTGGTGAGGGATGTGCCTGTGTTATTTGGACTAAATGCAAATGATCCAACAAAACAAATGCCATCCTACATAACGAAGATCAAAGACAGCGGGTTTGCAGGCATCAACAATTATCCGACAGTTGGATTAATCGATGGGATATTTCGCGAAGCGCTAGAGGAAGATGGTATCAGCTATGAGCGTGAAGTGGAGGCTATTGCGTTAGCCCATGAGCAAGGGTTGTTTACGGTGGCTTTTGTATTTGATGAGCTTCAAGCTACGGCAATGCTAGAGGCGGGCGCAGATGTTATTTGTGTTCATTTAGGACTCACAGTGGGTGGATTGCTTGGGGCAAAGAAGGTCGTTTCCCTAGAGACTGCTAAAATGAAGGCATTACGGATATTTGAGGTGTGTGACAAAATTAAGTCTGACATTATTAAAATGATTTATGGCGGCCCTGTAAAGACACCGATTGATGTTCAATATATGTATAGTAACAATACGCAGATTATGGGGTACATTGGGGGTTCTGCCTTTGAGCGTATTCCTTCAGAAAGGTCGATCACATCAATAACACGCGATTTTAAAGCGTTGGGTAAGCTAGATGAAGACGATTTTATGGTTAAAATGTTAAATGGGATCACGAAGCATTATGATTATGTCGAGTTTGTCAAAGAATATGTAGCACAAAACTACAATAATGAAATTGTGTTTTCCGATTTAGCTCAGGTTGCTCATATTTCACGCAGTTATTTAAGTAGTTTATTTAAAAAAGAGGTCGGCTGTAGCTTCCAATCGTATCTCGTAAATTTTCGCATTAACAAGGCAATAACTTTACTTCAAACACCACAGCTTCAACTATCTGAAGTCGCTGCAATGGTTGGATATTCAGATTATGCCCAGTTTAGTGCCATGTTTAAAAAGCTTAAAGGTTGCTCACCTCGGCAATATCGTTCTAATCTAACCTAATCACAAGTTTATCACACATGAAAGCATTTTCATGAATAGAAGGAGCCAGTATGATAAAGCTATAGCGATCATACTGGTTTTTGTATTTTTTAGTTCAATCTCATTTAATTTAATATAAGGAGGCAACAGGATGAAAACCATCGCAATTGCAGGCACATTTGACACAAAGGGTGAAGAATATCTCTATATCAAAGGGATAGCGGAGGAGCTTGGACTTCGTACCTTTATGATTCATACTGGTGTATTTAAGCCCATTTTTACACCGGATGTGTCCAATGAGGACATTGCTCAAGCTGTGGGCATGGATATGAAAGCCCTTGCAGAGAAAAAGGATCGTGCTTTAGCAACAGAGGTATTGTCCAAAGGCTTAGAAAAATTAGTGCCAGAGCTGTACAAGCAAGGTAAATTTGATGGCATTATTTCCTTTGGAGGAACGGGTGGGACTTCATTAATTACACCTGCGATGCGCGCCTTGCCGATTGGTGTGCCAAAGGTGATGGTGTCCACGGTTGCCTCAGGAAATACAGCCCCATATGTGGGGACAAGTGATATTATGATGATTCCTTCGGTTGTGGATATCGCAGGGTTAAATTCAATTTCTACTAAAATCTTTACTAACGCAGTTTTCGCAATAGCAGGGATGCTGAAATTTGAACATACTCATGAAATTGAGAAAAAGCCTCTAATTGGAGCTACCATGTTTGGGGTAACGACACCTTGTGTTACTGCTGCTAGAAAATATATGGAGGATCGTGGCTATGAGGTGCTTGTGTTCCATGCAACAGGGGTTGGTGGACAATCGATGGAGGCTTTGATTGACGCAGGCTTTATAGAAGGTGTGTTAGATTTAACGACAACGGAATGGGTAGATGAAATTGTTGGGGGCGTATTAAACGCAGGCCCACATCGACTAGAGGCGGCTAGTCGGAATCGGATTCCACAAGTGGTATCTGTGGGCGCGCTAGATATGTGTAATTTTGGACCGATGGATACAGTACCAGAAAAATTCAAAGATCATATGTTTTACAAGCACAATCCAACCGTTACGTTAATGAGAACAACTGTAGAGGAAAACGAGCAGGTAGGCAAAAAGATCGCTGAAAAGCTCAACATGGCGAAGGAACGTACCGTTTTGATGTTGCCTTTAAAAGGAGTTTCGGGCATTGATATAGAAGGACAACCTTTCTACGATGCAGAAGCAGATCAGATGTTATTTGATACACTACGTAAGCATGTTGATCCTTCTGTTGTTGAAATTATTGAGATGGATTGTGATATTAATGACCCAAGCTTTGCCGAAGCCGCAGCACAAAAATTAATTGATATGATGAATGTTTAATATTTTATAAAACTTATTAATTGAGTAGTAGTGATAAGAAACTTAAGGAGGAGCTATACATGAACAAATTAACTAGAACTGAAATTATGGCGAAATTTAAAGAAGAAGTGAAGCAAGGGAAAATTTTGCTTGGGGTTGGTGCGGGTACTGGGATTACTGCAAAAAGCAGTGAAGCAGGCGGCGCAGATATGCTTATTGTGTACAATTCTGGACGATACAGAATGGCAGGACGTGGCTCTTTAGCAGGCTTATTATCTTATGGCGATGCCAATCAAATCGTAGTGGAAATGGGTTCTGAGGTATTACCTGTCGTCAAGCATACGCCTGTATTAGCGGGGGTGTGTGGGACTGATCCTTTCCGTGTGATGGAAGTGTATTTAAAGCAACTAAAGGAGCAAGGGTTTAGTGGTGTGCAAAACTTCCCTACGGTTGGCTTAATTGATGGTGTATTCCGTCAAAATCTAGAAGAAACAGGCATGGGCTACGATCTTGAGGTAGAAATGATCCGCATTGCACATGAGTTGGATATGCTTACAACACCGTACGTGTTTGACCCTGAGCAAGCAAAAGCGATGGCAGAGGCAGGAGCGGACATTTTAGTTGCACATATGGGCTTAACGACTAAAGGAACTATTGGTGCAAAAACAGCCTTAACGCTAGATGATTGTGTAGAGCGAATTGAAGCAATTATTGAAGCAGGACGAGCTGTAAATCCAGAAATTATGATTATATGCCACGGTGGGCCAATTGCGGAGCCTGAGGATGCAGCATACGTTATGCAAAAAACAAAAGGAATTGATGGATTCTTTGGCGCTTCTAGCATTGAGCGTTTTGCAGCAGAAAAAGGCATTAGAGAGCAAGCGGCTGCATTTAAAGGAATTACAAAATAATATTTAAAGCAGGAGGGGCGAAAAGCTCCTCCTTTTTTGTTGTGATCTGTTGTTTATTGTTTTATCCAACTATTCAATCTTTTTCCCAACTGTGATAAAGCAGATTGAAGTATGCTTGAACTAAGCTCAAAATAGATTTTAAATGGAGTAAAAAGATTAACGAAGCTACTCTAATTGGAACAATTTTTGAAAAGGTAGGCGGTAAACATGGGCAATTACACCAGTAAAATTGGTAATCATGTATATGTAAAAGGCGGTATAGAAGCAGTCAAGCTGTATAAGGAAGCATTTTTGATCGAAGAAGATGGCGAGCCTTGGTTAGATGATGAAGGTCTAATTATACATCAAACTCTTGTGCGAAATGGTGAACTCTTTTTAAGTGTCAGTGAAAACAAGTATTTACCTAAAGGATTTATGGGAATTTATTCTGCTGACGTGTGTCCAACCATGTTATTTTGTGTTTACTACCGTAATGAAGAAGACTTGCGTAGGACTTTTGGACTTTTATGCAAAGATGCAAAGAAATACACAGAGATACAAGCTGAAGGGAAGGACATGATTTGCGAAGTGATTGATAAATTCGGGGTATTTTGGCATCTTCGTTTTCCCAAAGAACAGAACGTATCCTTTATTCCCAAATAGCAGATGTTGGGATAGGTTAAAACCCCTGAATATCCATTTAAAGCAGAACGAAACTTATAAAGTGGGATCGAGGTGATCAAATGTTTCAAATCGGGCAATTCTCTAAATTGACGCAAGTAACGATCAGAATGCTTCGCTATTATGATGAGGTGGGGCTATTGAAGCCAGCAATGATCGATCCTCAATCAGGATACAGATTGTATGCCGCCGCACAAATCCCAACATTAAATAAAATTGTTTATCTCAGGGATTGTGGTTTCAATGTATCAGAAATTGCTACAGCTCTAAGCATAGATAATAGGAATAAAGATAAATCACTAAATGACTCATTAGATGAATCTCAAGGTGACTCACTTACAGATCAGCTTGAAAGGAAGAAGCTAGAGGTAGAGCTTACAATTAAAGCGGAGCAGGAAAAACTGAGAAAAATAGAAATGGCCCAAAAAGAAATTTTTAATGCAAATGGCAACATGCATTATCAAGTTTCAATGAAGTCTATCCCTAGCTATTCAGTCCTTTCATTGCGTAAAACAATGCCAGATTACTATGCCGAGGGACAGATGTGGGAAGAGTTATCCAGCTTTGCGGCAAAGGAAAACCTTCAATTTTCTCAAAACACCGCTACTTTTTCTATTTATCACGATTTGGAGTATAAGGAACAGAATGTGGATATTGAATTATGCGCACCTGTCGAAAATTTCGGATTACACAAGGATAAAGGAGACTTTACATATCGAACTACGGAACCAATTCCTAATATGGCATGTACGATGGTATATGGTGATTTTTCAAACATAGCAGGAGCTTATCTTAGCTTTGCGCAGTGGTTGGAGCAAAATAGTCAATATCAAATGTTTGGACCAACAAGGCAAATTGTACATTATGGGCCATGGAATGAGAGTAACCCCGAAAATTACGTGATTGAAATTCAAATCCCTCTCTTGACCCTCACATGATGTGAGGGCTTATGTTGAAATTGGCAATCAACAAAAGGAGGAAAAAATATGAGTGAATTTGTAGTTCGACCTATAGGTACTGTTCGTAGCGATGAAAAAGGGACATGGTTAGAGGTAAAAAAGGAATATATTCCGGCTTTACAAGCTTTAGAGGGGTTTAGCCATATTCAAGTATTGTGGTGGTTTAGTGATTTAGATAGTGAGCAATATCGATCTATATTACAAATGGATCAACCATATAAGAGTGCGCCTGAAACGATGGGAACCTTTGCGACAAGATCACCCTTACGTCCCAATCCCATTGGGTTAACAACAGCGAAGATTCTTCATATTGATAGTGATAACGGATTGATCCATATCCCATTCATTGATGCAAATAATAACACACCGATTCTCGACATCAAGCCATATACACCAAGCGTGGATCGTGTAGAGGCCCCACAAGTTCCCTCATGGTGTAGCCATTGGCCTCAAAGCATGGAGAAGTCTGCTACTTTTGCATGGGAAGAAGAGTTTAATTTTTAAGTAATGTGGGGTTACCCTCCAAAAGGTATTAATTTAGGAAGAAGTGGCCCACAGGTTTGTCGACCTTGCAGTGGGTCACTTCTTTTTTCTATTGATGTATGGGTCTGCTTAATAAGCAGGCTCTTTTTGTCATTCATTTGAAAAGAAAGTACGATATAATAAAGCAGAAAAAAGCAGAATAAAAGTCAAATTAGAAAAAAAGGGCCAGATTTCATGGTTATTTTAAGCAAGCAGACATATATGGAGGTGGAATGATGAGTAAACCAGAAATGAATGTAGCCATCGTATGTGGACCAAATTGTGATTTGGAGGTACAGGCAATTCGCTCAACGTTAGAGTACTTAGGAGCAAGAGTATTTGTATATTGGGTAGGTAGACCTCTTGATTTTATTTCTGTATTGTCGGGAGACGATTTGTATCCAGATACAGACTTTATTTTGCTTTGTTTCCATGGGATGGATGGTAAATTTGTAATGCCTGAGCTAGCAGAGGAGATTTATGAACAAGATGAACCACGCGGGGACTTCGGTGTAGATGAGGTAATTCGGTATGCAAACTTAGAAGGAAAAGTAGTATTCGCTAACGGATGCACATTAGGATTTCCAGAGACAGCAAAAGCATTTTTACAAGTGGGATGTAAAACATACATAGGTCCAGATGATTATCCAGATGGTAACGTGGCGTTGATGTTTGCACTTAGGCTGTTGTATGAGATGATCCAAAATAAAAAGAGCGTACAACAAGCTTTTCATCTGACTCAAGCGATGGATGAAGAGATGACGATGTACTGTTTATATGAGTAACTGCCCCCAACCTTGAAGGTGGGGCTTTTTTAGTTTGTTTGCTTCAAAATTTTAATTTTAAAATTGACATAAATAAAATATTTAAAGTATGATGCATTATAGCGATAATGATTATCATTTTTAGTGAGAATAGGATGGGTCATATGTTGAAGTCAATGAGAAAAAAACTGCTGTTAAGCTTGTGTTTACTAGTTGGATTGACAGCGGTGTTAGCAGGCTGTACTACAGAGAAACAAGAAGATGCGCCTAGCGCTGGAATAGCATCAAATGAAAAGGTCGTTACGATGTCGTGGCCACGCGATATTGGACCCATGAACCCACATTTGTACAACCCTTCTCAAATGTTTGCGCAATCGATGATTTTTGAGTCCCTTGTAGCTTATAAGGATGGAAAAATAGAACCTAATTTAGCGGAATCTTGGACAGTTTCGCCGGATGGAAAGGTATATACCTTTAAGATTCGTCCAAACGTTCAATTTTCAGATGGAACCCCTTTTACAGCAAAAAATGTAAAGCGAAATTTTGATGCTTTTATGAACAACAAAAATATGCATACTTGGCTAGGCATGGTTAATATGTTGGACAAGACTGAAGCTATAGATGATACTACCTTTAAATTAACGTTAAAAGAAGCTTACTATCCAACTCTCTATGATCTTGCTGTTGTTCGTCCTGTTCGTTTCCTTGCGGATGCGGGCTTCCCTGACAACGGAGATACCTCTAAAGAAGTTAAAAAACCAATTGGTACTGGCCCTTGGGTATTAAGTGAATATAAAAGAGATGAATATGCTGTATTTACGCCTAATGAGCATTACTGGGGAGACAAGCCTAAGGTTGAAAAAATTATAGTTAAAGTAATTCCCGATGGAGAAACACGTGCACTTGCATTTGAGAAAGGTGACTTGGATCTCATCTATGGTGAAGGTGTAATTAGCTTTGACGCTTATCAACAGCTTCAGCAAACTGGCAATTACGTTACTAAACTATCCGAGCCGATTGGTGCAAGAGATTTAGTGTTAAATACGATGAATCCTAAGCTTGCAGATATTCGCGTTCGACAAGCGCTTCATCATGGCTTTAATAAGCAAGCGATGGTTGAAGGTGTTACGCTTGGGATGGAGGAGAAGGCAGATAATATT
Source organism: Paenibacillus turicensis (assembly GCF_050461185.1). GTDB lineage: Bacteria > Bacillota > Bacilli > Paenibacillales > Paenibacillaceae > Fontibacillus > Fontibacillus turicensis_A. Next base: position 16,829 of record NZ_JBCMOR010000014.1, read on the forward strand.
TTGCCACCAAATTTGCCTTACGCTAATGTGGCTCCAATGTCGGTGGATTACAATGTAGAGCAGGCGAAAGCTTTGCTGGATCAAGCAGGCTGGATATTACCTGCAGGCAAAACAATACGTGAAAAAGAGGGACAACCCTTACAGCTTGAGCTTATTTATGATAAAGCAGATTTAGTTCAGAAGTCATTTGCGGAAACATTGCAAGCAGAATGGACAAATATCGGCGTGAAGCTGGACATTACGGGTGTAGAACTCACGGTATATATTCAACGAAGAAAAGCTAATGATTTTGATATGAATTTTTACTCTACCTTTGGTGCGCCGTATGATCCACATTCCTTTATGACGGCAGTCATTCAAAATGGATATGGTGTATCTGATACATTAGTGGCTTTACCGATGAAGGCAGAGCTTGATAAAGAAGTCAAGGAAGGCATGTCTACAACAGATGAACAGCTCCGTACGAAGTTATTTGGTTCCGTGCTTACGACTTTACAGGAGCAGTCATCGATTATCCCAATTTCTTATATTAAGAAAATAGCACTTTATCAAAAACGTGTGACACAATTTAATTTCCCGTCCAATCGTGACGAGCATCCTTTTTACGGGATTGATACTAAGTAGTCAAATAGGAGTTATGTCATGGGGCGTTACATTTTAAAAAGAATTAGTTCGATTATTCCGATAGTTTTGATTGCATCCTTTATCACCTTTTTGATGATTCATCTATCCCCTGTGGACCCTGCGGAAGCTTATTTAGCCGCAGCGCACATCTACCCTGATGATGAGGTGCTTGCACAAAAAAGGCATGAGTTAGGACTAGATCAGTCAATACCAGTTCAATACGTACAGTTCTTATCCAAGATGGTACGTCTTGATTTTGGCTTGTCATATACATCGAATCAGCCGGTATGGCAGGAGGTTGCCTTAAGAATGCCGGCAACGATCCAGCTAGCCTTTAGTAGTATTATTCTTGCCATTTTGATTAGTATACCGCTTGGGTTTTTATCGGCGGTATACAAAAATGGTGTGATCGACTATATCAGCAGGATGATTTCTTATATCGGCGCCTCCATTCCAAGCTTTTGGCTTGGATATTTGTTAGTTTTCCTGTTTGCCGTTAAATTAGATTGGTTTCCTGTCGAGGGAAGAGGAGGATGGGAACATCTGGTGCTTCCCTCCATTACGTTAGCGATTTCCTTTATTGCTGTCTATACTCGATTGTTACGAACAACGGTATTGGAGCAATTACAAGAAGCCTATGTCAGATATGCAAGAGCAAGAGGTTTAAAGGAAAAGGTTATTATGCTGAAATACGTATTAAGGCTGGCGATTTTACCAGTCATTACAGGCTTAGGTATGAATATGGGGAAATTGCTGACAGGGGCAGTCATTGTAGAGCAGGTTTTTTCATGGCCTGGCTTTGGTCGCTTTTTTGTAGAAGCGATTATAGATCGTAATATCCCTGTTATTCAATGTTATGTATTTATGTCCGCGTGTCTAGTGATTGGATTTAACCTGATCACAGATCTCATTCACTTATACCTTGATCCTAGAATTGCGCGGAAAGGTAGGGCTACACAGTGATTAGAAATTTACTTGATATTGCCAAGCGTTATAAAATTGCAGCCGCTTGTGTTATTATTTTATTTTTGTTTGTGATGATAAGTATATTTGCACCATGGCTTGCCCCAAATGATCCTGTTTCCGTTAATCTAATTCATAGGTTGCAGCCACCTTCTTGGGAATACCCCCTTGGGACGGATCAGTTAGGACGTTGTACTTTATCGCGATTATTATATGGCGCACGCACCTCCTTAGGGTTTGCTTCCATGATCTTTGTTTCTTCGCTTGGAATTGGCATAGTAGTGGGAATTGTTGCGGGATACAAGGGAGGGTGGCTTGACGCGGTTTTGATGCGATTTTGCGAAAGTGTAATGGCATTTCCTAATCTTGTGCTTGTACTTGGTATTGTGGGTGTATTTGGCCAAGGGATGCTTCAGCTTGTGGTCGCCCTAATGATGGTGCAATGGGTATATTATGCACGTATGATCCGCAACATGGTTGTTAGCTTAAAGGAACGCACCTTTATCGCAGCCGCTAAAATTAATGGCTCCTCCTCGTGGAGTATTATGAGAAGACACATATTACCTAATATTTTGCCTTCGATTATTGTCATTGGTACGCTTGAAATGGGATGGGCAATAATGGACATCTCTGCCTTGTCCTTTCTTGGGCTAGGAATTCAGCCTCCAACACCAGAGTGGGGTGCGATGATCCTTGAAGGAAAATCATTTATCCGTAATCAACCGCAATTGATGATTTATCCTGGGCTAATGATTTTTATCGTTGTGATGTCATTTCATACGTTAGGTGAGACATTATCAGAAAAATTAGGTGTAAAACGCGGATTATAGCAGTTAACAAAACGGTTATAAAAGGATGAGGGACATGGAACAAAAATCCCCTGTATTACAGGTACAAAATTTACAGGTCACTGTTCACACCGCACAAGGGGAGCAGCCTTTAATAAAATCCCTTCATTTTAAGCTTGAGCCTGGACGTATTCTTGGGCTTGTCGGTGAAAGTGGCTGTGGTAAGACAGTGACATCCTTAGCTATTTTGCAAATGCTGGATACAAAGGTGACAACGATCCAAGGCAGTATTTCCTTAAATGGGAAAGAGCTAAATGGACTAAAGCCGAAGGAAATGCGTCATATTCGTGGAAAAGAGATCGCACTCATTATGCAAAATCCGATGAATGCCTTTTCCCCTGTATCCACAATTGGTTCTCAGTTTATAGAAACGATCCGTACGCATATGTCCGTAAATAAGGCTGTGGCAAAGGAATTAGCGATCACCGCTTTGGAAGAATTACATTTACCACATCCAGAGGAGCTGTTAAGATGCTATCCCTTTGAACTAAGTGGGGGAATGCTCCAACGAGTGATGATTGCGCTAACGATGGTGCTACAGCCCTCAGTTATTATTGCGGATGAACCAACCACTGCACTTGATGTGAAAAATCAACGTCAGGTATTGCATGAATTGGACCGTTGCCGACAGGAGTATGGCGCAGCTATTTTGTTAATCTCTCATGATTTAGGTGTCATTGCTGAACTTGCAGATGAGGTGGCGGTGATGCAGCAGGGCGTGATCGTGGAGCAAGGTGACGTTTATGAACTGTTTGACTCTCCAAAGCATCCTTATACTTCGTCTTTGTTAGCTGCAAGACCAACGCTATCAATGAAATGATTATAACAAGGACACCAACCATGCCCAATATACCCAATTAACCAAATACACTAATTGATAATACCAATAACAGCTAAGCATAACGGGCTAAAGAAAGAAGAAGAGGTGAGTGAATATGGCGATGCTTGAAGTTAAAAATATTACACATAGCTACACTTCTTCCACTTGGTTCAGAAAAAGCTTATCTAATAAAAATGTAATTAATAATGTATCCCTTCAAATTGAAGAAGGAACTTGTCTGGGACTCCTCGGGTCCAGCGGAGCAGGGAAAAGCACGCTTGGCAAAATAATTTTAGGGATGGAGAAGCCCCAAAAAGGACAGGTGCTCTTTCAAGGGCAAGATGTATATGCCTTAAATTCAAAATCAGGTCGGCACTGGCGGCGTGAGTTACAGGTCGTTTTTCAAGACTGTTATTCTGCTGTGAATCCTAAAATGACGGCAGCACAAATTATCGGTGAACCTTTACATAACTATGAAACAATGGCTACGCAGGAACATAAGCGCTATATTGGGGAGCTATTGGAATGTGTGGGTCTATCAGCTACAGATAGCGGTAAATACCCTCATCAATTCAGTGGGGGACAGCTTCAGCGGATTAATATTGCTAGAGCAATTGCCTTAAAGCCAAAGCTAATTGTGTTAGATGAGGCGGTAAGCAGCTTGGATATGGTCACTCAAAGCCAAATTTTAAGGCTACTTCAGGATTTAAGGATGAGGTTTGGCTTGTCTTACTTATTCATCACGCATGACATTAAAGCTGCTTTTACGATCTCTGATACACTTGCTGTGATGGAGAATGGGCAAATTGTAGAGCACTGTAAGAATAAGGAGCAATTTTTACAATCTACCCATCCTGCGGTAAAAAGCTTGTTGAATTGTATGGTTTCAGAGCATCCACGTGAGCGCTTAAAAAAGAATACATTTACCTAAATAAGGGTTGTTCTATTCGTTAAATAACGAAGGAATGCCCTTTTTTTATCTATTAATTTGATATTGCTTCCGATATTCAGACGGCGTACATTTCATATATTGCAAAAAAGCTCGATTAAAATAGCTAATGTTATAAAAACCACATTGAGTAGCAATCTCTGTAATTTTAGACTCAGAATTAAGCAAGGCTTCACAGCTTTTACGTATACGCTGCTGGACGATATAAGAAAATGGAGACAACCCCGTTAGCTGCTTAAAGTAGCGACAAAAGGTGCTCTTACTTAGGTTAGCTTGGTTGGCAAGTAGCTCTAGTGATAGATCGGAGTAAATATGCTCATGGATATATTGCATCGATAATTTTAACTTGTGATGAAGCTTTATATAAGCATTAGATAAATCGATACTGCGAATATGATGATTAAAATACAAATTCCACAGCTGATAAAGTAAGCCATGTAGTTCAAGCTCCCATTCGTCAATATTGTCACGATTATAAAAGGAGATAATTTTTTTTAGAAAAAACAATGCATCGTATTGCCATTGTTGAGAAGCAGTTAGGTGACAAATATAGAGGGTGCCATGATGCGTTAATGGCTGTACAAAACGAGCATAGGACGCATGAGAGAAGGCTTCTGTAAACAATACAGGACTAAATAAAAAGGCGTAAAAAGAGATTTCCTTGTTATAGGTGTTCAGCGCATAATGAAGCAAGTTTTGAGGGATGAGTACGGCTTCGCCTGCTTGCAGATGTATATGGGTATCTTCGATTACTAATTCGAGTTCGCCCTGTTCCACGTACAGAAATTCTATTTCCTCATGCCAATGCTGATATAACACTAACATTGTGTTAGCAGGTATATGTGTATAGTGGATGGAATACGGTCGGTTAAAGGTGACGTGGGTTACATTTTCCTTAAGTTTTGAATCGGTATAGCGAGTATCTAGCATGGAATGACTACCTCCAATCGCTGTTTAATCACAAAGCTGGCCTAATAAAGGGAACTGTAATAACAAGATGCACTGAATATAGCATAGGAGATAAAAATGTCAATATAGTGTTAGTTTATAAGCGTATAGTTCAAGCGTTTTTCCTTTACTGCCAGCTATACTGAATAAAGTGATAATTGTAAACACAGAAAAAAGGACACAAAGTATTGTGCATAGTGCTTTTAGACAAAAATTTCAGATTAGCTTAGGGAGGGAAATATGGGGAAAATTACGTTATACGAGGATAAATTAGTGTTTGAACGTAAGGATGAATTAACGGTCATTGAAGCGTATGGTGCAAACTGCTTACGCTGTCGTTCAACGAAAAATTCGCGTCTGTCTGATGAGGCTTGGACATTATTGAAGCCGCCTACAAAGGCACAAAGTGTCGTTACTGGAAATGAGGAAATAGCAACAATCACTAATGGCTTTATTTCAGCTACGATTGAGGCGGGCAACATTTGGCATGGAGGCATCATTTCTTATTTTAGAGAGGGCAAGCAGATTTTACGAACTAAATTTGAAGGTGATTATACAACTAGAAACATGCACCGTGAAGGTGATCATTATCAGGTTAAGGTGATCTTTGAGGCGAATGAAGGCGAGCATTTTTATGGGTTAGGTCAAGAGCAGGAGGATCAGTTTGATCGTAAAGGTAGCACTTGTAATTTGCTGCATTATAATACGAAATCTGCATTACCTGTGGTATATTCTTCGCTTGGCTACGGATTTTTTTGGAACAATCCATCACCAGGACGTTGTGAACTAACAAATAATCATACGTTATGGTTATCTGAAAGCGCTCATCAAGCGGATTACTTGGTATATGCGGGAGAAACCCCTGCAGATGTCATGAAAATTTATTGTGATTTAACCGGTTATGCACCTGTATTCCCAGCTTGGGCAGGCGGATTTTGGCAATGTAAGCTACGTTATGAGACGCAAGAAGATTTATTAGAAGTAGCAAGAGAATATAAACGACGTAATATCCCGATTGATGCGATTGTCATCGACTATTTCCACTGGACAGAGCAAGGGGAATGGAAGTTTGATCCGACCTATTGGCCTGATCCTAAGGCGATGTGTGATGAGCTTATAGCCATGAACATTCGTCCGATCGTATCAATATGGCCAACCATTAGTCCAAAAAGTGAAAACTATTTAGAGATGAGCGAGGCAAATATGCTTGTCCGTACCGAAAATGGACAATACGGCACATTTGATTTTTATGGTCAGCAGACGTTTATTGATCCAATGAATCCAAAGACAGCGCAATTTGTATGGGATAAGGTTAAGCAAAATTATTATGACTATGGAATTAAGGATTTTTGGCTAGATGAAGCCGAACCAGAGGTACACCCTCAACAATTTGGGCATTTAAAGTTTTATTTAGGCAATGGTGCACAAACGGCGATGCTTTATCCATATTACTATTCCAAAATGTTTTATGAGGGCTTGCAGTCAGAAGGGGAAACTGAAATTATTTCCTTAACGAGAGCAGCCTATCCTGGAAGTCAGAAATATGGGGCAGCAGTTTGGAATGGCGATATTATGTCTACCTTTGAGGCATTGAGAATGAGTGTGAAAAGTGGGTTGTCGATGGCGATGAGTGGGATTCCTTGGTGGAACTCTGATATTGGTGGTTTTTTCTCAGGAGATATTGAGAGTAGCTATTTTAGAGAGCTGATCGTCCGTTGGTTCCAGTTTGGTTTATTTAGTCCCATTATGCGACTGCATGGTGCTCGGACACGCCCGGAAAATCATGTTCCGAAACACCCTGGCATTATTGAACAAAGTGGTGGTGATAATGAAATTTGGGCCTTTGGTGACGATAACTATCCCATCTTAAAAAAATTAATTGAATTACGCGAACGTATGAAACCGTATACAAAAAAATATATGGATATTGCTGAACAGAGCGGTAAACCGATCATGCGTCCGATGTTTTTTGACTTTTATGCAGATGAGGTTTGCTACACCTTAGAAGATCAATATATGTATGGCGAGGATATTTTGTTTGCACCCATCGTAAATCAAGGACAAACAGACCGTCAGGTTTATTTACCTAAGGGACGTTGGGTGAATGTTTATGATCGTACTATTTATGAAGGTCAGCAATTTCTGAAATGTCATGCAGAGCTAGATCAGTTTATTGCCTTTGTTAAAGAAGGTAGTGAAGCGCTTCAAATATTTGATGATTTGCTTTATTAATGTACTAGTTTGGTCTGAGATATTGGTATAATATTGAAAAGGAGACACTAACCCGATGACAGTAAATTTACAACATCATATATTCGTTTATACTAGGGAACCTCAAGATGAGTATACAACTTCATTAGCTAATAGTATTCACTTTGCGATAAGGCAAGGAGAAGAAGAGTTTCAGCCTTTAAATCGCAATTACGGTATTTTATTTGGCGAGGCGACGGTGAATGAACAAAATGTAATTCAGGAAAAAGGACTTATAGAGCCTTATCTGTTCCATTTGAAATCAGGTGGTTTTGGAATTGTAGCTATACGCGTCAATTTGGAAGGGAATGAGGATGAAGAGAGTAAAGGGCAGGTTGTTCTTTGGACTTCTGAAGATTTAATCCATTTTAATTCCGTTGGCTTAGTCAAGCTACACGAACACTTATTTGTGAAGCAAGTGACGTGTGAATACAATGAAGCTGAGCAAAACTATCAGTTTTGTTGGTTAGGTAGTGATGATCAATACTATAGCAACCCGATGACTAGCTTGATACAACTAGATAGTATTGGTATAGCTAAACCCAAATCTATACATCAGGAGGTTGATGTACAGCAGTTATCCATTTCCTCTTTAGCTGAGACTCCGATTCACTCGGGGAATATGATTACGGTCGATGAAAGTATCTGGAATGCTGTTCAGGCGTTTTGGATGCCAGTTCATCATATTGGAACACAAGTGCCGATGAAGCTACAAGTATCATCTAGCTCAGAACTCGATGAAATCAAAGCAACAGCGGTGTATTCAGATGGTTCCACTGCACTAAAAAAAGTGAAATGGAACTATGATCATATTGATTTCTCCAAGTCAGGAACCTACACTGTCAAAGGTCAGGCTGTTCAACCAAGTTATTACTTTCCGCTAGCTTCAGGATATGCCGATCCTGTCATTTTGCTTTGGAAGAATAAATATTATTTTATAGCTACCAATGATAACAAGGGTGACATAGGCATTTATGTAAGAGAAGCTGATACAATTGAGGGCTTATTTGCAGCAGACTATAACGAAAAGTTGATTTTAGATTTAGATGAAGAAAAAGATTTTATGCAAACGTTTTGGGCGCCTGAATTTCACTTTATTGGTGAGGAGTTATATATCTTATTTGCTGTAAGTGGGAAGCAATGGGGGCCGCAATGTCATATGATGAAGCTCAAAAAGGAAGGGAATATTTTAAGTGCGGACGATTGGGAAACACCTGTCCGTGCACAAAAGAGAGACGGCACATTTCTCACAGAGTCAGGCATTACATTAGATATGACCTATTTTAAAGCGGATGGCTTAAGTTATGTAGTATGGTCCTATCGTGAGCACATTGGGACAGCATTGGATAGTGGCTCTATGATTTATATTGCAACGGTGGATGAGGAAAAACCTTATATTCTTACTAGTGATCCAGTCCTGCTTACAAGGCCGCTACTTAGCTGGGAAAATATGCAGGGAACGATTAACAATGAAGGCCCCTATCCCCTTATTACTAATGATACAGTTTATATCACGTATTCAGGTGCTAATGCCTGCGGTTATACGTACGCATTGGGGCTACTTAGCATTCCACGGGGAAGTAATTTACTTGATGCAAGCGCATGGAGAAAAGCGCCGACACCAGTCCTCTCCTATTATTCTGCTGGCAGTGTATATGGACCGGGACATAATTCCTTTTTTACAGATAAGGAAGGCAATACGATGATTATGTATCATGGGGAAACTGAAATTACGAAGCATGGAACACGTTGTTCTGCGATGCATAGAGTCCATTTTAACCAACAAGGTATACCACGATTTGATGTGGTGAGGGAAGCTGATTTAAAGGTAGAGCTAAGTCATGTCGAGACACAGATTGAGGTAGTGAGTTAAAAGTTTTGAAAATTAAGGTTCGCCTCCTACTGCGTTACTTTTCCTTGACTTACCCTGGTAAGCCTGCGAAAAAGTGTCTTGTATGAAGCGAAAATTCGCCAATACCTACTCCCTGCTGACTTTTCAGACATACCCTAGATAATAAACTTTTTTAAATCATAATTATATTAAAAGAAGCTCAATCTTGAAATTAGTTCTTGACGGCTAACCCAAACTAGCGAAGAGACAGAGCGATTCTGAAGATTGTCTCTTAAAATCAAATTCCATCCATCAATAGACTTTAATAAAAAGGAATATGATTTTAACACAATCGCAAGAACGCTCTGGATCGTAGCTACCAGACTCCTATCGTAGTCAAGTACTAATTTCTAAATAGAGCCTTAAAGGAGACAACAAAAATGAAAAAGCAAGGTGTTAACCCTTATTTACCTTCTTGGGAGTATATTCCTGATGGGGAGCCGTATGTATTTAATGATAGAGTGTATGTGTATGGTTCTCATGATCGTGCTAATGGATACGCTTACTGTTTAAATGATTATGTAGGTTGGTCTGCATCAGTGGACGATTTATCTGATTGGCGTTATGAAGGTGTGTTACTCGAAGCAACAGATGTTGAAGATAATGCTGACCGTGATAGCTGTCTATATGCCCCAGATGTAGCGGTAGGTCCAGATGGTCGTTATTATTTGTATTATGTAGATAGTAAGCGCTCTATTGTGTCTGTTGCTGTCTGTGATACTCCAGCTGGTAGATATCAATTTTATGGTTATGTGCAATATGCAGATGGAACCTATCTTGGTAATCGAGAAGGGGATGAACCGCAATTTGATCCGGGTGTGCTAAGAGAAGGCGATCGGACTTATTTGTATACTGGTTTTTGTGGAAAAGGGGATCGTTCACGTAGCGGCGCAATGGCGACGGTGCTTGGACCAGATATGCTAACCATTATTGAAGATCCTGTCATTGTTGTGCCAAGTGAACCGTATAGTGCGGGTTCTGGTTTTGAAGGCTTTGAGTTTTTTGAAGCGCCATCGATTCGTAAGCACGGGGATACGTATTATTTCGTGTATTCCTCCATCTCTATGCATGAGTTATGTTATGCGACAAGCAAACATCCAACAAAGGATTTTAAATATGGTGGCGTAATTATTAGTAACTGTGATATGCATATTAGCTCTTACAAGCCTGCTGACAAGCCAATGTTTTATGGCGGGAATAATCATGGCAGTATCGTTGAAATTAAAGGGCAATGGTACATTTTTTATCACCGTCACACCAATGGAACCAACTTTAGTCGTCAAGCCTGTCTGGAGAAAATTCAAATTTTACCTGATGGCACAATACCGCAGGTCGAATTAACCTCATGTGGTCCCAATGATGGACCATTACAAGGAATTGGCGAATATCCAACCTATATCGCTTGTAATTTATTTTGTGATGAGGAATCGGTATATACAGACTTTTCAGCTTCATGGATGAATAACCAATTCCCGAAAATTACACAAGATGGCAGAGATGGCGATGAGGAAATCGGATATATTGCGAATATGAAAAATTCCGCTACCGCTGGATTTAAATACTTTGATTGTAAAGGAATTAATAAAGTAAAAATCAAAGCTCGTGGCTATGCCACAGGGAATTTTGAAGTGAAAACGGCATGGGATGGGGATGTGCTTGGCTCAATTCCGATTGGTTTCTCTAATGTATGGAAGGAATATAGTGCAGACATTACGATTCCAGACGGAGTCCACGCATTATACTTTACGTTTAAAGGGGATGGAAGCTGTCACTTTGGTTCGTTTACGTTAGAATAATAGTATTGCTAGAAAGATTTAAGCAGACAACTTAGGGTTAAGAGGTACACATAAACAAAGGAGTGACTCATGTCTTAATCAATAGGACCATGGGTCACTCTTAGTTTAATTTAGGTAAGGGGAAGTCTGGGCTAAAGCTAACGAAACAAAAGTCAAAAATATTCCTGCTGTGATATGGGGAGTTAGCTCCCAAGCGTCCAAGATGCAGGAAAGGAGCTCGCACAATGATCAAATCTCTCCTGTTTTCAATGCTATTATATCCGTCACCAACTATTAGCTTTACAACAAAGGAGACACAACAATATGATCAATTGCTAGCAGCAATGCAAGAAAACGAAATCCTCATTGAATATAATCTACCTTATCCTAAATATCGCTTTTTGCACTACTTATTCTTACAAGGTAATTACGTATTTCATGGCTCAAATCATCCTGACATTACTAGCTTTGAGCCAAAACAACAAATGTTATTTAACAACGCAATAACAACTGCCGTATTTGCAACAACGGAGCCTATATGGTCTATGTTTTATGCGGTATTGAATCGACAAAAGGTGGTTGGTAACTTTAGAAATGGATGTATTATTGGACGTAACAAAAAATACCACTTTTATTCTTTAAGCAAATCCACCTTTGATACTGATCCTTGGACGGAAGGTATGCTATATCTACTTCCCCGTGGAGCCTTTCACAGATCAGGAGAACCATCAGGCGAGGCTTCAGCGGGAAAATTACAATTTGATGAGTGGATTTCGCTTACGCCTGTCTCACCAATATGGAAACTAAACATAGTACCTTCTGATTTTTATTTTTTGAATAAAGTAGCATCTCACCATGAGACTGAGCCATTATGGAAAAGCTGGCTGCTATACAAGGTAAGAACTAGGTATCGTATTTTTGATAATTAAATAAGGGCTAGTTAAATACAATCAACAGCTTATTTACGACTATTTTTATACTCTAGTGGTGATAACCCCACCTTATTTTTGAATACACGACTAAAGTAATATTGATTTTTATAGCCTACTTTAATCGCCAAACTACTTATTTTAATATTAGACGCTACGTCATCCAACACTTCCTTTGCTTTGTTAATTCTTAGCTCCGTTACGTAGTCAAGGAAGGAAAGCCCAATCTCCTGCTTCATCCGTTTACTTAAATAGGTTGGGTTAATATGAAATAAGGAGCCTACTCGACTAATAGATAGCTCAGGATCTTGATAATGGGCTTGAATATATTCTGTTACTTTATCAATAAATACTGTTCCATCTCCCGTAAAAGTGGTTGGATTTGATATCTCAACTGGCTCATCAAGGACAGCATCAGGGTATAGATTTCTTAAATGTTTATCTAGTTTAGCTAGCAATTGGTTGAGATCACTTTTGGGAATTGGCTTGAGTACATAGTCGAAGGCCTGTAACTGTACCGCTTGACGTGCATATTCAAAATTATCATATCCGCTAATGACCACCACCACGATAGAGGGACACCGCTCCTTGAGTAATGAAATTAAGTCCAAGCCATTCATATTTGGCATATTAATATCAACGAGACAGACATGGATAAGTGGTAACGTCTCTAGATACTGTAAGCATTCATTTGCATTTTTAGCCTCCGCAATAACTTCAAAAGGATAACCACTAACTCTAACAAACTGTGTTAGCCCCTGACGAATAATTTTTTCATCATCTACAATCATTAAACGCCATAATTTCATGTTGTATCACTCCCATTCTAGTGGCAATATGATTTTCATTGTTGTTATTCCATTATTACAGGCGACTTGAAGTCCGTACTCTTGCCCACACGCTAATCTAATCCGATGATTGACACTATACAATCCAAATCCAGTTGCAGAATTATTTTGTTTATCCTCCAGCAAAGCTTGATTAATTTGGTCTACTTTACTTGGGGGAATCCCTAGTCCATTATTTTCTACGGTAATGATCATATTTTCATTTTCCTTAAATGCATGAATAGATATCGTACACTTTTGATTTTCCAACGGCTTAATACTGTGATAAATCGCGTTTTCTACTAAGGGCTGTAGCATGAATCGAATCACATTATACGATAGTAGCTCCTCATCATATTGTAGCTCGTAATCTAATATCTCCTCATAACGCACACATTGAATGTGAAGATAGCTTTCTACGTGATAGAGTTCCTGCTCCAGTGGAATATATGGATCTCCTTTTCCTAATCCAAGTCGAAAATAAGTGCTTAGAGCTTCAATCATTTCCACAATGTTATCTGCGCCGTAATCGATCGCCATCCATTGAATTGTATCTAATGTGTTATATAAAAAATGCGGTTTGATTTGCTCATGAACAAGTCGTAGCTCCATTTCCTTCTTTTCCTGCTCGGATTGATAGAGTTGAACTAACATTTCGTTAAAGCTACGGCCTAAATCTCCAATCTCATCATTGTGGGATTCATCGGCACGAATCTCCCGATTTCCTTTTTGTACATCCTTCATAATTTGCTGTAGTGCTTGAACGGGTCGAACAATAGAAGAGACAAGTAAAGTGAGCAGGATTAAAAATACCCCGCCAATAAGCAATCCAACAAGCAAAGCCGTTCGCTGCGTTTTAAAGACGGCAAGTGAAAGCTCAGAATTGGGAACCTCAAGCACAAGCTTCCAGCCATGGACACTAGTAATGGGAGACTCAAAGGTACTTACATTTTTACTAGCTTCATTTTTAACATTCGCGAGTCTTTTATCATGAATACTTCCGTCTTGCTTGTCATCCGTATCTACAATTAATAATCCAAGCTGATCGTGTAAGGAAATATCCTTGGCAATCTCTTTCATTTTATTCAAGGGCACCCCTGCAGCGATATATGCAAGATCTTCATTGTCAGATGGATGGATACGATACAAAATGACGACAATATCTACTCCGTTTGCCTTCGAGACGATGGGATGACTCACAACATATTCGGCCTTGGATTCAATGATATGCTGGTAATATGGACGGTTTATAATTGAGAAGGGATGACCATCTGCACCCCAAGAATAGCCCTTAAGATCAACGACACGAATGGACTCGTATTCCTCTCTTTTACGTAATTCAAGCTTATGTGTTTCGGCAAGTAGCTGTTCTTTTGACCAACGATGATCGATCGCTAAAGAGGCAAGTGTATTGATTTCTCCAATCCGTTGATTAAACCAATAGTTAATTTGCTCACTCCGCGCATTAACGACTTGCTGGGTTAAGCTTTTATTGAGGGGGACAACGGTATGATTCATTTCCATATAAATAGTCATTAGTAGTGCTAGAAATAGCAGAACAAAACATGCCCCTGTATATAAAACAAGCTTTTTTTGGATCGAGTTCATTTCTTGTTGCCATCTCCTTAGTAGTAGGATCCTTTTTGTATAATTGAATATTTGAATATTTGTATATGAAGTCCGAAAAAGATAAAAAAAATCTAAATTGTGCAAATACATCCCTAAAGAACAATTTTATAATGGTCTTGTGCATATTTTCACATGAAACGCGATTCATGTCTAGATCAATAGTAAAAGCAGTCGTGTTGCTCATTGAGAATTCATTGTGAACTGCAAAAATAAATGAAGTTAAGGAGACATCGGGGAAATGAAGCAGAATTACACTCAAAAATTGTTATGCGTGTTACTAGCGGTTTGTTTGTTGCTTGCATTATCTGCATGTGGTGGAAAGGATAATTCCTCTTCAGATGCAAATGGGGCTAAGGTAGTTGAAGGTATAGGAACAGGAAAACATGGCGAAATCAAGGTTAAGGTTACATTTAAAGATAATAAAATTACAGATATTGAAGTTGTTAACCATAAGGAAAATGAAGTGTTGGCTGAACCGGTGTTTACTCAGCTTAAACAAACGGTGATTAATGCGAACAGTTCAGAAGTAGATGCAATAAGTGGTTCTACGGTAACAAGTGATGGTTACTTGGCGGCAATTCAAGATGCAATTGCTAAATCGGGTCTGACTTTAGCTGTGGCAGGTGCTGCAAGCAACACAGGTCAAGCTAAAGAGGAAGCAGAGCAAACCTATGATGTGGTAGTTATTGGTGCAGGGGGTGCGGGCTTTAGTGCAGCGATTGAAGCGAAGCAAGCTGGAGCAAGCGTTGTCTTGTTGGAGAAAATGCCAGCAGTAGGTGGTAACACATTGATTTCTGGTGGGGAAATGAATGCACCAAACAACTGGGTACAGCAAAAGCTAGGCATTAAGGACGATTCTGCAGATTTATTTTATGAAGACACCCTCAAAGGTGGCGATAACCTAGGGACGCCTAATATGGTTCGTATTCTTGCTGACAATGCGTTAAAATCCGCTGAGTGGTTACGTGATGAAATTAAGGTTGAATTTTTACCTGATCACTTGTTCCAATTTGGGGGACATTCTAGAAAACGTGCACTTATTCCAGTAGGTCACACAGGTGCTGAGCTAATTACTAAGCTGAAGGTAAAGACAGAAGCAGACGGAATTGTTATCAAAACAAACATGAAGGCAGAAGCTTTGCTTACCAATGAACAAGGTAAAGTAAACGCAGTAACAGCAACCTCTGCTAATGGAGATAAAATTACTTTTCATGCTAACAAGGGAGTTATTTTAGCTACAGGTGGTTTTGGCTCTAATATTGAAATGCGTAAGAAATATAATCCTGAAATGGACGAAAAGTATATGTCTACAGATTCACCTGGTACAACGGGTGATGGTATTGTGATGGCGGAAGCGCTTGGCGCCAAGCTAACGAATATGAAATATATTCAGACTTATCCGGTATGTAACCCTGTTACTGGCGTGATTTCACTCGTTGCTGATTCTCGTTTTGATGGTGCGATTTTGATTAACCAAGAGGGCGAACGTTTTGTCGAGGAATTAGAGCGTCGTGATGTGATCTCCAAAGCAATTTTAGCGCAAAGTGGTGGATATGCTTATCAGCTATGGAATAAAAAAATTGGTGATATCGGTAAAACCGTTGAAGCGCACCAAGATGAATACGATATGCTTGTGAAGCAAGGTATGCTTCATAAGGCAGATACACTTGAGGAAGTGGCTGCGTTCTTTAAAGTAGATATTGAGAAGCTAAAAGCAACGGTTGCTAAGGTGAATAAATATGCCGAGACAAAAGATGATTTAGATTTTCATCATCGCGGGGGACTCGTGTCATTAGAAACAGGACCTTATTACATTCAAAAAGCAATTCCTTCTGTCCACCATACAATGGGTGGGATCGTGATTGATGAGAAAACACATGTTATGAATGAAGACGGCAAAGTCATTCCAGGTTTATATGCTGCAGGGGAAGTAACCGGCGTGATTCATGGTGCTAACCGCCTTGGTGGTAATGCGATTGCCGATGTGTTTACATTTGGACGGATTGCAGGTCAACAGGTTGTTACAGAAAACTAAGACTAGTCTAGCTATACGATGAGTACCATCTATATATTTGCTATGAAAAGGGAGCAGTCCCCAAGCGAATATATAGGTGGTTTTTATTTTTCACAGAGTAAAGTATAAATTATCCAAAGGTTAGTCTTGAAGGGATGACATATTTGATCTATGATTACGATGGGATTTGGTTTGCGATCGTTTTTAGAGTTTTTAGAATTGGAGAGATTACAGTTGAAACTTGATGCAACAACAGGGAAAGTGACCAAAGATAAGCAAATGCTAGTATTGCGTGGACTTAATTTTTGGCAATATGCGATTCTCGCTGTATTAGCACCATTTTTACCATTGTATTTTGCAGGTCAAGGCTACACCTCCTCACAGGTTGGTTTCTTGATGATGATTGGTCCTTTTGTGGCTAGCCTTGTCCAGCCTATTTGGGGTTATATCAGTGACCGTCTGCGTACCGTTAAAGTAATCATTTTTATTTTGTGGCTGATTGCAATTTTATGTAGTGTGGGACTTTTTTATGTGTCTTCTGGTTATGTGGGGACATTGTGCTTTGTGTTAGGTTTATATTTTTTCTTCCAGCCCTCCATGCCACTCATGGACAGTATTTCAGTACAATCCGCAACAAAGCGTGGTTCCTCTTATGGCTCTCTTCGCTTATTTGGATCGATTGGATATACGCTTATTTCTTTAACAGGTGGTACTTTACTGGTCTTGTTTGGAGGTATTAATAAGCTTCCCTACTTGTTGTGGGCAGTATGGTTAGTGCCTTTACTGTTATTGTTTTTCCTTAAGGATGAACCCGCAGAGGGGGCAGGTATTACCTTCGGTGCATTACGTAAGCTGTTTATGGATAAAAGTTTTCTTTGGTTTTTGCTTCTTGTATTTTTAATGGCAGTGCCACATCGTATGAATGATGTCATGTTAGGTCTGTATATGAAGGATCTAGGCGCCTCAGATTCGATGGTAGGTTGGGCTTGGGCGTTAGCGGCGATCGTGGAGGTGCCAGTGTTTGCTCTGTTAGGCAAGCATTTGCATAAAGTACATGAATTCACCTTGATTGGTCTTGTTGGTTTAGTGTATACCTTGCGATGGTTTATGTATTATGTAACGGATGAGCCTTGGGTGCTACTAGGGCTACAAGCAGGTGCTGCAGTGACCTTTGCTGTGTTTTGGCTTGTTGCGATGCATTACGTTGCTCGTGTTCTTCCCCCAGAGCTAGGAGCTACAGGCTTCTCCTTGCTAAGTATGGTGTATCTAGGACTGGCAGGCATGGCAGGTGGGTTGATCGGAGGAACGATCTCGGATTCTTATGGTGGAGCAAGTATGTATTTATTTGCAGCGTTTGCTTCGTTGCTTGCAGGTGTGTTATTTCTAGTAACAGAAGTAAGAAGAAGACGGAAAGTTTAAAAAAAGATAAGGAGTGGTGTTATGAGGCGATTTGCAGTTTCATTATCTGTTCTTTCATTAAGTATCATAGTTCTTTTTACGCTAGCAGCTTGTCAGAATGAAAAAGAAAAGGATGCTGATCCAGTTAAACCTTCCACTAAGCTAATCTGGAATGAAACTGTGCAATATCCGGAAAATGAGCCCCCTTTTATTAAAATTAAAAGAGAGGATAAGTGGCAGGAAATTAGTACTATCGATGATTATCCCTCTAAGCCTAATATAAATGAGGCGGGGACAAGTATGGTATTCGTCTCTCCCTATGAGTTTGAATTGGCAGGAGATGCATGGCTTTATAACATTGAAAAAAATGAAAAAAAACGGATTTACACTCATCAACAGGCTGGGGAGCAAAAGTCCGTTAAAAGTGTATCATGGTTTAATGATGAGCTTGTATTGATTTTAACAGGGAATACGTACGGCACAGTGCCTTCAAGCAGAACTTTATATTTATTAAATGTGAGCAACGATAAAATAGAGCAGATTGTTCAGCTAGAATCCAATCAAAATATGCGTGAGATTGAGGTTAAGGATGAGGACTCTATTACGTACACAGTAGATACTTATGACGATGAAATGTTGAATTTTACATCTGCAAAGGAAACGGTTAAAATGGAGGCTTTTCTTAAATCAATAAAAGGAGGAGAATAGATGCTTTCAAGAACGTGGCATGGTATCGTTCCAATTGAAATGAAGGAAGCATTTGAGAAATATGAGTTTGAAACAGGGATCAAAGATACAACTGCAATTCCAGGCAATTGAGGGGCTTATTTAAAAATAGTAGAACAAGGGAATTATGCCCACTTCTTTTTATGTACGAAATGGGACTCGATGGAAAGCATCATCGCTTATGCAGGGGATGAGCCTACGATTGCGGTGACGTTAAGTTCTCGCTAATAAAATAGTAATCTAGTTATTCTATTTGATAGTAGAGAATCTATTTTAATTTGTAACCGTTGTCATTAGTGTGAAAATATATTTAGGAGGAACTTTTATGCCAATTTTGACTGCCAATAATCCGATTATTTGGGCGGACTATCCAGATCCTGATATTATACGTGTGGATGATAACTATTATTTTATATCAACAAGTATGCATACGATGCCAGGTTGTCCAATTCTTAAATCAAAAGACTTAGTAAACTGGGAAATTGCGAGTTATGTGTATGACACCTTTGAAAATAATGATGGGCATAATCTTATAGACGGCAAAGGGATATACGGAAAAGGGGCTTGGGCAACCAGCTTAAAATATAATCAGGGTAAATTTTATGTCTGCTTTAACTGTAATGACACAGGTCAGTTTTACATTTATCAGACTAATGATATCGAAAAAGGAGATTGGCAACGTCACGTTATTAATAAGTTTATGCATGATCCCGCGTTGCTTTTTGATGATGGTCGTGTATTTGTAATTTATGGCTCAGGAGATATTAAGATTACCGAATTAACCGCAGATGCAACTGCGATTAAGGAGGGGGGATTAAATCAGTTACTACTATCTACCCCTAAGGAAAACTATTACGTACCATGCGAAGGTAGTCATGCTTACAAAATAAATGGAATGTATTATTTGCTCTTTTGTGATTGGCCTCATAATGAACGTAAACGGCAATTATGTTACCGTTCTTCCCATTTGCTAGGACCCTATGAGTTTAAAATCATCTTGGATGATGATATGGGTTTTACGAGTGTTGGGGCTTCCCAAGGTTCCATTGGTGTAGCACAAGGTGGCATTGTAGATACGCCTGAAGGAAAGTGGTATAGCATAATGATGCAGGATCATGGTGCAGTAGGCAGAATTCCTAGCTTAATGCCTGTGACATGGGAAGAGGGATGGCCTATATTGGGTCATAATGGAAAAGCACCTACGCAGGTAGAGGTAGAGATCGAGTTAAAGGTGGATGCAAATACAGATGCAAATACGGAGATCAAGCTTCAAACTGATGTTGTTCCATTAACGCATAGTGATGAATTTGAATATGAGGAAAACAAGCTGCAATTAGGCTGGCAATGGAATCATAATCCGAATTATCAATATTGGTCTGTCACAAAAAGACATAGCTTTTTACGATTAGAAACGAGTCATGTGGTTAATAGTGTGTTGCAGGCTCAAAATACGTTAACACAACGTACAGAAGGCCCCAAGTGTGAGGCGGAGATAAAAATTGATTTGACTCATATGCAGGAAGGAGATCATGCTGGCTTGGTTGCTTTGTTAGGTGGATATAGCTCCATTGGGGTTCAAGTTAAGGATGGAGTTAGATATATAGTTGTGATGCAGCGAGATGAGCAGGAGCAGGAGCAACAATTAGCTAAGCAGCAAATTGAGGCATCCGAAGTTGAACTCAAAGCTAGCTTCCAGTTTATTGACGCGAATGATGATACGCAGGATGTTGTGCAATTTTATTATGCTACGAAGCCAAATGAATGGAAGACATTCGGCGGTAGCTGTAAGCTGAGATGGACGATGGAGCATTTTATGGGCTGTCGGATCGGCATTTTTAATTATGCTACGTTAAAAAGTGGCGGATATGTAGATATTGATTATTTTCGCTTTAAAAAATAATTAAAGGAAGGTGTTAGCGTATTGCAGACTATTGTTGTAAAGTTAGATCCTGCGTTATTAGCTAATCCCGATTTAGATTTACGATATGAAATTCCTGAGGCGATAGAGACATATACAAATGGTCAAATTGTTGAGCGAGGTTACGATTATTTAGAAGATGAAAACAATAGTATGACAATTTGGTTAGGGTGTGACGATGCAAATATAGCTTACTTGGATGTGCTGGAATGTTTTAAGCAACAAAAAATTTTGGATAATGATTTAACCCAAGCTGTAGAGATATATACCAGTGTAGAAGAAGACGCTGATTTTGATAAGTGTAAGCTAGTTTATCATCGTGCTTAAGAGAAGTAAACAAATAGGAATAGGTGAAACGATTTGAAAGAAATAATTCGCGAATTATGCTTAGCTGATTTACAACCTGATCTTTTAAAGCATTTTAATCGCTATCAGGAAGTAAAGCGGTGTGTACGTAAGGTAGATGGAGAATGGGTATTACAAGATATCTCCTTCTTAGAGCAATGGGATGAACAATTGAAACAAGAAATCGTGAGAGATGATTTTGCTCCTTGTATTCGAGGTGGGGGATCAGTGTATGGGGTGTATAATGAGGAAAATCAATTGATTGGTTTTGCGAGTTTGTTAGCCTCTCCTATGGGGAGTCAAGGCCAATATCGAAAGTTGATGCAAATGCATATTTCCTATGAGTTTAGGGGCAAAGGGCTTGGTAAAGCATTATTTCTAGCCTGTGCACAAAAGGCAAAGGAAATGGGCGCGCACAAATTATATATGTCTACGCATTCTGCCGAAGAGCCACAAGCTTTTTATAACAAGCTAGGTTGTGTAGATGCCGAGGAGCTGGACGAATGGTCAGTTACCCATGAGCCCTACGATCGCCAGATGGAATATGTTTTATAAATAAGGCAAAGCGTATTCAATATCCATACGAGTGGGAGGTTTCCATCTAAGTTTCTCTCTAAGCTCCAATCTAAATTCCCGTTGCAGGATAAAGAATACGCTTTTTATAAATTATTTTAAGACTCAAAATGATCTGTTTTAAAATATTGCTCAACCAAAAATTCCATTAATGGACTTGGTTTTTCCTTCACAAATTGAGCTTTATCTGAAAATAACATACCATACGGCTCATCTGCTGTGCATGGTGCCCAATGTGGCATGATTTCACCTGTGGAGTCGGCGCCATTTGGATTGCCGGTTGCGATGAAATTACATAAATAGTTACACATATGACGTGCCAAATCATAATGCTTACCTACAAATGGACGCCAGCATTTCGCCAAAGTTTCAAAGAAAAACCACAGATCAACAGAGTGGAACGTACCTGGATTATCCCAACCTGGAATATCAGCGTCAAAGTTGTAATAATAAAGTGGTGTTCCACCAGAAGGATGCCCACTATTGGCATGGACAACAAGACGAATGGCATGTTCAATCATAAGTACACTTGCTTTCTTCAATGTATGCTCTAAATCGTTGGTCTCCCTTTGACATAATTGTAGAAATGTAGGTGCATCCTCGCCAAATAACTGACTTGCCATTTGTTCTAGTTCCTCTAATGTTCCGGCTATAGGACGAGTTGGGAATTCAGAGGACGTATGTCCAAGCATGACAGGTACCATTTCTCTTTGAAACTTAATCATTCGTTCGAATGGGTCACCTACACAAAATTGATGATCGATGACGCTTAGCCACATTTTTCCGTATACCACCATTTTATCTCGAATATATACTGCGTCTAACTTCCTTGCTTCTGCAAGTGAGGTTACTCCAAGGTAGTTAAAAAAATGTACGCCCTCTCTCTCAGCCTCCTCCAACGTACCTTTCACAGAAGGAACTGGAACATTCGGATATAATTCTGTTGCAATTCCACTCATAACAACTGCGCGTTGAAATAAGCCTTTATTTTGAGGTGAAGTCATATGACTAACAACACTACCTCCACCTGCGGATTGTCCACCAATCGTTATATTGTTAGGATTACCACCAAAGGCAGCGATGTTTCGTTTCACCCACTGTGTTCCAGCTTGCTGATCTAAATGTCCAAAATTAGCAGGTGCATCGGGTGCTTCAGCCGTAATTTCAGGATGACATAAAAAACCAAAGGCATTAATACGATAATTGACCGTCACTACAATAATTCCTCGGCGTGCAATTCGTTCGCCATCAAACTCCATTTCTGACGTGCGTCCCCATTGAAGACCACCACCAAAATACCAAACAAAGACAGGTAAATTTTCATCCGGTCGTTTTGCAGGTGTCCATACATTTAAGTACAAGCAATCTTCACTCATAGGGAAATCAGGGTCAACATCCCATTCTCTTGTATAAATGTTATTGTCATCGATAACCGTCTTGGATTGCATTGAGGAGGGGGCGAAATCCCAGGCTTGAAGCTCACCATCCCAATCTGAAGCTGGCTGTGGAGCACGCCAACGATTTTCTCCTACAGGTGGGGCGGCAAAGGGGATTCCTTTAAAGCTCGTAATACGAGGATCCGCTGCGGGCAACCCTCGGACTTTTCCATTTTCAACAGTAACCGTTCTTAGCATTGTAACACTCTCCTTTCATGGCTTAGCAATGGATTCAATCACCAGTAATTCTAAATAGACCAAAAAGAATGCGCTTACAAAAAAGTATTAGAGTAATATGCTATGTATGTTCATCTTAAATAAAAAAAAGATAAGGTACTACTACCAAACTAAAGCTTAAGGATTGTTTTTTACATAATTAGGAACTAAATTTAAATTGATTCTCTTTAATAGTATAAAGAAAGGGGATGCGAAGTTAGAAACCTCACGCCCCCAATTTTGCTTCTCTTCTGTTCCAATATAATCCAAGTGCAAATCTAGCGCACAGTATGGAAAAGGCTACAAAAAATAATGCCCAGAATACAGCAGGAATTCCTGTTAAGTTTGCTAGATTGGTCGCATCGCCCGCTTGATTTGGAGAAGTAATGGCAAGGATGAGCAGAGTCAAAGGTGCAGTTACGGACTCCTCTAAACATAGGAAGGCTAACAGTAAATAATAAAAGCTGCGTAGCCGATCATCTATGACCAGGAATAATACATTAATTAAAATAAAAATGAATAACCAAATTAGTCCATAACTATTCCGTACAAACAAAAGCGCTGATAATAAAGCGATCGTTGTAATGGTAATTAAACCTGCTGTATGTTTCCATTTTGAATAACTAAAAAATAAAGCGATCGCAAATAAGGAGGCACTAGTATAACCTGCAATAGATACAATAAACCGACTCCAGCCCACCGCCAATAATGAAGAATAAGTGACACCACTATGATTAGGATATAATTCAATGCGATTGACTTTTCCTGAGGTAAGTAACGTCGCTACCGCGTGACCAAATTCATGAATCATCGTATCTAGCATCCGAAACCAGTTGGAAAAGGGTATAAATCTAGTTAAAATTGCTGCGCCTACTAGATAAAGTAATGCTTTAAGCCACTTGTTCATGTGTTCCCCTCTTTCTATACCAATCGTGCTGTATATGTTCCATTATAAACAAGAAAGTAAGTGATTCCAAAGAAAATAACTATACTCAAACAGTATCTTGCTTAAAAGATATACTTCAAATATTGTTAAATTAGTGAACTCATTCCATTATGATGAATTTACCAAGGAGGTAATTCAAATTGACATATCTAATTGATGAAAGCTACGGTCTAGAGCTTGCCCGTGAAAATTTTGCGGATATAGCTGGTATATTTGGTGGTTTAGAGCAACATTTATGTATTCGAGGTGTTCTTTGTGGCTCTATTACAGGTCAAGTATTTGTAGCTAACGATAGACAGACAGCACTGTTATGTAATAAATCGGAGTTTTATATCGGGGGAAATCCTTACAACGGTCTATTTATAGAAGAAGTTGGTAGGTTGCTAAGATTTCAGTTGTTGCCAGAGCTTAGCAATCAGGGCAGTTTGGACTACGTGTTGTATTATCCATCTGATGAACCGTGGAAGGAGATTTTAGAGCAAGCACTCAAGGATTTGTTACCAATACGTAGTGGGCGCATGACACTAACGCATACATTAGAAAAAATAGCTACGGCTCTCCCCGAAGGGGTTTTTGTCGTAGATAGCCAAATGTTAACCCGTGAAGATATACATGGTATGAGTGAGATCGTTGAAGAAATCGAAAGTAATTGGTGTTCAATCGAGGCCTTTAATAGCGGTGGATTTGGCTGTGTTGCAATTCAGGAAATAGAACAAGGCTTTACTGTGATAGGCTGGTGTTTAACGGATTGGGTTGTTGGTGCTGAATGTGAAATCGGCATTGAAACAAGTGAACAGTTTCAAAGACAAGGTTGGGGGCATAAGCTAGCGATGGGTACACTGTCCCTTGCAAAGATGCGAGGGATGATGAGGGTAGGCTGGCAATGTTGGGGGGATAATATTGGATCAATACGAACTGCACAGTCTGTTGGATTCAAAATCACCGCTGATTTCCCCGTATTTTTTGGTTGGAACGAGCCTCGTAATCATCTATTAGTTATTGGCAATATGTATATGTGTGGGGATACCAAATATGGCGTTGAAAAGGACTACCTCCGAGCTGCATGGAGTTATGCCAAGGCATTAGATCAGGGTTGGGATTGGAATGGAGATTCTGCTCTTTACTGGAATACAGCATGTTTATTTTATTTAATCGGAAATACTTCAAGAGCAGTCCATTATTATGAGCAAGCACTTCAGAAAGGCTGGATAAACGCCCAGCAGTCTCATTACCACAATTATGTTTATCGGGGAGAAGATAGTGAGATTATCCAAGAGGCGCTTGCTGGCTTGCTTAGCAAATGAAAAGAATGGTGATGAAATTAATATAGAACGACTTGCTACTTGAAGTGAATCTATTAAAAAATCAAATTGCCGCGAAAATGATTCAGGTGTGATACACACGCGGGCAATGAGGAGTTCAAGAAAGTAAAAAATAAAGTTTCAGATCATAATATATAATCTGTTTTTGAAAAAAATTAACGATTAACATTAATTTTTTTATCTTTTTCATAATTTAGTATGCTATACTGTACTAAATTATTCAGGAAAAGAGGTCGATAGGATGCACAAGCTTGTCACAGAGAAACGGGCAATGAAATTAGCGAATATTTTACAGAGTATATGTATCTTTATGGTTTCTTTAGCTCTAATCCTTACCATTTTAATAATGCTTGGTCGTATTAATGTAAGTGTAGCAACACCAGATGGGTATTTTCAAAACACGTTATTAGTGGAAAAGGATCATAATACGTCTTCACGTTTCATGTTTACGAATCTTTCTTATTTGGATATCCATTTAAATACAATTTCTAGCGGTGGAACTGTTGGAATCGTTACTTATGTAGGTGTTGTGATTATGAATTTGTTGGTGGTGCTTCCAGGTGCTTATGTATTTTTTGTTATGGCTAGCTTTTTTAGAAAAATAGCTCAAAAAGAAGTGTTTACATCGTCAAATGCTTCATTACTTTCACGTGGGGGAATCGTATTACTTAGTTTTGCAGTTCTCACGCCTTTATTAAATGCGTATATCATCCCTTCGCTAATTAATTCATTAAGCTCTAATGTAATCTCAACTAGTGTAAGTATCAATTTTATTGAATTATTTGCTGGCGCAATATTACTTGTTATGGCTTATGTGTTTCATTATGGAATCTACCTGCAGGATGAGGCGGATCATACCTTATGATCGTCATTCGGCTTGATCGTATGCTAGCAGATCGTAAAATGCGCCTAAACGAGCTTGCAGATGCGGTAGGCATTTCAAATGTAAATTTGTCGATGATGAAGACAGGGAAAATTAAAGCGATACGTTTCTCGACACTGAATGCGATATGTAAGGTGCTGAAGTGTCAGCCGGGGGATATTCTGGAGTATATCGCGGATGAGGAAAATGAGGATGAATCGGAAGAGGTTGGGATATAACTTAAGCCTCTAACTTATCTTAGCCACAGATGCAATTAGGACCTATCCAAAAACAATCAGGTGTACCGCATTGATTTTGATCAATTCCTGTTTAATGATCTGATTTCTGTGATGAAGCAGGTCGAGATTTTGGCAGATACCTTGACCAAAAAAAGTAAATAAAATATAACTTTTGAATATCCCCCCCTTTTTTTCTTTTAAGTAGACAGTTAAGAAAAAATTTCTTACTGTAGGCTCAGGAGGGATCTTTTTACTCCAATCATGCCTTAACCTTATAGGAGGAAAAAATGATTAAAGTAGATGATATTCAGAAACTAAGCCATATAGATAAAATTACTAATCAGCTTAGTCCTAGCTTTTCAGGAATTATAAGTGGGGAATGTAAAGGAAGCGTATGGGTGGATGATTTGGAACATCCAAATATTGCACTCGTAGAGTCTGCTCCAGTTGGGGGCTTTGCTTTTTTAGGAGAAATTCACACAGATGAGCAGCAGGAACAGCTTGGACATTTTTTAAAGGAAGAATTATTTCCCTTGCTACAATCCAGAGGGATCGATGGCTTTGAATTTTCAGCAGAAAAAGAGCATGTAGCTAAACAAATATTAAATATGTTTCATGATAAAGAGATTGCGCAGGAACAAGAATATAGTCATCGGAACAATGAGACTGCTGTTTTTTCAACTGTGATTGACTTGCCTCGAGGCTATTCCCTATATCAAGTAGATGACGAGCTTTGGGAGAACCTGAGCAAAGATAGGAACGGGAATGAATTCAAGAATGGACATTTGTTAAAGAATAAAATAGAAGAGTCATGGTATAGCTTTAGCGACTTTATGAATCGGAGTTTAGCATTCTGTATAGCTTATGAAAATCATATTGTTGCAGTCATTGTAGGAACAGCAAGATTTAATGATACACTTCCCATTGATATTGAAACTGATAAAGCACATCAAAATAAAGGTTTAGCCTTTACATTAACTAAGGAATTTGTAAATCAATGTGTAGCTAGAGGATTATCTGCTCAGTGGGATTGTGTAGAATCCAACGTTAAGTCTAAGAAGCTTGCAGAAAAAGCAGGATTCAAGCTGATATCGCAACAACCTGTGTATTGGTTCGATATATAATTTTTTAATAGAAGCAGATTAAACTTTAAATTTAGGGTAATGTTAGTTAACAAACCTATGATATTGACATGAAGTGGAGTGAGCCAGATGACTAATCATATAACTAACCCTAAAGTAGACGCATTTCTGAGTAGAGAGTCGAAGTGGCAAGAAGAATTTGAACAGCTTAGAAGGATGATGTTGACTTTAGAGCTAACCGAAGAGTTAAAATGGGGCGTTCCTTGCTATACAGTTAATGGTAAAAATGTTGTCCTTATTCATGGATTTAAAGAGTATTGTGGTATCTTATTTGTAAAAGGTGCATTGTTAAAAGATGATAAGGGCGTGCTGATTCAGCAGACAGAAAATGTACAGGCAGCTCGCCAGATTCGTTTCACGAATGTAGAGCAGGTTATCTCATTGGAACCTACAATAAAGAGTTATGTTCAAGAAGCGATCGAAAATGAAAAGGCAGGTTTGAAGGTAGTACTAAAGGAAGTACAAGATATTCCAATTCCAGTTGAATTCCAGCAAGTATTAGAGGAAAATTCAGACCTGAAGACTGCATTTGAAGCTCTAACACCAGGGCGGCAAAAAGCCTACAATCGTTATTTCACTGAACCAAAGCAGGTCAAAACTCGTTTAGCTAGAATTGAAAAATATACGAAGTCTATTTTGGATGGCAAAGGGTTAAATGATTAAATACTAAAATGATTAAATGTTGATAAAGTAAAATAGAATAAATGTATTTAGGGAGAGAGACGCTTGGAAATCAAGGAAATGAAGCTGAGAAGTCAAGAGCTAATAGATCAGTTAGTACGTATATGGCGGAAATCAGTGGTAGCGAGTCATACATTTCTAACTTCAAATGATATAAATGAGATTGAAAAATTTGTTCCAATGGCATTAGAAAATATCAATACATTGCTGATTGTAGAGGAACAAGGGAAACCTGTTGGATTTGCGGGAGCAGATGGTAGTAAGTTAGAAATGCTTTTTATTGATCCTGATTTGCGTGGCAAAGGGATTGGAAAGCAAATCGTGCAAAATCTCATTGCTAACTACCAAGTGACAGAAGTAGCAGTTAATGAGCAAAATCCCCTTGCAAAAGGGTTTTATGAGCATATGGGGTTCAAGGTTTACAGACGTGAGCCTCTAGATGAGCAAGGGAATCCATTTCCTATTTTGTATATGAGATTATAATAGGGTACGGTTTAGGTAGAAGATGTGAACTTATAATTTTTCAATTCTTTAGTTATAGCCTCAAGATTTAAATTCGCAATTTCAATGAGCGAATAATTCGTCAAGAGGCTTTTAATGAATTCACAACCAAGATAATATCCTACATCAGAATAACCTTGGTAATTAGACCAATCTCCAAAAAACTCCTGTGTACTCTCTTCATTTTCAACCCTGCGCATATATTCAATAAACAGATTTCCTTTATTTTTAATACACCAATTTAACCACCCATTTCTATCCTGATGATAAAATGAAAAATCATTACAGAGCATTTGCTCAAAATACATAGCAATCCCTTCTCGATACAGTTGCCAGATCGACTTTTCACTATGTATATCAGTTTTAAGATGCAATTTTCCAATTGAATCGTGCCATATATGTCCTAACTCGTGATAAATTAGTGAAGATATACTTTGCAAATCACACCAATCCAACTCTATAATTTTCTCAATTCCAAGTAGAACCGTTTTTTTTCCATTAATATCAGTAGCCCAACCTGCACCGTTACATAATCCAAGATATAAAATAATATCAACATCTAAGTCGTATTTGAAAATTTCTATAAATTTATTTCTTAGTTGCTTGGTGGCATAAATAAATGATTGATGTGTTTCTTCTAATTTTTCCCTATTATCTAGGGCGTTATTAATAACGGGAATAACCTGTTTTTCTATATTATATAGTTGTGCATCGTTTTCCACCTGTTGGCCTAAATAAATAGAAATAGAATTTGCGTATGATCTCCACAGTGAGATACTAAATTCTCTTTGTGAAAATAATGATATTATTTCAGTATAAGTATCGATAATCCTCATCAGCCTAGCACCTCTTTAATTTATTACTTTTACAATTGAGTAAGTTCAACTTTAGGGGAAAATAAATGAAATTTCATGTCTAATCATAGTTCCATTCTAACTGTCCCTTTCTCATTTTAGCCACGTAAATAATTTGCCCTGTATGATAGTGAACTTCTCTTACCATGGCAATCATGAGGTTGAGCGCTGTGGTTTCATTATTGACTTGGCTGTAAGTCAGTGGTGGTAAATGAAGAAAAGGTTGAGATAATAACAACTCAGGGTTGGAACCAAGGTGTTCAAGATATCGAAGGATGATATCGAATGCATTTGTGGTGAGTGTAATTGCTTGTTCCTTTGACATTTCAAGGCCTGGCTTAAATTCGGCATCTCGATCTCTAGTATCTGGAATATTGAGTAAAATAGTTTCAATCCGTGAATGAACAGCACCACTAATATGAGCGATAAGATTCGCAATACTATTACTGCCCTCAGTGGGAATCCACGTAATATCTTCTTCTGATAACTGTTCAATTACTTGAAGCGTCCATTTCTTCTCAGATATAAACTTAATGAGCATACTTTGGATTAATTCAGAAGCCATATCCATTAACGCACACCTCAATCTCTTATTTGTTATTGGCTTATTAGCCATGGTGATTGTCTGTCCCTAATTGTTCTGTGTTTGTATTTTGCCTTTTATATGTCCCAATATAGTAACTAACTAGGATGAAGCCAATGAGGGTAAAAATATTTCTGTTCCTTGTAGGTATTAAGTACAATATGTTAAGATAAGAATAGAAATAAGGACGGTTTGCCAGCCGTCCTCTGTACAACACTTGGGTGGGATACCTCCAAGTATAAGGTCTTGAAAATAACTCGCACCGTTGGCGCTAACCTGGGCGAGTTATTTTCGTTTATTCAGGTAAGTGAGCAATGCCAGAACAAACATCTCGATCATCATCACGTCTGAAAACGAAAATGTCATAAGCATCACCTCCATTCCGGAGGTAATACTTCCCACCCAAGTTCAGTTGTACATGTTAGATTATACCATATGGTTTTATATGAGTGCAGTGAGAGATGATAGATTTACCTAAATCATCATGGTGAAACCGTGTGCCACTCATAAGTATTATTGAAAAATTAATACTTAGTTGCACGTATAAACTAAAAGAAATATAATAAAGATAGAAGTAAGGAGCCGTGCGTCAACACGACTCCTTAGCACGATAGCCGCTTTTAAGGGCGGTAGGCTTTAAATAAGGTTCAGAAATAGACCGATACCTTCGCTAGGGGCGGTCTATTTCTTTTGGTTGTGGTTAAGAGCTAAGAGAATCGTAACGACAAGACCGATCAATGCAATAAGCAATGAACCGAATGCCATCATAAGCATCAAAGCATCTTTAATTTCCACAGGCATCACCTCCCATCTGGGGGAAGTTAGCCGACCGCCCTTGCAAGCCGTTCTATAGTGCTAAGGATAATTATACCATACTGGCATGGAAATAATAGGAGAATGAGTAGCTAGACCTAGCTAATTACCCCTTTGTTTTGTCTTTAAAATCATAATATAAAAATCAAACTCTCCGTGGAATCTTTTTAAACTGTTCTATTATGAACACATTGCTCACTGTTTCCTGAATATAAAATAATGCCTCTGGCTTCATAACTTAATTTAAATCCAATCTCCTACCTATCTTCAAAAGCTCCTCATAAGGATCACCTGCTAATCCTAACACCTTGGCAAAGGCAGGTTCAGTTTTTAAGCCTTGCTTCTTCAAATGAATAATCTCATCTCTAATATGAGGGTGAGTCATTAATAAGTGGTGCTCGATAATCATATGGCGATATGCATTTTGCTTCACAACTGGGATGGGCTGAGCGAATATTTCAAAATCCATATCCCCAAATGTAAAGTTACAAATCACAGTGGGTATTTCCTGCACAGTTAATTTGTTTAAAGTAAATCTCTTTAACTCTCCATATCGTGATTGTACTTCATCGTTATAGCGTTCAAAGTTGTGTACTTCCATGATGATATCTAAGTCCGATCCCTCAACATCAATAGCGAGCGGAATGGTCCCACATAAGAGAGGAGTATAGCTAGCGAAATCATGAAAAATATTTAATTGTTGTATGACGTGAAAAGCGTCGCGTTGCACTTTATTTCCTGACTCTAAATAAGAAATTGTTTTGAAGATGATGCTTCTCCTCCTTACATGGGTAATGACTAGTAATTAGGAAATTGGGGGTAACTCACTTTTCCCCTTGTAACCTTTATAGTATTGTAATATAAACATTGCTTAATGAAAAAGGTGGGGACGTATGAATATAGAAGAAACTGTTCTTGATTATTGCAATGCAGCTGTACAAATTGGTAAAGAGTCGTATCATGTTGACTTAGACTTTACACCAGACACGGTCAAACAAGTAAGTGAGATATTAGATCGCTATCATGATATTTATACCGAAGAAGGTAGTGAAGGTGAGATGCACCAGCGCATCAACACCTATGCAGGCATTTTTGGTATTTACGTAGGAGAAGTACTTCGGAGAAACTATGCTAGTGATTTTAACTGGGAAAGTACTGAACATGGATTTGGATTAACCAAGGGAAATAGTGCGGTCTATCCAATTTCCAAAGCATATAAACATATTGAAAATGGCGTGGAGGGTGGAGATCAGATAGATTCCTTTTTTAAAGTTGCAGTATTCATTGTACAAGGGAAGTTTCCTAGTAAAGGATAGAATATGTAAATATAGATAGATATAATCTAAAAAAAGCTGCATCCCTCTAGACTGAAATAATACAGTAGACGAGGAATACAGCTTTTTGCTTTTTATTTGTAGAAGCTATTAGTGTGATACTAACGCTTCGACGGATCGTAAGGTGTCCCCAGTGCCGCAGGAGCATGAGAGCGTCCAACTGCACTAACAAGTACGATAATCGTTAATACGTAAGGAATCATGAAGATAAATTCCTGTGGAATGTGGCTTGACCATTCGAACATCTGTACATAATTTCGAATGGCTTGAGAGAAGCCAAAGAACATCGCTGCTCCAAACGCACCAACTGGATTCCATTTACCAAAAATCATCGCAGCGATGGCAATAAAACCTTGTCCTGAAACCGTATTATGCGAAAATATACTCGTGGTTGTAAGGGTAAGTGTTGCACCGCCAAGCCCAGCTAACGCACCGGAAATCATAACACCGATATAACGCATCCGAGATACATTGATTCCAAGTGTATCTGCGGCTCCAGGATACTCACCAACGGAACGCAAACGCAAACCAAATGGTGTTTTATACAAAACATAAAAGGCTATACCAACCATAATTAACGCTAAATAAGAGGTTGGATAGGCATTAAAGAAGCCTTCACCCAAGATTGGGATATCACGTAAAACTGGAATCGCATATTTATGAAACGGACTAATTAATGGTGTTTCTGCAGAGCCATTAAACAACAGCTTCACCATATATACGGTCAGACCGGCAGCAAGGAAGTTGATAACTACACCACTGATCGTCTGATCTGCTTTAAATGTTACTGAAGCTAAGGCATGAATTAAAGAACCGATAACACCAAAAATAACAGCACACAAAATACCAATCCAAGGTGCGGCAGCACCAAGTCCTGCATCTTGAGCGTAATACGTTCCAACACCTGCGGCAAATGCACCAAAAATCATCATCCCCTCAAGCCCGATGTTAACAACACCAGCACGTTCGGAGAAAATACCACCAAGTGATGTGAAGATTAAAGCGGTAGAAAACACAAGTGTCGAACCTAGCAATTGGCCTAATAGCGTAATTACATCCATATCACTGCACCTTCTCTTTCTTGCGCTTTAGGTAAAATGGCTTCAATATAAATCGAACAATACCTTGCGCCGCAATGAAGAAAATAATAGAACCAATAATAATTTTAATCAGTTCAGGAGGAACTCCAACCGCAAAACTCATTCCTGCCGAACCGTAGGTCAGAGATCCGTATAATATGGATGCAAGAACGACACCTAATGGGTGATTCATACCAAGCAATGCAACGGAGATACCATCAAATCCGTAACCTGGAGAAGCGGCAAAAATGGACTGATAATGGAATACGCCAAGTACTTCAAATGTGCCAGCAAGTCCTGCAAATACACCACTAATAAACATGGCTTTAACTACGTTTTTTCCTACACTCATCCCTGCATATTCTGCAGCGTGTTTATTAAAGCCAACAGCTCTCATTTCATAGCCGTGCTTGGTTTTCCATAAATAAATGTAGAAAAATAACGCAGCAACTAGAGCGACAATCGTTCCCCAGTGAAGGCGGGCCCCTCCAAATAGCTGTGAAAGGAAACTAAAGGAAGCCGAAGCCTCGATATTTTCGGAGCGATTTTGCCCTTTAAGCAAGAAAAAGTTTCGAATAATGTAATTAGAGAAATAAAGAGCAATCCAATTGAGCATAATCGTGGTAATAACTTCATTAATTCCTCTTTTTGCTTTTAGGAAGCCCGCAATGCCTGCCCAGAGTCCACCTGCTAATCCACCAGCAACAGCAGCTAGAGGAACAGTTACAATCGAAGGTACACCCTCAAGTGATAATGCTACAACTGATGCTGTAGTCATCCCCATGAGTACTTGACCATCTGCTCCGATATTAAACATACCTGAACGGAAGGCGAAGGCAACAGCAAGTCCTGTAAAGATTAGTGGGGTGATTTGACGAATAGTTTCACCTAAGTCGTAAGGTTTCCCCACAACACGTTGAATCAATGCATCGTAAGCTTCTATTGGATTATATCCCCCAAACAACATAACGATGGCTCCTACCAATAGACCGAGCACGATGGCTACTAAAGGTACGATAAGGCTGTCCAGTGTAAAAATTTTACGTAACTTATTCAACCTGTTGTCCTCCTTTTTCCTTCAATCCAGCCATCATAAGTCCTAGTTCTTGATCATTTGTATCCTTAGGATATACTTCGCCGATAATTTTCCCACCATAAATAACAGCAATTCGATCCGCTACGTTGATGATCTCATCAAGCTCAAAGGAAATGAGGAGAACAGCTTTACCCTCATCACGTTGTTTAATGAGCTGTTGATGGACAAATTCAATTGCCCCAACATCAAGACCTCTCGTAGGCTGGGCTGCAATAAGGAGATCAGGATTTTTATCAATTTCTCTTGCTATGATTGCTTTCTGTTGATTACCACCTGATAAGGAGCGTGCTTTGGTTTCAATGTCAGGTGTACGAACATCAAACGCTTTAACAAGCTTTTCAGCATGTTTAGTAATTACATCTTGCTCAAGAAGTACACCTTTACTGAAAGGTCGCTTGTAATACGTCTCTAGTATCATATTTTCTCTAATTGAAAAGTCTAAAACAAGACCATGCTTATGACGATCTTCAGGAATATGAGAAATCCCATTTTCAATAATTTTTCTTGCGCTTAGATTTGTAATATTTGTACCAGATAACGTAATTGTTCCTGAGTTAACTTTACGTAAACCAGTTAGGGCTTCAATCAGCTCGGTTTGTCCATTTCCATCCACACCGGCAATCCCAACAATCTCACCAGCTCGTACAGTAAGATCAACCCCATTAAGTAAAGGAACATTATCTTTGCTCGTTAGCTTAACCTGATTCATAGTTAGAACAGGCTCACCAATTTGAGGTTCCGCTTTATCAATTTTGAAGGAGACGCGTCGTCCCACCATTTTTTCAGCCAAATCATTTGGATTTGTCTGATGTGTATCCACCGTATCAATGACTTTACCCCGACGAATAATCGTTACTCGATCAGAAATCTCCATAATTTCTTTTAGCTTATGCGTAATGAGAATGATGGATTTACCTTCTGCAACTAGGCGGCGCATAATAGCCATGAGTTCCACAATTTCCTGCGGAGTTAATACTGCTGTAGGCTCATCAAATATAAGAATATCTGCTCCACGATACAATGTTTTCAAAATTTCAACACGCTGCTGCATTCCAACTGAAATGTCTTGAATCTTTGAGTTTGGATTAACTTGCAGACCATATTGTTCTGATAGCTTTGCTACTTTGGCAGATGCAGATTTATAGTCAATATTAGTGCCTTTTTTAGGCTCCATCCCTAAAATAATATTTTCAGTCACCGTAAAAGGCTGAACA
Source organism: Paenibacillus turicensis (assembly GCF_050461185.1). Taxonomy (GTDB): domain Bacteria; phylum Bacillota; class Bacilli; order Paenibacillales; family Paenibacillaceae; genus Fontibacillus; species Fontibacillus turicensis_A. The sequence continues at coordinate 52,574 of NZ_JBCMOR010000014.1, forward strand.
AGCTTAAAGTGCTGATGCACCATACCGATGCCATATTTAATCGCTGTATTTGGATTATCGATGGTAACAGGCTTACCATCCATTTCAATGGAACCTTCATCAGGCTGATATAAACCAAACAAAATATTCATCAAGGTTGACTTACCAGCACCATTTTCGCCGAGCAACGCATGAATTTCACCTTTGCGGAGGGTTAGACTTATAGAATCGTTGGCAACAATGCCAGGGAAACGTTTTGTGATTTGTTTTAACTCGACCACAGGAGGCGTAGTGCTCATGAAATCACCCTTATCTTATGGGATTTAATCAAACAACAAGACCAGTTGATTGATCACACTGGCCTTGCTGTTATTGGATTTTAAATTTAGTAAATCTATCTTTAATTACTCAGCAGGAACTTTGATTTCACCGCTAATAATTTTTTGCTTGTATTCTTCCACTTTATCAAGGATGTCTTTAGGTACGTTTACACTTGATGTATCAGAGATACCTACACCATCATCTTTTAAAGTAAGGTTAGTGATTTGACCACCTTTGAATGTACCATCAATAACTTGTTGGGATACGTTTTTAACAGCAACGTCAACACGCTTAATCATTGAAGTAAGGGTAACATCAGTACCAAATTCAATGGATTGGTCTTTATCTACACCGATAACCCATACTTTGTTAGCACCACCAGCAGCATTACGAGTAGTTGCTTCGTTAAATACACCATTACCTGTTTGTCCAGCAGCAGGGAAGATGATGTCTGCGCCATCGTTGTACAATTGGCTTGCAAGGGATTTACCAGAGTCTGGTTTGTCATACCCACCTGCATAAGTAACAGTTAGCTTCGCATTTGGATTAACCGCTTCGATCCCAGCTTTGAAACCAACCTCAAAACGTTTGATAACAGGGCTTTCCATACCACCGATAAAGCCAATTTTATTTGTTTTAGTAGTTAAACCAGCTACAACACCTACTAAGAAGGAACCTTCGTTTTCAGCAAAAGTAACAGATTGTACGTTTGGACCTTCTACCACGTTATCGATAATCGCAAAATTTCCATTTGGATTAGCAGCTGCTACTTCTTTAAGTGGATCACCTAAGTCAAAACCGATTGCCCATGTTAAGGCATAACCACCTTGAACAAATTGAGTCAAGTTAGGAATGTAGTCAGCACTAGATGCACTTTGAAGATATTGAATATCAATTCCTTGTTCCTTTTTTAATGCTTCTAAAGCTTCCCAAGAAGATTCATTAAAGGATTTGTCATTAACGCCACCGATGTCGGTTACAAGACCAATCTTAATTTTAGAAGCCTTGTCTTTGTTTTCTCCAGCTTCACTTTTTGTTCCGGAATTAGCACCTTTGTCATTTGCTGCCTTTTCGCTTTTACTACCGCACCCTGTCAAAATCATTGTCAAAGCCAGCACCATCACGAGTGAATACTTAAAGACCTTGTTCATTAATGTAAAATCCCCCTTAAAAATTTTGTCTAATTCTGTTCAGTCAGATTATACCCTGAAAAATACTTTAAATCCATACTTTTAATGACCTGAGGTTAAATAATTTTCGTCTTTTTTAGAGAGGAAACGCTTACTTTGAATAAAGTTTACATGGAATGTTTCATATTACTTAACCTTTAAGTTGTGGAAGCCCTTTCACAACTGCAAATTGCATATACTTATGTTGCTCTGCCTTTTATTTTTTTACGCATTTTCATTCAAATTTCTACATAATAAAACACGAGACTGCAAAAACATTTTTATACGATTTAAAGTTGTTTTTATTAATTAGAGGAGAATTAAGGTTATGTTAGAGTATAATTACATCTACATTGGAGGTTGGATAAGATGAAGATACCACTACCTGTATTTGATGAACAGCAGTTAAATGAAGTGAAGCTACTCATTGATCAAGCAGCGGAGTTAATGGAGAAGAACGTTCAACATAATTTTGATGAGATCAATGGGCTTGCTAAACGTCTAGAGGTTTTGGTAGGTAAACCCATTGATATTTTTCAATTCAATCATTATTGGTCACACAGTAGTCTGGATGATATCGCGAAATTATTGCTTATGCCAGAGCCCCCACAATGCGAATTAAGTAATGAAGACATCACTCATATTTTAATTCATTTTTTTGACTACTTAAATGAGTATGGAGAAGTGGGCTCAGAATATGTGCTTGCTTATTTGGCTAAAAATACTGGCTTAAACAATATGGTTAACTATATTTATCACCCTTCTGAGGTGGGATTAATTTTAGATGAGAATTTAGATGAGGAACAAGTCATGAGGGCGATTGCAAATAAAATTATTGAAGATCGGTATAATCCGGATCAGCGTCAGAAGCCAAATGTTATTTTACTATAATATAATAAAATCTTGGGGCATATAGCCCCTAATTATATTTCATTCTTCCTTCTCTAATTGCCAAATATGCTTATTTGCTCTGAATGGTAAGCAGGTTAATACACCAAATATGCCAAGCACACAAAATAGTAATGCTGCACCAGAACCTTTTCCTGTCCCAAACAGTATTCCCCACCAGCTAGTTGAGGCTTGTGCCGCCATAAATGGTTCAAAAACGTGATCAATGAGAAGACCACCACACAAATAACCAAGTGGAATTGTAAAGAACTGTAGAGTGTTCCTCGCAGAATAAACAAGGCCTTGCATATGGACAGGGACTTTACTTCGTAAAAGAGCATCCATATTTGCACTCATAAATGGTATGAAAATCCATCCGAGTATAGCACCCACACACCATACTGCCGTGCTGCTTCCAAAGGCAAGAATAAAGTTTTCAGTACTCATCGAAAAAAGTAAACTGTTATATATTACCCTCACTCTGCTTTTGGGTGCGGGCATAATAGTAACGAATACACTTCCAATTACGGTAGCGATGCCTGTGGCAGATTGAATCAAACCAAGCGACACTTCTCCACCGTTTGGACGAGATAAGATCATTGCAGGCAAAGTTGCATTAAATATTGAAGCAGTGAAATTAATAATAGCTAGAAATAAAATTAAATCTAGAATTCCGCGATGGTCACGTAAGTAAATAAGCCCTTTTTTAGCAGACTGAAGGATTGAATCTTGTTGAATTAAGCTTTGGTTAGATGCATTAGGAATTTTTATAACAAAAAGCAAGGAATTAAAAGCAATAATGAACGTAACTAAATCAATAATAATAATGAAGTAAATACTACCAAAAGCAAGTAAAATGCTTGCTATGACAGGTGTTAGTACAGTCACAATTGAGTTAGATAATGAACGAAGACCACTTACCTTCTGATAATGCTTCTGAGGCGTCAATAGTGTAATGGTAACATCTGATGCAGGTTGTTGTACTGTATTCATAACACCATTTAAAGTATTAATAAGGTATAAATGCCAAATTTCAAGCTTGCCCGTCATAATTAAAACCAAAACAATAGATGTGCATATAGCCGCGAAGCTATCGCTCAAAAGCATGATCAGCTTTTTGTTCCAACGATCACTTAATGCGCCAGCAAATATACTTAATATTACGTAGGGTGCATAAGTACAAATCGCTAAAAGGGAAGTGATAAGGGCGGACCCATGCTGTTGATATGACCAAATTACTAATGCAAAATTAGTCATTGAGCTACCTAGTGTAGATAATGACTGTGTTACCCATAAAATGAAAAACTGATGTAATTCCTTTAAAATAGTTTTGTAATTGTTTATCATGACCTTGCTCCTCTTTCAATTAATCTAATGATTAAACTGAAAGTGCAAGGTGAATGGACGTATCGATTCGCTCCATGCAATTCGTCCTATTCAGACCTTGCACGGAGCTGAGAGTATGCAGAGCTTCATTAGTATCCCATCCTTAGAGCCCTGTTAGAGTAGTAATAGAAGGCTCGAATTTTATAAACAATAGTCTTCGTTTTTATTTTACCATGTAAGGTGGTGATATGGTTACTTGAATGAAAGCGTTATTTTAAACCTTTAGCTAAATGAACATCTATGCTATTCTGTATACGACAATCTAATAAAAAATACACTTCTTCAAGGAGGATCACAGCGTGGATCAGCACATTCAGCAATCTTCATTTGCAATTCGTGAGCAGTTTTACCTGAATGACAAACCATTTAAAATTATATCAGGAGCGATTCATTATTTTCGTGTTGTCCCACAGTATTGGCGGGATCGATTAGAAAAGCTGAAGGCGTTAGGCTGTAATACAGTAGAAACGTATGTGCCATGGAATATGCACGAGCCTCAAGAAGGTGAGTTTTGCTTTACAGGTATGTATGATTTGCGTAAATTCATTCAAACTGCGGCTGAGCTTGGTTTATACGTCATTGTAAGGCCATCCCCATACATTTGTGCCGAGTGGGAATTTGGTGGATTACCGTATTGGTTGCTACTTGATGGTGAGATGAAGCTGCGCTTTAGTTATCCACCTTATTTAAATAAAGTAGATGCGTATTTTGAACGTTTATTTATGGAAATTAAAGACCTACAAATTGACCAAGGTGGGCCTATTATTTTAATGCAGGTTGAAAATGAATACGGTGGGTATGCGAACGACAAAGCGTATATGAATGCGTTAGTTGATATGATGAAAAAGCATGGTACAACTGTCCCGTTAGTTACTTCTGATGGCCCTTGGCATGATATGCTGGACAATGGCTCCATACAGGATCAGGCATTAGCTACGATTAATTGTGGTTCAAATATTAAGGAACATTATGCTAGACTAAAACAATTTCATGGTGAAGAAAAGCCACTTATGGTTATGGAGTTTTGGATTGGTTGGTTTGACGCATGGGGAGATGAAGAGCATCATACGCGCGATGCAGAAAGTGCTTCCGTTGAATTAGGACATGCATTAGAAGAAGGTAGTGTCAATATTTACATGTTCCATGGTGGAACAAACTTTGGTTTTACAAGTGGGGCAAATTATTATGAGAAGCTAGCTCCAGACACCACATCGTATGATTATGATGCACTTTTAACAGAGTGGGGAGAGATTACACCAAAATACAAGGCTTTTCAAGAAGTGATCAGTCGCTTTACTACCTTACCTGAGGTGAAGTTTTCCACAAATATTAAGAGGAAGGCATTTGGAGAACTAAAAGTAATGGATAAAGTTTCTTTATTTTCTGTAATGGATGAGCTTGCAAAACCAGTAACCTCCCCATATCCATTAACAATGGAAGCCTTGCATCAATCAACAGGATACATTTTATATAAATCAAACTTAGGTAAAAACAGACCCATCGAAGATTTTAGGCTAATCCAATGTACAGATCGTGCGAATGTATTTATTAATGGGAAACTGAAATTTACAAAATATGATTTAGACATGGAAGAAAAAGAAGTTTTCGAGTTAGTTGACCCTGAAAATGAGTTAATGGTACTCGTAGAAAATATGGGTAGAGTAAATTACTCTGTTAAAATGAACAGTCAAGTGAAGGGGATAAAAGGTGGCGTTATTGTAAATGGTGCTTTCCAAAGTGACTGGCAACATTACTCGTTACCTTTAGATAATTTGGAGTTGCTTGATTTTACGAAAAAGTATGAAGAAGGAACCCCTGCATTTTATCGATTTGAGCTTGAGGTAGATGAACCAGCCGATACGTTCCTCGACTTCAGTGGATGGGGCAAAGGAGTGGCGTTTGTTAATGGATTTAACTTAGGTCGTTTCTGGGAGATTGGTCCCCAACGCAGATTGTATATTCCTGCCCCATTATTGAAGGTAGGTCGTAATGAAATCATTTTGTTTGAAACAGAAGGCAAAGTTACAGAGAGGATTACGTTAGAGGCTGATGCTGGGCTCTAGAAAATAGGAGAGTTATTTTAAGAAGTATGCATAGGCATATATAAATATTTGAGGGAAGGGTAGCAATGGCTATCCTTTTTTCTATTTTATGACGTGATTATTATCTCTTACAATATCGCTGAAAGTGTTTATTATACTTGTTAAATTAAACTTAGGATAGGGAAGGGAGCAACAGGAAGATGGAATCTAGACACTTTACTATCGAAGAAGTAACCTCAGGTGTTTATGCATGTATTGCAACTGAAAGAGGAGGGGCAATGAGTAATGCAGGAATCATCGATATGGGGGAGTTCTGTCTTATTTTTGATACCTTTAACACCCCTCAAGCTGGAAAGGATTTAAGAGTTGTAGCAATGGAGTTGCTTGGTAAGCCGATTAAATATGTCATTAATAGCCACTGGCATGGCGATCATATGCGAGGCAATCAGAGTTTTGAGGATGCTGTTATTATTTCTTCAAATCATACAAGAGACATGATGATGAACACGCAAGAGAGTTGGTTAAACCGTTCGTCTCTAGCTATAATCATCCTCTTTTTAGTGATGGCAATCATTTAGATTGGTTACAAGTATTAAATGAGTTAGAAACTATGGGGGAGCATACCATTGTTCCAGGGCATGGCACTGTTGTGGACACGTCTTATTTAATTCATTTAAAGAGCTACATACAAAAACTTATTGAGATTAGTAAACGGGAAATAGAGCATAATGGAGATGACTTTGACGTTAGGCAAGTGAAAATGCCTAATGCTTATGCAGGATGGAGAGCCCCAGATGTCTTTTATAGAAACCTAGAATTTCTCAAACAATTTTATCAAGCACACTAACAGATTAAAGGTCATACTGCATTAATAGTGAAAAGAATCACGAGATTATCAGTTTAAATGAAACCTTGATTGTACATGATTCGTAATTACATGATAAGGTATGTAAATAGTACCAATTTAAGCTTCATATTTTAAGAGGGAGGTTTTGTTTTGAAAAAGTTATTAGCATTTTTATTATCTTCATCTTTGATTCTTACATCACTAGCTCCACATGCGTTAGCTAAAGATGAAAAAACAGCAATGACAAGAGGGGAAGTTGTATCTTATTTACTAAATGTGGCTGACGACTACAACCCTGGTGTAAAGAAAGAGGACATTTTAAAAGGGGATGCTAAAGGGCAAACCAATGAAGAGAGTAATGTTTCGCGTCTAGAAGCACTCATTATGCTTAGCCGTGCCTTCTCTGATTTACCAAAGCCACAAGGTAATGATGCGCGTAGCTTAAATCCCAATGCTACCTTTACAGACATTCCTGCATGGGCACAAGCTGAAATTAATAAAATTGCTGAGACAGGAATTATAAACGGTACAGGAAATGGCAAGCTTGGAGGAAAAGAAGCAGTTACACAGGAGCAATTGACTGCATTAGTCAAGCGTCTGGTTGCTGTGAAAGGAACAAACCCACGTGATGACTATTATGAATTTGTAAATAAGAAGTGGTTAAATGAATCAAAAATAGATGCTGGAGAATTAAGTAATGCAGTGTTTAATGAACTAAATAAACAAAATCAAAAGCGGATTGAAGCCATCATACAAGAGGTTGTAAAGGGTGAACAAACTAAAGGCTCGATCGAGCAAAAAATTGCAGATTTTTATAGCAATGCACGTGATGTAAAGCATCGTAATGAATTGGGGATTAAGCCAGTGGCCCCATATCTTTCAGCCATTAATCAAGCTACAACCATAAAGGAACTTATGAATATAAGCTTAAAGATGGAAAAGGAGATTGGTTATGGCTCCATCTTGTCTTTTGCTGTAATGAGTGATGCTAAAGATAGTAAGGCAAATGCTTTGTATTATGCTGGCATAGGTATCGGGATGGATAAAAATAGTTATGTTTCAGGTAATGCAAACGCTAAACAAGCTTATATTTCCTTTTTGAGTACTATTTATCAAATTGCAGGAGACAATAAGGAGATTGCTGAGAAAAAGGCAAATTCCGTATATGAGTTTGAAAAGGAAATTGCATTGGCTACAATGGATCCTCAAGACCAAGGTGATGTGAATAAATATTATAATCCAGTTACCCTACAGGAATTTGATGATTTATTCCCTACATTAGATATGAAGGATTATTTAAAGCAGGTACAGCTTAATTCGGTAGACAAGCTTATTGTAATGGATAAGGGACAAGTTGCGAAATTGGCACAACTCTTGACTGACCAACATGTCGATGACTTTAAAAACTATATGCAAGCGATGTTACTGATGAATTCCAGTAATCTATTAAATCCAGATTTACAACAAGCAGCTAGTGATTTTCAAGCAAAATTCCTTGGCATTCAAGGTCAGAAAACACAAGATGAACTTGCTCTTAGTTTAACTCAAAGTGTAATGAGTGAATATTTAGGGCAAATGTTTGTCGAACGCCATTTTTCAGCAGAAGCCAAAAAAGATGTTGAGAAGACTGTGAAGGAATTTATTGCTGTTTATAAAGAGCGGATTAAAGCACTTGACTGGATGTCTGAGACAACCAAGGAAAAGGCAATGTTGAAGCTTGATAAAATGACCGTCAAAATTGGGTATCCAGATAAATGGAACGACAATCTAAAGGATGTTAATATCGTTCCTATTAAAGACGGTGGTTCTTTATTTGATAATTTTGTGGCTCTTCGTCAAGCAAATAAAAAAGAGTCTGTTGAATTATTAAACAAGCCAGTTGATAAAAGTGCATGGGCAATGAGTGTGTATACTGTAAATGCATATTACAACCCACTCAACAATGAAATTGTGTTCCCAGCGGGAATTTTACAAGCTCCATTTTATGATATAAATGCTAAGCACGAGACTAATTTAGGTGCAATTGGCATGGTTATCGCGCATGAAATTAGTCATGCTTTTGATAATAAGGGCTCCGCTTATGATGAGAACGGAAATGCCGTAAATTGGTGGACACCTGAAGACTTCAAAAAATTCCAAGAAAAAACCGATAAGGTTATTGCCTATTATAACGGACTCGAAGTTATTCCTGGTGTGTATAACAATGGTAAACTTACTGTAAGTGAAAATATTGCGGATCTAGGTGGAATGGCTACCTCCCTACAGGTTTTATCTAAAATGAAAAATCCAGATTACAAAGCTTATTTTGAAGGCTATGCAACAATTTGGCGTACAACGATGAGTAAGGAAGCAGTAGCGTTTTATATTAACAATGACACACATTCAGCGAGTAAAATTCGCGTAAATCGTACTGTTTCCAGCTTTAAAGAGTTTTATGACACCTATGGCATCACAGAAAAGGATATGATGTATGTTGCACCAGAAAATCGTGTGAGCATCTGGTAATCATGAGCTTCTGATCATCAACGGTAGACTATAAAGGAATGCTGCTTTGTTAGCTTAGGGAAGCCCCTAGCTACGAAGCAGTATTCTTTTTTTTTGAATTATATAGAATTATATGTTAAAAGGTTCACTTTCTTTTTAAAATAGATTGAGTTACACTAAGTACGGTACTTACAAAATTATATGGAATTTAGTGTTAATTCATTGGAGGGATTAAAGTGTTAAGCCCAGATTATAGTCCGTTGTTAGACTCATTTCAATTCAAAAACGGAGTTTCATTAAAGAATCGTTTAGTTATGGCTCCGATGACCAACTTCTCTTCAAATGAGGAAGGGGAAGTTACACAATCTGAACTAAATTATTATATTCGCCGTTCTAAAGGCGTTGGGATGGTAGTTACTGCTTGTGTCTACGTGTCGAGGGGAGGAAAGGGATTCCCAGGGCAATTTGGTAGTGACGATGATAAATTGATCCCTAGCCTAAAGCAACTAGCGGATGCAATTAAGAACCAAGGAGCAAAAGCAGTTATACAAATTTATCATGGCGGGAGTCAAAGTAGTCCTGAATTGTTGCTTGATGGACAACCTGTCAGTGCCAGTAATGTGCCGCCTACGTTAATGAATGGTAGTTTTGGCCCTACTCCACGCCCACTAACTCATGAAGAAATTGAAGGGATTATTACTGATTTTGCTACGACTACACGACGTGCGATTGAGGCTGGATTTGATGGAGTAGAAATTCATGGAGCTAACGGTTACCTGCTACAACAATTTTTCTCCCCACACTCCAATACACGCGATGATCAATGGGGAGGAGATTTACAGCGCCGATTAGCATTCCCTTTAGGGGTTTTACGTGCTGTAAAAGAAGCAGTGAAATTATATGCAACATCGCCATTTCTAGTTGGCTATCGCTTTTCTCCTGAGGAACCTGAAGCAAATGGTATTACGATGGCTGAAACCTTTGCACTCATTGAAGCTCTAAAAGAAGAAGGACTTGACTATCTTCATGTCTCATTGCAAGAGCTGTGGTCTCTACCTCGACGTGGTACTGAAGATCCTCGTCCGCGGATTGAACAAATTGTTGAACATGCTGGTGGTGAACTACCAGTCATTGGCGTGGGTTCTCTTTATACCGCTGAAGATGCCCTAAAGAGCTTAGATAGCGGAATTAGTCTGGTGGCACTTGGACGTCCATTGTTGATTGAACCTGACTTTGTACAAAAAATAGCTGAAGGACGTGCGCACGAAATCGAAACTAAACTAGACCTATCTGCACAAAAAGAGCTAGTCATTCCTGATCCGCTATGGGCTGTCATGAAAAATACTCCAGGTTGGATCCCTGTTAAAGGTTAAGTTAATCTAGCTGAATTTAACGTTAGTATGTTTAGTGTATATAGTTTTATTTATAATAACCTTGAATTGCTGTAAGTATGGGTGATTCAAGGTTGTTTGCATTTGGTATAAGTATAGGTATGGTATAATTTTATATAAAATTTTTACATAAAGGAGGAAACTCCATGAAGAAGCAAACAGAAGATGTGAAGCTAAGCAAAATCATGTCTAAAATGCTCCGACATAAACCAGAGGAAGCTGGGCTTGAATTAGATTTAAGCGATGGTTCTTGTCATATTCGTGACTTCCTAAGAGTGATTCAAAGCTTGCCAGGTTGGGAAAAGGTTAAGCTAACTGATATAGAACGTGTAGTTCGTAACTCAGATAAGCAACGCTTTGAAATTCAAAATGATAGAATTAGAGCGCGCTATGGGCATAGTTATCAAAAAATAGAGTACATTGCTGGTAATCCTCCAGATATCCTTTATCATGGTACGAACGAGCAAGCCTTGCCATTTATTATGGCAGAAGGGTTAGACCCAGTTGGTAGACAATACGTACACTTGTCTGAAAGTACTGAGTTCGCATCATTAGCAGGAAGTCGTCGGGGGAAGCTAGTTATACTTAAAATTGATACAATTAGGGCTAGAGAAGAAGGAATTCCGTTTTATTACGCAGGAAATGAGGTCTGGCTAGCTGAATGGATACCTTGGAAGCTATGTACAATCGAGGAAAGTAAGCTGTAGTCATGATCTTTTTCGAAAGATTTAAATAGGAGGGGGTTAAAGCATGAAAACTTATATCATTTTTGGCGCAAGTAAAGGGCTTGGCGATGCATTTGTAAAGGGAGCTCCTGAGCAAGGCGATCAGGTATGGATTGTGTCCAGAAGTAAACCTGCAAGCTTATTATTAGATGATGGTATTTCACGACATTGGATTTCGGCAGACTTAGCACAGCCCAATGCGTATCAGCAAGTGGTTGAGGCAGTGAAAGATTCACCAATTGATGTGGTGATATATAATGTGGGTATTTGGGAAAAGGAAGGGTTTGAGGAGCATTATAGTTTTGACTTAGATGAGCCTGCAGACATTGCAAATCTTATTCATGTCAATATGACGTCTACAATTACATGTATTCAAGCCTTATTGCCAAACCTTCGTAAATCAGAGGCAGGGAAAATTATTTTAATTGGCTCAACCGCCGCTTTAGATAATACAAATAACCCTCAAGTATCCTTTGTGGCATCGAAGTTTGGTTTACGGGGCATAGCCCATGCCTTGCGAGAGCATGTACGTAAGGATGGAATCGCGGTGACTTGTATTCATCCAGGTGAGCTAGCCGCTGAAATTCCTTATGAAGAGGGCATCGACAAAGCAATTGAAGAATATGATGGTACACGCATTCCAGTACAGGATATTGTGGCAATCGTGAAGTGTATAGTAAGCTTGTCACCTGTTGCATGTGTGAAGGAAATTAGTATTCCAGCGATAAAAGATTTAAATGCCTAAGTTTGGTCTAGAAAAGAATTAGTGGTTTCCGGGTTAAAAAGGATGTCCCAAACCAAGTAACAGCTTGAGTTGGGTGACATCCTTTTTTTTATACTAATTAGGCAAGTCCGTGACCAATCATTGCAAAGGTAACAACAAAAATAATAATATATAGCAGTTACAAAATACAAAATACTCGCCTCCCCACACCGCTCCAAACAAAATTCCAATGATAATGCTAAGCCCGAGCTCTTTTTTACTACGATTATGAAGTATAACTATTTTATTTTTTAACATATTAGACAAAGTATTAAAAATACATAAAGAAACAATAAATGTAAGTATAAAACCTTTATAGTTAGTCATCTTGATAACGAAGTAGAGTTATGTTATTTTATTTATAGACAGACAGTCGGTCTATAGAGGTTGTCTATAATATCATCTATTAATGTAGTCTATAAAGATGAGCTATTAATGTACTCTATGGGTATGATCTATGTACATCTCTATGTTTGGAGGGAAAACAAATGAGAGTAGTTAAACAAGCCGAAGAACGAAGAAATGAAATTTTAGATGCAGCGGATGAGCTATTTAGTGAAAAAGGATTTGATGGTACAAGTACAAACGATATTTTAACCAAGGTTGGGATCGCAAGAGGGACGTTGTATTATCATTTCAAATCCAAAGAAGATATTATGGATGCGCTTATTGAACGTTATAACACCCTATTACTTCAAGCAGCTAAAAAGGCGGCTTCAAATAAAAGTATTCCTGTGTATGAACGCATCATGTCCGTTGTGATGGCGCTGAATATAAGTGATCATGGTGCAGGGCAAATTATGGAGCATATTCATCAGCCTCAAAATGCACTTATGCATCAAAAAATACAAAAGGTGATCATACGAGATGTTCCACCTATTTTAAGTGAAATTATAGAAGAAGGAATTGAACAGCAATTATTTTCAACTCCGTATCCCTACGAATGTATGGAAATGTTACTTATATATTTAAATACGATTTTTGATCTCCACATGATTGAAATGAATGATGAAATTCGTTTATCACGCCTTCAAGCTTTCGCTTTTAATACTGAGCGATTGTTAGGAGCACCTAGTGGAAGCTTACTGTCCGTCATTTCTGTGATGGCGTCAGAACAACATTAAATGAATATTTTTAAATCTAAAACGCTTTAGTAAGTTTTACTAATTCAAATCGGTTATGAAGCTGGGGCAGGGGGTTCTGATGTATCGAAAAATAGTCCAAAATGATGTCGTCAAAAATAAATGGATGTCACTGATCCTGATTTTGTTTATTGCGGCTGCAGCAATGCTAGTTTCATTAGCATCTATGCTTACCGTTCATTTATCAAGCTCTATTGATGTCTTAATGTCTAAGGCAAAAACACCTCATTTTCTGCAAATGCATACTGGAAATATAGAGTCACAGCGACTTGAACAATTCGCAAAAAGCCAAGCTGAGGTTGATCAATATCAGGTGCTTGAGTTTTTACAGATTGATAATACGGCAATTATGATGGGCGGAAAGTCACTTGCAGATAGTGTGCAGGATCATGGATTTGTTACACAAAGCAAGCAATTTGACTTTCTTCTTAATTTAGATGGTGAAGTGATCCATGCTAAGGATGGGGAAATCTATGTCCCAGTGAACTATATGAAGGATAACAGCGCCCAAATTGGTGAAAGCATAGTTGTAAATGGAAGGTCATTCAGCATTGCTGGATTTTTACGAGATTCACAAATGAACTCCTTATTAGCATCTTCTAAACGCTTCCTAATTAGTGAAAATGATTATGCACAACTAAAAACACAAGCCGAAGGCAAGCTCCAATATTTGATTGAATTTAGATTAACCGATCTATCTCAGGTGGGATCATTTCAGACTGCATATACGACAGCAGGACTTGAGGCTAATGGTCCAACGCTCACCTATTCACTTTTTAAAATGCTCAATGCCATTTCGGATGGGCTGATGATTGCGGTTATTTTACTTGTTAGTTTGCTTGTGGTGATCATCGCAATGATGTGTATTCGTTTTACGTTGCTAGCAAAGATGGAGGATGAATATCGTGATATTGGTGTGATGAAGGCGATTGGATTTCGAGCAGCTAGCATTAAAAAAATATATTTAATCCCCTATGCTGTTATGGCAGGAATAGGTTGTATGCTTGGCTTTATCATTTCGTATTTATGTAAGGGATTATTGCTGCACAATATACGTTTGTACATGGGCGAAGTCGAGGATTCTATTTTTAGCCTAGTTATAGGTCTAGTTGGAATTTTAATAATTTTTGTATTGGTCACTGTGTATGTGAATATTGTGTTGAGACGGTTCCGTCAAATATCGGCAACAGAGGCATTACGTTACGGGGCAGCGCAGGGTACTGGAGCAGGTAGCAAAAGATTTAATTTGAGTAGCAGTAAGTGGCTAAATACCAATCTATTTTTAGGCTTTAAGGATGTTTTATTAAGGAAAAAGATGTATATCACCATGCTCATTGTTTTAATGATGTCTACCTTTATTATGCTTGTTCCCCATCACTTATATCATACTATCTCATCAGATAACTTTATACGTTACATGGGAATTGGGAAAAGTGATTTGCGTATAGATATTCCTCAGGGTGATCAAACGCGTAGTCAAGAGATGCAGCTTGAACAAATGCTAAGAAATGATTCTGACATCCAAAAGTATGCTGTTTTCCATACGAAATCATTTATGATAAAGCGTGAAAATGGGTCAGAGCAATTGATCAAGATCGAATTAGGTAATCATCATATCTTCCCTTTAAGCTACAGTGAAGGCGGGGCGCCTAAGCTCGAAAATGAAATTGCCCTTTCATTATTGTTGTCACAAGAGCTTGGAAAAAAAGTTGGAGATTCAATGACAATAAAACAGCAAGGGGGATTTAAACCCTTTACGGTTAGTGGAATTTATTCTGATATTACAAACGGTGGAAAAACAGCAAAAGCTACCTTTACCGATGAGTCAGCAAATACAATTTGGAGCATTATGTATGCTCAGCTTGGAGATTCTGCACCCGTTGCTCATAAGGTAAAACAATATTCAGATGAATTTCATTTTGCCAAAATGACAGGTATAGATGATTTTAAAGCACAAACCTTTGGTTCAACGATAAGCTCTATCAAATTAGCTTCTTATGTGGCAGCGGGAATTGCCTTAATTTTAACTATGCTAATTACATTGCTGTTCACTAAAATGCTAGTGGCGAAGGATAAGTTTTCCATTGGTGTGATGAAAGCACTTGGCTTTAGAAATGATGATGTTATGAAGCAATATTTTTCTCGTTCCATCCTTGTTGCGTTGATCGCATTAATACTTGGCATTTTTCTTGCTAATTATGTAGGGGCATTTGTGGTGGGAGGGATTTTATCTTCATTTGGAGCTAGCTCATTTCAATTTGAAGTTTCGCCTTTTATCGCTTATGTGATTAGTCCGTTACTCCTCATTATTTCAGTGTTTATTGCAACCTTGCTCGGAGCTTCAGATGTTAACAAAATCAAAATCTATGAAAATATAAAGGAGTAGCTTATGGAAAAGCTGTTGGCTGCAAATGGAATCGTAAAATATTTAGGTGTAGGCAATGAAAGAAGTAGAGTGCTTGATCAGATTTCAGTTGATATTTATGAGGGTGAGTTTGTAGCAATTATGGGGCCTTCAGGTTCAGGAAAGTCAACCTTGATGTATGCGTTAAGTGGGATGGATCACGTCGATGAGGGGGCTGTTATTTTTAATGGTAAAGACTTGGCATCCTTTCATGAGGATGAACGAGCGGATTTACGTCGGACCAAGATGGGGTTTGTGTTTCAGCAGCCTACCTTATTAAAAAATTTGAATGTATTTGACAATATTATTTTGCCATCGATGCTTAATAATCGAAAGCAGCTTGAGCAGTTAACAAAGCGAGCAAGAAACCTTATGCATAAAACAGGAATTGAAGCTTTAGCTAAACGTGCAGTGACAGAGGTTTCAGGAGGACAACTTCAACGTGTGGGTATTTGTCGTGCACTGATGAGTGAACCTAAAGTAATTTTTGGGGACGAACCTACAGGGGCATTAAACTCTAAATCAGCAAATGAAATTATGGATATTTTTAATGATATTCATGCAGAAGGAACAACAATTGTGCTTGTTACTCATGACATTAAGGTGGCGGCGCGTACAGAACGAGTTTTATTTATGTCGGATGGTCGTATTGTTGATGAGCTTCGCTTGCCTCAAGCAAGTAAGGGCAATCTGGAGGAACATATTGATCTTGTTACAGCTAAAATGAGAGAGTTGGAAATCTGATATAAATTAGAGATTGATATTAGATTTTATCCAGTACAAGTGGAATTGCTAGTTGATTCCACTTTTTTGTTGTTTTAAAATCGCCACACTGATTAAAGTCAATATTCTGTCACAAGTAGCATTCTTGAAAATAATACCATTTTATTTTATAATATATTTACCATATGTTGTATTTTTACACTAAAAAATTCATAATAACCATGTTGCCAAACTGTACTAAAGGGAGGATTTTTTATGAAGAAAATTTTTTCGTTTTTACTTTGTCTGATTTGTAGTCTAAGTCTTTCTTTACCTGCATGGGCTGTTGACACCAGTCAAGAAAATGAGATTCGTATAGGATATGCTGAATATGATCTGTCAGAGTTAATAGGAACCAATGCACTTACGGCTACTAGAGAAAGAAAAGAAGTCACTGCGGGTACAGTCACTGCAAGATTGTTTAACGCTCCATCAGGATTCATCACAGGTAAGAGCCCAACATTTAAAATTTCTGGTCTTCCGTCTACAGCTAAAATCACAAATGTAGAAGCCTGGAATCCTTCTAAAAGCAACATTACTCAAGGTAAATATACTGCAATAGAACAAATTCAAGTCTACTGTGGCTCAAAGGAATCAGGATTTTTTAAATATTGGGTAACATCTGAGCCTACCAGTAGTTATCCTTGCAATACTACAGGTCTTAATGGATTAAATCCTAACAATACTTATACTATAGAAATTACAGGGAGAGTTTTAAGTAATTATACTGGGATGGATGGGTTTACGATTAGAGGTACTAAGGTTCGTGTTACTTATAGTTATTAGTCCATTATAAAAATACAATAATTAGCAGAATGGCAACTTGATTATAGTAATATCTCTATATACAAAAGACAGGGACAACCGTACCCTGTCTTTTGTATTAAACTGTAACATTAAATTGATGAACTCTTTGGGTCATCTACAGCATTTTAATTAAAAACACACCTGCAAGCATTATAACCAGCCCCAAAATCTGAATTGGTCTTACTTTAATTCGATTGGATCGTAGTAGTCCAAATTGTTCTACGAGTAAGCTACCTGTAATTTGTCCAAATAAAGCAAGCATAACCGTTTGCCCTGTCCCAATTTTACCAACAAGAAACGCATTACCAAGTACATATACCGCGCCTAAAATTCCGCCAATCCATACCCACCATGGAGCTGATAGCTTAATAGGCTGTAATACATTAGTCATTGATCGATCCTTAATCATAACAATAAAAATAAGTATAACGAGTCCTACAAAAAAGGAAATAAAGGCGGCGTGAACGGGTGAGTGGAGCACCTTTCCTAACTGTCCGTTAATCGCAGCTTGAGTTGCCATGAGCATGCCAGAGCCAATACCGATAAACCGCCATAACCATTGACTTGATTCAGATCTAGAATTTAGATTCTGATCCACCTTATTATCAATTTCTGATTTAATAGCTTTGTTAGCCTTACTAGGTTCCTCTGTATGAGTGGCTTGTTCCTTTAGCTGTTTGTACCGACGATATTGCAAAATTTCCCCGAGGGCAACTGCCAGAAACACACCTAATAGTACTAAAATTACACCCGATACTCGATTCATACTGAATGGTTGCTTGGGGGAACGGAAAAATCCAAAATGATCGATAACCATACTCATCATAATCATACCTAATATAGGCATCACTGATGTTTGTACACTACCTAGCTTTGGAAATAAAAGAATGTTTGTCGTTAAAGCAACAACACCAAGTAAGCCGCCTATCCAGATCCATAGTGGTTCGTCTGTAAATACATGAAGTGGGACACCCAAGGAAGAGCCATTAAGAAGGGTAGCGGCAGTGAGAAATATACAACCGATAGCAAAGGAGATCAAGGAGGCTAAAAATGGTGAGATGACGAATTTCCTTAGCTGAGAGTTGATCGCTGTTTGCATGGCTAAGCCAATTCCGATTGCTATCCCAAAAAGGGCAAAAAACATCAATGTTCACTCCTATAAGTAATTAATAAAAAAAGTGGAGCAAAAAACATAAGTATTTTAATTTTACTATGTTTTAAGTAGATTACAATGCTGATGTTGAATTTACAAAAGGCATTCAGTATATTGAACAGAGATATATTTGTTAATGGAAATTAATTCTTTAAGGAGCTAATGGTGTTGTCCAAGCTAAATAAAAATCAAATTATCAAACTAACGGGTATTATTGTACTTTTTCTAATTATACTTACAGGGGCACGTTTACTTTGGTTTGCTAACTTTAACCATACGGATCAGCCCTATGCTGTTGATGGGCAACTAGATTTACGACAATGGACAAAGTGGGGAGAGCAAACTGTTACACTTGATGGGGATTGGGAGTTTTATGCTAATACATGGCTAATAGATGGAGAAAATAACGAACCATCCGCGCAACTGGAACATTTAAAGCATGAACTTATTCCTGTACCTGGGGGGTGGAACTCGTATTTAGAGGAAGGCAAGTCAACCCCCTATGGTTACGGCTCTTACCGTCTTAAAATATTAGTAGATTCAGATCAAGACATAACCTATCGCATACGTATAACGAGTATTCGAAGTGCGTCAGAGCTATATGTTAATGGACAACTAATAAATAAATTGGGTAATCCAGCAACGAGCTTAGAGGAATATACTGCTGATAATGAACCCGTCACTGTTTCTTTAAGGCCTAATCAAGAGGGCGTTATCGATCTTGTCATACAAGCAGCTAACTTTAAGGACCCTAGGTCTGGTGGAATTGTTCGTTCTATGAAGTTTGGAGCGGAGGCGCAGGTGGATAAAGAGATTCATTTGTCAGTAACGATGCAGCAGTTAGTTTCCTTCGTGTTTCTTATCCACGCATTATACGCAATTGTTATTTATCTTGTTGGCGAAAGGGATAAGCGTCTACTGTACCTCTCAATGCTAGCGCTAACGAGCATATTTACTGCATTAATTAGTAGTGAAGACAAATTGTTGCATTATTGGTTTCCAATTAACTATGATTTGAGTTTTAGGCTCACACAACTTTCGATGTGCTTGTTTTCATTTATGTTACTGAAATGTATTGAAGATCGAATTCCAGCAAAATGGCGTAAATGGTATATCGTCAGTGTAGTATATTGTTTCGTGTATGGATCCATTGTTTTATTTGCGCCTGTAACTTGGAGTATACTTCTTCAGCCCTTTATATTAGTACTTAGTATCATTGTCGCAGCCTTAGTGATCATCGTAATGTTTCAAATCAAATTTAACGATATATACCATAGCTTATTATTGATATTATCCTTACTTGCACTACTTAATAATACAGTCTGGTACGGAATCTTTCTTTTTAATGGAACTAAAATTCTATATTATCCGTTTGATCTCATTATATCTACCATGTGTCTTTCCAGTGTATGGTTTAGAAACTATTTTAAAGTAAGTTCAGAGGCAAGAAAGCTGAATACGAAGCTACAAAAGGCAAATAAGCTTAAAGATCAATTTTTAGCGAATACCTCGCATGAATTGCGTAATCCGTTGCATGGAATCTTAAATATCTCTCAAATTGTGTTAGAGAGAGAAAATGAAAAATTAAATGCTACAAGTATAAAAGAGCTAGAAATGGTGCTGAGTGTAGGACGAAGAATGTCCTTGATGTTAAATGATTTACTGTTTGCTGTGTCGCTGAATG
This sequence comes from Paenibacillus turicensis, assembly GCF_050461185.1. Classification (GTDB taxonomy): domain Bacteria; phylum Bacillota; class Bacilli; order Paenibacillales; family Paenibacillaceae; genus Fontibacillus; species Fontibacillus turicensis_A. The sequence goes on from NZ_JBCMOR010000014.1 coordinate 72,521, forward strand.
AAAGTACGCCACGATTAAATTGTGGACCCACCTCGATTCAATCTATTGCTACAGGTGTGATAGATATGCTTTTATATATGAAAGCGGGAAAAGAGGTTAAGCTTGTAAACGCCATTCCTCACGATTTCCCTAAGGTATATGCCGATGAAAATCGTGTGACTCAAATCGTATTTAATTTATTGCAAAATGCATTAAAATACACCGATGTTGGTGAGGTTTCGATTCAAGCTATAGCACAAGATGGAAAAGCATACATCTCAATACAGGATACAGGGATTGGGATGAACCCCAATACGTTACAACTTGTGTTTGAACCCTATGAGCAAGCAAGTCCAGAACGAGCTAAGCTTGAAGGTGGTTTTGGGTTAGGCTTAGGGATCAGCAAGCAGCTAGTAGAATTGCATGGAGGAACATTAGAGGTGTCTTCAACGGTTGGGGAAGGGACAACATTTACATTTACTTTAGATTTGTTCAAAAGTGTGGAAGGGCAGTCGTTAGAAGCGATGAAGCTAACCGCAGTTACCAGTGATGTAGAAGCAACCCCTTTTTCCATAGAGGATACAACAAAGGAAGAAAAGCACCATACGAAATCTAAACCAAATACGGGTAACCCAAGAGTATTAATCGTGGATGATGATGTTATCAATTTAAAGGTGCTAGAGGCGATTTTATCATTAGAGGAATACGTTATTACTTCTGTTGCCAGTGGTGAGCAGGCACTAGAATGCATAGATACACAGGAGTGGGATCTAGTTATTTCAGATGTAATGATGCCTAAAATGTCAGGTTATACACTAACCCGTAAAATTCGCGAGCGTTTCACCTTAACAGAGCTTCCCATTTTATTGTTAACCGCCAGAAGTCATCCTGATGATATCGAGAAGGGGTTTAAGTCAGGAGCTAATGATTATGTAACCAAACCCGTTGAATCGTTAGAGCTAAGGTCTAGAGTTCGTGCCTTAACTGAGGTGCGACGATCAGCAAGGGAACGACTAAGAATGGAGTCAGCATGGCTACAAGCACAAATTCAACCCCACTTTTTATTTAATACATTAAATGCTGTTGCAGCTTTAAGTGAAATTGATCTAGATCGTATGCGAGATTTGCTAGAGGTGTTTAGCGAATTTTTGCATGATCGATTTAAAATTCAAAATATTGATCAATTAAGTAATGTTGAAGATGAGCTAAATATTGTGCGTTCCTATTTGTATATTGAAGCAGAGCGCTTTGGAGAGCGACTTCATGTCGAGTGGGATATAGAAAGTGATCCTAATTTACAGCTTCCGCTTTTCACGATTCAACCTTTAGTTGAAAATGCGATTCGCCATGGTATTATGAAACGAGTAGAAGGGGGCACTATTGTTATTTCAATTAAACGTTTCCCATCTTTTACGAAAATTTCAGTCATTGATGACGGTGTGGGCATGTCGGAGGACATACTGGTGCGGCTTCAACAAAAAACAGTGGAGACGAATTCAGGTGTTGGTTTGCTAAATACGGATCTAAGGTTGAAGCGTCAATTTGGCTCTGGTCTAGAAATCCACAGTACGCTTGGTCAAGGTACCGAAGTTTCATTTATCGTGAAAAACTAAATATATAGCTAGAAAAAATCATCCTACTCGTTCAACCGAAAGGATGATTTTTTTATTTAGGCTTAGAGGTAGGATATGTATAAGGAGATGATAGACATGACAAAGTTACTTGAAGTGAAACAGCTTAAGAAGTCGTTTAAAGAAAAAGAAGTTTTAAAGGGGATTAGCTTTGAAGTAGAGCAAGGTGAAATTTTGTGTTTTCTGGGTCCCAATGGTGCAGGGAAAAGTACAACGATCAACATTCTAACCGCCTCCTTACAAAAGGATCAAGGTGAGATTCAATATGAAGGACAACCGATCGAGGCGACTTTACGTAGCTATAAACAGCAATTAGGGGTTGTTCCGCAGGAAATTGCATTATATGAGCAGCTATCTGCCGAGCGCAATGTGCGTTTTTTTGCTTCATTATATGGTCTAAAAGGAAAACAGTTATCTAATGCAGTTGAAGAGGCATTGGAATTCGCAGGACTTGTAGACCGTAGAAAGGATAAAGTGAAGACTTTTTCTGGTGGGATGAAAAGAAGATTGAACATCGCTTGTGCAATTGCCCATTCACCTAAGCTTGTTATTATGGATGAGCCAACCGTTGGGATTGATCCTCAATCACGTAATCACATTTTAGATACGATTAAGCAGCTACGAGATAAAGGTATGACGGTCATTTACACAACGCACTATATGGAGGAAGTTGAAGCAATTTCCACACGGATTATTATTATGGATCATGGTGCAATGATTGCAGAAGGTACTAAAGAAGCATTAAAAGAAAGCATTCAACATGAAAAAAGCTATTATATTGAAGCGGAAAATATTCAAAATTTAAATGAAGCATCACTTTTCCATATCGAAGGTGTGAAGTCTGTCCAAGTTGATGAGGAATATATTAAAGTTGTGACACTCAGAGATGTTGAGAATTTAGATCGTATTATCTCGTTGCTGGTTGATCAGAAGGTGCGAATTGTCAACATTGCGAGTGAGGTAGCTAGCCTTGAGACCGTATTTCTTAAGCTAACTGGACGTAAGCTACGGGATTAATAAAATATTGTACATGATCAAGGATAAGTGTAAGGAGGGAAAATAGATGTATAGTTTTGCACAGATTTTCAAAATGGATTTAAGCAATAATAGTAAAAATATAGTGCTGATTGGCTTCAATACGATCTTTTTTTTACTGATTGTTTTAATTTTTGGGTTTTTATCCGAGGGGGCTTATGCAGACCCGATTGCTTCTTATAACTATTATGGGATTAGTATACTTGTATACTCGATCTTTAATGGTGCAATGACGGCGACAAACAGCTTTATGGAGCGGGATATTAAAAGACCTAATTTACGCATTATTCATTCTCCAGTAGGGAAATCAGCGATTTATTTTTCGAAAATTTTATCGTCATTTGTATTCAATTATATTTGCCATTTGCTTGTTGTATTGTTGCTTATGTTTACGATGAATTTGAATTTTGGAGGACAGTATTTTGGGTATGTTTTACTACTAATGGTACCCCTCGAATTTGCAACAAGTGCTTTAGGAATCTTTTTCTGCTGTTTGTTTAAAACAGAGGAAATTGCAAGTACGTTACTGAGTAATGTGCTTAGTATTCTCGCCTTTTTAGGTGGAGTATTTTTTTCATTGGAAAGTATGGGACCTTCAATTGCTTGGGTGTCTAAATTATCACCGATAAAGTGGATTACTGATGCCTTTTTTATGGTTATATTTGATAGCAACTTTAACTTATTTTGGCCTGTTTTTGGGATAAGTATCTTAATTTCTGCTGTGCTGGTTTATGGCTGTGAGAAATGTTTTAGAACGGAGGATTATTTATGCTGACAGTACTTAAAAATAATTACATTCGTATGTTTGAAAGAAAAGGCAGCATTATAATCATGGGAGTCTTAATGATTTTAGCAATCATACTTGCTGTTTACATGACGGGCCTACAGGAGACAAAAGGACATATTGTATTTGTGACTAAGGCTACAGAAGCACCAATCCAATCTCCTTATTTAAAAATAGATGTGATGCAGGAAAAACCACCTTATTCAGAACTAATGAAGCATAAATATGATGCTTATGTGTGGGAAAAGGAAGACAAAACTTTTGGAATTGAAAGTGTTAAAAATGATGAATTTAAAGCCTTGCTTACGCGGTTATTAAGTGATAAGGATATTGATCCTTCTTCTATCTCTGTATCGTCAGATCGCGGAATAGGTGCCAATATTATTGGTTTTTTAATGATGTTTTTGCTTATGGCTTCAAGCTTGTTTTTGTTTACATTTTCAGAAGATAAGGAGCAAGGAGTGCTAAAACGTATTGCTTGTTCACCAATTTCCGTTATGAAATATGTATTGGCACATATAGTAACCTGCTTAACCATGTATACACCTGCATTTCTTTGCTTAATTATTATGAAACTGATCGGGTATGATATTGGATTTTCTCTTTTGCAATATGCAGGTTTTATTCTCATCATTGGTTTGTTAGGGATATCGTTAATGTTAGTGCTGTTTACGCTATTCCATAAACCCGATAATGCAACGATGCTTGCCAATAGCATCATGATTTTAACGACTATTTTAGCTGGGAGCTTTTATTCATTTGATCAGCACAATAAAGGGATTGAATGGGTTGTATCTATTTTGCCACAAAAGCATCTTTTATCATTTGCAGGTTATGTTGAGCATGGAACAGCATTAGCTCATATTGGGTCATTGATCTATGTTATTATTTTAGTAGGTGGATTATTGTTGTTTGCGACGTGGTGTTTAAAACAGCGGTATGTTAAACAAAAATAACATTAAAGATGATCTTGTCAATTGCTACAGATCAACCTACAATCAGAAGTAATCAGAAGTAAATCTATAATAAAGAAGGTAACTATGAGCGATCAAAACCATCGTAGTGTTGTGTTGTTGTCTACAAAATTAAAAATTCCTGCACCACGCAAAAACTATATCGTAAGGAAGCATTTGTTCCAGCAATTGCTATCTTGCTCAGAGATGCGGGTTATATATATTATGGGCGCAGCTGGGATGGGGAAAACCACCTTGCTGTCTTCCTTTATTAAGGAACATGAATTAGGCGATGTCGCGTGGTTATCTTTGGATGAAAGTAATAATCAACTTTTTTCCTTTTGGCATTATTTTCTTGCGGCCATTTCTAAGTTTATGGGAGATGAGGAATCGTCACGATTGATCTCTATCTTACATGCTAATTTTGATACAGCCAACGTAGAAAATTTATTAGCGATGGTCATTAATCAATTGTGTGGTGAACAACATTATTATGTAGTGTTGGATGATGTACATGAGTTAAGCAACCCCCTGCTTATTGCCTCATTAGATTTTTTTATTAAATCAATGCCAGATAATGTACATTTGTTTATGTTATCTCGACAGCAGCCTGTCGTGTATTTAGGTGAGCTTGCTGCTTCAGGTGAGCTATTACTTATAAATGGAGATGAGCTACGTTTTTCGGCTGAAGAAGGGCAGGATTTTCTCACAAATACGTTGCAATTAAATGTCAGTACGGATGATATTTCGCAAATGAATCAGTTTGCAGAGGGTTGGATTGGTGGACTTCAGCTTGTAGCGGCAGCGGGACATGAGAGTAGAAGTATGCTCTCCATGACTGATCATGGTGTAACAGCAGCTTACTTAACCCGCGAAGTTTTTAGAAAACTGACGGATAAGGAACAACATTTCCTCGTGGCCACCTGTATTTTAACTTATTTTGATGAAGAATTAAGTATGGCACTCACAGGTGAAGAGAATTTTCTCGCTATGGTTAATGGCTTAATTGCTAAAAATTTATTCGTAACGTGTGTCGATGAAGAAGGTGGGATTTATCGCTATCATCACATGTTGCGAGAGTACCTATTGATACAATTTGCAGCCTTGCCAAAGGATGAACAAATTAGACTACATAAGCTAGCATCACATCTACTTGCATCAAGACGTGATTATGGTGAAGCCTTGCAGCATTTATTTGTGATTGAACACTATGATGCAGCGATGTCTCTACTAGGGCTAATGGACGAAACAGTGGAGACATGGGCTTACATTAACCAAATTCCACTTGAACCTTTGACTGGGAATATTAATCTTTCTTTGCAATGTATTATTTATAATTTAACATGCTTAAATACGGATCGCTGTATACAGCTATGTGATGCGCTTGAGGCACGCTATGGGGATGAGGAGGTTTTGTTAGGACTAGAATACTTTCTCCCTTTTTTAGGAAAAAGCAAACCTAACTATCAACCCCCTACCATGCTATCTCTGGCACAAATCAATCAATTTGAGCTTAGTCCTGTAACTAAATCCTTATTTTTAATCATGAGTGCAAATATTTTATTGAGCAAAAATCAATATAAAATGTGTTTAGAGTTTGTCGATTATGCAGTGAATAATAACAAGGGAGCCAATGTTTTTTTGGACTACTATAGTTTATCTGCAAAAACACAGTTATTAGAGGAAACGGGGCAACTTGAACAAAGCTTAATGATGTATAGACAAATCCAAGAGTTGCTATATTCCGCAGGGATTATGGATACACTTGGCTATAATTATTATATTGGGTTAATCGGTGTATACTTTAAACGGATGGATAAGGAGCAAGCAACAATTGCACTAGAGGCAATTAAGCAACATGTAAGAGGACAGATTGTTGTCCCTATGGTTGTAGAGCTAAGCTATCAGTTCCATTTAGTTGAATATGAGCTTCTATTTGGAGATGAAGAAAATGGGGTACGCCTTGCCAATCAGGTTATTAGTGACGCTGGGATTGGAAATTTCAATCAATTTGATCGATTATTAAATCATCTGTATAGCATTGGAAAGCTAGACTCCCAATATAGTGCATTGTTTACTGAACAATATAGACAACAGCCTGAGGGAGAAATTTCTTTATCCTCTCAGTTATTTTATATTCGATTGCTTCATAACCAAGGAGAACATGATCATGCCTTGCAACGCGTGGATCACATCCTCGCCTTTTCAAGGGAAAATCAAAATTATTTAAGACTTGTGGAGGCAGCAATACTAAAAATCACAATGCTTGTTCAGCAAGGCGAAAATGTAAAAAGGTTAATTCATAACTGCTTACTTGAAGCCTTACACTACGCAAGGGTAAATAAAATATTACAGCCCTTTTTTACGGATCGAGCCACGCTTTACCCGCTGTTGGTAGCCTACAATGCAGATAGTTCGGTCAATATTACCTTGGAGGAACGACAGTTTCTTCAGCTTGTGATTAAGGTCTGTTTTGTGGAAAAAATACAATTGAATTCTGATATACAGACAAGTAAAGAGCTATTAACGAATCGAGAGCTTGATGTCTTAAGCGAGTTAGCTAAAGGATGTACAAATGCTGAAATTGCTTCACATTTATTTATTTCAGTAGCGACTGTTAAAACACATATGATGAATATTTTTGGGAAGCTAGAGGTGTCTACACGCTTGGGTGCAGTGGAAGAAGGACGGCGCAGGGGCTTAATTTAATAAAAAATATATTTAATTAAGGCTCAATCTTGAAATTAGTACTTGACCGCTAACCCTAACTAGCGAAGAGACAGAGAGATTCTGAAGATTGTCTCTTAAAATCAAATTCCACCAATTAACAACTTCAAAAGTAGGGATATGATTTTAACAACAATCGCAAGAACGCTCTGGACCGTAGCTACCAGCCTCCTGTCGTTGTCATGGACTAATTTCTAAATAGAGCCTTAATTAAACAGTAAAAAGGAATCAAGGTTAAATACACTCACGCAGTAAGCATGCGAGGGTGTATTTTTTATTTTATGCTGACTAGTAAGTAATAGTGTTGAAGGAATAACGAAAAATAGAGAAAAATGTAACATGTTGTCGAAAGTAATTAATTTCATATTTATTCCTTTACATAACTTTATTTCCTTTCTATAATATTCCTTATCAAAAAAAATTCTTAGTTATTCTGTCGGAATATTAAGGGTATAGATACATATTTGTTTTTGAAGGCTATACAACAATAATGTTTGGATGGGAGAGGGAGAGATGGTTTTGAAAAAAAGAAAGTCGTGGATGATGGCTGTTTTAGTTGTAGGAGCGGTATTAGTAACAGCTTGCTCAAGTAACAATGCAACAAATTCTGGTGCAGGACAAGGCAGTAATGGTGCATCTGGTACAGGGGGAAGCAACGGGGAAAGTACTACAGCAGTAACGATTAATGAGCCGATTCAGGCTTCAGATCTCTCTAAATTACCTGCCATTGCTAAAAATCGTACAGATACAATTATTGTTGGGTTGGTTGACCCTAGTGGTGCATTTACCCCTTATTTTCATCAAAGTGGTTACGATGGCAACGTATCAAGCTTGCTATATACGCCACTTGTCACTGTAGATAAGCAGGGGGTTCCAGTTGGTGCAACCGCTGAAAAGTGGGAAATTAGTGATGACCAATTAACGTATACATTTCATATCCGCCCTGACTCAAAATTTAGTGATGGTTCACCACTCACCGCTGAGGATGTAGCTTTTACTTGGACTTTAATTAACGATAAAGCTTACGATGGAGATTCCACATTAAATACGATTGGTATTAAAGGGGCTAAGGCTTACAAGGAGGGTACAGCGGCTTCGATTGAGGGGATTAAAATTGTTGATCCATTGACCATCTCCGTCACGATTGAAAAGCCCAATGCCATTGCTTTATTAACCTTAGGCTCTGAAATTTTATCGAAAGCACATTATGGTGCGGAATATAAACCAGGTCACGTGGAATACATTAAAAAATTACATGATCAACCGCTTGGAAATGGACCTTATAAGCTGGAGAAGTTTATCCCAGGTCAAGAAGTCCGTTTTGTAGCCAATGAAAACTTTTATTTAGGGAAACCAAGAACTGAAAAGTTTATTTATAAAACATCAGAAGGAGACACTTGGCAGTATTTAGAAACAGGTGAAGTGGATTATGCCTCTTTTAGTGCTACGACAGAAAATATAGAAAAGCTAAAAAGCTTAGGCTACGTCAACATTACGCCCTACACGCCAAGTAATTATGGTTACCTTCAAGTCAACCTGGAGCATGAGGCTTTAAAGGATAAATTAGTTCGCCAAGCGATTACCTACGGACTGGATCGTCAAAGTATTTATGTCGATGCTAATCAGGGTGCGGGGCAAGTTGCTAATATTCCATCCTCTTTAATTTCTTGGGCATATACGGATGAAGGCATTAATCCTTACAAATATGATCCTAAAAAAGCGAAGGATTTGTTAGACGAAGCGGGCTGGAAGGAAGGCTCAGACGGAATTCGCACAAAGGATGGGAAAAAACTAACGCTTCATTATTTAGGCAGAAAAAGCCCTGATACAGATACCTTTATCGCCTTAGCTGGGGAAAATTATAAAGAGCTTGGGATTGATTTTCAGCCAGAGGTATTTGCTGATTTTAATGCGTTAATTTCCAAAGTAGAAAGTGGGGACTATGATCTTGCCGCTTTCTCTACGCCTATTTTGTCCGATCCAAGTGACGGCGTAACACAGTTTGTGAATGGTGAGGTTAAGGGGTACAACAACCCAGAGTTTAAAAGGTTATATGATGAAGCTTTGGCAACTAGCGATATGGAGAAACGCAAAAAAATATATAAAGATTTGTTTAAAACCGCAAATGAGGATTTACCCGTTATTTTTACAAGCTATAAAAAAGCAGTCATTGCCTATAACGGTAGAATTCAAAATGTGGAATACAACCCTGTCGCTGGCTTAGCACAAACGATTCCAAATTGGACGCTAAATAAGTAGAAAGCAAGGAGTTTGTTATGAGCAGTTATTTAATTAAGCGCATCTCGTATATGCTTCTTATTTTGCTAGCCGCGTCTTTGTTGATTTTTAGTCTGTATGCTTTAACTCCAGGGGATTTTGTTAGTGGAAATATGAAGCTTAGTCCTGAGCGTAAAGCAGAGCTAAGAGAAATCTATGGGCTGAATAAGCCCTTGCTTGAACGTTATTTTACGTGGATGAAAAGCGCCTTTCAAGGTAACTTTGGTTATTCTTTAGCACAGCAGAAGCCTGTGTTGCAGCTATTTAACGAATATATTTGGAACTCATTTTTACTTGCCGTAGTTGCCACCTTTTTGATATGGGTGATTGCGATTGTGGTTGGGGTCATTGTGGCGTATAAGCAATACACTTGGTTTGACACGCTCGTCATGATTTTAATTTTTGCGGCGATGTCAGTTCCTTCATTTTTTATTGGACTTTTTCTCATTAAAATGCTAGCTGTGGATTTAAAGTGGCTACCGCCGGGGGGCATGTTAACAACAGGTAGCAACGCGACTGGCATGTTATATGTAAAGGAAGTCATTCAGCATATGACGATTCCAGTGATCGTTATGGTTCTTCTAGGTGTCGGCTCCTTAACGCGTTATTTTCGCAGTAACATGATTGATGTAATGAAGCAGGATTATATTCGAACTGCACGAGCAAAGGGGTTAAAGGAAAAAAAGGTGCTGTTTACTCATGCCTTGCGCAATGCTTTATTGCCTGCAATTACATTAGTGGGGTTTGAATTGCCAAGCTTGTTTGGAGGCTCCTTAATTATTGAAAAAATATTTAATTGGCCGGGGATTGGTCAGCTTTATATGTCTTCGTTTTCACTACGAGATTATCCATTGTTAATGGGCTTTACGATGTTTATTGCGATTTTAACTGTAATTGGAACATTGTTATCAGACATTTTATATCATATTGCGGATCCACGCGTGAAGCTGTAGGGGGAAAAGGATGTCAAATCTGCGATCCAAAATTCAATCTAATCGTGAATTAAATTTACAACCTGCAGTAGCATCTGTATCCCCTTCTGATCATTACAAAGCAGGACAAAGTATACAAAGTGCAAAATCATCCCTATGGCGTGTGGCTATCCGGCGTTTAGTTAAAAATAAGCTAGCGATGTCTGGGTTAGCTGTGGTGCTATTTATGTTTATTGCTTGTTTTGTTGGCCCGTTATTTTCACCATATACAAACGGCAAAACAAATTTGGCGATCATGAACCAAGCACCAAGTCTACGACATTGGTTAGGGACGGATAAGCTTGGCAGGGATGTACTGACACGGGTGCTACAAGCAGGGAGAATTTCTCTGACGGTGGGGCTTGCTTCGATGGTGTTAAGTGTATTTATCGGGTCGATCTTAGGGGCAATCGCAGGTTATTATCGTGGAATTGTAGATCAACTCATTATGAGAGTGGCAGATTTACTCATGACGATTCCAAGCTTGCCCTTGTTATTTATTATTGGCGCTTTACTATCAGATTGGAAGGTACCTACGGATTATCGGATGTATATTGTTATGGTCATGCTTAGTATTGTAGGTTGGCCTGCACTTGCTCGAATGGTGAGAGGTCAAATATTAAGCATACGTGAACAAGAGTTTATGCAAGCAACAGTCGTGTTAGGATTGCGAGATCGAAGAAAGCTCTTTCATCACTTATTACCTAACATTGTGCCGTTGTTGATCGTCATTTCCACGTTAAATATTGGCGGTTCTATATTGATGGAATCTGTACTCAGCTTTTTTGGATTAGGTGTCATTGCGCCTACACCAACCTGGGGGAATATGATTGATACGGCAAACAATTTAATTGACTTTCAGGAGCGTCCTTGGCTATGGATTCCACCTGGCTTATCTATTTTCGCCACCGTTATTGCAATTAATATTTTTGGTGATGGTCTGAGGGATGTTTTAGATCCAAAGCAAAGGAAGTAGGTGAAAGTTATGAGCAACTACAAACTACAGGACGATGCTGTACTCGAAATTCAGCATTTACGCACTTCTTTTGATACAGAGGAAGGAATTATAAAAGCGGTTGATGATGTTAGTTTAATTGTTCCCGAAGGCCGCATCTTATGTATTGTTGGTGAATCTGGTTGTGGAAAAAGCATAACAGCGATGTCTGTAATGGGACTGCTTGATGCCAACGCGGCTAAAGTGGAGGGGCGTATTTTATTTCAGGGAGAAGACTTATTAAATTTAACAAAAAATGAGCTTAGGGCGATTCGGGGTAATGAGATTGCGATGATTTTCCAAGAGCCGATGTCTTCACTTAACCCTGTGCTAACGATTGGGCAGCAAATTATGGAGCCTTTAATCGTACACAAAAAATTAAGTAAAAAGGCTGCAAAGCAAAAAGCAATTGAGCTTATTGAACGTGTACAGATTTCAAGGCCAGAGCAAATTTTTGATGCCTACCCGCATGAGCTAAGTGGTGGAATGCTACAACGTATAATGATTGCGATTGCAATATCATGTGAGCCTAAGCTGCTCATTGCGGATGAGCCAACTACCGCCCTGGATGTTACGATTCAAGCGCAAATTTTAGATATGTTGTCTCATTTAAAAGAATCGTTAGGAATGTCGATTTTATTAATTACCCATGACTTAGGTGTCGTTGCGGAGATGGCGGATGAGGTTGTTGTGATGTATGCAGGTAAAGTGGTGGAGTATGGAGAGGTAACGGCTTTATTTGAAAATCCAAAACATCCCTATACTCAGGGGCTTCTAAAGTCTAAACCTAATATGTATGACATGGTGGAGGAGTTGTATAGCATTCCGGGGCAAGTTCCTAATCCATTGTCATTAACAGAATCCTGTTATTTTCACGATCGTTGCGACGCTTGTATGACAATCTGTCGATCTCAATCTCCAAAACTACATACTATAAATGCCGACCAACAGGCGGCTTGCTGGTTGTATGAGGAGGTGACGCTGGGTGTCTAGTCGTTTATCCAATACCTTATCTAGTACGTTGTCTAGTTTGAAATCTATCTCAAAATCTAATACATTATCGAGCTCATTATCGAATTCACTATCCAATTCACTATCTAACTCTTTATCTAACCCACGATCTAGTATTTTAACGAGTGCCTCTTCTAAACCTTTACTTGAAATTAAGCACTTAAAAAAGTATTTTCCAATCAAAGCAGGCTTGTTAAATCGTACAGTTGGGCATGTAAAGGCAGTGGATGATGTTTCTCTATCTATTTTTCCGGGAGAGACGTTTGGCTTAGTAGGGGAGTCGGGAAGTGGAAAAAGCACGATTGGTAGAAGTATTGTACGTTTAACTGAGAAAACGAGTGGTGACATTATTTTTGACGGACAAGATTTGTATAATATGCCACCACAGGATTTGCGAAAATTGCGACCACGACTTCAGCTTATTTTTCAAGATCCATATAGTTCTTTAAATCCAAGAGTGAGAATTGGGGATGCCATTGGCGAGGCGTTATTAGATCATGGGATGGTAGAGCCAGCACAGGTGAGAGATATTGTAAAAGAATTGCTAGAGGCTTGTGGCTTATCTACGTATCATATTGATCGTTATCCGCATGAATTTTCTGGAGGTCAAAGGCAACGTATCGGTATTGCAAGAGCATTAGCGCTTAATCCAGACTTCATAATTGCGGATGAACCAGTATCGGCGTTAGATGTGTCCATTCAGGCACAGATGATTAATTTATTTCGTAAGCTTCAGCATGAGCGTGGTCTGGCTTATTTGTTTATTTCCCATGATTTAAGTGTGGTTGCACATTTATGTAACCGAATTGGGGTGATGTATCTCGGTACGATGGTTGAAACAGGGAGTCGTGATGATTTATTCCTGAGTCCCCTTCACCCATACACAAAAGCTTTATTATCCGCCGTTCCTCTTCCTAAACCTAAAATGAAGCGCGAGCGTATTATTTTAAAAGGGGACATACCAAGTCCAGCTAACCCACCATCGGGTTGTAGATTTCATACAAGGTGTCCCTTTGCGGTTGAACAATGTCAATTTGAAAGACCTGCATTACGTCATGTTAGTGGCGAACATTATGTGGCTTGTCATTTGGCTTGAAGGGTATGAAATAATAGGGAGATTTAAGGCAAAGAAAGACGAGGATATTAGTGGGAATGCATGGGTATAGTATGAAAATATAAGAACATAAGAAAGCATAAGTAACAATTAAGAAAGAATAAGAAGAATAAGTAATGTTTTAAATTGATTTTTCCTTTGAGCTAAATTAAGCTTGCTTAAAAAGTCAGTTCCTTTTAGAATAAGTGTTATAAATTGGAATTTGGTGAAGCACACCAGAATCAGTGAGATATCACTTGATGTCACTAAGATGTCATTTAGATACTATCTGATCAGAGGTGTGCTTTTTGTTATGTTTTGATTCCTGTATTTCTCAATTTATCCTGATTGAAGGAGGTGAAAAGGGAGATTTTGTCGAAAATAAATAGTAAGATGGTAATAGTTTCCTAGGAGAAAAGGAGGAAGAGTATAGGCGGGCAATAAAAAACTATAGAGATGGCATCAATGAAACTATAGTAGAATCAATGAAACTAGAGTAGGATCAAACATCTTAGTGTAACAGCATACATAGTTTGAAATTCAAAGGATTTACAGGATTTACAGGATTTACAGAAGAGTTAAAGGAGTTAAAAGAAAAGAGAATTTCGTTTTAAAGAGCTTTATGAAATTTTTGAGAAGACATTAATCAAAGCTTAGGGGCTCTTAATAATAAATCGAATGATAAAGGAGAAGGAAAATGAATAAAAAGGCGATTAGTATTATTTTAGGGATGGCGTTGGTAGCTGCAAGTGGAGGGGCGCTTTGGGGTAATGTGAATGAAGTGAAGGCGCTAGATAGTGAGAAAGCAGGTACATCTTCAACGCCAACAACAACGGTGGAGAAAAATGATGGAGCAACTAAAACTAATTTAGATAATTCGGTAGAGAAGAGCAGCACTAATGGAGAACTGACAGACAAAGATCGTACTAGTGGAGAAAATAGTGGGGAAAAAGAAAACGTCAATCAGGAAAGTACTAGCCAAATGTCTGACGTAACGACTCAGCAAGTGACTTCATTTTCAGATGTGAAGGATACACATTGGGCGAAAAAAAGCATTACGGCTGCAATTGAAAAAGGTTATGTAAGTGGCTACCCAGGAGGTGTATTTAAGCCTGAGCAAGCAATTAAACGTGATGAGTTTATGAAGATGGTGGTTACGGCAATGAAGCTACCTGTTGAAACAGAGGGAGCATCTACATGGTATGAGCCTTTTGTAAAAGTAGCAAAAGAAAACAAGTTATATGTGAGTAGTGACTTTTCAGATAGTGATCTGGGTTGGAATAAAGTCATCACCCGTAAGGAAATGGCACGCATTGCTGTACGTGCAGGACTTGGAGAAGAAGCAAAAGAGGATAGTAAATGGATGTATTTAGCGACTAAAGCAGGCTTAGTTACAGGGCTAGGTAAAGGAGAGCTTGGCGAAACAAAAACAACGACCCGTGCGCAATCTGTGACGATTATTGAGCGTATTTTGGCTGTGAAAAATGGGGAGAAGTTGCCTGTAGATAAATATGCAGTAGGGAGTGCAGAGTTAGCTTGGCATGGTACAAATATTTTTACGGTGATGCCTGAGATTATGGTGACGAAGGAAGAGGATTATAAGGGGAAGACGATTGAGGAGTTGTGGAGACAGGATAAAATGACAATGACTTCAAGAGATGGTTTATATAAAGGGGCTTTGGACGCTGTTATTGCCATTGACCTAGAAGACCCCAATGATCCTAATTTGAAGTTGTTGCCACCTGTGGATGAATTGAAGTGGTTTAATAATTCAGGGATTATTGATGGTGTGCCTATAGATCGAAATCCAGTGAATAAATGGAAAAAGAGTTATGTGCTCTATTTCAAAACGAGCGAGATTTTTAATAAAAATAAGGAAAAGTACCATTCCGAATTTAACGGGCCTTCTTACGTTGTGTATGGTATTGATTCACCTGATAGAGAAAAGTTTCATTCTGGGATTTTAAATAAAGTTGCATGGCTTTGGCATAAAAAAGACAATGATACACCAGCAATGATTATACCTAAAACAGGCTGGGTTCAAAATCGCAAGTTAAAAATTGTTATTATGGCTCCTGCTAATGCAGGTTATCTGTACCAAGAAGCTACAGTGTTAGAGCTAGATGGTCCAAAATATAAGAAAAATTAAATATATAGTGTAGAGCTACCCGTTATAAGGAGGACAGCATGAGGAGTAGATTTTGGCTAAACATCGTACTAGTTTTTGCTTTGTTGGTAACTTCTCTGCCAATATGGAACTTCTGCATAGTGAAAGCAGTTGAAGCTAGCCAAGAAGGTGTAGAAGTTGCACATCCAGTGAAGAAGATATCAGATTATGAGGTAGAGGGTGATATTCGTAGGGAATATTTAGAAAAAGAATTTAAATTTAAACAGGAGCGCTATAAAGGGCCTCTTTCTAAGATATACAAATATAAACCAGAAATAACATACAAAAAAGACGCATATGACTCGATTTTCACTCGATTTTCAAATTTAAAAGCAATAATTAATGAAGATGCAGGTATAGGGAATAAAATTACAAAGATTGAGTTTCTTAAAGGAAATGAAGTAGTCCAAACACAGATCGTAAACTCACAAACCTATCAAGCAAATGTACCCTTAAAGCCTGAAAAGGTTCCAGTCATATCAAAGGATAACATATCTCCGTCGGGAGCATACATTGCATTTAAACTAGTAGGGAAAAAATGGGTGATGTGGTATACATCAAATTGGATGGAAGAAGATAAAAGCAAAAGAGTAACACCAACTAAAATGAAGTCTGGTATTGATGCATATCCAGGAACTTATTTTACCCATTTGGCGAAATTCGAGCGACAAAAGCCTTATTTGAATGAGGAATATTCAGATATAGATAAATTTCATGAAGAGTGGCTAGATGAGAATCCAACACTTTTAAACCAATTAAATGCAGGTGCTGCTACAGATGATCCCAAAAGAGTGGAAGTAGAGGAAAATAGAAGTAATATAAATTTTCCTTATTATGGGATTATTAGGAGGGATGGGAAGACATACAAAAATACCTGGGAAAAGGATCTCAAGGTTAAATCATTAGGATATGCTGAAATCTATTTCTCCCAATATTATAATGAACCTGGTTATTATGAACCAGGAAGATATTTGATGGTATACAATTCTTCATATATTTACACGATCAAAGCCCGAAGTTACCGCTATCCTGATCGAATTAGAGTGTATACAACCAAAAGCAACGGTGAAAAGCCAAAAGACCCTAAATGCACAGAGGAACGCGGACAAGAAGTGAGCGGAAAAGAGTTAAGTCCCAATGTAAGTGCAGTGATTTTAGCAGACCAACGTGGATCAGAGCAATTTAACGTACTTCAAGGCATTCCAACATCTGAGACCTTATTCGGAAATGTATTCGCTAAAAATTACTTATATCAAAATAAATTTGTACAAATAACAGGCAAATGTACGTTTGAGGTCACGGTCAATAAAACATTCACGCTAGAATGGCAGGAAACAACAACAATCACTGATGCTAACGGGAATAGCATTG
>NZ_JBCMOR010000015.1:0-298252 GCF_050461185.1 Paenibacillus turicensis
CGACTGCCACTCAAAACAGTCCAACATTACCCTCCCACACCACTTACTGCTCCCCAAGGTCAACTTGCAAAGAGGCTCGTAAGTGCCTCAGGGAATTGGAGGACTGTTTTGAGGAAAAGGAGCCTTTAGTCTCTGATTTCTTCCACCATTAAGATTCATGGAAATCAGAGACTAACAGCGACTGCCACTCAAAACAGTCCAACATTCCCCTCCCCCACTTACACTCCTTGCAATTTACCCCACTTCCAAATCAAATCCACCCTTAGAAAACTGACTATTATACAAATCAGCATAAAATCCATTTTGCGCTAATAGCTCATCGTGAGTCCCTTTTTCAATCACAGAACCGTGGTTCATTACAAGAATGAGGTCAGCATCTTTAATCGTAGACAAACGGTGTGCAATCACAAAGCTAGTTCTTCCCTTCATGACTTCATTCATTGCCTTTTGAATAAACACTTCTGTCCGAGTATCTACGCTACTTGTCGCTTCATCCAAAATCATAATCGGTGGATCAGCCAGAATCGCCCGAGCAATCGTAAGTAGCTGCTTTTGACCTTGAGAAATATTCGAAGCTTCTTCATTCAAAATCGTCTGATAACCTTCAGGTAATGTCCGAATAAAGTGATCGGCATGTGCTGTTTTTGCTGCACGATACACATCCGCTTCGGTTGCCCCTTCTAGCCCATAAGCGATATTTTCCATAATGGTACCGTTAAATAACCAAGTATCTTGAAGCACCATGCCAAAGATGGTACGTAAATCGCCACGCTTCATCTTCGTAATATCTGTACCATCAACGGTAATCTTACCACCATTAAGCTCATAGAAACGCATAAGCAGGTTAATCAGTGTCGTTTTCCCTGCACCTGTTGGCCCCACGATAGCTACCGTTTGTCCTGCCTTCACATCAATATTCATATCTTGGATCAGAATATGCTCTGGGTCATATCCAAACTTCACAGACTCAAAGGATACATATCCCTCTGCTTCTTTAAGTACAGTAGGTGTACTTACCTCTGGCACTTCTTCCTCTTCATCCAAAATTTCAAATACACGTTCTGCCGAGGCTACTGTTGACTGAATAATGTTGGCAATATTCGCCGTTTGAGAAATCGGCATCGTAAATTGACGTGAGTATTGGATAAATGCTTGCACATCACCAATTGTAATCGAACCTTTTGTTACAAAAATACCACCCACGACGGCAACCAACACGTACCCGATATTACCAATAAAGCTCATGATCGGCATAATGACACCAGAAATAAATTGTGCCTTCCAGCCTGCTTCATATAAGCGATCATTAATTGTGTCAAATTGCTCTAGCGACCTTTGCTCACGTCCAAATGCTTTAATAATTTTGTGCCCTGTGTACATTTCCTCTACGTGACCATTTAGTTTCCCTAACTCTGCTTGCTGACGTACAAACTGCTTTTGCGAACGTTTTGCAATTGAGGTAATCGCAACCACACTAAGCGGAAGGGTGACAACTGCAATTAAGGTTAACCAAGGGCTAATCGTTAACATCATCACCACAACACCAATTATGGTAAGGATCGATGTAATTAACTGCGTCAAGCTTTGCTGTAAAGTGGAACTGATGTTATCCACATCATTTGTCACTCTACTTAACGTTTCTCCATGTGTTCTTCCGTCAAAATATTTTAGTGGCAAGCGATTAAGCTTATCGCTGACGTCTCGACGTAGATCATAAACAGTTTTTTGCGCAACACTAGCCATAATGTATTGTTGGAAGTAACTAAATAATGCACTAAGTGCATAAAACCCTAGTAAGATGAGCAAAATTTGTCCCACATAGGTGAAATCAATCGCCGCGCCAGGGATACCTTGCATTTTTGCAATTAAACCTTCAAAAAGTTTTGTTGTTGCTTTCCCCATTATTTTAGGGCTGACAATATTAAACAGCGTACTAATAACCGCCATCAATAATACAAAAAATAATTGCATACGATAAGGTCGAATATACCCCATCAATCTTCTTAAGGTGCCTTTAAAATCCTTCGCTTTCTCTACAGGCATCCCCATGCCTGGACCTCCATGTCTAGGACCGCCATGAGATCTTCTGCCATGTTGCTCCTTACTCATGCGATCTCCTCCTCTGACAACTGTGAGCGCACAATTTCTTGATATACTTCACAGGACTCCATTAACTCTTGGTGTGTACCAATTCCGGCAACCTTTGATTCATCCAGCACAATAATTTGATCCGCATCTAAGACAGTACTTACACGTTGCGCCACAATAATGACAGTGGACTCCTCAGTTTCATCCTTTAGCGCTGCGCGTAGCTTCGCATCTGTCTTGAAATCAAGTGCAGAGAAGCTATCGTCAAACACATAAATTTCAGCTTTACGCACAAGAGCACGAGCGATAGAAAGACGCTGCTTTTGTCCTCCAGATACGTTAGTCCCTCCCTGTGAAATCGAGGATTCATAACCATGCTCCATTTCGGAGATAAAATTTTCTGCCTGTGCAATTTTAGCCGCATGCTTGATTTCTTCTTCTGTTGCATCTTCCTTACCATAACGAATATTATCGTTAATCGTTCCTGTAAATAAAACTGCCTTTTGTGGTACATAGCCAATTTTTTTACGCAACTCTTCTTGTGACAGAGAACGAACATCTGCCCCATTTACAAGCACTTTGCCTTGTGTAACATCATAAAATCTCGGAATGAGACTCACGAGTGTAGACTTACCTGAACCCGTTCCACCGATGATCGCCGTCACTTGACCAGGTTTTGCTTCAAAGGAAACATCAGAAATCGCTGGATTTTCCGCACCTGGGTAGCTAAAGCTAACATTTTGAAACTCAACATAACCTGTTTTGGAAGTTCTGCTAGCCGTTGAGCTTGGATTTTTAATGACGGGTTCCATTTCAAGCACTTCATTAATCCGCGCACCAGATGCCGCAGCACGAGGAATCAATACAAACATCATCGATACCATCACTAGCGAGAACATAATTTGCATCGCATATTGAATAAATGCCATCAAGTCGCCCACCTGCATATGACCCGCATCAATACGAATTCCACCAAACCAAATAATCCCTACTGCTGATATATTCATAACAAGCATCATAACGGGCATCATGAGTGCCATAATTTTATTAACTTTAATTGATACATCCATCAAATCTAAGCTTGCCTTATTAAAACGTTTAGATTCATGCTCCACACGGTTAAAGGAACGAATAACACGAATCCCCGTTAAATTTTCACGTAATACAAGGTTGAGCTTATCGATTTTTTGCTGAATACTTTTAAATAACGGAACCCCTTTGCGGGCGATCAAGAAGATAGCCAATGCAAGTAATGGAATAACGACAATAAAAATGAGCGATAACGTAGCATCCTTAGAAACTGCCATAATAATTCCACCAATCGCCATCATCGGTGCCATTACCATCATACGAAGAACCATAATTAAAACCTGCTGAAGCTGATTAATATCATTTGTTGTACGTGTAATGAGTGAGGCTGTGCCCACCTTATCAAATTCCTGCAACGAAAAGTTGGATACGTGTCCAAATACTTTTCCGCGTAGTAATTTACCATAACCTGATGCAGCAACAGAGGAAAAATAGCTTGCACCAATCGAACATGCCATACCTAAAAATGCAACGATTAGCATGTAACCGCCGATTTCCCAAATATACTGCGTATCGCCTTGAACGACACCTTTATTGACAATGTCAGACATCAAGGTAGGTAAATACAACTCAGATAATGCCTGAAAAAATACAAGAATTAAAACAAAAATGACAGGAGTACGATAAGGCTTCAAATATTTAATTAATTTCATCATGTTTTTATCATCCCCACTCTAAACTCTAATGCTGTTTCTTTTTATATTCCCCATCCAAATACTGATAAGAGCTATTTAATAATTCAATAAATTGCTTTGTTTTTTCTTCGCCTAAAAAATCACATAACCCTTGTATCGTAGCTGAAAATTCATGCACTGCCTTATTAGTGACCTCTTCTCCAGCTTCAGTTAGTTCTACACGCACCACTCTTCGATCTACCTGATCGTTTAAACGGATGACAAAGCCTTTGGTTTCCAAGCCTTTTATAAGCTGGGTTATCGTGGGCGAAGTCACCTCCATTTTAGTACTAATCTCCGATATGGTTATGCCCTGTTCGTATGTTTTATAAAATTTACGGACGATGAACAACACTTTCATTTCGTTAAAAGTACAGCCCTCTTGGGTGTTTTTTTTCCATTCTGCACGACGAAAACGATGAAATGCCTCCATTAATTTATGTGCATTAGTATCATCTTCCCCTACTCTCACATCATCACTTCCTTGTATGTGCTTCGTATACACACTATTAATATAGATAAATAGTTAGGTATACAATTTATTTATAAACCTAAGTATATGAGTCTAAAGTTTTAATGTCAACATTCTTTTAAAGACAATAATTAGTGAAAAATACAGAAAAAGCTTCTAATCCTCACATGAGAAAACCCATGAAAATACTGGAATTAGAAGCCGTTTTAATTTGAACGATGTAAGAATCGATGTTATAGTCTTTTACTCATTTACAATATGGGGTGGCAAATTACTTTGTAAGTAATCTAAGCTTTTAAACTCATAGCCTTGTTTTCTAGCTTCATCAATAATTGCACCCAAGCTCTCTGCATTATCCTTGGAAACAGAATGTAGCAACAAAATGGCACCAGGGTGGAATTGAGACACTACACTTTTAAAGGCATAATTCGATCCACGCTGTACCTTAGTATCCCAATCCTTATAAGCGATTGACCAAAATACATTCGTATACCCTAATTCCTTGCTAACACGTAAGCTGCGATCACTAAAAACACCCCGTGGTGGTCTTAAATAGTTCATGACAGGATTACCTGTCAGCTCGCTAACCGCCTTATGCACCGATTCGAGCTCTTCTTTAATCTTGGCATCTGAAATCTTTGTCATATCAGGATGATTCCAAGAATGATTCCCGATTAAATGTCCTTCCTTCGCAATCCTCTTCACTAAATCTGGCTGATCCTTGACATAATGACCTGTTACAAAAAAAGCAGCAGGCACCTTCTTCGCCTTGAGAACATCTAAAATCGGTGGGGTAAAACCATTTTCATAACCATTGTCGAAGGTTAAAAACAACTCCTTACGTGACGGATCTCCTAAAAAGATGGCGCCATTTTTCGTAAGTATATCTTTAAAGCCTTCTTCATCAATCGAAGCTAGCTTCCCATTTACACTTTTTTTAAAGCCAAAGTTAAAAGGGACATCTGCCGCTTGTGTACGGGGTGCATATTGACCACAAATCAATGTGAACAAAAGTGAAGTTAACACCAACGAGACTAAGGTTCGTTTCATTTTTTGCAATCTCTCCTTAATTCTTCATTTCTGTAGGTTATCTTCCCTTAATGTCCCTTTGTTCCTTGAAAAGTATGCACCAAAACTACAGGTCATCTCCAATTGTTTACATCGTCGTTGAGGTTGAGGTCGTCTTTAACGGTAACTTCCGTAGCCATAGGGACAACGGCAATGCCAATAAAGCGATACCTGTAGCAAGCAAATACACATCATTTACGCTTAACGTATAGGACATTAGCGAAATCTGATCCATATTACTTACACCAGCATGCACCATTTCAGAGGCGTGAGTCTGCGTTCTAGAAGCAAGCATCGCGGCAAATAATGCAATCGCAAATGAACCTGTAACATTACGAATCCAATTACTCATAGATGAGGCATGTCCAGTTAACGGAAGAGGAATGACCTCCATCGCCGCATTGTTAGCAGGCATATTCGTTAAGGCTATGCCGATATTTCGCACCGTCATCCATACAATAATATACATATGTGGGGTACCTACACTAAGCCAGCTCATCTGCAATGTACCAAGCACAATTAAAACTACACCTATGAAAATCAATACCTTTGGCCCTGCGATATTGTATAACCGACCTACAAAAAATGTACATACCGCCATCACCAAAGAAGAAGGCAACAATATAAGCCCTGTATCTAGTGGTGACACATGCTGAATATTTTGCAAAAATACAGGGGTTAGAAATGTTCCAGAGTACAGAGAAATCGTCATAATACTGCTAATAACAATCGCCAGCGTATACCGATTAAATCGAAAGACACCTAAATTCAAAAGTGGCGCTTCTGTAACACGCTCACGCCATATAAAAATTGCAAGCAAACTAACACCAGCGCTAAGCAACGCTATGAATTTCCAAGAACTCCATCCCCATGTATGCCCTTGACTAAAGGCGATAAGGATAGCTAAGCTACCAAAAACAACGGTAATTAGTCCCCACAAATCAAAGCGTTTAGGGACTTGCAGGCGATAATATGGAATTAACTTAATGACTAAGGCAATCGCAATGATTCCAATTGGAATGTTAATAATGAATAAATAATGCCAGCTTAAATGCTGTAAAATCCAGCCGCTTAAAGTGGGACCAAAGGCAGGTGCAAGCATAGAGGATAAGCTCCATAAGCTCACTGCAACAGCTTGCTTCTCTCTGGGAACAACCTGATAAATAATCGTCATCGTTGCTGGCATAATTAATCCGCTACAAGCACCTTGTAGAAAGCGGAAAACGATCAGTGAGGGGGCACTCCAAGCTATGGCACAACATAAAGAGAAAATAACAAAACCAATTAATGCAAATAAATATAATCGCTTGTAGCTAAATCTCTCTCCTAAATAGCCAGCTACAGGTGCAAAGCTCCCCATGGCAAGCATAAACCCCGTTAATGCCCATTGCATCGTAGCCAAATCGGTATGAAATTGTCCCATCATAATCGGGATTGCAATATTTATCGTACTAATGCTCAAAATAGAAATGAATGAGCCAAAAATGATAGCAATAATAATCGAAGCGATTTTGGGAGAATTAGGGGAACCATGAAGTGTATTTTCTAATTCATCTGTACTTTCTATAGTGTCTATTTCAGTGTCTATTTCAATGTCTATTTTACCGTCTGTTTTCGTCGTAATGTCTGTCTTTGTTGTGATGTCTGTATTCACTGCTCCTACTCCTCCATGTTGTACCAATCTGAGTTAGCTAGCACAGTTTGTGCGAACCTGATCCATTCTCTTGTTGCAAAGGAAAGATAGCGATCTTCACGCCATACGATCCCTAATTTCCATGGGATGACTGGCTGGGTTAGCTCTACGATCTTGACCTGCTTCTCATCAATCTCACGACAAATTGTTTCAGGTAATAACGTGATTCCTAGACCTGCCGCCACCATCTCACTTATTAGATCCCATTGGGAGCTTTCATAGATCACATGTGGCTGAAAACCCACCTTTACACATTCTCCAATAATACGATCATGGAGTGTGAAATCTTGGCGGAACAAAACAAAGGCGTCCTCAGCGAGTTCACTGAGCCGAACCTCTTTACGATGTGCCAATGGATGTGTGGGATGCAATACAAGCTTAAGCTTTTCCTCTACAAAAGGAATACTTTGAAGCCCCTCCTGTGTTGTTGGTAATACCGCCACACCAACATCGAGCAACCCATTCATCACATCTAGCTCCACTCTTTTAGCACCATCTTCAAAAAGCTGAATTTTTATCTCCGGATACTTGTTATGAAATTGCCCAATGACACGAGGGAAAAAGCTTGCCCCTACCATCGGCGGTAAGCCAATACGAATATTGCCTTGCTTTAGATTGCGTAGATCATCGAGTTCAGCCGTTAAATTATAAAATGAGGTTACAATTTGCTGTGCTTGGTTCACAATAATTTCGCCTGCGTCAGTCAACGCCATCTTTTTGCCTGTGCGATCAAATAAAGTGACACCTAGCTCCTCCTCCATTGCCTTCATCGTTTTACTAATCGTTGGTTGCGTAATATATAACGCTTCGGCTGCTTTCGTGAAGCTTTTCCATCTTGCTACCTCAATTAAGTATTGGAGTTGCCGAATATCCAAGTAAAATCCCCCTTTCTTACAATCATTCCAATATGGAATACTACTCATTCTATATATTCATTTTACTCATGAAAAACCGTGTTGTATATTTACATTATAAATCATTTGTTTTCATAAAAAGGGAGAGGAGAGCATTTATGCGCACCATAAAATCAATGCTGCTAAGTATAGCACAAGTCGGCTTATTGTTCCTATTGTCTATGGGAATGAATGTTGTAGCAAATGCGCTTCATCTTCCTATTCCTGGTACGATTCTTGGCATTATTATTTTATTTATTTTGTTAAAAACTGAGGTTGTAAAGCTATCTTGGATTGAATTAGGTGGAAATTGGCTGCTTGCTGAATTGTTATTATTTTTCATTCCTTCTGCAGTAGGAATCATGAAATATATACCGATATTAGAAAACCAAGGTCTACGTATCCTAGTGGTCGTCATAATAAGTACATTTATTGTGATGTTAACATCTGGTCTTACAGCAACACGGATTACAAAAAGGAAGGAACGTGGGCTATCATGATTCACGCATTATTATATATCGTTGCGACCCTTACCATTTATGCTATTTCTAAAAAAATATATCAACGTTATCCTAAGGTATACCTTTCGCCTTTACTTATCACACCAGTAATGCTCATCCTCATTTTGATGACTAGAGGGATTTCATTCGAGGATTATAATACAGGTGGCCAATGGTTAAGCAAAATGCTTCAGCCTGCTACGATTGCTTTTGCGATTCCTTTATACAAATATTATGATGTGCTCAAAAAACATGCCGTTGTTATTTTGGTGAGTGTACTTACAGGCTCCATCACAGCAATCGTATCCTCTGCATTAATCGCAGAGCTGTTAAAGCTAGATGCATCTATGGTAAATAGTTTAATTCCACGTTCAGTAACTACACCTATTGCTATGAATATATCGCAGATTATCGGTGGCGTGCCTAATATTACAGCCGTGTTTGTCATCATTACGGGCTTGCTTGGTACGATGCTCGGTCCAATGATTGTAAAATGGTTTCGTATTGAAAGTGAAGTTGCTCGTGGTGTATTGCTAGGCACAGGTGCACATGGGACTGGTACTTCTAAAGCATTTGAATTTAGTTCACTAACTGGAACCATCTCTAGTATTTCGATGATTGTATCTGCATTGTTGACGCTTGGCATTGCGCCCATATTGATTTCATTGTTAGTTTAAAGCAGCGTAGACCCCAAGGCAATATGCCTCAGAGTCTACGCTTTTCTCTATTATATCGTTATAGCTAGTTTAGTGTTATGCTGTAGCAAGTGCAGTAAATACGATTGGACCAATGACTGTTGCTTGTGCGCCAGCATTTTGAATTTCAACAGATAATACATAGTCATGGACACCTGGAGGAACGTTCACATCAGCAGCAACAAGCGAAGTTAATGAAACATTTTCGAAATCTGTTTCTACAGCTTGGAGTGCATAATAGATTTCACGTCCATCTCTAAAAATACGGAATAATATTCTCGGAATACCCACTACACCCTGTAATCCAACTGTTGCATTTAATTGTACATTATTAGTAGGACGGTTAGCTGGAATAGGAACTCTTACTAAAGCGATCCCTTGACCAGCAGGGGTAGTCGGAATCGGGATTGCAGCTCCATTTGTAATTGGGGTAGGAACATTGACCACATGAGCTAAAACTTCAGCCATTTCTACCAACTCCTAATATAAATTAAGAAAAACATCAAGCTAAATACGTTTAAAGAAGTGCTTATCATTACGCTATTGTTTTTCTTGAGATATACTATGAGGATTTGATAGAAATGGTATAGATGAAGTTGCTAGTAGATTCGTATATTTTTAATATTATAGTTTAACTGCTTGTCCGATCTTTGCAGATTGCACTGCCGCATAGGTTACCTTTTGCGTCTTGACTGCGTCCGCATAGTTGGATAATAGATGGGATTCATCCCCCGTTTGTACCGCATGAATAAAAGCAATAGATTCCGCCTCGTACGGGTTACCTTTACTATGATAAGTCGTTTTAACTCCCTCTGCTTCAACCTCTAAACGCTCAGGCGTCCAATCCAATATACCATGGTCGGTATATAAGCTTAGGCCCGTTTTTCCGATCCCACTTGGTAAAATACACGTATTAGAAATGGTAGCAATCGCTCCACTTGCCAGCTTCATCGATACAGTCCCTACATCGGGAACGGTCACCCCGTCATATTTTTGCTGTAAAACTTGGTTGGCAAATGTAGCGTACACCTCTGTTACTTCCCCTGCGGTATACCTTAGCAAGTCCACAATATGTGTCGTTTGTTCAATAAATTGCCCACCTGACAAGGCTTCATCTCTCCACCAAGCTACTCCTGGCATATCCCCCATCCATACACCTTCGGCAAATCCAACAGTACTTCCCTCTATCAGTTCCTTCATCATTTGAATCGATTCTTTATATCTAAAATGATAGCCAACTGCGTTTACGACAGGCTTGGCCTCCAGTGCTTTTAAAATACGTTCAGGAGTTTCAATATCTACACCCACTGGCTTTTCAACAAAAAACGGAATTCCTCTTTCAATAAGTGCAAGCTCAATTTCACCATGAGCCATTGGCGGTACAGTAATGTAGACGGCATCTAGCTGTACTTCATCTAGCATACGAAGCGTGTGATCAAATGCTTTTGCTCCGACATAATGGGCTGCAAATGTCTCAGCTTTTTCCATTGAAGTCCCTACAATAGCGGCTACGTTTACCCCCTCCATCTGACTTAAAAGATCGCCATGCATCTTCCCAAACCAACCTGTCCCGATAATTCCAACTTGGATCGACATGATTAACCTCCTTCATATTATAAAAAGCTCCTATTTAATTTAACGGTAAGATGGAAAAAAATGATTAATTCCGAAGTTTTTAATGAAGACTCTATCTTTAAATCAGTGATTGACAAATAGCCCAAATTTGCGAAGAGACAAAGGATTCTGGAGAAGTGAAACGTTCGTATTTAAAACCAAATTCTAACAAATAAAATCTAATAATAAGGAATCTGGTTTTAACAACGATCGGAAGAACCTTTGTTCCGCAGCTTACCATCAATTTTATTGTCAATCAGTAATTTCATATAGATTATTAATTAATCCAAAGTTAATCTAATTTAGTCATGAACTTGATCTAAATATGGCTTTGTTAATAGCTGACATAGATATTACAATAATCGTAAGAAAATCGAGAAAAGAAAACTAACACAAAAATTAGACATAGGATAGAAAGGTGGATTTATACGATGGCAACAACTGAGCAAGCTAACCTCACTGCTGCACAGCAATATGTAAATGAGGTTTACGAAACGGTTAAAAA
This sequence comes from Paenibacillus turicensis, assembly GCF_050461185.1. GTDB lineage: Bacteria > Bacillota > Bacilli > Paenibacillales > Paenibacillaceae > Fontibacillus > Fontibacillus turicensis_A. The sequence continues at coordinate 11,292 of NZ_JBCMOR010000015.1, forward strand.
ACGCAACCCCGGTGAAAGTGAATTTCATCAGGCGGTCAAAGAAATTCTTGACTCGCTTGTTCCCGTATTCGCCAAGCACCCTAAATACCAAAACGAGTCGATCCTAGAGCGAATTGTAGAGCCGGAGCGTATCATTTCGTTCCGCGTGCCTTGGGTTGATGATCAAGGTAAGGTACAGGTAAACCGTGGCTTCCGTGTACAGTTTAACAGTGCAATTGGACCTTACAAAGGTGGGCTTCGCTTCCATCCTTCTGTCAACGCTAGCATTATTAAATTTTTAGGCTTCGAGCAAATTTTTAAAAACTCATTAACAGGTCAACCGATTGGTGGCGGTAAAGGCGGTTCTGACTTCGATCCTAAAGGAAAATCAGATCGTGAGGTTATGAAGTTTACGCAAAGCTTTATGACAGAGCTATCTAAATACATTGGTCCTGATACTGATGTACCTGCTGGGGATATTGGTGTAGGCGCTAGAGAGATCGGTTATATGTTTGGACAATATAAACGTCTTGTTGGCGGTAATGAAGCGGGGGTATTAACGGGTAAAGGCTTAACCTACGGGGGAAGCTTGACGCGTACAGAAGCAACAGGGTATGGCCTCGTTTACTTTACGCAAGAAATGCTTAAAACAAAAGGCGAGAGCTTTACGAATAAAACAGTCGTTGTATCTGGTTCTGGTAACGTATCAATTTATGCGATTGAAAAAGCACAGCAGCTTGGTGCGAAAGTCGTTGCATGTAGTGATTCCAATGGTTATGTATACGATAAGGACGGAATTAACCTTGATACCGTAAAAAGAATTAAAGAAGTAGAAAGAAAACGGATTAGTGAATATGTGAAGGAGCACCCAACTGCACAATACGTAGAAGGCTGCCAAAACATCTGGACGATCCCTTGTGATATCGCATTGCCATGTGCAACCCAAAACGAAATTAACGAAGAAGCTGCCAAAACATTAGTAGCTAACGGTGTGAAATATGTAGCTGAAGGTGCTAACATGCCTTCTACGTTAGAAGCAATTGAGGTTTACCTCAGCAATGACGTTTACTTTGGACCTGCTAAAGCAGCAAATGCGGGTGGTGTAGCGGTATCTGCGCTTGAAATGGCACAAAATAGCGCAAGACTCGCTTGGACTTTTGAAGAAGTTGATACAAAATTGCAAAATATTATGACTAACATTTACAACAACAGTGTAAAAGCTGCTGAAGAGTACGGTCATACAGGCAACCTTGTTGTTGGTTCAAATATCGCAGGCTTCTTAAAGGTAGCAGACACAATGATCGCTCATGGTGTGGTGTAAACGCAAAACGCAACAAAAAGGATTTGAAGTTTCTAGAAAACTAGACCTTCAAATCCTTTTTTAATAATTACCTATTGGCTATATTGAAATATTATTCAAATGAAAACTTTCCATATTTAGAAGGTTTTGCTCCAACAATAACTTTCTAATGTCTGCTTGAAGCCCATACTCTTATACCAAGGATACGGCTCTTCATCAGGAACAACATATACAACATTCGCACCAAGCTTTTTACATTGCTTCATTGATTCATAAATACATGCTTTTGCTAAGCCTTGACGTCTGTATTTTTCTCTTCCAATGCTAGTTCTCCTTCCTAAGTATTTGACATTAGACAAGCTTAGCTACTCTGAAATTTTGGACCCATCTCTTTCAAAAAGTCATGAAACAGCTTCTCCGTTGGTGATAACTCCCTTGTGGCAGGCGTGATGATCCCCACATCTCTTGTCACAACTGAATCCACAATGGGTAGGCTTACAATGGAGGAAGAAAGATGCTCTCCCACTGCAATTTCAGGTAACAATGTGACTCCTAACCCTGCTGCAACCAAGCCTTTAATCGCATCAAGATCATCACCTTCAAATGACACTAGGGGCTGAAAGCCAATATTTGTGCAAGCGTGTACAACAATATCTCGCAGGACAAACCCCGAAGGAAATAATACAAATACATCATCCATCAGTTGCTCTAGCTTCACTGAGTTTTGAGTCGCTAAAGAATGGGTGGCAGGTAATAAAGCAACAAACTTCTCCTTAAACAAGACCTCAACATTCACTTGCCGTTCATGCTTAGGCACAGGTCCCATTATAGCTAAATTCATCTCGCCCTTAATAACCCATTCGATCAATTCCTTATATGAGCCGTGCTGAAGCTGAAAATGAACTGCAGGATATTGCTCTCTAAAAGCAGACACAATGCTTGGAATCATATGTGCCGCTAAACTACTTGGAAAGCCAATCCGTACCGTCCCTTGCTCTGGATCTAAATATTCATTAATTTCCTGCTTTGCATTTTGGATCACCTTCATCAAATGTTCCATATGTGCTAAAAATAATCGCCCGATTGGCGTTAACTTCACCTTGCGCCCCTCATGAATGAACAAGTCCACACCAAGCTCTGCTTCTAATTTAAAAATTTGACGACTTACCGCTGATTGGGATACGTGTAGCATATAAGAGGCTTCCGTCACATGCTCCAGCTTCGCTACTTCAATAAAATATTGAATTTGCCTTAGTTCCATCGCGCTCACCTCTTCTGTCTTACTTTTTGCTTCAACTTTTGCTTGTACCTATTATGACTGCTATTAACCCAGATGTACAGTTACACTAGTTTCCTAGGTAGTTTGATAGATTGACTTTTTTAATATTACAAGTTAAAATTTTCTAGTAAATGCATATTTTATAATCACCTCAGACTACTCCTCATGCTTCTACTCATAAAGAATTGACACTATCCTATCTTACATATCTCATAGTACACATCTACAGCACACATCTCACAGTGCACTCAAAACACACTCATAGTACACATGAATACACCTCTTGCTCTAACAGCACAAATTAAAAATCCAGCCTACAATACTAATCAATCGCAACAATTATCTCTTTTAAATTTCAAAAAAAAGAAAGCGCTTTATATCCCTTATTTTAAGGAAACTATTTGTATTTTTAGCATCTATTCTGAAAGGAGGTGGGGCTTAAGGCTACTCCTGCCATATTTGCAGCAACGTATTTATTTTATTTTTTAGCCAAAAATCATAGGGAGGTAATTTTGTGAAGCGCAAAAAATGGTTGTCTAAATTTAGTGCTGTCCTTCTTTCTGTTGCCCTGATCGGTAGCTCCTACCTCACAGCATTTCCACAACAGGCTAAGGCTGCAACTAGTGAACCTTATCAATGGAACAAGGTCTTTACGGGCGCTGGTGGTGGCTTTATCCCCGGCATCATTTTTAATGAAAGTGAACCCGACCTTATTTATACAAGAACAGATATTGGTGGTGTGTATCGTTGGAACCCAGCCGATAGCAGTTGGATTCAGCTTATGGACTGGGTTGGCTTTGAGGAATGGGGTAAAACAGGTGTAGATGCATTAGCAACAGACCCTGTTGATCCAGACCGCGTGTATATTGCTGCAGGCACGTATACGAATAGTTGGGAGTCGACCAACGGTTACATTTTACGTTCCACAGATCGTGGAGATACTTGGGAGGAAACGGAGCTTCCTTTTAAAGTAGGAGGTAACATGCCAGGGCGTTCTATGGGTGAACGTCTAGCGATTGATCCAAATAAAAACAGTATTTTATACTTTGGTGCACGTAGTGGGAATGGCTTATGGAAAAGTACAGACTATGGCGTAACGTGGAATAAGGTTGAAAATTTCCCGAATGTCGGTAACTACGTTCAAGACCCTACTAACGAATACCAAAGCGATATTATGGGGCTAGCATGGATTACATTTGATAAATCTACCGGTACACTAGGACAACCTACGCAGACTATTTATGTTGGTGTTGCTGATAAGGATGAGAGCATATACAGAAGTACCGATGGAGGCGCAACCTGGAGCGCTGTACCGGGACAACCAAAAGGCTTCCTTCCACACCATGGCGTCCTATCCTCTACTGGAGAGTTATATATCCCTTATAACAATGGGATTGGCCCTTATGACGGGACTAAGGGAGACGTATGGAAATACAATACAAAGACGGGAAAATGGACAAACATTAGTCCTGTCCCTTCCACTGATAGTTCACAAACGTTTGGTTATGGCGGACTAGCTGTAGATGCCCAAAATCCAAATACGATCGTGGTAGCAAACCTTAACCAATGGTGGCCAGATGCAAATATGTACCGTAGCTTAGATGGCGGAGCAACATGGAAACCGATTTGGGAGTTTAATGGCTATCCAGACCGTAATTTACGTTATACGCTAGATATTTCCGCTGCACCTTGGCTTGATTTTGGTAATTTACCTGAACCACCCGTGCCTTCTCCAAGACTTGGCTGGATGATTGGCAGTCTTGTCATTGATCCGTTTAACTCAGATCGAATGATGTATGGTACAGGTGCTACGCTATATGGCACAGATAACTTAACAAATTGGGATAAACCAAACGGTGTCATTGATATTGAGGTAAAGGCTAAAAACATTGAAGAAATGGCGATTTTGGACTTGGTTAGTCCACCATCAGGTGCTCACTTATTAAGTGCAATCGGTGATGTGACTGGCTTCCGCCATGATGATTTAACGAAGACACCTGAAAAAATGTTTGTTAATCCAAAAACTTCAACCTCACTTGATTTTGCACAAAATGATCCTGAATATGTTGTGCGCGTAGGAAAGATTAACAGATCAGAAACGCCAAATGCTAAAGCGATTGGCTTCTCTCGCGACGGAGGTAGCAATTGGTACACAGCTAGTGAGCCGCAAGGAACGAGCGGCGGTGGTAGAGTGGCTGTCTCACCTGACGGGGAAAGCATCGTATGGAGCACAGAAGAAACAGGGGTGTTCTACTCCCACAGTAACGGTAACTCTTGGACTCGTAGCAACGGCGTTCCTGTAGGGGCTGTTGTGAAATCTGACCGTGTGAACAGTAATAAATTTTATGCGATTGGTAAGGGGAAATTTTATGTAAGTACCGACCGTGGGGTTACATTTACTGAATCTGCTGCAACAGGTTTACCAAACCCACCATATCAAAACCTAGATTTTAAATTAATGCCAACGATCGAAGGTGATATTTGGTTAGCGGGTGGAGATACGGAAAGCGGTATTTATGGAATCTGGCATTCCACTGATTCAGGTGCTACCTTCACTAAGCTTGATAATGTAGAGGAAGCTAATGTAATTGGTATTGGGAAAGCCGCACCTGGACAAACGTATGATGCCCTTTATACAAGTGCAAAAATTGACGGTGTACGTGGTATTTTCCGTTCCATTGATGCTGGCGCTAGCTGGGTAAGAATTAACGATGATGAGCATCAATACGCTTCCACTAATACAGCTATTACAGGTGACCCTCGTATTTTTGGACGTGTATATATTGGAACAAATGGACTTGGTATTGCATATGGAGATAGCCTGACTACTCCTGAGCCAGTTAGAAATTCAACAATCACACCAACAGCAGCTTCCTTTGACAAGGCAAGTGCAACTAACGATGTATCTGTAGCGTTAACCTTAAATGGTAATACGTTATCTGCCATTAAAAAAGGAAATGTAGCGTTAACTGAAGGAACCGATTATACCGTAACAGGCACAACTGTAAAATTAAGCAATAGTTATCTAGCCTCACTTGCGGTCGGAAATCATAACTTGACCTTTGTGTTTAGCGCTGGAGCAAATGCGGTATTAAAGGTCGCGATAACTGATTCCGCTGCGCCTGCTAACTCTAGTATTACACCAACAACAGCTACCTTTGATAAAAAGGTGAGCAATCAAGCTGACCTCTCTGTTGCACTTACACTAAATGAAAATACGCTAACCAATATTAAAAATGGTGCTGTAACGTTAGTTGAAGGGACAGATTATACGTTAACAGGCAATACCGTTAAAGTATTAAGTAGCTATTTGGCGACTCAGCCACTTGGCAGTACAAGTCTGACCTTTAATTTCAGTGGTGGTACCCCTGCGGTGCTGGCTATAAATATTGTAGATACAACAACACCAATTCCTGTAGATAGTGACATTACGTTACAGGTATACAATGAGAATAGAACTGCATCTACACAAAGTATTAATCCTCAGTTTAAGCTAATTAACTCAGGAGACGAGCCGATTGACTTGTCTGATGTGACATTACGTTATTACTTTACTAGCGATAGTGAGCAAGGACATCAATTTTTCTCTGATTGGGCGAGCATCGGCAATCAACATGTCACTGGAGCCTTTGTGAAGCTACCAACGGCTACAGCTACTGCGGATCACTATTTGCAAATCGGATTTAGCAATGATGCTGGTGTCCTTCAGCCAGGGCAAAGTGCCTTCATCCAAACTCGTTTCTCCAAGCTAAATTGGAGTAGCTTTAATCAAGCTAATGATTATTCGTTTGATGCCCTTTCAACAACATATCAAGACAACACAAAAGTTACAGGGTATGTGGCAGGTCAGCTAGTATGGGGAAATGAACCTCAATAATAACTAATGGAAAAATTTTAAAGACCTCCTAACCACGATTTGTGGAAAGGAGGTCTTTATATTTGTATGCTAATTTATTGTGGCTTATCGAGTTCATACAAATGACGATATCTTGGCTCACGCTCCATCAACTCAGCATGCGAGCCTTGCATAATAATTTTGCCTTGCTCCATAAATATAATTTCGTCCATCTGCTCTGCACCAACAAGGTGATGGGTAACCCAGACTAAGGTTTTACCTGTTGTACTATGGAAAATCGTAGACAATAGTTCACGCTCTGTACGTGGATCAAGCCCTACTGTAGGTTCATCCAAAATTAAGATCGGTGTATTTTGCAATAACACACGCGCTAAGGCGACACGTTGACGTTCTCCACCTGAGAACCGTTGTCCTGTTTCCCGCATCGGTGTATTTAAGCCTGCTGGGAGACTAGCCACCAGCGGGGATAGCTGCGCTCGTTCAACGGCATCCATCATTTCTTCTTTCGTGCATCCGCTATGTCCCAATGCAATATTATTTGCTAATGTCGTATCAAATAGATGAGGACGTTGATTTAATACAGCAATCACGTGGGCAATCTCATCCCCAAATTGATGCGCACTGATCCCATTTACTGTGACGCTTCCCTCAGTTGGGACTAGAGCGCCCTGAATCAATTTTAATAATGTAGATTTGCCCGCACCACTACGTCCAATAATTGCGATTTTTTTGCCTTGTGGAATGTCTAAGGAAAGTGATTGTACCGAATTACTTTCACCTTCATTGTAACGAAAGGCAACATCAACTAATGAAAGATTAGCAAGCTTGGATGCTGCGCTAATCTCTTCTTTTGTTAGCTGGCGAAGCCCACTCTGTGCATTACCTGCTAACATTGAATCAGAACCCGACATCCCATCCAATCGGTTCAGGGATTCCTGATACCCCGGAATACGCTCAATCGCCTCCGATACAGGCAAAAAGGCATCTGCAATTGGAAATACAACTAAGGTAAAGGCAGCAATTAACGTAATATCAATCTGCCCTGCCGCCGCTTGGTTGCCTGACCAATAGAGCATGGAGACAACAACGATCCCTACCACGAGTTGACCGATTAGCATCCGCCATCTACTCCAAGCTCGTAGTTTTCTTTCCTTTTGCGCTACAGTAGCTTCTTCATTTTCATAATCATGTAAGAAGTGGCCTTGTCTTCCGCTAATGACCCAATCGCCTATTCCCATAACTGCATCCGTTAGCTTTTGGTATAAGCCGTTACGCTCTCTTTTTACCGCTTTATTAGTACCCTTAGTTAACTTCCATGATATATACGGCAACACAAAAACTAAGATAAAAATATAAATCGCAACTAAACCGGCAAAGGTGACATCAAACCCACTAATCCCAATCACCGCCGCTGCATATAACACAACAGCAACCAGACTTGGAAACACGGTACGAATATACACGTTTTGAAGCTGTTCGATATCATCCGCTAGTGCGCCAAGAATGTCACCTGTACGATAACGAGAGGAAATAAACAAAGCTTGGGGCTCCAAAATCCGATAAAGCCGTACACGCATTTTAGATAAAATACGTAATACCGCATCATGACCAACAAGACGTTCAACATAATGAATGACAGACCGACCAATACTAAAGGTACGTACACCTACAATAGGCACGTAAACTAACAATATATTGTAGGGCATCGTAGCAGACTTTGAAATCAAAAACCCTGACGTAAACATCAGCATCCCTGCACACAATACAGTAAGGATCGACAGAATCAAATAGAGGGCAAATCTTCCGCTATATTCCCGAAAATAAGGTCGTAACCAGTCTTCTTGCTTCATGCTAATCCCTCCTGCTGCAAGTGGAGCATGTTATAATATGCACCTTGTAATTGCATGAGTTCATCATGACTTCCTCTTTCCAAAACCTTACCTTGCTCCATCACAATAATTTCATCCATATTAGACATCCAATGAAGACGATGTGTTGCCAAAATAACGAGTCTATTGTCAAACAACGGCAACATCGTTTCCTTTAGCTCATACTCAGTTTCAATATCTAAATGAGCAGTTGGCTCATCCAGCAATATAATTGGACGACCTGTTAATAAAGCACGCGCTAAGGCGACACGTTGCTCTTGTCCACCACTTAATGCACGTCCACCGCCGCCGATCTGCTCATCATAACCTTGTGGCAAGCTTGACACCAATTCACCTAAACCAGCCGCCTCAGCAGCGTCTCGAATTTGCTCACTTGTAGCGTCAGGACTGTAAAAGGCAATGTTTTGACCTAATGTACCACTAAAAATATAAGGGTTTTGCGGAATATATGTAATCTGATTACTCCAATCACTATGCATTAAATCATGCACCGCAACCCCATCAATCTCAAATTCACCTGCAGTTGGACTTAAAAACCCGCCTAACATATCGATAAGCGTAGACTTACCAGCGCCACTTTCGCCTACAATTCCAATCTTGCGTAAACCAGAAATTTCAAGTGAAACGTCGCTCACCGAAGGAATGTGGCTATGTTCATGACTTAATCCGATACCACGGAGTTTAAGTGTACTATCTTGTTTCCAACTTAGATTAACATTTGCAGGAAGTGCCACATGCTGAGCTTCTCTCGCCTCTGCGGAAGTAATAATTTGATTCATCGCTTCCCCTGCTTCTTTTCCATCTAGTGTGGCATGATAATCTGCCCCCACCATTCGTACAGGTAGGAAGTATTCAGGTGCTAAAATCAGCACAGTTAGCGCAGGTAGTAATGAAATATGACCATCAATCAATCGAAGCCCAAGGTTAACGGCAACAGAAGCGACCGACAACATCGTAAAGAAATCAAGGGCAAAGGAAGATAAAAAAGCGATACGTAACGTCTTAACCGTGGCTTCCCGATACGAGTTACTAACCGTTTGAATAGATTCGCTATGTTGCTTACTACGACCAAGGAACTTCAACGTTTCTAAACCACGTAAAGAGTCAACAAAATGGTTAGACAAGGTACGATATGACTCCCATTGCTGATCCATTCGCTTTTTAGAGGCAAGTCCAATTAAAATCATAAATACAATTAAAATCGGCAAGGTAAAAGTTAAGATTACCCCTGATCTTACATCCAAATAATACACATAAGCTAATACCAGCACTGGCGTCATTCCAGTAGCAAGCATTCGTGGAAGAAATAGTTCTAAGTAATTACGGAACTTAATGACCCCTTCAATTACAAGGGTAACTAAATTCCCTGTACCCGCAACTCCTGCATACCGTGGACCAAGCTGGAACAACTTATCCAGAACTTTTTTACGCAAATCTCGACTTGTTTTATCGGCAAAATGGGACGCTGTACGCTGCTGCAACAATACGCATAGCTGTCTCACTGCAAATGCAATTAGGAACAATCCGGCTGTGCCGAACTGTTCCTCTACTTTTGCGCCCGCAAAGAGGGCAGAGACAACCTCTGCCAGCCACTTTGCTTGCATAATTATCGCGATACTCTGAATCAATGTTAATAAAGCCATAATTATCATTACTGGCCTAATTCCTTTGAAGTTCATCAATCCACGACCCATTAGTATTCCAAATGCTCCTTTTCATGAATGCGTTTATGAAACACAAAATAACTCCAGATTTGATAACCTAAAACAAATGGTAACAAGGTTAAAGCTACAATACTCATTACTTTCAATGAATATTGTCCTGATGCTGCATTGGTTAATGTTAATGAGAAAGCATCATTAATAGAGCTAACCATAACTCGAGGGAACATCCCTACAAAGATCGACGCAAAAGAAAGTGCAATTACGCCCCCAGTCATCCCAAATGCCCAACTGTCCTTCTGCTTAACCATGAAGTAGCCTGCTAATAAGAACAATACAACCCCTAAGATCGCGATGATGGTCAAGATACCACCACGAACCTCAAAAATATCCGTTTGGAAATAAGTCATTACTGCAAATACAACTAACAATACAGCAAGTGGATACAACAATGTCTTAGCTAGCTTACGCGCACGTAATTGAAGATCGCCCACTGTACGTAAAGTTGTAAACATTAAGCCATGCACTAAGCATAGCATTACAACGGTGATTCCACCCATTACAGTATAGACATTAACCATATCAAATAATCCTGCTCGCATTTCCATATCTTCATGGATCGGAAGACCCTTCATCATGCCTGCAAAAACAACTCCAAGTAAAAATGGAGGGAGTAGGCTACCAAAGAAGATAGAAGCATCCCATGATTTTTTCCAAGCTTCTCCCTTGCCCTTGCCACGGAATTCAAAAGCAACCCCACGTGCAATGAGCGCAAGCAATAACACAACAAGTGGAGTGTAATAACCACTAAACATCGTAGCGTACCAGTTCGGGAATGCAGCAAACATCGCGCCCCCCGCTGTAATTAACCATACTTCATTAGCATCCCAGAAGGGACCAATGGAGTTGATCAAAATCCGCTTTTCCATATCATTTTTAGCCAGAAATTTTGTACTCATCCCTACCCCAAAATCAAAGCCTTCGAGGAAGAAGAAACCGATAAACAATACGGCAACAAGCACAAACCACAATTCATTAAGAGACATGGTATCCCTCCTTATCATATGGATCTGCATGACTATCATCATGATCGTCTTTCGCATATGGTCCTTTCTTAATCGACTTGACGAACAAGTAAACCATAATGATACCAAGAACCGCATAAATTAAGGTGAATGCAATCAAAGAGAATAAAATCTGTCCACCCGTTACACTTGGTGAAATACTATCCTTCGTTTGCATTAAGCCAAATACAGTCCATGGTTGACGTCCAATCTCGGTCATAATCCAGCCTGCTGTATTTCCAATGAACGGTAAGGAAATTGCCCATAACATCATTTTGTAATACTTTTTGTTTGGATTTGCTAATTTCTTTCGTGCCATTAAATAAGCACCATATAGACTTAGTAAAATCATAATTGAACCTGCCGCAACCATGATCCGGAAGCTCCAGAAGGTAGTTCTTACTGGTGGTATATAATTACCTGGTCCGTATGTTTGTTCATATTCTGCTTGAAGCTCGTTCATCCCTTTAACTTCACCCGAAAACTTACTATAGGATAAAAAGCTTAAAGCGTAAGGAATTTTAATTTCAAAGCTATTTTCCTTTTTCTCAGGGTCGATATGCGCATACACAGTCCAAGGCGCAGGATCACCACTTTTACCCCAAAGACCTTCAGATGCAGCCATTTTCATTGGTTGAGTCTTCACCAAATATTGCGCTTGGGAGTGTCCAACCAATGCTGTACCAAAGGAGGAAATTAGAGCAACAATCAATGCAATCTTAAATGATTTCATAAAAAATTCTGTATCTTGTTTCTTGAGCAACTTATAAGCACTTACCCCTGTAATGAGGAAAGCACCTGTGGCAAATGCACCTAATACAGTATGCGGGAACTCAACCCATAGCTGTCCATTAGAAATTAGTGCAAAGAAGTCGTTCATCTCCGCCCGACCATTAACCACCTCGAACCCAACTGGTCTTTGCATAAAGGAGTTCGCAGCTAAGATCCAGAACGCTGACACGGTAGTTCCTATTGCAACAAGCCAAATACACATTAAGTGAACCTTTTTTGATAAGCGGTCCCAACCAAAAATCCATAAACCTATAAATGTCGATTCCATGAAAAAGGCGAACAAGGCCTCAACGGCAAGTGGCGCACCAAATACGTCACCCACAAATCGAGAATAATCAGACCAGTTCATCCCGAACTGGAACTCTTGAAGAATCCCTGTTACTACCCCTACTGCGAAGTTAATTAGAAATAAATGTCCCCAAAACTTTGCCATCTTTTTGTAAATTTCTTTGCCCTTGACGACATACATCGTCTCCATGATCGCGATAAGCAACACCAGACCAATAGACAGTGGCACAAAGAAGAAGTGGAAAATGGTAGTCACTGCGAACTGAAGGCGTCCAAGCATAACCGGATCCAACATATCTCTTCCCTACTTTCTCATCATTATAATTATCTAGGCATTTTGCATAAATGCTCAACTATTGTGAATTCTATCACTGTTTTCGTGCAAGCTAACACATAAAAATCAATAATTTTGTGACAAGAATCACATGATTAATGTCACATTTGGATTAAGAATCGTCAAACCCTTGCCACACATAGCTTTATCGCAATTGTTATATGTGAATAAAATGTGTCCATTTGCAATTAATTAGCTTACATGAAACTAAAGGCAAGGAAAACCATCAAAAAAATGACAATTCCCCCTGCCTTCTGCTGTTATTTTATATAGATATTATATCTTAACTCCACGTATTAATACGTCTTTGGTAAAACCCTTGCTCCATGCAAGCCAATTTAACACAATGACGAGCACCATGTACAAATAAGTACCATAAATGACCTGCAAAAAGGCGAAATGAATAAGAGCAATCAAAAAAGCAACTAGCATGATAGGCACAACCTTTACGCCTTCTGCTGATTCCCCAACCCCAAACGGCTTGGAAAACGGTAATGACTTTTCAAAATACATGAAGGTTAGAACCGTATACAAAAAGAGGCTTAATAATACAGAAATTAAATCAGGTATGATAGCAATGCTAAATAAATAGATCATTACAATACTGACGAGTAGAAACACTGGTGCGATGAGACGTAAGAAGCAAGCCTTAATCATACTTTTATATATAACCACTTCATCCTGTATTGGCGTAATTTCATAAATCCATGCACCTTTATGCTTTTCACTATATTGAATCATAATGATGACCGTTGGAATGAACATGGCACAAAAATAAATGAGTAAAAACATGGGTGAGCCTTGAAAGTTACTACTCCCTCCAAAACCTGGGCTAAACAAAAAAATAAACGGAAACACCAATGACAAGCCAAGTGAAGGATAAACTTTAAGCTTAAACTTGCGTTCCTTCTTAATCATTGTCCATATAAATTGAAAAAACACTTTTTCAGTTTGACTACCACAGCTTAATTTAGCAAGAAGCTTCGGGAGTTTGTTTTTACTTTTATCAACCCCACTTGGTGCGGCTAACTTCTGCACATAACGCTCTAGCGTAGGCAAAAATTTCAGGTAGATGATAAATGACAGAATAGGGATCACGATGGCGAGCAGGCTAAATAGTATAAATAATGGGTCATGTATCCCATTTAACGTGGTCTCAAATAGAGCCGCAAACCAGATCGGTGGGATTAAAAATTGCCACCACTGGGACTGAAACACGACAGCCATATCTACAACCCCAAATAAACGTATTAATAGCTGATAGCCCACCGTAATACCAACAGTTAGGCCAATTTGTACATAATTAATCATGTCCTTGAGCTTCTCACCATCAAAAAAGCGTAACACCAGCAAATAAATAAGTGCGGTTAAAACGACCGTAAATAAATCAATCAGCACTACACATAAAAGCATCAGAAGAAAAAATAAAATACCATGCCGATACAGTCCTACGCCTAAGGGAACGAGAGCAATCGATCCTGTTAAGAACAGCATATAAATAGAGACGTGCATCGTTTTTGCCATGGCAATCGTTTTTTTATCAACTGGCTTACTGAACAAGATGGTACGATCCCGCACATCTAATAAAATCGATGAAAAGCTTGAAATTAAAATTGTTAACAGCATAAATGTAAAAATGCCAAAAAATATACTCATCTGAAACAAATAATTGTCTGCGATATAAATGAGCGGGCTGGTGATCAAGCCAAATAGGCAATAAAACCATAAAGAACGAATAAATTGATTTTTTTCAGATTTAGTGTTGGCTAATAAAAAGGAAGAAGTTCTTGCATCGAGCGTTAGCTTCACTTGAAGGATGTGCCGCATCGCTTTATAATCAATCCCGAATTTAGTAAATAATCCACTACATTTATCTAATAGCTGCAAAGTTCGATAATCCCTCATATGGTTACCCTCCTTGCACAATCGATACAAATCGTTCAGCAATCTCACGATGCTCATTAAAGCCTGTCAGCTGATTAAAAATTTGTTCTAATGAACCCTCATGACTCTGATGCTGTAGCTCCTCAAAGCTGCCATCTGCAACAATTCGCCCTTGATCCAACAAAATGATACGGCTACTAATCTTCTCCACCACGTCCATAATATGAGAAGAATAAAAAATAGTTTTGCCCGCTGCTGCGAGCAATGCCAGCATTTCTTTTATAATAATAACGCTATTTGCGTCCAAGCCACTTAAAGGCTCATCCAAAAATAAAATATCGGGATTATGAAGCAAGCTTGATATAATCATGACCTTTTGCTTCATCCCTTTTGAGAAGGTGGATATCGTAGCATGACGCATCTCCCACAGCCCTAGCTGATCCATCAGCCTTCCTGCCTTGCTCTCTGCTTCATCCGCATCCAAGCCATATAACTGTCCAATAAAGACAAGATATTCCATCGCAGTTAACATATCGTACATCTCAGCAATTTCAGGGACGTAACCAACCCTTTTTTTAAAATCAGCCCCCTCTTCACCTACACGTGCACCTAATACTGTCACATCCCCAGTGAAGCCTTCAACGAGACCAAGCATAATTTTAACGGTAGTACTTTTTCCTGCGCCATTGGGGCCTATGTATCCAATAATTTGTCCTGGGTAAACCTCTAAGTCAACACCATTTAACACGTACCGATCACTATATTTCATCCTTAAATCTTTAATTGAAATGACTGGTTTATTATGGGTTAACAAGCCGTTCAACTCCTTTTAGGTCATATTTCAAAAATTACTAGACCTTAGTCTAGTTTATATTATCCCTGTAGACGGAAGCATCAGTTAAAAAAAATATAGTATACTGAACATGTTCCAAAGCTGCTAAAAAGTAAATTACATATTATAAACAAATTCCAGGGAGGAATTATTAAAATGAATAAAAAAACTTGGTTAGGACCTATTTTAATCATTATCGGTATATATTTGTTGTGGTTTAAGGAACAAGCACTTACCCCAGGAGCTATATTTGCTACCTTTTGGCCTACGATTTTTGTAATTCCAGTTGGACTATTATTACATTGGTTTTATTTTTCGTTCTCCTACCGCAAGCTTACAGGATTGCTCATCCCCGGTGGTATTTTGTTCACAGTAGGTCTCGTTTGCCAGATCTCTACCTTATTTGATAGCTGGCAGTATATGTGGCCAGGGTTTATTGCAGCACCCGCAGTAGGACTCTTTGAATTTTATTGGTTTGGAAAACGGAACAAATTCTTATTAATACCCATTAATATATTAGCTGGATTATCCCTATTATTTTTTGCCGTCTTCTCACTTAGCTCCCTATACAATCAATTTGTGTTTGGGCAACCCGTCCTTGCACTCGTCTTTATTATTATAGGAGCCTTTTTCATTATGAAGCCCAAACGTAATTAGGCATAGTTGCACTGAATTAGACCGACTTGTATACCTGAGAGCACTAATCTAGTGCTCTTTTGTTATAGTCTCAACCAAGCCGCCAATACCAAAACTACAATACGGGACATATTTGTCAGCATAAAGTTACTCACTGCTAATTTAAAGGTCAACCTTTTAACTGGCTGAGCAATAAATTGCTTGGCATTACTAGTGACTGGAATGATCGAGAGTAAAGCAATCAACAGTAAGATTGGGGAAACATCCAGCAAATAGAGTACAATGAGGTCTAGAAAAGAGGCGTAATATAATATTTTAAATAAAATCAATGCATTTTCACGACCAATATAAACAGGAAGGGTATAACGCTTATTTTCAATATCCTCTTCCATATCGCAAATGTTATTGGCTAACATAATGTTTGCAATACATAAAATCGCTGGAATAGACACAAGGAACAACCATAACGTCTCCGTCCATACTAATTCCAAAAGGATTTTGTTATGCTCAAACGTTAAGATTGCTAATTGATTACCCACTTGAATGTAGGTTGAAATATAAATAATGACAAAGCCCATAAAAAGACCCGAAAAAATTTCGCCAAGTGGCATACGCGAAATGGGAATAGGACCAAACGAATACAGGATGCCAACCGCAAAGGAAAGTCCACCTAATACGAGGACAAGCCAACCCGTGTGTAAAAATAATAGGATACCTGCCCCAATCGCAAGCACCAATAAAATAATAATTAATAGCGCCACATTACTTGGATTCATTTTATATCGTACAATTGCATTATGCGCCTCATAGCCATAACCGTATTTTTTGATCGCCTTGTGGTAGTCATAATAATTATTTATGGCGGTTGTAGCCATGTCGAAGCTTAGCAATGACACTAACATTAATATAAA
Source organism: Paenibacillus turicensis (assembly GCF_050461185.1). Taxonomy (GTDB): domain Bacteria; phylum Bacillota; class Bacilli; order Paenibacillales; family Paenibacillaceae; genus Fontibacillus; species Fontibacillus turicensis_A. The sequence goes on from NZ_JBCMOR010000015.1 coordinate 27,997, forward strand.
ATGCTCTACTTGAAACGTATCAAATCGAAACCACGCATAGGAAGTCCCCATCAAAAAAGGGATCATACTGGCTGCTTTTGTTCTTATCTCTACTAAATCTAAAAATTTCTTCATGTTTGTCTTGTCATCCTCCTACTAAAAGGATATATAATTTTTGAAGTAACGTCCATAAAAACTGTGACTTAACGTATTTTCATTACTAGAAGAGGAGTTCTCACTCACATGTTAAATCTGAACCAGTTAAACCGATTCACCTCCAGCTTTTCGAAAAGAAGGACATTATGGTTAACCTTGATTTTTGTAGTTGCAGTGTTACTACGTGCGCTTTATGTCTTTGTGACAGGGACACAAGACTTCTTCGGTGGGGATGGTAGACGCTACTACAGTATGATAGAGCAACTTGCTAATAACCACATTTATGGTTACGGAAGTGAAACCGCTAACGCAAGAGTAACACCGGGATTTCCACTCTTTGGTTATGTTATTCTAACCCTAACCTCATTTAGTTTAACCGCGTATAAATGGGTACAAATACTGTTGGGGGCAGCAACCATCATTCCAGTATTTTATTTGATAAGAAATAAAGCCTCAGTTGGCTTGGCGTTATTAGGTTCGCTTTTTGTGGCAATTTATCCGCCATTTATTTTTATGACTGGCATATTTATGACAGAAACCTTATTTGTGTTTTTACTTGCTTTATTTTTTGCTGCATGGGAGAGAATGTGGAGAAACCCGACGTTACTTAATATCATTATGGCCTCTGCAATTTTAAGTTATGGGATTTTGACCAGGCCAAGCATGTTGCCCGTTATTGTATTAGCCATTGTATTTTTGGCATTTGTTAGAGAGAAAAGGAGAGTCCTGCTTCCCTTTGTGGCAACGATGGTTATTTTCTTTTTACCATGGATCATTAGAAACTATGTCTCATTACATGAATTTACGATTTTAGCTTCGGATAGCGGTAATGCCTTATTAGCAGGAGCTTATCCTTATTTTAACGAGCCTATTAACTTTAAGGAAATGTATGCACTTGGTCTAGATCAGACTAGCTATGGGCTTCGGGTCATTTTAGAAGGGTTTCAAGCTAATTTCCTGCTATACCTCAAATGGTTTACTGTAGGTAAGCTTCAAGTGTTGTTTAGTAATATGTGGGTAAGCAATACGTTCCATTTTCCTCAATTGTACGTTTACGGCGGTGTAATCTTACATTATCTTACTCTGCTCATTGCAGTACCCTCTATAATATATTGGTTATTTAAACGTAATTTCTTGGCATGGTGTTGCTCAGGCATGTTAGCGTTCCAGCTTCTATTTATACCCACTGCAAGGTACGGAACCCCATTTATCCTGCTGTTTATGGTTTTAGGTATATGGGCTATTTCTCTGCTTCTGAAGCGACTGTGGTCAAGCTATGGCACTTCTAAATAAATCTGGACTTTTAGCGTAGTTAAATAAAAAAAGGAAGATGCACCGAACATGACGGTTATCTTCCTCTATTATTGTTCTGAGAAATGATTTTTATCTAGAAACCTGACCTCAACGTCTGCATTCCCTCTTTTTACTCCATACATAGACTCATCCGCCCGATGAATCATATCCTCTAACGTTTCACCTTCTGCCGCCACACAGATTCCAATGCTTGCTCCTACTCTAATATGGCCGGTTTGAATTTGCGACAAACTATGCTTAATACGGTTTGCAACCGTGACAATGCTTTGCTCGTCCATATCTGTTAATAAAATGACAAATTCATCGCCACCTAGTCGGCAAATGGTGTCCTCTTCTCGTACAACAGCTAATAGCTTTTGTGCTACATCTTTTAATAATAAATCACCACTTGCATGTCCTAACGTATCATTTACTTCTTTAAAATTATCAAGATCAATAAATAAAATAGCCAAAGAGGAACGTATCCACTGACTATACTCCTTGAACTTTTTATTTAGCATTGCCCGATTAGGTAGTCCCGTCATCTCATCGTGATAAGCCAAATACTCAATTCGCTGCTCCATCTCTTTACGTTCAGTAATATCAATAACGACCCCATCTAAACGAACTAAATGACCCTTATAATCAAAATGAGGACGTCCTCGGTTTTGCAGCCAAGTAATAGAACCATCCTTATTTAAAACTCTAAAGTCTTTAGAGGAGGTCTGTCGCCACAACACCATTTCTTGTTGCGCATCCATAATTACTTTACGATCATCGGGATGGATACAAAAATACATAGTAGATAAATCTGTGATTGATGTATAATGTGCAAGCCCTAACATTTTCTTCAATCGACCAGATAGCTCTAGCTTCTCGGTATGGAGATCATAAGACCAAGTACCAATAGATACATTATCTAAAATCGTCTGCAATCGATCCTCACTTAAATCAGCCCGTTGTAAAATGTTTTTTAGCATTTTAGTGTACATGATACAAAATATAGAGACAAATCCAGAAAAAGCAACGACATATATCCAATCTTCTCTCCCCATTCCAGGGAACATTAATTTTCCGTCATACCAAAAAAAGTATAAACCAGAACCGATATATAAAATGCTCGATAATAAAACAGGTCGTAAATCATGATAAATCAAGCTAGAGATCGGTACTAATGCCATAAATAAATAATTAATGTAATGAGGGGTATGAAGTATTAATGAGTAAAAATACACAAACATTAACACACAGATCATCATCATTGTAAAGCTTGATAAACGGGGGATTTTTATAAAAATAAAGGCAATTAAAAATAGGAGTAATGTTAAACCAAGATGGCTTCCAGAGATTTTGCCTCTCACCAGAGTATGAATAATAAAGGCACAACCATAAAAAAGCGCGATTATGCGCAACATCCAAATGTTTTTCTGATGTATTAAGTTCAGCCTGTTACGCATCTATCTATCCCACTCTTTTCTTGAAAATAGGTATAAGCAACTATGCCTAAAATACTAGTATACTAAAAAAAACGACCTTAGGCGTGCTCATCCTTAAATACCTATTCTATTATCAGCGTAAAAAATACTTTCGATACCATTTAATGACTATTTATCTTCGCCCAAAATCCCCTTTTAATCAGTATATAGCGAAATAAATGAGCGTCAAGATGCGCCAGTTAATCAAAATTAATCATAAAAAAGCACAAACAGTCAGGAAGGGATGCTCCTGAAGCTTGTGCTTCAATTATAGCTTATTTTTTCCCCCTCATTAAGGGATATACTGTTGAACAATCGATGTAATTACACCGTCTTGAATTTTAATATGGTAAGGGAAATTACTTAAATCTAAATTATCCTTGTCAGCAAAGATTTTATTAAATTTAGCCAACGTTATTTGTTCATTTGCTTGAATGTCCATATCCTCAAGCTGGCCAGTACGATCATAAATTTGCATCATCACTGTTGCATTCGGAGAGACAGTATACGTTTCTAAAGGCTTATGGTTGTTCACGATATAGTAGCCATCTGGTGGCCCATCAAGATCAGCATCTGGTTCATGCGCTGCAAAAGCTTTACGTGCTGCTTCACCTTGATACCATTCAATTGGCTCTATCGTCAATGTTGTTCCAGAGGCATCCGTACTTATGTGATTAATATATACCGTCTCTGTCACTTCATTAGCTTGTTTAATAGTAGGAGTTACATCTTTATAATCAGATGCTTTTGTATTTGAAAGTAAAAATGGTGTCATCACCACAATCATCAAAATTGAAAGACATGTTTTTTTCCATTTATTCATCGCATGTACTCCACCTTTCTAAAAGAAGGATAAGCTGCTTTATAGTCATTACCCTAATTAGCATTTTCATAAACATGATGGATATGTATTTATATCCTTTATACGATCCTTCTCCTTCATTATAATGTGCAGCAAATGTGAATTGGTCACAATCGCTTTAAAATAAAATGACAAATTGTATTAATTGTAAGTGCATTCAGCACAGTCTATCATTTAAACAAAGGACTCTTGGAGTTGAAGTTAGTCACTTACTTTTGGTATGATATAAATTGTAAACAATTAATTGTGTAACTATATAGACAGGGAGGCTTTATAAGTGACAGATCAAGCTAAAAATCATACATCCAGCATATTAGCAGGTACACCCATTTCGATTCTCGATCTTGCCCCAGTAACTGAAGAAGGAAGTGTAGCAACTTCTTTAAAAAATACAATCGACTTAGCACAACATGCAGAACGTTGGGGTTATCATAGATATTGGTTGGCAGAACACCATAATATGCCCGGAATTGCAAGCTCTGCAACTTCGATTGTGATCGGACAAGTCGCCGCACATACCAAGCAGATTCGTGTTGGCGCTGGCGGAATTATGCTACCTAATCATTCACCACTTGTTGTTGCTGAGCAATTTGGCACGTTGGAAAGCTTATTTCCAGGTAGAATTGACTTAGGCTTAGGGCGCGCACCAGGCTCAGATGGTGCTACCTCTCAAGCGTTACGTCGAGGGCCTGGAAGCAATGGACAGGATTTCCCTGAACGCCTTCGTGAGCTTCGCGCCTATTTCCAGCCCGATCCCCATGCCCCTTCTAGAGTAAGGGCGATTCCTGGTGAAGGCTTAAATATCCCAATCTGGCTACTTGGCTCTAGTGGCTTTAGCGCAGAACTGGCTGGTCGTCTAGGTTTACCTTTTTCATTTGCTAGCCATTTTGCACCTGAATATTTAATGCCAGCACTTGACTTGTATCGTAGTCATTTCACCCCATCTGAGGTATTAGATAAGCCACATGTCATGATAGCAGTAAATGCCGTCGTGGCGGATACGGATGAACAAGCTAAATATTTAGCTACCTCTCAGCAACAACAGTTTTTGAATCTAATCCGAGGAAAAACAGGGAGACTTCAGCCGCCAACGGACGATATGGATTCATTGTGGAATGCACAAGAAAAGGCACTGGTTCAGGGCAAATTTAGCTTTGGAGCTGTAGGTAGCCCTAACACTGTTGCCGCGAAGCTACAATCACACCTGGAACTAACGGGGGCAGATGAGATCATCCTATCCGCACAAATATATGATCATACAGCACGTTTACATTCCTATTCATTATTAGCAGAAATATTCGGGAACACTACTGAGGTATGATTTAAAGCATTTCATGGTACATGTTATAATTAAGGGATTAAATTGTCTTTTGAAAGGAGCTTGGTAGTATGGATCCCATAACGATGATTGCAGCCAGCTCATTAGTTATCACACTCCTGCTTGCAGTTAAAGTTATTAGTTTACAAAGACAACTTCATACTGTGCAAAAGCAATTGAGAGATGTGCTTGTCTATGGCACCACCAATGCATCAACAGGAAACGTGCCAAAAGGAAATCCAACCTATACTTACGAAGATCAAGCAAGTCATACTTTAGGCAACGGCCCCTTAATTGTAAATGCACACTTACAAGCAGAGCTTCGCACACTGGTGGAAAATGGACAAAGCATCCGTGCGATCAAGAAGCTACGTGAAGCGACAAATTTATCATTAATTGAAGCCAAGCGGATGATAGACCAATTAGAGGTTCAAATTAAATAATATGAATATATAACTAAATGGAGAAAGAAGTGTGCTAAAGAATGAAGCAGGCATTAAAAGAAGAAATTGTAGAGGAACTGAAGCAACGCTTTATTTCATATGCAAAAGTAAATACACAATCTAATGAGGATAACGAAACCTGTCCTTCTACTCCTGGGCAAATGACGTTGGCTCACCAGCTCGTGAAGGAGCTGAAGGAAATTGGCATGGAAGATGTCACTGTTGATCCCTATGGATACGTAATGGCCACCTTACCTGCGAACACAGAAAAGGATATCCCCGTCATTGGCTTTTTAGCCCATTTGGATACATCACCTGATTCTTCTGGGGAAAATGTTTCGCCACAAATTGTAGAAAATTACGACGGACAAGAGATCCTTTTAAATGCTGCATTAGGTGTTAAGCTTTCTCCTGCTGACTTCCCTAATTTGCACAACTATAAAGGACATACCTTAATTACAACAGATGGCACCACATTACTTGGTGCAGATGACAAAGCAGGGATTGCAGAAATTATGACGGCCATGCATTATCTGATTAAGCACCCTGAAATTAAACACGGTAAAATTCGAGTTGCCTTTACACCTGATGAGGAAATTGGACGTGGACCTGAGAAGTTTGATGTGGCAGCATTTGGTGCTACATACGCCTATACAATGGATGGTGGCCCTGTAGGAGAGCTTGAATACGAAAGCTTTAATGCAGCAGCGGCTACATTGACCTTTCAAGGGATTAGTGTACATCCTGGAACCGCCAAGGATAAAATGGTGAATGCCTCTAAGCTAGCTATGGAGTTCCACTCGCTGTTGCCTACGGCTGAATGTCCTGAACAGACAGAAGGCTACGAAGGCTTCTATCATCTGACAGATATATCCGGTAACGTTGAATTTGCAACTTTAAAATATATCATCCGAGACTTTGATCGCACTGCCTTTGAACAGCGTAAATCACTAGTTGAGCAAACCGCTAAGCAGCTTCAAGCAAAATATGGAGAACATGCTGTTAGCGTGCAAATCAAAGATACGTATTACAATATGCGCGAAAAAATTGAGCCTGTCTTTGAAATTGTTGAGATTGCCAAAGGTGTGCTTGAAGCCTTAGACATCACGCCGATTATTCAGCCAATTCGCGGAGGTACTGATGGTTCCCAGTTGTCCTACATGGGATTACCTACGCCTAACATTTTTACAGGTGGGGAAAACTATCATGGTAAATATGAATTTGTGTCCTTAGATAACATGGTGTTAGCTACTCACGTTGTAATTGATGTAATCAAAAAATTCGAAGAACAAGGTTAAGTTTAATTTAAGCTTTAGGATTTCGAGGTCTTAAGCCTTTTCTAGACATAAAAGTGGTGGATGTTGTAAGAAGCTTAATCTGCTTCCGATCATCCACCACTTTATTTTTTTAAAATGTACCTACTTAAATGTGGAATCGGGATGTATTGCTAGACTGTTCAAAGCGCTTCTATTTAGTGGATGGGGTGTGAAAGAATTGTCAAATATGTGTCATAGAAAAAAGGGAAAAAAGGAAAAAATAAAACGAAGAAAATAAAGGATTTTAACCATTATGTAAAGAAATACAATATTACCAAATACATTCCTGTGTCGTTAAATATAAACTTTTATCGAAAGTAGCTACAAAGGTGGTGATTGTTTGACACAGAATAATATAATAACCTCTGAATTAGAAAAATTTATGAAGGAGCATGGTTACACCTTTCAATACTTTTCAAAGCTTACGAAAATTAATGTAGGGACTTTAAGTGCATTGGTAAATGGCAACCGCTCCCTTGCTATGGGGCAGCTTGATAAAATTACCGCTGGAATGGGACTGCCTCCGGATACATTTTATGATGCGTATATAGAAGATTTCTTTTTGCATTCTCCACCAAATTGGCGCCGATTAAAGCCTTTTTTATATCGGTGTGCAGAGCTCAATCGAATTGATTGTATCGAGCGGGTCATCGGACTTACGATGGATACACTCGCCTATATTCCTCAACTATTTGAGACGGCGGAGGACTTTTTTTGGCTTGATTATTACGATGCATCACGGATACTCTACAAGGTGATTGCTGAATGTGAGAAATACCAGCGCTCAGAGCGCTTAGCGTTATGTCAATATCGTTTATTTTTATTAAGTATTGGCGAAGATTACACTGAAAACGTCAGAGCTGCCGCCATTTTTGAAAACTATATTGATAATCTAAGTGAAGAAATTGAGCTTGATGCCATCAAAGACTTAGCAACAACATATCTGAGAGTAAAGGATTGGAATCGACTGAATCTTTTAGCGGAAAAGCTTACGATAAAAGCGCAGGCATATTATCAGTACAGGCACCATTCCTCTAAGAAAAACTCCATTATTCTTAAAATAAAACAACCTTTGTTTTCATATATTTTAGAGGGGTATTATTTAAGAGCTAAAGTATGTGGGCAGCAACAAAACTATGAAATGGCACTACATTATACAACGTTATATAAAAATTTAGAATGTGTGGAGGATCATACAGAGGAGACTGAGGCTTGGATTACCTATTATAGAGAACGTGCAACAATCGATACGTTCCAGTACCAGCTAATGATGGGTAAAATTCAGGTATTACCAACCTATATAGATTATATTTCTAATAAAGAAAGTGAAATACTCCCTGCATTAAACATTATTGTTCAAGCGGCTAACCAATATAACTTTGAAATTGAGCCGATTCTTCACCACTTCCAAAGTTATTTGTTAAGCTTAGACGTAAGCCAAGCTTCATTAGACGATGCTTATATTTCATTTTTTATTGGACTTGCTAGCTTTTATATTGAAAAAGGAAGTTATGCGGAAGGGATAAAATGTATTTTAGATGGGCTCACCGTAGCTATACGCTTTAGTCAAGCAGGGGAGATTATAAAATGTATAACATTTTTTGAAAAATATCGGCATTTGACCTCACAAAATGGACAAAATCGCTATCATCATTTAATTTGTGCCATATCTAGCCATCATGAATCTAAGCCTGTAGTTTCTGTGTAATCACTTGAACTAACCATAAAATACAATGAGCAGTGCCTAAAATGCTAGCTGGATATTAGGGACTGCTCTAACATATTATTGTATTCCCCTTCTACTCTGCTTGCTTAACTAACCATACAATAAGAAGCGTAACGGCAATACAAGCCAAGATAAAAAAGGTGATTTTCCAAGCACTTTTAGGTGCCCTACCTGACACATCACCGGTTTCCCCATTGACCATATATCGATACTGCTTATCCTTATACGTGTATACAGCGTTCCAGACTGGCAATAAAATATGCTTATAGGTCTGGTCGAAATAGTTCGTTTTTATTCGCAATCCACGTACCTCATCACCACCAATGATAGACCGCACACCTGATTCAATTCGTCGATCCATCTCATGACAGGCTTGATCCCAGCCATCCTTTAAAGAAACAGAATAACGCTCGGCAATGAAGCCACTCAAATATTGGGGCTGATACGAATGCAAGCTCTTCAAATTATAGCCACCAATTTTACGGAGCAAAGCATCATCATAATGACTAGAAGCAGGAATCAACACATCATCATAAAACTGTCGATATACCCCACTAGCATGATGCCATACCGTATAACGTACACGTTCCTGATAGGTTTCTACCTTTCCATTCACTGTGCGTGTCCGTGTTTCGTAACGATAGTGATAGACGCCTACCTGTGCAGAATACGCGGAGGAGCTATCAGCATCATAAGTCCAAAATGGAATATAAACCCCATTTAAAGTTGTATTTAAATGATGACGTTTAAAATCATTGGGGGCAAACCAACGCTTTTTCTTCCATTTTCTAAAGGAAGCCAGCGCCTCCTCCTTAGATAAACGGAAAGGCATCAGCGATTCAGGGCGAATCGTGCTCTCGACATGCTGCTGAGGCAACACCTTAGGCGACCCGCAAAATGGACATAATAATGCACTTTGTAGTCCATCCACGACCATCTGTCCCCCACAATTTGTACATGAGATAACTTGTTCTGAAATATCCCATTCTGCTGCCGCGGACAACTCCATGTTGGCAACATTTAGCTTGTATTCTGTGGGTTGCTCTAAAATCGACTCAATGCTTTCCTCTCGTCCACAATATTGGCATTTCAAGCTTTGGCTCTCCGTATTAAATAACATTTGCCCGCCACAGCTAGCACAAGGAAACATCGATGACGCTGTATTCGGTTCACTCGTCATAAGTCATCGTTCCCTCCTATTGCTTCGTGCCACACCCTGAGCAAAATTTTGCATCTACGGCTAGCTTTGTTCCACATTCCTTACAAAAACTCACGACAGGTCTTGGCGTACCACAATGAGAGCAAAATTTATCATCTGGCTTCATTGATGTTTGACAGCTACCACACGCTACTTCACCCTGCACATTTGGAGCTGAATTGACATTAGGTTGCTCTGATGGCTGTCCTGGTGGGATGTTACCCCCTTGTGCGTTTGGATTTAACGCCCCTTGCATCATTTGTCCCATTGCCATCGCGGCACCCATACCAGCACCTGCACCTGCCAATCCACCACTAGTATTGTTCGCTGATTCACGAATCGCTTCTGCTGTCTGATACTTCATATATTGATCTAAGTTACCTGCAATGTTCATTGAAGATTTACGATCAATCATGGCCTCGACTTCAGGTGGTAGAGATAAGTTTTCAATCACAAAACCAGTAAAGGCAAACCCTAACTCACGAAAATGAGATTCCAAGCGTAAAGCGATACCTTGGCTTAGCTCTTCATAACGTGTAGCAATATCAATGACAGGAATTTGTGATTCCGCCAAGGCGTCACTCAACGTAGAAATCATTAACGTTTTAAAGTAACCATGAATATTATCTGGCGTAAACTGTTCGTTACTCCCAAACAAGGAACGCATAAATAACGCTGGATCACTAACCCGATATGAATAATTGCCGAAGCCGCGAACACGTATTGCACCTAGCTCAGGATCACGCATAATAACCGGATTAGTTGTTCCCCACTTCTGGTCTGTAAAAATCGCAGTGCTAACAAAATAAACATCTGCCTTAAACGGTGAGTTAAAGCCATATTTCCACGATTTTAGCCCTGTTAAAAGTGGCATGTTTTCTGTTTGCAATGTATGTCTACCTGGGCCAAATACGTCTGCAATAACCCCTTCATTCACAAAAATAGCCGCTTGAGCCTCACGGACAATGAGCTGTGCGCCCATTTTTATTGCATTATCGTAAACTGGAAATTTATAGACGATATCCCCTGCTGTATTGTTCCATTCGATGACTTCAATAAATTGACCTTTTAAAAATGAAAAAAGACCCATATGTTATTCATCCTTCCCCTCTTCGATGTGATAACACTAATAACACTACTATTTATTACTTTTTATCTAATCTTCCTGTGAGCTAGTTAATATTCTCTAGTATACGTCAATTCTAGTAAATTTGACAAAAGCGGACATGGCTAAATTCTTTCCATGTCCGCTTAGATATAAAGATATGAACAATGAGATTGTCCCGTTACATTTGTATAATAAACTTGATTTAAAATTTACCACTTACATCATTTTAACAAATTCACCTACGGGCTTACGGTACCCACGAGGACGAGGTTTGGAGGTATCTTCTTTTCCAATAGCAACAAGCAACACCGGCTCGTAGTCATGTGAGATATCTAATGCACTTGTCAGTGCCGTAGCATCAAAGCCGATCATTGGACAAGTATCCCAGCCTTGATCCTTCGCAATCAGCATAAGCTGCATCGCAGATAAGCTAGCGTTACGAATCGCTTCATCACGCATGAAGTCTCCACCACGCGCGGCATAATCTTGATGAACAATTTCAACTTGTCGATCAAACTCCTGCTTGCTCAAAATACCTAAATTCAGCATACCCTCATTGAGCTTTTCAACATCTTCATACGCTTTTTTATTACCTAATACGACAATGACCGCGGAAGCCGTTAATATTTTGTATTGCTTATAGGCCGCCTCGTATACTTTTTGCTTATTTTCCTCTTCACGCACAACGATATAATTGGCATGCTGTAGATTATAAGCAGAAGGTGCAAACTTAACTAAAGAGAAAATTGCGTCAATTTCTTTATCTGTAATTGGTGTTTCAGGGATAAACTTGTTAGCAGAACGTCTTGATTTCACTAGATCTGTAAATGCTGGATTACTCAAAATAATTCCCCCTAGGATGTAACTTCTAATGACTAGTTTATCACTTGTCCAGATTATGGAACTGTGATATTTCCAACAATATATAGGCATTTGTACCTAACACTGCTCCTGAGCAGCTTTCCCTAACTTTTTCAGCAAGGCAGTTGCGATTTTTTTCTCTTCTAAGGAAAGTCCACTCACTGCCCTTTCAATCGCTTGAACATGTTTAGGAAAATTTTGCTCAATAAACTGGCTACCAGCAGGAGTAACCTCCGCATAAATTAAACGTCTATCCTCGCTAGAAGCTCTACGCTTAACAAATCCCTTTTTCTCTAGCTTATCTACGACATATGTAATATTACCGCTACTCATTAACACCTTATTTCCGATCTGCTGAATAGGCTGAGGTCCTTTATGATGTAGCAGCTCTAACACCGCAAATTCAGTACGTGTCATATCATTTTCCCGTATATCCTGATCCGAAATTGCATTTACCCATTGGTTGGCTCTTGATAATGCAATAAATAAATCCAATGCTTCATTACGATTTGAACTCATTATTTTCACCCCGTTATTAAGTATCTTAATATTAAGATAAATCAATGCCGTGTTGATGTCAAATTATTTATGATGGTAAACTATGGATGAATGAAATTACGTTTATGGAGGCGATCTAGCTTGTCACTAAAAAATAAAAATGCCATTATCACTGGAGCAGGAAAAGGAATCGGAAAGGCAATCGCCATTGCACTTGCAAAGGAAGGAGTAAACCTTGGCTTAATTGCTCGTACTACCGCTGACTTAGAATCATTACAACAGCAATTACAGCAACAATATGGTGTTAAGGTCGAAGTTGCCAGCGCAGATATTGCTACCTATACAGAAGCAGAAGCCGCAGTTCAAAAACTGATTAACGCGCTTGGTTCTGTAGATATTTTAATTAATAATGCTGGCGTCGCTCAGTTCGGCACTGTGGCTGAGATGGACATTGCAGATTGGGAGCGCATTATCCAAGTAAATCTAATGGGAACGTATTATGTGACCAAAGCGGCTTTGCCATTTTTACTAGAACAAAAAAGTGGGGACATCATCAACGTAGCATCCACTGCGGGTGAACGAGGGTTCGCAACAGGCTCCGCATATTGTGCATCTAAATTTGCTTTAATGGGCTTTACGGAATCGCTTATGCAGGAGGTTCGTAAATCTAACATTCGTGTCGTAGCATTAACACCAAGTACGGTAAATACTGATCTTGCTGTCAATGCAGGGCTTAAAATCGGAGATGAGGATCGGATGATGCAGCCTGAGGATGTAGCAGAGCTTGCACTCGCGACCTTGAAGTTACCACCACGTGTATTGGTGAAAACAGCAGGAATTTGGACCACGAATCCACAATAATTATCAGCTTAAACTGGTATATCTTCAATTATTCAGCAAGCCTCTCTATATAAAAACTCGCTCTAGCATTGCAGAAGGGTATAGACTCTGCCGATCAAGAGCGAGTATTTTTTAGTTGTTATTTTACAGCGACAAGCTTTCCCCAGGCTGTAGTACCTTGCCCTGTAAGCCGTGCTCTGCAAGCTTCGCCACAAATTTATTTGCATCCTGCTGAATTGCAGGGAAGGTATTCCAATGTACAGGAATCGTCAGCTTAGCGCCATACCACTGCGCAGCCTGTAACGCATCCTCAGGGTCCATCGTATAATGCCCACCAATTGGAATAAAAGCCACATCGATGTCATAACGTTCCCCAATCATTTTCATATCACTAAACAAACTTGTATCACCCGCATGTAAAATCGTTTTGCCTCCGGCTTGGATAACGTAGCCTGCTGGCATACCTCCATACATGATTTGCTGCTTATCCTCAATTACAATTCCAGAGGTATGATAGGCTTGTACCATTTTAGCCTGAGCAAAACCTAAGTCAACCGTGCCACCCATATTCATGCCAATCGTCTCTAGCCCTTTCCAGGACATATAGGTAGCCAATTCAACGATAGCGACCACCTTTGCTTGATTCGCTTTCGCAATCGGCTCCGCATCTAAAATATGATCTGTATGAGCATGTGTTAATAAAATAAAGTCGGTTTTAATATCCTCTGGTTGGCTTACTGCAAGATCATTACCTCTTAAAAAGGGATCAATGAGTAAAGAATGTTCTTCTACTGCAATTTGTACACAAGAGTGACCATGAAAGGTTAAAATAGGCATACAATCAACTCCTTCTGAGATACATATACACCTATTTTAGCTTATTAACGACGTAGATGGAATTTTCCTAGCTCATCCTGTAATTGCTGAGCACTGGAGCTGAGCATCTCGGAAGAAGATTGTACTTCTTCTAAAGAAGACATCTGCTGCTTCGTTGCTGCTGCTACATTTCTAGCTTCCTCGGCGGTATTTCTTGTAATTCCAACCATCTCTCCAATTGCCGCAGTAACCTCTTGTGTGCTCGCAGAAACTTGCTCAGCCGCTGCTGATACTTCTTGAATATGCCCTGCAACCTGACCAATCGATTGCAACACAGTTCCGATCGCTTCTACAGCTTCCTTATTTGCAGCCATCCCCTGCTCTGTCACCTTAGTAGACTCTTCCATGGATGAAGTGACCTGACCAAGCAAATTACGTACATTCCCCACAAGTGTAGCTATGGACTGCGCCGATTCAGTCGCCTGTTCAGCTAATTTACGCACCTCATTTGCTACCACCATGAAGCCACGTCCCTGATCACCCGCGCGTGCGGCTTCGATATTTGCGTTAAGCGCCAATAGGTGAGTCTGTGCAGAAATTTCCATGATGACGGAAACAATGGAGTCGATTTCATTCGAGTGCTGATTCAGCTTCACCGTCAGCTCACTAGATTGGTGAACAGCCGTATGAATCCCGTTCATCTGGTGTAACGTTTCCTGAAGCTTCGTCTCACCTAGTGTCGCCCCCTTTGTCATCTCGGAAGCCACATCAGACACATCTGCCGCTGTCTCTGCGATACGGTTAATGGCTGTAGCCACCTCATTCATCGCTTGAGCATTTTCCTCTGATACCTTTTGCTGTACACTAGCACCATCGGAAATAGAGCCTACTGAATGAGCTATGTTTTGCGTCACTGAGGTTGCCTCTACCGCTAACGCAGACAGTTCCTCAGAAGCTGCAGCTACCTGCTCCGAAATCTCCTGATTATGCAGCAGTAATGTATTAAGTGAGTCACTCATGTCGTTAAATGCCTCACCCACGTGCTTAAGCTCGTCTCTTGTATTTAGCTGGAACTGACTAGATAGATCACCTTGTGCCATCTTATTAGCCTCAACCTGTAACGTTTTAATCGTTGAACGAACATTGCTATAGAAGCCAAGATAAAACAAGATGACAATTAGCATCGCTGCAAATACGATCACTAATGTGGTTGTGCGATTAAGATTTAACGTATCATAACGATCACTTAAAAGTTGATCAAGTTCCTCGACAATCAATGTATATAACTTTTGCGTACCTTCAATCGTATTTTTCCCCTCAGCCACAAAATCCACTGACTTCTTACTAAAGGAAGGTGCATTCAAAATTTCTTTATCTACTGTTTTAAGAAATTGTTCTGTCGACTTTATAGCTATACCGGCCGTACCTTCAATGCGCTGGGCTGTTGTGGCATTAAAGTCATTAATTTTAGTCATCGCCTTTTGTAAGCCTTCTAATTGATTTTTAATCTGCATACTCTGAACGGCAACGGTTGTTCTTTCCTCAATGCTCATCTGCTTCAGATCCAAAATTAGCTTGCCTTCGAAATTTACCTGTTCAGCCAACTCAATCATAGTGGGAACACGATTAATCATAATGTCCATTACATAATAGGAATCAATCTTAGGATCAAGGGTTAGTCCAGATTGGTCTGCGGCAAATAAATTAAGGTCAAGGATTTTATCAATCAATTGGGTATGAGCCTCAAAGCTTTTTTGTTGCGTAAGCTTCGTTGCATTTGATTTGAGTTCATCCCATTCCTGTTCAATCTTTTTCCATTGAGCCGTAACCTGAAGTTGATCCGCAATCTCCTTCTGATCAGCATCAATAGAGGTGAGTAAGGTTGTAACCTGTTTTTCAATTTCTTCAAGCTTAGCCTTGGCGGAGGTATCCCCATTCAAAAATTCATCAGCAACCTCACGATGCTGTTGAACCTGAATAACAACTGGAAAAATTGACTTTATGTAATTAACTCCAGTTCTTTCGTTTTTGGCTGTCTGAATATCGCCCTGAAGCTCAGATAACAAGCTGACTAGGAGTAAGATCAATGGAATCACCATAATCACACTCAGCAAGATAAATTTTTGGGCGTATTTAAGTCGGGACATCGTTGCGGCAAATGGTTTCAGAAGCCAATTATTCATATAAAACCTCCTATAAAATTGTGTATATTATATCGGTCATAGAAGGTTAATTTATAATATTAAAATCTGACCAAAATTAAACAGTTTCCTAAATATAGATTTCTAATTTATGTTAACTTTCTCAAAATATTTTGCGGTAGGAAATGAATGCTGCTCGTCAATTAACTTAACTAGAAATTAAAAAAGGTGAGGAGAAATATCATCTCCACACCTACTCCTGAAACACATCTACTTATATTTAATTTGTAATCACATCATAAATTAATACTGGCGCTTCGGCATGTTCCCCAATTGTTATGTTATCATATATTTTTTCAATCACATGATCAATGTCAATCTTGTTCGTATGAATCGTAACGAGTGTTTCGCCTTCCTCCACACGATCGCCTACCTTTTTATCGAGCATCAAGCCAACTGCAAGATCGATCTCAGAGTCCTTCGTTGCACGTCCAGCACCAAGCCACATTGCCGCTGTACCAAGCTCATCTGCCACGATTTCCGTCACATAACCAGCGGTTTTGGCAGGAACCTCCACGATAAATTGTGCCTGTGGCAAACGCTCCTTATCATCTACTACTGAGGCATCTCCGCCTTGATTAATAATAAATTGCTTAAACTTGTCAAGTGCTCTGCCGCTAGTAATCGCTTCCTGTAGCATTTGCTTGGCTTCTTCTAATGAGCTAGCCTTATTCGCTAATAATACCATCTGACTGCCTAAGATTAGGCATAGCTCAGTCAAGTCCTCAGGGCCTTCTCCACGAAGCGTATCAATCGCTTCCTGCACTTCAAGCGCATTTCCAATTGCACGTCCTAAAGGCTGACTCATGTCAGAGATGACCGCCATCGTTCTACGACCCACTTGATTGCCGATGTTCACCATTGCTTGTGCCAATTCCTTAGACTCTTCAATCGTTTTCATAAATGCGCCTGCGCCTGTTTTTACATCTAATACAATCGCATCTGCACCTGCCGCAATTTTTTTACTCATAATCGAACTTGCGATGAGTGGAATTGAGTTAACTGTTGCAGTAACATCACGCAATGCATATAGCTTTTTATCCGCAGGGGTTAAATTGCCCGATTGCCCAATAACTGCGAGCTTATGCTCATTGACAAGCCCAATAAACTCCTCCGTCTTGATCTCTACATGGAAGCCTGGAATCGATTCTAGCTTATCGATGGTTCCTCCTGTATGTCCTAGACCACGCCCCGACATTTTTGCCACAGGAACGTCCAATGCTGCAACAAGCGGAGCTAATACTAATGTGGTTGTATCCCCAACTCCCCCTGTGGAATGCTTGTCTACCTTGACGCCATCAATAGCTGACAAATCGATCATATCGCCAGAATGCGCCATCGCCATCGTTAAATCGGCACGTTCTCGTTCCGTCATATTTTGAAAGTAGATTGCCATTGCAAGCGCACTGACTTGATAGTCTGGAATCTCATCCTCAGTATATCCTTTAATAAAAAATTGAATTTCCTCTGTTGTTAATTCATGCCCATCTCTTTTTTTCGCAATCAGGTCAACCATCCGCATGTGTACATTCTCCTTTATAGGGAAAGTGAAATTTTATTATTCATCTATTCATGACGATTATAATTGGGTTTCTAAATTTATGCAAAAGATGAGTTTTATACATTTATACTTTCCATTTACGTTGGAATATGTTTTAATCAAGCATAAATGAGCGATTACACAAAAAGACGAACATTAAGTGATCTATGATTAATACATACTACAAAATTCACCATTTATAAATTGTTTATCCTTTTCTTTAGCATTAAATATTCGGAAAAGTCTACATTCTAACTATGAACTAGGAGGCACAAAAAATGAGCAATATTGATGAGATCATGAAGCTACATTTAGGCGGAAAAATGGAGACAACGTTAAAGCACCCTATTGAATCGATGGAGGATTTAGCTAAGGTGTATACGCCTGGTGTAGCTAAAGTGTGCCAAGTCATTGCCGAGGATGAGAGCAAAGCTTACGCATACACCACCAAGCAAAATACAGTTGCTATTGTGAGTGATGGTACAGCAGTGCTTGGACTTGGAGACATTGGACCCAAAGCTGCCAT
Source organism: Paenibacillus turicensis (assembly GCF_050461185.1). GTDB lineage: Bacteria > Bacillota > Bacilli > Paenibacillales > Paenibacillaceae > Fontibacillus > Fontibacillus turicensis_A. Next base: position 46,153 of record NZ_JBCMOR010000015.1, read on the forward strand.
GCCTGTCATGGAAGGAAAAGCAGCTTTGTTTAAGCGTTTCGCTAATGTCAATGCAGTACCGATTTGTTTAGATACCAAGGATACGGAAGAAATTATTGCTACCATTAAAGCAATTGCACCTTCATTTGGGGGGATTAATCTAGAAGATATTGCGTCTCCACGTTGCTTTGAAATTGAACGTAGACTGAGAGAAGAATTAGATATTACTGTCTTTCACGATGATCAGCATGGAACAGCCATTGTTGTGTTAGCAGGTATCCTAAATGCGCTCAAAGTTGTAGATAAAAAAATAAAAGACGTTAAAATCGTTGTAAATGGCTGTGGTGCAGCAGGGATCTCCATCTCTAAAATGCTACTGAAAGCAGGTGCAGTTAATTTAATTGGCGTAGATCGTGCTGGTGCGATTAACCGACTAGATACGTATGCGCAGTCACATTGGACCGAATTTGCAAACATCAGCAATCCGAAACTGGAAAAGGGAGCCTTATCTGATTGTATCAAAGGCGCTGACATTTTCATTGGCGTATCCGCACCAAATGTACTCACCGTTGAAGATGTGAAGCAAATGGCACAAGACCCGATCGTATTTGCAATGGCCAATCCTATTCCGGAAATTGATCCTGCACTAGCAGCACCTTATGTAAAAATTATGGCGACAGGACGTTCAGATTTCCCGAACCAAATTAACAATGTGTTATGCTTCCCTGGTATTTTTAGAGCTGCCTTGGATTGTGGTGCAAGTGACATTAATGATGAAATGAAGCTGGCGGCGGCACAAGCGATTGCATCTGCGGTTTCGGATGAGAAACGTAATGCGGAGTACATTATTCCAAATGCATTTGATCCTAATGTCGTTGATTACATTCGTAAGGCTGTAATTGACGCGGCTGTGCGCACAGGGGTAGCAAAAGTAGTCCACGTAATATAAGAGACATAATATTCACTACATTAAAAAGCCCAACCATGTTGATTTCTCAACACCGTTGGGCTTGATTCATTTTGTTTATTTACAATATCGTTCCAAAACCTTATGTGATACAAATAAAACGACAACCAACATACAAACGATGGCAAAATGAACTGTAAAAACTGTATTCCTTCCTACCCATGCCAGCAACACAGTCACAGCCACAAACACCACATCTAGGAGGGCAATTCTAATAATGTTACGTTTGCTTAAATAATCAAAAGACGTTTTAGTCACCAAATGAATGAGAAGAATGGAACAAATGATAATCAGTCCATAAGCAGTTAATGCCCCCAATGAGATAGAGATACTGTACTGAGCAGGCTCACCTGCAAACCAATTCCGAACAATTGAAAAAGTATCTTTAGATGTTACTAAAAATATTAGACCTAAAATAGAGGAAGATAACAAAATAATATCCAACATCTCTATCATTCGATCCTTCCAAGTTAGCTTTGGTACATTCGCTACAATATTGTCAGCGAAGCTTTTATAGTCCTCTCCAATGACGGATGCGATATCTTCCCCCCGTTCCTGCGCAGACAATACCATTTCCAGTAAGTCCTGTCTAATAAGCTCCTGATTATATTCCGAAATTTTAGCCCCACGTAAGTAAACAATAATATCAGTTAAAACCTTGTTATTTTCAGGTGCTAGCTTTTTGTCTAGCTTGTTGTTCAGCTTTCTAAGCTCCTTCATTTCCTTGTACATCTTGTTGTCCTCCAATCTGAAACAGTTTATTAACGGCTTGCTGTAATTCCTGCCAATGTCCTAAAAATAATTCCAGCTCTCCCTCTCCCGCAGGCGTAATGGAAAAATATTTACGTTTGGGTCCTACTGCGGATTGTCGATATTGTGCTGAAATTAAACCATTTTTCTCGAGACGTAACAATAGTGGATAAATTGTTCCCTCAGAAATATCAACAAAGCCATATGCCTGCAATTGCTGAGAGATTTCGTAGCCATATGTTTCTGTAAAGCTGATCACTTTTAAAATACAGCCTTCTAGTGTTCCCTTTAGCATCTGGGATGGAATCAATGTCATTCACCTCATTTGGGAAGCTATCTTGCAATGCAAAATAGTGTTGGCTATATTGTAATACATAGTAGCGGAGGATGCAAGGAGAGTTTACCTATCACTTAAAGTATGTATTTGAAAGAAATTTACAATTTACCTTATAATACAGATTATAATTTCATTAAAACTGTTATACTCATATTGAAAAATAATCTTGTTTCCGCTATAGTTGTTTTAAATGAAATAGCATATGAATTGTTATATAACAGTTTGTTAAAATTTTTACAAATTATAAGAATGGGTAAGGTGAAAATAATGAAAAAGTGGACAAAACTATTAACAATTGGAGTGTTAGGAGCTCTCTTACTTAGTGGCTGTAACAGTAATAACAGCTCAGACCAAAGCTTAAGTAAAGTAGAACAGGAGAAAACTTTAACTGTAGCCACTTCTGGAACCTTGTACCCTTCTTCTTATTTCAATGATAAAAATGAATTAGTGGGTTATGACGTAGACATAGCCAAAGAGGTTGCTAATCGCTTAGGTGTTAAGATTCAATTTAAACAATACAATGTGGATGGACAAATTGCTTCTTTGACCAAAGGCGAAGCCGATTTTGCCGCTAATGATTTTGGCATAAATGCAGATCGTGAGAAGAAATTTAGCTTATCGAGTCCTATTAAATACTCCTTTGATAGCATGATCGTACGCAAGAGTGATAATTCAGGTATTGCTTCCTTAGAGGATTTAGCTGGGAAAAAGGCGGCAGGCGAACCAAACACAAGTTATATGCAATTAGCTGAGAAATACGGCGCAACCCCTGTATCGTACGATAACGCAACAAATGATCAATATTTAACCGATGTCGCTAATGGTCGTACAGATGTAATTCTTAACGATTACTATTTGCAAAAGATGGCATTAGCAGCACTACCTAATGTGCCTGTTAAAATTTTAGAAGACGTGTACTTTAATCCAAATGAAACCGGATTTTTATTTGTAAAAGAGCATATTGCACTTCGTGAAAAGATCAATACTGTACTTGAGGAAATGCGAAAAGACGGCACTTTCAAAAAAATTTCCGAGCAATATTTCCAAACTGACATTTCTGTAAAATCAGATAAACCAGTAAAAACGGTTGAAACAAAAAACTAATGTATATTCCAAGACTTGACTTCAACTTAATGTTAGAATCCATTCCTTTTTTACTTTCGGGTCTAGGATATACATTAGGGATTGCAATTAGCTCTTTTCTAGCTGGGAATGTTGTGGGCATCTTGCTTGTATTTTTGGGGATGCTCCCTAGTAGATTGGTGAAGGCAGTCGTTGCTGTTTATCTGTCTTTCTTTCGGGGAGTACCTGCATTAGTGTTGCTATTTTTATTGTACTTTGGACTACCCTACCACTTGCCAGAATTAGCCGCCGCAATCCTTTGCTTTACGCTAACGAGTAGCGCATTTATTGGTGAGATTTATCGAGGGTCAATTGCTGGTATAGAGCGTGGACAATGGGACGCTGCTTATGCGCTAGGCTTTAGTTTTACGAAAACACTAAACTTGATCATCTTGCCACAAGCCTTTCGTATTTCCATCCCCGCATTAAGCAACGTTGCGATGGATTTGCTAAAAGGAACATCGCTAGTCGCGATGATTTCAATCCCAGATATTTTTTTAAAAGCAAAGAACGTTGGAGGCAGAACCTTTGATTACATGTCGATGTATGTCTTGGTAGCCCTCATTTATTGGTTACTATGTATCGGCATAGGGATATTGCAGAAGTATCTCGAACGCCGCTATGCTCGCCAATTTGAAATAGATCGGCATAAATTACGATAAAGCTGTGGCTATATTTAAAAATTTGTACTTGACCAACGATTGGAGGCTCGTAGCTACGATCCAGAGAGTTCTTGCGATTGTTATTCTTTAGGATTTCTCTGTTTCTTCGCTAGTTTTAGTTAGCGGTCAAGTACTGTTTTCAACTCAATTACACTACATCCTTCTGCTCAATACGATGAATCACGCTATACGCAATAAGTAAACCAACAATTGAAACAATGGTAGGGATGATAACAATACTACTCAATGTAAAATTCGAACCAGACACAGACACATTGGAATACAACAGAAGTGAAATAATTACAGAAGATACGATGGTTGTACTAACAGAATGTTTACGCATCCCAAAATAGAGTGGAATCAGACTAACACAACTCATCAAAAATGAATTAATAATCAGTTCCACTCCATTTTTCCATAGAAAATTACTTGTCAGCTCTTGTTCAAAAAAGTGAGCATACTGATTAAAGAAATACACTCCTGAGAAAATGATAAGTTTGCTAATAATACCAAAGATAAACGTAAAGGCAGAAATAATAATAAGCTTTGAAATAAGGAATTTTTTCCGCGGGATCGGGTACATAAATAACACCGTAATCGTTTTGTCTTTGTATTCATTAATAATATATTTAGCAATTAATGTTGCTGCAAAGATGATAAATGTACATGAGACTGTAATATTAATAAACCCGATTACATCCTCATAGTTCTTCATAACCGATTCTTCATCGTAATTTATAAGAATAATGAACGCCATCCAAATCAAGGTCGTGATGAATCCACCAATCACAGTCCCTCGCATTTTATATTTCTTCATTTCTAATTTCATAATATTAAGCATGTGGTTGTCCTCCATTACAACACGTCCTTTTGATCAATCCGATAAATGGCACTATACGCAATAAGTAAACCAATAATTGAAACTAGGATATGAATCATAACAATGTTACTTAACGCAAAATTGGAATCCGAAAAGGACACATTGGAGTACAACACGCTTGCCACTAATAAAGACGATAGAATTGTGGTAATAATTGAATATTTACGCATGCCAAAATAGAGTGGAATCAGACTAACACAGCTCATTAATAAGGAGTCAATAACTATCTTCGCTCCATATCTCCATACCAAAGCACTTGTCATCTCATGTTCAAAAAAGTGTACAAATTGATTAAAGAAATAAAACGCTGTATAGATTATCAGTTTGCTAATAATGCCAAAGATAAACGTAAAGGCCAAAATAATAAGAAGCTTTGCAATCATAATTTTTTGCCTTGGAATTGGATACATAAATAACACTGTAATGGTTTTATCCTTGTACTCACTAATAATATATTTAGAAATTAATGCTGCTGCAAAGATAATAAATATACATGAAACTATATTATTGATCAGACTCATTGTTTCCTCATAGCTATTCATTCTCACATCTTCATCTAAATTCATGAGAATAATGGCTGCCATCGAGATAAATGTCACGACAAATGCACCAATCACACTTCCTCGCATTTTAAACTTTTGCATTTCGAGTTTCATAATACTAAGCATATGGTGGTCCTCCATTTAACAAGGATAAGAAGTAATCCTCTAAGGAACTATTTTTACTATAAATTGATTCAATCTCCACATCATGCATGACAAGTATTTTATTTAGTTCATTTTGTGGAATACGAGTTTCGTATACACGTAATATATGTTCATTTATGACCTTAAAATTGGAAAGGTTCAACTGATTAGACAATACAAATGCTGCAACCTTGCTATCTCGAACGGTAATTTCAATATAGTCCGTATTTTTCTCTTTGACCTCTTCCAAAGATACCTCTTGAATAAGCTTGCCATGATTGATGACCCCAATCGTATCTGCCATTTGCTCCATTTCCCCTAACATATGGCTAGATACTAATAAAGTAATCCCATATTCCTTGGACAGCATCTTGAACAAATCACGAATTTCTTTAATTCCAACAGGGTCTAATCCATTAATAGGCTCATCCAAAATTAAAATTTCGGGTTTCGTTATAATTGCTCTAGCAATGCCAAGTCTCTGCTTCATCCCTAATGAAAACTCACGCACAGCTTGATCCCCGATATGCTGAAGATTTACAAGCTCTAAGGCATCTTTCATCGCTTTCTTGTTATGGTACCCCATATACTCACAATGAAGGTCAAGGTTTTCCTTCGCACTTAGCTTGTCATAAAAAACAGGAACCTCAATAATACTGCCCATTCGCCCTAGTTGAAGATAGGACTTGGCTGTAAGCTTCTGTCCAAACAGTTCGATTTCACCTGTGGTGGGTTTGATTAAATTGGTCATCATTTTCATAACGGTTGTTTTCCCTGCCCCATTTGGTCCAAGAAAACCATAAATCTCGCCTTGCTTCACATTCATATTTACATTGGAGACGACTTCTTTATTATTAAATACCTTTGTCAACTGAATTGTTCTAATCATATAACTCATAGGCTTTGCTCTCTCTCCTTCACTTCTAAGCTCTTATGTTATCTATTGTAAAAGACAATCCATTCTAAATTATTAATCAATTCTTACTTAATTCTTAAGTTGGATTTTGTGGCTCAATATAATAATCAGTACTTGACAATCTTTGGAGTGGGAGGCTACGTAGCAGAGAGTGGTTTCAACCGCTGTTAAAGTCCCACTTTCTTTTATAACTTATCTTGAAATGATAAAAGTGGGACTTTAAAGGCGGACGCTATCGCTTTTCCACCATCTCTCTGCTCCTCCGCTTCGCTTGCCTATTGTCAAGTTCTGATTTTTTAGATGAGCCGATATTGTTGAAAATAAACCTTATTAATCACCGATATATAAGTCTAAAAAAATAGCCCACGACAAGGTAATTTCCTACCTGCCATAAGCTAATAATTTAATCTCTTCAATTTAACAGTAAACACGGTTTTGTCGTATGGTCTACTATATAAAGTAATTTCGCCCCCCATATTTTGAACAAGGCGTTTCGTGATGGTCAGTCCCAATCCACTACCTTGGTACAATTTATTACGTGAATCCTCCAGCGTATACATTCGTTCAAAAACACGGCTATGATACGCCTCATGAATGCCTTTACCTCGATCCCACACCTCAATATATAACCACTTTTCATCTTGCCTAAGACTTATACCTAGCATCTTACCCTCACTACCATAGCGTAGCGCATTGGAAATTAAATTATCCAGGATGCGATCTAATGCACCTTCATTAGCATGTGCGTATAACGGCGCTTGGGGAATATCAATCTCCGCCTGAATACCTTGAGTTGTCATATCATCATAGAACTGAAGGATGCTACGGCGACAAAGCTCATTTAAGTGTACTTTTGTCAACGGTAACGGTTGATCCCCCGCCTCCAGCTTAGCTAAGTCAAAAAACTGCTGAATCATATCCATCAGCTCATTTGCTTTCCACTGCACTTTTTTTAATGACTCAGTTCGCTCTTCGGTAGACATCTCTGTGTCCAAGTTCATACGTTCAATGTAGCCTAATACGACGGTCAGCGGTGTTTTCAGATCATGCGAGATATTAGATAACATTCTGCGTATGGATTGCTCTGTTCTTTTATGATCTCCTAAAATACGTTGATTGTGCTCTAACACAGTATTAATATCAGAGAGCAACGTGGTTAATTGTTTATCTGTAGTGTATAGTAGTAACTTCTCCTGGGGACTATCCGAAATGATAGAGGCAAGCTTATGGTGTATTTCTTCAAGCTGTCGATTGCGTCTTCGATTATAATTATATTGCTGGTAAAGTAAAATCAATAGCAGGACGATAATGCTAACCAAAAGGATCATTAACATGATAGTCCATCCCATTTGTAGCCGATTCCCCATAATGTCTTAAGATGCCTTGGCTCTGAAGGATTCTCTTCAATCTTACTCCGTAAACGCCGAATATGTACATTAATAACATTCTCGTCGCCCATATAATCGTCTTGCCAAATGAACTCATAGATTTGCGCTTTCGTAAAAACACGATTAGGATTTTTCAGAAAAAGCTTGAGAATATCTGCTTCCTTAGAGGTGAGCTGTATTTCATCATTCCCTTTTTTAACCAAATAATGATCTAGATCCACGATAGCATGGCCTAAATCAAGCACTTGGCTAGCCACGACCTCTGGTTCATTGTGCAGATCATGCTTCGCATATAAGGTAGCTCGGCGAATCGCAGCTTTAATTCTTGCTGTTATCTCAATAAGTGAAAAAGGTTTGGCAATATAATCGTCTGCACCAAAACCAAGTCCAATCGCCTTATCAATATCATTATCCTTAGCAGACATAATAAGAATAGGAATGGGACTACTTTCTCTAATGATTTTGATCATTTCAATCCCATCCAGCTTCGGCATCATAATATCAACAATGAGCAAATCAAACTTTTTACTCTGGAATTGGCTGATCCCTTCTTCCCCATTACTAGCGGTAGTTACAGCATAACCCTCTTTGATTAAATAACCTGTCAGCATATCTACGATTGAACTATCATCATCAACAAGCAGTATATTATGTGCCACTTGGCTTCACCTCACAGCAAAATTATTGCCTACTTATTATTAATAAGTGAATTTCGAACTTTCCCTGTGGCTCTATCCACCTCAAGCCAATCACCGATAGCTAAATGCTCATTTCCATTACTATTTGCAGCCAACTCATAAGTGTGGATCATAACTTTATTTTCATCCCAATGATCCACCTCTTGAACAAACGTCGAACCGATCGTTTTTTTATCAAGCAAATTATTTTGTAGGATCGTTTTGCCCTCTACCCCAGTCACAATATAAAAGGCTTGTTCTACACTGAGTTTGAAGTTGTCATCATCACGTATTGCTGTATTCCCCTCATCTATTAGCGCCATTTTCAACTTAACCCATCGATCTGCATATGGCTTACAAAGCACCTCATAGATGACATCATCAGTTGCACCCTGCTCTCGTAGTATAGAACTAAGCTGGAAATAATTATAGCGATCTGGCTCGCCAACAAAGTTCACCTTGCCTTGTGCGGGGTCATAGATTGCAACATACTCCTGCATCATCCCTTCAGGAAGTGACATGTCATAGGCCTGAACATACACAATTTTATTAAGATGATCTCCAATATTATAAATATATAAATCACTTTGCCCTTGGCGATATTTTTCTGGAAGCTTCACAGCATCATAAACAGTATTTAGAAAGGGAACATGATCTTCTATCGTGTTTTGCAAGTAGTAAGTGCCTTTAGGCTCAGCATTTAGCCCACCATATTTAATAGAATCTTCATACTCAATACGTAAGCCATCTGAGGTAAAGAACAGTTCTATCCCAGCATACTCTTCATCCTTTAATACAAAACGCTCCCCATTCCATGAAAAATCAGACGTAATCTCTCCTGTATGATGAGCATAGCCTGATGCCATGGAGACATCAATATGGTACAAATTATCACCTAGCTTAGATACGATAGCACTCCCATTATTCACAGCCGTATAATCTGGTTTAGCATATGTCCCTTCCACTACAGTAGGTATCAATTTTTTCTTAATATTGATATTTTGTTCTGCTTTACCTGTTGATTCAGACGTAGCCTGTACCACTGTATTGACTGAGCGATTCTGCGCCATTGAGGTAGCAGCTTCCCCCTGCACTGAACATCCTGATACCATTAAGGCAACAACGATACCGATACAATAGAGGGATCTCATCATTAATCCTCGTAACCTGCTAAACCTTTGTCCATCAAATAATCCATTTCTGCTTCCAAAATTTCCTCCACCAATAACTCACTCAACTTCACATCGCGGCGGCTAAGCACATAATCAACGACATCATCAAAATCAACATCTACTTCCTTCGCTCCACCCTTATGTGCGTTATCAAGATAAGCTGCTTCATGTTTTAATACAAGACGAACTTGCTCAGGGGTAGCGGTTGTTTCTTCTACAATATATGTTACTAATTCTTTTTCATTTAACGTTGAACTCATTTAAAAAATCAACTCCAATAGGTTATTATTTGGGTAAGTAATCTGTGTAGTAGTATATCATGTCGCTGTAGGTAAACGTAGTATTGTTATCTCTATAGCAATTTAAAAGTATGATTTTAGGATTTCATCCTGCTTTTTGGGTCTTTGATCTCATTTTTATTCCTTTATTTTCCGAAATAAAATACTAAGACTATGTAATGTGAGGTAGGTAATATTATGGCAAAAATCGGTATTGATTTAGGTACATCCAACAGCTTAGCTGCTTACTGGACAGAGGAAGGCCCAGCACTGATCCCTAATGCCTTCGGCCAATTTTTAACTCCTTCGATCGTCAGTGTAGATGAAAATAATGAAATTTTAGTGGGACAGATTGCAAAAGAACGCTTGATTACACATCCTTCGCTCACTGTCTCTGCCTTTAAACGATATATGGGAACAGAAAAAATGTATCAGCTTGGCAATCTAACTTTATCTCCAGAGGACTTATCTTCTTTTATTTTGCGTTCGTTAAAATCAGATGCGGAAACTTTTCTAGGTGAGGTCATTGATGAGGCGGTCATAAGTGTACCTGCTTATTTTAATGATGCCCAACGTAAAGCAACGAAACGCGCCGCAAATCTAGCAGGATTACATGTGGAACGACTCATTAGTGAACCCACTGCTGCTGCTGTTTCCTATGGTCTTCATTTGCAGGACGCGGATACGAAGTTTCTTGTGTTTGACCTTGGTGGCGGAACCTTTGACGTGTCGGTGTTAGATTACTTCGAGGGTGTCATGCAGGTACAAGCAATTGCGGGCGATAACTATCTTGGTGGCGAAGACTTTACGAATGTGTTGATGTCTCATTTTGTGGAGTCCCATAAGCTAAACTTTAATGAAATGCCACATAAAACTCAATCTGCACTTCAAAAGCAAGCGGAATTATGTAAGCTGAGCTTATCCCAAAATATGACGGGACAAATGGAATTAAACTACGAGGAGCAAAGCTATACACTGAGCGTTACAAAGGAGCAATTTGATCAAGTATGTAGTTCGCTGTTGCTTCGCCTGCGTAATCCTGTGGAGCGTGCCCTACGAGATGCTTCCTTAATGCCATCTGACATTGATGGAATTATTCTGATTGGTGGCGCAACAAGAATGTCCGTCATCAAAACGATTGTGAGTAAAATTTTTGGGCGTCTCCCTAATTTCAATATTAATCCAGATGAAGCCGTTGCATTAGGTGCTGCGATTCAGGTCGCGCTAAAGGAACGTAATGTTAGCTTAAAGGAAATGATTTTGACTGACGTATGTCCATATACACTGGGAACCGATGTGATAAGAAGAAGCAATAACGGGTCTGTTGATAGCGGGTATTTCTTACCAATTATTGAGCGCAACACGCCAATCCCTGTTAGTCGGGTAGAACGGTTATATACTGCTCATGATCAACAAAGCATCATTTCAGTAGAGGTGTATCAAGGTGAAAGTCGCCTCGTAAAAAATAATGTGAAAATTGGTGAGCTACAGGTTGCCGTACCTAAGGCTGAGCGTGGCGAGCAATCGATCGATGTGAGATATACTTACGATATTAACGGCGTATTAGAGGTTGAAGTGACTGTGGTGAAGACTCAGGAGCGAAAAACGATCGTGATTGAGCAAAATCCAGGGCAATCTACACCTGAGGCGATCCAAGCTAGGTTGCAAGAATTAGCCCATCTTAAAATCCATCCACGTGATCGCAGTGAAAACCGTCTATTGTTGGCAAGATGTGAGCGACTATATGAGGAATACATTGGACAAGAGCGTGAATATATCGCTCAGCTAACCTATGAATTTGAACGTGTACTCGCTACGCAGGATGATACGCTGATTCGCAGTGAGGCGGCAGTGTTGAAGCAAAACTTAGACAACATGGAAAGGTGGAAAATCTAATCGATGTCACCTTGGAAACGACTTCAGCTTGAACCGACCCATGATGCCAAGGCGATTCGGCGTGCTTACGCCCAGCAGCTAAAGCGGTATCATCCAGAAGAAGATCCTGAGGGCTACCAGCAATTACGCCAAGCCTATGAGCAAATTATGACGGAGATTAAGGCACACGCGGTATATTCCCCTCCTTTTTCTGAACCTCAGGAAGAGGAGGATTTTCAGAATGGTGATATTCTCAAGAACGCTAACGCTATGAATGTTCTCGATAATATGGATAATCACATTTTAACGCCACCTCGCCTGTGGCTACAGGGTGATGGGCATGAACCACCGCAGTACAGCAATCAGGAGAACGAAGATGTAGCTTCACCATTAATAACGGCATCAGGGCGAGCTGACCTCCTCTTATCTAACTTTAAAAAGCAGCTTGTTGAGCTTTATAACGATTTTCCGTCCCGTCTTCAGCTTGAAAAATGGCGTACCCTCTTTGATAGCGATATATGTTGGGATTTACAGCATCGCACAGCGCTTATCATGAACCTAATTGAAGTGTTGGACCAACATCGCTATTTACCCCAGCAGGTATGGCTCACCATTGAAGAGTTGTTTGAGTTCAAGGCGTTTTGGAGTGAGGATCGCAAGTATAGTGCTTATATCCATGAGCATTTCCCTGACTTTCAGGCTTATTACTTGTCACAGCTTAACGAACCTGCCTTAAGTTACGATGGCTTATTAACTCTTAACGGACAGCAGGGGGCGAGCTTTGTACAATTAAGAGATCAAGGTTATCGAGCGTTACAAGAACAATCATGGATAGAAGCACGTTATTATTTGAAGCAAGCTTATGCTATCTATGATCAAGACCAAGACGTTATTCGCTTATTACTAGAATGTGAGCTTCAGTATAAACATATTGAGCAGGCACTTTCCTTAGCAGAAAAGCTAATCGAGATTGCACCTAAGCAAATAGACGGGTATATGTATAAGGCGAACCTCCTTTTTAACAATGACAACTACACAGAAGCCGCAGGCGTATATCTCCATATCAAAATGTATTGGCCTCAAAATATGGATGCGAAAATAAAACTAGCAGAATGCTTTATTTATATGAAGCAAGAGAAATTAGCACGAAAACAGCTTCGTGCACTTCAACAAAAGATGCCAGATGCTCCAAATGGACATTTGTTTAAAATCAATGAGCTTTTATTCCGGTTTGAGCTGATCAAAGAATATAAAACAGTACAATTTTATAGAAACTATGATCGATTTATGCAATTTGTAGGCATTGTTATGGTGATTGTCTTCTTGTATATATTTTTTAAATAATTTAGGAAATCACATTATAAAGAGGGACATTTATGACAATTGAGCACTATGATACCGAGCATTTCATCCAATATTTATCTGATATTTGGTATTTAGCTGAAGGCGTATATCGTGATGGTATGCGTAGGTGGGACGAATTGGAGCTATTTGATAGGGAAACTTTATTGAACTGGCTATATAAATGGGATATTGAGGATTTCTCCTCCTTTTCCCTCCAAGCTTCTTGGCTATTAGAACAAGGTTATCGAGCAGAATATGAGCAATACTCTGCCAAGCTAGCTACCTTTCCTTATGAACAACTAGTTAGTTATATAGAAAAGGCTGAGCTTGTTGAGCAGGAGCAGGAGAAGCTACGAATTATTTTGCAATATCAAAACATATTAAGTAGCTCAGGTATATTAGCCTATGATTACATCACGTATATTGGACTTCAGTATATTGGTAATGTATTAGGTTTCTTATCAAAGAGTGAGCGTCAGTCCAACGTGATTGCAGCAGCTAGAACTTTACAAAGTAAATACACAAACTGGGGTGACTGCATGATCGCTTGCATCGCAGGTGGGCTATTTCAAGGCTCTGCAGATTATTATCCCAATTATCAAATAAGTAAGAAGGAATATATGGAGGTTTTACACACTCTACACGATCTACATGGGTAATACCAAAGATAGGAAATGTTGACGAATGTAATTATGATCCATAATATAGTATTATAGATTGCTATTTTATGGATTAAATGTAAAAGAGGTGCTTCTCTTGGCTGTGATGCCTACCATTCGAACATACCTACAACAATTTATAGATGAAAATGAGATATCGATTAATAAATTTTCAGATATAAGCGGGATTAATGCGGGAACCATTTGTAATATTTTAAGTGGCAATCGCCCGATTGCAGTTCAGCAACTAGACCGTATTACAGCAGGAATGGACTTAGAGGAAGGCCACTACTACGATTTATATATTAAGGAATGCTTTGATCAGGAAAGCCCCGACTGGAGGCGTCTTGGTCCCCTTTTGCGCCGCTGTGCGGAGTTAAATCGACTAGAAGATGTGGAGCTTATTTTGCGTTATACGTTGGACAATTTAAACTACATCCCATTACTTTTTGATTTAGCAGAGCAGTTTTTTGAAGAGGGTAAAAAGGAAGCTGCAATTCTCCTCTACGAAAACATCGCAGAAAGCGAACGAACCCAACATTCAGAGCGCTTGGCATTGTGCCAATATCGCTTGTTTTTATTAAGATTGAATGACGATCAGGAGAACAACTTGCTTGTAGCCACGTATTTCGAGCCTTTTGTGGAGCGATTAGATGAGGATTATCAGTTGGATGCCATAAATGAGTTGTTGAATATAAATATTTCTTTGAGAAGATGGGACAGGGTTGAGCAAAATGCGGAAAGATTGTTAGAGAAGGCTTTAAAACAATATAAGCTCATGGGTCAAAAAAATTGTAATAAAAATCATTCACACCCTTTGATATTCTATATATTAAATTCTTATTTGGTTTTTGGTTATGTTCATTACCAACTAAACCAATTTTCAAAGTCACTTGAATATGTGGAGATGTATGACAACGTAGATTGGATAAAAGATCCTGATGATGAGGAAAAACGCATAATTAAGCAATTTCAAAGTTGGGCAGTGGCTAATCGTTATGTATATCAATTAATGGCAGGACAGCTCGAAGTTTTACCTCAATATATAGAATATATTGCTGATAGAGAAAAAGAAATATTTATTGGTGTTTATACTATAGTAACCGTTGCTAATCAGTTTGAATTAGACATTGATGACGTTCTCACTAGATTTTCTAAGTATTTGAATTTTGGAAAACAGGACAATTCTATTGGGAAAAAAAGTGAACATGTTATGTTAAGTCAATATACTGATTTCTCTAAACAACTAGCAATTTACTATTTAAAGAGGAATGACCCAGATAAAGGAATTCATTATCTTATAAACAGTTTTGCATTAGCCATTAAAATTAATAATGAGAATGCAATGTTGCAATGCATAGCAATTTATGAACAACATCGGAGTTCAGCATCAGTCCAAGCACAAAACACATATAAACAACTTATTAAAGAGGTGTTAAAGCTAAATGAAAAAAAAATGGGTTAAAAAATTAATTTATATTGTGACCTTATCAACATGTTTTTTAATCTTAACACCACCAGCAAACACAGATGTAAACATTCGTAATAATGATGAACCCATTATTATGAACTTACACAACCATGGAATTGGAACTTTATAAAGTTCGAAAGGATGCATGCGATAATTAATGCATCCTTTTATTTATATTGCGAAAATTAAACAATCATTTTTTATGATAATTAACACTAAAATATTACATAATAACTTTGTTGTTATTTTATACAAAAAATTAAACAGTATTATAGAATTTAAAGAGGTGTATCTCTTGAATTTAACTCCTACCATTCGTACCCTCATACAGGACTTTCTTAAACAAAATCACCTATCCATGAATAAATTTGCAGACTCCATTGGGATGAACGTAGGCGCTGTTAGCAATATAATAAGTGGTAAGCGATCAATTTCAGTAAAGCAACTAGACCAAATTACAGCAGGTATGGGGTTAGAGGAAGGTTACTTTTATAGTTTATATACTACTGAAATTTTTGAACAAGAAATTATGGATTGGAGAAAGATAAAACCACTCTTAAAAAGATGTGCTGATTTACATAGGTTGGAGGATATAGAACGTATTGTACAGCTCACACTTGAAAATCTCACCTACATTCCTTTGCTATTTGATATAGCAGAGCTTTTTTTTAATGAGGGAAAACATGATGCTGCGATTCTACTTTATAAAGGAATTGCTGAAAGTGAAAAAAATCAACATTCAGAGCGATTAGCTCTATGTCAATTTAGATTATTTTGGCTACGACTTAATGACGATCAGGAAAACAATTTACTGCTTGCTACACAATTTGAGCCATATATAGAGAGACTAGAGGAAGTTTATCAGTTAGAAGCCTTTCATTATTTATTAAATACATATTTGTCTCTTTCTAGATGGGACAAAACAGAGGAAATTGCAAAAAAATTATTAGAAAAGGCAACTAAACAATATAAGATATTCGGTAAAAGTTACGAAAATAAACTCAGTGATAGACCATTAATCTTTTATATCTTATATTCTTATTTGTCATTAGGCGATGCTTATTTTCAATTGGAGGAATATGATCAGGCTTTGAATTTTATAAAAATGTATACAGATGTAGAATGGGTATCTGAGCCAAACAGTGAGGAAAAAGTAATATTACAACAATTCCAAGAATGGGCTAACGCGAATCAACTGTTATATCAACTCATGGCAGGTCATGTTGAGGTCTTATCTAAATATGTAGAATATATAAATACAAGAGAAAATGAACAGTTCATCGGAATGTATTATATTGTCATAGCAGCAAATAAATATAACCTAGACATAGATAATATGCTCTCAACCTTCCAACTAGAATTATCATTTAAAAAGCAAGTAATTCAAATTTCTAAAATGATGAAACAAGTCGCAATAGAACGATATACCAACATTCTAAGAGAATTAGGTATCTATTATTTAAACAAAGGTCAATTGGATACAGGTATCCAGTACGTTATTGAAAGCCTAGAATCAGCAATCAAAATTAACAATAAAAACACAAAATTAAAGTGCATTACGGCTATCTTTGAAATTAGCCTACAGCATGAAGAATATACAACGAATCCAACCTTTAAAAACCTTATGAATGATGTACTAGAGGTAAGCAGAAAGTCTTAATTATTTTATCCTATTGCATTTCTATATTTAACCCACTTTATGCCAATATATCCTAAAATATTACATAAAGGGAGGTGTTATATATGGATTCTTGCGATTTTCTAAAATATAAAATAGAACAAGCTAGGCAACAATTATATGACATCGAAGTAGAATGTGGTTCCCTCATTCACCCCGAAGTCATTCAACAGTCTATGGTGCTTGATGAACTCATCAACCAATATAACCGACAACGCTTTAAGCTTAAACAAACATGTTAGTTCAAATAAATAATCCTCTTTTTCTTATTCCTAAAAATTAAAAATTTATTTATAGCATTTATAGTATTAGAGGTGATTCCCTTGAATTCTATATCATCTATTCCTTCTTTTATTCAGCGCTTTTTAGACAATAATCACTTAACTATGAATAAGTTTGCGGATTCCATTCACATGAATGTAGGTGCACTTAGCAACATTATTAGTGGTAAGCGATCAATTTCAGTAAAACAACTAGACCAAGTTACAGCAGGTATGGGGTTAGAACAAGGTCACTTTTATAGTTTATATATTACTGAGAATTTTGAACAAGGAACCATGGATTGGCGAAGGCTGAGACCGTTACTTTCAAGATGTGCTGAGCTTAATATGCTCTACGAAATTGAGCAAATATTACAGCTTACATTGGAAAATCTAAATTATATCCCTCTGCTATTTGATATGGCGGAGCATTTTTATATTCAAGGAAAAAAGGAAGTAGCGATCAAACTATACCAAGGGATTGCAGAAAGTGAACGGAATCAACATTCAGAGCGACTGGCTTTATGCCACTATAGATTGTTTACGTTGAAGTTAAATAATGATATGGAAAATAACTTATTGCTTGTTAATCAATTTGAACCTTATGTGGAACGCTTAGAGGAAGGGTATCAGTTGGAAGCAATTCATAAGTTAATAAATATAAATATATCTCTTTCAAGATGGACAAACTTACAGCAGTATGCCCAAATCTTATTAGAAAAGTCATCTAAACAATATAAGCTATTGGGTGAGGGTAGCGTCAATTTAAAAAACAATAGACCAATATTATTTTATATCTTATATGCGTATTTGGAATTAGCTCACGTTCAATTTGAATTTGAACAATATAAGCAAGGATTAGAATATATTGATATGTATGCCAATACTGGATGGGTGAATAATCCTACTCAAGAAGAATTAAAAATTATTGAACTATTTCAAGAATGGGCAGAGGCTAATCGCTTATTATATCAATTAAGGGATGGAAAAATTGAAGTATTACCTGACTATGTAGAATACATCAGTACACTGGAACATGAGAAATTTTTAGGAATATATCATATTATCACGGTTGCTAATAAGTTCAAACTCGACGTAGATAACATTATTGAACGCTTCAAAGAATATCTATCCTTTAAACCTCAGCAAACCAAAATATCAACAATCTCTAATCAAGTGACTTTAGAAAGATACACAAACCTTCTAAGAGAATTGGGAATCTATTATTTAAACAAAGGACAACTAGACACAGGGATTCGCTATATTATAGATAGTCTAGAATCTGCGATTAGGATCAATAGTAAGGATATTAAACTAAAATGTATTATGGAAATATTTGAGATTAGTCTTCAACATGAGAGTTATGCGGGGAATACAAAGTTTAAAAATCTGATGGGTGATGTGTTGGAGATGAGTAAACTATCCTGATTAGACTAAAAGTGTATAAAAAACAGAAAAACCAACTTTAATTATAAAGATAATATTTTGAAAGGCCGCAAAAATTATTGCGGCCCTTTCACTATAATTTAGGAGGAACTTATGACTACTAACATATTGAAACTACTTTGGCTACCTATCCTTTCTCTAATTTTTCTTGTATCCTGTTCCACTAACATAGAAGATGCTATAGATACAAATATAGTACAGGATAAAATAATCACTTTAAGTACATTACGTTTAGAAAAGGGATACATAGTTTTTTTTGAAAAAGAGAGTCATAAAGATATAGGTGTGGCTTTTATTCCTCCATCTAAAGAAAAAGGAAAGACAAGTATTAACGGCTATTTAAACCAAAATAATAATAAGCTGAACTGGCACTATAGTGCCTCTGAGTTAGGTGGAACCTTCTACTCTGTCTATTATGGGACTTTGACTCAACCTCCTAAAGGAAAAGTATATATTGAATTTAAAAATGGGGTCAGGAAAGAAGCAACAGTTTTACAAGCAAGTCAAAGCTTGGTGTGGACTTTAGTTATTAATGAAAGATTTGAACAAAATGAGCTAAAGGTTACTTTAGAGCAAGGTTAGTTTTCCCAAATGAAGTTAATGCTTTCCAAAAAGGGCGATTACACTTAAACAGCTCATTTATAAACATTTCACTACCGTCATCACAGGTATGATCATCAGTTGTTTACTAACATATGTTTAGTATCAACATCAATCAAAAACATGTTACACAAACTATATTTTCCAACAATTAAATACTAAGATTAATTTCTGAGATTGAGCTATTTTAGGGAGCTAAGTAAACTAAGCATTCCTTTTTTATATGCTTCTTTAATCGGCTTAGAGTCAAGCACTTACCTTATTTAGGGTTTAATGGAATATAGTAATATGCGTTAAGATATTATATAAAGAAGGTGATGAAATGTATGAAAAAACACTTATTATTTATTAAGAACCATTACCTTATTTTACTTACTGTCCTATTTATTATTTGCCTAATTGCAATAGGCTACAGTGAGTATCAGCAAAAAAAAATGTACAAAGACCAAATTTCATCCCAACTTCGCAGTGATATTAGCAAGATTGCAAATCAATTTATGGAAATTGATAGATTTTACGATAGTATTTTAACTACAAATCAATATAATTATCAGGCGACAAGGAATGAAGCAGATTTCATATATATCCGTCTTCGTGACATTATGTTATTAACAGACAAATGGTTTTTCTTAAGCCAAGATTTTGGTTATTTAGACGAATATCCAACAAAATATTTAGGGGATTCTCTATCTACAGTGAGCACATATTTTTTTGAAGTTGTTAAAACAGACCAACCGATTACTGACAAGGACAAGAAAATATTATTAACGTTCCAATCCTATAATAAGGCATTAATTAAGGCATTAACCAAGTCAGAATTATTTCAACCTTATGAGAATGCCTTAATCTTTAAGGAAAAATATAAGGAATCTGCTCTCCAAGTATCTGATCTTGTCTGGTTAAGAACACTTCTATTACTTGAGAAAGAAAGTACACAGTTTTTAGAGGAGCGACATCTGCAAAAACTTAGTGATGTAATTTCAAGGGAGGGGTCTCGCTGAAAATATTTATCAAAAAATATTATATCCTCATAATCGCAACCCTCTGCATTATCAGTTTACTAGTAGGTATATATTATGAACACCAATCAAAAATACATTACAAAAACTATATTTCCCAACAATTAAGGCAAGATTTCAATAGCATTAGAGAAGATCTAATACAAAGCGAAGTCCTTTTTCGCACTATCTTAATTGATAATAAATTCACCAGAAATTATGGTTATGATGGATCTAAAACAGAAGCCTTTGCACTAACTTATCGGAGTGAAAATATCCAATCAATCCTCTCTAGGCTTGAAACCTTAAGTTATGAGATGGGTTATATTGCCGAATATATACCTAGTAGTTTAAAGAAATCTCTAAACACAATCAGTGCATACTTTGATAGTAAAATTGATCCTTCTAGGCCAATTAGTGATGAGAACCGATATATTATTACTACCTTCCGTCAGTACAATTCGCAATTAATTGATGCTTTATTTCATAAAACAAAAATATTTAACGAACTTGGTCATTTTAAAGATCAATATGCAGAAGATGAATATTCTCTCCAAGTATCTGATCCTGTGTGGGTGGAAGCATTAAAAATACTTGAGGAAACGAGTCTACAGTTTCTTAAAGATCATAACCTAGATAAATTAAGTGACATTCTGGATAAATAAAGATACTACTCAACTATTGCAATGAAATTTTCAAAGTCAAGGAGTCATACAATGCCAAAAACGATGATCTATTTCATTTTTATCTGCGCAATAATAACCATTTCAGGCTGTAATAGAGACGTTGACACTTCCGAAGCATCTATTTTAATTTACAAAAATCAAATGTATATAGGGAATGAGGGCACTTCTCGAATTAAATTTTATGATTTCCCAAAAGTAAGCAGGGTTACAACAAAGATTTTAAACAACAAAGTTCCAGATGATCATGAGCATTCTAATGATGAAATACTTGCAAATGAATTGGCGGTCGGGACAGAAATTTATCAACTCGATGAAAATAAACTTTTTGCAAAAATAAATGATCGTATTTATAAGGTATTTGAGTTACAAGAGAATTCTGGAAGTGTAAATAATACTATTGAGAATTAAACAATTAACCATTTAAAATGTTATCATAAATAGGATAGATTTATAGATTTGTTTGCATAAATGACTTTGAGCATAACTTGTGGTTAACCAGACAGATGTTTTTTACGAAGAAAGGACATTCAGCATAATTATGAAGGCACAGGCACCTAAGAGGAAATTAATCTACTTGGATGGAATAAGAGGATTAGCAGCGTTTGCGGTAGTTATATCTCATTACATACAGGTATTTTACCCTGCCGCATTAAATGGAAGACTAGAGCAGGCTCATTCTAAATGGGATACATGGTATGGATATTCGCCAGTTAATTTGTTTTACAATGGTCAATTTGCAGTATGTTTATTTTTTGTATTAAGTGGCTATGTACTAAGTGTGAAAATGTTTGAACAGGATCATGATCGCGATGCCCTACAGAAGTTATTGCACTCCAGTGCGATTCGGAGATATATTCGTCTTGCTCTTCCTGCAGCTTTATCAGTCATTTTAGTGTATTTAGCCATCATTAGTAATCTAGTTTATTTACAAGAAATATGGGACTTAACTTGGACAGATATGAAGATGAATTACTACGCTTTAGATACAAATCTATATACAGTAATTAAAGCAGCAATATTTGATCCATTTTTTCGATTTAAATCACATCCATACAACCCAGTCTTATGGACAATGAGCTATGAATTAGCAGGTTCGTTTTTAGTTTTCAGTTTTGTCGCTTTATTTGCAAACATGAAAAAAAGATGGATTGTTTATTTAGTTTTATCTATTGTTTTTATTCAAACTTATTTTGTCGCCTTTTTATGGGGGATGTTACTTGCAGATTTGCTCAGACTAAAGTGGCTCAATAACAAAAAGACAACAATACTCGTGCTACTTATGGGGCTTTACTTAGGTTCCGCACCTTATACCTCATTAATAGGGACAATGTATGCTCCTATAGAAATAGTTACAAATCATATAAATTGGTGGAGTCAGTTTAAAATTGATCCTCGACTTCTTGCGAGAAACTTAGGTGCAGCTATGGTTTTATTTGCGTTGCTTCGTTCAAATATGATGCAGCGAGCTTTTTCATGGCAACCTTTTGCTTATCTTGGGCAGATTTCTTTCTCTATTTATCTTATTCATTTCACCTTCTTAAATACGTTTTCAGCTTTCTTATTTAGTAGAGTGATTGATCATTTTAGCTATAATCTTGCTTTTGCAATTACGTTTATAATTTCTATGGTACCCTTATTTGTTTTATCGCATTACTATATGAAATATATTGATCAAGGTGCTATCAAACTAGCTCGGAATATTGAGAAAAGCATCACCTAAATAACCTACACTATCGTTTACACTACATTTTTGATGACTTCTCTTGCATTATCATTGATAAGTTTTACAGCATTTATACTAAATAAAAATAAGTAACACTCTAATATAATTCTTTTACACGATAGGTGTTAACTGTTCCAATATATAGTACAATCATTACATATGTTCATATTTTACATTTTTATTATTAACTTATGTAGTGAGGCGACCGCATGTTTAAAAATAGCAAATTCATTTTATTATCTGCCCTTCTAGTGATATCTACAATGGTATGTGGGTATTTCGTAATTCAGCGATACCAACATAAAATTCCGATTATTAAGAAATGGGCGGCTACATCGCCATATGATGGTTTAAAACCTGAAGCAAATGATCCAAACGGGATTTACTATAAAAATCGTGTCCTAGTGTTAATGTACCACAATATTAGTCCTACACCTGGGGACTCGACGACATTATCTCTCGCTAATTTTGAAAAGCAGTTAGAGCTAATGAGAGATAATAACTTCCACTGGATTTCCATGAGCCAATACAGGGATTTTATATTGAATGGGGCATCTGTCCCTGATAATGCTGTACTCCTGACTTTCGACGACGGCTATGAATCATTTTATAAATATGCTTATCCGCTCCTTCAGAAGTATCAGGCTCCTGCCTCTAGCTTTCTAATTGTTAATACTCTTGATAATCCGAAGCACATCGGAGTTAAGAAATTAACGTGGGAGCAAGTTCAGATCATGCATAAAAATGGATTTGATTTCTTTAGTCATACGTTTGATTCTCATGAGTATGCAAAATCTAATGCTTCAGGCTCTAAAAAAAACTCAATGCTTGCTGGCCCAATGTTCTTAAAGGATAAAAATCGAAAAGAAACAGAAGAAGAATACGAGCTACGTATTACTAATGACCTTAAACAGGCAAACGATATGCTACAGCAAAAGCTAGGTGTCCAAAACTATGTACTTGCTTTTCCTTATGGGCTCTTCTCTAAACCTCTTCTGAATATAAGTAAGGAGTTGGGAATTGATATCACTTTTACGGTTAAGATGGGCATAAATAAGCCGGGACAAACCAACGGTTTTCGAGTTAATGCTGGTGGGAAGTCCAATAATCCTGACTTACAGCTCTCTCTTATGAAACACGCGGAAGAGAAGCTTGACGGTGTTCAATACAACGAGGATTATGATACTTATATAACGCAGTCTTTGCTTGTCTTAGGTGTTATCTTTATCCTATGGTTAGGGTATGGATGTAGATTACTCATGAAAAAAAAACATAATATAACTCACATCACCTAAGCATCTAAAAGAAAACCGATGAACATTTACGATCGTAAACGTTCATCGGTTTTTTCGTCTTTAAGCGAGGTTATTTTCTCGGCTTCTTTTGTAAATTCATTATTACTAGCAACATAAATTTAATCTATTAATAATGTGTAACTAAAGTGTTTAGTTATCCATCTAATCCTATAGAACGCAATTATTATGATTCTCCCAGTGGTAAACTCAAAATTAATTTTTCTCATCCAATTAATAGTATGTACCGTCATATTATTAGTGCACTTCATCAGAACCATTTAAAGAAAATAAATACATTATAACTAGTTAAAGGTAACCTTTAAAGAAAGTTCAGCATAATTGTACATGAACTTAATTTATTTGGTATGGAGGAAACATGTTTAAAAAAATTAAGGTCATTTTATTTTCTGTGCTTTTAATAGTATCAACAATTGTGTGTGGCTATTTTGTAATTCAACGCTACCAACTTAAATTACCCGTTACTGATCAAGCTATAGCAAAGTCTCCATATGATGGATTAAAGCCTGAATCCACTACTCCAAACGAGATTTACTACCAAGACCGTGTATTAGTGTTAATGTACCATCATCTTAGCCCTAATCCAGAGACACCTTCTACATTATCTGTCGATAATTTTGAAAAACAGTTGGAGTTGATGAGAGAAAATAACTTTCACTGGATTACGATGAGTGAATACAGAGATTTTATACTGCACGGGTCTCCTGTTCCTGATAATGCAGTACTGTTAACTTTTGATGATGGTTATGAATCGTTGTATGAGTATGCTTACCCGTTGCTACAAAAATATAAGGCACCAGCCTCCAGCTTCCTTATCATTGATAAAGTCGATAATCCAAAGCACGGCGGATTTAAAAAATTAAACTGGGAGCAAATAAAGATCATGCACCAAAATGGAATTGAATTTTTCAGTCATTCATTTCATTCACACATGTATGCAAAATCTAATGCCTCAGGTACTTCAAAAAACGCAGTATTAGCAGGTCCAATGTATTTAGTAGATGAAAATCGGCAAGAAACAGAAGAAGAATACAAGTTACGTATTACTAAAGATCTAAAACGAGCGAATGACATTTTACAGCAAAAGCTGGGTGTTCAAAACCATGTACTTGCTTTTCCATATGGACTATTCTCTGAGCCTCTGCTCAAAGTATGTGAGGAGTTAGGCATTGATATCACACTAACGGTTAAGATGGGTATAAACAAACCGGGGCAAACGACTGGTTTTCGAATTAATGCTGGAGGAAAATCCACTGATCCAGAGCTACTGATCTCCCTAATGAAACATGCTGTTGAAAAGCTTGGTGATGCTCACTTTAATCAAGAGACTTAACTATATCCCTCTTTTACCGAGGTATCCGCTACTACCGTAATCACCAAAAGGTAAAGAGGATAAAGCATCCAAGCGAATATCATTAGTAATCCTGTCACTGGTGCAGGACTTTCCCCTGCCTCTGTAATCGGAATCAGCCACACATTAAGCCTAAGCAAGACATAATAAAAGGGAGTCCAAGATAGGGTAAGCCAATATTTATAATATCCCTGCTTGAGGTATTTCTTTACAAGGAAGTATAACGTTGTAGACGAGATTAAAATTAATATGAAGCAAAACGCATTAGAAAGATGAGTAATCATTTCTCCCGACCAGCCTGTAATTCTTTCAAGACGGTAGTAATTACCCATAGGTAGGAAAAAAAGATAGAGTACAAACGCGTTAAACAAACTAACAGTACTTAATTTCAAAACCTTATGCATACATTCACTCCTAAACATAAATATCAGTGGAATATATTAACTATAATATAATTATGACTTTTCAGCCAACAAAGGATAATTATGGATTTGTTTAGAATATATTAGTTATTAAAATAAATAAAAGGAGGACTTATGCGGAAATCATTGTTTTGGGGTGGAATAGTAATTTCGATCATGGGTGGATTGATGTATTGTTTTGAGCGTTTTTCTGCTTACATCTCTCAGGGCATTATAATAGGAGGCCATGCTATTCATGGTACAACGGTGAGCGGAGTAGAGGGTATAAATATTCAATTAAGTACGAATGAACTTGTCCCTCTATTCCTAGTGGTTGGGGTTGTTTTCATAGTTATAAGCTTATTATCTGATAATTTGAGCAAAGGAAAAATTCAAGTTAAAAAAACAAACAACAAGCATTGATTCGATTTTTTAGGATCTATGTAGAGAATTAAAACATTGAAGGAGGTATTTTATGTTTAAAGGGAAGTTAGCTTTAATCTCACTATGTTTTATACTAATTATAACTATTGTAATTCTTACATATCAGCAAAACTCACTTCGTCAAGACCCTAGAGTGTATAGCTTCTCCATTGAAACATCAGATTTTAAAATAAAAGATATCGAGTTTGTAGTCTATCCTGCTACTAATTCAGTATATGTTACAGATCAATATTTGGAGGTAATCGGAGAAAACAAAAGATTTTCAAATATTGCTTATGAAATATCTATTAATAACAAAATGATTTTATCGAATAGCCAAGCCGAGGATCCATTTAATTTGCCTGATGCTTACAATGGTAAGATAACTTATACTTTAAGAAACTTAATTCAAAATGCACCTGTTAAATCTAATGATGAGATTAATATTAAATTAATTTATGTAGTGAACGGAGTAACTAATAATAAGGTGGGAACTGCTAAGCTGGAAAACCTAATTAAACCCACTTCTACAACAGGAGATAATAACCTAAATACTATTCGCCTCTAGAGTCAGGATGATCAGTGATATTGAAGTATGATATACAAACAATAAGTCAATTTTTCAAGATCAATCTAGAGGTTTTAATTATAAATAAAATAGTGAGCTATTAAAAAGACTGAAATTAATAATTCTGGTATTAGCAAGTAAATGGATACGATATGTTGCTTCGTTTCTTTAATATATTTATATTCTAAGATTGAAGTATATGCGCCATGGAGTGGCAACAATAGTCCAAATACTAGTTCAAAAACTCGTATATTTAAGATCGAATTAAGCCAATACATTCCTAACAAAAAAATAATAAAAACAATTGTAAAAAGGTTATATCTTTTTTTGGCAGGTGTATCATTTAAAGTTCTATCGTCTTGTACAATCATTGCGGTTAAAATACGTTGTGCACAATATAATAATATAAAAACAATTAAATAAAACCTAAAATTTACCTCAATCATCTTTTCTCCATCCTATATGTTACCACACCACACGCCAATTCCCATCACAAGTAGCCTCAATCGTTCCACGTTCTACGATATAGTCCGCGATCAGTTCAGACATATCCATCATAATTTCCTTTACAACAGGGCGATTGCGGTACATGTCATAGTCACCACCACCTCCAGCGCGATAGCTATTCATGACGACATCTATTTCTTGTTCCATGGTTAAATCCTGTCCCTGATACTGTAGCAAGGTAACTCGCTCACCGATTGGTTTCCGAAGGTCCAATTCATACGTAATTCCTTCCCACATATCATAGTTATAGTGAGCAGGCTTAGGTTCGATGTAGATTGGATTCACCTCGGGTTGTCCCTCTACATTAAGGATAAAGTAATTTGCCGTCTGCTCTAGCGCATCCTTAATATCCTGTCCCCGTAATCTAAGCACCGTTAGCGTGTTAGGATACATGAAATTGGTTAGCACATCGCGTAGCGTAATGTTTGCATTAAAGCCAATTGAACCTTCATTCAATAAAGCCGCATTCGATACATTTACACCTGCTACCTCCATTTGCACCTTATTTACAAATTCTATAAAAGGGTGATCCTTTAAACGACAGGAAAATGCCGATGTAATCGTCATATCTCCATTGACTTGTCCAATCGGCTGATCAAGCCACACTTGTGTCTGATCTTCTATTGAATTAATGAGCGCAATAATCTGCTCATCCGCCCTAACATTTTCATCTATCTTTTTCAATTCAGCCTGCCTATCTGTTATTTTCCATGTACCTGCTTCATCTTTTGTAAACGTAATGTTAACAACACCTAAAGCTTGCCCTTTACAGCCTGGTTGAATCACAGATACACCGCCAACTTCACTTGCTATATAGCGATGCTGATGCCCTGTTACTAAAACATCAATGCCTTCAATTTCCGTACACATGGCAACCCCTTGATTCTCTCCTGTTAAGCGCTCCGTCTCTACTCCAGATGATAAATCACGCTCAAAACCACCATGATAACATACTACTAGCAAATCTGGCTCAACCTCAGCACGAATATGTGCCACCCATGCCTTTGTTTGTGTCAAAGCATCCTTAAATTGTAATCCTTCGATATGCTCGGGTCGTTCCCAATTTGGGATGTAATGCGTGGTAATACCAAGAATGGCTACCTTTACACCTGAATCTAATATTTTAACAAGATAAGGTTTGCCTAAGAAGCTAGCGCCAGTCAACTCGTCCAATTCAGAATTTTTACCTATAGTTTGTCTCTCATCCTCCCACACAATATTAGCGGAAAGCCATGGGAATTCACTATCCTGTACAATCCCCTGCAACGTATCCAAACCATAATTAAATTCATGATTGCCAAATACCGCAGCATCATAACCTAGCTCATTAAGTGCTAGAATGGCGGGATGGATATCATTTTTTTGCTTCAAAGCATAGATAGACAGCGGTGTACCTTGAATCAAATCGCCATTATCGATCAGCAACAACTCTGGGTGTGATGCTCTCTCCTGTCTGATTAGCGTAGCTACCTTTGCCAAACCTAGATTCAAATCACCATCTCCACAATAATCTGTAGGGAAAATATGTCCGTGAATATCACTGGTAATCAACAATTTACAGGATGCTATTTGCTTATTTTCTTGCTTATTTCTCTCCATTTCCATATCTATCTCCTTCTCCACCGTAACTCCCCCTTTTCTTCCTATAGATTTTAAGGCTCAATCTTGAAATTAGTTTCTTGTGTCTCTTAAAATCTAATTCCATCCATCAATAGACTTTAATAAAAAGCAATTTGATTTTAACACAATCGCAAGAACGCTCTGGATCGTAGCCTATTCTAGCAGGTTCATTTGTATTTTTCATGGGGTATTTCAATTTTTTACAAAAGTTTTTCATTCTGCTTACATTCCGCAAATACAACAAGCCTATAGTTAGAAATGTTAAAACACTATTATATTTGTGGAGGTCATTTTACTTTGAAAAAGATAATGAAATTTATTGCCCCTTTACTTATCACCGCTGCTGTAGTGAGTGGATGTAACTCAGGAAGTGCAAGTGAGGCATCCAAAAATAATTCAGGTTCAAAGCCAGCAGCTAGTACCAACACCAGCACAACAGATACAGGTTATACACCTGAGAAGACATTAACTGTACAATTTGTACCTTCTCAAAATGCGGATACACTTGAGGCAAAAGCAAAACCACTAGAAAAATTATTGTCCGATGAGCTAGGAATTCCCGTTAGTGTGAGCGTATCTACTGACTACAACACGATCATTGAAGCGATGGCTTCAAAAAAGGTCGATGTCGGCTTTTTGCCACCAACAGCTTATGTGTTAGCTAAAGAAAAAGGGGCAGCAGACGTTATTTTACAAGCACAACGTTATGGCGTAGAAGATACAACAGGTGCTCCAACAACGGATCTTGTGGACTTTTATAAATCAATGATTATTGTCAAAAAGGACTCTCCCATCAAAACGGTTGAGGACTTAAAGGGTAAAAAAATTGCTTATCAAAACGTAACCTCTTCTGCTGGTTTTGTATGGCCAGCTGCTAAGCTGATGGACGCAGGAATTGATCCTTTAAAGGACATTCAAGCGCTCACTGTCAAGGGACATGACCAAGGTGTCATTGCGGTATTGAACGGGGATGTAGACGCAGCAGCCATTTTCCAAGATGCACGTAACGTCGTGAAGAAGGACTACCCAACTGTATTTGAAGATACTCGTGTGCTTGCTTTTACTGAGCCAATTCCAAATGACACGATTACTGTACGTAGTGACATGAACGCAGATTGGAAGACCAAAATCCAAGAGGCCTTTATCAACATTGGAAAAAATGAAGAAGGACACAAAATCATTAAAGAAATTTATTCCCACGAAGGTTATGTGAAATCCGACGATAAAGTGTTTGATATTGTGCGTGAATACGGCAAAAAGGTAAAAACTGAGTAAGTAAATTGAACTAAAAGCAGATTGAGTAAGTATACTGTAAGCTTGTTAAGCAGTTCTAGCAACAAAAAGGAGCCTAAGCAATGATAGAGTTAAAAAACGTCACAAAGCTATATTCAAATGGAACCAAAGGGTTAAACAACATTAATTTAACCATGAAGCAAGGTGAATTCATTGCTGTCGTTGGGCTATCCGGAGCAGGGAAATCCACCCTGCTTCGCTCCATTAATCGCCTTCATGATATTTCAGATGGAGATATATTAATTGGTGGTAAATCCATCACCAAGGCAACAGGTCGTGATTTACGCTTACTTCGTAGAGATATCGGCATGATTTTTCAAGGCTTTAACCTTGTGAAGCGGAGTACGGTTTTGCGTAATGTGCTTGCTGGCAGGGTAGGTCACCATTCTACACTACGTACCTTGATCGGTAATTTTCCGAAGCAGGATATCGAGTTAGCATTTGAAGCCTTAGAACGTGTCAACATTCCAGAAAAGGCATATATTCGTGCCGATCAGCTCTCTGGTGGTCAACAGCAGCGTGTAGCGATTGCACGTGTGCTTGCTCAAGAAGCAAAAGTAATTCTCGCTGATGAGCCTGTGGCATCACTTGATCCGTTAACAACCAAGCAAGTTATGGATGATCTCAAAGCTGTAAACCGTGAGCTTGGCATTACGACGGTCATCAATCTGCATTTTATAGATTTAGCGCGAGAATATGCAACACGTATTATTGGACTCCGTGCGGGTGAGGTCGTATTTGATGGCCCTGTTCATGAGGCGACAGATGGAGTATTTGCTGAAATTTATGGTCGCCCGATTCAAAGGGATGAATTGCTACAAGGGCAAGAGAAGGAGCAGGTGGTGGTATGAGTACACCAACTGAATTGAACGCTATTACGGGAGCTAGCCCAATCCGTCCTACTCGCCCAAGCAAAACAAAGCATTATTTTACTTTTGCCCTCCTCGTTATTTTGTTATGGGGCAGTGGCATTCAGACGAAAGTTTCCTTTAGTGAGTTATGGTTAGGCTTACCAAACATGTTCGATTTGCTCAAACAAATGGTTCCACCAAATTGGGGTTATTTTGCTCGTATTTCTAGCGCGATGTTAGACACATTACGAATGGCAGTAGTCGGAACGACCTTAGGGGCAATCATGGCGGTTCCTGTTGCTTTGCTAAGTGCAAGTAATGTTGTGACACGCAAATATATTTATTATCCGATCCGTTTCATGCTAAACCTCATTCGTACGATTCCTGATTTACTGCTTGCGGCTATTTTTGTTGCTATTTTTGGACTTGGGGCATTACCAGGTATTTTTGCGCTAGCTGTATTTTCGTTAGGTCTTATTGCGAAGTTAACTTATGAGGCACTGGAAACGATTGATGCAGGTCCACTTGAAGCAATGACAGCCGTAGGTGCAAATAAACTGCAATTGATTTTATATGGGGTTGTTCCACAAATTCAAGCTCACTTTGTTTCATATGTACTATATACGTTTGAAATTAATGTCCGCGCTGCTGCTATTTTAGGGTTTGTGGGTGCAGGTGGAATTGGTCATTATTATGAAGTGACATTAGGGTTCCTTGAATACGATAAAACAAGCAGTATTATTGTGTTCACATTAGTCATTGTGCTGATTATTGATTATATCAGTGCGAAGCTAAGGGAGAAATTATTATGAATCATATCAGAAGTGAGCTTATTCCAAAACCTAAAAAAAATCCATATCGCTATCTGGTGTATATCACACTTGCCATCATTTATATTTGGGCGTTTGCTGGGGTTTCATTTAGCGGTATTAAGGAAACCGCGGGGAAAATTACGAAGGCGATCTTTGCAGGTATTTTATCGCCTGACTGGGGTTATGTTTATTTGCCTGACGGTGAGGATCTATTGCGTGGCTTATTAGATACACTTGCTATCTCTGTGCTAGGTACTTTTATTTCGGCAGTCGTATGTATCCCTTTTGCTTTTTGGGCAGCTGTCAACATGAGTAAAACTAAAGCGATATCGGGATCAGGTAAAATGCTGCTTAGCTTCATCCGAACGTTCCCCGAAATTATTATGGCGATTTTATTTGTCAAAACAGTCGGACCTACCTCCTTTGCAGGTGTTCTCGCCTTAGGCGTTCACTCAATTGGCATGATGGGTAAGCTGTTTGCAGATGAAATTGAAAATATTGATCGTGGACCGATCGAAGCGCTGACGTCTACAGGTGCAAGCAAGCTGCAAATCTTATGGTACGCTGTAATTCCACAGGTTTTACCTGGGTTTCTGTCCTACACCTTGTACCGATTTGAGATTAACGTCCGCTCCGCGACTATTCTCGGACTCATAGGGGCAGGTGGAATTGGAACCCCATTAAGCTTCGCCCTTACAGCTCGGAATTGGGATCGAGTAGGGATCATTTTGCTCGGAATTATTGCTATGATTACGATGATTGATTATATTTCTGGCACGTTACGTAAAAAAATCGTATAACGTCTTATGTATAGATTCATTCTCATCAGTCCATTTTACTAGTTAGCTTCAGTTGCCTGAAGGATAAAAAATGAAAAAAGCTGTTCCCCAGCTGAGGAACTGACTCCCGTTTGAAAGACGGGGTCAATTCCTAGACTTGTGGAACAGCCTTTTTTTAATATTAAAGCTTAAACGCTCCAATCGTTTTCTTCAATTGTGCTGCCATGTCCGACAACGTTTGCGCCGAAGCTGAAATTTCCTCCATCGAAGCGAGTTGCTCCTCCGCAGAAGCCGCAACCTCCTCAGATGTAGCTGCATTCCCAACTGCAATCGAAGCGAGCTCGTTTGCTGTGGATGTTATTTGCTGAACACTTGCTGAGATTTGCTCAGCCGTAGCCGCAATTTCTTCGATTTGCGGCGTAGTTTCTTTAATGTTAGCCAAAGTTGCTTCGACCTTTTGCGTGGTAACTTCAGTTATATTCAGACCTTCTTGCACTTCAGCTGTCACCTTGTTCATCGTTTGGACTGCACTTCCTGTATCCTGCTGAACCAACGTAATTAACGCTGAGATTTGCTTCGTAGATTCCGCTGATTGTTCTGCTAGCTTACGCACCTCATCCGCAACAACAGCAAAACCACTGCCATGCTCTCCCGCTCTCGCCGCTTCAATCGCCGCATTTAAGGCTAATAAATTGGTTTGATTAGCAATTTCACTAATCGCTTGTGTAATTTCTCCAATTTCCTGTGATCGTTTATACAAAACCTGCAACGTTTCATTAGATGTACCCACCGATTCATAAATCGATTGCATCTGATCTCCAGCTTGCTGAAGGGATTTGCCCCCCTCCTCCGCTTGCGTTGAAGACAATCTCGCCAAATCTGCAACAGCGCTAGAACGCTCCGCAATTAGAGTGACGCCATTTGCAATTTCCTCTAGTGCATTGGAGTTTTGCTCTAAGCCGATCGTCTGCTTCTCTGCACCACTCGCAATTTCTTGTACCGCTTCAGATACTTGTTCACTTGCTCGGCTTGTCTGCTCCGCGCTCATTGTAAGCTCCCCAGAAGACGTAGCAACATGCTCTGCACTCGTTCTAACATCCTGAATTAATGACCGTAGCTTAGTTTGCATTGCTTGGAACGCCATACCCAACTGACCAATCTCATCTTCTGATTTTATTATAATTTCTTGCGTTAAGTCCCCTTCACTTACATACCCAGCTTGCTTCACAAGTAATGCAATAGGTTTCACAATAGATCGGATCATGAAGAATATAAACAACCCACCGATTACAAGACATATACCCGCCGCCATCATCGTTGTAAAGGTAATCGTATTCATAATGCTATCTGTTTCTGAATAATACAACGTTCCTGCTATTTTCCAGCCGGTCAGTTCATTCGTAGTATATTGAAGATATTTAGCTTTACCTTGAAATGGAAAATCGTATGCATTTTTATCCGCTTCATACATTTTTAAATTAAACTCTTCCTTAACTTCTCGACCTGCCTCAAATGTAGGATGCAATATGTAATGTTTATTTTTATCTAAAAGTATTGCATAACCTTCCTCACCAATTTTAATCGTTTCCACTTGACTCTTAAAGTTAGATAAGTCTAAATCTATTCCTATTACACCAGATCCATCCGCTGCCTCTGCCGATATTGAGGTGACCATCTTCCCTGTTCCAATGGATAGATTAGGCTGATTAATTACTGCCTTTCCTTTTGCATTTATTGCAGGCTCGTACCAAGGACGTGTTCTTGGATCATAATCTGAAGGCATTTCCTTCATAGGAAAGTTAATGTATTCCCCTTCTTTTGTTGCAAAATAAATCTGGCTTACCTCAGGATGGAGTGTTAAATACTCATTAAATGATTTTAATACGTCTTCGCGCTCATTCATTATTTTTTCATAGTTTATTCCTTTTGCAAAATACTCAGCATCGTGCACCTTAGGTTTCATCATCGTATTAATTAACTCGTTAATTGAAGCTACAGATTGACTTGTACTCTGTTTAAGTTGAGTCTCAACCCCAGTTTTTGCACTGTTAGAAGCTAATAAACCAATCGTAAGCGATGGAATTAAAAGAATGGCTGCTGTAACCATAACCATCTTCACCTTGAAATCATTAAAGCGAATATTTAGTCGTTTTCTTTTATAGCTCCTAGTTTTAAACTCCTTTCTTTTTTGTTCCTTTTTTGTTTTTGTCATTATTGTCTCCCCTTTTTGTCTAAAATGCACATCGTCTTATTATATATATCGGCTATGTAATTCGTGAAGTAAAATAGAGGGTAATTAGGGAGAATTAGCTAAATTAAAAAACGATGCTCTGCTTGTAAGCAAAACACCGTTTTCATCATTCTAACTTACCTCTATCCGATTCGTCATCATTATAATTAGTGATGAGCCTTCTGTCTTACAGCAAAATGACGATTATACTTTAAATATCTCAATCGTTTTCTTTAATTGTGACGCCATCTCTGATAACATCTGTACCGATGCAGATATTTCCTCCATCGAAGCAAGCTGCTCCTCCGCAGAGGCCGCGACCTCCTCACAAATCGTTGCATTTCCAACCGCAATCGAGGCTAGCTCATTTGCTGTAGATGTAATCTGCTGAACACTTGCCGCCATTTCTTCGGCTGTAGCTGCGATTTCTTCAATCTGTGGCGTGGTTTCTTGAATACCAGATAACGTTCCTTCTAGTTTTTGTAATGTAACTCCAGATATATTTAGACCTTCCTCCACTTCGGACGTCACCTTGTTCATCGTTTGCACTGCACTATCGGTATCCTGCTGAACCAAAGTAATCAAATCCGAAATCTGCTTCGCCGACACTTCAGATTGCTCAGCCAGCTTACGCACTTCATCTGCAACCACGGCAAAACCACTGCCATGTTCCCCTGCTCTTGCAGCCTCAATAGCAGCATTTAGAGCTAATAGATTAGTTTGACTCGCAATACTACGAATTGCACCTGTAATTTCTCCAATTTCTTGAGAGCGTTGATATAAAATTTGTAGTGTTTCGTTTGAAACAGACACTGATTGATAGATTGAATACATCTGATCTCCTGCTTGTCGTAATGATTTTCCACCATCCTCTGCCTGAGTTGAAGACAATCTAGCCAAATCAGCTACAGCACTGGAACGCTCCGCAATCAATGTGACTCCATTTGAAATTTCAGCAAGTGCATTCGAGTTCAGCTCTAAGCCCACCGTTTGCTTCTCTGCGCCACCTGCGATTTCCTGTACTGCTACAGATACCTGTTCACTCGCACGGCTTGTCTGCTCTGCACTCATTTTAAGCTCATTGGAAGAGGAGGCAACGTGCTCCGCATTTGTTCTTACTTCCTGAATTAAATCATGTAGCTTATTTTGCATGCCCTGAAATGCCTTAGCCAGCTGACCTATCTCATCCTCCGACTGGATATGAACCTCTTGTGTTAAATCACCTTCACTAATATAAGAGGCTTGCTTTACAAGGGTTTTAATTGGTTTTACAATCGATCTGACCATAAAGGTAATTAAGATTCCCCCAATGACGAGGCATATCAATGCAGTAAAGCCTGTAGTTCTATTAATCGAATTAGTAATCTCATCGGTCTCTGAATAATAAAGTGTACCCGCCAGCTTCCATCCTGTTAATTTATTCGTTGTATACTGAAGGTATTTGTTATCTCCTTCAATCTCATAATCAAATTCTCCTGACTCACCTTCAAACATTTTTAATGCAAAAAACTCCTTGGCAACTTGACCCGCCTCAATCGTAGGATGAAGTATATATTTTTTATTTTGATCTAACAAAATAGAATAGCCTTGTTTCCCAATCTGTACCGTCACAACCTCACGCTTAAATTCTTCTATATCAAGATCAACCCCGATAACACCTGCACCATCCTTCGTTTCAATTGAAACAGAAGCGACCATTTCATTTCCACCAGCAGGAAGATGTGGAGGATTGATCATGGCTTTCCCGTTGCCCTGTATTGCAGTCTGATACCATTCTCGCTTTCTAGGATCAAAATCACTAGGTAGTTCACTGTCAGGGTATTGAATAAACTCCCCTTTTTTTGACCCGTAATAAATTTGAGTTACTTCAGGATGTAATGCGATATATTGCTTAAAAGAATTCAAAAGTGATTCCCGCTCATTTTCAGCATGGGCATCTTCACCTTGGACTTGGTTAGCAAAATGCTCAACATCATGGATTTTAGGTTGAATCATACGATCAATTAAAATATTAACGGAAGCTACCGATTGTTTTGCACTATCTTTAAGCTGTTGGACAATCCCATCTTGGGCACTAGTAGCCGCCAAATAACCAATAACGAGAGATGGCACTAATAAAATAAATACCGTAATAAAAATAAGCTTCACTTTAAAATTGTTCATTCGATTTTTAAATCCTGTTCTACTATGTACCTTTTTAGAATTAATGAACTTATTTGATTGATTTGACTTATCTGACTTTTTTGACTTTTTCAATTTTAAATTCAAAATAGAACCCTCCTTGTATGTAATTGTAATTTAATCATATATATCGGCTAAACCTGCGTAAATGTAAATAAAGGTTAATTAGTATTATATTTCTATAAAAAGAGAAAAAGAGATGATTTCCCATATGGAAAACATCTCTTAACGATAATAATGACTTTATGTGATTATAAAATCGAACTCATTTTTTTACTTTTGAAGTAACTCACGAATATAAGAATCTACTTCTTTTGGATCATCTTTAGGTGCAAAACGCTTCACGACTTTGCCTTCTTGATCAATCAGGAATTTAGTGAAATTCCACTTAATCGATTTGGAGCCCAATAAACCTGGTGCTTCTGTTGTGAGATGCTGAAATAGTGGATGTGCATTTTTTCCATTTACATCTATTTTGGCATAGAGAGGGAAATTAACACCGAAGTTAAGCTCACAAGCTTGAGCGACTTGTTCATTATCCCCTGGTTCTTGGTTGGCAAACTGTCCACATGGGAACCCAAGCACAACAAAGCCTTGCTCCTTGTAATCGTCATACAACTTCTGTAGTCCTTTAAATTGAGGCGCAAGACCACATTTTGTTGCCGTATTTACAATTAACATCACTTTACCCTTATAATCCGCAAGCGTTTCCGATTGCCCTTTAATTGTTGTTACTGGAATATCGTAAATAGACATGACTCGCTCATCTCCTATTTCCTAATTGTGTTACCCTTAATTAAATTGTATTCAATTTATATTAGGAAGTCAATTTTGTTAAAGAACGCTTTACTTTGACGCTGTATGAAAGCAATGCTATAATAAAAAAAATTGCATACAATTAAATGGCAGGTGATAACAATATGGAAAATAAAAATACTTTGAAGCTAGATGATCAGCTATGTTTTGCCTTTTACGCATGTTCTAGAGAGATTATGAAGCTGTACCGCCCTATTTTACAGGATCTTAATTTAACGTATACCCAATATATTACGATGATCGCATTGTGGGAGCAGGATAATACCACGGTCAAGGATCTTGGACAACGATTATATCTTGACTCAGGTACATTAACCCCACTATTAAAAAAGCTTGAAGCAATGGGCTTAATTAAACGTACCCGAGATCAGCACGATGAACGTAACGTATTAATTACAGTGACACCTGAGGGTAGAGAGATGGAGCAAGCTGCCAATGAAATTCCTTGCAAGCTATTCCAAGATACCGAAGTAGAGCTAGAGGACGCGAAGCAATTACATGCTCAGGTTCAAAACCTACTAAGCAAAATTGGGTCTAAAAAATCTTGATAAAAGTCATTGGTATGATTGGAATCGCCGCAAATAGCCTTATCCTAACCTTTGGATTAAGTGCATTTGTGATGGGGATTGTCTTTTTTCTAATTGGTTTACCTCAAATGAAGAAAAAAAGTGTCTCCGCCTTTTTTAATAAAGATGTCGCTTATATTATGGGAACGATGGCTATCTTGGTTACCTTTCTTGTTTTGATAGGATTCTCTATTTACTTAAGCAAAGAACTACTATTTTCAAGTGCTTTATCGTCTGCACAGACATTGAGGCTTGGGAAACGATTGCTTTTTGTGATTGGTGTTGTAGTCCTGTGGGGTTTACTCTGCATGAAATGGCTACTCCCTATCGTCTTTGATCCCATTAAGCTTAGCAAGAAGCAATTAACGGTTGTATTCACAGGTATTATAAGTATGATCGTTGTAGGTGTAGATGCGGTCATGCAAAATTAATATTAAACCCAAATGATCTAGCAAAATTCTAACTTAGGATTAAGCGGACGGTCGTTTGGGTTTTTTTACATAGATTTAATACAGCTATGATGTCACCCGAATGCAGAGGGAGTACACTGACTATAATCCTAAAACCATAACTATATCCCTGCTGAACAATTTCCCGATGCAGATCAGATTATCTCGTCCTACACTCAAATTGAAATTACAAAATAGGAGGTAGCATGATGCTTCAACATGAATCTGAGGAAAAGAAAACACAGCTGCCCCTGCTCTCCTTTCAGGTTATTACAGATACCCATCTTACTCCTAGTCCTTCCCATGCATATAACGTAAATTTTGAACGTGTTCTACAGGATATTTATTCACAAGCTCCATCCAGTCATGCGATTATGCATGTTGGTGATATTACTGAGCATGGCTACAGCGAGGAATATAGGGAACTGATACGAATCATTAATAAATATCATGCCTACCTTCCTAATATTCATTACACCTTAGGCAACCATGATGTCGGAGTTGGCGACTTCCATGTTAGCTTGAAGCAATTTTTATCTTATACTCACTCCCCTGCTCCTTATTACGATCTTTGGCTAAAAGGTTATCATTTTCTCTTTCTTGGTACAGAGGAAGGATTGGAATCGTTTTGTACACTAAGTGATACGCAACTCCAATGGCTTGAGGAAAAGCTACAGGAGCAAGGGGATCACGATCAACACTTTGATCGCCATACGTTTATATTTCTTCACCAACCACTAATAAACACCGTTGCAGGCTCATCGGAAGATCAAAGCTTTTACGGCGTACAGGAAGATGAACAGCTAAGAAGCATTTTACTGAAATACCCCAATCTCATTTTATTTACAGGGCATACCCATTGGGAGATGGAATCAAAAAATACGATCTATTACGATCCCTCCTCTCCACAAGGTCCAGTTATGCTAAATGTAGCGTCCACCGCCTATTTATGGAATGATGAGCATGAGCCGGTTGTGGGTAGTCAAGGTTATTATGTAGAGGTGTATGAGGATCACATTAAAATAAAAGGAAGAGATTTTTTACGAAGAAAATGGATTCCTTCTGCACAATTTACGATTGAGATTCCAAGTGATGACCAATGTAACTCTTCGGCTTCATAGCCCTAATTCATATATTTTTCGACAATGTTCCACATGAAACTTTTTTTATCGATCAAAAACGACAAACAAACAGCCTAACTTCTCAATTAGGGATGTGTGTAACTATCCCTTATTCGTGGAGTTAGGCTGTTTGTTATTATTACTTTATAGTAAAACAGCGATAATCGCTAAAAATGCAGGAATCCCTTGCTTCACTAATATCGATTTGCTAGATGTTAATGCACCATAAATCGCAGCAATTGCAACACAAATTAAGAAAAATAAAGTAAGCTGATGACCAAAAGTAGCGTTAGGATGAACAAGCCCCCACACTAAACCAGCCGCAAGAAATCCGTTATATAAGCCTTGGTTGGCCGCTAATCCTTTCGTTTGCTTCGCAAAGTTAGGCTCTAAACCAAACACCGTTGGCCCTTTCGTTTCCCACATAAACATTTCCATAATCATAATATACACATGTTCGAGGGCAACAATTGAAACTAAAACAATCGCAAGTATTTCCATCTCATTTCCTCTTTTCCATAAATTATATAGGAATTTCGGCTATATAAAGGCGGTAGTCAGCAGGTTGTCATGTACTCATCTTAAGCTTTATCCGAAATTTCTAATTTTTAATTTGTAACTTAAAAATGCTTATCTGCATTTCAGCTACTATATATATTAACGCACAATTCCATTGTATGCAATTAAATGTTTTTAAAAAATAAATCGAACGATATTAAAAGATCTAACCAATATAGTATGTAAGGTGCAGCAAAACACCGCGCGGTGTGAAAAGAGAAGGTAGGGAGCAGATCATGGATACTGAAAAAGAACTAATTAAGTCCACGCTAGCCGGCAGTGTGGAAGCTTATCGAACACTTTATGAAATCACGGTTCAGGATGTATATCGAACGGTTCGGTTTCTTGTTACAAACCTCACAGATACCGATGATATTGTGCAAGAAATATATATTTCCGTGTACCGCTCATTGCAACACTATGATCTGACACGCCCCTTCCGCCCTTGGCTTATGGCAATTGCTATTCGACAAATCCAAACCTATCGGAGACAAAGATGGCGCCAATTTCGTCTGCTACAGAAAGCCGAAGTGAGAGAAGAAATTCAGCAAGATTTCTCTCCTGAACTAGCGGATAAAATGTCCCAGCAAGCGTTAATACATGCAGTAAACAAACTCCCTTTCAAGCTCAAGCAGGTTGTTATTTTACATTACTTGAACCAATACACTCAAGAAGAGATCGCTGAAATATTAAGTATTCCACTTGGAACTGTTAAATCACGCATACATGCAGCATTACAAAAATTAAGAAAAAAGCAAACATTACTTCCTTTAATCAGTGGAAAGGTGGAGAACTGGCATGAGTCATAATGACCTTAATCACCAATTACAAAAGGCTCTACAAGAGCATACCAAGCATTGGACAGCTCCCTCCCACCTCCAGTACCAAATTGTAAAGGAAATTTCAGCTACACAAGGAGGTAAAACAATGAAGAAGTGGCTTATTTCCGTCATCGTTACCGCTTTACTACTTATTCCTGTAGGTGCTTATGCAGGGTACCATTACTTAGCAGATACTATTTATGGCTCTAAAGAAGCCGTGTTGCAATTGGGAGGGACGGAGCAACAGTATGAAAGGTTAGAAAAGAAGCTATTAATGGCTAAGAGCGAACTTAGCCATGAAGAGTATAGTAAATTTATGACTATATTGAAGGAGTATGGTCAGTTTTATCTAAAATATGCTGATTCTAGCGGTACTATCGATCCGACAACGTGGAGCAAGCAAGAGCAAGAACGTTATACAGCTTTAACTGAGAAAATGATCCCTCTATTTGAACGATTAGAGATGTTAGATAAGCAGACAACAGCTACATCTCCTATGGATGAGTCAGCCTTTTGGGAGAAGGCTTTAAAGGAAGCCAAGGTGCAGTTTACTGAAACAGAATATAAAGATTTTAAACATATTTATGAGACGATGTGGAGCTATAAATCCACTGTAACCGATGAAAAAGATGGTTATACTCTACATTGGGATCGTTTATCAAAGGAAAAGCAAGCTGAGGTAAATGAAATAAGACCCAAGCTACTAAAATATTTAGAGCGATTAGGCTACAAAACTAAATAAATATATTTAAAAAAGAGACAGTAGCTCTCCTCAAAAGGGGGCGAGTGTCTCTTCTCTTTTTATATCTCTATTTTTTTCTATCTCATTCTGATTTTTCCCTTTTTCTGGCTATTCCTTCACTCATCTTCCCCAATCCCTCTTCCTAAGTCGTCTCCCTCTCCACTAGCCTAAAGCTTAACTCATGGAGGAGAATGGGCTCCTTCAGCAGCCGCTGTGACAAAATAAAAAAAGCATTTTCGCCTTGCAGCTTGATTGGATTGTCGATGGTAGTTATGCCAAGTGTTTTTGAAATTGCGGTGTTATCAAATCCAATAATGGCAATCTCATTTGGTATAGAAATCCCTTCTCGATGTGCCTGTGTAAACATGCCTGCGGCAACATAATCATTGGCACACAAAATCGCATCCACCTGCTCAATTTTACCTGTCGTCACTAAATCCACCATAACCTGCTCACCATCTGGAATACTATGAATATCAGAATAATAAAAATCCGACATCACGGGCAAATTATACTGTTTCATCCAAGCTTCATACGCTCTTCGTCTATTCAGAGTATTAATACTTGCACTTCGGCCAAAAGCATTGGCGATACGTCGATAGCCTTTTTGAAGTAAATGCTCTAAAGCAAGTGAATAACCTTCATACTGATCCATCGACACCCACTGAAGCTCGGGTTGATCCATGCGTTGCCATGATACGATTGGTCCATATTTCAAGTAAGTAGCGATTAAATCTGGGTTAATAGATGAATTAACAATAGCTAGTCCATCCACCCTTTTTTGTTTCAAATCATTAAAGGCCTGTAGCTCCTTTTTTTCGTCACCATATGTAATGTAAATAATACTCTGAAACCCATATCGTTCCGCTGTCTTCACAAAGCTATTTAGGAAAGGCAGCATGACCTCATTGATGACAGCCGTAATGACACCAATTTGCATCGTCCTCCCTTTAGCTAAGGAGATCGCATTCCGATTTGGCACATAATCTAGTTGCTTCATGATCTCTAAAATTTTATCTCTTGTTTGGGGATTAACATGGGGAGAGTTGTTCAGAACTCTAGATACAGTGGCTTTCGAATAACCGGAAATCTTCGCAATTTGATCTAGACTCGCCATTCTGATCCTCCTTCTGGAATAAAAACTTGACATGTAACGCGTTACATCTATTACGATGCCATTAAAGGCTTATATTCATTAGTTTACCACATTTAAAAAATATAAAGGCGGGATAACATGAGCATACAATTTCCAAAAAACTTTCTATGGGGTGGAGCTGTAGCGGCTAACCAATGTGAAGGGGCTTATGAAGAGGATGGCAAGGGCTGGTCTACACAAGATATTTCTCCACAAGGGATCGCCGGTCCAATTACAGACGTGCCTACCGAAGACAACATGAAATTAATTGGAATTGACTTTTATCATCGCTATAAAGAAGATGTTAAGTTATTTGCAGAAATGGGCTTCAAAACGTTCAGAACCTCAATCGCTTGGTCACGTATTTTCCCTAAAGGGGACGAGCTTGAGCCAAACGAAAAGGGACTACAATTTTATGATGACCTTTTTGACGAATGTTTAAAATATGGCATTGAACCACTTGTAACGATTTCTCACTATGAGACGCCATTACACTTATCTAAGGAATATAACGGCTGGGTTAACCGTGACCTCGTTGGCTTCTATGAGCGTTATGTACGTACATTGTTTACACGCTATAAAGGTAAAGTGAAATACTGGCTCACTTTTAATGAAATCAACTCTATCCTTGAAGCG
Organism: Paenibacillus turicensis; assembly: GCF_050461185.1. Taxonomy (GTDB): domain Bacteria; phylum Bacillota; class Bacilli; order Paenibacillales; family Paenibacillaceae; genus Fontibacillus; species Fontibacillus turicensis_A. Next base: position 89,880 of record NZ_JBCMOR010000015.1, read on the forward strand.
CCATTTATGAGTGGTGGGATCTGGACGCCAAAAGAACAATTAAGTAAACAAGATCTTTACCAAGCTTGTCACCACGAATTTGTAGCTAGCGCGTTAGCAGTAAAAATCGGTCATGAAATTGATCCAGACGCTCAAATCGGTTGTATGGTGCTTAGCTTGCCGACGTATCCAATTACACCAAATCCTGATGATGTCATTGCAACGATGGAATATAACCATAAAAATGACTTCTTTGCTGACGTTCACGTAAGAGGTGAATATCCTGGATACATGAAACGTTATTTCAAAGAAAATAACATCAACATTCATTTCGAGCCAGGCGACGAGGAAATTTTGAAAAACACGGTTGATTTCATCTCATTTAGCTATTACGTAAGTATTTGTCAGGCTGCTGACCTAAGTAAATACAATAAAGGTGGCGGAAATATTTTTGCTGGCGTACCTAATCCGTATCTTGAAGCAAGTGAATGGGGCTGGCAAATTGACCCGAAAGGTCTACGTTATGTACTCAACTCCTTCTACGATCGTTACCAAAAACCATTATTTATCGTGGAAAATGGACTTGGTGCTGTAGATGAGCTGATTACAAATGAGAAAGGCGAAAAGACGGTTGAGGATGACTACCGTATCCAATATTTAAACGATCACCTTGTGCAAGTTGGTGAAGCGATTGCGGATGGCGTAGAAGTAATGGGCTACACGCCTTGGGGTTGTATCGACCTTGTTAGTGCTTCCACTGCACAGCTTAAAAAGCGTTATGGCTTCATCTACGTAGATCGTCACGATGACGGCTCAGGCACACTAGAAAGATACCGTAAAAAATCGTTCCACTGGTACAAAGAAGTAATTAGTACAAACGGGGAAAGCTTGAAGCGTTAAGATAAATTAAGGTAAAGTCGGAATGCACTAATTCTTCTTCAGTTTGAGCTAATTCATTTTAGTGTGGAAGATTGTATTAGTTCCGTATAGCCTATAAAACAAAAACTAGACCTCGAAATTAACGAGTATCGTAATTTCGAGGTCTAATTGTGTTAATTACTTGGCTTTGGGCGGTTACGTGCGCCATCAAATCCGCCTTTCCCACCGCCACCAAAGCCACCCATACCAGATCGTGCTGTCGTTACATTTGACTCATTTACCCAAGTCACATTGCTTGTTGACTGGAAGGCAACAAATTTAGTACCGCCACTATACGTTCCACCTGTATACAATCCATCCACTGCTTTACCTGTGGAGGTTCCACCTGAATAGACAATGTAAGAGCCATCCTTAGTAAGATTCGGGGAGCTAATAACTACATTTTGATAGTTTTTAGCTGGTGCAAATGTAACAATGTTAGTACCCTTACTGTCCTGAACATGAACGAGTGTTCCAGCTTTTTGTGTTTCAGGGAAGGTCATGACTAGCGTATTTTGCGTCGAAGTATCAGATGTACCCTGTGCCATGCCTGAGCTTCCTGCTGCTATCAAATATCCGCCACTGATCACAAATGTCCCATCATAATCCAGTGCACCGTTACCACTAGCTGTTGGGCCATTTACAATAACCGTTCCACCTGTCATCGTTATGGAGCCATTAGAGTCCAAACCATCCCCATCAGCATTCACAGTGAGAAAACCTCCATTAATGCGAAGCTCGTTATTGCTGGAGGATCTACCAGGTATTCCCTTTGAACCACGGCTTTGCTGATTAGCATTTGTATCTTTGGCAGCTGTGTCAGTTGTCGAAGTGCTTGTTGTGTCAGTGGTTGCTTTGCTTGTATTCGTAGTAGAAGTGCTGCCACTTGCGGCTTTAGCCGTTGTGCTAGCTGTTGTGTCACTCGTTGTTGCCTCATCACCAGCCGCATTTACACCATCATCTGAGGATGTCACATCAACGTCTCCATCATTTAAAGTAATGATTGCTCCTTCAAGTCCTTCGTAACTTTTGGTGATTTTAATTGTTCCACCGTTAATCGTTAACGCTTGATCAGCATGAATACCGTCATCACCAGACTGAATGGTGAAGGTGCCCCCATTTACTGTCACATTGCTGTTGCTATGCAAGGAATCGTCCATTGAATCAATGGTATACGTCCCACCATTCACAGTAAGCTCCGTTCCTGCTTTAAGTGCCTTTGCACTAGTAGATTCTTCTTCTGTTGTAGCCACTGCATTGTCTGTATCAGCTTTGGAATCAGACCCTTTCTTTGTGCTAGTAGAAGCAGAAGGAGTTGATGTAGTTGAATGTGTTGTTGTGCTACTAGTATTCATGTTCGCTGGAGGTGTAGTTCCATCCATTGGACCACCACGATCAATGCCACCGCGATCTCCACCAAAGCCCATGCGCCCGCCAAAACCTTTTTCAACTTTATCTGGTGCATTTACGCTTCCGCCAGCAGTCTCAATATTAAAAATGCCACCATCCATGACCAGTGTAGTCTCTGCTTGAATACCGTCGCTACCACTAACTATGTCGAAGGTTCCGTCTGCAATGGCAACAAATCCTTTATTGATATCCTTATCATTGTTGGATTTAATCCCATCACCTGCTGCATCGATTTTAATCGTTCCTGTCTGAATCGCAACCATGTCTTTACCTTTGATGCCATCATCGGCTGCCTTGACACTAATAGAACCACTAATGATTTTCAGATCATCCTTACTTGTAATCCCTTCATTATAGTTCCCTGTAACGGTCAATTGGCCTGCACCATTAAATGTAAGATCAGCTTTGCTGAAGATGGCCGCATCCGGCTCATCGGTATTTTTATCAGCATATACATAAGTTTTGCCATCAGAGACGAAGTTCTTAGTCCCCTTTTCAAGCGTAATTACTGCTTTGCCTGCCTGTTGAATGAATATGCCCGCACTGTCATTGTCATGAATGCTTGCTCCATTTAACACAAGCTGCACCACACCTTTATTAGCCACGTTGACCACAATCTGACCATCTGTTAACTCACCGCTGAGCACATACGTACCTGCTTGCGAAATCGTGACTGAACCATTAGCAGCCTTCACATTGGAAGCACCGGCGCCTGCCGCGGTTGCTGTTTTACCGTTCAATTTGATCAAGGTGGAATCCGCTTCAGTCCAGCTTACATTGGTATCATCTGCATCCAAAGAAACCAAATCTTCATATTTCACTAACGTTGACTTACTGTCAGATGCTGTTTTGGACGTGCCTGTTGTGGAACCTGCGGCATTAGCAGCAGTGCTAGTGGTTACTGGAGCACCACATGCTGCAAGCAAGCTGGTAATCATGGCGATGGACCATAGTTTGCTACCTGTTATTTTATTATTACGCTTCGTTATATTCTTTTTCATATCTACCATTCCTCTCAATTCATATTGGGTTGATCGAACAATCAAACAATTAATTTCAAAGTAAGCTGTGGGACTTAATATTCTGGCGTTGGGCTCATCGTTAACGAGATATCGAGGTTACCATTGCGGGTGCGAATCGCATCTAGGAATTGTTTCTGATTCACGCTCTCATGAACCGTCACAATATAAACGAGTTCATACAGACTCCCAAGCTCAGTGGTTCTAATTTTTTTCAGCTCAAACGGTACGTTAAAATTATGGAATACTTCGTTTAGTGCTTCTTCATAACTCAAATTTTCAGGAATCGTAACCTTCAGTGTCTTTTGCAAACTCTTTTTCCCACCAAAATTAAAATGGTGTAATACAAACATCAGCACACACAGGATGAAAGTAAACAAAATCGAGTAACCGAAGGCTCCTACACCACATGCTAAGCCAGATGCCATCGTGAACAATACGTAAGCAATATCCTTCGGATCACCAGGTGCACTGCGAAAACGGATGATAGAGAAAGCTCCTGCCAAGCTGAATGCTCGGGCAATATTGCTACCGATAAGTAAAATGATGATGGCAACAATGACAGGCAATACAACCATCGTTAAAGTGAAGCTTTGTGAATATGTGGTCTGATTGGTTCTCATATAGGTGAAGCTAATAACAAGTCCAAGCAAAATGGCAATGCCGATAGTAATAACCGTACTACTAAAATTTAATGCGGTTCCGTCTAGGACGGAGCTAAATATTGAATCAAGCATAAATTACACGCTCTCTTTCTTGAATCGTTTTTTCTTGTTCCTGCACTCGTTTGGAATCTGCCCCTGACTCCAACTGTGTTCCTGTTGTCTGGTAATTAACATTATTTCTTTTGACCATACATCTGAATTCATTCCCGTATTTAGAGAAGCCCGTTCGATAAAGTCCGTGTTTACTAAGCAGTTGTGATAGCCAGATAGGGACGGTTTTCTCAGCCTTCACTTCCATGAGCCAGCGACCATCCTTCACCAAGGGTTCACCATAATCTCCTTGTTCTAGCTTCAGATCGTATCTGCGACTACGGATGTTGGTATCAAAAGTAATGCGGAGATCACGGTTGTCCTTATCAAACAACGCCTTACGTTCATAGGCTAAGTACACCTTCGGTTCTAAATCATATATACGAAGGAAATATTTAATCTCCTCCAGCACCTGTTTGTTCATATAATCTGCTAGTTTCGGGGCCTGCCCAGAAGAAACAAATTCATAGGCTTCCTCCAGCTTTAAGGCTGTCCTGCGTTTATTAACCAGACCAAATACTTTCTTTTTAATCTCCAGATACACTTTGGCCTTCTCTTCAGGTATGCCGTAGGATCGTAATCTCAGCTTCTCTCTGTATTTTGGTTTGGAGAGACTAGCTCGAATTAGTGAATCATGTGGTGTATCAAAATAAAGGTTACTAATAGAGTAATACTCATGTTTTTGGTTGTACGCATCAAGCTCCATGTATTTTAGTAGGTCATTATAGAAGTAGGCGTATTGCTCATCAGTTAGTAGGTACTTGCTCTCATATCGGTTAAATACTTCAATGGCCAAGATGGTTCAGTCCTTTCGAGTAAAATTTGTATGTTTTAATTCATCGTGTATTTTTTCCATGTCTGTATCTTAGAGGAGCAACCTTGAATGAATCTTAAATAGTTTTACATAACGTTAACACTTCTTAACCTTCATCTAATAAGTCCTCATAGTTCTTTTTTCTACAATATTAAGGTTGATTCAAGGTTTAATTGGTACAATAAAAACGTCTAAACCAAAGGAATGTAACAAAGCGTGCAGTTTTAATCAAATGAATAACTCAAGCAGAGGAATGATTAGATCATGAGAATATTAATTGCAGAAGATGAGGTTCATTTAGCCGAAGCGGTATCGCAGATTTTGAAAAAAAACAACTATTCTGTAGACATCGTCCACGATGGAAGATCAGGTCTGGATTATGCGCGGAGTGGAATCTACGATCTGTTATTGTTGGATATTATGATGCCTGAGATGGATGGAATTAAAGTGCTAAAGACATTGCGCAGTGAAGGAAACCATACACCTGTAATTCTACTTACAGCCAAAGGGGATTTATCTGACAAGGTATCCGGTCTGGATTACGGAGCCGATGATTATATTGCAAAGCCATTTGCTACAGAAGAACTGCTTGCCCGCATTCGGGCAGCCTTGAGACGTAAAGGAGAGGTAATCCCAGAGGATAGTTTGAAGTATGGGGATATTGAACTAAATACAACCCAGTTAAAACTAAGTGTGCAGGATAAGGAGATCAAGCTAAATCTAAAGGAGAACGAGCTACTGGAGCTACTGATTACCCGTAAACAGGCGATCACTTCTAAAGAGCAGATTATTGAAAAATTGTGGGGATTCGACTCAGAAGTGGAGTATAACAACGTCGAGGTCTATATTTCCTTTTTGCGCAAAAAACTAACCTTCCTGAATTCATCTGTTCGTATCAGTACGATTCGGGGCGTGGGATATGTCCTTGAGGTGATGGAGTGATGTTTAAGAAACTTCGCAATCGATTCCTGATTGTTAACTTAGTATCTATCTCATTCATGATGATGGTTGCCTTTATAACGATTTACACCATCACATACCAGAATGTGCAACGTGAAACGAATATGGAGCTTTATAAAGCATCTGATTTTTATCATGGTCCTTACAACTCTAACGGCTCCAAAATACAACGCGAAGATGGGCAAGGCGCTGAGACAGGATCAAAAACGGACTCTCGATCTACAACTAAATCTTCTCCGACTGGTAGGGGTGGGAGCAGTGGAATGGGCGGTACAGACTTAGGCAATCGAGGACCAGGAGGAGATGTTAAAGCGCCACAAGCCCGTTCTGTTTCTTTTATGATTCAAACAGATGATCAAGGGAACATAACGGATACGCATTCGCGGTTTGATATGGAAAATACCTTTTATAAGGAAGCACTTCAAAAAGTAGATCGTAGCAATATTACTGAAGGGGTGCGGAAGAGGGATCAGTTTACTTTGGATGGCACAGACTGGGCTTATGTCATTGATCCAGGTGGTAAGGGACTCATGATTGTATTTATGGATGTAACAGCACAGCAGGGTATTTTGACAAATTTGATATATACTTTTGCGGTCGTTGGACTCATGATGCTTATAGTGATCTATTTCTTAAGTCGTTATTTTGCCAATCGCTCAATTGCGCCTGTTCGAGAAGCGTTTGAGAAGCAGAAGCAGTTTATTGCCGATGCGTCTCATGAGCTGAAAACTCCCCTAGCCATCATTAATACCAATGCGGATGTGTTACTGGCAAATCAGGAGGATACCATTGAAAATCAGGCCAAATGGCTGCATTATATCAAATCTGAAACCGAGCGCATGTCTGGGCTGACCAATGATTTACTGTATTTGACTCAGATGGATGACTCCCATAACAAGCCAATCTACACCAAATTTAATATGAGTGACGCGGTAGAAAGCATTATTTTGCCAATGGAAGCTGTTATTTTCGAGAAAAATATTACTCTCGATTACAACATTGAACCTAATCTGAACATTCATGGAAACCGTGAGCAGATTAAACAGGTTATTCTAATCCTACTCGATAATGCCGTAAAATACTCTGGAACGAACGGGGCTGTGACCGTTACGCTTCGCAAGCTAAACCATGATGTAATGCTGACCGTCTCCAATACAGGGGAAGGCATTGCACCGGAACATATGGATCGTGTTTTTGATCGATTTTATCGTACAGATTCCTCGAGAGCGCGTAAAAATGGTGGGCATGGTCTCGGCCTAGCAATTGCACGTTCTATCGTGGAGCAACATAAAGGAGAAATTTACGCCAAAAGTATAGTTGGTGAAGGCGCTTCATTTTATGTGCGGTTATCTTAGGGGCAAGTTTCATTCATAATCCTATTTTGTTGTATCCGTATCTGCACTAGTCTCATATCTATCAGCAGTAGTGATGAATTTTGTATAATAAACCCGATATACTGTATAATAAAATAAAATACATTTACAACCGTTTCAGTATATTGTGTACAAATGTACATCTCGGAGGTTCTAATGAAATCGAAAAAAACAATCGTTTATGAGTTTATTCATACATGTACTAGCTCCATCACTGCCGAGCAAGAAGCAGGTGTCACAACACAATACGTATCGGATCGCTTAGCCATGCAAAGAACGAATGTCAGCAGTATTTTAAATGAACTAACAGCGGAAGGCCTAATCGAAAAAATAAATGGCCGTCCCGTTTTATATCGAGTAAAAAGTGAGGCATTAGCATCTAGAGGAGAAGCGTCCTGCTTCAACCAGCTTATTGGTCATGATGGGAGTTTAAAAAATGCGATCCAGCTTGCCAAGGCAGCAATTTTATATCCAAGACGAAGCCTGCACTCTCTAGTTATGGGCCCTCCAGGCTCAGGGAAAAGCTATTTTGCTAGCTTAATGTATGAATTCGCCAAGGAGAATAGAATTATCAAAGAAACCGCACCCTACATTCGTTTTAATTGCCTCAATTATAGTGATAATACACAACAGATGGAAAATGAGCTATTTGGTGCAGAGGGTGCCAATAATCTAGCCACTGCGGAAGGTGGTGTGTTATTTATCGATAATGTTGAGCTACTGCCAGCTACTGCGCGTAATACACTGCTACGCATCGTTGAAAGCAATATTCTAGAGTATAACGGAATTAAAAAAGAGTTAAATGTCATTATTATTTGTGCGATGAATGATACGGTAAACCGAAGTTTAATTGCAAACTATAGCAAATACTTTTTTATTAAAATTCCAATTCCGTCCTTACAGGAGCGCACATTTCCTGAGCGGTTCTCCCTCATTCAGCACTTTCTTACGATTGAAGCAGGCACAAGCAACAAAACGATTAATATCAACCGAGAGGTGTTCATCGGTCTGCTACTCTATCCTTGTGACAGCAATGTAAAGCAACTACAAAGAGATATTCAATTAGGGTGTGCGAATGCCTATGTGAGAGAGTATCATACAGACAAGCAGGATATCGTAATCCTCATGTCTGATTTCCCTTACCATGTGCGCACTGGCTTCCTTAATTTTAAAGCACACAAGACTGAAATTAAGGAACTGATCTCTGATCATCACAGCTATGCCTTTACGAAGGAAAAGGCGACCCTCATTTCATCCAAGGAAGGGCAAGCGGACGGTAGAAAAAGCATGTATAGCTGGATCGATGAAAAAGCAACCGAGCTAAGCGCAAGAGGAATTCAGGAGCAGGATATCAACTTTATTTTAAGCATCGATATTGAAAATGAATTTAAGCAGTACAGCCGTAAGCTGAGCGAGCAAATTGTTGATAAGGAGCAGTTATCTCAAATCGTGGACAAAACTATAATTTCAATGGTAAGTGACTTTTTAGAGGCGGCTACGGGTCAGTTTAATAAGGTATATCCTGTGTCTGTCTTTTACGGATTATGTCTACACCTAAACTCAACACTTAGCAATCCAGCACGAAACAAATCACAACGCTTAGGTAACGAGCAAATTATGGATATCATTAAAAACAATGAAGCCGAATATGGACATTGTCTTAAATTCGTAAGCCAACTTGAAGCACAATTTCAAGTAAAGCTACCGATTGATGAGGTTATCTTTTTAACATTATTTTTGACAAAAGGTAGTGCTGATTTTGATAACAAGCAACGCCCAGTCTTGCTCATAGCGCTACACGGCGATCATGCAGCAAGATCTATCGTCGAAGTAGTCAATTCATTAAGTGGATATTCCGCGTATTCCTATGACATGCCTTTAGACAAAAGTACAAAGATCGCCTATGAGGAATTAAAATCATTGATTCTCAAAATCCACCAAGGTAAAGGCGTATTTGTCTTATATGACATGGGTTCATTTAGAACGATGTGCGAAATGATCTCTGCGGAGACAGGCATTGAAATCCGGTCATTGGAGGTTCCCATTACATTACTTGGACTGGATTGTAATCGTAAGGTGATGATTGGCAGGTCTCTGGACGAAGTGTATAACGAGGTAAACGAAAGCTTTCGTGAGATTATCGAGCGCAGAAATGATAGCTATCAACGATCAAATAGTAACAACGTTATTTTGACCCTTTGTATGAGTGGTGAGGGGGGTGCTGTACAAATTAAGCGTTATATCGAAAAGAACTTGGAGCTTAACGGGGTAGAAATCATCTCATTATCGATGTCAGATTCTCAGCTCTTATTGGAAGAAGTGAACAAACTGAAGGAAAAACACCATATCATCTGTGCTGTTGGCAGTGTAGACCCACAGCTAATCGGTATACACTTCATTTCGATTACGGATATTTTCCAAAATGAGTTAAAAGAGCTACAAGCTTTGCTTCAAGCGGCGCTCCCTTCCTCCATGCTGCTTCAAAAAGGAGATGATGATTTTGAAGTCATCTTTGATCATTTGAGTGAAGAGTTAGCGATTGTTAACGTAGATAAGCTTCGTCATTTACTCCCAGCTGCTCTTAAGCAGTTTGCACAAGCGTCAGGGCGTTATCTTCTGAAGGAGCAGGAATTAGCCCTCATGGTGCATATCGCCTGCTGTATTGAACACATGCTTGAAGGTGGCGAGATGCCTATCAATCGGAATAAGCAAGAGCTGATGGATAGCCACCCACAAATGTATCAAGAGTTAAAGCGAAACTTTGCACCGTTAGAGCAGGAGTTTAACATCATTTTTGATGATAATGAACTTGCTAATATTATTTCTATTATAAATAGCTCTGCTAATAGCAGAACCATCTAACATACCAACCCAACCTAACTAATCTGCTCCACCCCTGTTCTTAGTCTCCACTGTTGTTCTTGCATTCCGTTTTTACCTCTACGACACCCTCTCGTTCCCTACTTCTTTCTTTCATCTACCTAATAGGAAGACTCATTATACAATGAGTCTTCCTCCAGTAATATCCACTTTACACTTTCATGCCCATTTTCATTTTTCATTTTAAAAATTTTGAAAAAAATTTTGTGTATAAAACACCACCCTTTAGTGTAAGAAAAGTATAATCTACATTTACTTTGGACAAGTTGAAGCTACTAATTGTTAAACACTATATAAGAAAGTCAACTTAATGACATAGCTAAGGGTGATACACTTCAGTTAATGTGTATATCATGATTGTTTAGGTAATTATGAAAGGAATATAATCACATTGACTCATACATAATTATTTATTATCTTGATAAATGAGTATAAAGTGTATAAATTTTATACTTAAAAAGAAAGTAACTAACAGGAGGCTAAATCATGTCTTGGAAAGACACCATTGAGCAAAAGGTAGTACCTGCCACCGCAAAAATCAGCTCAAATAAAGTAATCATGACACTCACTGCATCGATGATGGCAACGATGCCCCTTACTTTGGGCACAAGTATTATCGCTATTATTGCAAACTTCCCTATCCCTGCCTGGACGAGTTGGCTAGCTGCCAATGGAATTAATGCACATGCAGATGCTGTGATCAGTGGGACAACCCAGATTTTAGCGTTGTTTCTAGCATTTATTATTGGTTATAACTATGCCAAGCTTAAAGGCTTCAATGCAATGACATCAGGCGTTCTTTCCCTTGGATCGTTTATTATTCTGATGCCTCAGACGTATGCGCTTCCAGATGGTAAAGTAATCAAAGTATTACAATCTTCTTATTTAGGTAGCTCGGGTATATTTGTCGCTATGCTAACGGGTATTCTTATCGCAGTGCTGTATTGCTTTTTAGAGAAAAAGGGATTTGTAATTAAATTCCCAGACAGTGTGCCAGATATGATTTCCAAAGCACTTAGCCCAACCTTTATTGCTATGATTGTTTTTATCGTTATCTTCTTTGTAAGAATTGCATTTGGCATGACCTCTTACGGAAATATTTTTGATTGTATTAATACACTTGTCGCAAAACCAGTAATGAACTTTGGATCATCACCAATCTCACTCATTATTATTTATTCAATTGGTAACCTTTTCTGGTGTTTTGGTGTTCATCCAAGCCCAATATTAAGTCCATATGTTCCGGTGTTTATTACTGCAATGACGGGTAACATTGAAGCTTTCCAAGCAGGTGAACCATTACCTTATTTAATGTTTGCTGTCGTAAGTGTGTATGTCATGTTAGGGGGTACTGGATGTACTTTAGGGCTTGCCTTCGATATGACCTTCTTCTCTAAATCTAAACGCTTCAAATCACTAGGTAAGCTAACTTTGATTCCTAACATTTTTAACATTAACGAGCCTATTATTTTTGGTGCACCAATTATCTTTAATCCAATCTTTATGATTCCAATGACTCTATCTTCTGTACTTACTGGTAGTATTGGGATGTTACTCGTTAAACTAGGCGCATTTAATACATTAAATCCGCTCATCAAGATGCCTTGGATTATGCCAGCACCGATTACTGCCTTAATTCAAACTGGTGTATTTGCAGCACTAGGAGCAATTGTCGCTATCATTGCTACCGCAGTCCTATATTATCCTTTCTTCAGATATGCCGATAAAATGGCATTAAGAGAAGAACAAGGCGAAGCTGTTACCGCTTAATCTATGCAAAGACTACTATTTTATAAATTATCCTATACAAAGAGAAGGAGAGATTGATCATGGTTAATATTTTATTATGTTGTTCCGCAGGAATGTCTACAAGTATGTTAGTTAAAAAAATGCAAGCCGCAGCAACAGCTAAAGGGGTAGAAGCAAAAATCTGGGCGATTGCACAATCAGAATTGCCTGCTCATAAAAGTGAAGCTCAAATCGTGTTACTAGGTCCACAAATTCGTTATGCTCTAAAGGATGTAACCAAAGAAGTTGGAGCTGACATCCCTGTACAAGTCATTGACGTACTTGATTACGGTACAATGAATGGAGAAAAGGTGTTAAATAAAGCATTAGAAACATTAGGCTTAGCATAAAGGGGTGTAGTACACAATCATGGAAGAACTAGAAATCGTATGTTTCGGAATTATTTCCTCCGTTGGGATGGCTCGCTCTTGTTATGTAGAAGCCATTCAGGAAGCAAAAACCGGAAATTTTGATAAAGCAGCAGAACTTATGGATGAAGGGAAAAGCAACTTCCGCGAAGGACATAGCAAGCATAAATCACTCATTAAAAAAGAAGCCTCTGGAGAAAAAACAGATGTTACTCTACTACTTATGCATGCAGAGGATCAAATGATGAGTGCGGAAGTCCTCGAAATCATGGCAAAAGAACTTATCGATTTATATAAAAATAAATAAATGATAAAAATCAGTGCTGAAATGCTAGGCTCTAGTAGATAAGGAGAAACATAATGACAACACAATTTCCAGATGGTTTTTTGTGGGGTGGCGCAATCGCAGCCAATCAAGCAGAAGGTGCGTGGAATTTAAATGGCAAAGGAATCAGCACGGCTGATGTGGCTACTGCGGGAGCATTAATGAAAGCACGCGAGTATACAGATGGGATTATCGAAGGAAAACACTACCCTTCCCATGAAGCCATCGATTTTTACCATCGATATAAGGAAGATATTAAGTTATTTGCAGAGATGGGGTTTAAGTGCTTCCGTTTGTCTATCGCGTGGACACGTATTTTTCCTAAGGGAGATGAAACAGAGCCTAATGAGGCTGGCTTACAGTTTTATGATGATGTCTTTGATGAGCTTTTAAAATATAATATTGAGCCGATCGTAACGATCTCGCATTATGAGATGCCTTATCACCTCGTTACTGAATATGGCTCATGGAGAAATCGTGCTTTAATCGATTATTACACGCGCTACTGCAATATAATTTTTACCCGTTATAAGGATAAAGTGAAATATTGGATGACATTTAACGAAATCAATGTAGTCGCTTATCAACCCTATATTTCGGCAGGCATTAAGCTACGAGAAGGTGAAGTAAAAGAGCAAGTCGTGTTCCAAGCTGCTCATCATCAATTGCTAGCAAGTGCAAAAGCCGTTAAGCTAGGGCATGAGATTAATCCTGACTTTAAAATCGGCTGTATGCTCCTTTACCCGCTTACGTATGCAGATACATGTAACCCTGAGGATGTGGTCGCAGCCCATGATGCGATGAAAAAAAGCTACTTCTTCTCCGACGTGCATGTCAGAGGATATTATCCTGGCTATATGAAACGTTACTTTCAGAAAAACGGCATTAACATCGTGATAGAAGCTGGAGATGAAGAGATTTTAGCGCAAGGTACGGTAGACTATATTGGCTTTAGCTATTACATGTCACTTGTGGCTACTTCAGACCAAGAAAAGATTAAAGCTGCAGGCGGAAACATGCTCAGTGGTGGGTCTAATCCTTACCTTAAAGCGTCCGAATGGGGTTGGCAAGTGGATCCAACAGGTCTACGTATTGCCTTGCAAAATTTATACGATCGTTATCAACTTCCTTTATTTATCGTGGAAAATGGACTTGGTGCTGTAGATACGGTTGAAGAAGATGGCTCTATTCAGGATGATTACCGAATTTCATACTTAAAGCAACACATTGAACAGATGGAGAAAGCTATATCGATTGATGGGGTTGACCTGATCGGTTATACTCCTTGGGGTTGTATCGATCTCATTAGTGCAGGTACAGGGGAAATGAAAAAACGTTACGGCTTTATCTATGTTGATAAGGATAACGACGGTAACGGTAGTCTTGAACGGACACGCAAAAAAAGCTTCTATTGGTACAAAAATGTAATCGCTAGCAATGGTGCGGAGTTAGAGTAAGTGTAAGTATAAGAAATGCTAAATGAATCTATGCAGAATTATAAACAACCTGCATAGGTTTTTTTATAATCTATTTATGGAATTATATTGAAATAAAGCGTTTTTAATGTATAATATAGTAAAAATTAATTTTAACTTTTATGAGTTGACTACTATTAAAAGAGATTAAAAATAATGAAGGAAGTGATTATTTTGAGAAAGGTCCATCCAACCAAATTGATATCACTAACCATCGTATTGATCATGTTTATCTTATCTACCTCATCTACACAAGGAGCAGCTAATTTTCCAAACACATTATCAACAGGACTTACTGGGTTTGCCGGAAATGCCAAAAATGAATTTGGAGTTTCCAAGGGCGCCGTAACAGGAGGGAAAAATGGTACTATCATTTATATTTCAACACTAGATCAATTAAAGCAGCATCTACCAGATTCTACACCAAAAATTTTAGTCATTGAAAAAAACATTAGCTCTAATTCTCTAGTAAAAATAAACATCGGAGCAAATAAAACCCTTGTGGGCTCTTATGCCAATCATACTTTGAAAAACATTAACCTCAGAACAACGGGCGCCTCAAAAAATGTTATTTTCCAAAACTTAACGTTTGAGCATAGCCCAAATATGAATGCAAACGATGATATACAGCTATATCTCACTTCTGGCTCTAACTATTGGATTGACCACGTTACCTTTGCAGGACATAGTTATAATCCTAATGGAAGCGATTTGGACAAACTATTGTACATTGGACAAAGTGCTGATTACATCACCATAAGTAACTCTAGATTTATGAATCATCGTTACGGACTTATTCTTGGATACCCTGATGACTCACAACAACAATACAATGGACTCCCACATATTACACTGGCTAACAATTATTTTGAAAATGTTTATACTCGTGCTCCTGGGTTAATGAGATATGGTTATTTCCACATTAAAAACAATTATATTAATAACTTCAACTTAGGATTTACAATTGCAACACAAGCGAAAATCTATTCAGAAAACAATTATTTTGGTGCTGGAAGTGAAAAAGGCGGTATACTTGATGATAAAGGTACTGGCTTCTTCAAGGATGTAGGCAGCTTCCCAGTAATTAAAAATAAAAAATCACCGTCTACAAATTGGAATCCAAAAAATAATTACTCCTATGAGGTAAGAACTCCTGAATATATCAAGGAATTCGTCGTTAAATATGCTGGTTCATCCAATACCACTCTTGTTTTTGGTAAATAAAAAGAGATTATAATAGCCCATGCATGGGAATAGATCTATTCATGCATGGGCTATTTAAATGGAAAACATTATTATTGCTGTGGTATAAATGATTGCCGGAATAATCATAACGAGATCCAATCAGTTTATTTTACAGCATGAGGGACAAACGATTCACCAAATTTATCTCTCATCATATTCTGTACTTCTATTGCTTGTTCGTAGCTGTTACCTGTAGCAATATAAGTTGAGTCCTGCTCTATCCAGTCCTTAGACGGCCAAATATTAATGTTCTCGAATTGATCATCAAACCAGATTAGACTATTATTTTCAATATCATGGGGCGGGGAAGCTTCTAGATAAAATAGAGCACTCATATTTATTTCTTTTTTTCTATCCGTAATATAAAAAGTAAACTCTTGCTCTTTAGTGAAATCATAGTCATCTATTATAAAGTTACCAATAAATTTATGTTGCTTAAACAGAGGTTTATACAACGTTTCAGCAATTTTAATAGATGTTTTTTTAGCTGAGTCAGGATCAGTAAGCTTAAAAACAACAGCTGTACGCTCAACATCAATCCTTTTAGGAAAATCATAATTAAACAAGAAAATTGCAACTGCAATCATGATTAAACCAAGTAGAACTAACAATGATTTGAGGAATTTTTTCCGTTTCATCGTCCCCCTCCTATTCGGGCATTATAGATTTCTTCATCATAATATTTATAGCTAGATCTCTGAACGCTCTACTTCATGCCACATGTGTCCTAATAAAACAGGGGGGATATAGATTGGACTTAACCAACTATAACTTAAATCTTGCTGTAGTTGTCCTAATACAAAATCTCCTTTATTCGTAAGCTGCATCTTCCAAGTCCCACTTGCAAACGCCTTGCATTGCTCCAATCGTTTTCTTCCTTCTTCAAAAGAAAATACCTCTCCATCATACTCCTCAATAGCACGTAGCGTAGCTTCATATTTTCGCTGTAGCTCTTGCTCCTTCTCCAAAGTAAACTCGGAGTCAAATTCGATTGAATAGTCTAATCCTTTAATCTTGTGCTTTTCTATTAAATTTTTGAAATTATCAGTAAAATAAGTCTCGATAATAGCATCTTCTTTAATTTTGAACATATATGTATCACTTGGTATTTTACTAAAGTCAAATACTTGTTTATCAAATCGAATAATTGAACCAGATTGGTCTGATTTAATGGATCGTTGCCAATCGATACAATCCAGCAAATTAGTTACATTAAGCATGTATAATTCCAGTTGGTCGTGTAGGAGAGATAAAATTTCTACTTCTTTGCTTACATATGGTTCGATAATTCCCTTTACTCGGGCAGAAATAACTGGTTTAGCGGAGAGAAAATTGGGGAAATCTTTATATTGACGTTTATATTGTGTTTTTAGTTTAGGTGGAGACCATGCCGACTTAAAAGAGCTTCCATCAAAATCAATACAAAGATACTCATCTAAATTATTAACATCTGCAAAATTCAATAACATTGATTTAGGATGTGTCTTATATTTATATACCTTCATTATCAGCACCTCATTTTCATTATATCTCTAGTTGCAATAGTCTCTGTCTCACATTTAAAAGTAAGTTACAAAAAAATACCCTCAGCGATTTTTAAAGTGTCTGAGGATATAAATTATTTAAATATCTGAGAGTACACTCATCAAAAAAATATTTTTATTGCTCATTAAACTAGCCCTAAGAAATAATTATAAAACTCATCATCTCTTACATAACCCAACTTCTCATAAAGAGCCTGCGCCTGCTTATTAGTTGGTGCTGTGGACAACGCAATGCCTTTAGCATTTGTTATCATCGCAAAACGTTTAGCTTGCTCTAACAACTGCTCTGCAATTCCTTGCTTTCTGTGTTCCTCAGCTACATACAGATCATTTAAAATCCACGAACGCTGCATAGAAATAGAGGAAAAGGTGGGGTAAAGCTGCGTAAAGCCCACAATGTTCGCATTGTCTTTAGCAACTAAAATGACAGACTCGGCATGATTGAAGCGATCCAGCAAAAATTGCTTTGCCCCTTCCACATCTGAGGCTTGTCCGTAAAATACACGATATTGATCAAATAGAATTGCGAGTTGAGGAACATCATGAATCGTTGCTTGCTCTACGAAATAGTTTGCCTTCATATCTTCGTTGCCTGCCTCCCTCACATTCTTTACTTCTCATATCCTCCTACTTCTTCGTAGACTACACGATTTTTTCCTGAGCCTTACCCTCCCGCTTCATCTGCTTACTACGAAGCTGACCACAAGCGGCATCGATATCTGTTCCATGCTCCTGACGGATCGTGCAGTTAATGCCATGCTTTTTCAAAATATCATAAAATCCAAGCACATCATTTTTAAGACTACGTCCATATTGAATATGTTCGTCTACTGGGTTGTACGGTATCAGGTTAACGCTAGAAACATCCTTACGACTCATCATCAGCTCTGCTAGCTCCTTCGCATGCTCAGGCTGATCATTTACTCCTTGTAGCAAAATATATTCAAAAGCAACTCGCTGATTCGTAACCTCACAGAAATAATCCACTGCCTCCATTAGCTTTTCCAGTGGAAACGCAGCATTAATTTTCATAATTGAGGTGCGAAGCTCATTGTTAGGCGCATGTAATGAAATCGCTAAATTGACCCTTAAATTTTCATCGGCAAATGCCTTAATTTTAGGTGCGAGTCCACTCGTAGAAACCGTAATCCGACGTGAACCAATCGCAAGCCCTTTATGATCTATAATAATATTCAGGAAATTAATAAGATGGTCATAGTTATCAAATGGCTCACCGATGCCCATCACTACAAGATGCGTCACCTTTTCACCTTGACCACGGTCATCCAAAAACTGTTGCACACGAATAACTTGCTCTACAATTTCACCACTCGTTAAATTACGGATTTTGCTTAACAACCCACTCGCACAAAAGCTACAGCCGATGTTACAGCCCACTTGTGTAGTGACGCAGACAGATAACCCATATTTTTGACGCATAAGCACAGTCTCAATTAAGTGCCCATCATGTAAACGGAATAAAAACTTAACCGTACCATCCGCGGACTCCTGTTTAACATGCTCTTCTAGAGTCGTCATCTGAAACTGCTCCTGTAACAAAGAAACATAAGCTATCGCAGCTTTGCTGTCTTGCTCCATATCACTAAATTGATGCACACGATCACGATATAATTGTGTCCATAATGTATTTGCACGAGATGGCTTAAAGTCTTGCTTCAACGTCCAATCCGTCATTTGCTCTAATGTTAATCCATAGATGGATTGCTTGTTCATGGTTGGTCTCCTTTATTCCTAACTTCTAACTTCTAGCTTCACTCAGCTTATAAAAAGGGTGATTGCTCTAATAATTAGTACTTGTACGTCTAACAGAATTAGCGGAGGGGCAGAGAGATTCTGGAGAAGTGGACACGTTCGTATTTAAAACTTGATTCCCACAACTATTTTTAATTAAAAAAGGAATATAGGTTTAACAACGATCGAAAGAACTCTCTGCACTGTAGCCAACTTCGCTAGCTATCAAGCATTAATTATTTAATTTCCCTTTTCATAAAAATCTAATATTTTAAGTATACCCTAACTAAAGTCAGATGCGAATATGGATAAAATGAATACACAGTATGGTATAATTATCCTTACACAATAGAATAGGCTTGCAAGGGCGGTCGGCTAAATCCTCCAGGAAAGGGGGACGATGCCATGGAAGTATACCAAGCTTTGACGCTAATGATTTCATTTGCGACACTAGTTGTACTTATACTTTCTTTCCATAATAATAAAAAATAGACCGCCCCTGACAAGGTAATGGTCTATTTTTTATTAGATTTAACCTTTATAGCCCCGCCCTTAAAAGCGGCTATTGTGCAAGGGTGTCGTGTTAGCGCACGGCCCCTTATTTCTATCTTTATTATATTTCTTTTGAAATATACGTGCAACTACCATATTAACTAAAAACGAATAGCTCATAAATTATTACAGTGAAAGAAAATAGAAAGCAGGCGAAATCCATGCCCGATCTTATTTTAATAGGTGAAAAAGTAAAGCTACGACCTCCTGTAGCCTCTGACCTCCCTCAGCTTTACAGTTACATCTATGGGACTACACATCCCGAATGGCGCCAATTTGATGCTCCTTATTTTCCATTAGAAATTATTACAGAGACCCAATTTGCCGAAAAAATGCAAAAACATATTACTATTAAGAGCGCCCAGGACGTAGCTCAGGTTCTCGTTATTGAAGCTGATAACAAGGTGATTGGTGAGGTGTCTTTTTATTGGGAGGAAAAATCGACACATTGGCTTGAAATGGGGATTGATATTTATGATTCTCAATATTGGAATGGCGGATATGGAACAGAAGCCTTAAAGCTATGGATTAGTTACTTATTTGAAAACCTAGACATCGCTCGTGTTGGTCTAACAACTTGGTCAGGCAACCCAAGAATGATCCACTGTGCGGAAAAGCTAGGGATGCAGATGGAAGGTCGTATGCGAAAATGCCGTTATTATAAAGGCGTGTATTATGATTCAATCCGTATGGGATTGTTGCGTGAGGAATGGTCGGGGGGATTCCATGAGTAAATTGAGAAAATATACTATTGTTATACTGATTATAATTGTTATTGCCATTCCCACATATATTTTCGTGGTTAACCCATGGATTCAAAAAGATCAAATTGAAGAAGTGGTTGTTAAGCATCTGCAGGAACATGGATACAGTCAGAATGATTATTCCCTTAGCGTAAATTTTCATTGGGTAAATAAGTTATTAGGATATGATCAATATAATATTAAGGTTATATACAAAGATGAACCTGACGTAAATTATTATTATTCCTACCGAAATCAAAAGGTCCTTCCTGGTGGTGTAGCACCAACGAGTGAGAGTACGAGAGATAAGGATAACAAAAACTTTAAACATCTTGAGTAGAACAAGTGCTAAAATAAATAACTCGTAGTACTAGTTAAAATAAACAATTGTCTTTGCCCAGAAAAATATCCAAAATAAACGATCAAACCCTATAAATTGAAGATGTATTTCTGTGCAAAGACATCCTTTGTATTAGATAGTTTAATGTTCAAAGTTGACAGGTCAGCTTGCTAAAACAACGACTGTGTCCTTTATCCCTTCACCCCTGCAAAATACCGTTGCACCTTCTCCAGCTTCTGCGCCTGCTTCCCTTTTGGACTTTCCATATTACCAAACTCAAAAAACTTCACCTTCTTAATTCCTACAAAGTTAAACAACGCTGTTTTCATTAATTTTTTATGAGCATTGTTAAGCAGAAGTAGTGGGTAGTGCGTAGGTCCCTTCATGGTTGATACACAAACTACTGATTTGCCCTTCAGCAATCCCTCTGGGAACCAACCCCCTTTATCTCGATAAGCAAAGTTAGAACCAAACATACGGTCAATATAACCGATCAGCATCGCAGGCGGTCTCCCCCACCAGATCGGATAAATAAACACAATTTGATCCGCCCACAGCAGCTGTTCTCTATATTTTGCTAGCTCGGGTACAAGATGCATATCGCGTCTACGTAATTCCTTATTGTGCACAAGGACAGGATCGAAGCCCTCTTCATATAAATCTAACACCTGAGTTTCCTTTACCTGTGGATTTTGCTTATAACCTTCTAGTACTTTCTGCAAAAAAGCGTAATTTAGGCTCTCGTGATTAGGATGTGTATATATAATTAATGTGTTCATGCTCCACCTCTTCTAAAATTATAAAAACAGTTATCTTTTGATAACAAAATCCTATCATGTCATTATTTATATGTCAAATGATAATTGTTTTATGACAATTGTATTATGATAATTAATTTGTTATCGTACTTGAAAGAGGTGAATATTTTGGACAAAAGTGTATTATTTCAAAAGTTACTACTGTTTACATCTGATGTGATTAAAACTACACAAAATCTAAGTAAAAATGTAAAGGCAGACGACGTTACTCCTGTGCAATACCGCATTTTGGAGCAACTTGCTGTGAGCAAGCCCCTTACACTAAGTCAAATTAGTGAGTGTCAACATATATCAATGCCCAATACAAGTCGAGAAATAAAAAAACTCATGGAGAAACAGCTATGCCTAAAGCATGACTCTCCCCATGACCGTCGCAAACAATATATAAGCCTCTCCCCTGAAGGAGAAGCCATGATGAAGCATACCTTTTCCATTGTTGAAGCCAGATTTAACGAGCTAATTAAGGACATCCCTATAACCGATCTACAGCAGATTGAAGCTGCCGTCGATTTACTACAACAAAAGGTTTTTAGTATAGGTGCACAGCAGGAAGTGAAGTAACTTCGTCTGCTCGCTTTTTTCAAATTATTACTTTCCGAAAGCTGTAGACGTCACATATTGCCAAGGGACATGATCACACAACCATACACCATTCGCTGAGCGGTAAAATACAAAACCTTGCTCATGCATAGCTAACGCATTAATCGTTAAAATTGCAGGCTTCCCGTGCCGACTGCCAACTCGATGCGCTGTATCTACATCTTCACTTAAATGGACATGTTGTCTCGTTCCCTTTACAATTCCCTTCGCTTTGATGCTATCTACAGCATGGGATGCTGTGCCATGATATAACACCATGGGAGGAACCTGCTGCTCCAGCTCCACGTCTACAGCTAAGGAATGGCCTTGATTGGCACGTATTTTTGTCCCATCTTCATTAAAGCTATATCGTTGTTTGTTGTTTTCCCTTACAATGCGCTCCAATCTATCTCTGTCTATTTTCCAGCCGGCTCGATTTACTCCTGAGAGCAGTTGCTCTACATCTGCATATCCCTGCTGATCTAGCTTAATTTTTGCTGCGGCAGGATTGTGACGTAATACTAGACTTAGAAAGCGGCCTAGCTTTACATCTTCCTTGCTTTGTTGGGGTTCATTCCCCTGTGATCCATCATTATAATAATTCATGTTTTACCTCCTATAACGCACCTGCTATAATGCTCCTCTTACAAAGAACATACAACAATTTCAATTTCAGTATTTTCAAAGGTTTTCGTGATAATCGCCTTCACTTTATCCCACTTTAGCCGATCTAACCCACAACCGATTTGTGGCATTCCTATTTTGCTAATCCCCTGCTCCAAACACACATCCCGCAGTGAAGCCACTGCCGCAGTTAATGTACCATAAGTTGGTTTATGCCAATACTTCGCTTTGGTTACCAGATTCAGTGTTCTCCCCACAGGGTAACATGACCCGATTTCTAAAGGGTGGGTCGCCGCTTGTGCCTGTAAAGCACTTAGGTCAAAACGTTTTGTAAATTGTACTGCAATCCCCGCCCCCATCTTCGCATCTGCGGAGATACAATGTGCAAGCTTATATTCCTGACCAATTTCAAATAAATCTCCTTGTATCTCTGATAAAATCATAATTTCCTCCCAAGTAGTTCACCAAATCTTTCAGTCTTCATAAAAATACTTTCCGTTATAAAAGAATAAGGCTACACACAACCTTTATAACCTACGCTACTGAACTATTGAGTTGGGAACGCATTTTCAAACGCCTCAATACAGGCTTGATCCTTTGAGCGATCTAAAACGGCATAAATTATTTCATCAAAGAAGCTTCCATACCCTTCTTCTTCAATTAGCTCCTTCCACCACTGAGCCACTTTAACTGGATCGTTGCGGAATACTCCACATCCATACGCACCAAGCACTAAAGTCCGATGTCCGTTCTTCGCAAATAGAGCAAGGGATACAGCCATTCGTTCCTTCATTACGATCTCTGCTTGATCCTTATCCTCCCCTTTGAGTATAACTTGACCATAGTTAACCGCAGGTAATGTCAAGACCGAAGCAAATACAGGATTAGCCAACAGCTCGAATTTACCATCTCTAAAAAATACAACATCAGGGGAATAGATCGCATGATGGGTATACATCATTGATTTAAAGGCACGATTGGCCTCGTAATATCTAGGCTGGCGAAGCTGTGTCCCATATAATCCACTGGAGGCGGCGAGACTTTCCTCTTGTGCCATTGCTCCATTAAGGAAGCCACCACCTGGATTTTTTGCACTAGCAAAATTAAGTACGCCAATGTTCTCAATTCCTGCTTGATAAAGCTCAGTAATGACCTCCACAGCCGCCTGATTCACAACATGCTGTTTGGGTGCATGATTTTCTTGATTCGCTTGCGCCTTGGCTTGATATATTTCCAATACCTGCTGTGCTTCATTGGGTGTTATTAGTACACAGTGATCTTCTGCGTGTTGCTGAACCTCTGCAATATTAATTTTTCGATCTCCATACAGATAGTACCCTTGTTCCACTATTTTAACGGTTTCTGCCGCAACCTCTTTTCGATTCATCTGCATCACTTCTTACCTCCTACATTTGTATCTTTTATCTGTTTTCCTATTGATTAAGTAACTGATCTCGCACCTCTGTTAAAGCGAAGCCCAGTAAGTTTTTACCACGCCATTTCATCGGGTTTTCTGCATCTGGATTAGACTTACCCATCCCAATTCCCCATATCCGGTCACGTGGGCTGGCTTCAACTAAAATGCGATTTTTTGTTGTTTTCATAAAATCCCATAGTGATTCATTTTGTGAAAATTTCGCCAGATTGCCTTCCTTTACAATGTCATAGCATTTGCTATTCCAAACTTCCGGATCAAACCCTCTTACCGCTCGACCAAACGCCTTCATTTCCTTCGGGTGCTTCGACTTCATAATCGCCGCCAGCATCTCTTCATCGCCAAATAAACGCGCCTTTTCTGCCATCATATATTGTTCTGTACAAGAGTACGCGACCCCATTTACTTCAAAGGAACTGTGCCACCACTGACTAAAGCAGCTCTGATTAACCACACCATCAGCAGGTGGCGTATGACCCCAAAAAAACAAATATTTAAACTTTTCCCCAGCCTGATGGGCTTTACGTAAAGCTTCTAAACTATAAATCATGACATCATCTCCCAATTTCTTCGGTATAAGCGAGAAGGTCTATGCCCTGCATTTTCCGTATAATGATCACTTTCCGTTACCAGATGCGCCACCTTACGGCGAAATGCCGCCTTTAACAATTCCTTACCTAAAATGACCTCATACACCTGCTGGAGTGCAGTAAGTGTAAATAGCTGTGGCATCAAATGAAGGGCGATCCCTGTATACTCAACCTTACCTCTTAAGCGTTCTATTGCTGCACCTATAATTTTGGCATGATCAAAAGCTAAGCCATCATTAGAAAGGATGTTGTACTCTGTATGTGTTGCTGATTGTGTCAACGTCATTTTGCGCTCCACGAGGGCTGTAAGTGTATCCCTATCCGAAGTTAATATCAGCTCGTAATGCCATGAACGTATGACACCACTTTCCAAGATCTCCTTTTGCTCTCTAATGAGGCGGTAAGATAACGTAAACCATGCTGCATGATCTGCATCATCTCCTGCCTGAAGCTCGACTTGACTGCTATCAATTAAAGCCATATATGAACAACTCATCACCCATGTTCGAGGATCACGATGAGGCTCACTAAATGTATAAAGCTGTTCTAAATAAACATGGTCTACCCCTGTTTCCTCTCGTAGCTCACGCACCGCCGCCTGCTCTGTTGTCTCGTTAGGCCGGACAAACCCACCTGGTAACGCCCATTTTCCTAAGTATGGGTGTCCTCCCCGCTGGATCAATAACACACGTAGTGCCTTCTCAGGCAACTTCCGATAGTTGTCCTTCTCGGTGTCCATCACCGTAAAAATAACCATATCCGTAGCTACAGAAGGCCGCTCATAATCTCCGACATCATATTGTGCTAAAAATTGTGGTTCCGTTAATCCATTACGATCTCGAATCATTCCCTCATTTGGGAGCATCTCTTCTTTATTTTGGAGCATTCCTTCTTCCTCTCTGATCGTCCTTCCCTCTTCATGTCTCATACCCTCACTCACCACTTTGCTTATATTTAATCGATATGTGCCTATCTATTAGTTTTTGTGTGTTAGCATAATCATCTTAGTATCTATTTGTTAATAACTAATTGTTACTAACAAAATAAATGTTTTGAGAAATGATGTCAAGGGACTTTAGACCCTGCATATTCAATAATATAAAATGAGCCTTAAAATATGATAATATAGACAGGTGATCACCTAAGAGAAATTATTAAATTTGATCAAGAGATTACTCAGATTATTAAAGGGTTGTTGGGGGATTTTATGAATAATACAATTGCAGATATCGCCAAATTAGCAGGTGTAGCTAAAAGCACAGTCTCACGCTATTTAAATGGTGGCTCTGTTAGTAAAAATACAAGTGAACAAATTGAACAGGTCATAAAAGCAACGGGTTATGTGCCAAATATGTTTGCACAAAGCTTAAAGGCCAAAGTGACCAACATTATCGGCACGGTTGTACCAAGATTGGATTCCTTTGCAACATCGCAGACCTTAATTGGCATCGATGATACGTTAAGAGCATTGCGTTACCAGATGCTTATTTCAAATACAAGCCAAGACGCTTCACGCGAAATTGAAGCGATGTATGCCTTCTCACGCCAGAAGGTGGCTGGCATTATTCTACTCGCTGCAGTCATTACGAACGAGCATTTACGAGCTATCGATGACATTGGCATTCCAGTTCTTTTGGTTGGTCAACAACACCCTCAGCTTTACAGCTTAATTCATGATGATTACAATGCCGCCTATGAGCTTGGTAAATATGTACTTTCTCAGGGACATCATCGCATTGCTTATCTTGGTGTGACTGAGCAGGATATCGCCGTTGGGGTGCAACGCAAAAGTGGATTCCACCAAGCTGTACAAGAGGCAATGAATATGGATCTTGAAGCCTCCAAGTATGATGTAAGATATTTTGAAACAAGCTTTAAAATGAGCGATGCACGTCTCGCCGCTGAAAATATTTTAGAGCAGTTCTCCCCCTCCATTATCGTCTGCGCAACAGACAATATCGCACTTGGCGTCATTAACACGGCCTACGCACAGGGAAGATCTATTCCTCATGATTTGTCTGTCACTGGATTTGGCAATTACGACATCACCGCAGTCGTCCATCCTCCACTAACGACAGTGGAATATGCCTATCGAGAGGCAGGGAAAACAGCAGCTGAAAACATAGTACGGCTTGTGGAGCAACAATCTGTTCCCAAAATTACAACATCAAAATGTAAATTAGTTCCGCGAGAAAGCGTTGACAAAATTTAAACAAATGCATTATAATCAGTTTGAAACCGGTTCCAAGTATGGAACCGGTAGGTTTAATCAATAGTTTTATTTTTTATACACTTCACTTGGAACCGGTTCTATTTTCATTATCCTTGTTTGTTTCTAATTTTTGCACTCTTATATGAACAACATGGAACCGGTTCCTAATCTTAATACGGATAGGGGCTTATGACATGACACAACAACACAAATATCGGTTGCTTGAGCAAGCAGAGCCTGGCGAGCTCGCTAGACTACAAGAACTGGTAAGGAACTGCAACTGGCGTCAAGTCTTTCATATTCAACCCTCCACAGGCTTGCTAAATGATCCAAATGGGCTATCTTATTTTAACGGTGAATATCATGTGTTTTATCAGTGGTTTCCACTAGGCACGGAGCATGGGATGAAATATTGGTATCATTTGAAATCCCAGGATTGTGTGAACTGGCAAGATGTTGGCATTGGGATTAAGCCTGGTGATCCCTTTGATTCACATGGCGCCTATTCAGGAAGTGCCATTGAACACGAGGGTAAGCTACACCTGATGTATACAGGGAATACACGCGATGCACAGTGGGTTCGCCACCCTTATCAATGCATGGCAGTGATGGAGGCAGACAATCACATTACAAAATGGGAGCAGCCTGTAATTCCTGAAGTACCCGAAGGCTATACTGACCATTTCCGTGATCCGAAGCTATGGAAGCAAGGGGAGTACTTTTATTGTGTTATCGGGGCTCAACGAACAAATTTAACAGGATGTACTGTATTGTATCGTTCAATCGATTTGAAGCAATGGGAGTTTATTGGGGAGTTAAAAACAGATTTACAACAGTTTGGCTATATGTGGGAGTGCCCAGACTACTTCCAACTGGACGGCGCGGGTGTGTTGCTCTTTTGTCCACAAGGATTAGCTCATCAAGGTGATCACTACCATAATATTTATCAATCTGGGTATATAATTGGTAAGCCTTTAGATGTGGATGCCTTACAGCTAACGCATGGCCAATTTCAAGAGCTAGATCGTGGCTTTGATTTCTATGCTCCTCAGACGTTGCTAGATGGTCAAGGGCGGCGCATATTGATTGGATGGATGGGGTTACCTGACATTAGCTATCCAACTGATTCACATGGATGGGCACATTGCCTAACCTTACCAAGAGTATTGTCTGTACAAGATGGCAAGCTCATTCAACAGCCGCTTCCTGAACTAGCAAGCTTACGTCAAGGAGAAGCTCAGCACGTAAATGATACATTAACTTCGCACACAAGAAGCTATGATCATTTTTCAGGAACAACATATGAATTGAAATGTACATTTGATGTTTTAGATGCAGAGCAAGTTGGTATTATATTCCGAGCAAAGGACAACGAGTATACCGTAATTCGTTATGACGTAGAGCATCATAAGCTCGTTTTAGATCGTTCATCCTCCGGTGTACCACTTGCAACCGAATATGAAGAAACAAGGCAATGCGACCTGACAGGTAAGCAGATTACTTTGCATTTATTTGTGGATGTTTCTTCCGTTGAAATATTTGTAAATGAGGGTGAGGAAGTATTTACAAGCCGTATTTTTCCTAGCTCACAAAGCGAAGGTATCCAGTTTTTTGCCCAAGAGGGCTCCGCAAGGCTTGAAGCTACGATATGGCAGCTACACCAGCAAGGGCACACAGCGAAGTATGAAACAAGGTAACAAGGTCAGAGGTCAGTCGGTAGAGATGAGTAAATGTCACCACAGATCAGAACTAAAACAGGGGAGGTTTTCATATGTCTGAAAATCAAAAAATCGCAAAAGCAGTAGTTGAAGCGGTCGGAGGCAGTGAGAATATTGCTTCATTTGCACACTGTGCAACACGCCTGCGGATTATGGTTCATGATGAAGCGAAAATTGATAAGGCTCAGGTTGATAAAATCGACAAGGTAAAGGGTGCCTTCTTCAATTCAGGACAATTCCAAATTATTTTTGGTACTGGGACAGTTAATCGTATTTATGAAGAGGTTGAAAAGCTAGGTATTACAGGCTCTACAAAGGAAGAAATCAAAAGCCAAGCTAAAAAGCAAGGCAATGCCTTCCAACGTGCGATTCGTACCTTTGGTGATGTATTTGTACCCATCATTCCTGTTCTTGTGGCAACGGGACTATTTATGGGCTTACGTGGCTTGCTGACGCAGGAGCAAATGCTTGCTTTCTTTGGCTTAACGGCACAGGATATTTCACCTAACTTTATATTGTTCACCCAAGTTTTAACGGATACTGCTTTTGCCTTTTTACCTGCATTAGTTGCTTGGTCTACTTTCCGCGTCTTTGGTGGTAGTCCCGTACTTGGGATCGTATTAGGTTTAATGCTCGTAAATCCAGCATTACCAAATGCTTATGATGTGGCAAATGGTTCCGCAAGCGCACTCACGATGTTTGGCTTTATTCCTGTCGTAGGTTATCAAGGCTCAGTACTTCCTGCCTTTTTTGTAGGTTTACTTGGTGCCAAATTCGAACGATTCCTACGCAAACGTGTACCAGAGGCACTTGATCTTATTGTGACTCCATTTGTTACGCTACTAGTTATGATTTTATTAGGACTCTTTGCTATCGGACCTATCTTCCACAGCTTAGAGGTTTGGATCTTGCAAGGAACAACTTATCTTCTCAATCTTCCGTTTGGGATTGCAGGTCTTTTAATTGGTTTTTTAAATCAGCTTATTGTAGTTACAGGTGTTCATCACATTTTCAACTTCTTAGAAATTCAGTTACTTGAGCAATATGGGAAAAATACATTTAATGCGATTATTACGTGTGCGATTGCAGCACAAGGTGCCGCTTGTCTCGCGGTGGGCCTGAAGACAAAAGACAAGAAGCTTAAAGCACTTGCTCTACCTTCTTCCTTCTCCGCTTTCCTTGGGATTACCGAACCAGCCATTTTTGGTGTGAATCTTAGATATATGAGGCCATTTATTATGGGATTGGTTGGGGGTGCAGTGGGTGGATTCCTAGCTTCCATTTTCCAACTAGCTGCAACAGGTATGTCCGTCACAGTTATTCCTGGGACATTGCTGTACTTGAACTCACAGCTCCCACTTTATATTGTGGCTAACTTAGCCGCGATGGCGACTGCATTCGTATTAACATGGTTGTTTGGCTATAGCGATAAAATGTTGGATGCTCAAAACCAGCAGAAGCAAGTGGCATAAGCTTAATATGTAAAAATAAGATAAAAACCTTCAAACTCCATCTTAGAACAGGGTCTATTCCCATTCTAATGTGAGCTTGAAGGTTTTATTTTTTGCACAAATATGTTTTATGGAGATTAGTCCTGCTGTCCTCTAGCTTCCCAAGCCGCAATTTCCTCACGCACAAGTGGAGCTACCTCTGTACCTAACAGACGGACTGCATTCATCACGTCCTCATGTGGCATTGTACCTAATGGAAGGTGAAGCATAAAGCGCGTAATCCCTACATGCTTGCGTAGTGCAATAATTTTGTCTGCTACCGTTTTTGGATCACCGACATATAAAGCGCCATCTGGCCCTCTTGCAGCATCATAGCTAGCACGACTATAGTGTCCCCAACCCCGTTCACGACCAAGTACATTCATCACTGCTTGGGTTGGCGGGAAAAACTTCTCCGCGGCTTCCTCGTTGCTTGCGCCAACAAAGCCATGGGAATGTGAAGCCACAGGTAGCTTAGAGGCATCATGTCCTGCCTTTGTTGCGGCACGTTTATACAACTCAACCAACGGTGCAAATTGCTGAGGATTACCACCAATAATGGCTAATACAAGGGGTAAACCAAGTATCCCTGCACGCACAACCGATTCAGCTGTTCCCCCACTTCCAATCCATACTGGAAGCAAATCCTGCACAGGACGTGGATACACGCCAAGATTGTTAATCGAAGCACGGTGTGTGCCTTCCCAGGTTACCTTTTCAGACTCTCGTAGTTTCAGTAACAATTGTAGCTTTTCATCAAATAATTCGTTATAATCGTTCAAATCGTAGCCAAACAAAGGGAATGATTCGATAAAGGAACCACGACCCGCCATAATCTCCGCACGACCATTTGATAGTGCATCTAGCGTAGAGAAGTCCTGAAATACACGTACTGGATCATCAGAAGACAATACCGTAACTGCACTCGTCAACCGAATATTTTTAGTTTGAGGTGCTGCCGCAGCTAAAATCATCGCAGGTGCTGAAGCCGCGTAATCCTTACGATGGTGTTCACCAACCCCATATACATCCAAGCCCACTTGGTCTGCTAAAATGATTTCCTCTACTACCTCACGAATCCGCTCTGCATGGCTGATTACTTTTCCTGTATTTACGTCTGGTGTTGTCTCAACAAAGGTGCTTATTCCGATTTCCACTATATTTTCCTCCCTCAAATGTGCATAAATTTGCATTTAAATAAAAGCAATAATTATAATGCTATTTTCTATATTATTTTTAGATACTTACTTAATTTCATATACTTATGGTTATATTATGCCTGCTTCTTCGATATTTTGCAAGTAGATTAAATTAATTACCCTTGTTCCCTTACTTCACTAATACAATTAGCTTGTATTATTCCCTTTATTTCTTCATTCATTTGCACAATAATAATAAATAAGCAAAATATGCATTTAAGATTACGAACTAAGACGATCAATTTGGGAGGAAAAATAATGTTCAAGCTCTCTCAGAGACAAGCACAAGAAATTGTAGATAAAATGATGCAGGATATTCCTTATAACATAAATATTATGAATGAGCATGGTGTTATTATCGGAAGTGGAAAGCAGGAGCGGATCGGGACGGTACATCAAGGTGCTGTACAAGCTTTGGAAACTGGGAAAATGGTCGAGGTGTGGACGGAGGGGACATATGAACGTCAAGGCACCAATGAGCCGATCATTATCGATCAGGAGCGGATTGGCATCATTGGGATTACAGGCAATCCCGATGAGGTTCGTCCTTTCTGTAACCTAGTACGCACTACCGTAACCTTGCTCATCGAGCAACGGAATCGTCTAGAAACCTTAGCCAATGAAGGCAAACGTCGCAATGCATTTTTAGAGCAACTGCTCCAGCATTACGGTGTTTATTCACAACGACTAAAAAAGGAAGCCATCCCCTATAACATTGATTTATTGCTCAAAACGATGGTCGTATATGTGAAGTATCCCGCACCTCATACATTAAAAAACAACACAATTTTGAAATATCCATGGTTCCAGCTTGAGGAGGATGGCTGTGTTATTTTACTGCAAAATGAGGCAATGTTAACTAAGCTAGTTACAGCGATTCACCATGATGATCTTAATGCAATAATTACAACTGGACGACTTGAAGCCTCGATTGCAGACAGCTATAACCAAGCTAGAGCATGTATGCAGGTAATGCTTGCGCTAAAACCGAAAGCAACCTTTATGACCTACGATGAGGTGGAATTTCTTGTTCATCTCACACATTTACACTTGTCCGAAACCAGCAATCCGATCAGTAGACTTGAGGACAATATCGAGCTAATGGAAACATTACGTAGCTTTATTGAGCATAACGGCAGTGTATCTCTGACCGCAGAGGCGTTAAATGTTCACCGGAATACACTTCAATATCGCTTGAAACGAATCCATACCGTTACAGGGAAAGACCCAAGGAATGTACTGGAGTTGTTTCAGCTTGTCCATGCGTTGATTACTCTATAGTGTTAAAAAACACCTTATCTAACCACATTAGGACTGATTTTTAATCCTGTGGTTGATACGGTGTTTCTGAGTCATTTATTCATTTTATCATCTATTTCAATTTAATCAGAAGCTATTCATTTACTTAGCTAGTCCACTTCAACACTCTCGCAATATTTTCACACGTACGCTCTACATTTTGAGGTCCCTCAGCAAGTAGCTTTTCCAGCTCCAATGCACCAGGAACAATCCCAAAGATGGCATCAAAGCCTGCTTCATATAACGTCTCGATGCCTTCCCCAATGTAGCCTGCAATTGCGATCACCTTTTTGCCAGACAACTTCGCGGCTTGAGCTACGCCAAACGGGGTTTTTCCAAATTTGGTCTGGAAGTCGATGCCACCTTCACCCGTAAAGACAAAGTCTGCATCTTGCAGCTTTTCCTTGAGGTTCGTATAATCGATCACAATTTCGATCCCTTTTTGCAACGTCGCTTGGGTGAAAATCAATAAACCTGCACCTAAGCCTCCTGCCGCACCTGCACCTGGAACGTCACGAATATCTTTGTTTAGTTGTGTCTTTACCACATCTGCATAATGTGCCAAGCTTTGATCTAGCTGAGCCACCATCTCAGGTGTCGCACCTTTTTGTGGACCAAATACATGTGAAGCTCCATGCTCACCACATAATGGATTGGTTACATCGCAAGCCACAATAATTCGTACATCATTTAAACGTGGATCTAGTCCAGAAACATCAATCGTTGCAAGCTGGCCCAAACTGCCGCCACCTCTAGGCAATGTATTTCCATTTTCATCTAAAAACTTTGCACCTAAAGCTTCCGCCATCCCCGTACCACCATCATTGGTTGCACTACCACCGATCCCAATAATAATCTGCTTCATACCACGATCTAAGCATTCCAAAATTAATTGTCCCGTTCCATAAGTCGTTGTAATGAGTGGGTTTTTAGTTTCTTTTGTTACAAGATGGATGCCGCTTGCCGAAGCCATTTCAATTGCCCCTGTAAAGCCATCTCCTAAAATGCCAAGCTTTGCTTCGACAGGTTGTCCTAAAGGACCCATTACTTGTTTGGTAAAAAGTGTACCGTTAGATGCATCCACTAACGATTGCACAGTGCCCTCCCCACCATCAGACATCGGCACATGGACATAATTTGCCTCAGGATACACTTTTCGTAAACCTTTTTCCATGGCGATACAGACTTCTTTGGCGGTCATACTTTCTTTAAATGAATCTGGTGCTAAAACAAATGTTGGTTGTTTCATCTTCTCACCCCATCTATCTATTAAGAAACCGTATATTCAAATTCACATATTCTCAAATTTTCTATAAAATAAATCCGTATAAAATTGTCGCCACAATAGTCATCGTTCCCCCAACCATCGCTTCATAAGGAATTAAGCCCATCCGCTGTTTAATGCTCATCTTCATGCTA
Organism: Paenibacillus turicensis; assembly: GCF_050461185.1. Classification (GTDB taxonomy): domain Bacteria; phylum Bacillota; class Bacilli; order Paenibacillales; family Paenibacillaceae; genus Fontibacillus; species Fontibacillus turicensis_A. The sequence goes on from NZ_JBCMOR010000015.1 coordinate 123,503, forward strand.
TCTGCGGTCACGTGGAAGTAGTTCCCTTGTGGTAAGGAGTCAATGACGGTTGCCCCAGTGTGTACCATTACCGCTGCAGACAATGGCGCTGTCCCCATATTTAAAATCGCGGGTCCAAATGAACCTGTCGTCAAAATAACACCTGTTGAAGTTGAAGCTGTTGCAGCTGCCATCAAAATACCTGCAATTGGTGCAAGGAATGTTCCGGAAATACCCGATGCTTCAATCAAGCTTACTACCTGAGTAGATAAGTTGGATGCCGAGATCAAACCTGCAATTCCGCCCGCGCCAATCAAAATCAGAACCGTTGCGGTCATCTTATTTAAACCTGAGGTTGTATATTGCAAAATTTTGTTGCCTTGTCCCATCGCAAGCATCCCTACAATCCCTGCAATCGGTAAAATGTATAACGCATCTACTTTAAAATTTGCCAAAGCTTCAATACCAGAAATCGACCCAATTGGGTTGATCATAAGTAGGATAACGGCAACCAATGGTGCCACAATCGCTTTGCTAAGTGGTGGATACTTTGAAGTATCAACATTGCTGTCCACCGCTTCTTGATCTGTGACTTTGACCCCTTTATTTTTGATTAAAGATGCCACTACGACCGTAACAATCAGTCCACAAATCGCAGGAATTACGCCGGCAAGCATAACATGACTTAAATCAAGACCAAAACCACGCGCAGCCGCAATCGTATTCGGGTTAGGCGAAATAATATTTCCTGCCTTCCCACCGCCAGACAAAGCAAGCAATAAGGCTAGCTTGGAAATGCCCATCTTATTCCCGACAGATAAGGCAATAGGTGCTACGATAAGCACTGCAACGGGAATAAATACGCCAACTGCTGTAATGATCATCGTTGCTAATGCTAACGCAAGAATCGCTTTGCTACCGCCAAACTTTTTCACAATCGCTTGAGCAATTGTCTCTGCGGCGCCCGACTCCATCATCACCCCTGCCAGCACACCTGCCGCTAACACACGAATGACTGTACCCATTACACTTTGTGTTCCACTTACGAGTACAGCAACGGTCTGCTCTAAATTCGCTCCGCCAATTAATGCCCCTAAAATCGCGCCTAAAAACAACGCATAAACTGGATTTAATTTTCTCAAAATCAGAATGATTGCGATCGCTAGACCAGCAAGTGCACCAATCCAACTGATTGTTAGTCCTTCCATTTGTGTAGCCTCCTGTATGCCAAATGTTGAATACGCTTACAGTATAGCGCTTTCTTGTTCTAAAAAATATTGATGAAAAGACGAAATATATTGTGCATTTGCACAAAAAGGAGGAGACAACACTCAATCGAAAAAATAGAAAGAAGAGAATCATACTCAGCAGAAATTGTTGCAAATGAAAATTAGTGTGTAAGCCAACGACAAGTATACGATGATTGCCTCCTGGAATACAGGGGGCAATTTTTTTGTCTAGCGACATGAAACGGGGAGAGCGCCAGCAAGCACGAGGTAATCGTGTCAACTTTATGGAAAAACGGCCAAAACGCAGGAATCTGCGGGGTACAGCACGAAAAGAACAAAGGTAGAGAATCGGCAAACCGAGCCGAGAGACAGAGGAAAATGCGTAAAAAGCGTGCCTTTGTAGAGAAATCTGAACATTACGGGAGAAAATAGGGGGTTGTGATGAAAAAGTGTAATTTGGCGCTGATCGCGCTGATTCTCGTGGTGCTGACTTTGGCGCCTGCGGGAAAATCACGTGCGGCGGAGGCGAATATCGTCGATCCATCCGTCACGTATACATATGGGGTATTGACACAGGATATTCTGAAATTGGCGGAAAAATACCCAGATTTGATCGAATACAAATCAATCGGCCAGACATTGTACGGACGCGAGATCTGGGCTGTCGGTCTAGGCTGGGGACGTTCGACTGTATTCATCAACGGTTCGCACCATGCACGCGAATGGCTGACGACAACATTGAACATGTACATGATTGAACAATACGCAAAAGCGTATACGGAAGGACGCAAGTTCGAAGGGTATGATGTAAGCGACATTTTGGGCAAAACGAAAATCTGGTTTGTCCCTATGGTCAATCCTGACGGAGTGACGCTTCAGCAGACGGGACTGCAATCGTTCCCGACTAGCGTACACAAAGCGCTAATCGCCATGAATGACGGAAGTCGCAACTTCAAACGCTGGAAAGCGAACGCGCAAGGAATCGATACCAATCGTCAATACGACGCAAATTGGAAAGAGATACTCAATAACTATACTTATCCCCATTGGATGGGGCATAAGGGCAAGGCGCCAATGACAGCTAAAGAGAATCAGGCGATGATCGCATTTACCTACGAAATCGATCCGGAGATCGCGGTGTCTTATCATTCGGCGGGGCGCATCCTGTATTGGAATTTCCGTACGCCAGCCGCGAACTATGCGCGCGACAAGCGTTTGGCGGATATTTTCCGATCGTTTACAGGCTATACGCTGGTGAGTCCAAGCCATAACTCCAGCGGCGGAGGAGGTTACACCGACTGGTTTATCCAGAAGCTCGGCCGTCCGGCGTTCACACCGGAGATCGGGATCAAGAACGGAGAGACCAATCTGCCCGTATCCGTGTTCTCAGAAGAATGGCGCCGAAACAAGAAGGTCGGCTTGTGGATCGCACAGGAGGGCTATAAACTGTGGGCTGCCAAGAACCCAACGCTGGTTAAGTCAGTGTCCCTTTTCCTGGACGGCAAACAGATTGAAGGTGATCTTGCGGCGTTCAACGAGAAAGGTGTCACCTACGTCGCCTATAAACCACTGATGACTGGGCTCGGCTACGAGTCAGTCTGGGATGGCACAGCAAAATCCGTCACTGCATCGGGAACGGGTGGGACGCTGAAAGTTGTGCTTGGCAAGACTCAAGCTTGGGTTGATGACAAACCGATTGAGCTAACCGCCGCTCCGCAGCTCCATAAAGGCACGATCTACGTGCCTGTACGCTTCGTGAGCGAAACAACCGGTGCAGCGCTAAACGTGCAGGCGGATACTGGAGCGGTATTCCTAGAAAGTCCTGCGATAATTACCGTTCAGCCGGAAACTCCATCTGTGACGCCACAACCTGCGGAGACGACTGTGCCAGAGATGCCAACCAATCCGCAAGTGCCTGCAACTGAGCCGATGGCTCCCGCAGAACCATCCATGTCGGGTACGGTCGTGCCAAATGAGTGAAGGCCTGGCTTATAGAGCCACTGGTTCGCCCGCATCGCAATTGCAAAAAATGAGATAACTGCCACTAATAACACAAGTGGAATAAAACACCAAAAGGGCTCATATAGATAAGGGTTTAAAAGCATTGAACATCCTTCTCTATATGAGCCTCTGTTATTAGAAAGATATTTATTAGGAAATATCTTTACAGGTATTAATTCGATTGGATTCAAAAATTTCATTCACATCATGTTCCTCGAATTTATCAAGCAAAGCGTCCAAACCATACTCTAGCTTGTACTCCAGTTCCTTCAAATAAATAGGAAGAATAGCATAAAAGTGAACCGTTTTTCCATCCGCCATCTCTAATGTTAGGAAATCCTCATCAACCATAATCGGAGGCAACACAATAAAGGCACACATGTCTGTATGGTCAGCAATCGGGATGGCTGGATCACCATTCGGTATAGTATGTCCCCAACTCAGCCAAGTATCATAGTCGTGCGGGAGACGTGCGAGCCGTTTCAGCCATTCAATCGGCCAATAGTAATCCGATTCCTGTAGCTTCTCTTCTAACAAAGGCCAATCTGGGGGCAAGGATATCATTAGCTCCGCATACTCATAGTCCTGTGCATCTTCAGGAGTATGCATTGGCAAGGCACTCATCCCTGTAGTGTACAACGTATAATAGTTACGTTCCGTCGTTGGAGCGATGATATGAACATCGATATGAACCGTGTCTGACAAAAGCTCATGGAAGACCGACTGACTTTCGCCAAGATAACGATCAGCGTGTTGCTCTATGGCTTCCAACCATTCATCTTCTAAATATGTGGCAGGTTGCCACTCACGCTCAGGATCTGTGTGTCGCAGAATAGGGGCTCCAGATGGAGAATAATCTGATGGGTTGGACATGCTTACCGCTCCCTTGCTTAATAGGATAGAATTACCTTTTTATCATATCATAACGCTAGAATAGGAGCGATAAGCGAAGCCTCACTGTGTATATAAAAGAAAAATCCGAACTCTTTCACGATCCCTATTTCTGATATGCTCCCATCAAAATAGACAGTAGAAAAAACAAAACATCTACTATTACTTTGATGGGAGCATATCATTTCAGAGATTCGTAATCGTTCGGATTCATATATAATTCATATTTATTAGAGCTTCTTCACAAACTCCGATTTTAGCTTCATCGCACCAAAACCATCAATTTTACAGTCTATATTGTGATCGCCTTCAATTAAGCGGATATTTTTGACCTTTGTACCTATTTTTAATGTAGATGAGCTTCCTTTAACCTTAAGGTCTTTAATGATCGTAATTGCATCCCCGTCCTGTAGCAGGTTACCATTGGCATCCTTTACAACAAGACCTTCCTCTACCTGCGCTTGATCCTCAGTGTTCCACTCATGTCCACATTCTGGACATACAAAGTTGAAGCCATCTTCATAAGTATATGAAGAATTGCATGATGGACAATTCGGTAAGTTAGACATAATATGTACCCTCCATTTTTCCAAGTATTTTTGCATGAGTATGTATTTTTGTACATATCCATGCTTTATGTATATATTATGTTAACATATGCAACACATAAAGCCCACCTTAGGGTACATGATGATACACCTTTGACCCAACATCACTTTACTTATACTATTCATATTATTTTTAATACTAAAATATTTTCATCCAACTTTATAGATGATGGTAGGACATTTCATCTATTTTTAAAGTTTTATCCGACCTGAAATGCCCAATTTTTTATCTTAATTTTGACTCTGTTCCTCTCAAATTCATTAATAAGTAGGTCTAGCTCTTGAGACTTAGCAAGCACACGCTCATCTAGGAAACCAAATTCATCTGCTAGTTGAATCATTTCTGCCCGTCTTAGTTCAATTAGCTCACGTAAATTAAGCATGATATTCTACTCCCATATTTTAGTTGTTAAACCTATTTTATATGGGGTTAGTCAACTCTGAAAAAAATTTTTGATACTATTTTATATATCAACGCAAAAGAAATACCCATAGGATACGAATTAAGAAAAACAAAAAAACGGGGAGTTTAATCCTGTTCCCCGTTTTCGCATCAGATTTCTAATTTAGTTGTAGTATAATATTATCCCTAACTTAAGAGCCTTCGCCATTAGATGTTGTAGACATCAATTTTGCAACGGGATAAACTGGTTTTTGTCCAGTCTCAGGGTTGTTGGAGTTAATAAGTACCATACTACTTAAAATACTTACTACTATAATAGAAGCCCAGTATTTACGCATTTTCTATTACCCCTTTCATTATCAGGTCATATTGTGTTATTAAGGTTTTTGAAAGTGGATATTTTCTAAATTGTTCGAAATAAGCCACACATTGCAGGGTTAAAGCTTGATCATGGGAACCAATAGACAACTTAAAAGCTTGTAGTAACCATGATACGCCGACTTCTACCTGTTTTTTTCTATAATAATAAACTGCTAATTGATAACACAGCTTTGCTCTTCTTTTTAAACTAAATGTTTCCTCATAATACCCATTATTAATATCACTATTATAATTTAATATGTTGTCCAACTGTTTTTGAAAATGTTTAATCTCTTGATCTATATTTTTTTCAAATTGATTAGAAGCGGTAATAATCGTTAAAAAACTAGGTAACCACTCTGTAGGATGCTGATCCAAAAACAATACATATTGGTTCAAACAATTAAAATCACCCATCAAAATGGTTAAGTTCAAACGATTAGCTTGTGCAAATCTTTTAAATTTATCAACTTCAATCTTACCTATATAACCTAAATCTTCAAACCAGCCCAAGTCCTCATAATAGGTTATAAATTGTATTGATTTCTCATATTGCCCCATCCACTCATACGCATTACCCTGTAGCAGATAGGCTTGTCCATAATAAAAAACCAAATGTCGATCCGTAATAAAAGGTTCAGTATTTTTACTTTTACGAACGCTTTTATTTTTCTGTTTTAAAATAACTTCTATTAAATTTTGTAGCTCATTGGCATAACTTATCACTTCCTCCCAGTTTTGCAAAGTGAAATGCACGTTAGCTAGTTGCAAGAAAGCATCAAGCTGAACATTTTCAGGAAGACGTTGACGATAAGGAGCAAATTGAATGGCTGCCTCATGATTTTCTTTCAAATCACTACCGAGACGAGTTCGGAACAAGCGATATTGACTCATAGCCATTCGAATAGAATGTTGCTTAATTTCATTTTCGCATACACATCTATAAAATGGAAGAGATTCCCTCCATTTTCCTTCACTATATAATGATTCTGCTAAAGCAAAAACATCCGGAATATGTACAAGCGATTCCATCAATAAACTTAAAATATTATCAATTAAATCATATCGATTTAAATCCACACAACGTAAAAGAAAAGGCTTAAGCTGCTTCCAATGTACTTTTTCACTAAAGCACTCTTTAGCATACAAGTCATATAACCAGCCTTCTTCCTTATGAAGACATCTAGTAATCATATCTAACTGTTTAATAGATAACGCTTTGGGAGGGTTTCTTGTAAAACAAGCACTTAATACTCCACGATTAATACCAGTCCTGTTAGCTAATTCTTGAAGGGATAATTGTTGTAGTTCTAGTTCTTCTTCAATACATGAGTGTAGGGACAGACTTAGACCCAATTGACCCCCCATTATTTTATCAACTCCAATAAAAACTTAATAAAAAAACTAGCAAAAATAATTCCAATATTAGTATTGTAAGATTATACCATAGATTGAATTAATCGAACAATAAACTATCCTTATACAGTAGTGTACAAACGGAATGTAGATAGGGATAATTTTGTATATTTAATATACCACTGGAAAAATACTCAAAAAATTCTAAGTGTGTTTATAAACGAAAGGAGCCTTTAGACCACCGTATAGAAGGTGCTAAAAACTCCTTAATATTTTATATTTTACATTACCCTCGCCATTCCTTCGCTAACGCCTCAATATGTGAAGGTGATGTACGACAACACCCGCCAATAATGTTAGCACCTGCTTCATACCAGGCTTGGGCATCTAAATGTCCTAATCCACTACACTCTTGTCCTGCTTGATGCCATGTTTTGGTTGTCGCATCATACGTTTCGCCTGAATTTGGATACACAATAATCGGTTTATACGTGCTGCTACTTAATGCTTGAACCGCTGGCAATACAAGCGAATGAGGTAAACAATTCATACCGATCGCAGCGATTTGGGGATGATCCTCAAATACTTGTGCACATTCCACGAGTGAGGTTCCCTCGCTAATACTTCCCTCATCCTTCATTGAAAATGAAAGCCAAGCACTCATTTCAGGAAATTCCTCTAATAGTGAAACCAATACCTTAGCCTCCTGTAAGGAGGGGATCGTTTCCATAGCTAAAATATCTGCACCTGCTTCGATTAATGCCTTCATTCTAGGACGATGAAAATCTGCGAGCTGTTGATCTGTTATTCCATAATGACCGATGTATTCAGACCCATCTGCCATATAAGCACCATAAGGTCCGATGGAGCCGGCTACAATTGGCTTCGGTCTGGTTTCTTGTTCTACAGCCTTTGTAGCCTCTCCAGCCTTCTGCTGCCATTCCTGCCAAAAATCATCCCGAGCCTGCTTTGCTAGCTCTACTGTTTTTTTAATTAGATTTAACGCTTGCTCTTCTGAGATGCCTCTGCGCTTAAAGCCTTCTACTGTCGCTTGGTAGCTAGACGTGATCGCGCAATCCGCCCCTGCCCGAAAATATTGTAAATGCACATCGTAAATTACTTCTGGTCTATCCAATAACACCCTCGCTGACCAAAGGGGATCATCTAAATTACAGCCATGCTGCTCTAGCTCTGTTGCTAATGCACCATCTAAAATCATAATCGGATATTTTTGCAAAATATCGTCAATCACATTACTCATAACGTACTTCTCCTTACCTCGAATTTGTAACCTGCCGTTTTTTTATATACATTGTTAAGTAATAGCTTATATAACATATAACGATAAAGGGAATCCCACAATACAAAGCAATTCGTTGAGTAGGGTCAAACGCAATTCCAATGCACGACGCCAAACTCAGCACAAAGGAAGCAATCGGTACAAAGGGATAAAGTGGTGTGCGGTACTTTAAATCCTGTACAGCATGTCCCTCCCGAAGATATCTCCGCCGAAATAAAAGCTGTGATAAGCTAATGCTCATCCACACCACAACGACCGCTAATCCAGAAATCGAAACTAAAATAATGTACACCTGATCAGGTGAGACCAACATTGACAATAATGACAAGCCCCCACCTAACATACTTAAAATTAACGCATTAAGTGGAATTCCTTTAGTAGTTAGCTTTGCAAACTTAGGAGAAATCGTTTTTTTATCTGCGAGTGACCACAACATCCGTGAGGATGCATACAATCCTGAATTAGCTGCAGATAAAATCGCTGTTAACACAACAAAGTTCATTACATCAGCGGCATAAGGTACACCAATACGTTCTAATACGACTACAAATGGACTATCCGTCACGCCTGCCTCAGACATCGGAAGTAATGCCGATAACACCACGATCGTACCAATAAAAAAGATAATCAAACGCCAAAGTGTTGTATGAATCGCTTTTGGAATGGTTTTCTCAGGTTCTTCCGCTTCACCCGCGGCAATCCCAATTAACTCTGTGCCCGAAAAGGCAAAGTTCACTGCGAGCATCGTCATTAAAATACCAAATACCCCGTTTGGAAACCAGCCCGAAGCAGTAAAGTTACTGAAAAATGGCGTAGACCCACCATCTGCCATCGGAATAATGCCAAAGATCGCACCCGCACCAATCACTATAAATAATAAAATGGTAATGACCTTGACCGAAGCAAACCAAAACTCAGATTCTGCAAAAAACTTCACGGTTAAGGCGTTGAGTAAAAAGATTAATATGGCAAATAGACCGCTCCATATCCATACATTTATTGAAGGAAACCATCGTTGCATTAATAGTCCTGCGGCCGTAAATTCTGAACCAAGTGCCACCGTCCACGTTAACCAATATAACCATGCCACAGTATACCCTGTCCCTGGACCAATATATTTTGCAGCATAGCTATGAAACGAGCCTGTCTCAGGCATATGAACAGACAACTCACCTAAACACAGCATCACAAGATAAACCGCAACAGCACCAACCAAATAGGACAAAATCGTTCCCATTGGCCCTGCCTGCTGAATCGTATAACCAGAGCTGACAAATAACCCAGTACCGATTACTCCACCTAGCGATAGCATAACAATATGTCTGGTCTGCATTTTACGCTGAAATTGCCCATTATGATTCTGATCTTCCATAAGTCTGCAAGCACCTCATTCTCTTGTTCATAACATCTGTTATCGTTAAACTGTATATTTATACATGTGATTTTTTTGAGTTTTTTCAAACTAGTATTTACTATATCAGCATTTATTGTAATTGGACAATGAATTTTAGTAATAAGCATCCAACGCTATGAATAACATGAATAATTTGGATAACAAGAAATGAAACAAAAAAGGAGCCACTCGGGCAGCATCTCAAAATGCGCCTTCAGGACCCCAATATAGCGATAAATGCACTTGCTACACTTTTATTATTTCCTCTTTATTATTTCCTGTTATTTTTGCAACTCCTGAACAACTCCAAGTGCCTTGTCAAGCTGATAAGATAGACTTAAGGAGTTGTAGCCAAACCAATGGTCCATATCTAAGCGAACAAATTTCCCCTTTTGAACCGCAGGGATGTTTTTCCATAGCTTACTTTCCATAAGCTGATTATAGGATTCAACACTATCTGCGTCTGTATCATAAACCACTACAATAATGTTATCCCCTGCTAGCTGAGGAAGGGCTTCCTGCGAAATAGTTTCAAATACAAATTCATCTTCTTTGCCTTTGAACAGTTTTTCGACATCAGCCGGTGCATGCAAGCCTAAAGAACGATAAAATACATGTCCGATATTACGCCCACCATACACACGGAACTGGTCTTTTCCCATAATTGCAAAGATAGAATATGTTTCGTTAGCTGCTGGCATTTTTGCTACTTGGGCTTTAGCTTCGGCTTCTTTTTTGTGAAAATCATCAATCCAAGCCTTGGCTTCCTTTTCTTTCCCTAACAAAATCCCTATCTGCTCCACCTGACCAAATGCATCATAGCTTGTCCAAGGTAATAACACTGTGGGTGCTATTTGCTCATATTGGGCAACAGAATCCTCATTTGCTGTAATAATTAAGTCAGGTTGCAATGCCAGCACCATTTCCATATTTACGGGACTTCCCACATTTGTTACATTGCTTATTTTATTTGTTTCAATCGCCATAATATCTTCAACCTGATAGCTAACTGCCCCAATCGGTACACTATCCAAGGACAACATTTGGAATAAATATTGATCGGTGAATACCGCTTTAGGGTGTGCAGGAATTTTCTTTTCACCTAATTTATCTTTATAAACCACTGTCTTTGCATTAGGATGTGTAGTGCTTTCTCCTTTATCTTCTGCATTATTTCCCCCTTGGTTCGTAGCTGGAGTTGAATCTGTAGCAGAATTTGTATTCGCACCGCAAGCCGTTAAAGCTATAGAAAAAATTGCGACCAACATCAAATGGATTAAACGATGTTGAAACCGGTTTTTAAGCATGTAAAACTCCCCTTATATATTTAATAATGATTTTCATTCTCATTTAAACATAAAGTAATTATAACGAGGTCGCTCCACACTAGCAATACTTTTTTAGTCGTAATTTGTTTGAGCCTACGATTGGAAAATTGGGAATGTGTAGGACCACATCATTTACCTTTTTACAATTTAACGCAAAAAAATAAGGAGGAAATACATCCCCCCTACTACTTAATATGTTAGTTTATTTATAAAAAACCTTCTCATCATTGTATTTAGCTCTAAACTTATTCACTACATACGTCTCATAAATATCACGTTCTACCGCATCATCCACGATATACACCTCAATTTTAAACACTTCATTGCGGTGATTTTTAATTGGAGATACCGTATCTTCAAAATGCTTTTTGATACGTTGTCTTAGCTTACGTGCTTTACCCGCAAACAACAGCTCATTTTGCTCATTATAGAACATAAAAAAACCTGCTTTTTCACGCGTAATCAAATGAAAATCAGTAAAACCATAAATATGGCTAAGCTGCGGATTTTCCTGTTTATAAATCGTTACCTCAGGATCAGGCAATGTAATGTTAATCAATTTAATTTCCACTTCCTCGTCATCTATATAGAAGTAAATCGTAACATAGATTGGTGGGGAATACTAATACGTTGCATTGTTAGTTATTATTTAGTTTTAAAACTTGAATTTGCTTATCTTCTATAGTGACATCATATTCATGTGTCCACACTCGATCTAATATAGGAGAGACAGTTAGCTTTTGTTCAATACTCTCCGTCAGATCAACACACGAAGTTCCTAACACCCCTTCAACCTTTTCCTCAATTACCCCATACTCATTCATTGTAACAATAAGAGATTTATCAACATTTCCTAAAGTAATCATATAAGAACAATGGTCATCAGTAGTTTCTGCACTCATACTTACTTCAATTCCTGCGTCCTGAATCGTATTCACCATAGACTCCACAACAACTTTTAAATACTCTGATTTTAAATCACGAAGAAGCTTAGAACTACGAACTTGTAGATCCTCGGGCGTAAGTTCATGAGATTCAAAATTAGGTTTTAAACCTTCGTTCGTTTCAGAAAAAAAAATATTAATATTATCTTTTGCTCCTGTCAGCAATCTTCCTATTAAATCGCCGCCTATTCCACTAACCTTTCCAATATAAGTACTATATTCAGACCATACCCTATTTTCAGGTGAAAGACCCAGGTTACGCATAGCCCGAAATAATGATCGTTTATCATTAAATATTAGATTAAAAGTAGTACTATGACTCATTTATGTCCCCCCCTAGAAATCGATACTACGCCCAACAGAAGACTCCTTTGTTATACCTAATACAGATGAAATGGATGTACTTATCAGGCTAGCTCGTACAGCATACTCATTAGCCCAAGTTCGTAATTCGCCAATCTCCCTACTACGAGACCTAGCTAATGGAACTGTTCTATTAATAGCTTTAATAATATCGTCCGTCCTTAAATCTCTTGTCGGATCAGCTTCTGATTTTTGTAGGAAAGCCTCCATTAATCCCTCATGAACTGATGCGGCTATCTCAGATCCAGTTAGTCTTACACCCTCACCTAACTCCTCTTCTCCTGAAGCTTGCACTAATTGAGGAATGTCAAAGCTCTCAACTTTTCGATTTAAACCTTCTATATGAATTCTGAAAATCTCCGCCCGTTCCTCTGCTGTTGGTAAATCAACAAAAAACATTTCATCAAATCTGCCCTTACGTAATAGCTCTGTGGGCAGTTGGTCAATTCTATTAGCAGTTGCGAATACAAACACTGGACTTTTTTTCTCCTGCATCCAAGTTAATAAAGTTCCAAAAATCCGCTGAGAGGTTCCTCCGTCAGTTATCGTTTTACCATTCCCTGAAATGGCCTTCTCAATCTCATCAATCCAGACAATAGATGGAGACACTGCCTCACACATTGCCAATGCTGATCTCATATTCTCTTCAGAGGAACCTAGTACACCTGAAAATACTCTACCCATATCTAATTTTAATAAAGGCATCTTCCAAGCCGCAGCTACACTTTTAGCACATAAGCTTTTCCCACAGCCAGGGACACCTACCAACAGAACACCCTTTGGCCATTGAAGTCCAAAGTTTCTTGCTTCAACGGTGTAAGAAGCCTTACGTTTAATTAACCAACGCTTTAGATTCTCTAATCCACCAATATCTTTTAAATCCAAATTCTCTGTGCTTACATACTCTAATATTCCTGATTTTTGAATAATTTGTTTTTTCTCATCAAGGATACCAGACACATCTTCAATAGAAATACGACGATTTTTTACTAGTGTCTTCGCAAGACAATTTTCAATTTCTGATTGAGTTAACCCTACAGCTGCTCTACTTAATGCTTCCAAAACCTCAGAAGATTGGTCTATATCAACTCCGATTTGACCTTGATATAATCCTGTAAAGTCATAAATAATCTCTTTGACCTCATCGATTTCTGGAAGTGGTAAATCAAGTACAGCAACCTCCTTCTCTAATTCGATTGGAATTTCAAGTTTAGGTGATATAACGATTGAATTAGAAGGGAATCCTGAGCGAATACGTTGAGAAAACTCTCGAAATTTTCTAATATAACCTGCTGAATTATGACCTGTTAAAAAAGGATGTAAGTCTAACCATAAAAATAAGGTAGGTTCTTTAGCTAACTCTTCTGCCTTAACCAAAGCAGCCTTGAAATCCATCGTTTTATTATCTATATTATCTTCCTCTGTCATTAACCCTTTAGCTGCTGTCCACACTACTAGGCGTTTATTTAGACTGAGGCTCAATTCTTCAAAAACCCTTAGGGCTCTTTCTTCTTCTTGGGTACGAATGTATAAGATACTGTAACGAGCCCGAATTAGATATTCAGCTTCTTTCATAAACTGTGTTAACACACTGATCACACTCCTACAGAAGTCTATTCAACATTTTATTAACCTCATGTGTGGGAAAACCCGAAACATGAAGTCTCTGTTCCTGATCAAATGTAATCTCAATTTTTCGTTGCGGGGAAAGCTCTTCGGGCAAAATACGATCTGTTATAAGTATTAAGCGCTTACCATTCCAAATGTCAGTAGAATTCTGCATGTATGGTCCCGCAATAACTGCATCACATTCCATTATCACTTTGTATTTACGTTTATTTTTTAAAATGGAGTCGATCTTATAACCTGTATACAACAAAACGGTACCTGAATTTCCACTTCTGAATGCCTTTATTAGCTCCAGGACATAGTCTGGTTGATCCAAAGGTTCTCCACCTGAAATGGTTAAACCGTCTACATTCAATAAACTTAATTCTTTACCTAATAGGGTAGGATCACATAGAAGACTCTCTTGCCCAACTAAATGAGTATCCTCATTAAAGCAACCAGGGCAACGAAGCGAGCAACCCTGGGTCCACACCACAACTCTAACACCTGGTCCATTCACACGACTGTGTTTATTGATATGATGAATTCTTATTAATTTCTTCAATAACTAGTAGCCTCCTTTAGAGATCAAGGAACCTTTTGGGTTTAGAATCTGATTTTGCATTTACAGTTTGAGCGTCAGACTCACTGGCATTATTGTCATTAAAATCTAGTGTTCTAATACTAATTCGAGGTGTTTCGGTCATTTTCAAAGTTTGATCATGATTTAATGCCTTATTAGCAGTTGTTACTATCTCTGGGCGTGCATTTTGTCCTTCAATATTTTGAGCGTATGTACCAGTTAAAACTTTATCAAGTGTATTTAAAAAATATCTTGTAAATTCCTCAGGAGAATCAATCCGACTGTTACCCTCAAATTTAATGCGAACGTTCTTACCATCTCGTGTTCCAATCGCAAATATTAGACCTTTGCCACGACTGCCATAACCAACAATGCCAAGGCGATTAATTTCGCGCAGAGGAATATCTATTCGTACTGCATTTTCGCGGTTTTCCATAATTAAGCACACCAAATTTTTATTTGTAACAAGAATTATTTTCTCGCCTGAATTCACACTACTCCAAGTACTAAAGTCTTTATATATCGCCTCTACATGTTCTTGGCTTTTAATAATATTTAATTCTTCTAACTCATATAGCAAGGCATCATCAATTTGTACATGTGCTTTAATTCTACTTTTAGTATAATAATGGAAGAAAAAAAGTAAGGATAGCATATAAATAAAATTTCTTGGTATATGACCGTTATATATCCAAGAAAAAGCCAAATATATTAATCCACCCCATATTGTATATGTAAAATATTTAAGCTTCTGTTCTTTTGTCATTCTATAAAACCTAAACCCTTTTCCAGGTATGTATTCTTTTTCATTACTATAGAATGAATCTGCCTTAAATAAACAAATCACTCCTAATATCAAACCAATTAAAGATATTAGTAGAATAAAAATGTTTGGTTCTGAATATGCTGCAACTATTGCAATTGCACAAATAAAAATAATCCCCCAAGCAGCAAGCTTTACTATTCTTGTCGCCTTAATGACTTCCTTTTCAAAATCCATATTGATTCTCCTTTTTATGCCTTATCTTGCCCAACTTATCACCTAAACTTATCCAATGTCAATACATATAAAGGAAATAGTTATTAATTCTCAATGCTAGCTACTAATTGTTTCATTACTAAATTTATTTCAACTATTATTTAACAAAACTTTATAAATATTAAAAAAAATCATTTTAATACTTGAATATATCATATACAATAATAGTCAGAATATTTTACGAACAGGAGTGTTGAACATGGAGGAATACAAATTCAATCCTGAGTACAGTAAAATGATCGTAGACGCAATTGTAAATGGCTACCATGAATACATCGATCATCGTAAAGATCGAAAGGAAAAAATGAAAATTAGCTCTGCTTTTGCTTGGACAAAAGGAAACTTTATAGAAAGTAAAATTGCAGAGGAATGTATTCAACATGGTTTTACATATAAAAAATCAAGAGCAGGTTTAACTTGGGATTATCTTCAATTCATACATGGAGAGACTAAAATTCTTTTTCTAATTAAAAATGCGGCTTACTTTAATAAGGATTGTTTCTCTTTAGCCAAGATACCTACAGAAACAATGACTAATAAAACACGTACCTATCTACATGAGCTATCTAAAATAAATAATGGTCTAAAGTTCCCCGCTGTAAAACAATATGTTAGTAATCAGCAAATAATAGAACAAATGGAAATTCCTTTTTTTGTATCATCTAAATATGCAGATGAAGAGCTTAAGCCATTCAGATCATATAAGCAATTTCATATCTTAACCTACAAGCTAGATGAAGCCTATCAAATCGCTGAAATTATTCATTATTTACCTAATCCAGATGACAATATTGCCTATGTAGTTGAAGACTTATCCTATCTCATCGCTGGTGCAGAATTAACAGATGATGAGAGAGAAATAATTGCCCCTGAAGGATATGAGGATATTTTAGAGCCTGCAGCGTATGATATTGGTATTCAAGAAGAAGAGGACCACCGTTATAAATAATCAACTAGGAGGAACCAGCATGTTCATTGGTAAAAATCTTACTAACCTACGAACAATGCATGGATATTCAAGAAAGCAGCTCGCAGACTTATTGTCTGTAACCGAGCAAGCAGTTTGGCAATATGAAAATGGGTATACCTCACCAAAAATGCAAATTGTAAATGAGCTTAAACGAATTTTTCATGTAAAGAGTAAATACTTTTATAACGAAGATATGATAGCAAAAAGCGCTACGCCTATGAATATTAACATTACAAATATTGCTTACCGCTCCAAGGTATTAAATGCAATCTCTAAAACACAAACCGAAGCTAAACATGTGGAGTTTTTAGATGCTTTTATTAACTACATTACAACAAAACTTACAATTCCAACGCTTAAAATTGTTCAGATCAGAGATGCAGTAATTAAATATTTAAATCAAACGAATGACGACCGAACGACTCAAATCTATACTGTAGCTGATTTAGCACGTAAGCAGCTTGAATTAAGTCCCGATTCTAATGAGGATCTGATGTTTCTAATTGAAAAAAGTGGCGTATTTTTATTTGAAAAAGCAATTGGCGAGGAGATTGATGCCTACAGTTTATGGAGTAACAACAATCGAGCCTTTATTATTTTAGGCAATTTAAAACGCTCCGCGGTACGTAGAAACTTTGATATTGCACATGAATTAGGTCATTTATTGCTTCATTACCAACTTGAGTTCACAAGCTTAGATCGTAAAGAACATAAAGTTATTGAAAATGAAGCCAATTTATTTGCAGGTGCATTTTTATTGCCAGAATCCCAGTTTCGTAAAGATATGGAGCAAGTGATACGTCCCACACTACCTGATAGCTATTTAGATTTAAAAAAGAAGTGGAAAACATCTCTGCAAGTATTGGGGTATAGAGCTGCGCATCTAAATTTATTGGAGCCTAAAGAGCATCGGAATTTTTATGCTGCTTTGCATCGAAAAGGCTACTTACAGCGAGAACCTTTAGATGCAGAGTTAACAAAACAAAAACCAATGAAGATTAAAACTTTAATCGATTTTGTAATCACTAAAGGAATTGTAACGATTCCTCAAATGATGGACACAGATTGGAAGGTTGATATTCCTTTCTTTTATCAACTAACGGGGATACCTACTGAATTCTTTGAGAAGTATGTAACAAAAAAATTAGACTTTGAAATTAACAATATTACAAGCATTGCTGAAAAAAGCAAAGGATTAGCATACTAGTACCAAGAACAAAAAAATATGTTTATATCAAAAAAACAGCGACACAGATACGGTAGTTAATTACTATGATTGTAATACCAAACTACTCCTATCCTTGATCGCTGTTTTGTTTTTACTTTCTCAAAGCTTCCGCTCCTCTAACGCCGCCAATCGCTGCAAAATCACTCTTTTCCGATAGAGCATATGCGCCGCCTCAGCAACATCGCCTAAGGCTTTGCGGTTACTTCGTGCACCGAACAGCATCCCTGCAATCGGTACCATCTGGAATAGCTTTTTCCAGCCCCAGCTGTCCCGATATACAGTCATAACCTCTTTCCAGCCTTGAATTTTAGAAATCGCTGCATCTACATGAGCACCTTGGCTTAAGTCACCTCTGCCATCGGTTTGTAAGCTTAATTCCTCTAATACCGCCTTCTTCCCCACAATATCAGATAAGGCAAATTGCATAACTTTCACTGTAAAGATACGTTCGTTTTTTTCTTCAGGATTAAAGCCATACCCTAAGCCAATTTCTTGAATCGCCTTGAGTGACAATCCTAACATAGCAGGAATATCCGCCGCCAAAGTAAATATACCACCAACGCCTATGGTTGCACCTTGCGCAGTAGCAACCTTCTGCGCGCTTTCAGATAGCTGCTGTGTCACTTCATCCATCACCGCAAGTGGATAAGGCGGTTCCTCCGTACCGCCTGCCTCATGACTTGCTTTTGCAAGCATACGATTGACTTTGCCTCCTGCAACTAAATAGTTGCCGCCATTTTGTATGTAATTTCCGAGCTCATCCAACAATTGGCCTATCTTCTGATGAATAATTTTAGGTGTAATCTTATCCAACAGCTTAAACGGCAAACGAGACATACGATCCCAGATCATAAGTCTGTTTTGCTCCTTTTCCCACTTTAGTACTTCCTTTAAAGCGGCTTGTAATTGCTCTTCTGTCTCAAATTGCACAAATTTGGCGTTAGACATCCATATTTTCCTCCGAAGCTTAATTTTAACGACCATTTTTCACTCAATTTATTTCTCTGATATATTCGTTACAATAATACCACCAATATTATCTCCAGAAACATCGTATTCATGACCTACCTTGATTTCAATCTCCTTTTTTGAAGACGGATAATACTTGACCTCATATTGTTTGTCTTCAACTTCTACAGAAATGTGCTCGTTTCTTTTCAAGTATTCTAAGTATTCCTCTAGTACCCAATCATTTTTATACATAATCGCACTATGCGGAAGACCAACATAACGAAAATGCCAAGGCTCATATAATATACCTGTTACCTCTGTTTTATTACTAGGATAACGCAAAATAAAGCCATGTTTCCACGCATTATCCTGCAACCATTTCCCTTCGTCTGCATGCTTCATTTCCTTTTCGGTTGAACCAACATCCAGAGATAGTCCTAAATTATGCTCACTATTTCCTGCTGGCAATGCGTAATCTGCCCCATGCTTCTTGTAAAGCTGATCTTGCTTATTCAGATCACGATACCCACTGCTTATAACAAAACGGTTCACACCATCTTCAGCGGCATCTTTAATCATGGCTTTAAACTTTTTAGCGACTCTTTTGGATAAATACGTATTACGATCAAGCAATACAAACCCATTCACGAGATCATCTTGCTCTCCTAAATTCACAATATCTTTTTTAACTCCATCTTCATGCACAGCGTATTCCCTATTTACGAGTAATAAGTCCCCTTTATGTACTTCTTTACTCGGTACTACCTTAATGGTTTTTACCTTTTTCGTTTCAAATTGTTTTTCATCCGAATAGCTTATATCAAACTGACCTTGTTCAAACAAAATTATTGCCCAATTTACCCCTGCAACTAGTAGCAGCAACACAATACTAAAAAATAAAAATTTTTTCAAAACAATCTTCCCCTTCCTATCCTAAAGAATAAAGAAGAGTGTTTAAAAAAATCGGAGATAAAAATAAAGTTTTTCTTAAATTTTGATGGAGCTATTATCTAGATTAACTATACTTCGCGGCAAGATGACCTCAAAGCAGGTTGAAATTGCATCACTCGTTACAGCGATCGTCCCTCCATGCTGCTCTACAATATTTTTAGCAATAAATAACCCAAGTCCGGTTCCCCCACCTTGACTCGAGCGTACCCGATCTCCCCTAAAATACATATCAAAAATATGAGGAATATCCTCTTGCTTGATTGAACTCCCGTAATTGATAACTTGAACCCGAATAGAACTCTCATCCTCTAGCAGCCCTTTAATATCAACATAGATGCCATCACTTCCATAACGACAGGCATTTGTTAGCAAATTCTCAAATACACGAGCTAATAACTCGCCATCCCCCACAGTCAACAGCTGAGGTTCAACCTCCAGCCTAGCGGTTAAATGATGCTTTTCAAGTACTGGATACAATTCCTCATGTAATTGATACAATAATTCACTTATATTTACCTGCTCCTGTTTAATTGTCAGCTTCCCATAGTTCATTCTCGTAATTTCAAACAAGCCTTCAATCAGTCGTTCCAAGTGCTGTGACTTCGTATAAGCGATCGAAATAAAATGTTGAACCTGCTCTTCTGTCAACTGTTTATCCTTGATAACTAGATCCAAATACCCTAATACAGAGGTCAACGGGGTTCGCAGATCATGCGCCAAATTCACGACAAGCTGGTCTTTACTGCTTTCTGCAAAATCCCCGCGTGACACCGCCTCTTCTAACCTTAGCCCTGCCAAATTAAGATCCTCTGCAATGACTGCAAACTCATCCCCTGATTCAATGTGAACCCGATGGTTAAAATCCCCATCTGCCAATGCACGTATTCCAGTAGAAATTTGCTTAAAATAATCAGAGTAAGGCTTAGAAAACCAAAAGAAAAATAAAATAACAAGTGGAATAAAAATGATGAGAAAGCAATAGATATCCCCAATTTGAAACATAATACGGCGAACTTGAGCTAAAAAGTCCTCCCTACGGACATCTCTATAAAAAAACTGCAATAATCTATAGAGCCCATATGTAATTGTTCCAGAGCAAAGCATACTTAAACCGAGCAGCATGATCATTTTGGAACGGAAGCCACGAAGGGATGCCCCACGACCTTGATATTTATCCATTAAAGGTGTACCCCACACCCCATACCGTCTTAATAAGCTTAGCTTGATGGATGTCCTCCCCTAGCTTTTTACGCAATGTACGAATGTGCACCATCACTGTATTGTTGCTCTCAAAATACGCTTCACCCCATACATGCTGAAAAATACTTTCAACGCTAAAAATTTGCTTTGGATGACCCGCCAACAAGGAGAGAATATCAAACTCCTTTGGTGTGAGCTCAATCTCCTTGCCATACAATGTAACTCTATGTTGATCATGAAAAATCATAAGCCCACTGATTTCGATCGTTGCCTTACTTTCCTTGGTATCTTGACTAAACATCGCTGCACGCCTGAGCTGAGAATTCACACGAGCAACTAGTTCCATTGGATTGAAGGGCTTAATCATATAATCATCTGCCCCCATTACGAGGCCTGTAATTTTATCCAAATCTGATGTTTTTGCACTTAAAAAAATGATTGGCAATACGTATTTCTTATCGCGAATTTGTCTTGTTACCTCATACCCATCTAGTTCAGGCATCATAATATCTAATACCGCTAAATCAATCGCTTGCGATTGAATAATCTGTAACGCAGCTTTACCATCATGCGCTTGGACTGTCTGGTATCCTTCCTTTTCCAAATGGAACGCGACAAGATTAGCGATTTCTACTTCATCATCTGCAATCAGAATCGTAATTGGCTTCACTTTGTTCTTCACCTCAACAACTAAATTCAATAGTAAATTTCAATCCCTAGTTTTCTAATGTTTTCTAACTACCATGATGTCTCCATCCAAGCTTATGTTAAATATTTTATCACTAGTTCAGATAAATCAAACCACTTAGCTGGCGTTTTAAGGATTTTGACTCTAGCCCCAAATTCGTCTACAATCTTTATTATTATCTTCGCATAAAATGCAGAAAGGAGTACAGTAACTATGAAAAAGAAGGTTCTAGCTTGTATTGGTTGTGGTTATGGGTACTCTACTGCGGTTTTTTTCTAAAATCAAAACTATAGGGTGGAGTCTGTCCAAAATCTAGTTTTTGATTATAAAAAAACGATAAAAGCGAGGAATTTAAAATGAATAAACCCCAAATCACAAGAAAAAATCCATCAAATATGAGTGCTCCTGTCGGAAATTACAGCCATATTACAAAAATCCCCAGAAATGCGGAGCTATTCGTAACTTCTGGACAAATTGGCGTAGACCCAGAGGGCCGTTTCCCCGAACAAATGAATGAACAAATTTATTATACATTTCAAAATATTCAAACCGTTTTACAATCCGAAGCACTTGATGCTACCAACATAATTAAAGTAAACATATGGGCAACACAAAAAATAGATTGGGATTATCTTTATGCCGAGTGGGAGAAGCTATTTGGCAATGACTATCCCGCGATGACGGTAGGCTACATTACCGAGCTAGGCTTGCCTGAAATTAAAATTGAAATTGAAGTATGGGCAGCAAAAGTCTAAATCAACAAATCCCTTTAAATTATCCCTATAAATGAGGCGATATGACGATGAGCAAAATGAGCAAAATACTTGTTGTAGACGATGAAAGTAGCATTTCTACCGCCATTGCTTACGCCCTACGTAGGGAAGGTTATGAGGTAGATACCGCCGCGGATGGAGAGGAGGCTTTGAAAATGGTTGCCCTCTTCCAGCCAGAGGTGATGGTGCTAGACGTGATGATGCCCCATTTAAATGGCTATGAAGTATGTCGTAGACTGGAAGGGAAAAACCGTCCAGGCATCATTTTGCTCACCGTGAAGGATGATATTGTTGATAAAGTGCTTGGTTTAGAGCTAGGTGCAGACGATTACATGACCAAGCCTTTTGATATGCGTGAGCTTTTAGCTAGGGTGAAGGCATTGGTGCGCCGTGGCGGGCAGGTTCGTATCCAAGAGGTACCTAAGGATCAAGATGTCATTAAGCTCTCTGCACTTACCGCAGAATTATACAGTCGAACAATTTCTTTAGAGGGTACGCCCTTGGATTTAACACCAAAGGAATTTGATCTCCTTGTCTTGTTAATGCGTAATCCTGAACGTGTATATTCACGTGAAATGCTGTTAGAGCAAGTATGGAGTATAGATTTTGATGGCGGGACAAGAACCGTAGATATTCATATTCAGCGTTTACGTAAAAAGCTAGGTGACTTTCATGGGCTAATCGCAACCGTATATGGAATTGGCTATAAAAGCACGGAGAAAAGCTAATGCGTACCAAATTCAAATTAGGACTTAAAGCAAAGCTTTCCCTCTTACTCGCCTTCTTACTTGTCTTTATCGTAACTTGTTTAAGTGTACTCGTGCTTAATGGGATTAAGGATGATCAGAAAACGAGACTGGAGCAGTCCTTCGCCAGACAAGCGTCGGCTGCCAATCTGAAGGTACGTGAAGAGTATTTAAGTCAGGATAAAGCTACACCAGCTCAGTTTATGGAGCAAGGTGGTCAACGGTTGGCGGTGGACTTAGGGGGCCAAAGTGGGCTAGCAGTCACGATCTATGATGTAAATGGTCAGTTTGTGGGCACTTCGTTACCTTTCCAACCCGAAGCGAATATAGCAGATGCGCTGCAAGCCACGGCTCAAGGCCATGCTGCTTATATTACTGAGGGAGATCAGCTGTTGTATCTTGCTCCCTTGTATTATGCAGAGGAAAGGCTTGGAACTGTCCAATTTCACGCCTCCATAGCTGAGCAAAATGCATTTTATAACCGCATTTATGACCTGTTTATGTTGGCGGGTGCAGGAGTGTTAGTGATCGGCTTTTTGATGGGCTATATTTATTTATGGCGTCAAATTAATGTCATCAAGCAGTTAAATCAAGATACGGTACAAATCGGGAAGGGGAATTATTTAGCTTCCCCATCCGTACAACGACAAGATGAGCTAGGTGAACTGGCGCAAGGCATATTTAATATGAGCGACAGTATCGCAAGCTATGTCGGTGAATTGCATGAGGAAAGACAAAAGCTGATGGAAGCGATTAGGCAGTTGACGGAGCTAGAGCAACAGCAAAAGCAATTTATCGGTAATATTAGTCATGAGCTGAAAACACCATTAACCTCAATCATGGCGTACGCTGACCTTTTAACAATGTACCGTGACGACCCTGCATTATTAGACGATGCCAGTGGACGTATTCATGTAGAGGCACAACGATTATTTGCACTTGTGGAAAAGGCGCTCCAACTATCCGCTATGGATATTTATGAGCTAGAAACAAAGGTAGAAGTGATCTCGATTGTGCCACTTTTAGAGGAGACGGTAGTAAGATTGCAAGGAAAGGCGGATCAACGTAATATTGCCATAACCTCCTCCTTTATTGACGGAGAAGTATCGGCAGATGCCGATAATGTGCGTCATATTATGCTTAATTTATTAGACAATGCGATCAAATATAATCAAGAGGGTGGGCATGTACACCTTCGCAATTATAGAGCAGAACACACAGATGGCACAGCTTATATGGCGGTGGAGGTCGAGGATACAGGCATGGGCATCCCTCCAGAGGCTGTAAAGCGAGTTTTTGATCCCTTTTTTACAGTAAGTAAGGACCGCGCCAGAGCAACGGGTGGCACAGGGCTTGGATTAGCGATTGCAAGCAACCTTGCACAAAAGCAAGGGGGCAACATAAGCCTAGTACACTCCAGCCCTGAAGGTTCATTGTTTAGATTAGAGCTTCCATTGTATACAAGTGGTTGAGGCTCAAAACTAAAATTAGGTGTTGCAGAAGAGGTAAGCAGCTATGTGTCAGGGAGTGGCTTCAACCGCTGTTAAACCCTGATTTTTTTTGAATATAATTTTTCGTTTTGATAAAAATTAGTCTTTAAAGGCGGACGCTAGCGCTTCTACACCATCCCCCTGCCCCTTCGCTTGTTTCACTTACCTCGCAACAACTAATTTCAGATTGAGCTTTATTAGGGCGTATCTAAAAACTCACTCAAGGTCATCTATTCCCGCCTTTTCGCCTCCTACTGCGTTACTTTTCCTTGACTTACCTCGGTAAGCCTGCGAAAAAGTGCCTTGTATGAAGCGAAAATTCACCAATATCTACTCCCTGCTGACTTTTTAGACACACCCTAGATTTTTTATAATTTTAGATAATTGTTTACAAGTTCGATACAAGCCGGATATTTTCATGCAACATTGTCTTTCTATACTAAGAGCCATAGGGGAGCTGAACATGGTTAGAACGGAGGAGACCTGAAAATGAAGCAAAGTAGCTTTAGCTTTCACCTTTATCGTAGGAAAATCAGATTTGTAGCAGCATTGCTCTGCGTGTCTGTACTCACTGGCTTAACTGGCTGTAACACACAAGCTGGCAAAGATTTAACGGGAAAGCCAAATACAGAAAAACGTGAGTTGACCATTGTCACCGGTGATCAAGGAACTAAGGCTAATCAAGAAATTTCAGTGAATCGCATTCATCGTTTAGATGGCGCAAACATAGAGAAATGGTTATCTGCCGATGAGGTGCAAATTATGGTCACAACGTTAAAAAGTAAAGCAACCCCAAGCAAGGAGGCAACGTACAGCTATAACTGGTTTAAGGTGGATTTGAAAACAGGGGAACGTGAACCCATTCCAGCCTCAGAAGGGCTACAAAACCAAACCGAGGGAACAGTTGTGAAGGAAAGCAACTCACCAGATGGAAAATATAGCTTCATTCAGACTTGGAGGGATAAATACACCGCAGATAATGCAGTTAAAAATCTTGCTACAGGTGAAACCATCCCCATTTCGGTAAGCAATTACTTAGAAGTAGGTGGGTGGCTCAACGAAAATACCTACATCCTTGCCGCAGGCTCTATGGAAAATAAGGGAGACATCTGGCAAATCTCAACAGATGGAACGAAGCAAAAGCTGAAGCTAGAGGATAATGAGGTAGAAAGCTTTAATGAATTTGCAGTAGGTGAAGGCTTTATTTATTACAAGGATAATGAGCAACGGTTAAAGCGATTCTCTCCTACAGTACCAGAACCAACTGTGCTTGCACCCAAAGTATATGAGTTCAGTCTATCACCAAACGCTAAACAAATTGCGGCGAGTATAGTCGAAGCGGGTAAAACACAATCCGACCTCATGTTATACGACACCAAAGGAAATGCAAAGGGCTTATTTTTAGCTAAAGGAGACCTATTATCCTATTTCTCATGGTCGCCGGATTCAAGTAAGCTAGCGTTCGCAGCTTATAGTGAAAACAAAAGTGGAATGAATGGAGTTTATATTTTTGACTCAAATACTGGCAAAGTGTTACCACTAGGGTTGTCTTATTATCCAACCTACCCTTTAAGCTGGAGCCCTGATGGAACGAAATTAGGGATTACCGCTGACGATCCAAATAGCCTGACAGTTACACAAATTGTTGATTTTAAATCATAAATAAGTCAAAATAACAAATCTATTTTTTAAAAAAGGAGATTATCATCATGAAAAAAACATTGTTAGCTACTATTATCGTAGGTATGACTTTAACTGGCGCGGCTGGTGTTTATGCAGGAACGAAATTAGAAAAAATTAGTGCATACCTTAATCATGAAATTGCATTTCAGGTAGACGGAGAAGCACGTAATGTGACAGATGGGAATGGCAAGCAATTAGCACCCATTACGTATCAAAACACCACCTATGTCCCTATACGTGCAGTTTCCCAAATGGTTGGGGCAGATGTATCCTTTGATTCTGCGCGTCATACTGTAGTTATTGAGACTGGCAAAAAAGGAAACAGTGAAGTACACGCTTTAACTAAGGTAAATTACAGCCCAGCACAAATTAAAGAAATCAAAGCGGCTTATGCCAAGTTTGAATCATTTGAAACGCCGTATGTTCCTGAGCAAATGACTCAAAACGACAGCTATGTGAAGGCGGCGGCTACAGGTGACGGTGTTAACCACATTTTCAAGCATATGATTGTCAATATTTCTCCGCGCGATTATTCTGACGGCTATGATGCCAAAGAGGTCACGCTAGCGAATGGTGTAAAAGCAAAATGGTATACACCTTCTGATACACCAATGCTAAGCTTCCAGTTAGATGATCGTACAGTAACGATTAGCTCTCCTGACCACACATTAAGTAAAGGACAAATTGAGCAGGTTGCTGTGCATGTAGCGAAGTTGAAATAATTGAACTGCCTCTTAATTGGCAACTTAACTTGTAGCTTGGCTGCTAGAAAGCGATGTGCTTTTTAGTAGTCGAGCTTTTTATTATCTATTAGTTATGTACAAAGTTACCATTGACAAGTTTACGTTTACAAGTGTAATCTTTAATTATTATATCGTTTACAGATGTAAACAAAACGTTGAAGAGGTGACTAATATGAGTGACATGAGTAACAATAGGGATAATAAGGACATTCCACATATTACTGAAGCGGAAAGTGAAGTAATGAAGCTACTATGGCAACAATCTCCTTTGTCCGCTAACGAAATTATTTCGAAGTTAACAGCTCAGATGGAGTGGTCAGATCAGACAATTAAAACATTTTTGAATCGACTACATAAAAAACAAGCCATCCAATTTGAAAAAAAGGGACGCACTTATTTATATTATCCCCGAGTGACACATGAGGAATATTTAAACAACGAAAATAAATCCTTTCTTAACCGAGTGTATAACGGCGCGGCAGGCATGTTATGTGCGAAGTTTATTGAAGAGGAAACACTGTCAGATCAAGACATTGATGAGCTACAGCAATTATTGGAGCGTAAACGGAAATGATGGCATTACTAGATTTACTAGAGTCAGCTTTTGCTACGGTACTTACTCATTCCTTAGTCTCCATCATCATTGTGCTCGTTATATTGCTTTTTCGTAAAGCATTACGTGTTCGTATTAATCCAATCGTCATGTATGCAATCTGGTTTCTATTATTAATTAAGCTTTTGGTGCCTATTGCCCCTGCAAGTGGTTGGAGTCTATTTAATTATTTGCCACAAACTATATCTGCCACTATAAATAGTGATCACAATACGATGAACAAGGAAAGGATAGATCAAGCAGAGGTGGGTCATTCCCAAGTAAAAACGCCATCTGCCAACTCAAATCCAGCAGAATCTTCATTAGATAATAATACGACTGACACTACTAAAGCTACTTCTACAGAGACATCAGGAGCCAATTCAAACTCGAACTCCACTACACCTGTTGGGAAAAAACTTAGTGGGATAAGTGGATTAACGTTATTCTCTATAGTTTGGTTAAGCGGCTTAGTATTACTAATGATTTATTACGTTTTAAGCAGTCATCATTTTAGGCAAGCCATGAAAAGCTCTCGCAAACTTGGTAGCCCTGCGCTAACTCATATTTTAGATCAATGTAAGCAGCAGTTGGGAGTAAAGCAGTCTATTGGTGTATATGAGACAAGTCACCTACGAAGCCCTTGTCTATATGGACTTTTTAAACCTAACATTTATATTCCAGAAGATATTGTGGCAATTGCGGACACAAAACAACTCACCTATATTATGCTACATGAGCTTATGCATGCGAAAAGAAAAGACTTGTGGGTGAATCAGCTGTGGACGATTGCATTAGGCATACATTGGTTTAACCCTGTCATTTGGTATGCAGTGTACAAAATGCGTGCTGATCAAGAAATCGCTTGTGACACTGGTGTGTTATCCAAATTGGAGGAGGAGGAAGTAATCCATTATGGGTCAACACTGCTCATGATGTTTCGCTTGTTTACCTCAAATGCTAAGCCAAAAGTATATTTGTCTTCATTTTTTAATCGTAAGCCTGAAATGAAAAGGAGAGTCACCATGATTGCGAACTTTAAAAAGGGAGGCTATAAACTAACGGCTTTAGTTATTGTAGCCATGATTGTACTTGCTGCTTCGTTGCTTACAAGCGCTTCTGACAAGCAAAGCAAAGAGGAAAAAAAAGAAGTGTCCTCTGCTGAGGATAAAAATATATACCTCGGACCCAAAGATAACCCTGATGTGTTTGGTATGTATGCAGGCCCTCTTCATGGAATGGGGTTCAAATCTTTAGCACAAGCGGAAAAATATAAACAATTTGACTATAAAGTTCCCGACTACATTCCAGAGGGCTATCGTTTTGAAGGTATAAACATAGGCAGACAATTTACAGGTTTAGACAATGTTATCATAGGTGTGAATATTTCATTTATGACTAAGCGAGAAAATAACTATCAAGAGACCTTTGAGATCAAAGCGGCTATTGGAGAAGGTACATTACTGGAGCATAATGAACTATGGGGTGCACCTTATGAAAGACACTCCAAATCTGATATCCCACTCTATAAGGAGATACCAGTAACAATTAGTAATATCACAGGTGTTTTATACTCTGAGCTACCAGCTACAGCTAAAAAGCGAAAAAATTATAAAAATGGAATATTAAGATATAGCTTTGTGTGGCAGGAGCAAGATGTAACCTATGCGATCAACTATAGCAATAACAAAGAAAACAATGCCACTACAAATTTAGAGGGTGTATTGTCGCAAAGTGATCTTGCTAAAATCGTCTCTTCCTTTGTAGCACCAAAACAGGTTCAGCATGTTGATTACAGTGGTAAAGGGAACTCATTTATTGTTTATAATACAGACGACCTTAATTCAGCCAGGAATATACTTGGCTTTGAGGCACAACTGCCACTTAAGATCAAGCAAACACCTTTTGAATTAGTCCATGCTTTCCTATTACAAAAAAATGATAATGCTAGAGGCATATTTTATGATTATCTTGGTGATGCACTTTATAGCTATTATTTAATTGATCCTTCTAATAAACCAAAGGAATATGATGGAAATGATAGCATCTCGCTACTGCAAAGCAATCACCCCATGTTTGATACCAAAGAGCTTTCATTCCAGCGAAGCCTAGAGCTAGACGGACAAAAAATTTCAGTGTACACAGATGATAAGTATTTTTATAGTGGAATAGCAACTGCTAGTGAGGGAAATAAAGAAATGCAAACCCCAACTTATTTCATTTGGAACCAAAACGATATCTATTACACCGTCTCATTTACATTTTTTGAACCAGATGTTGACTATGATGCACTACTCCAAGCAGTAATTTCCTCCTTACAGCAAGAGGAAAATATATAAGTGACTATTCATTAAAGCTAGCTTTAAGGCACTTATAACTAACTACACTGCCACTTAAAAGGTAAACAGCCTTCTTTATCTCATAAGGTCAGTTCCTCTGACACGTAACCAAATGAGATAAAGAAGGCTTTTCTATCCTTTCCTATACCTCTTCCCTAATAAACTCCTCCCAACCAATCTGCTCCATCTTATAATCAGCATTAATAGTTTTTAACTCTTGCTCCATCTGCATGGCTCTCTGCTCAATTCCTTTAAACACTAATAACGGTAGCTCTGCTAAATAGGCTCTAGCCTCAGCAACATTACAATTTTTAAGCTTTTTTATAAATAAAAGCGTCTTAACTCGATCAGTGCCTTCTCCAGTAATCCATAACTTATAGTATTTATAATCCGCAAGCTCAGTTGGATCAGACGCCTCAATTCCCCTAGGTAACAGGGTACTATAGAGGAATTCTACTAAACTATCATAGGCAATAGAGAAATCCCATTCCCCTTGCCCATGCAAGGCAGTATATACAGCAGTATCCTTCCTCGATAAATCCAAGCAATATGGGTCACCTTCATCTGAAGCAATCACTAAAAAGTGCGCAGGCCAATCTTCAATCACCTCTTGGGTTACAGGATTATAATTATATCCGATTTGACCCTCTTGCAATTCAGATGCACCAAAAATATGTAGGTGGATATAATCCTCCGTTGCCCAACCGACTCGCTGAGGAACATAATGCTGGAGAAAATATACGTAAGGTTCCGGTAATGTCCAGCGCTTAGTGACATCCTCAATATCCCTTGAATTGGCCTCCGTTAAAAGCTCCATCGGATATTGGGCATAAAAGTGAGGATTTTGCTGTAACTCCTGTTCGATCACCGCTTGCATTTTTTCAATAACATCATCTATTTGTTCAAATATAGTTCTATCCATCTACTTATCCCTCCTATTTTTAGGTTGGTATGATTGCCTATTACCATTGTAATAAATTGGATCGTTGTTTGTTACTAAAATCGATAAACTACGATCCTAGCTAGACCGATAATATCTATAAAATATAATACCCCATCTAATTTATTGCAGAAACTGGAGATGTGATTAGCCATGAAAAAGAGAAGCATCGGCACCAAGATTAGTCTTATCGTAATTAGCGTATTACTCATTTTTTCTGTGGCAATTGTTGCTGTTGTCATTCAGCAAATGGGACAAGGCATCAAAACATTTGCAAGTGAGAAGGCAAAAAGTGATCTCCGGCTTGTTAGTGAATTCCTCAACTATAAATATGCTGGGGATTGGTCCATTCAAGATGGGAAGCTCTATAAGGGCTCAATTCAAATGAATGATAATGAGGAAATCGTGGATGAAATCGGCAAATTGACAGACGATATAGTCACATTTTTTCAAGGGGATCAACGTATTTCAACCAACGTCATGGTAGAGGGTAAACGTGCGGTAGGAACAAAAGTTTCTCCCACTGTCGCTCAAATTGTTTTGGATCAGGGTGGGGAGTATTATGGTGAAGCAGATATCGTCGGTGAAAAATATCAAGCTGCTTATCTGCCTATTAAAAATAAGGAAGGCCAAACCATTGGTATTGCTTCTGTAGCAGCACCCCAACATTTAATTCAGGTTATTATTAGCTCCTTTATTCAATATTTTGTACCCCTAATGATTGTTGCTATCGTTATTTCTGTCGTTGTAATTATTATATTTATCTCACTGATGAGTAAAAGAATTCGGAAAATCTCGATTGCATTACAGCAAGCAGGTCAAGGTGATTTTACGACCTCAATCACAGATCCAATTCATGATGAGATTGGTGATCTGGTGAGCAGCTATAATCAAATGAAAAGCAATTTGCAACAGCTTATACAGCATGGAATGGAATCTGCGGATCAAGTGGCAGATGCAACCAAAGCTATTTTACAAATTACAGAACAATCTGAACAGCAATCAAAGCAAATTGCGGCAATCATACAGGAAGTATCAAGTGGGGCAGAAATGCAAACAAAAAGCACAGCTGAAAATTTAATTGCGATGGAGGAAGTCACCATTGGTGTACAACGTATCGCAGAAAATGCTGCTGACATTGCGGATTCTGCCCAATACTCCAAGGGTCAGGCGGAAACTGGAAAAGAACTTGTCACTAGTACTGTTGGACAGATGAATCATATTCACCATAAAGTACTTGAAACAGATGAAGCCATTCAACTTCTAAACGAGAAATCACAAGAGATCTCTCAAATTCTTAAAATGCTTCGCCAAATTTCCGTTCAGACTAATCTCTTGGCACTCAATGCCTCCATTGAAGCGGCAAGGGCTGGCGAGCATGGGCTTGGTTTTGCAGTCGTCGCCTCTGAGGTGCAAAAGCTAGCTGCGCAGTCAGGTGAATTTTCAGATAAAATTGCGGAGGTCATTACTCAAATGGAGGAAGGGATGTCGCGCTCAGTAGCTTCCATGGGGGAAATGGTTCAGGAAGCAGAGGTTGGCATGCAAATTTCCAAACAAACACAAGACAGCTTTCAGCAAATTCTCCTCACTCACCATAATATCTCTACGCAAATTGAGGAAATGGCGGCGGCTTCTCAGGAAATGTCAGCAGGACTACAGGAGATTACGGCATCAGTAACCAACATTACAGATATTGCTCGACAGACAAGCAAAGGTTCTCAGCATGTCGTCACTGCGAATGCCAATCAGCTCAGTGGGATTGAGCAAGCTGCACAAGCCGCAACGAATCTAGAACAAACTTCACAGGCACTTCAGCTTGCACTCGGCAAATTTAAAGTATAAATATAAAGAAAACCTTCATCACTCTTATTACTAAAGGGACTGAACCCATAGAATGATGAAGGTTTTTTAGTTATTTGTACCGTGTATCTTGTATTATTCGTTAAGCTAAAAACTGAATCGTACTTATCGCCGCACATCCATTTATAACGATAAAAACGTCCTGACTTCCATACTCCCCATTAGTCTCTACTATATGTTCTAGATATTCTAGATCTATTACATAATCCTGCCACTGCTGCACACCAGTACCTGTAAACTCCAGTTTACCCACCAATGTCCCATTCACACCTTGGAAGCGAACCTCAACGGCTACCGCTTGTCCTTGTGCACTTGCAGCACGCAGTTTAAACTGGCTCACCCCATCGCCAAAATCAACATCCTTGAAGGCGATCCATCCCGCTTGCTTCTGCACCTCCACTGCACTTCTTACATTCAGAGCTTCACTGTCTTCCATACATGCAATGCTTTTAGTATGCTCGGAATCCATACACTCCCCAATTTGTACACCCTCGTAGTCATCATAGTTGATTGCCTTAGTAGGTTGGCTCAAATCACGTGATGGAATCACCTCACTCATTTCACCTTCTAGCTCAAAAGTGACGTGTAAGGGCAAAATCGCTGATGACGAGCCAGCCATAAAAGTATAAGTACCTGATTCAATACAAAAGCGCTCACGTGTCACATCCCATATTGCTAGTTCAGGTAAGGGAATCGTAAACATGATATCAATCGATTGACCTGCTACAAGCTTAACACGACGAAAAGCAAGCAATTGCTTTAATGGGCGTTTCACTCTAGATTGCTCCATATGACTATATAACTGCACAACCTCTTCCCCATCACAATTCCCAGTGTTTGTAAGAGATACAGTGATAGTAAGAGTATCCGACTGTTGCCTATCAAGAGAAATGGAATCATAACTAAATTTCGTATAAGATAAGCCATGTCCAAATGGATACAACACTTCGCCTTTAAAATATTGATACGTTCGTTCGCCCTTAATAATATCGTAGTCCATAAAAGCGGGAAGCTGATCCACCGACTTATACCACGTCATATTGAGGCGCCCAGCAGGATTTACATCACCAAATAATACATCTGCAATCGCATTCCCAAGCTCCTGCCCCGCATGAGAGCTATAGAGCACCGCAGGAACATGCTCATCTACCCAATTTATCGCAAATGGATAACTCCCAATGACAACAACAATCGTATTTGGATTCACGGCCATCACTTCTTTAATAAGCTGCTCTTGTGATTCTGGCAACGTAATATCAGGGCGATCCATCGTTTCCTTCCCATTGATTAATGGATGATTACCTACAAATACAATCGCAACCTCAGCCTCACTTGCCGCTTCTTTTGCTGCTACAAATTTATCTGTGATCGTTTCTACCTCAAACACCTCTGCGGAGATTTCACCTTCTCCTCTGATAACAGATGCAGCACCTGCAACGTTAATCTCATTCGCTGTTTCTTCAGCAGCACCACTACCAACAACGACCTCACCAGTACCGCTACGAATAGTTACGGGAACATCATTCCAGGTAGAAAAGGTAATCTTTTCGTCTATCTTATCTCCTTCACCACTCTTCCTCTCTATCTTATCTCCCTCTGCATCCACAGAATGTGCGAGAAATACTTCCTTCGTAAACCATTCCCAGATGTGGTCCGCAGACGCCTTAACACTACGATCATCTGTCGTTACATATCGTCCATTTTGCTCGGCGATGAGCGTATGACTCCCCCAACCCCAATCAGTCAGTTCAAATACTGCCGCTTCCTCACAATTTTGTCCATTTGCAATAAGCTGTGCATCATCATTAGGCTGTATCTTTAGGTATTTACCGTTACTTGTAGATTTGAGCCTAATGCGATCTGTCCCCGTTGCAGAAACGACCTTTTTATTACCATAATCGGTACTAATATACTTATCAGTGCTTGCCTCATTAACACCCAGCCTTTGCTGAATCGCCTCTAGTGGCGTAACGGCATAAGGTAACTCCCCACTATACCAGTCACGATACACATTGTTGCCAAGAGGGCCAATGATAGAGACCTTTTTTAGCTTTTCTGAAGATAACGGTAGCATGTTATTTTCATTTTTTAATAATACAACCGCCTTGCCAGCGACTTCGCGTGAAAGCTTGGCATGATCAGGATGCATAATAATAGATTCATCTATGCTTGCGTACGGATTATGAGATGCTGGATCAAACTCACCTAGGCGGAAGCGAACCCGAAATGTGTTCCGTAGTGCGTCATCCAAGTCATCCTCCGTTAATAAACCTTCCGCAAGAGCTTCACGTAACGATTGCTTCATCAGCTCGCCATCATCGGTAAGGCTATCAATTCCACCTTCGCGTATTGACCGAGCAACAGCTTCCTTATAGGAAGTCAAATAGCCATGATCACGTACCGTACCTGATACGTCATAGGCATCACTAACGACAAAGCCGCCCATACCCCACTCTTGCTTCACGACCCCCTTTACATCAGGGCTGAGGTTAGCGGGAATGCCATTAATCGCATTGTACGCGGTCATCATCGACTGAGCGCCACCCTCTTTAAACGGGATTTCAAACGCTTTCAAATAATATTCACGCAAATTACGGGGATCAATGCTAACCGAAGCATCCCCACGTCCAATTTCATTATTGTTAGCGATAAAGTGCTTTAATGTCGCAACCGCTTTCATATATTTCGGGTGGTTTCCCTGAATACCTTGTACTAATGCAGAGGATAATTTGCCTGTCAATACAGGGTCTTCGCCATAGGCTTCTTCTGTACGCCCCCAGCGAGGGTCACGCTCCATATCTACAGTAGGCGCCCACAAGGTAAGCCCATTCACCTCAGGATTACGCTTATAAAAACCCCGTGCCTCATCACCTATTGCACTGCCAACCCGTTGCATCAGTTCGGTATCCCATGTACATCCAAGTCCAATCGGCTGTGGATACCCTGTGGCTTCACCCAACCACGCTACGCCATGTGCCGCCTCTGTGCCATGTTTGTACGCTTTTACGCCAAGCCGTTCCACGGCGATTTGATATTGTAACATCAGTCCCACTTTTTCCTCAAGTGTAAAACGGGACACTAGATCATTTACCCTGTCTTCAAGCGGTAGAGCAGGATTTTGAAATGGATATGCATTTGTATTTGTATTGTTATTTGTATCTGAACTCACAATATGTAACCTCCTTCGGGTAGATGCCCTCATGTCGTATTTTAAAATAGATCACTAGTTCATGCTACCCGAAAAATTAGAGGCGTTTTCACCTATGAATTAAACTCACTGTTAATCCGCTCCATAAACTCCTCAGCAGCACTATAGCCAAGCTGTTTCAAATACCAATTATTTGCCGCGGCTTCGATTAAGCCTGCCACATCACGACCTGGCTGGAGCTGGACTTCAATATGCGGAATTTTTACACCTAAATATTCTCTAAATTGAGGCTCAACCTCAAGTTCATTATTTAAAGCATCCTCACGCCAAGGCGCAAGTTCAATATCAAGCACGATTCGTGTCTCATCCTGAAAAGCTCGACGTCCATATTGACGCACCACATTAATCAAGCCAATACTGCGTAACGCCAAAAACTCACGTGTAGTCTCGTTATGTGAGCCAAGGAGCGTGGTAGGTCCTAGCTTTTTCAGCACGACAATATCATCTGCTACAAAGCGGTGCCCACGCCTTATGAGTGTATGTGCAGTCTCACTTTTCCCAATGCCTGATTTCCCTCGTAACAAGATGCCGATTCCAGATACGTTTACACAGACACCATGAATCGATATCTCTGGCGCAAGTGCCTTAACTAAGTAGCTGTCTAATTTAGCAATAAACTCCGTTGTTGTTTCGTTGGTACGTAAAAGAGGGATACCCTCCTCATTGCAAAATAAGGTCAAAAAAGGGATCTCTTGTTGTCCAGACGTTACAATAAAGCAAGGTGGGCGATATTTCACTATGTTGCCGATATGATGTTTACGTTCCTCAACAGTTAACGAGAGCAAATAATTAATTTCTTTACGTCCTAACACCTGTACACGATTCGTTGGAAAAAAGTCAAAATACCCAACAAACTCTAGCCCTGGGCGATGTGTACGAGGACGGTCAATTTCCCGTTCTAAACAGTTATCTCCTGATAGTACCTCTAAGTGAAATTTATCAATTATTTTTCGGACTGTAATCGTCTTCATGCTGTTTTCCCTCCTTTTTCTAATTATATGATAGCATGAGGAAGAACACACGTAATCATGATGGTGATTCTAAAATGCTTCTTTCTACGTACGTGTATTCGTTATAAGAGTTTATTCTCCTGTTGCAAGCGGAAGATTGTCTGAAAATAAATCTGGATTTTCTCTTAACATCTCCGTAATAATCGTAGCTATCGCTTCAGCATCACACACACGTACCTCTGCATCACCTAGCTTGCCGATGTACATCGCTCCCTTCTCAATCAGCACATCCTCCACCTTCCAAAAATGCTCTGACCAAGAAAGCCCACAATGTCTGCGTGAAGGCACTTCAATTTCCGTCCCATCGGGTAAAATGGTAATGAGCTGCTCATGCCCATCTGTCATTCTCCCTTGGATATCTACCCATTCTTCGACTCCATGGATAAACGTATTCCGCTTCAAATCCACACCAATCAATAAAATGGTCGCTTTGCGGTCCAGTAATTTACCCCACGATGAGCCCCGCGCACAAGGAGTATCAAATTTATGATCGTCCTTTGTAAAGTCTGCGGCGTCTTTTCCTAATGCCGCCACAGAGTGAGTTGGATGCCAAGAACGAATAACACCGGGACGTTTGCGAAACAACTCTGGCAAAATACCGATACAAGATGGTGAATCTGTTACAGAAAATTTAGGATTATCAGCTTTAATATAAGACCATGTATGCGTAGGCAAGACCAGAAGTCCATCCTTCATATACTGCGTGAAAACATCTAATACAGTATCCGCACCGCCCTCTACTTCACCTAAGCTTTTCATAGAGGAATGAATGAGAAGTGTACCTTCCTGGTCAATCCCTAATTGTTCAAATTGATGAAATAAACTATCTTTTGTATGCATAACATAGCTCCCTTTCTAATCTGTATATTGATATAAAAAGACTATAGAGCCAATGCTACCATGGTTACTACATTTGTCAAAGTGGTACTAGGATTTGGTTTTTGTTTCCAAAACATACATACTACTCTACTTCCTTTTGCGTATGATATTGGAAATATTGGCGAAAGGGGAAGTAAAAT
Source organism: Paenibacillus turicensis (assembly GCF_050461185.1). Taxonomy (GTDB): domain Bacteria; phylum Bacillota; class Bacilli; order Paenibacillales; family Paenibacillaceae; genus Fontibacillus; species Fontibacillus turicensis_A. The sequence goes on from NZ_JBCMOR010000015.1 coordinate 161,279, forward strand.
GCCTATCTTTAACTTTCAGATTACACCAAGTGGCCCTCCAAAATTTGAACCAAGTATCGCTGTTAATCTACTAAGTCCAAATATTATGGTGGCCACCTCCGTCTATATTGTTGGTACAGTTCCTATGATTGGAGCCTACCAATCACTAGATGGAGGTGCGACTTGGACAATTACAATTTTACCTCTACCCACTGGCTTTGCTGGCGCGGAGGCCCCTTATGTTGCTTATGGTTATCCGACCAATTTTTTTATTGCAGCACATGTGTTTGCATCAAATGGATTAAATGGAACAACCGTAGTATATCGTTCATTTGATAATGGCTTTAATTATCAACCCCCGATCATCGTAGCACCTGGATATGGTGAATATATTAACAATGATGAGCCTATCATTGAAATCGATACGTCTCAGTCTAGTCCATTTTTAGGTAATACGTATATGGGCTGTAATCACCAATTTAACATTACTGCAAATTCAAGATCTACATTTATGTTATACCGCTCCATAGATAATGGAGCAACTTGGATGCAACCAACTCTCATGTCTGATCCACTGGATATTGTGGAACGACCAGCAGTTACCATAAGCCTAACCGGCATCGTCTATGGTGGTTGGATTAATACCAATGCACCCTCTACTCGTTTTCAGATACGGTCCTCAACCAACGGAGGAGCCTCCTTCTCAAACGCTTCTCTCATCTCAAATGTTGTCCTCGTTCCAACTGTACTTCCAGTAACGGGATATGGCTTTAGAGTATTGACATTCCCTAACCTCAGCGTGGATCGAACAACACTGAGCACAAGTGGGAGGGTTTACGCGGTGTGGCAGGACTATAGGTTAGGCTATTCAGATATTTTTCTTTCTCGATCTAACGATCAGGGGCTAACGTGGTCAACACCACAACCGATTACAGGCGCACCGGCTGGTTCCCAAAACTTCTTTCCCGCCATTGATGTTGATCCGCTCGCAGGCGTCGTAAATGTCATTTATTATACAAATCGGATTGATGGTTTTCTACTAGATGTATTCACCGCAAGATCGATTGATGGAGGACTGACATTCTTTAATCAACGAGTGACACAGCAATCCTTTGATCCAAATGAAGGCAGCCCAACGCCTGTCACGCTCATTGGAGATTATATCGATATCAAATCAGTAACACCATATGGTTATATTGGCGTGTGGACGGACACAATTACAGGCTCACAGACGATATTTAGTGGATTTAATACTGATCCCGTTGTTTAATTGGACACATAAAAGTAAGGTGACGCCTAAAAACTTCGCCACCTTACTTTTTTCAGCTTGGATATATAGCAACTAAATACCAGTTGGAGTAAGATTGGTAATCGTGTGCATTTCCTCGTGCAATATTCCCTGCTCCTGCACCAAATTCCCAAATGCATCTAAGCCAAATGTGGACACAACAACCTCTCCAGCCACGGGTTCTGTTATTGCAAATTGAACTTCATAAGCAAATACACCAGAAACAAAAAAGAGACGTCTTGCAATAGAGTTCGCTGCTAATGTTATACCTGCAACATAAAGTGGAATTTTTACTTCTGGTTCAAGCACATAAAATATTCTCACTTCAACACTAGCACCTGCGGTAATATTTTCATTCACCAAGTTCACAACCACGTTAGTAGCTGCTGTACCAAAGTCACGTGTATTCGTAATTAACCCTGTCGTTAATGGCATGCCTGCTTCCTCCCCTCACCATGAATAATGTATATTATGTTGAATCTATCAAGGACGATTGGATTAATATAATTGTTTTAAAAGAATGGGGAAAAGGTATATGCACAGGCAGTAAAAAAAATGACGAATACACTATAATTAATACTCTTAATGGAAGTGGTGAATATGGTGGTCGATTTAGGAATCGTTATGCCTGTCTATAAGCAAAAACCTGAATTTCTGGAGGCAGCTCTACAATCCGTACTTAACCAAACTTTTCAACAATTTAAATTCATGATTGTCATTGATGGGGCACCCGAGATGGAGCCACTGATTCGAAGCATTATAGGAGACGATCACCGAGTAAATATCATTAGTTATGAAAGGAATCAAGGTGTACCCCATGCCCTGAATATAGGATTTGCAGAGCTGTATAAGGATAATAACATTGAATTTTTGACTTGGGTTTCTAGTGATAACGTATATAGACCTTTATTTTTAGAAATTATGTATACGGCACTTAAGAATGGACCTGATGAGCTAGGCATTGTGTATAGTTCATTTCAGTCCATAGACAACCATAATCAACCTCTTCATGACGAGCATGCACTTGCTGCTTTGCGTAACTTTCAAGGTAAGCCTAAGGAAGCTTTACTTGATTCCTCAATCATCGGTGTATCTTTTATGTATAAAGCGAAGTATGCAAAAATGGTCGCAGGTGGATACAGCCTAGCCCCCATCGAAGATTATGATTATTGGCTCAAGCTTACTGATTTTTGTGAGATTAAATATATTCCAATCGAGCTCATGGATTATCGGGTAGATTCAACCTTTAGCGTCTCTTCACAGCTTAAATCTGTCGAGGCACATCGAAAGTGGCGACATGCTTATCATCTTACAAGACATAATACTAGGGTGCGTAGAGGAATTCCGATAGAAATCACCTTTTTGTTTATACTTTCTGAGGCAACCACTGAAGCAGTAGCCCGCATTGAAGATCTGTATGAACAAGTGTTCAGTAATTATATATGCCACGTTATCGACCTCTCTGACAACTACCAGGTGACTTCGACTTTACAGCAGATTCCCCACCCTTGTACGATGTTTGAGTGGCTACCTAACTGGAATAAAACCACCGCTGCCCTATATACAGCTAAAAAGATCAATACGCCTTACACCATGCTGCTTGACCTGAACCCTTTTGATTATGTTATGAACACACAAGTGTTATATGACGAGCTTAGAAGAGCAGACGGAACTATTTGGTCTACCTACTACAATAAAGAGAACCGTGCAATTGGATACAGAAATGAACATATCCTAGCCCCAATGCAAACAAATGAATTATTTCGCACACCTAAATTAATATATTTCCTTGAGGAAAAAATGATAAAGCTAGGTGACAAGCTATGAAGCTCTTGTTTATTTTCTTTAATCCTAGTGGAGGAATGGAAACATTAAATCGAATACGGAGTAAAGCATTAACGGAGCATGGTGTTGAAACACACCTCTTATATAAGTTTGATGGCCAAGGCAAGCACAACATTAGAAATATTAAAACCTTTATTACCAATGACCACCAAGCGATGATGGAAATCATCCACCGTGAAAACTACGATGTCATTGTTGTATGCTCAGATATGTGGCTGCTCACCGAGATTAGAAATCGGGGCTATAGAGGTCTGCTCATTTTCGAGCTACAAGGCCTTGGTCCTCACGAGGAAAATTTATTATTGACTCCAGCTACAAGAGAGGAAATTCATAATACTGTTAACGCCATTATGTACCCGAAGGATGAACGGTTAAGAACACTAATGAAATTAAATTATGGAGCCATCCACCAATACAGCTTCGATGATCCTTTGGATTGGGACAATTTTAGTTATACTGCTTACCCCAAAAAGCCTTACCCCATTATAGGTTGGGTGGGACGTCTTCAAAAGAATAAAAATGTGCGTGACTTTTTAATGCTAGGAACAGAGCTGCTTCCACTATATCCTGAATTATACTTATGGTTATTTGATGATAACACAATGGCAGATCCAAAAGAGCTTGATCAATACAATCAGATCTTAGATTCCCATCCTACATTAAAAAACCGTGTCATTCGTTACTCCAATACACCTCATGAATTGATGGCAGATTATTTAAGTATAATTGGAGACTCAGGTGGTTTTCTATTGTCATCCTCAACTCATGAAGGCTTTGGTTATGCCGTTGCCGAAGCGATGATTTGTCGTTGCCCAGTTTTGTCGACAGATTCAGGTGGGGTAAGAAGATTTATTTTCCATAATAAAACGGGGAAATTTTATGATCACAACTCCAAAATAACGATGAAAAAAGAAGCCATCTCCCTTTTAGCAGATAAAAATTTGCGAAATCGAATGATTACTTTTGCCGAACAGCATATTAAAAAACATTTCTCAAAAGCGTTATACGCACAAACGTTCATTCAAATGTTGAAAGAGCTACAACAAGGTCGTTAAATCCTTTGCACCGCGCGCTGGAAAGTGCGTGCGGTGCTTTACTGCATGAGTGGATTCCAAGTGGATGGATGATTACAAAATGAAAATATAAGCTTATCCCCATCATGGGTTAAAGCAATTTGTTTAACAAAGCTTCCATTTGTATGCTGAGCTATTGTCTTTTCCCAAAATTTTTGTCCAATCATATTTTTAATAATATGACAATTCGTTTTATCAGTTAACGTAACTTGAACCGTTGTCGCCACCATTTCAAATCCTCCCTCAAAAAAGTGCTAACTCTTTTCCTCTATTTGAACAGGCGTAATACTCTGATACAAAAACGATTTCCCCTCCAAAAAACTGTTGATATAGGCTAAAGCATAGGGCTGTTGATCCAACATACCTTGAATTTCATTGGGGTTCGTGCAGTGGTGAGCACCATTTTCGATGATATGCATTACAAAAAAGCATTCGATATGGGAAACATAGTTGGTGGGTAGGCTACAGCCTTTCTCATATCCCTCTATAAAAACCTTTCGTTGCTCAGGTGACAGTCCTAACATTACACCAGCCACATCATATAAATAGTAACCATACCCACACCTTGCAAAGTCAATTAAATAAGGCTGATCACCATGAACAATAAAGTTTCCAAGATGGACGTCACCATGAATAAGTCCAAAGGAGTCCGAATTGGAGTTTAGATTCATATTTTCTAATTCTCCTAAACGCGATATAATTTTTTCCCCTACTGTTTGGTATTGCGACCACTCGCCTACAGTTAAAAAATGTTTATAGTATTGTCCTAACTTTTCCATTGCTTGTCTAAAGCTAGCGATTCCCCATGTAGGTCTTGCTAATAGCATATTGGCTTCAACCACAACCTCAGCCTTCTTCATTGCCTCATGCACAGTGGCTAACCATTCACCCATTTTGAAAATCTGACGATCACTTAGCTCCTGTTCTATAGGCTCCCCCTCTACCCATTGCATCATTGTGACCAAAGGGCTCCACCCTTCATCTGTATGAATATGTGTAACCAAATGTCCTTCTTCATTCATTAATGCTTTGGGTACAACCAAATGATTAGGATTATTTAACTCACCTAGAACACGTAAAATATGAAGCTCTGCTTCTATTTCTGCTTCCCTCATTGGCTCTAAATGAAATCGCAATAAATAAGCTTGTCCTGCCAACGTCTGGACTTTGTATGTAATCGACTCTGAAAATTGAATAAACTGTACATGTGCACCATCTAGCTTATATTTTTGTAAAATATTCACTATTAACTTATCAGCAAGCTTTATAAGCTGCTCCCGCTCTACCACTATAATTCCTCCATTCACTCTTATTACATTTAGTATAGAAAGGGCAGAATGGAAGTGATATACCCAAAATGAGTTAACTTCTTTTTTATCCAAAAAAATATAATAAAAAGCCTACAAAAACCAACTGGGGTCTAAAATCATCCCTTTGATGGATATTTTGTAAGCTTCATTACTCACTGACTTTTAGTATAAACAATTTTTTTAATACTACTAGAGGATAAATAAAAGCGCTCGGCTAAGTATTCAATGGGTTCACCATTAGAAAAACGTCGCTGAATTTCCTGGTTTCGTCTAATCAGCCACTGCCGACTACCCGATTTTTCGCCCCATTTCTTACGTACCTTATCTAATTTAGGAATATAAACTAGACCCCCGTCATAATAAGTTTGTATTTGTGCTAGCAATTCCTTGGGTAAAATTTCGTCTGCATTACGATACTTCATTGTGCTCGCTCCTTAATAATTAAATTCATAATTAAGGGTGCGAAGCTGTAGCTACAAACGTTTAATCAAAATTTTCGATGAAGTGATTAGGCGGAGAAATGAAACTGCTCTATGCAACTACCGCCTCGTTCGTAGTTCCTGCTTCGCATAGAGCTAATTTTAAAACTTGCCATTATTCTAATCATAATGCGCTCCTTCCTTGTTAAAACCACGTTATATTTAAGCTTACCTTATTACAATGAGAAGGGAAGTTCAACCGCCCACTATAAATTAGTTTTTTCGCTCATCACTTTATCATACATTTTATCCTCTTCGACTCCACTTTCTTTTGCAGTTATCTGAGACGGAATCACACGATAAACCTTGACCGGTCCACCAAAAACAGCGGAGCGATATTTATCTACATGTTGTTTGGACAATGGACGATTATAATAACCCGGAACATACTTGTTGATTAACTCTTGAAGCATGAAGGTCGCCTCATCCAAATCTGTAATGGGCTCTGCTTTTCCAAAAATCATCACACTCATATAAGCGGTATCTGTTTTAGCCGGTACGGGGTCCGTGATCGTACCATATTCTTGGCACACGGTAAAACACACCTCTGCATTTTCACTCATAATCTCGTTACGTCTACCATTACTAGCGCCATGAAAATAAAGCGTTCCTTCCGCCCAAACATAGTTTAACGGGACAACGTAAGGCAGGTTCCCATCTGCTAATCCCAGATAGCCAATTCTTGACTGCTTAAGAAAGCTTTCAATTTTCTCCTGATCTAGACATTCTCTACTTTTATAACGAACTGATTGCATTTACAAACCGCTCCTCTCAACCAACATTGCATATAGTGGCTTTATTACGGTAGTATAGCAATGAATGGATTGGGTTGAAATATCCAAAGATCAAGAAAAGATCCAATCCATAAACACAGTGTTTCTAAATAAAAAGTAACAATCTCCGCTATTTATCATTGGAACGTGGGATTCATATTCAGACAGCTACTGGTTCATGTTGCGCAAAACAATAAAAGACCGTACAGCGACATCTCCACTGCACGGCAAGACTAATTCAGATCCAAATCCATATGATAGTTCAATTAAATTAATGATTTCCAACTAATTATCAATTTCTAATCACTTATTGTGTAATATAAAACTTTATATTGAGAATTATTTCACATAATCTGAATTAGTACAGTGCCATTGTTCACAGCATTATGTGATTCTTCTTAATTTACAAAAAATAAGCCATCTATTAAAATTCTAATCAGAATTTCATAGATAGCTTAGCTAGTCTAGTATAAATTATGTTTATTCTCCATTGTTCATAAAATTTTGCTTCTTTAAATAGTTCAATACAGTTTGGGAAAATTCAAGATGGGATTCCTTTGTATATTTAGCTATCGTATAAATTTGAGCAAGATTTTTTAAACCTAATTGTTCTGTCATTTGCTTAAGTTTAGGGACATCCATGTATCGTTGCCAGCCCTTTTCATTACGTTCCCGATAAATTTCTCTAATATCTTCATCAGAATAATCCTGATATTGTTCATAATGTACAATCCCATGCTTGGGTAAACGATCACGCAAGGCAGGAGTTTCCGCAGGATAACCTAAGGAATAACCGACGACTGGCACAACATTAGCTGGTAAATTTAACAATTGTCCAATTTGATCACAGTTGGCAAGCGTTGATCCCATGTAGCATATACCTAATCCAGCATTTTCGGCAGCCAATGCGCAGTTTTGTGACACCAAGGTCGCATCTATTGCGCCAATCATAAAGCTCATGAAATTATCAAATTGTAGCGGTGCATCCTCTAGTGCTAACCACTTTCTCATTCGATTAAAGTCTGCACAAAAGGTTAGTAGTACCGGTGCATCTACTACCATGGATTGCTCCATATGTGCGGAGTATAGCTTCTTGCGAAGCTCTTTATCTCTTGTTACGACAATAGAGTAGGACTGCATGTTGCCACTTGAAGAGGCGCGGATACCTGCATCTAGTATTTGCTCTAGTAGCTCTTGGCTAACTTCCTTATCTTGATATTCTCGTATAGATTTATGTCCATGTATGACGTCATTAAAATCCAAAGCAGCCACCCCTTCAAAAAAGTATCCAAAATATATGCTCTTATTTTATCAAAACGTTAAAACTGATGTCTAACTAAATTAGAAAAGGCCATCGAGATTTCTCTCGACAGCCTAACAGCACTTATCTTCTTTTCATTTTCAGCTTCACATTAACAGCTCATATAAAGAGATTAATTACTCGTATATTTAACCCAATCATATTCAGCATAAAGCGGGTTCACGCCATTATATGGACCTAACCAGTCATCCACACCAATCCCATTCCAAATATTCATCATAATCATGCCAGGTGTTTTCGGGATGTTTTGAGTTGCTGTATGCTTCAGTACACCATCTACATACCATTTGATATAACCAGGCTGCCAATCAAATGCATACGTGTGGAAGCCTTGAGAGGCATCAAAGCCTAGATCAATCACCTTCTCATGCCCACCCACACCGTTGGTATAATAGTTAAATTGAACTTTACGCGTATCTTTACCTAAAAACTCAATATCAATCTCGTCCCATTGTGTACCATGTGCAGGTCCGGTATACGTAAAAAAGGATGAAACAATGCCCGTATTTTTAGCTGGCTTCATACTCACCTCATATAGGCCGTATTCATACGTATCGTTACTTCTATACTCTGCACCATCAAATTTATTATAACTAGGGCTTGTCAGAGCAAGTCTCATCTTGCCATCATTCGTAAATGTAATATTTTTGGCACGCCAAGTACAATTAAATGGATTACCATTGGTGTAGCCGTCTGCTTTATGCCATGTATTGGGGTTAAAGTAGGTGAGTGGTTCCCACAAAACATACCCTGCTGAGACATTAACCGCAAAAAATAAGGATACCATGCTTGCTGTAACTAAAGTAAACCAAGATTTTTTCTTCATTTTGCACCTCCATTTGAAATTGACCAAACATGTATCATGTCCATTCACCTCAGATGTAAAGCGCTTCCATACTTGGTATTTTCATTGTATCTGATGTTGCGATATTAGCTAGACAAGACTTTATCTGAAACAGAGTATTTATTAAGGTACAAACTATCATTAGACCTTGTTTAAACACAAACAACCCCCTTTGTGAAGGGGGTTTCTAGCTTACTAGTAGTCTAATTAATCAGCATCTGTGGCTTCTACTGTTGCTGGTGCCATCAAACCTTTTACTGCGCCTACAAATGGAGAAATTGATTTGATCATTCCATAGCCCATTTTAATTACTGGAAAAACCCTTTGTATCATCCCAAATAGTTTTAAACCTCCACTAAGACCGCCGAATCCACCAAATAACGAGCCAAGCATTGGGAACAATGCAGATACCTGCGCTTCTTTTTTACGAGTTCGTAATGAATATGGTGACTTTGACGACTTTGGCAATCTGGAAGTACTTGAGCCCCTAGAGCGTGAACCAGCTTGCCTGCGTGTCTTCCCCTTTTTATTTTTGGAGTGAGTTTTCTTCCCGCTACTTGAAGGAACAGGGGAAGCCACCCCTGCCAGCACTACACCTTTGTCATAACAATTTGCAATGTAGCCAATATACGTCTCCCCATTATGCAACGTGACACGAACGGGTTGACCTTGAAGCTGTCTCGCTTTTGCCCGAATTACCTCGGATTGTGCCATGCATGTCTCACCTCGCATACTGATTATAATTCAGTGTACGTGACTAGGATGCTGACTGCTTGTGCGAATTGCTTTTATTGTACTCTTCTGATTTCCAACTCTGCCACAATTTCATCATGTGGCTTCTCCCATTTGTACATCGTGACTAAAATCAAAATCGATAATAGACATAACGCAATTGGAATCCAAATAAAGCTTAGCTCAATCATATGAAGTGCGGACGGGATTTGTGTCTGATTCGCCACATAACCACCAGAGGCTAGCAACCAAGCTGGAATTGCACCACCAAGACCGGAACCTAATTTAATTGCAATCCCCGAGGCAGTTGAAGCTAGCAAGCCTTGTGCACGTACGCCCGATTTCCATTCCCCATAATCTACGGTATCCGCAATTAAAGCAAACAACAGCCCAACAGGTAAACCTAAACCGATAGCTCCGATCACGGTTCCCGTCAGCAACATGAAGTTATTTTGTCCGCCCAAATAGATCGTCAATTGTCCAAGCATACATACCGCCATACCCACAATCATTAATGTTTTCTTACTAAAGGATCTAGATAAAATAGGAACAAAAATAATCCCAACTAACGTAAGCGAACCCAGTGTGTTCACTGTAGTCACCATATCTGGCTGATTCAAATTGTAAGTAATATAATAAATACCCGAAGACAGCTTAATCACATACAAAATAAAAAACACAACGCCAACCAATACCCCTGCAAACCATGGCTTATTCCCCTTAATCGCTTTGATACTTTCCTTTACAGGGAGCGATTTCCCCCCAGATTTGTCCTGCACACGCTCTCTCGTATTAAAGAACGTAATGAGAAACATCACCAGTCCAATAATACCAAACAAGATCATCGTATGAAAAAAGCCTTTTTGCTGATCCCCTTGCCCAAAAAAGGCAACCAGCGGCAACAACGTAAGATTAACCAACAAACCACCAAATTGTCCACCAAACATACGGAAGCTATTCGCGACTGTTCTTTCCTGTATGTCGCTTGTTAGACTCGGAAGCAGTGTCGTTAGCGGGTTGTTGACTGCCGTATATAACACATTAGATGCAATATAAAAAATATAAGCATATGCTAGTTTGCCCGAGGCACTTAATTCAGGTCCCATAAACAACAACGTGGTAACGATCGCAAACGGAAAGCAGGACCATAAAATCCAAGGACGTGATTTCCCCCAACGCGTATTTGTTTTATCGATCAGGATGCCAAAAATTGGGCTATCTATCATATCAACAAGGCGTGCCACTAGCAATAGTGTACCTACCGCTGCTGCGCCAATTCCGTATACATCTGTAAAATAGTACGTCAGATATGTCGTTACAACAGCATAAATTAAGTTTGACGCTGTATCGCCTAAACCATAGCTAACCTTTTCCAATAACGATAACTTTTGATTCGATTCTTCTCTAGCTGCCATCATGCACCCTCCAATGGGAACTTCTTAATATAAGTCCTTCGAACTTTTGAGATTTATAAGGAAATGTTTCCTTTGATCAAATCCTGCGGTGCACTACTATTTCCGATATATACCTCGTATTCCATATGCTCTAATTCCCACCCATCTGTAGCAGGATTGTACCACTCCACTTTTTCAACTGGACAAGAGATTTGCACATGAACGGCTTTCCCTGGCTCTAACGTGACCCGCTTAAAGCCCCGTAACACCTTCACAGGACGCTCGACCGCCGAATTGGAGAAGCCAATATAGAGCTGTACAACCTCATCCCCTGTTACATCCCCGATATTTTTCACCTCGCAGCTAGCCTTGATCTGATCCTGTACAACTGAAAATTCCGCATTGGAAATGGAGAAATTAGTATAAGACAAGCCAAAACCATATGGTAAAGAAGGAGTAATCCCCGCTTTTTCTAGTCGTGTGTAGCCATGGTAATAATCATATTTAATTTCGTGGGCATCCCAATCGACTTGGGGAAGGTGATCTTCGCTTGTTGGCACCACAAATGGTAATTTCCCACCTGGATTCACATCGCCAAACAAAGTTTTGGCTATCGCAGTTCCGCCTTCCATCCCTGGATAATAGGCCATCAAAATCGCAGATACAGCGTCTTTCCATTCCTCGATCATAATCATATTTCCACCAATTAATACAACAGCAGACTGCTTATTCATTGGGCCTACTGCTTGAATGAGTGCAACATCCTTGGCATGTAAGCCAAGACTTTTGCGATCGCCACCTGCTTTTAGATCAGCATCCTCATTTGTAACAGATTCTCCTTCATCATCGTGATCATAGCCAACTACAAACACAACCGCATCCACTGACTGCGCTAACTGCTTAGCTTGCATGACATCCTCACCGTTATCAAATATCACCTCTGCATTAGGCAATAGCTTCTGCAAGCCTTCAAGCGCCGTGACCACATAAGGAGGAAAGACACGACTTGAGCCATGGTCACCAATGTTACCGATATTGCCTAACTCCCCAATGACCGCAATTCGCTTCGTCGCTGTCTTAGAAAATGGCAGAACATTTCCTTCATTTTTTATCAATGTCATTGATTTTTCTGCTGCTTCTAATGCCAATGCGATATGCTCAGGGCAAGCAATGAGGTTTTTACTATAGACTGCATTTTGATTTCCATCCTCGAAGGCAAGTAACGTACGTACAATGCGCAAAGCAGCACGATCAATTTTCTCTTCACTCACCTGCCCGTTTCTAACGGCTTCAACTAGCTTGTCACCAAAAAACTTCGTATGACACATTTCTACGTCCATCCCGCCATTGACTGCCTCTACGGTATCCTTCACACCCCATGCGAAATCACTAACGACAAAGCCGTCAAAATCCCATTCCTCCTTGAGTACCTCGTTCAGCAAATAATCATGATGACCACAATGTGTACCTTGATACAAGTTATAAGCACTCATGACACTCCCTGCGCCAGCATCAATACAATCCTTAAAGTGAGGCAAAAACACTTCACGTTCTGTACGTTTATCTGCTAACACACTAACCTGAAAACGTGCCCATTCCATGCTATTAAAAGCATAATGCTTCACACAAGCAACCACATTTTCGCTCTGTACCCCTTGAACTAGCGCAACACCCATTTTTCCGAGATGGAACGACTCTTCTCCATATACCTCTTGACTTCGACCCCAACCTGGGTTATACGGTAGATTAATACACACACCACCAAAGAAGTTCCCGCCTTGTGCACGTACCTCCTTACCAATGACGTGTCCTATTCTCTCCTCTAATTCAGGCTCAAATGATGCCCCTCTTGCCATGGCGACAGGAAAGCAGGTACTATTACCCGATACTACCCCACGAGGTCCATCTACAAATTTCAATTCAGGGACACCCAGTCTTTCGTTGCCACCTGCTGGATAAGGCCGCCAATTATAATGTCTAACTTTAAAGTCGTCTAGCATCTCTTCCATTGAGACTCTACCACTCATTAAATAAACTTTTTCTTCTAAGCTCATCTGCCCTACAAGTTCCTCTGCTTTAGTTGTGTAGGCTAAACGGAATTTCTTATTTACTTTCACGTTGATCTTCCTCCCGTTCTAAAGTTAAAAGCTTCTTATTTTTATTAAGGTCAATCTAATCACTTGCTAGATTGCTTTTAGTGTAATCTTATTTCCGCCCCTATTCCTTCCTGTTTCTTAGGTGGAAGTTGCAGAAGAAAGCGCATACAACATAAAATTTAAGCCAACACTTAAAAAAAGCTAAGAAAAACACCCTTTAAAAGCGGTATTTTCTTAGCTAGAAATTTTAGTTTAATTAGTGGTTGTCAACCACTAATTTTTATTTAGAGCCATTAGTTATAAAGCTTTTTTAGCGTTAAACACTCAATCCCATGAACAGGGATATGGACGGAGATTTGAAATTCCCCCTGTAAGGTCATCTGTTTAATCTGCAAATTAGGTCTTGAAATATGCTTAAGATAGTCGGTCTCCTCTTCATTTAAATCTACATACTCGCCCATTCGAACCCACTCGTCATACGCAGATCCATGATCCCGATTTAAGCTGTATTGCTTACATTTATAGGTTCCATATAGGTTGTTTAATTGCAGATCGACACTAATATCGCTAGTTTCCTCAAAGAGATTGTAAATTTGCCGATCCTCCTGTTCACCTCTCTCATACAGTTGGTTAAGATAGGTAGGGTTATACAATAAAATCTGAATGTTATCCCCTTTTCTCGTTATGATGTAATGCTTCCCCTTTGCAATGACGGTCTCCCCAAGCTTGGATAAGAAAACAAAAGCATAATAAGCAGACTTCTTGATCCCATCTGTATTCATTAGCCCTGTCCCTCCATAAAAGGGCTTATTTTCCATATCCCATTCATACAAAATATCCGAAGCAGATAAAAAGCCAATTGCACTAGCCTTTTCTATAGCGTCATCTAGCATATTATCGATAATAAAGGTAGCCATAAAAGCGGTGTCATGAAGCGGATTGGTCACATCCCAACTTAAATTCCAGCGAGTCACCATAAACTGAATTTCTTCCCCATAATACCTTCTTAGCATATGATATGTCTTCATTAGCCTTTGCTTTGTATGATTTTTGGACTCATATTGAAATGGAATCGATTGAAGGTCAACTGGATTGGTTGAGGATTGCTCCCCCCATTTCAAAAAGTCGATCCGATTATGATAAATATTACAGCAATAAAAATCGATGGGTACCCCATAAGACTGGCAAAATTTTAATAATCGCTCCGAGGGCTGATCTTGGGTATGGAAGTTCTCAGCCGCAGGCCCCACCTTAATAATAGGCGAGATATTTTTGATCAATAGGGCGGTTTGTTTATACAACTCAAAATATTGCTCCAAAGTTCCGCTCCAATGAATATCGTTAACGGGGAACTCCGTCCAAATTTGAAAATACCAGGTTGAAACTTGTTCTAATCCATAGCGGTTAATACAATTTGTGAGAAAGGATTGAACTAACGATAACCATTGCCCCATTTCCTTAGGAGGCGAAGTATTCCCCTGATAGTTGAAGAAGCTTGTACTCTTGCTAGCGAAAGGCAGTGGCATATAACTCAAGCAAACAAACGGCTTAACCTCAATTTCGAGAAGGTAATCAAGGGCTTGATTAACAAACTTCCAATTAAATTTGAATCCCTTTTTATCCTTCTGAAGCACGTCCATTTCCTGATTAAAGATGCCCTCAAAGCGGATGTATTCTATTGGGATGTCTTCCTTCATTTCCGTAATCTGATCTCGCATATTTTGATTCAATAATGTATTGGCTGAGCCGATGTTCATCATTTTATTCCAAATGGCGTGTAACTGAGTACCTTCAGAATCCACATCCTTGTCTATGGTAATTCGTAACGTATTCTCATCCAACATCTCGGTAGCAATCGTTTTTGCAGCATATCTTGTAAGGAAATCCTCGTTAATCGTACCTACAATACTACTTGGAGAGGTGTTAGAGGAATTTGCTTGTATCGTAATAAGCTCCTTCCATTGCTTTCTAAGCTGGAGTGGGGTTACGCCAAATTGCTGTCTGATCGCCTTATAATAGCTCTTCTCATCACTAAATCCAGAGGATAAAGCAATGTCCACAATCGAAATATGTTGGGTTTGCAATAAATATAAAGAATAGCGAATACGTATTTGTTGTAAATAAGTCTTAAAGGAAATGCCTATATTTCTTCTAAAAATATCTGACAAATAAGAGGAATTGTAATGCTGCGCTTGGGCAATCTCATTTAACGTAAGTTTCCCTTTGAAATCAAGCTCCACCGAATTTAAGATTTGGCGGACAATGTTGTTATTCTGTGTAGAAGGGTCCCCTTCTTTTAGCAAGGTAGACGGAGTAAAATGTGAAGTTAAGTAGCGAACAAGGGTAAAAAACTCGTTGTGTACTAACTCCTGTGTTCGATATATATGAAAAAGCTGGCTTACTAAAATACGAATGATATCATAGCTACTCTGATTATCTATACTGTTCCGAAAAGAACGAACATCAAAATATAAATTGTAAAGGTCGGGGAAAAACTTTGCTATAAATACGCTATCCAAATGTACTTGAATAAACTGTGTGTCAGACGCTAGCGGTATAATACGATGGGGCTCCAGATGATTAATAAGCAAAAGATCATTACTCTGTAAATTATAATCTTGTGCATCCTGCGATGAAATCATGGATAAAGTTGCCTTCAACTTGCCCTGTGTCACCCAAATGATCTCTAGCCCAGTATGTTGATGAAATTGCTCTGCATAACTTTCATTAAAGCTAAAATACGCTGGACAACCCGGAAAATAAGGAATATGAGTTAACGTGTGGTTCAAATCAGCACCCCCTTATTCACTCATTATAACCAACAGAGATAGAGTTATCATAGACAAGCATTTACCATGCATAAAAAAGATTCATCGTTTTTATGCACTACTCCGTCTTAGTATTAGGGGATTACATATAGGGGAAATAGAGATAACCGCACACCTATACTAAACAAGAGAAGGGGGCGGTGACGGTGTCAAATACAGAAGAGGAAAATTCGCAGCCCTCAATACATTCTGATAATGATCCAACGGTTTGTATAATGGATGAGGACTTATTTTTCAAACGGTTATCTACTGAGCAACATAAATTGTACTCTATCGCCTATAGCTATATGCGCAATGAAGCGGATGCGCTTGAAGTTGTGCAGGAGGTAGCGTGCCGAGCATGGATGAAACGTAAAAATCTTAAAAATGAACAAGCCTTTACCCCATGGCTAATTAGAATCACAGTCAATTGTTGTGTGGACGAACTAAGACGTAAAAAACGGGTTTTCCCTACAGATACGATTCACGATGAGCCTGTACATGAAATGAAACGAAACGATCAGATTGATTTGGAACGTGCCTTTGATCACTTAAAACATAAGCATCGCCACGTTGTTATGCTGAAATATTATCAGGACATGACCACTGCGCAAATTGCAAAAGTGCTACATAAACCTGAAGGAACAATCAAAAGCTGGTTACGTGAAGGGTTAAGACAGCTACGCAAGTATTTGTAGAAGATAGGAGGTTAGCAAGATGACAGACAAAGTACAGCGTATACTAAACCAAGACGTGAATGATGTGCAAGGAAAGGATCAGATTTCAGACATAATTTTATCCAATACAATCCGAAACGGAATTAGGGAAGGAAAACGACGAGAAATGAAAAGACGCTGGATGACTTATAGTATAGGGGCAGTGGCGACGGCGGTCACGGTAATTTTACTTTTTACAATTCTCCCCCCCAATACACCAACCAAAGTACCTGATAACAAAATTAAATATACCGTTGTGCATACAACTCCGTCAGATAAAGAAGTAGATTTAGAACGTTTTCAGACACATGTTGAAACTGAATTTGGTCTCAACACTGCTATATATAAAAAGCTCATAACCCCAATCCAACGAACTGTAGAATATAAGGGGTTAAAAGTAGATGTTATTGGTTCAGCGAGTGATGGGCGTAGGTTGTATTTCCTATTTACTGCTCAAAACAATTTGGATTATGCAATCTCACCTCATGTTGAATCTATCACATTTTCAGATGTTAAAGAAACTACAACTGGGGTTATACATCTTAGTACCACTAACGCTGAGGGACATCAGATTAGGCCTGGTGATACAGAATATTATGTATACGTCGCAAATATCATTGCAGATCCGTCAAATACTGATGTAGCTACCATTCGCTTTAGTCAATATGATTTTAAAGATGGCTACAAAAATCATTTTATGTTCACCGTTCCAATCAAGCCAAATCAGCTTGAAGATCAGGAACGAATTTATTATCCTAAGGACAGCTTGGTTGTAGATGGACAAAAAATCAAGATTGGAAAAATTCAGTTTACACCTTTAAACACGTATTTAGATTTAGAATATGATTCCAGCAATACTAAACAAATATTTAAATTGCTAAAGCCTACACTTATTGGCGAAAAAGGAACTAAGCGAAAAGAATTGAATTACCTTGATAGCTTTTACACTACGAATAGAATGTTTAAAGAAACAAATAAGGTCACACTTATATATAATGATAACAATTTGGATAAGTTGAACTCCATGTATATTTCGTTAAAAGTAGCTGGTATTGCTGCTGTGCCTAAGAATAAAATGAAGGTTTCCATTGACTTGAAGCAAAACAAACTCGTTGAAGCTCCTGATGAGCATTTAAAAATCGTTGAACCTGATACGCCTGCAGCAGAGGGTGAGATATTGTTGCATCACAAGCTTGAAGATGTATATGCGGTAGAACCTATTTCAATATCCCATGAGTTTAGCTATACAGATGCGGAGGGTAAGAAACATAAACTATTAACTAATACGATTGAAAAGGGTAGTGGAGTTGCCATAACTAATTCAAAAAAATCAACAAATGGTGATATAGAAGAATACAGGGCTTTCAACTTTGGAAAAGAAGCGCTAGATTATCCGCAACCCTTGACGGTTAACATCGAGCGGTATTATCACCCAATCATGGAATCTCAAACTGTTCAGCTGCTATTAACTAACAAGAATGAATAACCGAACCACAACAAAATACTAATTTGATATGCTCCCATCATAGTAGACAGTAGATGAAACAAAACATCTACCATTACCTTGATGGGAGTTTCTATGTTGCCTTTGCAATTAACCCTATCTATACTGTTCTATTTCATCTTAATTCTAACTTTGTTCCCCTTCGCCAATATTTTACCTGCCTCTAGCTTACTTAGCCCTTCTAGCTTATGTGTTGCTCCCTCTTTTTCATTTTCGTTGAGCTTGGCAATTGCCGCTAACTGTGTCTCTGTGGCTGGCTGAGCCGAAATTAGGGCGTCCAAATTGCCGTAAGCAATCATTCGTGTCTCTGGTGTATCTCCAAGTAAATCAATCATGAGGTACATCGCATGTAATGCTTCAGCTTCATTTTTCAAGCCATATCCAGAGTCTGTGCTAAGGAGAACACGCTCAGGGTACTTTTTCATAAGAGGGACATAATCTTCAAGTTTATTCCCACTTTCAGGATTAAAGGCTGTAAAGCCTGCAAAAAAATCCATATAAATATTAGGATGTTTTTCAAGTAAAGCTTCTACATTTTCAGGTGAGTTATACGCGTTAGCATGGGCAAAAATAAATGTCGTGTTTGGATATGCGGTCGCAGCCTCTTCCAGCTTATCAATGACCCCTCCATTAGGTGGATCAATATGCAATAATAGAGGCACTTTATACTGTGCACACAACTCATACATTTGCGGGAGAATCCCATCCATCGGGTCAGTCGTTTTCCAAATTGCACCCTTTAGTCCTTCGGAGTAAGTAGTGGCGGCGGCAATTTCACCTATTCCAAAGTAACCTTTCTCTAGGTTTTCCTTTACCTTTGCTAGCTCCGACTTATCCTGCAAATTTATCCCTGTAAAGAAGGGAATATAACGTTCTGGGTTTTCTTGATAGGCTTCCCATGCAATCTCATCGGTCCCCACCGCGGCACTCTCTGACACTGCACCAAAAAGCACCACCCGATCTATGCCACTCCCCTCCCATATTCCCTCCATATATTGATATCTGCTCCCGGCTGCATTATGATTATGTGCGTCTGCGACTGGCATTTCCTTATAGAGTGTGACTAGCTCTTGAAGTTCTTTTATCCCACCAGATGATTTCGTCTGAGCGTTACTTCCGTTAGATGTGTCGTTAGACGACTTTCCCTTTTCTAGGGACTGACCTTCCCCAACCTGATTGGCCTTTGTCGCCATAACCTCCTTACTGTGATCAGGGCCATAAAGTGTTCCGTTCTCTAATAGAAGCACCAGTACTACAGTTAAGCTAACTAACAGAAATGCAATCAATCCCCACACGCATTTCATTTTACCCATACTACGCCACTCCTTAGTAAACGTTTTCGATCACTACAAAAACTATATTCCATATTTATGGAATTTGTAAGTGAGTGTTTTGCAAAACAAGACCATTTGTGGGGCTAAATTTATAGGATTTTGTGTTGTAATTATTCTGATAAGATAAAGAAAAAAAGGCACCCTACACTAAACACTTGTTTCTAAGTGTCCAGAGTATGGGTACCTGAATATGCTCAATCTAAAAGTGTATTAATGAGAATACTTTCAATTTTTCCATCTTTAATATGGAATGTCATTACATCCACATAATTTGCAGGTTCGTAACGATAATCGTCTTCTTCATCAGGCGCCCCGTCTCCAAGGAGCTTGCCTTCAGGATAAGCTTGCTTTAACGTGTTTAAACTATCACCAACTTTAATATTTCTGGCTGTAGGATAGTCGGGACTCGTAATTTTAATATTAAAAATATGGAAATCTTCTGTCTTAGCCCGATTTATTGTTTTAATCTCAAGTCCAGAAAAAGTATACGTTTTCTCGGTAAAGCCAATCAATGGGTCCATATTAAGACCATCGTCTGCCGTATAGGTGTGAGACTTTTTATCCACCGCTTTTCCCAAGATACCTTCGAGCTGCTCATCATTCACAATGTCAGAGATGGCGATGGTCTGATCTTTATATACAAATGCAAGCTCCTTTAAAATCACATTGCCCTCTTTTTCAATCGTTCCTTCCTTAATTGCCTCAGAACCAGAGGTTTCCTTTTCTTTATTTGTTGACTGACTTGGTGCTGGATCAACTTCTGGTGCTGGTGAAGTAGCCTTATTTGCATTTGCTCCACAACCGACAACCAATACCCCAAGTAAAATAGACATTAATATTAACGATGTAGCCTTTTTAACATTTTTCATTATTTTCCCCTCCACAATAAAGTAATTTCATCTGTTGAGGATAGTATAAGAAAACAATTTATTAGTGTAATAACAAACTTGTATCATTCTTGTAACTCCTACAGCGGAAGAAGGATGGATACGATTGTGCCTTCATTTACTTTACTTTCAATCTTCAGATGCCCATGAAATTTCTCAGCAATTTCTTTACATATGGATAAACCAAGACCTGATCCTTTAGCAGAATTTACATTACTTGCTCTATAGAACCTCTCCTGAACATGTACGATCTCATCCTCTCGTATCCCAATCCCTTGATCGCTAATTTGGATGACCGCTTTATGCTGACTGACAAACGTCTCCATCGTGATTTTCGTATTGGAATTAGAGTACTTGATCGCATTGTCTAAAATGTTCGCAATCGCATGTGACAGTAATAGCTCATTTACATAAACATAAATGGCTTCACTTGGCTTAACGATCAGTTCAATTCCCTTCGTTTCAGCATTTGGCTTCCTATCCACTGCCACTTGATTTATTAATTTAGAAAGATCAGTTTTTTCTGATCCCATTTCACCAGTGCCTACTTTATCGAACTGAGCTAACATCAACAATTCATTAATAAGCTGGTTAAGGCGATCTGATTCGTTGACTAGATGCGAATAAATCTTTTGCAAATTTTCATCCGCATTTTCACCTTCATATAAATATTGAGAAAACCCGTGGATCGCTGCAAGTGGTGTTTTTAATTCGTGAGATACATTGGAGACAAACTGCTTCTGATACTGGATATAGTTATTTAATTGAATCCCCATCTGGTTTAAACCTGAGGCAAGCATACCTAATTCATCTTTCCGGTTCAATTTCACCTCGTGAAACTGCTGTTTAGAGAACGACTTTGTAGCACCAAGCAAGTATTTGATCGGTTTTGTCGTATTTCGGGCAATAAATAAACTGGAGAGCGTGATCAGCACCAAAAACCCACCTGCCCCAATGAATAAGATATTCCTAATTTGATCCATAATCTCATAAAAATAAGAAATATCCTCTACAAACTCGAATACATAAGCGTTCTGATAATACTTATCTTGAATCGGTATAGCGAAATATAGCATGTGTTGATCAGAGACTGTATAAGAATATTTGCCCTCTAGTGCTTTTTCAATGTTGCGCTCGAAAATTTGAGGTTGACCCCCGTTTATAATAATTCCATCTTCCGCTAATCCGAGTAGCTTCTTGTTACGATCATAAATTCGAACTTCCTTGCCTGTCGTCTTTAACCTTTCCAGCGCACTTTTAGATATTACATCGTCTTGATCCTCTGAGGATGTCTCGTTATTCTTCGCCAGGATCTCTCTAAATGACAATTCAGATAAATCTGCCTTCTGCACCATTTGCTTCTCTATCGTTACGAAGCTGAAATAATCAATCGCTTTATTAGCTAGGATGATAATAATAGCAAAGGATAACAACGAAAAAAACAAATAATTTAACAACAGTCGGACTGAATATTTCAGACGGAGTCACCCCCAAGCTGGTAGCCAAAGCCGTACACCGTTTTAACGTATTTTGGGCTTTCCGCGTCATCCTCCAGCTTCTTCCTTAACCTCATAATCGTCATATCTACAGTACGGCTGTCCCCTAAATAATCATATCCCCATACCATCTCCAATAGTTCATCTCTTGTAAACACCTTCGTTGGCCTTCTCAATAACGTTTCCAATATTTTAAATTCTTTGGCTGTGAGCGAAACTGTGCTTCCATTTTTTTGAACTATTCTTGTGTCAAAGTTAAATACGAGTTCTTCATGGTGAATGATGGTTTCTTCCTCATTCGCTTTTGAATCGTTGTTCTCATACCTGCGAAGTACAACTTTGATTCTGGCAATGAGTTCCCTATTGTCAAAAGGTTTAGTTATATAATCCTCTGCCCCAAGCTCAAGTCCCAATACTTTATCTATGATTTCATTTTTTGCCGATACCATAATAACTGGAACCGCTTGTCTCTTCACAATTTCCTTGCACAGATCATAACCAGAGTAATCGGGTAGCATTAAATCCAATATCACCAAATCAGGCTGAAACGTGTTCAGCACTTGTAATGCTGTCTTGCCGTCCTCTACCGTTTGTACCTGAAAATTTTCTCTTCTTAATACAAGTTCAATTAAGTCTCTAAGTGCTTCTTCATCATCAATGACTAGAATTTTTTTCACTTAGCCCACTCCTCATCCTAAGCAATCCATTCCTAACAGGTTATATTCTGTCACTTGTTTTTTGATACATAATTAAAGCTTGGTTCCTTAAGCTCAAACTCATAGGTCGCAGCATTCACGATGCCTACCACCTTCGCACTATCATACAAATTCAGTAAGAAACCAGCCATTTGCTGCGCAGTGTGGAATTTGGGAACTGACACAGCATATTCAAAGTTATCGATATCCATAGAACGATTTGCAAACTCAGTTTCAGTTGCCGCAGGCGCCAACACTTTGGCTTGCATCGCTGCCCCACTCTCTCTCAATTCTTGTGCTAAGCCTTCTGTAAAGGCACTGACATAAAACTTCGTTGCACAATAGGTCACTGCATCTGCAACAATGTTGTAGCCACCAACGGAAGAAACATTGATCAGCTGTGTGCCTTCCACCTGTGCATAGTCCCGTACATAACGCGAAGATAAAATAGTTAGCGCTTCAATATTCAAGTGAAGCATCGTCTCGATTTTGGTTAACTTTTGCTCTCCAACAGAAGCAAAGTTGCCAAAACCGGCGTTGTTAATCCATGTCTCTATGTCATAGCTGCGTAAGCTATCATAAAATTGATGGACATTTGCACTTATAGATAGATCTACTGCTTTAATGACAACATCCAGTGAAGGATTAATGTCTCTCACCTTAGATTTTAACTTCTCTAATTCCTCATGTCGACGAGCGGCTAAAATCAAGTTTTTTCCACGACCTGCAAATGCAAGCGCTGCTTCGAGTCCAATTCCTGAACTTGCTCCTGTAATCACTGTATATTTCATATATAAACCTCCTGAGTTTGATTGAATAATTTGGGTGTTTCCCCGTATCCCCTATTTGAGAATAAATAATGAGTTGATTATACTGATTAGAGTACACTCTAAGTCAAGAGTACAATATAAATGCGGAGGCTCCTTTCATGCATACCATTAGTGAAGTCGCACATTTATTAGGAATAAGCGCACATACTTTACGTTATTATGAGAAGGAAAAAATTATTTATCCTGATCGTGATGAAAAAGGAAATCGGTGTTATACAGATTCACATATTCAATGGCTGCAATTTGTAATCAAATTAAAAGAAACACAAATGCCTCTCTCGAAAATAAAGAAATATACAGAACTGTTTTTAGAAGGCGATCATACAACCTCAGCACGATTAAACCTGCTAGAAGAGCATAAACAGACCATTAAAGAGCAACTACAAACGCTAATGGATGTAGATGAGATGCTAGAGCGTAAGGTAGCAGCTTATAGAAGTTACACACTAAACCCAAAAGGAGTGTTACCAATGAATTCAAAATTTGAAATTAAAGGTATAGGACAAGTTTCCATTCGTGTTAAAGATATGGAGGTTGCTACTCGCTTTTATCAGGAAACTCTAGGTTTGAAGCTGTTATTTGAGATTCCAAACATGGCATTTTTTGATTGTAATGGCGTTCAAATATTACTAAATATCGCCGAAGACCCGAAATTTGATCATCCGAGTTCAGTATTTTATTTTAATGTAGATAATATTGATGCTGCTTATGAAACCTTAATTAATCGTAATGTGCAATTTCTCGGTAAGCCGCACAAAATTTCTGAAGTAGATCAAACCGCAACATGGATGGCGTTTTTCTATGACCCAGATCATAATGTACATGCCCTAATGAGTATAGTAAGCCCTCTTAGTTGACAAATATATGTTCATAGCAGTATATTAAATTTTGCGAAATTAGATTTTATAAAATCTATTAGTGAAAATGAATATAACTTTTTATATTAAATAGGAGGAGCTTACTCATGTCTCAATCTAACCTTGCCTTTAGCCAAGCTATTGTAAAATCTTTAGTTGGAGAACGTGGACATATTCCGATTGCCAGAGCTTTGCTTGATATTACAGTGGAGCTAGCGGGGAAAACTGTAGAAGGAGTGCCCTACACCATTTATCAATTGGTGAAGCATATGAGCTATTGGCAGGATTTCATGCTGACGCATATTGAAGGTGGCAAACCTCAAGCACCAGCAAACGTACAGGAAAGTTGGCCTGAAGAGGCTGCCCCCGCGGATGAGGCACAGCTACAGGCTGCGATTGAATACCTACTAAAAGGTGTAGAGAAAGCAGTTTCTATTGCCCAAACTGCCCAGCTTGATGAGCCACTTATCAATTTCCCTAACGAAACTAAAGGAGGACTATTGCGCAATATCGCTTCTCATAACTCCTATCACCTAGGGGAAATTGTGTTACTTCGTCGTCTGCAAGGTGCTTGGCCACCCCCAGGTGGCGGCTATCCTGCTTAACATCCACAACTATCAATTACAGCGATAAAATAGGAAAGCCTCTAGACCACAGATTGAACGTGGATAGAGGCTCTTTTAATTTAGGCCTTTGTCGCTGTTTATTTTAACTCTCATTAGAGGCAGGCTAAATCTGTCTAATTTTATTTCCGATTTGCCACATGTACTTTCAGCAGCTTACCTTTGACAGTAGTATCCTTCATCTTTTCAAGAACGAAGTGTCCTTTGCCATTAAGAATGTCGACGTATGAGGCGTTATCCTCTATCGTGATAATCCCTATATCATCGGCAGAAATCCCATCCAGCTTAGCAATCGTACCTACAAAGTCTACCGCTCTAATTTTCTTTTTCTTTCCCCCGTTAAAATACAGCTTTAGAACATCTTGATTCATACGAGAGTTACGATCCTTCTTAACCGCACGTTGGCCCCTTATCTTCGCTTCAAAGGCAGGAGTCGCACGTGTAATCGCTTCTTTGGAAGGCGTGTTTCTTCTTGGAATCTCGAACCCGATATAGCGCTCAACATTGGCAACAAATTTGTCTTCACGTGGTGTAGCAAAAGAAATTGCTCTACCTGATTGCCCTGCTCTGCCTGTTCGACCGGTTCTGTGGACATAGCTCTCCGTCTCTTGCGGAAAATCATAGTTGATGACATGGCTGATGTTCTCGATATCAATCCCTCTTGCAGCGACATCTGTCGCGATCAGATAGCGAAATTGTCCGCGCTTAAAGTCATTCATTACCGCTGTTCGATCGTCCTGCTCCATCCCCCCATGAATTTTACCACAGGGATATCCATGCTTATTTAATTCTTCAAAAACCACTTCAACCCTAATTTGTGTGCGGCAAAAAATAATGCAGCTATCGGGATTCTCAACGAGGGTGACATCTCGAAGCAGATTAAGCTTGTGCTCATCCTTAACTAAATACATGGAATGATCGATTTGACTCGTCGTTTTTGCTTCAGTCTCAACTTCAATGTCTAATGGATCATTCATATATTTATGACATAACTTCTCCACGTCCTTCGGTAACGTCGCAGAAAACAGCATCGTCATTCGATCCAGAGGCAACTCACGGATAATCTTCTCTACATGCTCGATGAAACCCATATTAAGCATCTCATCCGCTTCATCAATGACAAGAAACTTGATCTGCTCCAAATCAATCGTTTGCTTCTCAATATGGTCAATTAACCGCCCTGGTGTACCTACAATTACGTGATTTCTATGCTGCAATTGTACCTTCTGTCTGCTAAAAGGCTGCTTGCCATACACAGCAGTTGCCTTAATTCGCTTATATCTGCCGATATTCATAATATCCTGCGTAACTTGATCAGCAAGCTCACGAGTTGGCGTTAGAATCAGTGCCTGTGGACGGTTCTCTTCCCACTCCACCATTTCGCAGATTGGAATACCATAAGCCGCAGTTTTCCCGCTACCTGTATGGGACTTCACCGTCATATCCTTTCCCTCAAGCGCAAAAGGGATCACCTTATGTTGAACTTCTGTTGGTTGTTGAAATCCTAAGTTGTCTAAGGCACGGGTAATTCCCTCGCCTAAATTATAATCTTTGAAGCTTTGCTCACTCATAAGTAAACCCCTTTTATTTAAGTAACAACAAATTTTTGTGTTCTTATATTAGAATATAACGTCTCATGTCCATGCCCACATAAAGCTATCTCTATCCCAAGCTATCCTGCCGCCATGCAGCTTACGGAACGCCTTCTTTACCTCTTTGGACAACGATGCATTTCCATTTTCGTTGATAAATACAAATTGTTCTCCAAAATTAGTTTTTACATATTCAATTGCATCCGTCTGAGACAAATTCCCTTTAAATCTAATTTCCTCAACCATCCATTCAGCTACCTGCTGTGCAGTTACTTCCATAAATTTTACCCCTTTCTATTTATTTTAACCGATATTTATTAATCGTCTCGTCAACCCATATATGGGCTTCGATATAACGCTCAGGACCAAATTTCCCATCATCATTCCAATTCTGAGGCAATCCGTATTTTTCAATTATTATTAAAATTTCATCATATGTATACAGTTGACGCCGATATTCCTTCCCATCGTTAACATTTGGGCTAAAGGTGGGCATGGAGTCGCCATACGTAAATGAAATCGTCTTTAGATCAAATTCTTGAATTGGAATTTTAAGAAATGTACTATTTTCATACCATGTACTGAGCCAAGGACTATGCTCAACCACCATATAATGTGGGGATATTCGATTCACAATGCCACCCTTTTGTATAAACGTTTTCCGTATCATATTTTCGCAATTACGCCGATAATCCACATACTTGTCATGTCTTAACGCACTTTGGGAGTTAGGTCTAGTTGTTTTAATTGTATCAAGTACAGACTTTGCTTCCTCGATGGGTAAGTCAGATAGATTAACAAAGGGACCTATGGACTGATCAAAATAATGATACAAAAACATCATTTCTCCTCCTATTTACTGCGAATGATGAAGCCATATTTACAAATGATTCTCACAAATAGTATATACCCTATATAAACAAAAAAAGATACTTCCAGCACCACATAATGGTTTCGGAAGTATCTTCTTAGTTAATGGAACACTTAAGGTTTTACTACAGAAAGCAAAGATTCATTTCCATCTGAAATCACCGTCACGTCTGGTGAGAATTGGGCATCACTGACATGCAATGTTTCTCCAATTTCCATGCCACTAATATCAAATTCAATAGTTTCAGGCAAATGACGTGGTAATGCTTCCACTTCGATCAAAGCTAATTGAACCTGAACTACTCCACCACTCTTCGTGCCAACGGGTGTTCCATTAAACTTAACTGGAATTTTGGTACGCAAAATCTCGTTGCTCTGCACCTGTTGGAAATCAACATGAATTAAATCTCTTGTTACTGGATCTCTTTGCAAATCCTCCAACAATACAGTTAAAGATTCTTTCCCTTCAAACTTCAGCTCGATAAAACCAGATGCACCTTGGTTTAACCATTTTTGAAATTCGATGCTTGGAATATGCACCATTTCATTTTCAGTGTTTTTACCAAATACAATACCTGGAAGTCGTCCAGATTTACGTAAATTTTTAAGTCCAGAAGTGTTTAGTGGAGTGCGAGTCTCCGATTGAAAAATAGTAGCCATACTATGTTCGCTCCTTTTTATTAAATGATATTTTCAGGTCTTTATTCATCATCCAACGATCCCCAGCCGGGGCTAAAGAAAGAAACATAGCATCACCACCTCCATCTTGCTATTATAAATTTGAAATACATTTAATGGTAATCCCCATAATATGCACGAAGGCACTCTATTCGAAAAAGAATAGAATGCCTATGGGATGCTTACACCGTAACATATATATATGGTTTTGTCGAACTTGTGGCTAAACGATCATATCTCCGATTCCACTGCGTTTTACTTCTGACTTTATGCTATATATTGGCTTGAACTTTGAATAATGATCTGCCCAGACTAATATATGCTCACTCGTAATAAATTGATCTAACGCACCAGGTATTTCGAGTTCTTGAAGTTCTTTTGGTAACGAAGCAAATAAAGCATCTTCAATATTTACATATGAATATCCTTGTAAACCCCTTGCGTAAGAGAGGGCTGGTTCAGGTTCAATATATTCTGTGAGCTTCATGTCATTATGTTGTTTTACTAAAATCATCAACACGTCTTCGATTTGTTCAACCGCCTTTGTCAAAGAAGGCTCCATCAATATGGCTTCAAGCTGCTCTATCAACTTATTGACTTGAGGGCTAATCTGAGACAGTTCTCTCGATATCCATTTGTAAGTGGCAGGACGAACCCTTTTATTATAAAGGAAAATCAGTTGAACCACTTTATCTACCATTTTATTCAAACATAGTCTACCCGATAAAGTGTCTCCTCTAATTGCCGAGATCCCTGCCACATAGAGTTGACGAAACGAACTCCATGCGTATTTTAATTTATAGCGCCATACATCATCAGGAAGATACGTTAAAGTCTTTCTGACAGCTGTTATTTCTCCAACAGGATCTGTGAAAATCTTTCCTCTAGTCCACTCCATCAATTTTTGCTCTGGAATAACTAACCATTCATATTTGGAAGGCTGTGGAGTATGCAGTCCTAATTGGAGCTCCATGTGACGAGATACACTAGTAATTGCAACATGGTGTAGGTTGTCTTTTCCATTATAGGGGATAAGCACCTCATGGGACTCATCTACCGAAAAGCGGGCAGGATATCCCTTATATACCGTTGGGATTTTTTCATTCAATGCTTGATAAAGGCTTGCAGCGTACATATCATAATCAGAGTCCAGCAACCAGATGTAGCATCTTGCGCCCCATTCATGATCTCTTGATAACTCATCATCATAACCTAATACATCTGAGCCATACCCAATTAAACCAGCGGCATGTTTTTCTAAAAGTTGAGGAAACTGCTCAGCTATGATTGGCCTTACAATTTCCCAATAAAACGCTTCGCTTAACTCTAAACCCTTCATACATAGGCTCCATCTTCCGTAGCGTGCACACCCACATTGTGATTACCGGTACCCTAATGTTAACATTTGGCTCAAAAATTACTAGACTATTCTTTTGTGTTTTGTTATCATTTAGATTGAGGTCTTTGATAAATTTGAGACTCCTTGGAACTTCTATAATTACTTACTAAGCCAGATGTTGATCTAGGCTTTTTTTGTTATTTCTTAGGTCTTACTCTAATCCACAATTCACTCCAGCATGCGCTACCACTACTGTAATACATCTCTAATTCATACCCATCCACTTTTTCATAATCAGCAGTAGGTAACCACTCGGTATATACTCGCTTAATGACATTCTGAAGCGCAGCACTTGTCCCTGCGATTGTATGATTTTCAGTTTTAAAAATCGCCCACGTTGCGGCTGGAACCATCTCTTCTTTATATCCCTCTGGTTGGCTTTTATTTGTTTTAAGGGCAAACAGCATGTAAGGAAACTTATTATCACCTTCAACCTGACGGTAATCGCAAATGGCGTTAACCAAACACAAATTATTTGATACTTCTTGAAGCATATTTGTTGAGTTGGTTAGTTTTTCGAGCCTGCCATCATCCCTAGCCTCCTGCCAAAAACGAGGTACGGAAATGAAATTTTCACCTTGGTCTGTCGTGAATATACCCTCAATTCCATATACATGAAATGCTTCCTTGCTCTCAATTCGGTAGTTCATTGGAACAACTCCCCTAACGGTTAGTAGGAAAGAGATTCGGGGATAGGCTGTAAGAATAACGCCATGATTACGCGCAGATGACGGTGTTGCCCCATGAATATTGTTAAAGGCACGTGAAAACGCCTCTGGAGAGTCATAGCCGTACTTTAGAGCAAGGTCAACAACCTTAATGTTACTATTCTGCAACTCAAATGCGGCAAGCGTCATCTTCCTGCGCCGAATATACTCAGACAATGAAATATCTGCTACGATCGAAAAGATCCTCTGAAAATTATAGCTAGTACAGCAAGCAATTTTTGCAACTTGAGCCATGTCAATATTCGTAAGGAGATTTTCCTCAATATAGTCCAGCGCTTTACTCATTCTTTCAACCCAAGTCATACCGTTTCCCTCCCCCCTGATAACAGTTAATCATACCTGCTTAGATAAAGCCTTGCAGATCACAATCAGGAAATGCAAGCTATAAGAAAGAAGAATAGAATGCCTATGGGATGACTACACCGAAGTATATATGGTTTTGTCGAACCTGTGACTTAAGTCCATTTTATTAAAGTAAGTAAGCTTCTAGTAGCTTTTGGATAGATGTATCATGTTCATTTAACCAATTCATTCTTGTGTGGAATTGATTTAGAATGTAGTTGAAGTTTTGTTCAATATTTATACCTGAATAATGTTGGCCTATATAAATATGGAGAACGGCAATATGATAAATTTGCGTCATAAGCTTAATATACCTAAATTCTTGCAATGAGCCTTTACGAAACATTGCATACCCCTTAATAAATGCCTCAGTCATTTCCAAAGAGCCATTTGACATCTGCAAAATGTGATTAAGGCAAATAGCAAACTCAATAAAGCTAATATCTATTGAAACAAAATCAAAATCTAATACACCACAAATTTTGTTATCTTGACACAATAAATTAAATATTAACAAGTCATGGTGAACCAACTGTCTAGGTAATTCCTTTAACAGATCAATGGACTCCTCCACAGATGAAAGCATTGCTTGATAAAAGTTTAGATGTGCTTCAGCAATGTGAAAAGGTGCTTGTTCAATAAAAGAAGTTATAGCATCACGATGGGCAAGTGGATGAAGATCATAAATATGTGTAAAAGACTTTCCTTTATATTCAAGTAACTCCTTTGGATAGTCTCCCAACGCAGAGGAGATTTCTCCAACAACCCTACCAAATTCCTCAGCTTGCTGCTCTTCTGACAATTCAGGTACATCCCCTTCGAGAAAAGAAACAATCGCACCTAATGCCCCATCTGATAATTGTATGTATTCATCCCCACTGAGCGTAGGGAGAAATATAGGAACTTGTAATAAAAGATTTTTATTATTTAAAAATGACGTTATTTTTGATTCTAGCTCAATACTTTGAATACTTTTAGTATGTCGATTATACACACGTGCTACATACTTATTGTTATTGATTTTTACAATTTTCGTGAGGTTAGTCAGTCCAAATGGAACTGATTCTATTTCATAACTTGGATCATTAAAATAATAATGAACTAACTCATCAATTGATGTACGCATTATTGAATCCCCCTATCCATATGATGAATTTTGCTATTTATTAAACTAGCTATTTCCACCTTTAGAATAACACAGTATACATATAGAGGAATTTCGGTTTATTTTCTATCTTATTCTTTTTCTTCGAAGTTCTTCATTTTTATTCGCAAAGCGATCATTATGAGAAGAGACACCTGCCATTTTAGATTCGGTAGGGTCAATATATAGTTTAGCACTATTTACTGCTAGGACAGCATCATTAAAAGCGCCAGCGATCAGTCTTACTTTTCCTTCATGTGTAATAATATCACCTGCACCAAATATACCGGGCATACTCGTACACATTTGTGGTGTAACAGACACACCATATTCTTCACAAGCTAGTCCCCACTCCAATATAGCCCCACCAAAGTTTCGCTCGAAGCCATGGTTCACAAGCACCTCATCCACGTCAATGCTGACGGTTTCGTCTGAATTCACATGCTGTAAAGTAATCCGCTCGACCTTATTTCCATTCCCATGTAGAGAGGTTACAGTATAAGGTACATAGGTAGTCGCTACAGATTTCATACGTGTGACAGACGATTCAAAAGCACTAAAGTCATCCCGTCTATGAACGACATACACTTCCTTTGCAATGGGAGCCATTTCTATTGCCCAATCAACTGCTGAATCACCGCCACCCGAGATAAGTACTCTTTTATCCTTAAACTTATTTAAGCTTGTCACCGTATAATGGAGATTATTTAGTTCGTAACGATCTGCACCTTCAACGTTTAATTTCTGAATTTTGGTAATTCCGCGACCCGTCGCGATAATAATTGTTTTCGTGTAATGCTTCTCCCCTGTGCTGGAGGTTAAGATGAAGATACCGTCCTCATGCTTCTCCATCCCCACTATTTCTTGTCCAAATACGATCTCTGGGTCAAATGTTTTAGCTTGCTCTATTAATGAATGGATAATATCTTCACAACGAACAGGTTCAATACCACCAACATCCCAGACTAGCTTTTCGGGATATGTACGCATAAAGCCACCCAATTCATGTTTTGCTTCAATAATTTTCGTTTTCATTTCACGCATACCGCTATAAAAAGCAGCATACATTCCGGCAGGACCACCACCAATAATAGTGAGATCAAAAATATCTGTATATTGTGTCATTTAGCGCACCAACTTTTCTACTAAATAATCGAGGAATAATGGAGTACCTATCAAACCTTCACCAACGACAAAATCAGCCGTTTTTAGTGGGTAAACATTGCCTTTTTTCACCGCAGCCATCGATTTCCACAACGGATAGTTTTCTAAATCCTTCATAGATTGGTCGCTATTGTAGTTTTGCATTTGGCGTTTTTCAACAAATATATGATCTGCGTCAAGCCCAGGTAAGACCTCTAAAGAAATAGGAGTGAACCAATCCTTATTATCCTTTAGCTTCGTTGGTATATTTAAGCCAAGCTGATGGTATAAAATATCACTACCAGGACTTCCTTTTTCAGTGCCTAACACGCGGTATTGATTTTGCTCTACACGTAATACTAGAATTTTTTCATCACCAATTGCATTGTGTAGCTTTTGTTTTGTATCTTCAATTTTAGTTCTAAACCTCTGGAGAGCAGCTTCTGCCTCCTTTACTTTATTAAAGAGCTTGCCAAGTACAGGAACAAATTCATCGATTGCACCACCAGCATCCACCGCAACCGTAGGTGCAACTTTACTTAATGCCTCATATCGCTTAGCATCAATGGCTCCATTATCTGCAATAATTAAGTCAGGTGCTGCTTCCAGAATAACTTCAATATTTTCTTCATATTGTATTACTGGAATCATTTTAACATTGTTATCGTTAAACAATTTGGGACGATACTCTGGTTCAACTTCTGCCACAAGGGTTACCATATTCGGTATTACGCCAATTTCGATCAGATTTTCAGCATAATTAGAATTAAGGATAAGCATATTTTGGGGGTGAGTAGGAATGGTTACATCACCATAGGCATCCTTAACCACACGTGTTGTGGATTCACCTTTATCTGTTTGCACCTTGACTTCCCCATCATTTCCTTGATTTGAGGTTGAGCAGGCACCTAAAGCTAAAACTACCAGCATCAAAACTATATACAACATAGGCTTTTTCATATTATTCATTAAAATATAACCCTCTTTTCTTTGATAATGATTATCACTATCAAATTATAATGAATAATGAGGAAACCTACTATAGCTGAAAGTGTCCTAAAAAGTGGATTATTGTGTCATCGCTGGTAAGCCATTGTTCAATATAGCCTCTTCAATCTGCTTCATAATTTCCCTTTTACCAAATACACTGCAATTATTAATCCATAAACCAGTATCAACATAAATTACTTTGTTATTTCTTACCGCATCTAGGTTACCCCATTGCTCACTTTGCTGTAGCATAGATAGACTGAGATCTGCACTGTAGTAATCCATAATCCGTTTTTCGATAATTAAATAAGTAGGATTTGCGTCCTCTAATTGTTGTAAAGAACACTCATTAAAGCTTTTCTCATTTGAGCGAAAGTAATGAGGCATGTTTAAGCCAAGCTCCTTATACAGAAGAACAGCCGAGTCAGTGGAGGCTTCACCAACATAACGATAGCCTAACTGTTCTACGCGGAGATAAAGAACGGTGATTTCCGCAGTAACATCATTTGTACTGTTAGAAATCTTATTGTTGTTATTGATCTGTTTATGGATTTTATCCCTTAAGGTATTAACCTCTGTAGTTAGTCTCTTCATCATTTGTTGAGCTTCACTTTGTTTATTAAATAATTTCCCAAAGTAAGCTATAAGCTCATTTAGCTCATCCGGTAATCTCGTTATAACAGGTGCTATGGTTTGAAAATGTTGCTTCGTCTCTTCCGTTAAATGTGCTCCGATAATTAAATCAGGCTGTTGCTGTAAAATGATGTCTTGCTGAACGACATACTGAGGCATTTCTAGTATTTTTACACCATTTTTAAGAAATAGCTCTCTTTGATAACTTGGCGTTAAGGAGCTTGTAGCGATAACAGTATGGGGAATCACACCTAATGCAATTGCGACTTCTGCATGTGCGGACGAAAGAAAGCAAATTTGACACGATGCAATAGATTTTTTAAAATGCTTTGGCGGAACACCCACAGCTCCCTTAAACTGACGAGTAAAATATTGGGCATCATCAAAACCTACTTTCTTCGCTACATTTTTAGATAAGTCATCTGTAACAAGTAGCTTTTCCTGTGCACGCAAAATTCGATAAGCAATCAAATACTCTATTGGTGTTTTACGATATAACTCGGTAAATTTCCTTGAGTAATAAGATGGACTATATCCAGCGATAGCTGCTAGTTGGTCCCTTGTAATCATGGTATTATAATTTTGTGTTATATACGTAACAGTATGTTCAATTCTTTGCTCAAGTGTAGCTTCATCTGTCTGCTCTTGTGGTATTTCTTGTTGTAATTGCTTTAATAAACTATATAAAATAAACTGCTTTATCGTTATATTTAGAGGCGCTATTGCTTCGTTAAATGATAATCGAATATGTGCTACCACCGTATCAGACACGCTTCGAATGTGATAACCAGTTGCCGTATTTACACTCCAATTGCTAGCTACTTTTAAGTTTGTATCATATATGTTGTACATATTGAAAGTGATTAGATAGGCAGAAAAATCCAGATGTGTTGGTTTGGAAAATTGAATGACAGAGCCACTTTCTAGTGCAATTAATTGACCAAATATAATGTTCTCCTCATGCCCATTTATAGATAACGTGCTTTGCCCATCAGTCACTAAAATGAGAGAAGCATGATGTAGGTGCATGTTGGATCGTTCAGCTAGCACTTTTTCTAAATCTTTGATTTCTAAGCAATGGGCCAGCCAGTTAGGATAAGAGTCAAGCATGAATGCACTCCTTTATGTTATATAGTTTTTTCTCTTCATTCTGCACAAGCGTTGAAAGTCAATTTGTCTAATCATGCTTACTACTCTTTCAACTTAACGAACAAAAAACGCCCTGTCTACTGATTTTTTAATAATCAGCAAACTAAGGCGTTGGTTTGATTTATTTTAATTTTAATATTTTTTTTGGACACACTTTATAACTGTTTTGTAAAAAATATTTCCAGTGGTTGCGAATCAAGGATTAAGGAGCCTGCATCTTTATAACCTAGTTTTCTATAAAAATGCTGCGACTGTTCATCAGCCTGAGTAGAGGTCATGATTAAATTAAAACCCTTTTCTTTCATTTGTTCTTCCCAAAAAAGGACAACTTGTTTTCCTATGCCCTTGTTCCGATAGGGCTCATCTAGCCAGATTAAATTCATGAATGGAGTGTTATCCCAAAAGTAACCGTACCTCATCCAACCTATATTTTGATCATCTTGATCTCGAATAATATAGATTTCATTCCCCTTAATTTTAGATAGGATTAAGCTTTCAGAAAGATGCCGATCTTGGTTTCGTATGTATTCGAAGTCTAAGTCAGTTGCGAAGTCAATTTTCAACGGTATTCCTCCCTTATATGAAACTAAACTTAGCTGTATTATAACAAACCATTTTATTTTGGGTAACCAATTGACGGAAATAGAGAGCTGTGAAAGAATAAGCTAGAATATAAATGAGGAGGTATAGCTTGAGTGAAAAGGTTTTTTTGTATTTCAACATTATGTATTTTTCTAGCTACTCTGCTTCCCTTAGGCAACTTGGCTAAAGCAAGCAGTGTAGCTTCGGAGGACAAGGCATCCATTAACAGTCGTCCGGCCTATTACTTTATTTACAACAGCAAAAAGGTAACAAGCGAAGACATGAAAGCTATTAACTGTACACCAATAAGTTTACACAGACAAACAATGTATTATTAGATTCCGCAAACTACAAAACAGCTACTGAATTATACGATGTTCTAAAAGCCAAACAGAAAAAAATAGGGGGCAATGTTGCTGGAGTTCAAATTTTCGGTATAGTCAATGACGTTCCGGCCTTCACCTACACTCAGAAACTAAAAATGATCGTAGGTAATGAAAGATGGGATGGCGTTGGAACGAATACAAATGAAAAGTTCACAACTGACTTTTTCTACTCCAGCTTTAAGAATGACAGCAAATATCTAAAGGATGTTTCTGTCCACGGCATCATTCAGCAAGGGCTCCCGATCAATATCATTCCTGATTGGCCTGTCTCACGTCTACCGCTGACTAAAGGAGAAATTTCTGCGTACATATCCAAGTATGAAAAGTATCATCAGCAAGCTAAGGGCAAATCAATACCCACTGTTGTTCTTTCTGTTCCAACTATGTTTCACGAAAATGGAGCTGGCATTAACGATATTGCATTATTCCTGAAGCGACTAAAGGAGGAGCCAGAATTTAATCTCTTCAAAAACACCGATCTCCGTGTATATTATAAGGACCTAGCAATGAAACTTACCAGTGAAAATAAGGCTGGATTGATGGATTTAGTGGTTGGGAGTGACGGGGATAGCGACAAAGCTACACAAAATAAGGTATCGTTCCTTGATCGTAAAAGTATTATAGGCTTGAATGCAAATTACTACACAACCTTCTTTTGGAACATGGCTCCAGGAAAAGATGCTCTAAAGGGAAAGGGCTTAATACACGATGGGCTTACAGACGGAAAGCTGATCAACCCTATAGCATCCGTAATGCTTGGGACGAATGGAAACGCTGAGAATTATGCTTGGACTGACGTTCAAAAATCAGAAGGAAAATCTGGAGACAACGAATACAAGCTTGTCGCTTTGAACAAAAAACTTATGGAAGAACGTAACAGCGCATATTTTTTTGCTTACAAATATTATGAAGCGCTTCAAAATGGAAAAACTCGATTGGAAAGCTTTCATGACGCTAAGGTTGCCTTTGCTAATCTAAGTGTAAATAACAAGGATACAATTATAAACAACATCGCTTTGGTAGCATCACATGGTTATGAGTATGTATTATCACTTCACTACCTAGGCTTGGCTGACTACAGGTAGCAAGACAGAAGAACTCTTGGATTATTCTAGAGTTCTTCTATACTCACCTATTAAAGTAGCTTAATTAGCTCCTCTAGCTCATCTACCCATACTTTTGCCAGTTCAAAATTAGTCTCCTTTAACGCCAACTCTATTTTCATTTCAACTGCTTTTTTCTTTTGTTCCATTTCTAAATAGTGTTGATCAAAATGACTAGCATAGATCATCTCTCTAAATGTCTGCATACTCATTTTGGTGATCGACTTGTCCTCAATGATTAAAACATAATCCATGCCATTTACAACAGAATAGAAATCGTGTGAAATCATGAGAATTGCACCTTTATAGTCCTCAATCGCTCTCTCTAGTGCAAGCTGTGAATAGGTGTCTAAATGGCTTGTTGGCTCATCGAGCAGCAATACGTTAGCTTGAGTAGAGGAAATTTTAGCTAATTGAAGTAGATTCTTTTCTCCACCTGATAAAGACTCGATTTTTTGATCAACAATCTCTCCTTCAAAACCATAGCTTGAAAGATACGATCTAGCTTCATCATAAGTTTCGAACCCTGCATCGATAAATTCTTCTAATATCGTATTAGCACCGTTTAGCATTTCACCTTGAACCTGAGATAAGTAGGCTACTTTAGCCTCCGCATTGATTTCAATCGAAGCATGATTATTTTTAAAGATTTCTCGTAGTAATGTCGTTTTTCCAGTTCCGTTTGGACCAATAATCGCTACTTTATCTGTTGATTTTATTTCAAAGCTCACATTGTCTAAAAGCAATTCATCAAAAGCAACAGAATAATTGTTAACCTTTATAACGACTGCGTCTTTGATCTGATTATCCATACCAAAGCTTATGTCAGGCTGTTTAATCTCCACAAATGGCGCCTTAATTCTCCGCGCCTCCAATCTTTCTGTAAATTTAACTCTAGCTTTTAACGCTCTGCCTCTAGCTGCGTCAGCATCATTACTTGCGATCGCTCTAAGATTATTGACAAGGTTCTCGTTTCTCTCAATCTCCTCAGCATCAGCAACTGATAGCTCTTGCAAATCAATTTTAGACTGGAGTAATGAGAAGTTATAATCGATATATCGTCCATCAAACTCTTGGAGTTCTGTATTTTCAAGATGTAAAATTTTGTTAAAGCAATGATTCAGTAAATATCGGTTATGTGTAACCACGAGTAACATGCCCTTATGGGAATTTATAAGCTTTTTAAGCGCATTAAGGTTTTCAAAATCTAGAAATACATCAGGTTCGTCCATAATGATTAAGTCTGGATTAGTCAGCATTTCCTTTATGACTTGAATCAGCTTAAATTCTCCGCCACTCACTTCAGATACGCTAAGATCCTTTAGCTTCATCAGGTTGGCTAGATTTAGTTGCTTATTAATATTGCTTTCAAAATCATCGCCACCCATTAAATCCAATGCATCTAAAGCGGATTGATACTTTTCCAGTAATGCATCCATATCTGATGAGGTTTCCATTTCGGTACAAATGGACGTGATTTCGTTCTGTATTTTAATAAAATCTTGTCGCATATATTCATAAACCGTGATTTCTTTTGTTTTATCTACTTGGGAAAACTGACTCACATACCCAATTCGGCAATTGGGATCGATCTCTAGCTTACCATCAAACAAATGTCTTTCAGGATCGATTAGGATCTCGATCAGCGTACTTTTGCCACTACCACTTGTTCCTATAAAAGCGCAATGCTGTGCCTCTTCAAGCGTAAATGAAATATTGTTATACAGTTCCTTTTGCGGAAATGAGAAGGATAAATTACTAACTTTTATCATCGTGTTACCTTTCTTCCTAACTAAAATGGTGGCGATTATTACATGAATAGTGAAGCATAGATTCGAGGTATATCGTTTTTTAGAGTAACACTGTTTACCATGAAGTTCAATCTATTGGTAGCAGTTACCGTCACATAACTTCAACTTCACTTAAACATCCATTCTTTTTGAACTATAAAAAGACGGTTACGTCGCCATTCAGGCACACGCACCGCCTTTTTTACAATGAAACCGAAGACTTTTATCGCCTTCTTACAGCCCCTTAATCTCCAATAACTCATACCGAATTATGCCCATAGGTGCATCTACATTAATCATATCCCCGACCGCTTTACCCATCAGGACTTTACCAAGCGGGCTTTCGTAAGAGATTTTGCCATTGGCCACATCCGCTTCCGCAGGTCCAACAACTTGATAATCCAG
Source organism: Paenibacillus turicensis (assembly GCF_050461185.1). Lineage (GTDB taxonomy): Bacteria > Bacillota > Bacilli > Paenibacillales > Paenibacillaceae > Fontibacillus > Fontibacillus turicensis_A. Next base: position 201,096 of record NZ_JBCMOR010000015.1, read on the forward strand.
TGTGTCACCAAATTCGATATCCTTTAGTACAACATTAGAGCCAACCTGAATCGTACTTGAATCCGTATGCGCCGCATCTGCAATTCGGGCGCTGTTCAACATCTTCTCCAAGATGATAATCCGCGTCTCCATAAAAGCCTGATCATCCTTAGCTGAATGGTATTCGCTATTCTCCTTCAAATCGCCGTAGCTGATCGCTAGCTTAATGCGCGCAGCCAGCTCCTTGCGTTTCACATATTTGAGGTCATCGAGCTCCGCCTGTAACTTGTCAAAACCATCCTGCGTTAATACTACTTCTTCTGCCATGCCTTTGCTCACCCCACTGAAATTACTTCTATATTAAGTGTACCCTTTTTCGGGTCAATAATCGAATTATTTAATAATTAACACCTGAAGTCCACCTAAAAGTTGATTGACTGGGGAGTCCATCTCAGACTCTGAGAAGGCATAGAAATTCCTATCAAAATGCTAGGTTTTCATGATAAAATATCGAATAGTCCCCATTTTAACATACATAGGAGCGTGAGAAGGATTGAAAGTTCAAAAAGCGGCTCAACAAAAGAAGAATAGCAGGAACTTTTTTAGGATGGGATTGTTAACAATGGCTACAATTGTCGGTATATTGCTACCTGTTGGATCAGGATCGATGCAGTGGACGAGGGTGGTACATGCAACATCCGATTTGACGGATAACACGTTGACACAGTTCAAGGATATTAAAGGTCACTGGGCTCAAGCGACCATTGTTAAAGCATATGAGAAAAAACTAATTGCGGGTTATCAGGATGGAACCTTCCGCCCCAATGACAAGATCACTCGTGGTGAATATGCCGCAATTCTCGCTCGGGTAACAGGGCTGGTGAAGTCACAAGAGCTGGAAGAGCATCCCTTTTCCGATCTGGAAGGACATTGGTCTGAGCCCGCAGTTAGTCAGTTGGTTGGTCAAGGGTTTATTATCACTAGCGACTATGCTGACGGCTTCAAGCCTAATGTGGAACTGACACGTTATGAGATGATGAAGTGGATTGCGAACGGACTGATGAAGTCTGACAGCAGTTTTCAGGATGCTTTTCAAGATACAAAAAACACTTTGCTACCTACACCTGAAGTCAATTACGGCACGATTCGTGCTGAGCAAGTTCCGTATCTTGCACTTGTTCGTGGTACAGGCATCGTAGGCGGTTTTCAGGATGGAACCTTGAAGCCAGCTAATTCTACATCACGTGCAGAAGTCTCTGCCATTTTGCTACGTTACATGGATGTAGAGGGTACTGATGCCAAGCAATATAGCGATCTCAGTGAGATGAGAGAGGTAGGCACAACGGGTACAAATTTAACGACAATTAGTGATTATTTTTATGCTATTAGCTCGATTAAGGTAAGTGAATTATCGAAGGGTGATATAAAGCTATCCAACCGTACAGGTGTGTTAAACCTTCATCGGTATATCGTTGTAAAGATTCAGAACGGGAAGGCAGAGGGATTGTATAGTCAACTTTTTGTGGAACCTAACACGCCAGATGGAAACTATTATTTAACATTTGCTGACGTATCATTTGTATCCAATATAGAAAAAACAGATTTAATTACTTTTAGTGGAGGGTTAGATAATGGCTTCTTAAGCTTCAGACGCTTAGATTTAGAGTTTGCCAAAGCTAAAGGCTTTATAACGATACCTAATAGCCCTAAATTGCTTATTACAAAGGGCAATAAGGTTCGATTTTGGACCCGATCAACACTAGATTTTAAAAATGGATCTTACAACATTGTTGCCGAGGGGACTGGGCAAGTAAAGATTCAGAATATGTACCACTAGTTACCATAATGCATAAATTAAAACTTATAAAACCTGTTTCCCAACAGTTAGATCGTGCTTAACTGTTGGGAAACAGGGAGCTACCCTATAAACTCTCTAAAATTAAATCTGCACATTGCTCTGAAGAATTCAGATGAGTATTGACTGTGCAGTTATACTGTATATCTTTTTCCATTATTTTATATTGCTCCTCAGATTGATCCTCGCTTCGATCTCCACGTTCAATATTCCGTTGACGACAAATATCTAAAGGACAATACACCTCAACCATATAAAGAGGATAACCAGCAAATATGTCCTTAACCTTTTCATAATGGGGCATTAACTCAGGTCTTTCTACTAAAATGCCATCAATAAGTACATTTTTGCCGTGATCAGAAAATAATTTCGCTGTATGATACATCATAATGATGGCCTCACTTAAATATTTCCAATAATTTTCACGAAGATAGTGATCACCAATTGTATTCTCAAACAGATCATTGGCAACAACATAAAAAAATTGCTCAGACCTCAATTGAATTGCATCTACGATAGATGTTTTGCCAGCACTCGTTACACCGTTTAAAAATACGATCTTACCCTTTTCCATACTAACACTCCTCTTTTTTAGATAAAGATTAACGTCCAGTAGGTATTAAAGGAAAACAGGTAGTAATCAATAGAGATGCGGTCTCCCACGCAAAAAAATAAGCGGATACACTCAGGCATCCGTAGCATAGGTTTATGATACACCTTGCCCTGCATACCCTGTGAGATTAAAGAAAAGCATGCCTAATACAATAGTGTGTTTTCACTATTTACAGGCATACTTTATATTATTAATCACTATAGAGTCATCCACATGATAAGGTATATGCTCCTTTGTTTGCATCTCTATGATTTAGATTAGCATTCAGCATAAATAAATTCAATATATTTCCTATACGATCTATAACTCTAAATCCGATAAGATTTATTCTGGTATATAAGGAAGGTCCAGCATCTTAGGAGCGTTGATAACATGACTTTCTGTATAAGTGCGAATACCCTCCACGCCGTATTCACGGCCAATCCCAGATTGCTTAAAGCCACCAAATGGGAAACGGACATCAAGCCCTTGCACAGCAGCGGTATTAATCATGGTTGTTCCAGCTTCAAGTTGACGGGCAACTATGATGGCATCTTCTTCTTTGCCCCATACAGAGCTCGTTAAACCATATTTACTTTCATTGTGTAGCTCAATTACCTGCTCTACATCGTCAAAAGGCAAAATTGGAACCGTTGGACCAAACTGCTCCTCCACTACGATCGGATCATGATAATCGCAATCCAACACAAGTGTTGGCTGTAGATAGTAACCTTGTTCAAATAGCTTCTGATTAAGAATTTGGCCCAGAGGCATCACCTTAGCCCCACGCTTTTGCGCATCATCAATCAAACCCTGGACGTAATTTTTTTGCTTCAGGTTATTGAGTGGACCTACCGTTGTATTTGGATCAAATGGGTCACCAATTCGGATCCAACGATCTGCAGCCTCGATATATTTTTCTACAAAAGCATCATAAATAGAACGATGAACATATACACGTTTGGCGATCATACAAATTTGACCTGTTGTTAAGAAATTAGAAACGACAATCCGTCGCATTGCTCGCTCATCATTAACATCAAAGCTATCCAAGAAAATCGCCGCATCGTTACCACCAAGCTCTAGCGTCATATCCTTAATCGTGTCCGAAGCAGCTTTTATAATATGCTTAGCGGTTTCAGTTCCACCTGTAAAAGCAATTTTAGTTACAAGTGGATTACTGGTCAGTTCAACACCCACATCCGCATCACCATGTACGACGTTAATCACGCCAGGCGGGAACTCACTTGCAATAATCTCAGCCACCTTCGTCGCCGCTAATGGCGCGTATGGACTTGGTTTGAGCACAATCGTGTTACCAGCAAGTAAGGCAGGAGCGATTTTAATCGTGGATAAAGCAATCGGATAGTTCCATGGACTAATCGCAGCCACTACCCCAATTGGATCATAAGAAAGAATCGTTTTACCATGGTCATGCTCTTGCATCTCTTCTTGTAGCGCTGCTTTGGCTTCATTACAAGCAAACTCCATCCACATTAATGATACAAAAATTTCACCATGTGCATCATAGACAGGCTTACCGTGCTCTCTGGATAACAACTGAACAATTTCATTCTCAGCTGCCTTTATCTTCTCTATCGCCCTACGCATCAAATGAATACGTTCGTCGATGGAGGTGTGCTTCCATGTTTTAAAAGCCCCTGCCGCCGCTTCAATCGCTTCCACCGCTTGTTCTTTTGTAGTAACAGGGAAATAACCTACGATTTCTGCTGGGCTTGTCGGATTCTCCTTTGCTAACTGTGAAAGGGATTTTACATTTTGACCGTTTATAAGGGCTTCAACTATAATTGTGTCTTTATCTGCTTGAATCGCCATTTTCTAATCCCCTCCGTTATTAAAGGCTCAATCTCGAAATTAGTGGTTGCCAAGGAAGCAAATCAGCGAAGGGGTAGAGGGATAGTGTAGAAGCGAACGCGTCCGCCTTTACAGCCTGCTTTTCATCTGATAAAAATATGAATTCGAGAAAAGCAGGCTGTAACAGCGGTCGAAACTACCCTCTGCACCGTAGCCGCTTACCTCCGAATTTAGCAGCCACTAATTTTAATTTTGAGCCTTACTAATATCTACCATTTCCAGACCTCTTCTGCAATTTCCTTAACAAAACGAAGCTTACGCCATTGTTCTTCTTCTGTTAAAATGTTACCTTCTTCTGTAGACGAAAAGCCACATTGTGGACTTAAGCACAGCTGATCAAGTGGGACATAGGTTGCCGCTTCAGCAATTCGAGCTTTAATCTGCTCTTTATCCTCTAACTGACCTGATTTAGAAGTGATTAACCCAAGCACGATTTTCAAATCCTTGCGGTTCACATATTTTAATGGCTCAAAACCACCTGAACGCTCATCATCAAATTCTAAAAATAACCCATCTACGTCTAAGCCGCCAAATATGACCTCAGAAGCGTAATCATAACCACCTGTAGAGAAGTAGTTAGATTTGTAGTTGCCACGGCAAATATGCATAGTTACTACTAAATCTGCTGGCTTGTTAGCCAAGGTTTCATTAATCATCCGTTGCATCGTTTTTAACTCTTCCGCCGGTTCAAACCCTTTAGCACGTAGCTTATCGTGACCTGCTTCTGAGAATAGGTCTGCCCATGCTGTATCATCTAATTGCAGATAGCGACATCCCGCATCATAGAACGCTTGGATTGCTTTTTGATACGCGACAATCGTATCTTGAAGAAATTGCTCTCGATCCTGATAAATGTTGGCGTTAGGCTCCAGTCGATACACTAACATATTTGGACTTGGGATCGTCTGTTTCGCTACTGCATCACCTGCATGCTTTTTCAAAAATTGAAAATGCTCAACAAAGGGATGCGTAGAGAAGTCTATTTTGCCCACAACTCGAATTCCACCTTTACGCGTCTGCATATTATGGAACTTAGGTCCATCAATTTCCTCATACAGCTCTACCCCATCCAAGCCACCTAGGAAATCAAAATGCCACCAGCTTCTACGGAATTCACCGTCAGTAATAGCAGGTACACCATTTTCCTTTTGCTTTTCAACAATGCGGATAATCTCTTTATCTTCCACAGCTTTTAATTGTTCATATGTGATGTTGCCTGATTTATATTGTTCGCGCGCCTGACTTAAGCTTGCAGGACGTAGAAAACTACCTACATGATCATTACGGAATGGTTTCATAGCTATTTCCCCTTCGAATTTTAATCTATTTATTTAAAGTACTGAATTTTGTTCTACTGAGTATAGCATGATCAAGGACAGTTCACGTTATATGAAAAAAGCATGGCTAGTCATAGTTTTTAGCAATAGCTAAAGAACAATAGCCAAACAATATAAAGCAAAAAATCCGCAACCTGATGTGGTCACGGATTAAGGTAACTAATTCAACTCAAAATTGCTTAGCAGTGCCAGCGCCTCTTCATGTTCTGGCTCAAGCTCTATTAATTTTCGTAAGTATCCTACCGCATCTCCCTCTAGTTCTAACTCGAAACAACAAATAGCTAGACAATAAAACACAGTCGATACGATCTCATCCTGGTCTTGCTGTACTGAAATTTCCAAAAACCGCTTGGACTCCTCGTACATTTCTAATTCAAACAATATTAATCCAGCATCTAACGCCAAATCATAGCGTTGCTCCATGACGAAGTTCGATGACCACATAAGCTGTATACCTGTCAAAATATCTTGCTTTTCTTCATCGCTTGCATCCTGCAACAAACTAGAAATTCGCTTCGTACTTTGAATAAAAAATTCTGCATCGTACTCGCCCAATCTCCAAAAGCTTAAGATTGCTTGTAGCCCCATGTTATCTAAGTTGCGATCTACACCCATCTTTAAGCTGAAAAATTCATCAGGACCAAAGCGTGAAACAGACCTGCGATAAGCTAATCTTGTATTGGAATATTCCAAAGGTGTATCCACACTGACAATACAGCCGACATTAATATTTTTATAATGATGTGGCGGGAATAACGATATTCCTCCCCTTTGTTCGAATACATAATTAAACGCATGATAGTTGGCTGTTAAAGAGAAGCTTCCGTGCAGGATCAACTCTGGTGGTTCTGAGAATTTCCAATTATCAAGCAGATGATCTCCCTTATCTGCAGTGATTAATAAAAATCCTGACTGAGATAACCGATTTAAACGTTCCAAACAAGTGAGTCCAGCGACAGGAAACAAAATGTGCGAATCTTCTAATTGCTCCTGATAAATTGCTATAACATCACGATATGGAAACGTTTCTTGTTCATATTGAGGTGTCCGTCTATGCTCATAACTCAGAGATATTTGGTCTAATAATTGTGAGGGTTTAAGTGAGGTATGATTTTCAGGATATTCAACAAAAACATCTGCTTCATAAATTTGACCCTCACCTACATAAAGCAACTCTTGGGGAATGCTATCAAAAAAGTAGTTGGCAATAATGATTAAGGGCTGCTTTAAATCTCCCTCACTAATCGTTGTACCTGCTACAACAAGATTCAGAACTGTATCATTAACCGCATCGAATTGTGCAAAGTCGAGTACCCCTTCGTCAATAAAAGGTTGAAAGACAGGATGATCTCTCCAAGCTAAAACATTATTTATTACCAAATCCGTCATAACATAGCGGAACGAAGGTAATGAAATCCCAGCATAATCTCTTAATTGGCACAACTCACTTATTACATGGAATGCGAAACGTCCCGCTCCTGCGCCAAGCTCAACAATCGTAACAGGTTCCAATGTATGCCCCTTATCCGCCCGATCTTGAAGAAACCCAAATATCATTTCAGCATAGGTTGCTGCGATCATCGGATTACTCGTTATATATTGGGGAACTTGATCGTTGTTCCAAGCTTTTGTTCCTAGTTCTTCATAATACTTCCGCTGAATATTCCATATCGGCGCTTCACTAAAGCGGTAACGTTGTTTATTGTTATTTGTCATTAAGACTTTTCCTGCTCTCTAAAAGTTATAAGAAAAAATGCTATATTGGAGCCTTGTTTCATTTCTTCTCTAAGTGTAATTGTCGAAGGAACAAAAACAAAGGAAAACCCAGTGAAGGACCTACCAGTAATGTACCTACAATAGGCATCCATAAATATTTCATTCTCTTTCTAGTGCCCTCTACCACAATAAATCCTACCAGCACGATCGCGGTAACTAAAACATCCATCCATGCAAAAGCTCCGATACGCGTTCTGGTTATGGCTTCAAATAGGAGAGGAAAATTAAGTCCGTTGTGCATGACCCAAGGGATAAATTGCGAATAGGGCAAGATAACTCCAAAAAAAGATAGTATTCCGTAAAAGTATTTCATTAATACCCCTCCGTTATTCAGCTCGCAAAGATCTGTTTTCTCTATCTTTAGTCCATTATGCACGATTATCTGAAACGGGAAAACCCTCGTCATGATTTTATCATTTTAAGAACCATTTTCAGTCGTTCCATTATACCATCTACGATCTACTCCTCAGCAGAACCTTTACGAAATAAATTTCAGTACCTACTCAAGCTCCTTTTTAATGGAACTGGCTTGGCATACTATTTTACCCTAAAATTACGAATATTAAAGAGATAATGAGATTATAGAACATGCTTATATTTGAAAACACTTTGAAAGCATTCCGCATCTACTATCTCTTTATTAAGTCAAAATACGAACTCTTGTTTTTGGTATTTGCCTTCTTTTCCCATCTATCAGTACAATTATTATTATTCATTACCATTAATCTCCAAACATTATAAAACAAAATATTAATGAGGTGACTGCGAGTGCTAGAACAAAAAGAAATGATACAAATCAACAAAAGTGGCTGGGATAAAGTTGCTGATCAATTTTTTGAAGGCTCGTTTGACAATCTTAGCTATGGTGAATATGCGCCAACGGAGGAAGAATTAAATCTACTTGGACAAATCGAAGATAGAGTTATTTTAGAAGTGGGTTGTGGTAGCGGGCATACCTTAGAATATCTCGCTAAACGAGGAGCACGGGAGTTATGGGGTGTAGATTTATCCAGCTCACAAATAAATACATCAAAAGAAGTTGTTTCAAGCCTAAGTACTCCTGTCACCTTTATTGAATCGCCAATGGAGGATATACCGGGTCTTCCCGATAGCTACTTTGATATAGCTGTTTCAATATATGTACTCGGGTGGACCGTAGATTTAAAAAGGACGTTAAGCAATATTTATAGAAGCCTAAAGTTAGGTGGTACTTTGGTCTTTAGCTGGGAGCATCCTGTACACAGTGTTGTTGAGTACGTGGATGAACAACTAAGGTTTAGTCGTCCTTATGTAAATGAAGGTTTTGAAAAACATGATTCTTGGAGGGGCACACAGATAGTTATGCACAATCGCAAGGTAAGCACCTTTATTAACGAGCTTATAAATGCTGGATTTGTTATTGACAAGGTAATTGAAGATTCCAAAGTTGATGACAATGATACAAGTAACTCAAGTAAGTGGTACTCTGCTGCAAAGGCTAAAATTATACCAGCTACTTTGATTATCAAATGTCATAAGGCCTGAATATCAGGCCGAAGTACTGCCTTGATCTATTACTTTGAAAGCATAGCCGTCTGAAAATTTTAAGGCCATCCTTTTGAGATGGCCCTAGGGGTTACAGTCGCCAATCTTATTAAATACAGTCCCTTTTGTAGTCCACTACTATTCTACTGAATACGATTGGAGGAACGAAATGAAGATTCTTATTATTCAACCCCAATTAGAACAAAATCTTAGTCATCTTGAGAATGAGTTATTAAAGAATAATAACTCTGCAGATATAGCGATTTTTCCAGAGGGATACTTGAATGAAAATGTTGAAGCAGCATGCGTTTTAGCAAAACGATTTAATAGTATCCTCATCGGTGGATATCGAAGAATGAACGATAGACCCAAGGATAGAGCCATTATTATTGATCGTTCAGGGACGGTTATACTGGATAGAATTAAATATAGCCCCACATCCTTTATCGAAGTTGAAGGACTTACCATTGGTCACATACTTTGTGATGAATTAATTGTTCAAGGAATTAAGAGCAAAGGAGAAATAAACATAGACTTAGTGATACATCCGATTGGAGTAGGGATGTTTAGTGAAGAACAATTTCAAGAGTGGATCGATGAAGCTCGGAAAATTGCAATCACATATAATACGATGATTATCGGTACAAGTCACTCAGATGGCTCCTACGGCGATACTGGCGTTTCAATCCCAATTGCATATTGCTTCGACAAAAATGGAGAAGAGGTTTTCATCGCTAAAAATGATGTTCGATCACAGGTATTAAATACTACAACAGGGCTAATCTCTAAAATTCCATAGGCATCTAAAAAAATATACAGAGGTGACACGAGATTATGCTCGTACAAAAGCAAAGAGTAAATACCGACAACGATAAATATATACCGCTTACTGATCATGTAAATACAATAAAAGACCAAATCTCCTCTTCCGCAGCTGCTACATTCATCATTCATGAAGACAGTATTGTTCATGAAAACTACTTTGGCTCATATAAGAATAATTCAAAGATACACTCAGTCACACCATCAACCCGATTTAATGTGGCTTCAGTAAGAAAATCATACCTTGGTTTTGCTATCAGCTTGGCATTATACCAAAAGAAGCTTTCAAGCATTGATGATTATATTTCAGATTACTTAGATGATCTAAACTTAGATGCAGTAAAAGGGGTTAAAATAAGACATTTATTAACACATACACATGGGCTTAAAAATGATTATGAAAAACTTTTCCTACCAGGAATGAGTTGGAATTATAACAATATAGGAATTAATATGCTTATCAGATTAATACGGGAGTTATTTGAAGCGCCCCTTTCAGAAGTGATGCAACAATATGTTTTCAAACCATGTAATTTCGTTGAGACAGGTTGGTGCAAAAATAGAGATGAAAATTTGATATGGCTGAATGAGGAGTACGCTGACGACCAAGGTGGGGAAGCCGATCTTTTTGTAAGTGCTCGGGAATTGGCTTTTTGGGGTTACCTTCACCTGAACCGTGGACTCTATAATGGGCAACAGATTGTTCCACAAGAGATCATAGAACAAGCTACCACTATTCAAAGTCCAGCACTTCTTGATGATACATTGCCTAGAAATGGCTTCGCTTGGTGGATTCATGACAAGCCTAGAGCTATTTCTCAAATAGGAAACACAATCCCAACTGGTTCCTACCAAATACTAGGAATGACTGGCTGTGCCTGTTTAGTTATTCCTGAGCATAAGCTAGTCGCCGTTAGAATGTATAATCAAGTAGGTTCAAATCCACCAGGGTACAACTACTTGAAGGATATTCAAGCATTTGGAGACAAAGTTTTATCGTGTACTTTGAACTATCATTAAGTCTGTAACGGCAATTTACTTTTGAGCATCAAGGACAAACATGGATGCATCTTGTCCCATAAATATTTTACTTCCAGTATAAAAAGTTTTGGACTTAATATTGTTATATCCAATTTTCTTCATCAAAGCGGATAACTCATCTTGATGAAATCCGTTATGGACAATATCTGAAACGATATTTTCATTTTTATCAAAATCTACAATAATCAAATGTCCCCCTTCATTAAGAACATCAAATAATCTTGATAAAACAGATTCATAATTATCGATATGAAGCAAAACCTGAGCCATAAAAATATAGTCGGCACGTAAATCCGATAAAACATCCTGTTCAAAATCAAAGCAAATTGTATTTGCATTTTGAACTTTTAAATTAGTAATCTTTTGCTTAATTTGATCAATCATATTTTGTGAAGTATCCAGAAAAAGCATGGAATGAAAATCCTTTATCAAGTTCATACCGACAAGGCCAGTACCACACCCAAAATCAATAGCATCCTTACTTTTAGTATCAACTATATATTCACGTATTGCATCTGATGTAACGTTGGCAATATGGATTCTTTCTGGCGTGTCGTATGTGTTCGCAATCATTTCAAACTTATCCGTATTTCCCATGTTCATCTCTCCAATCAATCTTTATTTTTTCCTATTAATATATAATCATCATTCTGCTTGTATATATTTTCTAGTATAATAACTTAATATAACAATAATTTCAAAACAAGCCTGCCTTCAGCATTTAAGGAATTGTTAAGATTTTTTTAAAGGTGGGAAGAAGGAGCGTTTTTATGGAATATCATGTATCCATACATGGGAATGATCAGCAAAAGGGAACAGCTGAGAGGCCTCTTCGTACAATATCACGCGCTGCGGCTCAGGCCATGGCTGGTGACACGGTTATTGTTCATGCCGGAGTATACAGGGAATGGGTTAACCCAGCTAATGGAGGAACAGTAGAGCATAGAATCATATATCGATCCGCAGGAGACGGAGAAGTAGTCATCACAGGAGCTGAACGAATTACCAACTGGAACTCTGAAGGTGACAATGTTTGGAGCACAGAAGTACTCAATTCTATGTTTTCTGTCCGTAATCCCTTTGAAGTAGAGCTAAGCGGAGATTGGGTGTTTGATGGGCCCTTTCCAATTCATCTTGGTGATGTATATTTGGATGGAAAATCATTATATGAAAGTGATAGTGTTGAAAGCGTTCACAAGCCAGAAGTTTGGCCTGAAGCCAAATATCCCAAAGATTCACTGTTAAAATGGTATGCCGAGGTTGGTTCTACGACAACAAAAATTTGGGCTAATTTTGGTGGAAGGGATCCTCGTAAGGAAAATGTAGAAATTAGTGTCCGTCCTTATTGTTTTTGGCCTGAGAAGCCAGGACTTAACTATATCACTGTAAGTGGCTTTACACTTACTCAAGCTGCTCCTAGGTGGGCGCCACCTACTGACTATCAGGAAGGTTTAATTGGACCTCACTGGAGCAAGGGTTGGATTATTGAAAACAATATAATTAGTGAATCCAAATGTGTGGGGATCAGCCTAGGTACCGAAATTGGTACAGGACACACTAAATCTTCGGGGAAGCATAGTAAAGGTGGGACTCAACGTGAGCAGGAGGTTATTTTACGAGCCTTACGCTCGGGCTGGCATAAGGAAACCGTCGGCAGTCACATCGTTAGAGGTAATGTAATTCATGATTGTGAACAGGCAGGGATTGTAGGTCATATGGGAGCAGCCTTTAGCCGTATTTATCAGAACCGTATTTATAATATTCACCACAAAAAGCTTAGACATGGTGCTGAAGTGGCAGGAATTAAACTGCATGCTTCCTTAGATACTCAAATTAGTGAAAATATAATTTATAGCTGTTATCGTGCAATTTGGCTTGACTGGCAAGCACAAGGCACGCGCATCAGCCGAAATGTATTTTTCGACAACCAGTCTGAAGACTTCTTCGTTGAGGTGTGCCATGGCCCATATATGGTCGATCATAATCTGTTCCTCTCTCCTATGAACTTTAGGAATATGGCACAAGGTGGGGCATTTGCTCATAATTTGTTTGCAGGCAGATTTATAGTTTGTTCTGAGCTAACCCGTATTACGCCGTATCACTTCCCTCATGAGACAGCAATGGCTGGTTACTCCAATATCTCGGGAGGCGATGACAGATACTACAACAATATCTTCTTGGGTGATCATGATGGGGATAAGGATCGGGATAATGCTGCGAATAACGACCCGATTCCAATCACCTTTTTTGAACATCTTCCACTAAAACCAAGAGATGAAGTGGATGCCGACGGGAAAACTGTCATGGATGGTGTTCCGGACAATTCTATTTGTTATCTGCATGCTGTGGGACTTGGCAGCTATAATAAGCATCCTAATACAAAAGATAAACAATTGTGGGAATACACCAAAGAAGAGCTTATACAGCTTGGCGATGCTGCGAAGGATTTCTTTATCGGGAATGCAGTTCTTCCAGTGGCTATGGGTGGGAATTTATACCTCAACCATGCAACTCCAAGTAGTCATGAACCCAATGCGAAGGTTTATACGCAAAAAGGCATAAAAGTTGAGATTAATCTTGCGCAAGGCAAGGTAAAAATTCAAATCAATGCACCTGAATTGCTTCAAGGATCCTCTCCAATGCTGATAACCACTGATCTGCTTGGAAAAACGTATCACGCCGATATGAATTATGAGAAGCCTGACGGGACTCCATACCGTTTTGACTCCGACTTTTTCGAAACAAAGAGACCTGATGCAGATGTCACACCTGGTCCATTTGAATTAACCGAAAATGGCAAAATTGATTTTGAAATTTAGTTTATTAAAAATTAATTGGTTATTGAAGATCCAGTCATTTTAGGTGATTGGATCTTTTTTTATAACAAGTCCTCGAAATTTAGTATGAGAGAATCCAATGGATTTCCGATTTTCACATTTAACTCTCGCTCAACTTTAACGGCTGTCTCCACCATAGATAATTGAGCAACAGAAATTTTCTTATTTTTATCTGAGGCAAAAACTCCCTTTATATACTTTGATAATTGTTCAACGTATTGCTCGTTTTTACCTTGCATGATGAGTTCAAATGCATCCTCCACAACACGTACCTCAATATCAGGAATGGGCTTGCCATGTATTGTGGCAAATTCATTAAGCCTTCTCATCGTCCCCTCAACAGTTGCAGGATTAGTAAATAAAACAATTTGTGGTTCTGTAATATTACAGATCGAATCAAAGAAAGGCTCATCAATTTTTATAATAGGAATCGTAGTATTAAGTCGGTTTTCATCAAGAAGAGCAATATAATTAGTACACGTGATAAGAATAGCCTCAACGTTCGCTTGTGACATCCACTCTATTTGTTCGATCACTTTATTTTGAGCTTGTACTTCATCGAAATTTTTATCTGATGAGATTCGACTCATCAAACCAGGATCGACAAAATGAATCAATTCCAACTCATCAGAGGAAAGGGCATTTTCAATATACTGTATATTTGAATAGTGAGCGTGTAAACAAGCTATCCTTTTCTTCATAAATTCATCTCCTTAAACCGTACTTTGAGCAGTTATTGAGCCTTTATAATAGCACATTTCTTCGGAAATTTTTCCGTCCGCTTAAACTTTACTGCTACTTGTTATACGGTTCAGCATAGCGACGAAGTAGGAATGCTCTGTTATGTGAAGGTTGGTAAAGGAGGATCTTTGAATGGATTCTCAATCATAATACTTAGCCCTACCTGTAAAATGATACTAACAGTAATAATTATAAAAATATTTCTTATTATATTCTCCTTTACTCTAGTATATTGCCTTTGTATTAATATTTGGCTACCAACAATATTCAAAATTATCATTATTCCACATACAAGAAAATGACCCATCCCAGTTAAGAATCCCTTAGTATAAAACTCGGCAAACAAAATATAAAATAATTGTAGAATTAGTATGGGAACTATTATTGAACAAAAAATCGATATCACGATTAAGAGAAGTTTTATTTTTAATGATTTCGCCTGTAATCTCATTGACTTATAGGCTCCTTTCATTTATCTCCACATTTTGGATTATTAGTTAAGTATAAAGTCAAGCCAAGGGCTAATGCAACATTACTGTAACCTACATTTCTCGCACTATATCCTTCTTTTTCATGATTAAACTCTATTTTTGTAATATTTAGTTATAACACTACTTTTATCTATATTATCCAAGAAAAATCTTGACTGATATATACCACTCCTTTAAACTCTTGTCCAAGTTGCAATTGCAATTATTAACTATAGTACTATTATAAGTTAATCTTAAACTGCTTTTCTTTAGTAAAGGAAGAAATTACACAGGAATAGGAGATGAATAAAATGAGGCAGCTATCTTTAGGAAAATCAGGACCTCAGGTGAGTGCTCTATGTCTCGGTTGTCTAAACTTCGGTACAAAAACCGATAAAAGCTTATCGTATCGACTACTGGATCAATATGTAGAGGCAGGAGGTAACTTTCTGGATACTTCCAACAACTATGCCTTTTGGAATGGAGCTGGAGTAGGTGGACAAAGCGAAACCTTGCTGGGAGAATGGATGAAGGAAAAAGGAAACCGGAATAACATATTTCTAGCAACCAAAGTTGGAGCGAACCCAACTATTCCTGGTGGTGGCTTTTCTTCTAAAGAAGGGTTATCCAAAAAAGCCATTCATAAAGCGGTGGATGAAAGCCTCAAACGACTGCAAACCGACTATATTGATTTGTATTACGCCCATATCGACGATATGGATGTCCCTTTGGAGGAAACGCTCGAAGCCTTCAATCAATTAGTACAATCCGGCAAAGTAAGGGCCATCGGATGCAGTAATCATTACGCTTGGCGGCTTGAAAAAGCAAGAAGTATTAGTCAATCACACGGTTTTGCTGCCTATCAATGTATTCAGCAGAGATATACCTATCTACGCCCTAGACCAGGCGCCGACTTCGATGTACAGATCAGTGTTTCGGAGGAACTACTCAAATATATCGAGACCCATGAGGACATATCTTTACTTGCCTATTCACCTCTGTTGAACGGTGCATACAACCGTCAGGATCGTCCAATTCCTGTGCAATACACTGGCCTAGACGCTGAGGCAAGAATTTCCGTTTTACAAGAAATCTCCAAAGAAACGGGCGCAACACATAATCAAATCGTCCTCGCTTGGATGCTAAGTAACTCCCCGGTTGCCCTACCGTTAGTAGCAGTAAGCTCAACGGAACAGCTTCAGGAGAACCTACAGGCACTCGATGTAACACTTACTCAGGAGCAGATTAAAAGATTAAATGAAGCAACCTATTAAAACCCAAGCTAACTAGATCAAATTAACCTAAAAAAATCGCGTCCTCACAAGGAGAACGCGATATAAACCAGCTTCACTCTATATTTCAACATCGTCATGAACGCTTTCGAGCAACCACCGCTAATCGGCCGTTTTCGGTCGAGTACTCGCAGGTAGACAGTACAACTAGCTTGTCGCCATATTGGGCATTTACGCCCGTGTCATAAAGAGCGAGTTTTTTGATGTTCTGAACATATGAATCGAACTCGGCAGGCGTATTTACATTGTCAATCTGGTAGTATTTAAAAACGTCGTCCGATTTGCGATAAACTTGTGACAGAATAACGGCAACAATTTCATACTCTTCCTTTTCGTAAAATGTACTGAACTGGAACGTAGCATGCTCTTTATAGAAGCTTTCGTTCTTGTACTTCATTAGATCTTTAAACATCCAGCCGCTTTTCATATGGTGTCCATGAATCAGCAAAATGTCCGAATCGTTAACCCGGCTATGCTCATCCAAAAAAGGGAGTCCGCCTTTATTCTCCTTTTTATCGAAATCATGATTGAGATAGTACTCCGCATCCTCTGGATTCTGCATGACTGGGTACTCAATTCGGGTCCCATCCATCTTCAGCCAGCCGACGATGTCCGGGTTCCTCTCGTAAAGTGCTCGAAATTCAGAAAGCATGACCTGTTCATTCGCCTTATTGAACAAAAGGGAGGGGAATGCATCCCCTCCGCCTTTGCCTGACCCTTCCTCCCAAACCTTAGTCAATTGTTCGATTTTCTGTTTCTCGGCATAATCCCCTAGAAAAGTTCTTGCTATATTAACGAGGGAAAATACCAATACAAGGGAGGAAATGGCGATAAGAATCTTTTTAGTTTTGCTCATTTTCTTACCGCCTTTCCGATCATTGGATGTGCTTTTTCTTCTTGTTGCCGATTAGACAGAACCCGATCGTCGCCAAGGACATCAGTGCCAACATCATATAAAAGAATGGTGATGCACTGTTGTCTCCGGTTTGCGGAGCATCGTCCAAATCGTTATTTCCATTGCCCACACCCTTATCGGCTAAGTCACCGACATTACCAATTCCGTTACCAGCCTTATCAGCCACATCGTCGATGTTGTTAGTCCCATTGTTGACGTTGCCAGGCTGGTCAGGAACAGGGCTGACAGGGCCTGGATTTACTGGCTCTGGTCCAGGGTTGACAGAACCTGGATTCACTGGTCCTGGTTCAGGGTTAACAGGGCCTGGATTCACTGGTCCTGGTCCAGGGTTAACAGGGCCTGGTGCACCGCCGCTGTTTAACGGCTTCATCGGCACATCATATTTCACAATGTCGAAGTCAACAAAAATCGTATCACTTCTGTGCGTCTCGTATCCATCCTTCGTTACGATCAAATAATAATCGGCTTCAGGAAACACCATGTATGCATAGAATCCATTAGCGTCGCTATCCTGCTCAGGACTCTTGTTGTCATGCGGCGCAAAATTCGGAACCGGAGGAAGCGTTACTTTCGTATTTGGAGTGCGGCCTTTATCTCTATTGCGCTGCGTATCCGCATAATACAATGTAACTTTGGCTCCTTCAATTTTTTTGCCAGTGGTTGCATTTCCTGTCGTTTCATCATATACAGTACCGTAAGGGTCGACCAATGCTTCAGAAATATTTAGTTCTCCGTTAGCATTCACGTTCAGTTTCGTCACGTTTAAGAGCAGTTCCTCACCGGTCTCAGCTTGGTAGCGAACTTCCATGGTATACTGCTGCTCGCTTAGCCCTTCCACGGAGAAGGCTCCGTTCGAAGCCATCGGAAACGCCTTAGGATGACCGTTCTCCTGAATATAGTTGCCGTCCTTGTCTTTCAAATAGATAGACATCTTGCTGGTAAAGACATTATTGAATAGCTCTTTCGTTCCATTCAACTGCTTGAACAAAACGATCCCTACCGCCGTAATGTCCGCTGGAACGGTCTCGTTCGTCACGCCGTTGTTCACATTTCCTTTTTGGGTGAACTTGACAGGGACATCCTTCCCACCAACGTGATACAACTTCGTATATGTGATCGTATAGTTCGTATCCGCTGCGGCCAGAACCGAATATTCACCATTTTCGTTCGTCCAAATCGTTTGCTGCTCGTTGGTCTTCTTGTTCGTTACGATGATTTCCGCGTTCGGGATGATTTCTCCTGTGTTGTTGTCACGCAGCACGCCTTCCAGAACTGGAAGCTGACGGGTATTGACAAAGTGTGCTTCAGCCGCGCTTTTCGCTGGAATGGAACCCATGTGAACGAAAAGTTCAGGATCTGTCACATAGCCGTCTTCCGAATAATCATCTTGAGTCACCTTGTACTCGAGATACGTTGGAAGTCCTTGCATAACGATCGTCTGGCTATCAGTAAGCTCGAAGGTATCTCCGCTCTTAATTTTACCCTTGGTGCCGTCCGACTTTACATAGTCATAGGATTCATCGGCTCCCTCTCCTGTGAAGGCAACGATGTAATTGAATACCTTCGTTTTGTCACCGCCATTACCTTTAACCGCGTTACTGATGAGCAGTCCGCCCTTCAAGACTCGCGTATTCGTAAACGGGGCATCTTCATCAGTGCCTTTCATAACTCCAGTATGGTTCTGTTCCTGAGGAGTAGTCACGTACTCATCCGCCGTGTAGTTTTTCTGGGTAACCGTGTATTTCAGATTGTTCGGCAGTCCCACAATTTTCAGTGTTTCTCCACTCTTGAGGGTGAAGGATTCGCCAGACTTGATCGTGCCTGGTGTACTTGTCTTGTCATCCGACTTCGTATACGCATAGCTTCCATCCTTGCCTGTATCCTCAAAGTTGACGGTGTACTCGAATTCCTTCGTTTTGTCACCGCCATTACCCATGACCGTATTGCTCACGTTCAGATTATAAACGTATCGTTTGTTGACAAAATCTGCTTTGTGATCGCCTTTGTTTATGATTTTGCCTGACAGCTCTCTCGTCCCAGGCTCAGTCGTATAACCGTCAACGGTCGTATAATCGCCTTCCGTTACTTTATAATCCATACCCGCAGGCAATGCCTGCAACGTCGCAGTTTGTCCGTTCTTGAGGGTAATCTTGTCTCCGTTCTTAATCGTACCAAACGTATTATCTGACTTCTTAAAGGTGTACTCTCCGTCCTTGCCATCGCCAACGAAGGTCACGGTGTACTCAAACTCTTTGTTCAAATTACTTCCGTTGCCTTCCACCTTATTAGAAATAGTCAACTTGCCTTGGGTCGGCGTAGGCACGATCAGCGGACTATCAAAGGTTACTTTCACGCCATCTACCCAGATGGGCTTCCCAGGCGTATTCCCCACATATACTTGATAAACTCTTGTCGTTGGCAACCAAGTATTTGTGTCAATGTAAGTTTCCTTCAGCTCATAATAGCCTGGGTCTGGGAAAAGCAGATTAAGTTTTCCTCCGCTATCGGTAGTTCCTTGGGCGATTTGAGTTCCGTCGCTCTTCTTATAGAGTGTAAACTCTACGTCTTTCAGCGGATTTCCATCGGGATCTACCTTTTTCAGGGGCAGCAAAGCATTGGTACTTGAACTGCCGGCCACGTCTGTACTGTCCAGCGTACTTTCGCTTCTGGCACTGACAGATTTCAGATTGTCATCGCCCTCCAGCTTCACCTCATTGCCCATTTTGTCCCCAGCTTTCACTTTAGACGGATCAACTTCTGTCTGATACACAAACTGATAAAACTTATTAGGGTCTTTCATTTTGAATTTTAGAACTGTGGTGCCTTCTGTGCCTGGTGCAACTTCTACCTGCACTTCAGCATTCGGGTCGCTTAAGTCCAGTGCTGCACCCTCATGTTCCAGAGTACCGCTGGCAGTCAGTTTTGCAGGATAGACCGCCATACTCGGCGCTGTCAGCACAAGCTTTCCGTTTCCTTCATAACGCAGATTCATCCCTGCACCTAAAGTATCCTGCAAATAAACATCTTGCTTCATGTTAAATGGAGGGGTATAGTTCACCGTCCATTCAAGTACCCCTGGAACTGGCTTTGTTACCAACTTGGCCAAGGTCTGAATGGGCACGATAATTTTACGCTGTTCAGTAAGAACCTTCTCTACTCCCCCCCATGTCATATGAAGGTCGGCTTTGTTATACAGCTCCTGTTTGTCTGTGCCATTGGTCGTGTATTCGTCCAAATACTTCGCCAAAGCTTCATTCGAAGGTCTTGCCTTTACCAAGATGACATAAGGGCCTTCCAATTTAGAGAAGGTGAAGGTGCCTTCGCTGCCACTATGGGAGAAGTTTACGACATGAGCAGGGTCGTTTGGCTCGATGATTGAAACAGCGTTGTTTCGAAACCCATATCCAGTGCCGCTGCCATTATCCGAATAACCTTTCCAAAGCTCAAAATCCTTCTCCGCGGAAAACGGAATGAACTCCCATCCCTCTGGCAAGGTATCTACCAGCTTCACATCGGTTATGACCCGGCTTCCACCGCTTTTCGCCATTTCAACCGTATTGTAGCCCGGCATATTAACGCTTAGTCTGAAGGTGACCGTCTTGGTTGTCCGGTCATAACCAGCCAAGGTGTATTCGTCAAAGCTTGATGAACCATCATAACCGATATAACGGTTAACATTGTTCGGGGTATACCATGTGTCAGCCTTCCCATCCCTCTTAATAGGATAGGATGCCGTAAGCATATCCTTGTTCAGCATACGCAAATGAAGATTGGCGTAGTTTTCCGCTTTTTTTATAGCTCCGCCGTCAAATAGCAAAGCCCGATTCCAACGTGCTTTCTCTGTGTTCGTATCCTGTCTAAAGAGGATATCTGGGTTGGTCTCAAGTGCACGGAAGCTGAAGGATGAAGCTTGGTCGGTGTATCCCGTCACCTTGATTAAATCTGCCACCACTTCTCCGTCCACCGTCAAAGGAATGGCTTTCATGGTTAAGCTGGTTGCATTGGTTACGCTCTTCAAGGTTCCCAAATGATACTGCTTCCACAGCTGAGAAGTATTAACATTGGCTTTGATTTTTGCAATCGTTTCTGGGCTAACCTCGCCGGTTGTATCTACTGCATTATCCAAGACGTTCAAATCTCCGCCATGCACCAGCACGTCATATACCACCGCATCTGGCAGGGCATACTGTGGCGCTAGATTAACAGTCCATGTGATGGCACCGAGGTTATAATCCTCCATCGAAACAGATCCACTTTTTGTAAAAGTATGCGCACCGATCGTCACGATTGCCTCGTCAGTTACTGAGACAGGTCTTAAACCAGTTGTCGCATCATTGTTCTGAATACCGTCCGGTGTATCCAAATTCCAGTTGGCACGCGGGTCAATTCTAAAGTTAGAACCACTTGTTACCTTGCTCTTAATTACCAGTTCCACTCTACCGTTAATATTCCCAAATGAATAAATGCTGTTGGCATCCGGTGTAATCGGTTGTAACTCAGATGCAACACCATCCTCCCACGTCTGCCATTCAGCTGATGAGAAGTCGAGCCCAGCAGGTAATACATTTGTGATGGTAAAGTCCTTTAACCCTTTTTTGTTATACTGGTTAACAGTGATTTTCCATATGATTGTTTCATTAGAATTGTCATACGAGGCGCTGGCTTGAATCCAGTCGGGAGCAAAAACAATTTCCAGATTTCTATTCCCAAGTACAACATTGCCATCCTTCAGCTCCACTTTGCCGTTCATGTTCACAGCACGACCAGGATCGCCCGCAGGACTCCGATACTCGTAATAGTAGCCTCCCTTTGGAATCCAGGTTTTATATTCGACCTTCGGATCTATACCCGTTCCCTTCGGGAAGACATAGCTTAGAGCGCCATTGGCATCAATGGTTGGTTCTACCAGCTCATCATTTACTTTGAATGAACCTGGCATATAGATACCACTGACTCGATACGTAGATGAAGGGGAATCCATATTATAGGAAGCAGGGTTCGTATAAAATGTCTTCCCATCCAAAGGTAGTTTAATTTTATTATCAAATTGATCGAAGGCAGATACAGTAGACTGCCAAGTAATCGCTCCCGCTACAAAGAAATCGGGATTAATTATACGATAAGCCCAGGAACTACTTCTCATTCCCGGTGAGGTCAACGTGAGATTGTATTTCGCTGTAACATCTGGGTTCTTTAGCTGATATTCTCCCCCGAAAATCGAGATAGGCTTTGTATCGCCATATTCTATGCCAGTCAAATCCGAATTGGCAGTGGTATCAAAGCTAAAGGTAACGTTTACTCCAATGCCATTGAAAAACGTATCATCGCCATTAAATACAATTTTGATGCTATTCTGAGTAAAATAGGCGGTGCCAAGTTGTTTCAAACCATAGTCAGTTGTTGCCATCAAGTTTTTGGTAACTGGAGGCAGTACTACTTCCTTGAAATAGTCTTCTCTCTTCAGCTCAATCCAGTCACCCTTTTGGATGTATTTGCTTGGATCTGCATTGGTTGGATTTGGGTCATCACCATTTACTGGTACCTTGAGACCTTCTGATATGAGAGTAAATGCCTGCCGGCCCTGAATAGTTCCGCCTGGGGCAATGTCAGTTCCCTGCGTCACCTTTAGCGGAAAGATTGCATTCGCTTCCATAAACACCGCTGTTTTGTCCGTCGGGCCTGCCGCCATCAGAGTGAAATTTTTGGGCGCTTTATCATTCTTCTCCTCAGGTGCTGACAGCGATTCTTCCAAGCTCGGCGAATCAGATTCACTGACTGCTTCCGTTTCGGAATCAGTTGGTGCACTCTCCTCATTTGCGCCAGCGGATTCACTGTCTGCTTCCATTCCAGAGTCATTTGGTGCGCTCTCCTCATCTGCGCCAGCAGATTCACTGTTTGCTTCCGTTCCCGAATCATTTGGCGCACTCTCTGCATATGTACCAGTAGATTCACTGACTGCTTCCGTTCCGGAATCATTTGGCGCACTCTGCGCATATGCACCAGCAGAGAACGTCACTGTCTGCAAGACAAACAAAATTGCCATAAATAAAGACAGCAACGGTTTACCTATACTACGTTTTTGTTTCAATACCGAAACCTCCCCATCCTCTAAATCTCTAAAACATATTTTGGTGACAGCAAGATCATCTGCCCGATATAACGGCTCATGCAAAAAAACATATGCTATTTTGCCTAGGTCCAGCGATCCTTTCCATCATCGAAATCTTAAAGAGTTCGTACAAACGGATGAATGCCAGGGTATGCAGGCCGTTGACCTTGCGTTATTATTTTTTCCCCCTTTCCTTCGGCCACCATCGCCACGTACATACTGTAGCGGGAAATATGTCCAATTTACAAAGCGTTCCCTTCTATCATATTAGAAGGATCTATACAAAAAATAGACAATACTCGACAATAAAGCGCGAAATTCTGTGCAAAACCTCATAGACAGATCAGATAATCCGATCTAAAGCAAGGGGGCTGAAATTTAAATTCCTTAAACTTGTCTATTCACCAGACGGTTCATCCTTTTTACAAGCACAACGAATCATTAAAAAAGTATTAAAGAGCTACAAGTTTTTTATAAAAACAGACAAAAAAATAGGGATTATAAAAGCGTGGCATTATTTCATTTGGTGAATAAAAAAATGGCCCTCAGTTACAAGACCATTTTTTAGAATGCGTTTATTTTATTTGTAATTACGTTATCCAGAAACTGAACTGCATAGAAACTGATTTCTCCCGATCCTCTCAGACTCCAGGGTTATCCAAAATCAACATCAAGCGGGACTTTCGGATTTCCTTCCCCCAGACGACCCGATTCCGCTGCTTGGATTTTCACAAATTGCACAATGTCTATACCATTGGGTGCTTGTTCTTCAAGTAAGATTACACAGGGATGATCCATTTCTTTGTCATGCAGCTCTTTCCTTTCACACACAATGAAGATATTATGCCAATACAAAAACTTGCTCTTATTTATGATACGGTACCATTGACGTGATGACCGACCTCTCGTATAAAATTTAATTACCTGCCAAAAACAAAGGAACATGTTGTGGTACAGTACAAAACTTCTATTAAAAACGAAAAAAAGCACTCAGAAACACAATTATGTGTTCTCAAGTGCTATAAGGTATCTAAGTAGTTGAAGTTTTTAAGTTGCTTTAGCGTCTGCTAAGCAATTAGATTACTGCATAAACGTCGATATCCGTGAATCCTAACGTTTAAACTTTCTCTCTTAGTGTCTAAGACTGTTTCAACAGGGCATCTGTGTTTATTCCCCATTGTAAGTTTAACCGGGTGCAAAACCAAAGGCTTACCTACATAAACTAATCATAAAACCAAAGTCACGGCGCACCTCTTTTCTAAAGCGGCAAGTTCATTTTTCTTTTTAACCAGTTTTTCGAACCATTCTTTGTCGGCAATTGCTAATGCCTGATTTATTAATAAATCATATCGGAGGATTGCATTTTTTTAGGAATCTCCATTTACTTACCTCTTTGGATATTGATTGGCAATAACTAAACATGAATTAGATTTTATTTATAATTTCAGTTCTATTCATAAGTTCTATTTGCGTTGAGATAGGCGTATACAAATCGATATTTTGATCAGGTGTTTGTAGCGACACTATTAATGAGTACCTGATCTTTTTATCCCAACGTCCTAACCAATTCCTTTCTCTCCACCAACCTACTGCTGGATAGATACCTATTAAATTACTAGAGGCTAATTCTGCAGCAGTCCCGCTCCAGACGTCAGAATGAATTGACCCCAAGTGCCTAGTATGAGGACCAATTAACCAATTGGCCCCGCCAACCCCCTCTAAACTATCATCTTCGGACTCAACTGCGGCATTAACCCTTCTTAGAAAAGCATCTCTTGAGTCTAAACCATTTACGTCAAATCTTAACGCACAAGAAGCATACCTGTATCTATCTTTCCATCCTACTTCACCTGGACCTGGTTCAATAAAATAAGATAGGGTGACTCTCATTGAAACTTCTGTTTCCCCCAACTTTAAAAGAATATCCTTCGGCCATGGAATCTCGTGAATGTGCATATCCTTTGTCACATACCTATTATCAATCTTAGTATAAGGCTGCAATTCGGATTGAATGACCATATTCACACTATTTTTCGCACACCACAACGCTCGTTCCAAATCCGGAACGCCATAACCACATATCCTTAATAACTCTTTTATATCGCCTTTCTTTGTTCCACCTAAAAACTGTTCTTTCATTGTTTCAGTCCATTCAGCTGAATGCACTAATAACGCTCGAATTGTCTCTGGCCAAGCATTAGGATACTGAGCTTGTATTTGTCCTGCCATCCATGAAGCAGATCCTGTTGCCGCACTAGTAGCCCAAATTGTATCGAACTGCCTGTTCAATGGTTTGTGGAACGTGGTAAGGATTGAGAGTTCCTCGCTTTGAAAACACCCATACTCCTCCTTCAAGAGATTTCCACCTTCGAGAACGATCTCTGGTTTTATTGGCCATTTGTTGTCCCAAGTATACGAGGTAGAGCTATATGGAGATAAACCTCCAGTTGGTGCAACAGTCTTATGAGTCATATATTTACCCTTATCAAGTAACACTTTCTCTGTATATGCCCCTACCGTTAAAGCATTCCATGATTGAGCGGGATTTTGTACTGGACGCAGCTTATTACTAGTAGGATACTGCTTCCAATCATCTGAATCAACCAAGTTTCCCGCGGAAACTACGAATAATTTCCTTTGATCATCTAAAACACCAGCAGTCAGTTCATCTATAGCCGCAGACCAAGATGACGGACTTCCGTCACCTTTAGTATATTTGGGTGCAGTAATAGCCATGCAAATGATTCTTTTTCTTTCCGGGTTATTGATTATTGCTCGACTTATTGACTGAGTTGTTATTGCTCCATACAATTGGGGATCGTTCTCTCCGTTGGGTGGTAGTATTTTGATTGATTCTAGTTTATGTACTAGATCAACACCTTGTTTTCCCTCCAAGAGAGCTTGTAGATCACCATATGCCACCAGCCCAGACATAGCCGTCCCATGCCCTGTATCATCCGATGTTCCCCATTCAGTATTATAACTATAGCAATCCTCATCATTAAGTAGTGGTTTTAATAACATATGATCATTGGTAACACCTGTATCAAGAATACATACACTGACAAGTGAACTCTCATCTACAGTGACCCTGTCTAGCAACTCTCTTGCCCAATCCGTTTGTTCTTTGTTCTCTAAATCAACAAAGAAGCTCGTTAGTTCTGCTGCTCTTCTTATTTCGGCAATATGAGGACTTGATGCTATTAATTCTTCAAGTTGTGACCTATTGGTGAAAGCCAATACAACTGTTCGTTCAGGAAAGTGTAATGTCTCATCCTGCAAAGGTATATTTAGACTTGCTGAAAGAATTCTAAACTCCTTTTCAATTTCAACATCATCACTGTTTAACCAAACCTCACACCATTTAGGGTCTTCTTGTGGTATCCACATTGTATCGGTAGCTGACCAGAACGATTCAAGGACAGCTAAACGAATATTCCCTATATTTGCAATTAAATTTTCGTGTTTAGGATTTCCGCCTTTTGTGAGTTTTTTGTCATCAGAATATTCCTCGATCCTTTTCAAAAAATAGTGCTCTTTTCCTTTAGGAATAAACACCGTAGCCTTTCTTACAGGTTTATCTCCCTCCTTCTCCAATCTCACATTCATTAACCTTATACCTGATCTACGATTTTCTAGACTTTTTGTGGCAAGTTCATATTCTGGAGCACTATAAAATTCGAGATATACACCGTTTTTTGTCGGTAATGATACAGCAGTTCTCTTATCTTTTAGTAGTTGCGCTTCATTCCAAGCACTCTCAAGTTGTTTTGATATTCTTAAACTATGAATTTTTCGATCTTCTATTGGTACTATTTTAGAGTTACCGCCACCTTGATTTTTGGAAGTATACGGATACGATGACGCCCTATCATTTAAGAAAAAGTTTACTCGGCTATTACCGCTCATTCACTTATTCACCTCATGTATATGCATCTTTTCTTTCTTGAAGCATTTGTACCAAGTGCTCTGTTTCTACAAAAGATTTATCGCTTAAAATTGTTTCCTTTATGGAATCATCACAGGCTTTAGATATCTCAGCCTGACTAAGTGTTATTGCTTCACTTACAACTCTGTTTAAATCTAGCTTCTCGGAGGAAAACTCTGCTAATCTATTCATTATAAGTCGTAATATTTGTCCATCATCAGGCAGCTTATAATGTAATACATCATCAAACCTTCGAAATAAGGCCTGATCCAGCATCTTTGGGTTATTTGTAGCAGCTATAATTAAACTGGACGAATTATCTTGCTCAATAAATTGAAGGAAAGAATTAAGAACTCTTCTCATTTCGCCAACATCGTTATCCATACTTCTTTCAGTTCCAATAGCATCAAACTCATCAAAAAGATATACACCTTGTATTTCTCTAATCGTATCGAATATTTGGCGAAGTTTTACACTTGTTTCTCCCATAAACTTAGTAATTAATTTATCAACCATTATAGTACAAAATGGTAAATTAAGTTCCCCAGCTAACACCGATGCAGTTAGAGTTTTACCGGTCCCTGGTGGACCTGCTATCAGTAATTTACGTCTGTTAGTTAAGCCATGCTTTTTTAACTTTTCTCGATTAATACGCTCCTTAATTATACGTTCTATTCGATTTCTAATTTCGTCAGCTACAACCAAATCCGTAAGTCTGCTGTCAACTACATCGGACAATATCATGTCACTTAAATCTTTGTTGAAAGGAATAATCTTAGAAGAATTAGCCTTTTTAGATTTATCAACAATATCTCGAATGTCTCGAGCAAATGCTTTGTGCCCTTTTTGGGCTTCGTAAGCTGCTACCTGTAATACAATTGTCTTGAAACGCTCATCATCTTGGTCAAAATGTGACTGGATAAGTAGCTTTATTTGATCAGCTGTAGCCATAAAGTCTCACCCTTTTCTAATTTAATTATATCCTAATTATTCCCTTTTGGGAAAATATACTTATAAAATAAAAAATCTATAATAAAAAAGACCTGTTTTCATATTTGAATTATCCCTAGAATTAAGCTCACTATAGAATATCTATTATTAAATAATGTCATAACTACATTCGTTAAATATACACTAATCCCTTTTCCATCTCACTACTGATTTATTTGTTCGATTTATGGACTGCTTAATACAATTTCACGTCTTATTTCCTTTACTATCACTTATGATACGGTTCCCCCCGATTTATCTTCACAGCGCGATAAATCTGCTCCACCAGCACCAGCCGCATCAGCTGGTGCGGCAACGTCATGCGCCCAAAGCTCATCCGCCTTTGGGCGCGTGCAAGCACCTGATCGGCGAGCCCATGGCTGCCGCCGATCACAAACACGACATGGCTTGTCCCATAGGTGCCAAGCCTGTCGATCTCATCGGCAAGCTCTTCCGAGCTGTAAAGCTTGCCGTCAATCGCGAGCGCAATCACATGCGCTTCGCCCTTAATATGCGCGAGGATGCGTTCGCCCTCGTGCTCCTTCACCTGCTCGACCTCCGCTTCGCTTAGCGTGTCGGGCGCCTTCTCATCCGCAACCTCAATCATTTGAAATTTGAGGTACGGCGTTAACCGCTTGGCATACTCCGCAATCCCTTGCACGAGATATTTCTCCTTCAGTTTGCCGACGCCAATGATTTGAATAAACATATTGCTCCTCCGATTCTATATGTAACACTACATAATCCATTTCAAGTATACCTTGACCTGTATGCAATGAACTTTTTCACTATTAATTTTAGTTTTCCTCATACTATATTTTTTTAAAGTCTTATTTCTTGTAATTTAGAATATCTTAATTCATCATCTCTCTTATCAAACCTAACAGCTTCCGCTATTCTTATCCTAATTTGATCCATTTTATCATTAATTAACACTTATTTAGAAACGGAGACCAGCACGTTATGAAATCACGGATTTTAACCCGTCCCTTCTATTTCCTATGGACAACCCAGACAGCGGCAAATGCCGCCGATGTATTATATATTATGGCGTTGACGGTACTCGTTCTAGACCAGACAAATTCGCTTGTATCTGCAGCCCTAATGCCGTTAATGCGCAGCTTTGCTCAGATGGTAAGTGGCTTTATTGCACCATTGCTTATCCATCGCTACAAGCTATCTTCACTTTTGCTAATCTCACAAAGTGGGCAATTTATTTTATTTGTGCTTTTATCTCTTTACATACAACTGAACGGAGCCAATGCTTCGCTTATGATCGTTTTTGGCCTTGTTTTCTTCATGTCCTTCCTCGATGGCTGGACTACTCCTTCTCGGAATGCCCTTGTACCACGACTCATCACTCAGGAGCAAGGACTACTCAAGGCAAATAGCCTTATCAGCGTCAGCGATCAGGTTGTACAGTTTGCAGGCTGGGGATTAAGTGGTCTAGTCATCGCTTTTATAGGGCCTAGTTCAACACTACTGCTAACTGCTATCATCTACGGACTAGCGGCTGTATTTTCGTTTGGCATCAAGGAACCATCAGCGATCCCAGCCTTGATCGCACCAAAGACGGAAGAAACAGAGCCTACGTCTACATCTATACCTACATCTATACCTGAATCTACACCTGATTCAAAATGGCATACCCTGACAGAGGGCTGGAAAATGATTTGGCGAACTCCCCGTCTGCGAATTTTAACATTCATGGACATCATTGACATGCTAGGCGGCTCGGTATGGGTTGGTGCATTCACACTTGCCTTTGTTCAGGTAGCGCTTGGACAAGGCGAAGAATGGTGGGGCTTCATTAATGCCTCCTACTTTGCAGGAACGTTAGGAGGTGGACTATTAGTACTTTCAGCAACACGCTTAATCGGTAATCGTTACCTCGGAGCCATGCTTATCGGTATGGCTGGTTATAGCATACTTACGGTACTTTATGCCTTGAATACACAGCCTTACATCGCACTTGTACTTATCTTGCTAACGGGACCGTTCACAGAATTATCCGTAATTAACCGACGCACCCTGATTCAACGCAGTGTGGGCAAGCTCATGTTACCAAAGGTAATGTCTGCGCAAGCATCCCTATTACACCTGACATTCTGTATTTCGCTCCTTGTCATGGCATGGCTAGCTGAACAATTTGGCATTGTGAACTTGTATCTTCTAGCAGCGATTTTGACATCTGTGGCTTTTATAGTTGGACTGTTTGGTCGTCAGGCATTTGAGGAAAAAGCTCTACCTGACCCTACCACAGCTAACAATTCAGACAATTAGAACATTCTTAAACTGTCGCACCGCTATACTCATTCCATACTCATTGAAGGACAAGCCCTTAAGCTTGTCCTTCCTTTGACTTGTCCTTCTTTTTATTCACTGTATTAAAGTATTACTCCTAATCTCCCTCAATACTCAAACTCATCCTCACTCACTAGTCCCCGAATAAACGACTCGAAATCAGGTGCTAGAAAAGTAATTTCGTAATTTGATTCCTGATCCACATGAATCACCTCTGGTTCTCCATCTTTTCCACAATGACGGTAATCTAACATCACCACATCATGTCCAGCCGAAGGGCAATCACAGATCACAACACCAATATCAGGATATCCCCAATGATCGATCATAAATTGACTTCCTAAGTCACCACAAAGTGAATACATCTTTTCTCGTCCAATTCCCATAATCCCTGTAATCGCAATATGATCCTCTGCCCAATATGATGAAAGTTCGGTTGGAAAACAAGTGTTTAACGGAACACCACCGTTATGCTTCTTCATTAACTCTACATACGAGGCGGGTAGCTTATATCCTAGCTCTTCCTCTACACTTTTAATTAATTCCTCTGTAGGAGGTGCTAACACATAAGCATCTAAAGCGTACTCACTATCGTCCCAGAATTGAGATAAATCCATACCCGCAAATAGAGGTTGCCTATACTCAGCAGCTCTTCGCTCAATCGCTAATTTTCGAATATTCTCGTTATGCTTTGCTCGATCAACAGAAATTTTACTCAATTTGAGAAATTCCTTGGCATCCTCATCCTCTGGATTGCTTTCTAGCACTCTATTAAAGGCGGTAATCGCATTTTGGAACTGAGAGGAATAAAAGTAGGCATACCCTATACGAAAATGCCACAGCGGATCCTTTTCTCCCTCTGCCGCAATTTTCATAAACAAGGAAATTGCCTCTTCATATCTTCCAACATTGTTGTATGCTCGCCCCAAAATTCCAATCAATTCATAGTCCCATAAGGATCGGTCTAAGCCTTCAAGCTCATCAATAATTTCCTCATGCTCATCAGCCTCATGCCACTTTGTAATGCGGTCTTTTAAGGTCTTGTCCATATTTATGCGCCTCCTAAGCTATAGTCGAACCTTATTTATTAATTTACTTATCTGTCTATTTATCCTTATGCCTATTTATAAATCTATTTAACTACTCTTCTATGCTGCATTTTTCTATTCTCTATTGTATCAAAGCTAACACATGAATAAAATATTATCCCCATCTCTACCAGGGATACTGTCATATCCTATTCACCTCGTTTTACTTATAAGAAACAATTGTATAAGGCAACTTTTATAGCGTTATTTTCATTTTATTTCAATAATACAAAAACAAAAAAACGGACTAACTACAGCGGGGTCACCCCCACAGCATTAATCCGTTTTCTCATCCTAACTAACTTAACTAAGCCTTTACGATTTAAATACTTAGCTGTTAAGCCCCATCCTATTTTAAACGACTAGAAACTCCGCTTTCTTATCGCATTCCTGACAAGTAACTGGAGGATCCCAGCTAGCGAACTTCGTTTCCTTCAGGTCCACTACATCAGGTGCTTCCTCATATTCATCCACGAACATATCCAGTGCTAATTCTACATGATCCTTACATACGATAATCATAACCTACCAGCATTCCTTTCCATCTTCAGCAGTTTCACATGATCTAATAACAGGTCGTTGATATCGCAGCTAGCTTAGTCCTAGTAGCCATATAAAGTATGATCACTCTTAATCACTATTAATCACTCTTATACGGTTCTAACATTTCCTTACTGCTGCCCATCCTCTAAGCCCTCTTCAATTTCAGTATCTGAAGGCTTATCCGTTAAGTCTACTTTCGTTTTAAGCTTCTCACCATTACGATAGTAGCTTACCTCCATAATATCACCAACTTGCTTATGATCAAACAAATATTTACGTAATTCTCGTGTCGAATGGATTGGAGTATCGTCAAGAGCAACAATAACATCATTAAGCTGTAGTCCCGCTTTTTTGGCAGGTCCATGCGCTTCTAGCACTAGTGCCCCATCCTTGACATCGTTAGGTAACTTAAGCTCCTTACGCTGATCGCTGGTAAGATCGGAGTAAGGATTATCAAGATCAAGTGTATACACACCAAGGTATGGACGTACCACTTTACCATGTGTCATTAGATCATTAACAACTTCCATCGCCTCATTAACAGGAATCGCAAAACCTAATCCTTCAACCCCTGTATCTGAAATTTTCATTGTATTAATGCCAATTAACGTTCCATTTAAATCAACAAGTGCCCCACCGCTATTCCCCTCATTAATGGCTGCATTCGTCTGGATCATCTCTTGCTCCCAATCATAGATACCATCCTGATTTAGTGATACTGGGATCATCCGATCTGTATAGCTCACAAGCCCAGAGGTTAACGTGCCTCCTAACCCAAGCGGATTGCCAATCGCAATCACAGTTTCCCCTAACTTCACCTTGTTAGAGTCGCCTATCTTAATTACAGATTTAACGCCACTATCCTCAATAGAAAGGACAGCAATATCGCTGATCTGGTCTTGACCTACAACTTTTGCTTGTTTAGACTTACCATTGCTCAATACAACCTCTAATTGGTCAGCAGAAGAAATAACATGATTATTGGTCATAATATACGCCTTGCCATTTTCCTTTTTGAAAATAACACCTGAACCAAGCGCAACCTTTTCGCCCTCATCTGTTAGACCATTATGATTTAATATACTTACAACTGCTGGGCTTACCTGTGCCGCAGTCTGACTAATTCGTTCAAATGGGTCTGTGCTTCCTCCACCAAAAAGGGACCATCCTGAAGCCAATGGAGAGGGCTGGAGACGTGGAAAAACGCTAAAAATCAAAACAGTAGCCATTACGCTAAGAATAGCCGTAATTAAAGATACCTGAAACTTAGAACTTTTTCTTCCTCGATTTCCTCGTGACCACTTTTTTCCCTTATTCGGGTCATCCTTATGTTGCTTTGTTACCTTTGTAGAATAAAAATCATCATCAAACAGTCCCATTTTTATCTCTCCCTCCATCACAAGTCCTTCTCACCTGTGACCATCTCCACACCAAGTATTGCTCTCTAATTTTTGTTCTCTAATCTCTATATCGTCTTTATTACTTTAACGTTACATCCCAAGCATTAGTTGCTCACCAAAATTAACTTTTTTTCTGTAACATCAATCTAAAACATAAAGATACACATAAATTTATAGTCAATATGAAAAATTAGGAATGTTTCAAGCAAAATCAGACTATACTAGACAAGTAAAGAATAGAATAGTAGATTCATTTTACCATAAAAAGGTCATTTTCGAACTGTTTTTTACAAGGGAAATTATGGTTTTTAAAAGGAGAGATATTAGATGGATGTACACTCGTCTTCTGCAATGAATGAGGTTAATGTATTAGCTAAGCTGGCGGATTTAAAGGAAGATGCATACCACCAGCTACTATTACTAAGTACACTTACACAATTATTAGTGGATAAAGGAATACTGACTCGTGAAGAAATCAGCGAAAAGCAACGCGAACTCGATCAATTTATATTGCCCCCACAATATCCCAAGGTGTAGGCCGATCAAAATAAGTATCACACAGCTTAAATTCACTATCTCGATAAAAACAACCACGATCCTCCATCGAGCCGCGTACAGATAGCTTCGCTAAATCAGGTATATTATGTTCACGACTCAAATGAGCTAAATAGGTTCTCTTCAAGCGCCCATTTAAAAGTTCACTCATCAGCTCCCCCGTAGCTTCATTAGACAAATGACCCATGTCGCCTAATATACGGCGTTTAATGTTCCATGGATATCGTCCCATACGCAACATCTCAATGTCATGGTTAGCTTCAAGCACAAGGACATCAGAATCTGCAATCGCTGCTTTTACCTTATCGCTAGCATAACCCAAGTCAGTGCATACACTTAGTTTATGCGTTCCATCATCAAAGCAATACCCTACAGGCTCTGCTGCATCGTGAGAAATTTCAAAAGATTGTACACGTAATGAGCCAAAATCCTTTGCATCCCCAGAAGCAAATATGTGCTTATTTTCTTCAGGAATTTTACCTAGCGATTTTTCCATCGCTCCCCACGTGCCTTGATTCGCATAAATTGGCAAATTAAATTTACGTGCAACTGCCCCTAAACCTTTAATGTGGTCTGAATGCTCATGCGTGACCAGGATACCTGCAAGCTGATGACCGTCAACTTCCCGTTCCCCCAGAAGCTCATCAATGCGACGAGCACTAAGTCCTGCATCAATCATCAATGTAACCTGTCCATCACTAACAATGGTGGCATTCCCCGTAGATCCACTAGACAATACTGTAAATTTAAGTCCCATGTGCTTCATTACTCCTTTAAATCCTTTGAATTAGGGCTAATTACATCTCCTGTAATCCCTTGAACATAATACTCTTTACCATTTTCTAGCTTAAACCGCCAAGCAGGTGTGGCAGGAAGATGGGCATCTGAATCAAATACTTGTCCATAATAACCAAGCTCAATTTGTGTAATGACCGAGCCATCTGGAAGGAAATTTTCGATGAGGTTGCCTAAAGCCTTAGAGGCGGATAAAACGCGTTGCTCCTTCTCCTCAGCTAAACTGCTAATCTCAATTTCCTCCATACGATAAGATATAATTTTCTGATTACTATAATATAACACAAGCTCAACATTAAATAGCGGAAAGTCTTCATCCACAAGTGGATGCAATACAAACACACCTTCTCTACTATCTGCTTCATCATATCTAAAATTTTGAATTTCAGGTAACACATTTTTAAGCGCATTTGTAAGATCACGAGCAGAAAAAATAAGCTTACTATCTATCGGCTGGGGTAATTCAATCACTTTTCCTGACTGATCGCCTTTTACGAATCGATATGCAATTTTACCTAACAGAGGGGTATCAGAAGGAATCTTTACGAGTACACGAATCCCTTTATTCTCCATTACCTTTTGGATTCCAGGCTCGAGTGAGGTATAGTCCAGATTGGAGTCCGCTTGTTCACGAATATCATTCCATAACTGGTATCCTAACACAAGATTTAATAACAAGAAGGCGTAAATTAACACATTTTTAGCGCGACCCCAATCCATAACTAACCCCCTCACTAAATGGATGATATGACCTTCTATCATAGCGTCCTACCTTGGACATCTGAGCCCATAAAAGTTTCCTACTCATTGATCGTGCGTACTGCGCCATTACTTAATTTAGCCACCCATACAGGCTGGAGCAGTAGTCCTTGCTTCGTTAACGAAGGCAAATATGCTGGATATAATGCCTTAATGTCAGCTTCATTAGCTAAGACAGCAAGCTTCTTCTCCAAATTTTCGCCACCAGGTAAAGCTACGATTTTTTTCTCCCATACTTCTTCCTCTAAGTAAATAAGGGAACGCTCATAACCTGTAATTGTGCCTTGTCTCATTTCAAGTGTAATCACTCCATAATGGAATGAGGCGAGATCTAGGACAGGGAAGGCTCCATATTGCCCTGAACCGTGATACTGTTCAAACACAATCCGATGCTTATCCTCTAAAGAACCTACGATTTGCGCTAAGCGATATTTCCCACTCCAACCCCCATGCTGATTAACAAAATCGATCGCAGACAGCACATTGCGGCTAGGTGTATTTTGACTTGCTGCTGGCGCCGCAGGATCCGTATAATTGATCCAATTACGATCCTGCTTTACTTGTAAGCTCCGTTTACTGTCTGTATAAATCTCAGAGCCATCCTTCTCCCGGACATACCTTGTTAAACTAGGATCAAAAAATAAGCTCCGCTGCATCTGATCTGTGGAATACAAGCCGATATTTAATCCTGTTTGCACCATATCAATCGATTTCTGGGGAATATAATAGTTATCCTTCATTTTGTAGGGAACCCACTCCCGACCAAAATCAATCATTTGCGCAATGTCTTGAACAGTGAAATCTACCTTCGTTGCCTCATATACTACATTCCCTTGGGAGCTGAAAAAGAACGCCTTCACTCGGTCGTCATTTTCGGTATTATAAATTAATACCCGATCCACACTTTCCCCCTCAAACAATGTATCAGGGTATACTTGCATCACTCTACTTAATAGGGTAACAGGGATGCCATTCTCAAATTCTAGCTCTATTCCTTGATTTTGCTTACGAATCTCATCCCATTTGGTATTGGCAAGGTTATATCGTTGAAATCCATCAAACTGTCTCCCTTGTAAGCGCGAATAAATTAAATTGTAAAAGGTAGATTCAGGGTAAAGCACACTA
This sequence comes from Paenibacillus turicensis, assembly GCF_050461185.1. GTDB lineage: Bacteria > Bacillota > Bacilli > Paenibacillales > Paenibacillaceae > Fontibacillus > Fontibacillus turicensis_A. The sequence goes on from NZ_JBCMOR010000015.1 coordinate 237,749, forward strand.
TGCTTATTTTGTCCTAAATGAATAACTAGCTCGCTTGGATACAGCATACTTTCAACGTTTAATTGACTTCCAATGTTTACTGTTTGAATATAATTATTTTCAGAGCGAACAATCGAGTCAACTCCAGGCAAACGATAAATTAAGAAATAGCTTTGCAGTAAGCTACACAGAATAAGGAAGGTTAGGAACCATGACTTCATACTTTCCTTCATCATTTACTCCCCCCCTCTTCCTGTCGGGGATCTTGGGGTAAAAAAACCGTCACCTTTGTTCCTACCTCAAGCTCAGATTGCAATGCAATTTGACCTCCATGTGCTTTGACGATTTCCCGGGCAATCGATAAGCCAAGCCCTGTGCCTCCCATATTTCGAGAGCGAGCTTTATCCACACGGTAAAAACGCTCAAATATTTTATCCAAATCCTTTTTAGGAATACCGATCCCATTATCTTGAACAGAAATTGCAAGGCTCCCCTCCTCTGTATGATACGCCTCTAGCACAATTCGTCCATTTTCCCCCGTATATTTCATCGCATTGGAGATCAAATTGTCTAATACTTGGTCAATACCATCTCGATCGAGCTGAGCAATTTCCACACCTTCACCGATTATAATTTCTGGATAAATCCCCTTCTCCTGCATCTGGAAGGAAAACCGATCGACGACCTCCTCCATCATTTCCGCCACGAGAGTAGGTTTTTTACGCAATAATGCTTCCTTAGAGTCAAGTCTAGATAGATGTAATAAATCCGTAACCATCCGAATCATCCGTTCCGTCTGATTTTGAATGACAGAAGTAAACCTTGGACCTAACTCAGGATCATTTAACGCACCATCCTCCAACGCCTCGGTATAACTCTTAATCGTCGTTAGTGGTGTACGAAGCTCATGTGATACATTTGCTACAAATTCACGTCTTGATGCTTCTAGCTTCTCTTGCTCTGTGACATCCTGTAATACAGCAATTAAGCCCACGATCCCAAATTCACGCCGATGGATGGGTGTAAAGGTAACACGAATTACAAAGTGATCCTCGCCAAAGCTATTGTTCTGCAGTAACGTAGAGTACATGGTGCCTTGGTTAAGCACTTGCTTGTCCTCCTCGGACAATTGAAGCAATTCCGTAATTTCCAACCCTTCCACAGTAGATTCATTCACCTGCAAAATTTCTCTAGCACGAAGGTTCATCAAAATGACATGATGCATCTCATCCGTTGCAATGACACCATCACTCATATTCGTTAAAATCGAAGCTAGCTTTTCCTTCTCTTCCTCGTTTTGTGCTAAGGCATTACGGAGTCGGCTTGTCATGTAGTTAAAGGCTTTGCTGAGTTGTCCAATTTCATCGTTCCCCAATACAGGCATATTCTGATGGAACTGCCCTTCTGCTACAGCTGTTGCACGTCTGGTTAGCTCTTTGATCGGCGAAGTAATTGTGTGCGCCAAAATAACGCCCAAGACCGCGGTTAAGCCTAATGCTAGCAAAATACCAGAAATAAAAATATTATTAATTTGATCCATCGTATCGTACAGCTGTGACATAGAAGCTGCGATATATATTGCTCCTGTAATTTTACCGCCAGATACAACCGGTTTCGCAACGACCTTTTTACGTACATTATCCTCGTCTATAATATATTCTTCATTATCTCGAATCCCTTGTAACGCGCGACTCACAACCGTTTGTGTATTTTTTGTTCCTACATAATCGGCATGAGAGGGCTTGGAGGTCGTTAATACTTTCCCGCTGGCATCCAGCACTTGAATTTCTGCACCATTAATGTTGAATAGGTTGTTTACGAGCACGCGTAGGTTTTCAAGCGATTCCTCGCCGGATTCCCCTGAGGCATTCAAATTTTGGCCTGCCAGTACAGATAATAGCTCTGCACGTTCCTGTAGCTCTTTCGTAAAATTGCTTGTTAACGAAGTTTTCATCGCGCTGACAAAATAAACCCCGATCAGTTGCATCGCGATCAAAATTAACAATACGTATACAAGAATCAACTTCGCTTGAATTGTACGGAAGAAGGATGGCAACCTCATTCTCAAATGCCACCTGCCTTGGCGCTTCGCATCACATACCCCAATCCTCGACGTGTTAAAATATACTCCGGCTTGCTTGGATCATCTTCAATTTTTTCACGTAAACGACGAATCGTAACATCCACGGTACGAACATCTCCGAAGTATTCAAAACCCCATACGGCTTGCAGCAAATGCTCACGCGTCATGACCTTACCTGAGTTTTTCACCAAGTAATGCACAAGCTCAAACTCACGATGCGTCAAATCAAGTGGCTCGCCATTTTTATATGCTGTATACATATCTGTATCAATAAATAAATCAAATAGGCTTAGTCCCTGATGCTTTTCGCCTTCTTCCTGTGGTGGCTTTTGCTGGCGGCGCATTTGTGCCTTCACACGTGCAAGTAGCTCGCGGGTACTAAACGGCTTCGTAACATAGTCATCAGCTCCGAATTCCAGCCCTAACACCTTATCAATTTCACTATCCTTTGCAGTGAGCATAATAATTGGGGTCTGTAATCTGGTTCGAACCTCACGACATACATCCATGCCATCCTTGCCAGGCAGCATTAAATCTAGCAAAATCAAATCAGGCTGCTGCGAAAAGGCAAGCTCTACCGCCTCTATTCCATCAAAGGCAACGATAACCTCATAACCTTCCTTTTCAAGATTAAATTTCAAAATATCTGCAATTGGACGCTCATCGTCCACAACTAAAATTTTACCCTGCATATTCAATGTTCACCCCAGCCTTCAGGCTTTTGTTATTCTATATTCTCTATTTCTTATCTTAACATACTAACTCCTTCTCTCCTAAAAAAAGAACATTTTAGCTGTCATCGCTGACAACAAAAATGTCCTGTTAAGTCTACAAATATTTCATTGGGTTTTCTACGGTACCATTGTTATGAATTTCAAAGTGAAGATGCGTACCTGTAGAGCGACCGGTATTTCCCATGACGCCAATTGCGCCACCCTTCTCTACAACTTGGCCTTCCTTTACATCAATTTTACTTAAATGGCCATAAAGTGTTTCATACCCGTTCTGATGGTTAATGATAATTACATTGCCATAACCTGACTTTGTACCTGCAAACGATATAATGCCTTCATCTGCTGCCATAATTGTTCTGTTAGAAGAAACAATATCAGTACCTTGGTGCATTCTACCCCAGCGTTTACCATAACTGCTCGTAATTGAAGCGCCTGAGACTGGCCAAGCAAAATCACCTGTACCTTGTCCCATAATTTTAGTGCCCTGCACAACAATTTTTGGTTTGGACGGCGTGATTACATTTTGACCTAGCCATTCTTCACCAACAACTTCACCGTTATCCTTAGTAATCCGATAATGCATCACCTTTAACCCTGTGCTGCCCTCATCGATAACCTTGGATGTACCTGCCTTCATGTTCTCGCTTTTGCGTGTAATCACCTGAGGTGCTGTAATAATTTCCTCAGATAACTTCTCCACTGTTCTGACTGTAAGTGGTGCCTTCGTCGCTTTTATATTAAGAATCGTACCAATTTGCATGCTACGCTCTTTTACATCAGGGTTACTTTTGAAAATATCCTTCTGACTAATGCTAAAACGTTTAGCAATAGACGAGATGGTGTCGCCTTCTCTGACCTCATATTGGATCACTGCTTCCATGCCCTGCTGAATTTGCGCCAGCATCGTGTTCGCATCTACAATTTTGTCTGGTGAAACTACAGCCTTACTTTGATCTATTTTTTCACCAAATTCAACTGATTCAACCTTAACCTCAGAGCTAGCCTTTGTCGCTTTTTTGCTATCAGCGTCTGCCTTAGCTCCACCTGTTTTTGTTGTTTTAGCGGATAAAGCTTCAATCGCTATCGTCTCCGGCGTATATTGATCTTTTAGTTGCTCCAGTACTTTGGATACATCTGCTTCAGTTGGTAAGATGCCTAACACCTTCCCATCCACAATCAGCTTAACCCCAGTAGACTCTACCTCTAATTGCTGATCTAGCTTCTGTAATGTTTCCTCTGCATTTGTAACCGCCTTAAATGCCTTCGCAGCAGTCATTGTAATGCCGACATCTTTAATCTGAATATTGGCATTAGGATACTTAGTTTTGAACTGTGCCTTCTTACGCTCCATCAAATCCTGAAGCTGCTGCTCATTATCAAGTGTTCCAATTTCCTTACCACCAATTTGTACAACGAAATAAGAAACGGTATGACTGCTTCGATATAAGCTATACGTAAGTATACCTGAACCTGTTATTAACATTGCTGCAATGACACACATTGTAATCATTCGTGCTTTACTAAATTGTACCCAAGCCATGAATCCTTTCATATCAATCTCCTTTATCGCTATCCATTGAGCTTTTATTCTCTCTTGTTTTCCTAAATTTAATTCTTGATTAAGGCAGGAAAGCAGCTACGGTGCAAAGGGTGACTTCGACCACTGTTACAGCCTGATTTTCTTGAATGATATATTTATCGATGAAAAACAGTATGTAAAGGCGGACGTGTTCACTTCTCCACCATCCCTCTACCCCTTCGCTAGTTTAAGTTAGCGGTCAAGTACAGATTTCAAGATTGAGCCTTATTAATATCTCAATTTGTAGATAATTCTCATATTTTGTAATGAAATAGTGTCAAAATTTTAACCTTTTGTCGCCAATGTTTACTTTAACATAACCAAGCCCTACATTTCAACTATAGGTAAACATGCCAAAAAACCCTTAAAAATTAAGGGTTTTTTAGTATTTTGAATTTTACTTACAATATTTACAATAATAAATTTATCTCAATCTTAAAATCGGTTTTTGACAAAAAGCTAACAAAGCGAAGTAGCAGGGAGAGGAAACAATTTCATCCATTCAACACATATTATAAAGAAAATGGGGCCTTAACAGCGGTTGAAGCCACTCCCTGCTACCTAGCCTCTTACTTCATAGATTGTCAAGAACCGATTTCTGTGTTGAGCCATAAATTTTACGTAAAAACTACTTTTTCAAAACCTCCATCACCTTCGCGTACTCCATTTTATCTAAGTATTTTGATAACATTTGCTCAATCGCTAATACTTCAGTTTCGGTTAGCCCACCCTCCATGTACTCTGTCAGTTTTTGCATTTCCTCTTGAGGAAGCTTAGACATTAAAATCGTAAAAATAGCTTCTTTATCCTTAGCTTCTATGCCTTCTTTTTTAGCAATTAAATCATCGGGCGTAACAACGACATTTTCCTTCTGATTTAATTTGTCATTTCCACTAGCATCACCATTACCGGCGTTGGCGCCACCAGTTGCGGGCGGAAGATTATTTTTATTTAATTCCTTATCTTGCGCTTGATCCTTCCCAGTGCTACTGGATTCCTCAGGCGATGATGTTGATGACTGCACACCAACTAATCCTTTCATAATATCCGTAACGCTTGGCCCACCATCAGTCATTGAAATATGATAGCGACTTAGCATTTGCTCAATATAATAGTTAACGACATAACCTGTCGTCACAACCGTTAAAAGACACACCACAACAATCGTGATGATTAAGCGCCCTAACCAGCCTAGCCATTTCATCTCTACGTTTCCTCCTATCCTGATGCAGTTCAATTCATTTTTATCAGTATGGACGGAAAACAAGGAAAGAAAACTTACTTAAACTAAAAAACTGTCCTTTTCACTATGAAAAGGACAGCCTTGTATAATAATTACTTCATTAGCTCGTTATTTCACTTTCAATCATGCGTGCTTATCAGTTCATGATAGCCTAGTGAATTTTACAAATAGATAGGTAACACTTGGTTTGTCTGATTACGGTTCCGACCTACAGAGAAAATCGCAATTGGAATACCTGTCAGCTCAGATACTCTAGTTACATAATTACGAGTTGTTTCAGGTAGATCCTCTAATGTTTTTGCACCAGTGATATCCTCGGACCAGCCTGGCATTTCTTCATACACCGCTTCACATTCAGCAAGCATTTTCAAGCTTGCAGGATAGTGTGTAATAACTTCGCCGCGATATTTGTAGCCTGTGCAAATTTTAACCGTTTCTAGTCCTGTTAATACATCAAGTGAGTTCAAGGAAAGACCAGTTAACCCACTCACACGACGAGCATGACGAACAACCACACTATCAAACCAACCTACACGACGTGGACGACCAGTTACAGTACCATACTCATGACCTGTTTCACGAATCGTATCGCCTACTTCATCAAAAAGTTCAGTTGGGAACGGCCCATCACCAACACGCGTTGTATATGCCTTCGCAACACCAATGACCTGTTGAATCTTGGAAGGACCTACGCCAGAACCGATACATACCCCACCCGCAGACGGATTGGAGGATGTTACGAACGGATAAGTACCTTGGTCGATATCCAACATTACGCCTTGTGCGCCTTCAAATAACACCTTTTGATTATTATCAATTGCATCATTTAGGACAACAGAAGTATCAGCCACATATGGACGGATAAATTCAGCATATTCTAAATACTTCGTCAAGATTTCCTCAACGTCTAATGGCTCAGACCCATATACTTGCTCAATAATATGGTTTTTCTCCTTCACCAAATGGCGAAGCTTAGTTTCAAATTCTTCTGCATCCAATAAGTCAGCAATACGAATACCATTACGTGCTGCTTTATCCATATAAGCAGGACCAATCCCTTTACGAGTTGTCCCAATCTTGTTAGGTCCCTTGCGATCTTCCTCTAACACGTCAAGAGTGATGTGGTATGGCATAATGACATGTGCACGATCGCTAATGACTAGATTTTTTGTTGAGAATCCATTTTCATGAATGTAATTAATTTCTTCCATTAGGGCAACTGGGTTAATAACCATCCCATTCCCGATAACACATTTTTTATCTTCATAAAATACACCAGAAGGAATTAAGCTTAGCTTATATTTTTTCCCATCAATTAAAATAGTGTGTCCAGCGTTATTTCCACCTTGATAACGTGCTACTACTTCTGCACTTTCAGCTAAATAATCGGTAATTTTGCCTTTACCTTCGTCTCCCCATTGTGTTCCCACAACGACTACCGTTGACATATGAATACCCCCGCTTGGATGCTGTTGCATCATAATTTGTAAGCATTATATATAAATGCAAAGTTATTAACGTGTTTAAAATTTCTAATTTTTAAGCTCTAAAATCACGAAATTTATTTATCTTCTTTTTCTTTGTTCTATACTTCGGTTCGATTTTTCTTTAATTGTTTAATCTCAAAATTAGTGGTTCCATCTGCTAACATTAGCGAAGAGACAGAGGGATGGTGGAAAAGCGAAAGCGGCCGCCTTTAAAGTATGGGACTTTAACAGCGGTTGAAGCCACCCTCTGGAACGTAGCTTCCACCTGCAAAGTAAAATCCACTAATTTTATTTAAGCTTTTTAATGTTTAAAGAAAACAGCAATTTAAGTTTACCAGTCTATATTTTTAAAGTCAAATCCAAATCCGAACAATTATACAGCTTTTAAACAAAATGTTCGGAAACAATTAAAAACGGATTGACCCTAAGGTCAACCCGCAAATGCATCTTGATGTGCTCGCTCATAGTTCGCAAACTTATTATAGTTTTTCAAAAACACAAGCTCGACGGTGCCCACGGGCCCATTCCGTTGCTTGGCAATAATAATTTCAATAATATTTTTCTTCTCAGTTTCCTGATTGTAGTAATCATCACGATACAAAAATGCAACGATATCAGCATCCTGCTCAATGGAACCAGATTCCCGAAGGTCAGACATCATCGGACGCTTGTCCTGACGCTGCTCTACACCCCGACTTAACTGGGACAAGGCGATTACAGGCACTTCAAGCTCCCTGGCAATTTGCTTTAATGTACGGGAAATTTCAGATACCTCCTGTTGACGGTTCTCGCCAGCCTTGCCACGCCCATGGATCAACTGCAAATAGTCAATCAGGATCATGCCTAGCCCCTTTTCCTTTTTCAAGCGTCGGCATTTCGCACGAATGTCCGCCACTGTTACACCTGGCGTATCATCAATATATATTTCAGCCTCAGATAAAGCAGCAATACCCATCGTGAGCTTGGACCAATCATCGTCCGTTTTAAAGTCCCCTGTACGCATAATGCTTGCATCAAGATTTGCCTCTGCACAAATCATCCGCTGTACAAGCTGTGGTGCGGACATTTCCAGACTAAAGATTGCTACCGTTTCCTTCGCACGTACTGCTACATTTTGCGCAATATTTAGTGCAAATGCCGTCTTCCCTACAGAAGGACGAGCAGCAACAATAATAAGATCATTCCGCTGAAAGCCAGCTGTCATTTTATCCAAATCAACAAAACCCGATGGAATACCTGTTGTATTGCCACGATTCTGATGCAACATCTCCACACGGTCGAACACTTCCATCAACACATCACGTACAGCGACAAAACCACTGCCAGAACGGCGATTCGATATTTCTAAAATACGACGCTCTGCATCACTCAGCATACCTGAGACATCTTCGCCACCAGTATACCCATCACTTACAATTTGTGTTGCTGTACGAATCAAACGGCGCAGCATCGATTTCTCTTCAATAATCTGCGCATAATAATCCACATTGGCTGCGGTAGGAACCGCATGTGCCAATTTTGCCAAATAGCTGACCCCGCCAATATCGTCTAGCTCACCCTTATCTTGAAGGCGTGAGGTCAACGTAACAAGGTCAATCGGTTGGCCCTCCTCACCAAGCTGAACCATAGCATCATAAATCATCTGATGGGGCTTGTCATAAAAATCTTCAGTACGGACACGCTCCATCGCGGTGATCAGTGCCTCAGAGTGAAGCAATATCGCCCCAAGCACTGCTTGTTCAGCCTCAAGATTCTGTGGTGGGACCCGATCGAAAAAGGGATCTCCGCTCATGTTATTCCTCCGTTACTTGTACCGATAACGTTGCCTTCACTTCCGGATGTAACTTCACTGTTACCTTAGTTACACCAAGGGTACGAATTGGCTCTGAGAGCTCAATTTTCCGCTTATCGATTTTTACACCTGTTTTTTGAAGAGCTTCAGCTACTTGCTTACTTGTAATTGCCCCAAACAAACGTCCACCCTCACCAGCCTTCGCTTTTAGGTTTACTGTCGTTTCTTCAAGCTTTTTACCAAGAGCCTCCGCATCTGCCTTCTCTTGCGCCTTACGACGCTCCTCAGCCGCAGTCTGATTATCTAACGTCTTCATGTTCCCTTCAGTTGCCACAGAAACTAACCCACGTGGAATTAGGAAATTTTGTGCGTAACCTTCAGATACGTTTTTAACTTCACCTTTTTTACCTTGTCCTTTAACATCCTTCAAAAATATTACTTTCATTCAAATAACCCCTCTTCCTGATCTATTTCATCCAGTACCTCAAGCAGTTTTTTCTCCGCTTCAGCTTGGGTTCCTTCTAATTGTACCGCAGCATTGGTCAAATGCCCACCTCCGCCTAGTCGCTCCATGACAACCTGTACGTTCATACTGCCTAAAGAACGTGCGCTAATCCCTATTAAGCCATCTGGGCGTTCACTGATCACAAAGGAAGCCAAAATATTTGTCATATTCAGCAAAGTATCCGCAGCTTGAGCTATTAACAATTGTGGAATTTTAGTATTGCTCTCTGTAACTGCAAGTGCAATATGCCCATGAATAATACGAGCATGCTTAATAATATCTGCTTTCGCAATATATTCTTGTAAATCTTCTTTTAATAACCGTTGAACCATCACCGTATCTGCACCAATTCGTCTTAAAAATGCAGCGGCTTCAAACGTTCTAGAGCCAGTGTGTAGTGCAAAATGCTTCGTATCCACCGTAATCCCCGCAAGTAACGTAGTAGCCTCTAGTGGACTTAATACGACTTTCTCATGGATATATTGCAGGAGCTCTGTCACAAGCTCAGAAGCGGAGGAGGCATACGGCTCTAAATAAACAAGCACGGCATCGTTGACAAACTCTTCACCACGTCGATGATGATCCACCACCACAACACGGCGTGCTCTTTCAACTAGCTTAGGCTCCATAGTTATTGAAGCCTTGTGGTTATCCACTAACACCAGCAATGTATGCTCCGTCATCATGCTTAATGCTTGCTCAGGCGTGATAAACCTTTTTGCAAGTGCCTCGTCCTTCTCGATCCGTTCCAATAACCGCTCTATACTCGGATTTGGCCCATCAAGCACGACATGTGCCTCTACCTTAAACATATCTGCCGCCTTAAGCACACCAATAGAAGCACCAATCGCATCCAAATCAGGAATACGATGCCCCATAATAATGACGCGGTCACTTTCTTGCATCAAATCACGCAAAGCATGAGCGATGACTCTAGCCCTTACACGTGTACGCTTCTCAATGGCATTTGTTTTGCCGCCATAAAAGGATAAGCGTTGCCCCACTTTCACAGCCGCCTGATCCCCACCTCGGCCTAATGCCATATCTAAGCTGGAGCCTGCTAGCTCCCCTAGCTCACTATAGCTATCAACGCCTGTAGCAAGCCCAATACTTAAAGTCATAGGTACCTTTAAATCAGCGGTCATTTCTCTGACCTCATCCAAAATAACAAACCTAGTTTGTTCTAACAAAGCAAGTGTACGTTGGTTTAAAATCATTAAGGAACGCTCAGAGGATAACCTTCTTAGATAAACGTTATTTTGCTTCGCCCAATCCGTTAACACCGTTGTAACTCTAGCAATAATTGCTGTACGTTGTTGATCATCCATCCCTTGGGTTGCTTCATCTAAGTTATCCAGCATGACAATACCTAGGGCAGCTTTGCCCCCCTCATATTGCTCACGCATAATTGCAAGCTCTGTTACATCATGAATATAAATTAAACGTTCTACTTCATTCATAACTAGCTCGTAGTAACGACCATTTAATGTCACTTCAATAGGTGATTTTGCTTCCTCATTTTTTTTATCCTTAGAGGATAACGTTATAGAGGGAAATAACTCGGACAAAGACTCACCGATTAATGTTTCCTTATCATACATGGCGCAGACAAAATGATTATGCCATTCCACCGTATGCTCAGTGCTATATAAAACAATGCCAAAGGGTAAGTGCTGTAATGCTTCACCCTCAACACGCTTCACACGATACGTTAAGTTGGTAACATACATCGTCAGCTCTTTATTAAAACGGCGCTCAGCTTGAATTAAGCCATAGTTAAGAATTAGCACCAGACACAGTAAAACTAAGCCGATTATCCAATTGTAGTAAGAAACGACGATAACAAGTAGAAGCTGCAGCAAAAATACCCATACCGAATGGTACCCATGCCAACGTTTTTGTAATAAATTAGACATGCATTCTCACCCTATCGTCTTGATCTAGTAATGGATTCACGTAGTGGTAAGGCGACATCTAGAACCCCTATTAACCATCCAAGTGGAACGAATAACATGACAACAAGCAATACGACTGCTAGTGCAGGATCCCACCTTTTGAAATGAGACAAGAAAAATATAAAGCTTGCTGCCTGAAGAATGAACAAGAACCGAAGCAATGGAATGAGGTTATCAAAAATCATGCTTACAAAGCCAAGATTATGCTCAGGTCCAACGACGATCGTAACAATTACACTAATTAAATAATAAAATACGAGGGAACGCGGTAATTTCCATTCGCGTAACTTAGGTAATTTGGGTACGATTACACCCATACTGCTTAGAGTTGGTCTACTCACGGTATGAGCAACAGCAGCAATGAGGAACGAGCAAATAATTAATGTAAACGGAAGCATATGCATCGCATACGCAGACAACTGTTCAGGCAGATCCTCTGCTAACAAAGCGCTACCCGCAATTGGAGAGTCCGCTACATTTTTAACATTAGCCATCGCTATGCTTATTATCTCTTGAATGTTAGTTGCTAAATTAAAATTAAAAAATGATGCGCCAATGACTAATATACCCAAGCTTGCTAATAATATCGAAACGGTTCCACCTAAAATGACTTTTATTGCAGAAACTCTAGTCTTGTACAGATGTCCCATCACTAAAGCAGGGATAATAAAAAAGATCGCTTGCAAAATAACAAACAGCCCGATGTGTAAATGATTGTAGATTAACGTACTCACCACACCTGCAATAATCCATACACCAATCACAAAGCTAATAAATTTTGCCTTTGATAGTGTAGTATACATAATCAATGCAGGAACCGTAATAAAGAAAATGGTAACTACATTTAGCGTAGTGGGCAAAGATAACAACAATAACAAATATACAAAACTCCATGCCACCGATGAAAAACGTGACTTCAAATTATTCACCTCTTACGCATATGTTCTTCCAAAGTAGAAATATCCTGATACCAGTCTTCTAACTGGTGACCTTCCTGCTTATGTTTTTTTAGCTTCTCCAGAACGGTATCATCCAAATCACGATAAGATATGCCTAGTCTGCGACCAAGAATATAACTACTAACAATTAAGCTCGCTAAACTATCGCTTACTCGCGTTGTGCTGCCTTCCCATAAACCTTTAAACAAACGAGATACGTGATCAATTACTTCTGTTTTAAGCCATTCAATCACCTTGGCGCGTTTAGCCACATCCATTTCTTTATGCATGGTAGACAGCTTCCACCCTTCTTAAAAGTGCTTTATTTTTGATTATAACACAAAATAAAACAGGAAACCGATTGCACAAAATGGCAACATATCGTCCTATTTTTTATTAGAAGGAGCCACAGTAACAAACTTTTCACAATACTCAATAATTTGACTACGACGTACAATCCCGATAAAACGCCCCATATCATCTACAACAGGCACGAAGTTTTGTACCTTAGCTAGCGAAATTAAATCTTCCATATCAGCATCAATTCGAACAGACTTATTGTGCACCTTTAGTGGAACGTCCTTTAATAAGTATTTTGAAGCTGTATCAAAGTTTACCTTGCCCTCTGAATTTTTCATGTACCATAACAAGTCGCCTTCGGTCACAGTGCCTACATACACACCATCATCTCCTATAATCGGGATGGCAGTATAACGATGGAACTCCATACGCTCTAAGGTTTGTCTCAATGTAGAATCTAAGGTTACAGCTACAACATCATGCTTAGGAAGTAAAAAAAATGCAATATTCATACAAACAAATCCTCCTAAAATTATCTATGATTTGCCATAGGCAACAAATCGGCAGCCGAAACCGGACTGCCGAGGAATTAATAAATATATCTAATAAGGTCTATTAAGACTTTGTTTTTGAAGTTGTGCTACTTTTTTGACTTTTTTGACTTTTAGTTTTATTCCCCAACTCAGTCTCATCATTTTTCTCATGCTTATCTCTGTCTAAAGGATTAAGGAGTTCTGTTGCTTTAGTATTTGGATTTGACCAATTTTCTATTAATTGTTTTGCGTAATTTAGGTCATCCTCTTTAACGATATCATAATAAATCCCATGCATTCTTTTACCCTCTGCTGCAATTGTGAATCCATTAATCTCAGGTCGTTGATTTAACAATACTTGCTTCGATAATTCAATAATAAAGCTTGGTGTCATATCTGTCTTAAAGTTGTTGCCTAACATGCTAATTAACTCTGGAATTTTCCCAACCTGATCTAATTTGAGCATTCTGTCTACCATTGCATTTAAAAATACTGAATGTCGTTTTGTACGATTATCTGCGCCATCTTCACGATAACGAACAAAATTTAGCGCTTCCTGTCCATCATATAGTGGCTTATTTGCTTTAATTGTAAACTTTTCATGAGCCTTCTCTTTATTAACGATATCCTTAGTGATTGGAAGCTCTACACCACCAAGTGCATCTACTACCTCGCGCAATCCCTCAAAATTAATCGCTGCATAATAACCAACATCATGACCTAAAAAATTCTCAACCGTATCTATCGCCATTTTTTCTCCACCAAAGGCATAGGCATGATTAATTTTATCTTCTTTATCTCTTCCAACGATTTCGGTATACGTATCACGTGGAATTGATAACAATAATACTTTAGAATCAATAGGACGTATAATCGAATAAATCATCGTATCTGAGCGTGCCGGCTCATTTTCACGTTGGTCAACACCTAGCAACAATACACTAAAAGGTTTGATCTCTTGATTAGCTTCCACTACAGGCTTAGGCTCATCACCTTCAATTGGAGCATATGACTTCTCTAGTGTCTCTTCAACTTGACCCGATAAAAATAAATCAAATGCAAGTACAGCCATTTCCTTACGATATATATATGCTCCTGCCCCAATTAAGATGATAATAATTAAGGAGATACTAGCAATTTTGACCTTATTCTTTTTTTTCTTTGCTGGTTTACTATTTTTACGACTTTTCCGTTCTAACATTGTTTTCCTCCATCTGGAAATATAAGTGAATGATAGCATCAAAAAAAGTATGAATTACAATTACTGTTATTGTAATCGCTATAGGATCAATAAAATTTACAAAAAGGTAACGAACCTATTGATCCTAATTTCGAAGTTCTACCTTTTCGACTATACCACATTGAGGATTTTGAATACAACAATAGCATATAATTTACAAAAACCGTCCCTATCGCTAAAAAACGATAAGAACGGCTAATAATAGCAAACTGCAAAATCACAAATGTGTCCAACCTAATATATTATTATACTAAATGACATGCAACAAAGTGATTATTACCCACATCACGATATTCCGGAACCTGTTGTTTACAAATATCTGTCGCTAGTGGACATCTTGTATGGAACTTGCATCCAGACGGTGGATTCACAGGGCTTGGAATATCGCCTTGCAATACAATCCGTTCTCTTGTAGCTGTAGGGTCAGGAATTGGAATTGCAGACATCAATGCTTTTGTATATGGATGTAATGGGTTTGCAAATAACTCATCCTTGCTAGCCATTTCAACCATAGAACCGAGGTACATTACACCTACAGTATCACATAAATGCTCAACAACACCAAGATCGTGTGAGATGAATAAGTAAGTTAATTGCTTATCACGTCTTAGATCACTTAACAAGTTAATAATTTGAGCTTGAATGGATACATCCAATGCAGAAACTGGCTCATCAGCAACGACAAAGTCAGGATTTAGAATCAGTGCACGAGCGATACCAATCCGTTGACGTTGTCCCCCAGAAAACTCATGTGGGTAACGATCATAATGATAACTTGCGAGTCCACATATCTCCAGCGTTTCTAACACACGACGCTTCACTTCTTTAGGATCTTTAATCCCATGATCATATAAAGCCTCGCCAATCGCATGGCCCACCTTAATCCGAGGGTTTAGGGAGCTAAATGGGTCCTGAAATACAATTTGTAGCTTAGGACGCAATCTACGCATTTCTTCTTTAGGTAACGCATAAATATCTTTACCTTGATATAACACATTACCAGAAGTTTTCTCATGTAATCGTAAAATGGTACGCCCAATTGTACTTTTGCCACAACCAGACTCGCCAACTAAGCCAAAAGCTTCACCCTTATGAATATTAAAGGACACATCATCTACTGCCTTCACATGAGCAACTGTACGTTGAAAAACACCACCAGTTACTGGGAAATACTTCTTGAGGTTTTCTACCTGTATTAAAGGTTGTGTCACTGTGCTTCCCTCTCTTCCTCATATAACCAACAGGATACTTTATGTTCTGGTACTTCATAGGCCCGAAGGGAAGGCTGTTTCACTGTACACACATCCATACAAGAAACACATCGATCATGGAAATGACAATTAACACCAAGCTCGATTGGGTTTGGCACTTGCCCTGGAATCGAATATAGTCTTTCCTGTCTTTGACCCATTACAGGTCTTGCCTTTAATAACCCTTGTGTATAAGGATGTTGTGGGTTTTTAAAAATTTCATGTACAGGACCCTCTTCAATTACCTTACCTGCGTACATAACAACTACGTAATCCGCCATTTCTGCTACTACACCTAAATCATGTGTAATCAACATAATGGATGTATTTAATTTTTTCTTAATATCACGCATAAGATCAAGAATCTGCGCTTGAATCGTTACATCGAGTGCGGTCGTAGGCTCATCTGCAATTAATAATTTAGGATCGCAACTTAGCGCAATGGCAATCATAATCCGTTGACGCATTCCACCACTAAGCTCATGTGGATAGCTGTCAAAAATACTTTCAGCACGAGGAATACCTACGAGATTAATGAGTTCGATTGCCTTTTTCTTTGCTGCCTTACGATCCAATAACGTATGGAGCAAGATTGGCTCCACAATTTGTTGACCAATGGTCAGGACAGGGTTTAAAGAAGACATTGGCTCTTGGAATATCATCGAAATTTCGTTCCCACGAATGCTCGACATTTCCCTTTTGCTCATTTTCAATAAATCCTTACCTTCAAATAAAATCTCGCCCCCTGCAATTTTGCCTGGAGGAGTTTCAATTAACTGCATCAATGACATGGCGGTAACACTTTTACCACAGCCAGATTCTCCTACGACACAAAGAGTTTCACCTTCACGTATTTTAAAGCTCACATCATCTACAGCCTTAACAACTCCTGCTGAGGTATGGAAATGAGTTTGTAAATTTCGGAATTCTACCAGATCTTTAGCCATCTTAAACTCTCCTTATCCATCCGATCCTTGTTATTACCTCTTCATCTTCGGATCTAACGCATCACGTAGTCCGTCACCAATAAAGTTAATGGACACTGTCGTTAACAAAATACACATACCTGGTGGAATCCAAAGCCATGGTCGTTTGTTAAAATCCACTAAATTGTTGGCTGCGGAAATCATATTACCCCATGAAGGCGTTGGAGGAACAACACCAATCCCCAAGAAGCTCATTGCGGATTCAAACAAAATCGCACTAGCAACAGACAATGTCGCTGACACAATAATAATTGGAATTGTGTTTGGCAATAAATGTCGGAAAATTTTGCGTCTATCCTTTAAACCTAGTGCTTCTGTGGCTTGCATAAATTCCTGCTCACGTAACGTTAGGATCTGACCACGTACTAAACGCGCTAAACTAGTCCAGCTGAGCACACCGATAATTACCATAAGGTAATAAATTCGATAATCAGACGGAACCTTCAAGTCAGACAACACCGCACCTAAAATAATTAAAATAGGTAATGATGGCAATGCCATAAAGATATCACAAATACGCATAATAACTGCATCAACCCATTTACGATAAAAGCCAGCTAATGCTCCCAAAGTTGAACCTATTACCACGGTAATTACAGTAGCTACTAAACCTACTAATAAAGATATCCGACCAGCTAACATAACACGTAACAAAATGTCACGGCCTAACTTATCAGTCCCTAACCAATGCTCCATAGAAGGAGCTAAATTTTTGTCCTTTACGGTCACATCATACAGGTTATATGGCGATAACAGCGGTCCAATAAAACATAGTAAAAACATAAATACAATTATAATAAAGCCACCCACTGCTAACCGATTTTTAGCAAAACGTCTTAATGACATTTTCCATATAGAATCAGGTGCTAATGGCTTGGTCGTTGCTTTCTTATTCACAGAGGCTACTTCTGCGGACAAAATAATCTCCCCCTACTTCAAGCGTATTCTCGGATCAGCGATACCATACAATACATCCGAGATCAGATTGCCTATTAATGTTAATCCAGCGAGAAATACTGTAAAACCTAACATAAACGGATAGTCACGCATATTAATGGAACCTAGATAGATGTGACCAATCCCCGGCCATACAAAAATTTGCTCTAAAATCATTGCGCCGCCAAATAAAGCAGGAAGCTCAAAGCCAAGCAAAGTAATAGCTGGAATCATAGCATTACGCAATGCATGCTTGAAAATAACGGTACGTTCTTTTAAACCTTTTGCCCTCGCAGTTCGGATATAATCCTGTCTGATTACTTCTAACATACTTGTACGGAAATAGCGGGTTAAGCTACCTGTACTAATCATCGTTAACACCGTAACAGGAAGTACGCTATGCTTCGCGACATCTAGGACATAATCTAGTCCTGTCGCTGTAGAGCCGGCAGTGGTCATCCCACTCACTGGTAAAATGCCAAGGTTAAGTGCAAATACTTTAACTAATAAGAGTCCTATAAAAAAGGATGGTAAGGACATACATATAAAGACAATCATCGTGATTATTCGATCAAATAATGAATACTGAAACTTGGCTGAGAAAACACCGGTCACAATCGCAATCATCCAACTTAATACTAAGCTCGCAAAGGCGATAACAAATGAGTTCCATACATAAGATGAAATGACCTCTGTAACTGGCTTCTGATGCTGAAAAGAATCCCCCATATTCCCTGTAATCATATTACCTGCCCAAGTAAAGTAACGTAAATATTCAGGCTGATCAAGTCCATATACACTACGCAAATGATCAATTTTTTCCTGAGTCATGTTTGGGTTTTGTTTGGCGGTAATATAATCTCCTGGTACCATCGCAGAAATTGCAAATACAACGATAGATATCCCTATCATTGTTGGAATCATTTGCAGCAGCCGTCGAATAATATACTGCTTCATTATAAATTTCCTCCTGGCTCAAAATACGGGTGTACCCAGCCTAAATCAACTGGGCACACCCTCACTTGTTTATTGTTGCAATTGTGCTTGGAACAAACTATATGGGTAATCTTTGTATGGAGAAATATCAAAGCCATCAACGCGAGCACTATATGTTACCATGTTGCTTCTTTGGTACATAAGAATAGTTGGAACATCTTTATTTATCTCTTGATACAATTCTTTATAAATTTCTTTACGTTTTTCAACGTCACGCTCATATTTACCTTTTTTAGTTAACTCATCTACTTTTTCATTAGAGTAACCAATTCTATTTTGTGGACCACCTGTCATAAATACAGTTGTATCTGGATCTGGTGTTAACCCCCATGCTGCAAAGAACATCTCGAAGTCACCAGTATTTTGCTTATCGCTAATTGCGTTGAAATCAAGTGTTTCTTTCTCAAGCTTAATTCCAAGCTCTTGATAGTTTTGCGTCATAACTGGAAGTAATGCATCAACAACTGGGTTATCTGCAGTTGCAGAGAAGTTAATTGAGAATTTCTTTCCGTCTTTTTCACGGATACCGTCAGAACCAACCTTCCAACCTGCTTCATCTAGCAATTGTTTTGCTTTTTCCATGTTGAAGTCGTAAGTTTCAATACCTTCTTCAGTGTAAGCCCATGATACATTCGATTGAGGAACGTTAATTACACGAGCATACGGGCCATAGATTGCTTCAACGATCTCAGCACGGTTAAGACCATAAGTTAAAGCTTGACGTACTTTTACATCTTTAAACTTATCTAGCTTATGGTTAAATGCGATATAACCATAACCGTTGTTTGGCAATAGGTTGATGTTTGCAAAACCTAAAGCTTTTAATGTTTCTACATTATCTTCTGTAACAGCGATATCGGCGTTAAGATCAGTAGCGCCACTTGTCATATTAGTTAAATGAGTAGTATCAGTACCTGTCTTGAAAATTACATTTTTAATTTTAGGTGCGCCTCTGAAATAAGAAGCATTTGCTTCAAGGTCTACTTCTTGACCAGGTTTATATGCTTTAAGCATATACCGAGTGGTTTAGAGTTAAGAGCTTTAACTCCATCTAAGTTGCCTTGTTTGTATGCTTTACCATAATAACTCTCAGGTAAAATTGGAACAGTTCCAAGCTCTGCATAAGTTAATGCTGTCGCTTCACTTACAGTAACCTCTACTGTATGATCATCAATTACTTTAAGACCGGAAACTTCAGTTGCTTTACCTTCGTTATATTCCTTAGCACCAACAATGTTATAGCTAAGTGGATCAGAATCGCCATCATAGCTCTTATCTAGGTACATTTTTAACGTAAACACATAGTCTTTCACTGTCATTGGTGTACCATCTGTAAATTTAACATCTGGTTTCAAATGGAATGTATACTTCAAACCATCTTCAGATACGTCAACTTTAGAAGCAAGACTTTCAGTATAAGTACCGTCTGTTTTCACCTCTAAGAAAGTGTCAAATAAGGTATAATTAATGAAAAAGTCATATGCAGTTTGTTGATACATTGGGTTAAAAATACCTTTAGGGTCAACAGTTGCAATGATTAAAGTATCTTTACGTTGCTGAGCAGCAGGTGGAACTTTGGTTGGATCACTAGCTTTAATAAGTCCTGATTCAGCTTCACTTTCATTTCCCGCATTTCCCTTTTCTGCATTTGTACTCGTATTACTTGGGTTTCCTGCTTCTGGTTTTGTCTCTGCTTTACCACCACATGCAGCTAATACCATTGACATCATGAGTACTAGAGCTAGTAATGCTGTACCTTTTTTCTTCATTCATAATCCTCCTCATTTTTAATGTTCTCTCAAGACCTAATCCTGTGTTACTTTGACTGCTAAATTAGGTTAGACCCCCTCCAAAGCTTTTTACTTCTTTGTTTAGCAGAAATATATATTATAAATAAATAATATATTACATAATTATGACGCTAACTTTGAACCATCTCTACTTGTAATTTACAAAACATATTAAGTTTTCATACATATTACATAAAGTGTAAAAATAAATAAAATTAGTTGCTCCTTGACTACTATCGGACTACTATCAATTTATATAAATTTGTAGATGCAACAAAATGATTGTTTTATTCACAATTTCGTATAAATAACCAAGGGTCAAATTAATTTAAAAAAATAAAATACCTTGACTTTCAAGTATTCATAGGTGTGATTCTGAATTATTTAATAATATACCCCATATCCATCAATATTCCAAGTACTTTTTGATATATGCATGATATATTTTTTAACATATATTTTATATATCACATGAATTGTAATTTGAGTGTAATGTATATTTGATGTTTTTTTTATTCATAGCAAAAGCGCTTTCTTTATTTTAAGCCGTAAAATAGTCTATTTCCTACTGCTTGTTGGATACTTTGTATCGGCATTCTAGCAATATCAAAAGGCCTAACATAAACATAAAAAAAGCTGACTTCACAGGTTACCCTGCTTAGTCAGCTTTTTGATACTTATTATTCAGTAGTGTACGGTAGCAATGCGATTTGACGAGAGCGTTTGATTGCAATTGTCAAAAGGCGTTGATACTTCGCACTTGTACCAGTAACACGACGAGGTAAAATTTTACCACGCTCGCTAATGAATTTCTTCAAAAGCTCAGTGTCTTTATAGTCAATGTGAGTAATTTTGTTTACTGTGAAGTAACAAACTTTACGACGTTTATTACGTCCGCCACGGCGAGCCGGTCTTTTATCGTCTCCGCCTTCTCTTGGTTTAAAGCTCATTCGATTCAGTCCTTTCCATATTTAAAATGGCAAATCATCATCCGATATATCAATCGGCTTACCGTCGTCAGAGAATGGATCTTGATTGCCCTTTGAGAAGTTATTATTGCTACGGTTTGTGTTGCCACCACCAAAGCTTTGTTCTTCTCTTGGTCCGTTGCCAGCTCCACCGCTTTCACGGCTGGATTCCAAGAAACGGACATTATCGGCAATGACTTCGGTTACGTATACACGTTTGCCTTCGTTATTTTCGTAATTCCGTACTTGAATACGTCCTTCCACTGCAGTCAAACGACCCTTACGCAAATAGTTTGCACAAGTCTCAGCCAACTGTCTCCATGTCACGACAGGAATAAAATCAGCTTCACGTTCTCCACCTTGCGATGTGAACGGTCTGTCCACTGCGATAGTGAATTGAGTTACTGCAACACCAGAAGGTGTATAACGCAACTCAGGATCACGAGTGAGACGTCCAATAAGAATGACACGGTTCAACAAGGTATTCCCCTCCTTCGGTTACGTGTTAATCACCTAAACTTAGGCTTCGTCTCTTGTAATGAGATAACGGATAACCTCATCGGAAATCTTAAGAATCCGCTCAAGCTCTGCAACAACATCAGGTGTTGCTGTGAAGTTTACCAATACATAAACTCCATCACGGATCTTGTTAATCTCATACGCAAGTCGGCGCTTACCCATAACATCATGTTTAGTGATTTCACCGCCGTTTTGGATGATGCCTTGGAACTTATCGACTACAGCTTGAAGAGCTTCTTGCTCTAGCTCTGGACGAATAATGTACATCAATTCATATTTGCGCATAATTTTCACCTCCTTATGGACTATGGCCCCCAATCTGTAAAGCCTGGGAGCAAGGATCGAGAGTTTATAAACACTCGAACTATATAAATATATCAAATCTTATTAGTTAATGCAAGCTAATGTTCTCTTCCAATAAAATTGATTATGACATATTTCTATAAGCCAATGTGCTTTAAAGTATTGACTTCAAGCTTCATCATAAATTCGTTAAATATACCCAATCATAATTTCTTTAAACATTCATTAACAGTATCTTGCTTTAGAGTTAAAAATAATCGTACATGAAGCTTCTTCACAATAGAAACACTAATTAATGTTTTACAAATTAACAATGACAAGAAAGGGGATTTATATGGGCGAACAAACAGAATTTGAACCAGGTGACAAGGCTCCTAACCCAGGTATATATACGGAAGTGGGCGAAGCAAGAAGCTTCCATACTGAAATTCAAAATCCGAAACGGATAAAATTAGAACGTGGTGACAAGTTCCCGGAAACAAGCAATAAAGATCGAAAGTGGAAAAAGGCGGAGAAAGCACGTGTTCATTAATATCCCTAAGTGTGCCTTGTGCCTACCTTCCCTCTACATTAGAGTTGAATTTTATTATTTAAGTTAAATTAATTTTATTATTTTTTTCATGCATAAAAGGCATGAGCCTGTAGCATAATACCTTTAGAGACGACGGACAAGAGAGGTGTGGTTCCGTTGGACAACGTAGCGAAACGCCATCAAGATCAGGATTGTTATTCACTCAAATTTCGAAGCTAAAGAAAATGAAGCACGTTAAATCGTAAGTAGCTTTCGCCCATGCAAATGGTCAACAACTACTTGCGTTTCGAAAAAGAAGACCCCTCTTCCTTTAAGACGTGTTGAATATCAGATGTTTCAAATCAGTGTTATCATCCAAATCAGTTCCGTCGTCTCGTACAAGTGGAGTGTGTCTCCCTGGAGTGCACACTTACTTATAAATCGTAAAAGATAATCTTTTACGTTGAAGAAAAAGGACCCTTAAAAAAGGTCCTTTTTCTCATTTATTTTTTAAATAAGCTAAGCTTTATTTTTACTTTATAACAAGTCTCATGTAACATGATAAATAATCACATAATATTATAATGACATTAATTGCTCATTCAGCTTCTAACATATTATATTTGGGCATAAATGTAGTGCTTTTTACCAAAGTTAAAACGAGTTTCTTCTATTATATATGTGGCTACTCTGCATCAAAATTTTAAGTTAGAAAATTAAGACTTTTCCTTCTTGGCAAAGCTCTTGGCAAAGCTAAAAAGAAAGAAGCCGTTAATCTGTTAAATTAACGACCTCATGCTGGCGGAGAAGATGGGATTTGAACCCATGCGCCGGTTGCCCGACCTGCCGCATTTCGAGTGCGGTCCCTTCAGCCTCTTGGGTACTTCTCCAGCTAATTATTTAGTTAAACACGTAACTAAAATTATATCATCTCCAATATTTCAATGCAATAATTTAACGACTTCATTTATTCTCTAAGCATCATTTTCTGGTGAAGCCGAACGCAATACTTTACGCATATTTTTTTCAAACTTTGCCCTTGGTACAAGGACACTATGTTTACAGCCTACACATTTAATTCTAATATCCATTCCCATCCGAATGATCTCCATTTCATTACTACCACAAGGATGGTTTTTTTTCATTTGTACAATATCACCTAATTGAAACTGTTTACGTTCCACTGTAATCCCCCACCAATCCGCGTCCAAATTAAACTCAAATTTTAGATTAATATTCAAGCCTGAACCTAACAGCATAATTTTTTATATTCCTAAACGCTCGACTTTAAATGCTAAACTCTGCTTGCTGCTCTAACGCTTGCTTTACATATTTATGA
Source organism: Paenibacillus turicensis (assembly GCF_050461185.1). Taxonomy (GTDB): domain Bacteria; phylum Bacillota; class Bacilli; order Paenibacillales; family Paenibacillaceae; genus Fontibacillus; species Fontibacillus turicensis_A. The sequence continues at coordinate 261,715 of NZ_JBCMOR010000015.1, forward strand.
ATTAATCGCTCCATCTCTGATTTCGCACCCACTGGGCACTTGCACATAATACGTAGCATAAATTCGGTTGTGCTTAACGTCTGAATTCCCAATACTGTTGGCATCTCAGTAATATATTCATTTTCCTCCGCTAGCCTGTCCATAGCTTTCTTCAGCAGCGCTGTGCTTTCTTCAAGTTCTTTATCGGCACTAAAGGGAACATCAATAATCGCTACCGAATTACCCACAGAATAATTGGTTACATTCGTAAATATTCCGTTAGGAATGATATGAACTTCCCCTGTTGAGCTTACAAGTCGTGTAGATCGCAATCCAATCATTTCCACCGTTCCTCTTAAGGTACCTGTCTGAATAACATCACCGACTGCAAATTGATCCTCTAAAATGATAAAAAAGCCAGTCATTACATCTTTCACTAAGCTTTGTGCACCAAAACCAATCGCTAAACCAAGCACACTTGCCCCCGCCAAAAGTGGTCTGACATCAAACCCAAATTCGCCAAAAATGAGCATAACCATAATAAGATTACTTACGATCGAGGTTACGTTTTTCAGCAATTTACCTACAGTGATAAACCGCCTTGGATTCATTTTCAACCGACTTTTATCTCTACGTCTTAAAGAACGATCGATTACTTTATAAATAATACGAATCAAGATTCGTGTCAAAATAAAAATTAAAATAATACGAAAGCCTGAAAATATGATCTTCTCCCACATTTCTGTATTCGTAAAAGATTTAAATAAGGTATCGGACCATTTCGTAACTTCAATTAAAGGGTCTACCCCGTCTGCCCCACTACTAAGTAGCTTATACATACTCCCCTCCTCACTCCACATCCACATTAAGGTGTATTGTTTTAAATTCCATCATAATTCCATCATAAATCTATTTGAACATCGTTTATAGTTCAGCATACATATTATCTGTATTATCTGTATCTATAGCCTGCTTTATAAAAATCCCCCGAATCTCTACTTCCTGCTCCTCAATAATTTGCCTTACCTTACTTAAATACTGAGTTGGGAAACGAATTGATAATGCACATGCAGCAGTTATTTCCTTTGGTGTTGGACATAAATCTATTTCAATCTCTGCAAACTCTAGTAGCATTTCAGCCCTGAGCGCCTGTTGTGTAGAGTCAAATGCCATGACTAACCACTCTTCCACAAGTCCCACTCCTTTAGTCACAGTATATAATTCATATTTTTTCCATATACTAATAATCCATAAACAATTGTCCAAAGAAGAGGAGTGATCACATTGTCACCAATATTCCCTAGAAATAATCCATCTGAATTAAGTTGCTTAAAAGTTCCACACACTGAACCAGACGTTCATTCTATTGTTGCACATCGACTACTACTCCATCTATCACAAGTTACACCTGGACAACAGGTGGTTGTCGTTTGTATTGGAACAGACCGCTCCACTGGAGATTGTCTTGGACCATTAGTTGGCACCTCATTGGCAAAATATAATAGCTCTTTTTTCCATTTATACGGTACGCTTGAACACCCCGTCCATGCCGTAAATTTGGGTGAAACAATAAATGAAATTGAACAAAAATTCACCAATCCTTTTATTATCGGTATTGATGCTTGCCTTGGACAAAGCAGCAGTGTCGGCTCGATCCAAGTCGTTAAAGGTCCACTTAAACCTGGAGCAGGCGTAAATAAACAATTACCGCCGGTTGGCGATATCCATCTTACAGGTATCGTCAATGTCGGCGGTTTCATGGAATATTTTGTTTTGCAAAATACAAGGCTTAGCCTCGTTATGACACTTTCCGAAATTATCGCAGCTAGCCTCCATTCAGCAATGAAGCAATGGAATTACAATTTACGTAAATCTGCATTGTAGAACAAATGCGATTATTTCCCACTAGTTTGTGCCAAAGTAATAGCTTCCTTCTCTTCTGGTGACAACGTATGACTTGATTCACCGTTAGATATTGCTTTGGCATATACATAACTACCATCACGATTATATAAACCAGTAATAACAAAACCATCCTGTTCTTCACTTAACAACGCAATCGAAAAACTCAAGTCATTTCCACGTTCACCGTATGCATTGTAACGCTTTATCCCAACCTTAGTATGCTGTTTAGGAATCCAATTAAATATAGAACGAAGCTGATTACCTTGCTCTTCCTGTCGATCTTCAATCTTATCCTGATGTACCTTTAAATCCACAAGTAAATCCTCTAAGTTTTCAATGCCTGTACCTTGCATCATCGCCTCATATTTTCTACGCAATTTTCGAAGCTTATGACCCTGTACAAAATTCCATATCAACATTAAAAACACAACAACAACTAAACCACCAAGTATCACAAACAACTGCTCTGAAATTAATTGATTCAAATCTGACATTCCAACTTCTTCTCCTCTAGCATTAAGGTGGTTATGCTGCTCACACGACATTTTATACAACTTTTTTATATCACTATCACTATTTTATACAACTATTATATACAATTCTTTTATGAGACTCTTTAGTAAGATTGTTCCCCTGCTTCAATGCATTTGACAGCCTGAACAAGTCTAGAAATATCATCTTCTGTAGTATTATAACCTACACTAACACGTACAGCACCTTTACGAGCAGTGTGTGCAGATTGATGCGCTAATGGGGTACAATGATAACCCGCTCTCACTGCAATCTGATGAAATCGATCTAATTGAAAAGCAACCTCTGACGCATCCTTATTTAATAGATTAAAAGAAACAATGCCTGTCCTTGGCTTTCCTAATTGGGGACCTAATAAGGAAATATTAGGTATTTCTTTTAATTTCTCCATAATTAACTGTGTTAATTTCCATTCATGTTCATATAAATTGCCTACTCCATAACTTAAAACAAACTCTATACCTGCCTTTAGTCCGGCAATTCCAGCTGTATTGATTGTTCCTGCTTCATATCGATCAGGCAACACCTTTGGTTGCTCACGTTCCTCAGATTGACTCCCTGTGCCCCCATGAATGAGAGGCTGCAGCTCGATATGTGGTGCAATATATAATCCCCCTGTACCTTGTGGACCCAACAATCCTTTATGACCAGGAAAAGCAAGCAAATCAATCCCTAACTGCTGTACATCAATAGGATAAATTCCGGCTGTTTGAGCAGCATCTACTGCAATTACTGCACCATGTTGGTGTGCAATCTGTGCCAAATCACCTATCGGTAAAATATTTCCTAGCAGATTAGAACTGTGGCAACAAATTAACATCTTAGTATTTGGTTTAAAGGCCTCATTAACCTTCTCCAAATCTAGATGTCCCTCTTCATCCACCTCAACATAGTCCACCATAACCCCTTGTGTTCGCTGCAAAAACTCTAGTGGTCTCCGTACTGAATTATGCTCCAACATCGTAGTAACAACATGGTCACCTGACTTTAAAAATCCTTTAATGGCCAAATTTAGTGCTTCTGTAGTATTTGCTGTAAATACAATTTGGTTTTCATTTTTTACATGAAATAATTTCGCTATTTTCATTCTTGTTTCCAGCAGTATTCTACCAGCACTTAATGCCATACTATGGCTACCTCTTCCCGAACTTGTAATTGGTGCCTCCATTGCTGCAGTAATTGCTTGAATTACAGTCGGAGGTTTTGGCCAAGAGGTTGCAGCATGATCCAAATATATAACGGATTGCTTATTCAGGAAGTTTCACCTCCAAATAATGTCACTTGTTTCCAAGATAAGAATGACATAACCACTTGGAAAAAAATACTATAACCAAGATAGCTATGTCATTATAATAAACTTATCCGTTCAATAGATCTAATAATCTTTGTAAATCTTGTTGGTTATAATAGGCAATTTCAATTTTACCTTTATCTTTATTTGGTTTAATCTTAACAGTTGTTTTATAACGCTCTCTCAAATATTCCTCTACTTCATCAATATATGGATCACGTTTTTTATTTTGAATCTTTGCCTTCTGCTTTTTACTACGATCTAACTGTTGAACGGCATCCTCTAACTGGCGAACACTCCATTCGTGGTCTATACATTGTGTTGCTAAATCTTTAATAATCTCAGTATCCTTTAAACCAGCTAATGCACGTGCATGTCCCATTGATAGTGTTCCACGTGAAACATTATCCTTCACCTCTTCAGGTAAAGACAATAGACGCAAAAAATTAGCAATATGAGATCTTGACTTCCCAACCTTTAAAGATAACTCTTCTTGAGTTAATTTAAATTGATCCATTAATCCTTGGTATGCAACCGCAATTTCCATTGCATTTAAATTTTCACGTTGTAAATTTTCAATTAGTGCAATTTCCATCACTTGCTGATCTGAGTATGTGCGAACTACTGCAGGTATTGTTGTATTGCCACAATATTGTGATGCACGGAATCTTCGTTCACCTGCAATAATTTCGTAACCCTTCAATACACTTCGAACAATAATTGGTTGTACTACCCCATGCTCACGAATCGACTCAGCCAATTCTCGAATAGCATCTTCTTCAAAAGATTTACGTGGTTGATATGGGTTGGCACGCAATTGATTCAAAGGTATTTCAATTACCTTGTCATCTTCTTTCACAGAAAGTGAGGGAATTAATGCATCTAATCCCTTACCTAAACGTTTATTCATAGGAAACCACTTCCTTTGCCAACTCTAAATAAACTTCAGCACCTTTAGATTTTGGATCATACGTAATAATGGATTGTCCATGTGAAGGCGCTTCGCTCAATCTTACATTACGAGGAATAACTGTTTTATATACCTTTTGTTGGAAGTACTTCTTAACCTCTTCAATAACTTGAATACCAAGGTTTGTCCGTGCATCAAACATCGTTAATAGAACCCCTTCAATTTGCAAGGAGGTATTTAAATGCTTCTGGACTAGGCGTACAGTATTCAATAACTGACTTAGTCCCTCCAACGCATAATATTCACACTGAATAGGAATAAGGACTGAATCAGCAGCAGTTAATGAGTTAATGGTTAATATGCCTAACGATGGAGGACAATCAATAATGACATAATCAAATTGACTTTTCACCTGTGAAATTGCCCTTTTTAAGCGTACCTCTCTTGAAATCGTTGGGACAAGCTCAATTTCTGCACCTGCTAGTTGAATTGTTGCAGGAATGATGGATAGACCATCAACCATCGTGGGTACAATCGCTTCCCTAGGATCAACTTCATTAATTAAAACATCATAAATACAATTTTCAACATCTGCCTTATTAACGCCAACCCCACTTGTTGTATTCCCTTGCGGGTCAATATCAATCAGTAAAACACGTTTACCTATTGATGCCAACCCAGCTCCTAAATTTACAGAAGTTGTCGTTTTACCGACGCCTCCCTTTTGATTTGCAATCGCAATAATCTTAGACAAACTTTTCACCTCAATATAATTCCGGTAACACAATCATAAAATAATAACTGTATCTACCTTCGTTAGAAATCTTTTTGTAGTTCTTATAATCAAGTTGTCAAACAAAGAGGGCTTCTCCCATCCTCTTAAGCTGTCGCTACAAAAAGACACAAGCGTAATATCATCAATCACGCTCGCTATGGGGATGGCATATGTCACTCATTAAACAAGCGCCTGATGATAAACAGCTATGCTTCTACTGCTCTGCACATATAAATGAAAATATTCATTAATGAAAATCGTCATTACATATAATTAACGCTTAAAATTAAAAAAAGTTATGACTTATTTTTTGGAATTTTAATTACGATTTCATAGTGATCCTCATGATCACTTTCTGCCGTTTTAATTTCCAGTCCTGAATCTGATACCATATCTATCGATTGTCTGATCGTATTTAATGCTAAACGAACATCCTTAGTAAAAGAAATCCGTTTCGTTTTCTTCTTGTTTTGAGACAATTGTTTATAAAAAGCGATTCTTGCTTCACTTTGTTTAACATTTAAGTCTTTAGCAATAATTTCGTTTAAAACCTTCAACTGTAATTCTTCGGTATCTAAAGATAATAACGCTCTAGCATGACGTTCTGTAATTTTACGTTCCATTAACGCAGTTTTCACTACATCAGGAAGTTGAAGCAAGCGAATCTTATTTGCAATCGTAGATTGACTTTTACCTAATCGCTGAGCAAGACTTTCTTGCGTAAGCTGATGTAAGTCAATCAGATTCTGATATGCTACTGCCTCTTCAATTGATGTTAAACCTTCACGCTGGAGATTTTCAATTAATGCAATTGAAGCTGCTTGAGAATCGTTAAAATCTTTAACAATAGCAGGAATTGTCTCATTCCCTAGTTTTTTAACTGCTCGCCAACGTCTTTCGCCAGCAATAATTTCATACTTTCCATTACGTTGACGCACAACGATTGGCTGGATTACACCTAACGTTTTAATCGTTTGGCATAACTCATCAATTTTTTCTTCATCAAAAATAGTCCGCGGTTGATATGGGCTGCTGACAACCTCTTCAACGGAAATTTGTTTCACTTCGTCTCCACTGCTTCGTTCGGTTAAACCAAACAATTTAGAAAATTGTTCTTTCATTCCGTAGATTACCACCTAGTTTCATAGTGACATAAGGAATTCCTTATGGGCTATCCAGCCAAACAGAAAATGTCATTTCAAACTGAATCAATTAACATATGGCTAAACTAGCACTCTACTGAAAATTGATTCTACTATAATTTATTCTACCACTTTTCTGACTATAATCCTATCTTTTACATTATGAAAATGGATTGAATATTTAAAAGGTTTTTATTTAAATAATAGTGGCTCAACATAGTAATCAGCGCTTGACAAAGTTATGCAAGAAGAGGCTACAGTGCAGAGAGTGGCTTCAACCGCTGTTAAGGTCCCATTTCTTTTATAACAGGTATGAGATTAGATAGAAATTTAGTAAACTATTCTATGTACGAAACAGGAATTAAAAAACCTCCCAGTTATTGTTTCACGTGAAACAATACTGGAAGGAAAAATATTACTACACTATTGGTGACTTTAATGGTGTACCTGCTTTTCGTGGATACTTTTTAGGTGTATCCCCTACTTTTTCTATTATAATAATATGCCGATCAGCATTTTCTTGAGGAAGCTGGAAATGATAAGAAGCCTTCATTTTTCCATTTAGCTCCTTGAAGCTACGTGTAGCTTCCTTCACTTCCTCTTTAAGATCAGTCCCCTTCATCGCTGCAAAAATCCCACCTGTTTTTACAAAAGGTAAACAAAACTCATTGAGTACTGCCAATCTCGCTACTGCTCTTGCCGTAACTAAATCAAAGGAATCACGAAGTCCGGCTTGACGAGCCACATCCTCTGCTCTACCATGAATAAGTTGAACATCCTGTAGCCCTAATGTATCTACAACATGCTGAAGAAACTGAATCCGCTTATTTAAGGAATCGACAATCATAAGTTTAAGATGCGGAAAACAAATTTTTAATGGAATACCAGGAAATCCTGCCCCTGATCCAATATCTGCTATGCTCCCCACTTTGGTAAAATCTACATATTGAGATAAAGTGAGTGAATCAAAAAAATGCTTTAAATATACTTCACTTCGTTCAGTAATTCCCGTTAAGTTCATCTTTTCATTCCATGATACTAATTCCTTAAAGTATAACTCATATTGCTCCAGCTGTTTCTCTGATAATTCAATATTACGAGCTAAGCATAATGCTTGAAAATTATCCTTAATTTGATCCAAAGCTGTTTACCCTCCTGCCGCAGTAACACGGTTATAGTGCTCAAGATATACAAGCAAAATTGAAATATCAGCTGGTGTAACCCCTGAAATACGAGAAGCTTGGCCGATAGAAATCGGACGAATCTTCATTAGTTTTTGCTTCGCCTCAATCGCCAGACCATGTACATCTTCGTATTGAATAGAGTCTGGAATCTTCTTCTTTTCCATTTTTTGAAGCTTATTCACATGAATTAGTTGTTTTTCTATATATCCAGCATATTTAACTTGAATTTCAACCTGTTCCATCATGAATTCATCTAATTCTAACTCAGAAGGGAAATAACTATGAATATTCTCAAAACTTACCTCTGGTCTACGCAAAATAGAAATTAAATGACTTCCATCCTGAATCTTAGATGATCCAATCTCTTCAAGCAAAGGATTAATATCTGATGGCGATACAGAAGTTTTACGCAAGCGTTCGATTTCCTGTTCGACCATCTCTTTTTTATTTATAAAGCGTTGGTAACGATCCTCTTTAATCAGGCCAATTTCATACCCAATCGGTGTTAAACGCATATCTGCATTATCATGACGAAGAAGCAAACGATATTCTGCACGTGATGTTAATAGACGATAAGGCTCATTGGTTCCTTTTGTAACAAGGTCATCAATTAATACGCCAATATATCCCTGGGAACGATCTAAAATAACCGGTTCCTTCCCTAACACTTTACGAGCCGCATTAATACCGGCCATGATCCCTTGTCCTGCTGCTTCCTCATACCCACTTGTACCGTTAATTTGCCCAGCCGTAAATAAGCCCGGAAGACGTTTCGTCTCCAATGTTGGCCATAGCTGTGTTGGAACCATCGCATCATATTCAATTGCATAGCCATTACGCATCATTTTTACATTTTGCAAGCCAGGAATGGAACGTAGCATTTTTAATTGTACATCCTCAGGCATACTTGTTGATAAACCTTGTACATAATATTCAGAAGTATTTTTACCCTCAGGCTCTAGGAAAATTTGGTGCTTAGGTTTATCTGCAAATCTTACAATTTTATCTTCAATAGATGGGCAATAACGGGGACCAGTCCCCTCTATAATTCCCGTAAACATCGGTGCACGATGTAAGTTTTCATTAATAACTTGATGCGTTGACTCTGAAGTATAGGTTAACCAACAAGGTAACTGTTCATTATCTGAATCTCTAGTTTCATAAGAGAAAAATTTCACCTTTTCATCACCAGGCTGAATCTCAGTCTGTGAAAAATCAATCGTATCCTTATGAACACGTGGTGGTGTTCCCGTTTTAAAGCGTACTAGCTCAAAGCCTAACTCCTTCAAATGATGAGATAATTGCACAGAAGGCTGTTGATTATTTGGGCCACTCTCATAAGTTAGCTCACCCATAATCACTTTCCCCCGCAAATACGTACCTGTAGTCAATACGACGGCTTTTGCACGATATTCTGCCCCTGTCATCGTAACAACACCAACACATTGATCTCCCTCAACGAGAAGGCGCTCTACCATCCCCTGTTGAAGTGTTAGATTGGGCTCCTTCTCCATCGTTTCCTTCATCGTATGTTGATACAGAAATTTATCTGCTTGGGCACGTAATGCATGAACCGCTGGTCCCTTACCTGTGTTCAGCATTCGCATCTGAATATAGGTTTTATCGATATTGCGCCCCATTTCTCCTCCAAGCGCATCGATTTCCCGCACTACATGCCCTTTAGCCGGTCCTCCGATAGAAGGATTACATGGCATAAAGGCAATCATATCTAAATTGATCGTGACCATTAGCGTATTACAGCCCATACGAGCAGCAGCCAAAGCAGCTTCACTCCCCGCATGTCCAGCGCCTACAACGATCACGTCATAGCTTCCTGCTAGGTATCCCATTTACTCAACCTCCTAATATTTAAATTTTAAATTAATTATACAACTAAATTATTGCTTATATTTTAACTATTTTCCCAACTTATTTTCCTAGACAAAATTGAGAGAAAATCTGATCTATAAGAGCATCTGGGGCAGCATCTCCGATGACCTCACCAAGCTGTTCCCATGCAAGTCTTACATCAATTTGCAAAATATCGATTGGAATACCTGTATCCGCCGCCTCATAAGCATCGATTAGCGATTGCTTCGCCTTTTTCAGCAATGCAATATGTCTTACATTACTTACATACGTTAAATCACCAGATTCAAGCTTACCACCAAAAAATAATTTCGCAATAGCGTCTTCTAAATGATCTAAACCATGGTGTGTCACCACCGATAATTCTACTATAGATTCCTGCTTAAAGTACCTAGTAACCATATCCATTTCAAGCTGACGTGGTAAATCAACCTTATTAAGCAGTACCAGCACTTGGCGATCCTTTAGTTGCTCCATCAACTGAATTTCATCCTCATGCAAAGGTTCAGCACTATTTAACACAAGTAAAATAAGATCGGCTTCATTCACTGCTGCCTTGGAGCGCTCCACACCAATTTGTTCAACGATATCCATCGTTTCTCTAATTCCAGCAGTATCTAACAGCTTAAGTGGAATGTTCTGAATTGTTACAAATTCCTCAATAACGTCTCTTGTTGTACCCGGAATGTCCGTTACAATCGCTTTATTTTCATGAGCGAGACTATTAAGGAGTGAGGATTTTCCGACGTTTGGTCTGCCTACAATCGCTGTTGTAATGCCCTCACGTAAAATTCTGCCTTGCTCCGCATGGGTCAGCAATCGATCGATACCAATACATACATCGTGACATTGTTGCTTTATATAATTAAAGGTCATATCCTCAACGTCATGCTCAGGATAATCGATATTTACTTCAATATGAGCTAACGTTTCAATTACTTTATGACGTAACTCTTTAATTTGGTGAGACAACACACCTTCGACCTGCTTTAATGCAAGGGAAAATGCATGGTCAGACTTTGAGCGAATTAGATCGATCACCGCTTCTGCTTGAGACAAGTCAATACGGCCATTTAAAAAGGCACGCTTCGTAAATTCCCCTGGCTCTGCAATCCGTATCGAAGGGCCACTTAACAATAAATCCATTACCCTCTTTACAGAAATGATCCCACCATGGGTGCTGATCTCTACCACATCTTCTGTTGTAAAAGATCTAGGCGCGCGGAAAATGGACACCAGTACCTCTTCTAGCTTCTCTCCAGTCTCAGGATGAGCAATATATCCATAATGAACGGTATGACTCTCTGCATCCTTTAGCTTTGTTTTAGATTTAAATAACAGATCAACCTCAGCTATCGCTTCCGGACCACTAACACGAATAACTGCAATTCCACTCTCCCCTACTGCTGTCGCGATTGCAGCAATTGTGTCACTTAACATTTTATCTTCACCTCTACTCTAATATTTTCAATCCATTTAAATGTTCAGCTCAATCTAGAAATCATATCTTGACAACCAACCCACAGTAGCGGAGGGAGAGAGAGATTCTGAAGATTGTCTCTTAAAATCAAATTCCACCAATATACTTAATTCAATAAAAGGAATTTGGTTTTAACAACAATCGTAAGAACTCTCTGTATCGTAGCCTCTATCCTCCTGACGTTGTCAAGTAATGATTTATATAGAGCTAAATATTTAAATTGTCTACTATAAACTTTAGAAGTAGCGACTCTTATAAAAACAAGACGCTAGTAACGTTTGCTAAGGCAAACCATCACGAGCGTCTCTTCAGGCTATAAGAGCCTACTTATTATTCTTTAGCGCAATAACTACTCTGCGATTTGGTTCCTCACCTTTACTAAACGTCTTCACCTCAGGGTGATCCTGTAAGCGGGAATGAATGATTTTACGTTCCTGTGGAGACATGGGCTCAAGCACCATTTCCTTGCCAGAACGAATCACCTTGCTAGCTAATCGCATCGCTAACTGTTCTAATGTCTTTCTTCTGCGTTCACGGAAGTTTTCTGCATCTAAAATAATACGCAAAAAGCTATCTGAATGACGATTCGCAATAATATTAACTAAATATTGCAAAGCGTCTAACGTTTGTCCGCGACGCCCAATCAATAAACCAAGCTCACTACCGGAAATATTTAAGACCGTATTGTCACGTTTGGTGACAATCTCTACTTCCACTTCAAGCCCCATGCTAAGAGCAACATCACGAACAAATGACGCCGCCGCTTCATAAGGATCTACCAAATTATTTGGATGATCACCGACCTCTAGCTGTTTGGTTTCGGTTTTTGTCCTTTGCGGTGATTCTGATTGCGCATTAGTGGTTAAAGTAAGTTCAACCTTAGCTGCCTTTACGCCAATCAGCCCCAGAAATCCCTTTGACGGCTGCTCTAACACTTTTACATCGACTTGATCCTCGGTAACCCCGAGTATGGCCAATCCTTGTCTTACAGCTTCTTCAATAGTTCTTCCCGACGTCACTATACTGTTCATCATTTGCGCTTTTTGGCCTCCTTAGCACCCTTACCAGGATGTCCGGCTTTTAAATTTGATCCGCCTCGTTTAGAACCTGATGTGCTCGCTGCTTGTCCACCAACGACAGCTACAGGATCCTTTTTACGATAAATGAGATAGTTTTGTACAATCGTGTAAATATTACTGTAAATCCAGTAAAGCGGTAATGCTGCTGGGAACTGATAAGCCATGACGAAGATCAAAATCGGATAAACATACATCATGAACTGCATTGGTCCCTGCATCCCGTTTGGATTCGAATTCATCGTAGACATCATTTTAGTTTGAATATACGTTGTAATCGCAGCGACGATCGGCAAAATAAAGTACTTGTCCGCCTCACCTAACTGCAACCATAAAAATGAATGTGCACTAATCGCTGAGTTATGTGTTATCGAGTTATATAAAGCGATAAACACTGGCATTTGAATCAATAAAGGAAAGCAACCCGCCATTGGATTAACTTTATTTTCTTGGAAAATCTTCATTGTTTCTTGTTGCTGCATTTGTGGATTATCTTTATATTGCTCTTTAATTTTTTGTAGCTCAGGCTGAAGTGCTTGCATCGCCTTTGTACTCTTGACCTGCTTCAAAGTTAATGGCAAAATTAATGTTCTGACAATCAACACTAATAATAAAATCGCTATTCCATATGCACCATTAAACCAATCAGCAAATGTGTCGAGTGCATAAGAGAAATAAAAGACGACATTACGTGTCCAAAATGACGTGCTATTCGCCATATCCTCCGTTGTTGTAGCTACTGATGCATTTGGCACTCCACAACCTGCTAACATAGTCATTAAACCTATTGATAGTGCGAGGAGAGTCCATCTTATTCTATTGTTTTTAATTCGTGACACCTCAAAACTCCTCTCTTAACCTTATACGTCATTGTAAATGATACCATAATTAAACATACAAAGAAACAAAGCTTATGACAGCCTTTACACTTTAGTAAGCGAGGATTTTTTCAGCACATGGAGGACACTTTTCTCCAACTCGTGATAATTCATCCCAACGGCTCCATTACGTACAATTATAATTATGTCAACGTGATCACGAATTTTAGGCTCATGGGAACGTACAATTTCCTTAATTAAGCGGCGCATTCGATTTCTGACCACAGCATTTCCAATTTTTTTACTTGCCGAAATCCCAAGTCTAAATCGTTCAATCTCTGGTCTTATGGACCAATACACAACTAATTGACGATTTGCAAAGGACTTACCTGATCGATATACTCGACCAAAGTCAGCACGATTTCTTAATCGAAGTTTTCTTTGCACTGGCGCAAACTCCCTAATTTTGGTTCAAACTATCCTAAAATGTTACCTGGAACACGTCTGTATCTAACCGTTTGATATCTTCTCAAATTGTCTTAAGCAACGTCAAAAATGGTAACCCTGCATCTAAAGAGTTCAGGCCTACCATTTTTAAATATCGTTACGTCTTCACCTTGTGAAGTAAAGAACATGTACGACGACAATGTAAGATTAACATTTAACCTTATCTATGTTAAAAAAAGACCACTGACAGTGGCCTTATGCAGTCATTAAGCACTTAGTACTTTTCTGCCTTTTAGACGACGAGCAGCGAGAACCTTACGTCCGTTTTTTGTGCTCATTCTTTTACGGAATCCGTGAACCTTTTTACGTTTGCTCACATTTGGTTTGAAAGTTGGTCTCATTTATTGCACCCCCTTACAGGAATAACTACATATTCACCATTTTCACTACGCACAGAAAATGCCTTTTTACATTTAACCATGAACCCTTTTAAAAGTCAATGAGCGAAAATTTTGTAATTTTTATAATCAAGCCTTCCCTTCCTTCATTATACACACTGAACAACACTTTTAAAAGTTTTCCACAGCTCCCCTTTTCAAAAAAATATTTAAAAAGTTATTCACATGTGGATTACTATATAATATATAAAAAAGTCATAAGGAGGACTAACGTGGATTTCACTTCTTATATGATCGGCATTGATATTGGCACAACAAGCACTAAAGCGGTATTGTATAACATTAATGGAGGTATAGTGTCCTCTGCACACGCACATTATCCTTTATATACACCAGAGGTAGCAGCCGCTGAGCAAGATCCTGATGAAATTTTTCAGGCTGTATTAGCAACAACATCTGAGCTCATGCGGGAACACGTCAGCTCACCCACGCAAATTAAATTTGTCTCCTTTAGTGCAGCGATGCATAGTATCATTCCGATTGATTCAAACGGAAACCCATTAATGAATGCCCTTACATGGGCAGATAATCGCAGTGAACCCTATACGAAGCAGTTGCTTGAGAGAAATGGACATGAGCTTTATTTACGGACTGGAACACCCATCCATCCTATGGCGCCACTGAGCAAATTAATGTGGCTTCGTGCTGAACGACCAACTATTTTTAATACAGCTTATAAATTTATTTCGATTAAAGAGTACATTTGGGCAAAATTATTTTCATCCTACGAGGTAGACTACTCCATCGCCTCCTGCACAGGACTCATGAATTTACAGCAATTAAAATGGGATACAGCAGCACTTGCAGCAACGGAAATTAATGAAAGCAAATTGTCCAAGATTGTACCTACAACCTACTATAAAAAAGGTGCAGCGCTTCAATACGCAAATTTAATGGGACTTACGCCAGAAACGATTTTTGTCATTGGTGCAAATGATGGGGTTTTATCTAATTTAGGTTTAAATGCCATGTCACCTGGTGAAGTCGCTGTGACAATCGGGACAAGTGGTGCCATTCGTACCGTGGTTGATCAGCCTGTTCTTGATAAAAAAGGGCGGACCTTTTGTTATATCTTAACCGATAAGCATTATGTCATTGGTGGCCCTGTCAACAATGGAGGACACATTCTTCGCTGGATGAGAGATGAATTAGCTGGCGCGGAGGTTGAAACAGCTAAAAGATTAGGCATTGATCCTTATGATTTGATCTCCCAAATTTGCTCGCAAGTACCTGCAGGGTCAGAGGGCTTACTTTTTCACCCCTATTTAGCAGGAGAAAGAGCCCCTTTATGGAACAGCAATGCACGGGGATCGTTTTTTGGGCTTAGCTTACATCATCATAAGGAACATATGCTTAGAGCTGCAATGGAAGGCGTAATTTTTAATTTATATTCCGTCATGTTAGCGATTGAAGAACAAATTGGCACACCTGCCATCATTAAGGCAACAGGTGGGTTCGCCTCTTCCTCTTTATGGCGCCAAATGCTTGCAGATATTTTTGATCAGCCTGTCTCCATTCCTGCTCATCATGAAAGCTCTTGTGTAGGTGCATGTATTTTAGGTTTATACGCCTTAGGTTTTATTGAAAATTTACAGGAGGCTACATTAATTACCGAACAATCACAGCAATATGATCCAAATCCAGAATCAGCCCAAATTTACAAACAACTATTACCGATATTTTTATCGATTTCCAGCAAACTAGGTCCAGAATATGAAGCGATCTCCCAATTTCAACGGAAATTTACTTCCAGCTAACAAAACATAACAAGGTTTAATAAAAAACAGCCAAATAAGTTATACACAGATTTTTGAGGCGTATTCTCGTAAATTACGTCAATAAACTGTGTATATTTTTTTATCATTTTTAATCTTTCTGTCGAACTTTTAACATTTTATAAACAATATGTAGTGGTGTTGATGATAATTATACACAAGTTATTGAATTTGTGGATAATTTCTAAGAGTACGTTGAAATATGGGGTTTATTTTGCTATGATAATAATGCTTTTGTTGTGTATATGTTAATCTATAAATATAATTATACACAGCCTGTGGATAAGATTGTGAACAATTTTCAATTATACCTGTTTATAATAATTCTATTTAACTTATTATTGGGGATACCTGTCCCATTTATTTATGTTTTTCGACTCTTTCTGCATGGCTCAAGCCACAATTGGAAGATTTAAAAGGAGTGACAGTCTGTGGACAGCCATACCTCTGAAATATGGCAGCATATTTTATCTATCATTAATACAAAATTAAGCAAACCAAGCTTTGACACGTGGTTTAAGGCAACGAAGATTGTTTCGCTCACCGATCATGCCATCGTGATCTCAGCACCTACCACCTTTGCTGTAGAATGGCTTGAAAGCCGCTATACTAAGCTTGTTGCAACTACAGTTTACGAATATTTGGACAAACAAGTTAATGTATCCTTCGTAATAGAGGAAGCTGAACCACCTGAGCAGATTCAAATGCAGAAGGAACCCCCTGCACCAGTCCAAATCGAAGAAAACGTTTCCCATATGCTAAATCCCAAATATACATTCGATACGTTTGTCATTGGTTCCGGCAATCGCTTTGCACATGCCGCTTCTTTAGCTGTTGCTGAAGCACCTGCTAGAGCTTACAATCCTTTGTTTTTATATGGTGGAGTTGGGCTTGGGAAAACACACTTAATGCATGCCATTGGACATTATATTTTGGAGCATAGTCCAAGCAGCAAGGTTGTCTATATTTCCTCGGAAAAGTTTACAAATGAATTTATTAATTCTATTCGGGATAACCGAGCTGAGAGCTTCCGTAACAAATATCGTAATATCGACATTCTTCTTATTGATGATATTCAATTTTTGGCTGGAAAAGAATCAACACAAGAGGAATTTTTCCATACTTTTAATGCGTTGCATGAAGAACGTAAGCAAATTATTATTTCGAGTGATAGACCGCCTAAGGAAATTCCAACCCTTGAGGAACGGCTTAGATCACGCTTTGAATGGGGACTTATTACAGATATTCAGCCACCAGATTTAGAGACAAGAATTGCAATTTTACGTAAAAAAGCGAAGGCTGAGAACCTAGATATACCAAATGAAGCCATGATGTACATTGCGAATCAGATTGATTCCAACATTCGTGAGCTAGAGGGTGCTCTCATTCGAGTTGTAGCCTACTCCTCCTTAATTAATCAGGATGTGACCACTCATTTGGCCGCCGAGGCACTAAAGGATATCATCCCATCCAGTCGTCCTAAAATGATTACGATTCAGGATATTCAGCAGAAGGTTGGCGAGTATTACAATCTCAAGCTGGAGGATTTCAAAGCGAGGAAACGTACAAAGGCGATTGCTTTCCCAAGACAAATTGCGATGTATATTTCCAGGGAATTAACTGACTTTTCATTGCCAAAAATCGGCGATGCCTTTGGTGGACGCGATCATACTACCGTTATTCATGCTCATGAGAAAATTACGCAGATGATAAAGGATGATCCAGATTTATATAAAGTCATTAATACGATTAGTGAGAAAATTAAAAATTCATCCTGAATAAGGTGTAAGCCTATGCACATTCTATCAACATGTGAATAGGCTTCATTTCATCTATTTTTGGTTGTTATCCACATATTCAGTGCCCCTACTACTACTTCTATCTTTTAAAAGATATTATCTTCATCATAAAGCCAACATTTCCATGATCCATCCCACAACACATTCCCCAATGGCAGTAGCTTCGGTAATAAGGAGATCTCTCTTTAATTTCTGCCAGTTTTTAATGTGTTTTTTTAATCTAGGGGAAGATTTAGGATTGATAAGGTTATATTGCATTTATGTATTGAAAATAATAAGGGGAGAATACCGGTTTTATTTACTGTAAAAATACGAGCTTTTTTAGCCGAAATAGATAGTGGAGCAATTTTACTTTTAAATTAAAGTTATAAACATGTGGATAATGAAGTTGGATCACTAAACTTCATTTTTTATGATTTATTGTATGTGGATAATCATTTATATATGCGAAAAAGTTATTGTGAATTATAAATTAAATTTTTAGGAGTGGAAGGTATGAAAATCCGTATTTTAAAAAATGAGCTTAATGAATCAATTCAACATGTATCCAAAGCAATCTCAAGCAGAACCACCATCCCTATTTTGACTGGTATTAAATTAGACGTTAACTTTCAAGGGATGACCTTAACTGCAAGTGATACAGATGTATCTATTCAAGCATTTATTCCTGTTGAAGATAACAATAAGCAAATTGTTAAAGTCGAACGTGCTGGCAGCGTAGTATTACCAGCTAAGTTTTTTGTGGAAATTATTAAAAAGCTTCCTTCTCAAGAAATCGAAATGGAAGTTCAAGAAGGCTTCCAAACTTTAATTCGCTCCGGATCTACAGAAATTGTCATCGTAGGTCTTGATCCAGAGGAATACCCAATTTTACCAGCGATTGAAGAGGATCAAATGATCTCTATGCCAGGAGATCTACTTAAAAATATGATCAAAGGGACTACCTTCTCCATCTCCTCTAACGAAACCTCTCCTATTTTGACAGGGGTATTATGGAATCTAAGTGAAGGCCAATTTAAATTTGTAGCTACAGACCGACATCGTTTAGCAAGTCGAGCTATTGCCTTGCAAAGTGAGGATGTGCGTTTTAGCAACATCGTTATTTCAGGAAAAACACTGAATGAATTAAGCAAAATTATTCCTGATCAAAATACAGTCGTTGATATTGTTGTTGCAGATAACCAAGTATTGTTCAAAATTGATCGTGTATTATTTTATTCCAGAATTTTAGATGGTACCTATCCAGACACCTCTAAAATTATTCCAACTACGTTCAAAACAGAACTTGTTCTTGATACAAAACAGCTAAGTGAATCGATTGACCGTGCGTATTTACTTTCAAGAGAAGAAAAAACAAATATCGTTCGCCTTCAAACGTTAGAGGATGGAAGTATCGAAATTTCCTCCAGCTCCTCTGAGCTTGGTAAAGTAACTGAGCAGCTAGCTGTATCTCAATTTTCAGGCGATCCATTAAAAATATCTTTTAACTCTCGTTATATGCTGGATATTCTCAAAGTGGTAGAAAGCGAGCAGCTTCATATTGGCTTCACAGGGGCAATGAGCCCAATCATTATTAAGCCGATGGATGATAGCCAAAGTTTGTATTTAATTTTGCCTTATCGCACAAGTAACTAGAGAGGAAGCTCATGCACATGAAAACAATTACGATTTCAACACCCTATATTAAGCTTGATCAATTTCTTAAGCTTGCAGACTGTGTCCCAACTGGTGGGATGGCAAAGGCATTATTACAGGATCAGGCTGTCAAAGTAAATGGTGAAAATGAGGACCGTCGTGGACGAAAGCTATATGCTGGTGATATGGTTGAAGTAGAAGGCAATGGTGCTTTTCAGGTTGCTTCAGCGCAGTAACCGTTGTGAGTGACTGTGGCAACAGGCTAAGGGGGCAAAGGTGAACCCATGTATATCAAAAATATGCATTTAAGCCATTACCGTAATTATGAGAAGCTCTCTATGAATGCCTTTGGAAATGTAAACCTGATTCTTGGGCGTAATGCGCAAGGAAAAACAAATCTACTAGAAGCATTGTTTGTGCTCGCATTAACTAAATCACACCGAACCTCCAAAGATAAAGAACTGATTGCATTTGGACAAGACCATGCACTCATTACTGCTGAGGTAGATAAAAGGTTAGGGAATGTAGGTTTAGAGCTGCGTTTATCTGGACAAGGGAAAAGAGCGAAAATAAACGGGATGGAGCAGCGAAAGCTAAGCAACTTTATTGGGTGCTTGAACGTAGTGATGTTTGCACCTGAGGATCTGGAAATTGTAAAAGGTTCGCCTGGCGTTAGAAGACGATTTTTGGATATGGAGATTGGACAAGTACAGCCTAGCTACCTGTACCACCTCCAGCAATATCAGAAAATACTCGTTCAAAGAAATAACCTGCTAAAGCAATCCTGGGGTGCTTCTTCTGATATGACAACCATGCTTGAAATATGGAATGAACAATTAGCAGAGCATGGTGTTAAAATTGTTATAAAAAGGAAACAATTCATAAAGAAGCTGCAAAAATGGGCTGAGCACATCCATCATGGAATTACAGGTGGGCAAGAACAGCTGAAGTTGTCCTATCTTCCTACGTTTGGTGAAGCAGAGGAAGAAGATGAAGCTGTCTTATTACGCCAATTTATGATAAAGTTATCACAGATGAAAGATCAGGAGATTAGACGTGGACTCACGTTATCTGGGCCACATCGTGATGATGTGTCATTTTATATTAACGGAAATGAAGCTCAGGTATACGGATCTCAAGGGCAACAACGTACTACAGCACTTTCTCTTAAGCTTGCAGAAATCGAGTTAATCAACGAGGAAATAGGAGAATATCCAATTTTATTGCTGGACGATGTTTTGTCAGAGCTTGATCAAGACCGTCAAACCCAGTTAATTGAGACCTTTCAAAGTAAAGTACAGACGTTCATAACAGCGACAGGCATCGAGAGTATTAACCAAAGCCGGCTAAAGGACGCCATCATTTTTCATGTCCAAGAAGGACAAGTAAGCTTATAAGGGCGGGAGAGCAGGATGTACATTCATTTAGGTGGGGAAAAGGTTATTTTCTCTTCAGAATTGATTGCGATTTTTGACGTGTCTATCGAGAAATCCTCGAAGATTTCTAAACAGTTTATTAGCCAAGCGCTAGAACAAAAGATCGTCGTACGCATTGGTGAGGAAGCACCTAAGTCTATCGTTGTGACGAAGGACAAGGTATATTACTCTCCGATCTCCTCTGCAACGCTCAAAAAGAAGGCTAACATTATTTTTGTGGTGTAACCTCCCTGATCTATCATGAGGGAATGGAATCTATAGAAGTAGGTGAAGGCATGTCGATGAACGAACAATCGTATGATGAGAGCCAGATACAGGTACTGGAAGGCCTTGAAGCTGTTCGGAAACGTCCAGGGATGTATATTGGTTCAACTAGCGCTAGAGGTCTACATCATCTAGTATGGGAAGTTGTAGACAACAGTATTGACGAAGCGTTAGCTGGTTATGCGGATACCATTGATGTTATCGTTCATGAAGATAACAGTGTGACCGTCATTGATAATGGACGGGGAATTCCAGTTGGTGAGCATCCTAAGCTGAAAAAATCTTCACTTGAGGTCGTAATGACCGTATTACACGCAGGTGGTAAATTTGGTGGCGGTGGATATAAGGTTTCTGGTGGTTTGCATGGCGTAGGGGTGTCTGTTGTAAACGCTTTGTCAGAAAAGGTTGTTGTTGAGGTGCGTCGTGATGGCCACATTTATCAACAAGAATACAATCGTGGTGTTCCACAATATGATATAAGAATTATCGGTAATACCGAAGGAACAGGAACAAAAACGACGTTCCATCCCGATCCAGAAATTTTTACAGAAACAACTGTGTTTGACTATAGCATTTTGTTGACACGTATTCGTGAACTAGCGTTCCTTAACAAAGGAATTAATATTACGATTACAGACGAACGCACAGGCGCTAACGATTCGTTCCACTATGAAGGTGGGATTATTGAATACGTCAAATATTTGAATCAAAACCGTGAAGTGATGCATGAATTCCCGATTTATGTTGAAGGTCAACGTGAAATGATTCAGGTTGAGATTGCGTTGCAATACAACGATAGCTATTCTGAAAATATTTTTTCTTTTGCAAATAATATCAATACCCATGAGGGTGGTACTCACGAATCTGGCTTCAAGAGTGCATTAACACGTATTATTAACGATTACGCTCGCAAAAATGGGCTAATTAAAGATAATGACTCTAATTTGACCGGTGATGATGTGCGTGAAGGTTTAACAGCGATTATTTCTGTCAAAATTCCTGAACCACAATTTGAAGGTCAGACTAAAACAAAGCTAGGCAATAGTGAGGTTCGTGGTATTGTTGAATCTTTGTTTGCCGAAAAGCTCCAAGAATTTATGGAGGAAAACCCTGCGGTTTCTCGCAAAATTTTAGAAAAGGGCTTGCAGGCCTCCAGAGCGCGTGAGGCGGCGCGTAAGGCGCGTGAACTTACAAGACGTAAAAGTGCCTTGGAGGTTAGCTCTCTGCCAGGGAAGCTAGCAGACTGCTCGTCTAAGGACGCATCAATTAGTGAGCTGTATATTGTCGAAGGTGATTCCGCTGGTGGATCAGCGAAGCAAGGACGTGATCGTCATTTCCAAGCGATCCTACCGCTTCGTGGTAAAATCCTTAACGTTGAGAAGGCTCGCCTTGATCGTATTTTAGGTAATGCTGAAATTCGTGCCATTATTACTGCACTTGGTACAGGTATTGGTGAGGATTTTGATATAGAGAAGGCGCGTTATCATAAAGTCATCTTAATGACAGATGCCGATGTGGATGGTGCGCATATTCGTACACTATTACTGACGTTCTTTTTCCGGTATATGCGTAAAATTATCGAGGCAGGTTATGTGTACATTGCCCAACCACCTTTGTTTAAGATCGAACGTAACAAAACGATTCGTTACGCAGGTTCTGAGAGAGAGCGCGATGAAATTATTGCTGAGTTTGGTGAAAATGCTAAATTCAACATTCAGCGTTATAAAGGTCTTGGTGAAATGAACGCAGGTCAGCTATGGGAAACAACGATGGACCCTGAAAGCCGGACTATGCAACAGGTATCGATTTCAGATGCGATGCAAGCAGATGCGATATTTGACACGCTGATGGGCGATAATGTTGAGCCACGTCGTGACTTTATTCATGAACATGCTGAGTATGTAAAGAACTTAGACATTTAATATAATCAATTTACCAAGCTACTTAAGGAGTAGGCTATAGAAATACCGCCATTTTGATGGCGGTATTTTTTTGTACACATGCTATTTTTATATCTATAAATTTTTAATCGTTGCTACTAGCTATACAAAGAGAGTAAAATTGTAATGTAAACGTTTACTAAATGATTTGTAAAGGTAGGGATCATATTGACTGACCTCAGATTAGATTGGGTTCCTAAAGCGTGGGAGCTTGCCTTTCAAAAAACGTTCCAAAATGCTAAGCGTATCGGTGCTAGATTTCCGCATGCAAGTCAAGAGGGTACCTATATTTTAGAGGCTCCTTCATGGTGGACAGCGGGGTTTTGGCCTGGGATGTTGTGGCTGTTTTCCGATCATGAAGATGGTGATGGAGATGGAGATCAATTACAAGACATTGCAGAGCAATGTGAAAAGGTACTCGATGAAGTGTTAGATGGTTACGATAAGCTTGATCATGACCTCGGGTTTATGTGGATTTTAACAAGTGTTGCTTCGTATAAGCGTACAGGGGATTTACAATCCAAACGTAGAGCATTAAAGGCGGCAAACTATTTGGCAGCACGTTTTAATATAAAAGGAAATTATATTCGGGCATGGAATCCATGGTATGAAGGAAATGAAAATGCAGGTTGGGCAATTATTGATTGCTGTATGAACGTTCCTCTTTTGTTCTGGGCAAGTGAAGTTACAAATGATCCAAGATATCGTCATATTGCTGAGGCTCATATGGATACGGTTGTAGAGTATTTTATCCGTCCCGATGGCTCGGTTAACCATGTTGTCGTATTTGATCCTGAAACTGGCGAGAAGTTAGAGGTTTTAGGGGGTCAAGGTTATGGCCCTGAGTCTGCTTGGTCACGAGGTAGTGCATGGGCAATTTATGGATTGGCGTTAGCTTTTCAGCATACAGGTAAGCAAATTTATTTAGATAAAGCGAAGCAAGCTGCACATTACTTTTTGTCCCAATTGCCAGAGGATCATGTCCCTTGCTTCGATTTTCGTGTACCTGAAGATTTGAGATGGCTTAAGGATACGTCAGCAGCTTCTTGTGCGGCAAGTGGCTTAATATTGTTAAGTCAGTTAGTGAATCCCTTAGAATCCTTCAGTTATTGGCAATCTGGCGTTGTAATTACTGAATCGTTATATGCTCATTATGGCTCTTGGCATTTACCTCAGGAGGAAGGCCTTCTACTTCATGGCACTAGTCATTATC
Source organism: Paenibacillus turicensis (assembly GCF_050461185.1). Lineage (GTDB taxonomy): Bacteria > Bacillota > Bacilli > Paenibacillales > Paenibacillaceae > Fontibacillus > Fontibacillus turicensis_A. The sequence continues at coordinate 285,642 of NZ_JBCMOR010000015.1, forward strand.
CTGAAAACCGAAATATCGATGTACCCTTAATATATGGCGATTATTTTTATGTGGAGACACTTTATCGATTACATCATGATTATCCAGTGATCTTTTGGGAGAAAACGGTCGGGGGGGAGGAAGATGAGTAATTACTTAGCTGAGCTTAAAAATAATCCTTTGGTTGACAAGCAAGACATCATGAAAGCGGTTACGCAATTAATCACACCGTTGCAGCCGTATTATTCTGCCGGAAAAGCAAGATTAGAGCTAGGTGTGACTGGTGTCGGTTATGGCTCCAACATAGCTGGGATTGAAGGCTTTTCTAGAGTGATGTGGGGACTTGTTCCTTTCCTTGCAGGTGGAGCAGATATCAATCATCCATTATGGGAAACAACCTTACAAGGCATCATTAATGGCACGAATCCAAGACATGAGGAATATTTCGGCGAAGTGGGCGATTATGATCAGAGGCTTGTTGAGATGGCGGTGTTTGGCTTTGCCCTTGCGCTCATTCCTGAAGCGATCTGGGAGCCTCTAACACAGGAGCAGCAACAAAATTTATATCATTGGCTTAATCAAATTAATTCACATCCTTGTTATGACTGCAACTGGTTATTTTTTAATGTGTTAGTGAACATCGGCTTTTCTAAGCGAGGCTTACCTTATGATCAAAGTCAGTTACATCGTAATTTGGAGCGGCTAGACGATTTTTATTTGGGTGACGGCTGGTATAGTGATGGACCCGAAGGCCATAGCGATTATTATGTTCCGTTTGCGATTCAATATTATGCGCTCTTATACGTCAAGCTGATGGGGGAGGAGGATCCAGAACGAACTGAGAGATGGAAGGCACGAGCGGCTGAATTTTCTCAGCAGTTCATAGCTTGGTTTACACCACAAGGAGAGGCTTTGCCTTATGGCCGTAGCTTAAGCTACCGCTTTTCACAATCTGCATTTTGGAGTGCCCTTGCATTTGCAGAGGTAGAGGTGTTGCCTTGGGGTGTTGTAAAAGGGATTGTATTGCGTAATTTACGTTGGTGGTTCCAGCAGCCTATTTTTGATCATCAAGGTATTTTAACTGTAGGTTATCGTTATCCCAATTTAGTTATGGCGGAAAATTATAACTCGCCTGGCTCTCCATATTGGGCATTAAAAACCTTTTTAATTGCAGCGTTACCCGCTTCCCATCCGTTTTGGCAAGCTGAGGAGTTACCTTTACCCCCATCACAACCCTATGTTGTGCAGCAACAACCACATTTAGTAATATGTTCAGATCTCGATACAGGGCATGTGGTAGCCTTTAACAGTGGGCATCACGCTACGAATGAGCATACTCATACATCAGCTAAATACGAAAAATTTGTCTATTCTACTGCATTTGGCTTTAGTGTTCCACGTGGAGAATGGGGGTTAGCGCAAGGTGCCTATGATGGGATGTTAGCTTTGTCTGAGCAAGGTGAACGACTTTATAGAGTGCGAAGAAAAAATGAGCAATCGATGATTAAAGATAATGTATTATTTTCAAAATGGCAGCCGTGGCGTAATGTTGAAATACAGACATGGGTGATCGCGGGTTTACCTTGGCATATTCGCATTCATCGCATTGAAAATGAGCGAAGTCTAGATGTAGCTGAAGGTGGATATGCTTTTCCGATTGAGCAGCCCTTTGAGATAACAAACATAGAAGGAGGTAAAGGGAAAAAGTGGCTTAAAGTGAATAAAGGAGATAAAGGTATTAAAGGAGCTATCGCACAGTGTTTAGCTGTGCCACTGTTATCTCATTTGCATGAGGAAGATATCCATATGCTTGTTGTATCAAGCGCTTCAGGAAGTAGTGGTGTATTAAATTTACTTGGTTACGACTCTACTGAACTTGTACATGCACAAGCAAATACGAATTTGCTTCATCCAAGAACCGTAATCCCTACGTTAACAGCAACACTTGAGCCAGGAATACACTGGTTTGCTTCAGCGATCGTTGGAGATAGCCGAAATTTTAGCCAAAGCGAGGACATTTGGAGCAGCTGCAAGCAATTAAATGAGTTAAATGTCATCATCAACGATAAACATATTACGATTAAGACGCATGAAGGTGAACAATACACGATTGAGCTTTAGAATGAGTTATAGATTAGTGTGAATGTGTAGGCTCTATTTAAAAATAAGAGGGAAAGTTAAAGCCTGATGCTATAGCATTTAAAATAAATAAGGTCTAATTGCTCAGGCTTTAACTTAGGTTTGGTAGGGCTAAATTAAGATTTTAGCTTCGTATTTAAGCCAATCTCTAGCTTTGTTCCTGTTTTGATAAACGGTTCAGCATTTACAGCAGATAAACCCCCATCGGTTAAAATAAGGTCAATTTCATCCAAAGCAGCAAACGTTCGTAGTGCAGTAGATCCGAATTTATGATGATCAATAACGGTATATACTTGTCTAGCGGTTGTTATGAGTGCTTGTTTATAGGGAATAAGGTCTCCAGTGTATATGGACAGGCCATGCTCAGGGTGAATTGCGGTTGCAGATATAAATGTTTTTTGAATATTAAGATTCTGAATATAGGTCACCGCTTCAGGACCGATTAACATGTTACGTACACGAGAACCGCCTGGTACAACGAGCCGAATTTGATCCTTTTGTGCTAATTGGCTTATAATATGAACATCATTGGTGACTACGGTTAATTCAATATTGTCTAATAGCTTGGCAATCTCAAGTGTTGTACTTCCACCGTCTAGCGCGATAATATCATGAGGATGAATGTGAGCTAATGCCATTTGGGCAATCTCTACTTTTTCTTCTAAAAATTTAGGCTTGGATTCCTGGGTTGGCAAAATACCGAGTTGATTGCTTTGGGCTAACACCGCGCCACCATGCACACGATGAATTAATCCTTGCTCCTCAAGCTTTGTCAAATCTTCTCGAATTGTTTTTCCTGTAACCTGGAGCTTTTTACTTAATTCTGCCACAGTGACATCACGCTGATGAAGCATGACCTCCATGATTTTTTCATAACGTCGAATAGGATTCATTTTTCTCACCCTCATCTTTATAGTTCAATCAGTATTTCACTTCCAGAGACACATTGTAGCTTTATTGTATCCTTTATAACCTAAATAGGTCTATATTATAAATGGTTTTTTTGTATTATTTATGTTTATATACATTCATTTTAGTTCATATATGTACTTTTATACTTATAATTTTATGCTGATACCATGACTTGTAAGATGGCTTTGCAGATCGCCTTTTGTCATTAGACGGTCTATAATAAATAACATATTTTGCTGATAGATCGGAGTAATTTGATGAAGAAGTTAACAATAGCAGATGTTGCCAGAGAAGCAGGGGTTTCTAAAAGTACCGTCTCTCAGTTTTTGAACAAACGTTATCACTACATGAGTGAAGCAACAAAGCAGAAAATTAGTGAGGTCATAGAGCGATTGGAATATCAACCAAGTGGCTTAGCTCGTGGATTAGGACTAAGGGAAAATAGAACATATATGGTCGGCATTATTGTTGCTAATTTAAATTACACCTTGTCTATTTCCTGTATACGAGCAATTGAAAATGAACTTCAGAGCTATGGAATCGCCGTTATTATTTGTAATGCAGATGAAAGCCCCGAGAAGGAACAAAAGTATATTGAAATGCTAAAGGCACGACAAGTGGATGGATTAATTATTTTTCCTACTAGTAAATCACCTACGATGTATACGAAGCTAATCGAACAAGGTTATCCTGTAGTATTTTTGGATCGGTTAGTGGATGGCATTGCAATGCACAGCTTACTTATGGACAATGAAATGGCTTGTAAAATTGCAATTCAGGAATTTGTTCAGCATGGACACCAGAAAATTTCCTTCTTATCGCTCCCTATTGGTAAAGATGGCATCACACCACGTAAGGAAAGATTAAGTGGGTTTAAACGAGCAATGGAAAATGAAGGTCTAGCTGTACATTTAGATTACATTCGAGATGCTGCAAAAGAGGAATTAGGGAATACATTCGCACAGCTGATTTCTTTGCCCACGCCACCTACAGCAATATTAGCGAGTAATGATATTGTACTTGCGGAAATATTGAAATATGTAAATGTTCATCAACTTCGTATCCCCCAAGATATATCGGTAATTGGGATCGACCATGGTGACTTTGCGCAAATCTATAACCCTTGCATTACTACTGTCTGTCAGCCTGCTTATGAAATGGGCGTGAAGGCAGCACAAATTATCGTGTCTTGTATTGAGCAAGGGCAATCTGTTCCCATTACGTATCGCTTTCCACCTCAGCTCATTAAGGGACAATCTGTTTTACGCATCGAAAATTAAAATAGTTTTTAAAATTATTGCCTGAGAAATAATAGGGGGATTTGCATTGACACGACTAGACTTTTTAACAGACGAATGGTTTACAGTTCAACAAATTGATCACTCTACTTATGCGATTAGTGAATATGGACATTGGGAGAAGGTACATTCCTTTTTATTGATTGGCCACACAAGGGCTGCTTTGATTGATACAGGGCTTGGGATCGATAATATTAAAAGAATAGTAGATCAGCTTACAACCCTTCCGATTGTTGTAATTACAACGCATGTACATTGGGATCACTTTGGGAGTCATGGGCAATTTGACGATATTTATGTGCATGAGGATGAAATAAACTGGCTACTAGAGGGGATGCCAGGCTTACCTTTGGCACAGATTAGAAAAGACATTGGTAGGGATATTAGTAAACCTACACCAGAGACGTTTGATTCCGCTACCTTTGTTCCTTATCGAGGGAATCCAGAGCATATCCATACGCTAAAGGATGGTGATGTGATTGATTTAGGGGAACGTGAATTAATCATTTATCATACCCCAGGTCACTCACCGGGACATATTTGCATTTACGATAAGCATACTCAGTATTTATTTACAGGGGATTTGTTATATGTAGGTACACCAATCTATGCTTTTTATCCGACAACAGATCCACAGCTATTAGTAGAATCATTAGAAAAAATATGTTCAATCTCTGAGCAAGTATCTATCGTATTTGGCTCTCATAATGAGGTTGGAATCGATGTGAGTATTTTTGATGATGTTAGAGAGGCTGTACATGATTTGAGGAAAAGAGAGGTTGTTCAGCAGGGGACAGGCCTACATCATTATGGACGTATTTCTTTTCAATTTTAGGTGTGTATGTATAGCTGCTTTACTTATCAAAGGCCGATCAGATCTTCTTACTTTTGTAGTAAGGCTCTAATCGGCTCTCTTATTTTATTCCATATAATACGATTTTGAATCCGTAACTTATATCTTCATAAATCCTTCTAGTTTAGCTCGGTCTGGCAACCCATCCATATCTCCAGGCGACATTACAGCTAAAGCCCCAATGGCATTCCCTCTTTTTACTGCTTCAGGAAGCGTAAGTCCTTCTAACAAGCCACTGATTACACCAACTGCAAAACCATCTCCTGCACCTACTGTATCGATAACCTGCTCTACTTTAAAGCCATTAACGATACCTTGACTTTCTTTTGTTTTATAATAAGCACCTTCTGGTCCAAGCTTAATGACAACAATCGAAGGTCCACGCTCTAAATAAAAGTCTGCTATCGCTTCTGGCGTATCGTATCCAGTAAGTCTTTTACCTTCACCTAACCCTGGTAAAAACCAATCACTAAGAATTGCTAACTTATTTACGCCTTCAATCATTGTTTTTTCATCTTTCCATAACACAGGACGTAAATTGGGATCAAAGGAAACTGTTTTACCTTGACGCTTCATATGCTCCATTGCAAACGTTGCAAATTCAAAGCATTCGTCAGATAAGGCAGCAGAGATGCTAGTTGCATGTAAATGTCTAGCTGATTCGAAATAATCATGATCAAAATCGCTTAGACTCAGGGTAGAAGCTGCAGCGAATTTACGGAAATATTCGACTTTCGGATCACCAGAGGCAACCTTTGATTTAATTAACATACCTGTTGGTCGTTCCTCACTGGTTGAAATAGAACTGATATCTACACCTTCATGCTGAAGCGTAGCTTTAATAAATGATGCAAAGCTATCATTACCTAGCTTAGAGACTAATCCTGTACGATGGCTTAATCGAGATAAGCCAATCGCTACATTGCTTTCAGCCCCTGCTAATGCCTTGGAAAAAGAATTAATTTGATCGAGTTCGCCAATTTCATTCGCATAAAACATAACTAGAGGCTCCCCAAAAGTAACAACGTCTAACTTGTTCTGTTCTGTCATCACATTTCTTTCCTCCTTGATTAAGTCGATTCAGATGAAATATACATAATTAATTTGAACTTAACACATAAACCGGTTTATTACAATAAATTAATAAACATATTGACTTGTTGTCATGTCAACATTAGTATTTTATATATAAATGTTATTATTAGTTTACTAAACTATTTTAATTAAATATTTTAAATATATTTTTAAAAGGAGCCTGCTCAGAATGCAAAAATTAAATGTGTTGCGGAAAGTTACGTCTAATGGTGTTGTTGCGGTAATCCGAGGAAATACGGCTCAGGAAGCTATTTTGATGTCAGAAGCTTGTATTGAGGGTGGCTTGTACAATATCGAAGTGGCGTTTACAACTCCAAAGGCGGATCAAGTTATTGCAGAATTATCAGAGAAATATAAGAATACTGCTGTCATTGGTGCTGGCACTGTACTTGAGCCTATCACTGCACGTATCGCGATATTAGCTGGAGCTGCGTTTGTTGTAAGTCCTACATTTGATGAAGAAACCGCTAAGATATGTAATTTGTACGGTGTCTCTTATATGCCTGGTTGTCTCACATTAAACGAAATGAAGGAAGCTCTTAAATACGGGGTAGATATATTAAAATTATTCCCTGGAAGTGCCTTTGGCCCTGACTTTATTAAAGCTGTGAAAGGACCGTTGCCCCACGTTAACATTATGCCTACTGGCGGTGTAGACTTGAAAAACATGGAGCAGTGGATTTCTAACGGGGCGATTGCAGTAGGAATTGGTGGCAACTTAACTGCACCAGCTAAAGAAGGGCGTTATGATCTCATTACTGAGTTGGCACGTCAATATGTGGAGAAATTTAAACAGCTTACGAATAAGTAAGGTTCAGCTTTCAGTTTTTAGCTTTTACTAGTACTTTTATATCTTCCATAAGCTACAGCATATTTGCGAATCTTTTTATAAATATTTTTGTCCTTTAGTTGCTTAAATGGGAAAAGGGCGGGGAGTGTATTTACTTCTAAAATCCATGGACGAAATTCCTCGTCGATCGCAATGTCGATTCCGATTTCTTTTAGCCTTGGAAATTTACGATTAAGCTGCTCTCCCACTCCCACACCTAATATTTTCAATTCTTTATATAGTTTTATAAATTGTTTAGGCGTTAAATGCGTTTTTAATAGTTCTTCAATCGTTTTTGTTGTCCCACCACCATGATAATTCGTTATTATTTTTTGCGGGGCAGCCACTCTCCCTACAAAACCTGTAGATTCCCAGCTTTTCTGGGGATTTTTTTGTACAAGAATACGAATATCGAACTTCCGCCGCTCATACGTCAACATTGTTATCCCTTTTTGAATTAGAAAAAAATTGTTTCCAATCTTCTCAGAAATGACAGCATGTGTTTCCTCTAAAGATGGAAAAATAGTAGTTTGTATGCCATGCCTAAATTTATATTGTATAGCAATCTCATCATTTTCTTCTACTTGGTGCAATTCAACACTCATCACACCATTCCCATAGGTACCATGGTCTGGCTTGATAAATACCACCTTATGCTCTAGAAGCATATCCTCTAGCTGCTGTAAATTATATCTTCGTGTATCTGGTATATAAGGGACAAGGTCATCATTTTGCTTCAATACTTTTGTTTTTTCCCATTTACTCGCGATTCTTTGAATAGCCAATGAAGTTTCCATCCTTTCCTAATATGAATTTGAACAGGCTCTAGTTGAAAAACATAGGACAGAAGAGATTAACAATGATATAATTATAAGATATGGTGATTTGCCTACTTTTTTGGCGATTAACGCAAATGCCTATAATTGCAGTGTATGAGGAGAAAGCAAAATAGGAATGGACACATCCCCATTTTTGCTACATTAATTGGAGAAGAGTAACCACATTACGTTTAATTGTGCTTGATTTGTGAAAGTAATATAATAAAAGGTGGAGTTTTATTCTTAACCATAAAGATTGTCATCTTTTATTTCTCCATACATAACCTGACAATTATAAATTGCGTAGCTTCAGTGTGTGTTTTTTATGAGAGTCAATGAATGTTATTTCAATAAAAACTAATGCAAGTTAGTGAAATAGATTCAAGTCAGTTTTTATGAAACATATTTGAAGGAGGTTCGAAGCATGGCGGAAGAAAAGAACCCGCAAATCATAGATCGAGATATTGGTGAAGAAATGCGCGAATCCTTTATGGATTATGCAATGAGTATTATTGTTAGTCGCGCTTTGCCAGATGTCAGAGACGGGATGAAGCCAGTGCATCGTCGTATTATGTTTGCGATGTCAGAGCTAGGGATGTATCCAGACAAGCCGTATAAGAAATCGGCTAGAATCGTTGGTGAGGTTATCGGTAAGTATCACCCACACGGTGATAGCGCCGTATATGAAACGATGGTTCGTATGGCACAGGATTTCTCAATGCGTAATATGCTTATAGATGGTCATGGTAACTTTGGTTCGATTGATGGTGATGGTGCAGCGGCAATGCGTTATACCGAAGCAAGACTTTCTAAAATTGCGATGGAAATGTTGCGTGACATCAACAAGGAAACCGTTGACTTTGAACCAAACTATGATGGCGAAGAAAAGGAACCCATTGTATTACCTTCAAGATTTCCGAACTTGCTTGTAAATGGTGTTTCTGGTATCGCCGTAGGGATGGCAACTAACATTCCTCCACACAATCTAGGTGAAGTCATTAGAGGGGTACAAGCTTTAATTGAAAATCCAGACATTACTTCCTTAGAATTGATGGATTATATTCAAGGGCCTGACTTCCCAACCTCTGGATTTATTATTGGGCGTTCAGGTATTCGTCAAGCATATACAACAGGCCGGGGTTCTGTAACTATGCGTGCTAGAGCCGTTATTGAAGAAAACAATAACAAAGCACGAATTATCGTTAATGAAATTCCGTACCAAGTGAATAAAGCTAGATTGGTTGAGAAAATTGCTGAGCTAGTACGTGAGAAAAGAATCGAGGGCATTACTGATCTACGTGATGAGTCTGACCGTAACGGTATGCGTATCGTGATTGAACTCCGACGCGACGTGAATCCTAACGTTGTGCTTAATAATTTGTACAAGCATACTGCAATGCAAACTACGTTTGGTGTAAACATGCTGGCAATTGTAAATAAAAAGCCGCAAATCTTAACGCTAAGAGATGCACTATATTATTACTTACAACACCAGATTGAAGTCATTAGACGTCGTACTGAATATGATCTTAAAAAGGCAGAAGCTAGAGCCCACATTCTCGAAGGCTTACGGATTGCACTTGATAATCTCGATGAGGTTATCGCACTTATTCGTGCTTCACAAACGGCAGAGATTGCTCGTAATGGCTTAATTGAACGATTTGCTTTATCTTTTGAACAGGCACAAGCGATTTTGGATATGCGTCTACAACGCTTAACCGGCTTGGAACGTGAAAAAATTGAAGCAGAATATAATGAATTGATGCAAAAAATAGCTGAGTATCGTGAAATTTTAGCTAATGAGCACCTTGTATTGAATATTATTAGTGAAGAGCTACAAGAAATTAGTGATCGTTATTCAGATGATCGTCGTACAGAAATTATCGCGGGTGAAGATAGCATTTTAGATGAGGATTTAATCCCTCAAGAGGAAGTTGTTATCACAATTACGCATACGGGATATATCAAACGCTTGCCTGTAACGACATATCGCAGTCAAAAACGTGGTGGTCGTGGTGTGGTAGGTATGGATACCAAAGATAATGACTTTGTAGAGCATCTATTTGTAACGAACTCTCACCATTATCTTATGTTCTTTACTGACCGAGGTAAGGCTTACCGTCTTAAAGCGTATGAAATTCCTGAGCTTGGACGTACTGCACGTGGCACACCAATTATTAATTTGATTCAAATTGAGCAAGGGGAAACGGTAAATGCTGTCATTCCTGTTGAGCGTTTTGATGAGGATAAATATTTGTTCTTTGCTACACGTCAAGGCGTTGTTAAGAAAACACCAATTGAGGACTACATTAACATTCGCAAAGGTGGGTTAATTGCAGTTAACCTACGTGAAGATGATATCCTAATTGATGTTAAACTGACAGATGGTAACCAAGAATTAATTATGGGTACTTCACAAGGCTTGTCGATTCGCTTCCCTGAAAGTGATGTGCGTTCTATGGGTAGAGCGGCAACGGGAGTGAAGGGGATTACGCTGAGTGGTGATGATTCTGTCATTTCTATGGATATCGTTCAACCAGATCAAGACATTTTGATCGTTACAAGTAAAGGTTATGGTAAACGTACGCCTGTATCCGACTATCGTATTCAAAGCCGCGGTGGTAAAGGGATTAAAACAATTAATGTAACGGACAAAAATGGTTCAGTTGTGAGTCTGAAGGTTGTTAAAGATGATGAAGACTTAATGATTATTACAAGCAGTGGCACCTTGATTCGGATGAGCATGGAGGGAATCTCCACAATGGGTCGTTATACTCAAGGGGTAAAGCTTATCAATATTCGTGAGGATGATTCTGTGGGTACGGTGTGCCGTTCTGACAAAACAGAAGAAACCGAAGAGCTAGATGACGACGAAAATATTGAAACAGATGGCAACATTGTTGTTACTGAGGATAATGTATCTAGCGATGCAACAGAGGTAAGCGATGTAGGCTCTGACGAGGGTACTGACGAGATAGAGTAATCTAAGTACCCTACACCTCTACCATGAGGAATACAAATGAATTAATAATTGAAGCGACTGACAAGAGATTTTCTCTTAGTTGGTCGCTTTTTTTGAATCATTAGAGTTTATTCTAATATAGTTAAGTTAAATATTTGTTCTTAAATTAATAATTAAAGTGACGAATACTTCTTAAAGTCTGTAAAATATGATATAAAGTGAATCGAGTATACAAAATTCAATTGATTGAAGGAGCGCCACATTATGATTACATTGTCATTAGCTGAATTAAAGCCGGGAATGAAAACATATAATCATGTACATACTTCCCTTGGGGGATTACTTCTTCAAAAAGGTAAAGTGTTGTTGCCAAGAGATTTGGACATACTAAGAGCCTTTTTAATTCATGCTGTTGATATTGATGATGGCAAAGATGAAGTAGTTAATCATGTTGCGACTCAGTCAGGCAAAAATCCAGTTAGTATAGCACAAAGTAGTTCTGAAGAGCTGAATGTCCCACTTGTGTTTCAGCAGGAGTATGATCGAATGTTGCATTTAACCAAAAGTGCGTTTCAATCTGTATTTGCCGCGGAGTTACCTATATATGAGCTTCGACATCAGTTAGAAACCTTAATCAAGCATATTAAGCATTATCATATTCTTACCTTTACCCCACGAAACATGAATGAATATGACTACCAATATCATAACGCGATTCTTTCAGGACTAACCTCTTACACTTTAGCTCAGTGGTGTGGTCTGCCACAAAAAGATTGGATGCAGGTTGCTTTTGCAGGATTGCTTCATGATATCGGAAATACAAAGGTGGACCCTACTATTTTATACAAACCAGGTCCTCTTCAACTTGAGGAAATTGAAGAAATGAAGATGCATACCACTTATGGTTATCAGCAGCTACGTAAAACAACGGCAATTAATGAAGGAGTTAGACTTACCGCGCTACAACATCATGAAAAGTTAGATGGTTCTGGATATCCCTTCAGATTGACAGGCGAGAAAATTCATATTTATGCTAAAATTGTTGCGGTTGCCGATATATTTCACGCAATGACGCTACAACGCAGATATCGTGATGCTAAATCACCCTACTTAGTATTGGAGGAAATAAAATCAGAAGCATTTGGTAAGCTTGATCCTAGTATCGTTCAGACATTCATCGACAAAGTTACACAATTCCATAATGGAATGAAGGTTCGTTTGAGTAATGATAGCCTAGGAGAGATTATATTTACAGATCGTGATCATCCAACCCGCCCTATGGTTTCAGTTGGAGGTAACATTGTAAATCTTGTTGTACAAAAAGGACTATATATAAAAGAAGTCATATCGTAGCTCCAAATTGTATAATATTACTCGCTTCTATACGCGCTAGTACTTACCAATAATACTAATAATAAATAATCTCTTATTATGTTGCTTTTTGTGGAATTATCGTATATAATAAAGCTTACTGTTGAACATTGCTTTTACATTCAGTAAAAAAGTTTTTTAAAAAAAGACTTGCATTATTCAACAGGAAGTGATATATTATAAGAGTTGCTGCTGAGAACGCAGTTAACACTGAAACAAAGCTTTTAACTAAGCAAATCAACAAAAAGTAACAAAGTTGATCTTTGAAAACTAAACAACGAGTGAGTGAATTTCACGAAAGTGGAATTCAAAAATAAGTAGATTAATTTCAACGAATTAATCTCGTCAGATTCAA
>NZ_JBCMOR010000016.1:0-67691 GCF_050461185.1 Paenibacillus turicensis
AAACGGTCAGCCTAACTTCAGGTCAGGTTGGAGCATGGAAAACAAAGCAGAAGCAAGAGGCTTCACTCCAAACTGAAGATCAAGGGAAAGAACGCACACAGACTATCCGTCGTAGCTATGATGCTTTAGGTAGATTGATCGAGCAATGGGATGTATGGGGTAAGCGAATTGGCTATGCTTATGATGAAGTCGGCAACCTTACACATTTGACGTACCCGGATGGGAAAGTGGTGGAATACCGCTATAACTTAGCAGGTGAATTGACGGAGGTGAAGGATTGGGCAGGCAGATTAACACGGTATCGGTATGATGCGAATGGACGTGTGATCGAGACCCACCGTCCAAATGGGACACGCGAACGCCGAAGCTATGATGTCTTAGGTCAGCTCCTTCGCCAACAGGATGTCACTGCGCAGGGGATTATGATCCAGGACTTAAAATATGAGTATAATGAAGTGGGTCAAATTGTACGAGAGCAGAACAAGCAATATACGTATGATCAGCTTCGCCGCTTAGTTAGTGGAGCTAACCAAGGTAAAATTACGTATTATCGTTATGATCTTGGTGGTAACCTGACGGAGCAGAAGGAAGTAGACACAGAGACAGGATTGGGAATTGAAGGAATACAAGGATTAGAAGAAGCAAAAGGAATATTAGGAGCAAGAGGAACAAGTACTGGTGATAATCTAGGTGAATTTGGTCGAGGTTCAACTAACTCAATGTCTGTATTCAGCTATAGTGCAGATAATCGGTTACGCCGCATTGGCAACTACCCAACAGAGCATGATGCCGATGGGAACCTGCTGTACTTCACAGATGGCGAAAAAATGGCAGCTTATGAATATGATGCTCGTAACCGCATCATCCAAACTGGTCGCATGAAATATCGGTATAACTGGCGAAATGAACGCATTGAAAGCATTTGGCGTGGAAAAGTCACACGCTATGTTGTGGACGATTCAAGTCGATTTAGTCGATTATTAATGGAGTTAGATGGTGAAGGGAATGTCCTTGCTCGTTACGTATATGGACTTGGGTTAATAGGTAGAGAAGATGTAGGGACAGGGATTTATCAAAGCTATCATAGCAATATTCGGGGTAGCACAACCATCCTAACGAATGAGCACGGCTTAGTCACAGACCGATATGCCTATGGAACCTATGGCGAAGTAGAGCATTTCGAGGGATCAACATCGCAACCGTTTCAGTATAACGGTAGAGATGGTGTCATGCATGATATCAATGGGCTATACTATATGCGAGCACGATATTACCATACAGAACTGAAGCGGTTTTTAAACCGGGATGTAATCCGAGGCGAAATAACCGAAGGGCAGAAATTTAACCGTTATGTTTATGTAAATGGTGATCCAGTGCTGTATGTGGATCCGTTGGGGTTAGATGGGATAGGTTGTAGCACCTTAGTTACAGATGAGATGAAAGAAAAAATACTTTTTGGTCAACGTAAAGATCCTGCTAGAAACGAAATAATTGGGGGGCACTCTGGAAGTATTACAAATTATCATCCTAATTATGCCGTTGAAGATGTATCAATTAATGCTGATGGAACAAAAAAGGTTAAATTTACAACACAATTTTCAGATGGAAATCTTGCAAAGCTCAAGACAAGTACGCTCTTTCCAGAAGCGTGGTCTGATTCAAAAATAATTGATAGTATTGTTAAAATAGGAGACACAACAAAAATTGGTGAACGTATAAGAGATGGAGCAACCTTGCATAGAGGCGTAGTTGATGGTGTGCAGGTTGAGGTTATAAAAATTGGAAATGATGTAGTAAGTGGGTACCCGACAGGTGGGGGTGCAAATTCATTACTATCGGGTTTTCAGTAACAAACATAATCTAGTCAATAATAATTAGGAGGAATCAAAAATGTATGAAGAATTAGACAAATATTTATCGGGAGAATTTACAGTAGATTATTGGTATGATGAGGGATTTTCCATTGCTAGAGAGATGTTAGAGGAATTCAAAGATAATGATTGGAAAGAATTATTGAATACAATTCTTTCAAAATCTACTGATTGGCAGGTTAGGTATGCTTACTGTGTCGATAGTCACATTAACGATGATGCCGTAATTAAAAGTTTAATTTTATTAACTAGTATAGATAACGAAGAATTATTTACAATATGTGTTGATTCATTAAGAGTGATCCTTAATCCAACTAATATTGAATTGGTATCAAATAATCAGGAAATTTTTAATAGAATTAAAGAGATTCTTCCAAAGTGTGGTATAGCTACACAAAAAGTACTTGAAGATTTTATTAATAAATATCCAAAACAATAAGTTAAATAAATTTAAACCACATTTTTAAATAAAGATATCTTATAGTGCTCAGTCTCATTTGAATTGAAAGTAGGACTGAGCCTATTTTCATTTTAATAAAAAGAATAAGATGATTGAACTGTTTTAGTCATAAAAAAAGTTAAGGGATGTAAGGTAGGAAAAGTATAAAGGATTACTAGCATACATAGTTTGGGATTATTTTGAACATATACGACATCTGGTACAAGAAGTATCATTTACTTTTAGTGAGTATTACAGTAAAGTAGATTGGCAAAATTAGGCAGATGAACGTATCATACTTCAAGAAAGGACAGAGCCGTGGTTATTCAATGTTTCTTTATCAAATAATATTGATGAATTAATATCTAAGCACTGATACGTATTTAAGTGGAGGAGCCCATCAAATTAATCTTTTATTAGATAGAAATGCAAATGCAATGGAGTACTTAGATGTTATATCAATATCGGAAATAAGATAGGAGAAGGCGATGATTGAGAACTTAACCGTAAATCAAGGATTTATTAATTGGAAATACAATCAGAGTGAAATTGTTTTAGAAATTATAGAGGCTTTTTGTGCTACTGAAGAAGATAATTTGAATTTAATACGTGTTGTTGCAGGAGAGAACTATGTAGCAACGAAGGTTTATTATTATTCGTATAGTGGTGTTTTAAAGCTATTTTGTGATATGAAATTAGGTATTATTGAATGGGGCAATGACGGGAAAACCAAAAAGGTTAATATTCATGGAATACAAGAAGTGTTATATTCTCCACTATTTAAAAGAATATTGATTCTTTGTGATGGAGGTAAGTCAGAACTAATTGGATATAATTTAGAAGGCGATCTCTTATTTAAAGTGAATCAGCCCGAAGGATTTAAGTTGCTTTATTTTACTTGGTCCAAAGAAAGTGTATGGGTTGTGTGTGATGGAGATAAAAATAACGAAGATCAGTATGGTAGATACAGATATAATTTCCGATTAGATATTAATAAGGGGAATCTTTTCAAAGAAAGTCTAGCATATTAGAAGAAATAAAGTGTAGAAATTATTCTTACAAATAACTTGAATTTAACAGTCCTTTCTATAACCTTGTTTAGTATTTCCTTTTTTAATGTTTATATAGCTAAATAATTGAAATGGGTTTTAACTAACTTAATACAAAAATTTTTTAGGTTGATACCAATATATTGGTGTCAGCCTCTTTTTGAAATTTTATATGGTAAAATGATTTGGCAAAGGTAGAGATGGTGTCATGCTCTGGATGAGCAACTAAGTTGAAATAAACAAATATAGTTCTTCTGAAATTGTGAATTTTTGATGGGCAGAAAAAGTTTATGAGAACCCTCCATATACTGAAAAAACGGTTGTTCAAGAAATAAAATAAAAAAAAGATACAGTTTTTGTTAGAGCTTATGATGGGAAAGTGTCTGGTATGTATGGTGGTTGGGTGATGAAAGGCAGAAGATATAAAAGGATTAACCCCTTTACAAATACAAGATAAATTTGCATTACAAGCTACTCCAAAGTCAGTTGTAGAGGTGAAACTTAAAGCTGGTGATACTATTCGTATGGGAGATGTGAAAGTGAAATATCAATGTTACTTTCAGTGTATTAGTTCAAATTCATATTATTAATACTTTTAATAAATATTTACATACTTTTTTGGTACTTTCCCTCTCAAGGTTTTCTATAATAATTTGGAGGACTTAATAAAATGTCATTAGAAGAGAAAATGTTTGAAAAAAATATTGAATTAAAAAATAAAGTTTCTGATGAAATAGAAAGAGTACACAAGGGAGAAAGTAAAAAAAATATCTATCAGTTACAAACTATTCTAAATGAACTTTATTTAATTGAACAAGGGAAAGAGTTGATATTGAGTAATCCAAGATTAATATTAGATTCCTGGGATTATTCAGATTCGTTAGGATTAGAATTATTAGAATTTGCAGAAATACACAAAAAAATAAATAAATATTAATAATTTGTTTAAGATTTATACCCTTAAATTAAATATTATTTTTTTCATAGGGGATAAAATCTTACACTTAGTACTAAGTTGAATTAGTCTGGGGAACACACAAATATTCATCCTAGAACTGATGAGCCTGCCCAATGAGGATAATATCAAAACTTGACACAAGTCCTACAAAACACCATTATCATGAGAAATTCTGAACCTATGACCCTCTTAATGATGTGATGAATGTAGTTAATGCTGTTGTTCGTGCTCCAAATCCGAAGAGGTGAAGAGATGAAAATTATAATTAAAAGTTTTGAGGAAAATAACGAAGAAACAAAGGTGGTATTTTCCTCTGAATTTGGTGAGGGCACGGCCTGGTGGCAGGGAGCACTTCCAAAGGAGGGCATGTCCTACGATGTCGAGATAGAAATTCCAAATGTATTAAAATGGGGTAAGGATATCCATGAGACAAACACACATTTATATTCAATCAAAATAATAAATAACAGAGTTTGTTTCGAAGGGGAATTTGAATCAATTAGTGACGAGGATGGTTGCATGGTAGTTCGTTTTGGCAATAGTATTATTCTCCTTGAAACTGAAGGAGTTCCTCCAGGGGTACAAAGTTTTTTGAGATTTGAAATAGATAAATTAATTATGTATGAGAATAATATATAGCTATGTTAGATCATGGGATCTTTGAGTACTACTTTTTCAACCTTGATTGGCTTCATGCCTTTCAAGGCTTCTTTTTTATGGATTACCTGTTGCCGAATGAACCTTTCATTCAACCACTAACAATGTATTAAGGCAGATATCACTATAATCAACCTGTATTAGTTAAATTTATTTTATTGCGGTCCTCTTATATGTACTGTAACTTGGTATATGTATAGATGATAAAGGAGGTCTTATCTTGTCCGACCAAAATCATAACAACTACCACCAACTGCTACAGTTCATTCCTTTTTTCGAGTCCAATGAACCTAAATATACAGTTGAAAATGAGTTGAGCTTTGATCCTTTTCGCTACTCAGAAAAGTTTTATGAGTTCATTATGCTGGCTTCAGAAATGCTAGTCATCGTTGGTTTTGATTGGCATACGTTTAGCGAGGAGCAGATTACAACTAGAGAAAATTTAGCAGAGCAAGTCAAAGAGATGGATTTTGATACCATCCGCAAATGGATCACAACAATTACCCGTCAGGAGCGTTATTGCTCGGGCACCTATGCGCAAATGATTGATCAGGGTGTGTTTCTGGCGATTCTACAACGTATCAAACAACTCTTAGATGATGGAAGCATACAAACTCCATAATTTATTTAAAACTAATCCAGAACCCTTTATTCCTACGCAAACCTGGATTTTTGTCATCTAATAATTCAAACCCTGAATCAATCCCAATAAAATTGTTTAATAAACCTTGCTCTGCATATAATGTAGGGCGGGTTTGTTTTGCGTGTGCTTACTAGCTAACTATTAAGTTTTTAGATATGATAGTGTCAAAATAGATTTACTTATGGCTCTATCAAACTAGTACCTAACAACGATAGGAGGCTTGTGGCTCCGATATAGAGAGTTGTTACGATTGTTGTTAAAATAAAATTTCTTTTAATTGCAGTAAAATGTATTGGTATTATTTTAAGATAGAACCTTATTTATTTTATAAAATATAGTGTTACAGAATTAGAAGATTACACATGTAGGGAGAAAAGAGAGAAACGGGAACATGAGGGGGAGTTTTTTTGTACTGTCACGAGTGTGGAACTAAGAATGAATTAGGCACTGCGTTATGTATAAAATGTGGAACGAAGCTAATCCAGCATGATGGTGTAGATTTGCTACATCAATTAGGATTTGGCAAAGATAATTCGCCATTGGCTTCGGCTTCGGCGAAATCAGAGTCGGAAGTTGCATCGGCATCAGAGTTAAGCAGCGACGACTTAGAGTTAAATAAACAAGGTGCTCAACATGGACATAATTCAAAAAATTCATATAATTCACAAATATCAAGGCGATCAACTAATACGCAAAATAATAAAACAAAACCTAAACCTATAGCGTGGATGATTCCTCTTTTAGTAATAGGTGTAACGATCATGTCTTTGATTATGTATTATAAATACGAAATGGGCATTAACGAGCAGGTTACAAAATTGCACTCTGAGGCCAATGAAAAAGCGTTAACTGGTCACTATCAGGAGGCAAAGCAGCTCATCGATACTGCACTAACAGAACGACCTCAAAATAAAGCTTTAATTAGTGATCAAAACATTTTAACAGAAGCGATTAGCCTACAAGAACAGCTTGCAGAGGCAGCTAATGAGTTAAAAACGCAAAAAATCGATTTAGGTCAAAAAGTACTGGATAAAGTTACTGTTGGCTTAAAAGAAAGAACTGAACCTATTTTTGCACCCTTGCATAAAGAGTTGGCAACGAACCAGACAACACTTGCGGTGCTAAAGGTGAAGGCTGAAATAGAAACCTTGGATTCGGTAGATGCTTTAGTTGAAAAGCTAGATGAGATCAACAAAATAGAGGGAAAAGAAGCAGAGGCTATCGCCAAGCAGATTAAAAATAAATTAGTGGATGTAAGCTATAAGGCAGCGGAAGTAAAGCTAAAAAAAGCAGACTTTCCTAAAGCACTACAAATCGTAGATTATGGACTTTATCATGTACCTAATAGCAATAAATTAAGTGATTATCGTAAATACATTGTAGAAAAACGTGAAATGTTTGAACAAGCGGAAGCGAAACGAATAGAGCTAGCTGAACAGAAGGCGGCGGAGGAGGCCTTAAATAATCAAACCTCTGCTGTCCAAGTCATAGGCATTAATGCTGTATTAGACGAATATGGTGATCTAAAAATTACGGGCAAAATAAAAAATGTTGCGACCAGACCGATTTATGATGTTGAATTAACGATTGATATTTATGATCTAGAGGGTAAATACATGAATCAAGTCAATGCTTATGTTGATCCCTATTATTTAGATACTAATGCCGTAGGTAGCTTTACAACAACGTATAATAGTGCCTATGCAGAGGCAAGCGTGACTGCTAGTCATGCTACGTGGTTTTTAGATTAACTTTGAATCAAGTTAGGAAAAGGGGTGGATAGGGTGTCTAAGGGAGCATGGAAAAGTATTCTGTCCATTGTGGTTATTTTATGTGCAGGGTTTGCGGGGGCTTTTTGGATTCATAACTACGCGGAGAATCAGCTTACACAAAAGCCGTTATTAGCGTCTTCAGAGGTAAAAGCCGTAAACAGTACAGATCCATCAAATATATCGAACACATCAAATGCTTCAAATGCATCAAATAAATCAAGCACGTCCAATTCATCAAATAACGAAAAACATACCAAGACAAAAAAAGAAATTATCGAGGCGAGTCAAAAACGTGTTGTTACGATTGAGAGTGCAGGGGGACTAGGAACGGGTTTCCTCTATAACAATCAAGGCGATTTGTTAACCAATGCGCATGTAGTCGAAGGTTACTCTGAGGTCACAGTGCGAATGTTAAATCACAAGGAATACAAAGGAACGGTGATTGGCATTGGGGATGACATAGATATTGCTGTTGTGCGTGTGCCAGAGTTAAAAAAGCTTGATCCATTGCCTATATCTACGACAAAAGCAGAAACGGGCGATGAGATCCTAGCCCTAGGTAGCCCACTTGGTTTAGAAAATACAGTGACCACTGGAATTATAAGTGGAATCGGTCGTAACTTTGAAATTGACCCTTATGTATATACGAATATGTATCAAATTTCTGCATTTATTACCCACGGAAATAGTGGTGGGCCACTTGTTAGTGCAACAACGGGTGAGGTATTGGGGATCAACTCCGCCTCTGCGTCACAGGAAGCAGGGATTGGCTTTAGCATTCCAATTACGCAAATTTTAAAGCAAGCAGAAGCTTGGTCCAAAAAACCGATGAATGAAGCAATTTTGCAAAAAAATAGGGAGGGTTCTAACGCAGTTTCCACATCAGAACAGCTTGTCACTTATTTTTATAATGCGATAAATTCAGGTGATTATGTATCAGCATATGCTGTGTTAGGCAGTCAGTGGCAAAGTGGCACTAGTTATGAGAATTTTCGTAAAGGTTACCTGTACACGTCTAGCGTTGTTGTAGAAAAGGTAGCGACAATCGAAGAAAATCTTGAAGGTGCAAAGGTATCTGCGGTCATTGAAGCAACTGAACGTCATCAGGATGGAACAGTGAAACAGCGGTATGAAGTGAATTATACGTTGAGCTATGAGAATGGTGTATTAAAGCTGCAAAAGGGTGTAGGAAAAAAGCTAAAATAATAGTAGAGTGCGGAGGTCTTAGAAGTCATCAAAATAGTGAGCTTTAAGACCTCTCTTTTATACTTTCATTTTATGCTCTAATTCTATGCTCTAATTCTATGCTTTTCAGCCACCTCCTACACAGAGGAAGCAGACCCGATATATTTAGAAAATTCCATCTGAAAATCTAATGAATTAATATCATCCTTTAAATGCTGCTGAATCAGTGAATCTATTTTATCCACTTGCTGATGTGCCATATGTTCTAAAATAAGCTGATGCTCCTGTAAAATATCACTTAATTTTTCCCTTTTTAGCATGTGTAATCTACGATATCTTACATAATGAACATTACGTTGTTGAATAATTTCCCACAAAAATTGTCGTCCTGCTAGCTTAAACAAGGTGTGATGGAATTTGTCATCTAATGCTAGAAAGGTATCTGTAGGTGCCTCGTTTTCAATCGCAAGAGCTTGTTCCTCTAAAATCCCCTTTAAAGTGTGTATGTTGGTGATCGATAGACGTGTGGTTAATTCTTTAATGATCTCCTTCTCCAAAATACTTCTTAAGTAAATAATTTGCTCCACTGATTCTAAATCAATATAGGAGACAAAATTCCCC
The DNA here is from genome assembly GCF_050461185.1 of Paenibacillus turicensis. Taxonomy (GTDB): domain Bacteria; phylum Bacillota; class Bacilli; order Paenibacillales; family Paenibacillaceae; genus Fontibacillus; species Fontibacillus turicensis_A. The sequence goes on from NZ_JBCMOR010000016.1 coordinate 9,196, forward strand.
CTTTTTGGGTAAATATCTATATAAGCTTCTGCTGCTAGCTGCTTCAACACATCACGTAAAGGTGTTCTAGATAATTGAAAGCGTTCAGATAGGGCTGTTTCACTGATCATTGTGCCTGGTGTGAGTTCCATCGTCACAATTTCATGTTTGAGTATCGTAATAATTTGCTCCTTGGTAAACATTGCATTCCAACTTTCAATTGAATAGATTTGTTACTAGTATACATGTTATTGATGGTATGAAAAAGAAAATTGATAAAACTTCAAATATTTTTCATAAAGATAATTGTTATTTATTAGTTGACAACGCTTTATTCCTATATTATTATCAAGAAAAAATCTTGTATACAAGTTAAACAAAATACTAGATTTTTAAAGATGTTTTTAAAGGTTATACGTTGGAATACGATGCTGTAAGTCATTCATTTACTATTATTTTGATGAATACAAGGAGGGCTTGGCAATGAATATGACATGGAGATGGTATGGTGAAGGTAATGATAATATTACACTTGACCATGTAAGACAAATTCCTGGAGTAATGGGGATCGTTTGGTCATTGCATCATAAGGTCGCAGGTGAAGTGTGGGAAATGGAAGAGATCCAAAAGGTAGCGGATCAAATTACTGCAAAAGGCTTTAGCCCAGCCGTAGTTGAAAGCGTGAACGTGCATGATGATATTAAAATTGGTTTGCCAACACGCGATAAATATATAGATATTTATATTGATACGATTCGAAAGTTAGCTAAAGTTGGCGTTAAGGTAATTTGCTACAACTTTATGCCTGTGTTTGACTGGACGCGTACTGAGTTGTATAAAGAGCTGCCAGATGGGTCTAATGCGTTATTTTACGAAAAGGCGGCAATTACAGATAATCCTCGAGAAATGGTAGATCGCGTACTTAAAGGTGCAGGCGACTTCACAATGCCAGGCTGGGAGCCGGAAAGACTTGCGAAGCTAGATGAGTTATTTGCAGCATATGCAGATGTGGACGAAGAGAAATTGTTTGAAAACTTAAAATATTTCCTAGAGCGGATCATTCCTGTGTGTGAAGAGGTTGACATTAAAATGGCAATCCATCCTGATGATCCAGCTTGGCCGATTTTTGGCTTGCCTCGTATTATTCGGAGTCGGGACACGATTCGTCGGTTCCTTGATATGGTAGATAGCCCTTATAACGGCTTGACGTTCTGTACTGGTTCACTTGGTACTAATCCAGAAAACGATTTACCTGCGATGATCCGTGAATTCCATGACCGTATTTATTTTGCACATATTCGTAACGTGAAGGTGTTTGACAATGGGGATTTCATTGAGGTCTCTCATCGGGGTAGAGATGGCAGTGTAGACGTAGCAGAGGTAGTGAAGGCGTACCATGAAAATGGTTATACCGGTTATGTGCGTCCTGACCATGGCAGACATTTATGGGGCGAAGAAAAAAATTGCCGTCCAGGATACGGCTTATATGATAGAGCATTAGGCATTATGTATATGCTTGGAGTATGGGATAGCTTGGAGAAGGCTAAGGGGGAAAAATAAATGCTACAGCTAAACCGCAAAAGCTTGGAAAACAAGGCAGCTTGGGAAGCGGCAGGAATTGAATTACCTCAGTTTGACTATGAGCAAGTAGCAAAAAATACCGCAACTAACCCACAATGGGTACATTTTGGAGCAGGTAATATTTTTAGAGGATTTGTTGCTCACGCCCATCAAAAGCTATTAGATACTGGTAAGGCAAGTACGGGAATTGTAACCGTAGATACGTTTGATTATGAATTAATCGATTCTGTATATAAAGCTTATGATAACTTAACTCTATTAGTGCTGATGAGTGCAAATGGAAATTTCCATAAAAAGGTTATTAGTAGCATTGTTGAGGCACTAGCGATTGAAAAGCAACGGAAGGAAGAATATGATCGCTTATTTGCTTGCTTTGAAAACCCAAGCTTACAGCTAGCTAGCTTTACAATTACGGAAAAAGGGTATGCTCTGCATGATGCTCAAGGCCAATACCTTGGTATTGTGACTAAGGATATTGAAAATGGTCCTGAGTATCCAATTCATTTGATGAGTATTGTAACCTCATTAGCTTATCGCCGTTTCCTAAAGGGACAGCTTCCAATGACATTTTTGAGCTTGGATAATTGCTCGCATAATGGAGATAAGCTTAGAGCTAGTGTGCTAACGATTGCAAATGAATGGGTAAAAAGAGGGCATGTTGAAGCCGGATTTATTCAATATCTTGAAGATGAGCACAAAATAACTTTCCCATTGTCCATGATTGACAAAATTACACCACGCCCGTCTTCTATCGTACAGCAGTCGCTTAAAGAGCAAGGTGTGGAGGGCATGGAGATCATCGTTACCTCTAAAAATACGTATACTGCACCATTTGTAAATGCTGAAATATCTGAATATTTAGTCATTGAGGATAAGTTTACAAATGGACGACCAGCGCTTGAGGAAGCGGGAGTCATTTTCACTGATCGTGATACTGTAAACAAGGTAGAGACGATGAAGGTAACCACTTGCCTGAATCCTTTGCATACCGCACTTGCGGTTTCAGGCTGTTTATTAGGCTATACGTTAATTGCAGACGAAATGAAGGATCCTAGCTTACGTAAGCTGGTTGAAAACATTGGGTATGAAGAGGGACTTCCTGTAGTGGTAGACCCAGGTATTTTAAATGCGAAGCAGTTTTTAGATGAAGTCATTCATGAACGTTTTGCTAATCCATTTATTCCAGACACACCTCAGCGTATTGCTACAGACACCTCTCAAAAGGTAGGTATTCGTTTTGGAGAAACGATTAAATCCTATGTGGCTAGAGAAGATTTGGATGCTACAAGCCTAACTAGCATTCCATTAGCCATTGCGATGTGGTGCAGATATTTATTAGGAATCAATGATGCTGGAGAGCCATTTGAGCTCAGTCCTGATCCATTAATGGACGTATTGCAGCAACGCTTGCAGGGGGCATCACTTGGGGATACAAGCTCTAATGTTAAAGCGATTATTGAAGATGAGCAATTGTTTGGCGTAAATTTATATGAAATTGGTTTAGGTACAAAAATTGAAGGTATGTTCCATGAAATGCTGGTGGGCGCAGGTGCGGTTCGTGAAGCATTGTTGAAATATGTGAAATAAATTTAGGCTCAACACAGAAATCGGCTCATGACAATCTATGGAGTCTAAATAAACAGGGAAACCTATAAGGAACAAGAGAAAAAACTCTCTTCTAATTCCTAAGTAGTTTCCCTGTTTTTTAGTGTATTTATTAACTTTTTCAGACTCACCCTAGATTTAAGCTACTTAACTTAGTTTTTGAAGCTATGAATCGGTGCAGGGATTCGTCCACCACGCTCAATGAAGCTTGCACAGCTAAACGAGTTGACAGGCATAACTGGGGCATATCCTAACAAGCCACCAAATTCTACAATTTCACCAACATCCTTGCCAATGACAGGAATAATTCGTACCGCAGTTGTTTTATTATTGACCATACCAATAGCGGCTTCATCCGCAATAATTCCCGCAATTGTAGCAGGGGAGGTATGTCCAGGAATGGCGATCATATCGAGACCTACGGAGCACACACACGTCATCGCTTCAAGCTTTTCAAGTGTTAAAGCGCCTTTTTGAACCGCTTCAATCATGCCATGATCTTCACTGACAGGAATAAAGGCACCACTTAATCCGCCAACATAGGATGAAGCCATTACGCCACCTTTTTTCACGTTATCATTTAAAATGGCTAATGCCGCAGTTGTGCCTGGTGCACCTGCTTCCTCTAAGCCCATTACTTGGAAAATTTCAGCGATAGAGTCTCCGATTTCAGGGGTAGGAGCTAAGGATAAATCAATAATCCCAAACGGGACACCTAATCTTTTAGATGCTTCTTGGGCTACTAGCTGTCCAACACGCGTAATTTTAAAGGAAGTACGTTTAATCGTTTCGCATAAAGTTTCAAAATCTTTGTCTTTTACTTCCTCTAGTGCACGTTTTACAACACCAGGGCCACTTACGCCTACATTAATACAGCATTCAGGTTCACCTGGTCCGTGAAAGGCACCTGCCATAAAGGGATTGTCCTCAACCGCATTACAGAATACAACGAGCTTAGAACAGCCAGCAGAGTTATTATCCGCAGTTAGCTCCGCAGATTCCTTGATAATATTACCCATGAGCTTCACTGCATCCATGTTTATCCCGCTACGAGAAGAGCCAATGTTGACCGATGCACACACTCTTTCGGTGACCGCCAAGCTTTCAGGAATGCTACGAATCAAAATTTCATCGCTTTTAGTCATTCCCTTTTGTACGAGCGCAGAGAAACCACCCAAAAAGTTTACGCCAACCTCTTTAGCTGCTTTATTTAATTGCTCGGCGATAGGGACATACGTATCTGTCTGAACACCGCCCGCAGCAATTGCAATCGGCGTAACCGAAATTCGTTTATTAATAATGGGGATTCCAAATTGCTTTTCTAAATCCTCACCTGTTTTAACTAAATTTTCTGCAAGTCGAGTAATTTTATCATAAATCTTTTGATTAAATACTTTTAAATCGGGATGTCCACAATCCATTAAACTGATCCCCATCGTGATGGTACGGACATCTAAATTCATTTCGCGAATCATCTTATTTGTTTCTTGAACTTCAACAAGTGAAATCATACGTAATCCCTCCAAAGGCAAGCAAATTATATACGGTGCATTGTGTTAAAGATATCTTCGTGCTGTAGCTTAATTTCGACCCCAATTTCAACGCCGAGCTGTTGTAAATCTTCAACTAAATGATCAAAGTTTTTAGTAGAAGCAGAGGCATCTACGATCATCATCATGTTAAAATATCCTTGGATAATCGTTTGAGAAATATCAAGAATGTTAACTTGTTGCTCCGCAAGATACGTACAGACTTTAGCAATGATTCCTACTCTGTCCTTTCCTAATACCGTAATAATCCCCTTCAATATAATTGCCTCCCTTAATTGTACGGTTCCTTTACAGGCTTCCGAATATGATTTTCAGATTATTATGTCAGAAAAAAGGTTAATGGGCAATGTGAGATGTCTTATTATGTGTAATGTTTTATAATTTAAGGAGAAATTAAGGCATAGGAGAAGTTAGTGATTAATGAAGACAGGGGGTGTCACTACAGACAGAGGGTTGTTTCATTCGCTGTTAAAATTAAATTTTAAATTATTGGATGTCACAAACAAAGTAAAAATTTAGTTTTAAATGCGACCATTACATTACTCCACAATCCCTCTGTCCTTCGCCTAGAACTTTCATTAGCTAATCACTAATTAAGTTTAGGCCTTAATTGGGCATAAGATAGAAATTCAACATTTATACATAGGGGGAGTAGTTATGTTCAAGTTTGATATCAAAGAAAGCTTAGCCGCATATTTTAATTCAGTTCCAGATTTTCTTATGAGACATGTTGAGGTAATGGTTCCGATGGATATGAGAAATGGTCAGGTGGATGAAGAAGGATGGATAGATTGGAAGATTGTAAACTCTACGATTACGATGGAAGAGATTGAAGTCATAGAGCAACAATATGCAATTAAATATCCAGAGCTGTATAAGCAATTTTTGAGAGCTTATCACTATATTGAGCTACAGTTTAAGAATATTAAGGAAGGGTCTAGCTATAAGGGGGATTGCGCCTTTATTGAAATGCCAAGATTGCTTACAGGTGAGGGCTTGAGTGAAGTCATCAGCCTAATCGAGAACTGGAATCCTATGTTATTAGCAGGTTATTTGCCCTTTGCAGTGGGGGAAGACGGACAAGGACCAATTTGCTTTGATTTACGGAATCCTAACGAACAAGGTGATTATCCTGTAGTATGGGTGCTTCATGATTATTTACATCAAGTGGATGATGCTCAACAAGATGGTGAAGCTGTTCGCGCATTCCTCCAACCCTACATAAGAGAAATATTTCCTTCCTTCGAAGAAATGGCAAGGCTGTTAATCGTCCCTATGAAACCTTATAAGGATAACGATGAGTGAGGGAAGGGGAGATAAAAATTTGAAATATATGATTGGTCACTTTGCTTCAATCCTTGGTTTAACAACAGATACATTACGATTATACGAAAAGCACGACATTGTGTCTCCACAAAAAGATGATCACAACCACTATCGTTATTTTAGCGATTTAGATGCGAGGAACTTATTGATGAGTCGCTGGTTTAGAAGTGCAGAAATGTCTCTACAGGAAACCGTCGTTCTAGTAAATGAGAGCCCCACGGGGTGCATCTTGCGTAGCTTTGAAGAGAGCAGACGCAATATGCAATTAGAGATAGAACAGAAGTAGCGGTTATTACACCGTATTACTGAAATGATGAATGAAATTAGTGAAGCTGAGCATACCCTTTATGAGTGTGAAATTAAGGAACAGCGAGGGCATTTAAGTGAAAAAAATTACAATCAATGATGGGAGTGCAACAAAAGGAAAAGTTTGAAAAAGTAACGCAAAGGGGGAGAGGTGAAAATGGGGAGTAAAAAAGCACTTAGCAAACTTTTGAGTGTAATGTTGGGCTTGTTACTTGTAGTAGGTGTTCTTAGTGGCTGTACAGGGAACTCATCTGAAGAGACAACACAGCGTGGAGATACCACCTTTATCGCAGGAACTTACACAGGCGAGGCAGAAGGAAAGGATGGGAAAATTAAGGTTGAGGTGACAGTGAACGAGGATAGCCGAATCACAGATATCAAAATTGTGAGTCAGTCTGAAACAGGTGGATTAGGTGATGCTGCTCTAGAAAAAGTAAAGGATCAAATCATTGCAGAGCAGACGCTAGCTGTTGATGCCGTCAGTGGTGCAAGCTTATCCAGTAAAGCGATGATAGATGCTGTTGAAAATGCGATGCGACAGGCAGGTGGAGATATTAAAGTATTAAAAACAGCAGTTAAAAGGTCTGGAGAGGGTAAAACAGAACAGCTAACGACAGATGTCATTGTAGTAGGAGCAGGTGCTTCTGGAGTCTCAGCGGCGGTATCTGCGGCAGATAATGGAGCAAAGGTAATCATCATTGAAAAGACAGCCAATATTGGTGGAGCAAGTAATTTGTCTTGGGCAGGGAAATTTTATAACTCAACTGAGGCTGTAAGCCGAGGTGTAAAGGTTGAGGTGGAGAAGGAAATTGCGGATTGGATTGTTAACAATCATTGGCGGGTAGATGCCTCTGCCATTCGTCAATATGTCACGAAGTCAGGTCAAACCTATGATTGGCTTAATGAAAAAGGCTATAAAACAAAGTTTTTGAACTTTGGGGGAGAGCAGCTTCATGTATTGCCGCCATATGAGTCGCGTCAAGCTACATTAAGAAAAATGCTTGCCGTTTCCGTTGAAAAAAATGGAGGACAAGTACTAACAGAAACAACAGCTAAAAAGCTAATTACTAATGATGAAGGTGTTGTGATCGGTGTTCAAGCAGTGAAGTCAGACGGTACTACATTAGAAGTTACAGCCAAAAGTGTCATTATGGCAACTGGTGGTTATGCTGCAAATAAGGAAATGGTAAAGAAAAGCTTTGGCTTTGAAGGAGTAAATGGTGGTCTAGGACAAAATGTTGGTGAAGGCTTAGAAATTGCTTGGGCAGCAGGGGCAAAGGTTCCAGATAATTTTGGTGGACAAATGCTGCACCAGACGTTGGCTAGAGCAACGGAGAGATTAAAAAAACAATACACTCCTTTTGAAGCAAGTTATCCACTTATGCTAACTTATTTGCCTAACTTTATGAATGTAGGAAGTGCTGGTGCACGCTTTAGAGATGAAGCTGCAACACTTACACCCGTTGCAGCGGCGAATACAAGTGCTTTTAATGGTGCTTATCACCTCGTAATTGTATCTAAAGCCCAGCTTGATACGCTTACAGCGAAAGGGATGGGTGGGATTCAGGCACCTAAGTTACCTGGGATGCCGCCTGAATTTTATGGAAACTTTAAGGATCAATTTAAGCTTGACACACCTTGGGAAAACGCAGAAAAAGTATTTGAGAGCATGGTTGCAAATGGAGATGGCTATAAAGGAAATACGGTTGAGGAATTGGCTAAAAATGCTGGAATGCATGAAAATACCTTTAAGGAAGCCTATGAGCAATATCAAGATGCAATTCAAGCTGGTGTGGATACTGCGTTTGGGAAGGAGAAGGCGTATCTAACCCCGATGGGGCAAAAAGGACCATATTATGCTATCATTGCAGAAATTAATAACCTTGGTTCTGTAGGCGGCTTGCTAGTGAATACTCAGTTCCAAGTATTAAATGACCAACGTATACCCGTGAAGGGTCTGTATGCAGTGGGACTTGAATCTGAAGGTGTGCTCTACAATGATACTTATGTAGGTAATGGGGTTGGTATCGGGTATGCCTTCACCTCAGGGCGACTAGGTGGGGAGAGTGCGGCAAAAGTCGCAGTGCAAGTAAAATAACAAACAAAGAAAAAGCTTATTAATTTGATTTACATTGTTAATTGTTGAGTGAAAAATAATAAAAATATAAATTAAAGGCTAATAAGTGTTATATAAAAAGGGACTACTCTGAAATTGAGCAGCCCCTTTATTAATTTTCGAAGTTTTTTGAAATAAGGTATTAAAAAAGCTCTTTGAAATATAGGAACTTATTTAAGTTGTTGTATACTGTGTAACATTCAAGTAGCGATTTACTGCTGATGCGGAGGTTAAGTTAGTAGCAGCTGTTGTAATTACACGTACTTCATAGGTGCTGGATGCAGTAGTTATAGCTGTATCCACATAGGTGTTAGCTACTGGGAATTCAACAGTTTCTGCTGCTGCGCCACTCTGGTTTAAAGTTCGTGTAGCAATTAAAGTTCCGTCTCTATATAATCTAAACTCAACAGTAAGAGTCCAAGCAGCACTAAATACCCCTTGATAATCTACTGCATAATCAACCTTTAAGTTATTTCCCGTAGTGACAGTAGTAGTCACAGTTGCTACTGTAACTTCAGTACTTAATGGTGGTGCTACAGCAAGGGCACCAGCAGTATTTGAGAATGCTAATGTGGATCCTGGTCCAGTGTCACCTGTTGTTCCAGTAACACCAGTGACCCCAGTAGCTCCAGTAGCACCAGTGATGCCAGTGGCTCCAGTAGCACCGGTGACACCAGTAATCCCAGTGGCCCCAGTAGCGCCCGTCGCACCAGTAGCGCCAGTATCTCCAGTAGCACCAGTGGCCCCAGTTTCGCCAGTGGCTCCAGTTGCACCAGTATCTCCAGTAGCACCAGTAATGCCAGTAGCACCAGTGGCCCCAGTTTCGCCAGTGGCTCCAGTTACACCAGTATCTCCAGTAGCACCAGTAATGCCAGTGGCCCCAGTTTCGCCAGTGGCACCCGTAGCGCCTGTAACCCCAGTTGCTCCAGTATCACCAACTCCTGGACCAGTTGGTCCCGTAGCGCCAGTGGCCCCAGTAGCCCCAGTAGCCCCACCACCACCACTTATTAGTGTTGCATCCATCAAGATTACATCATCAACAACGATATTACTTGCAGAAGCCGAAGGCAAGAACGTAACGGATAGCTGAGCAAAGGCTGCCGTTAAAGGAGCTGTAGTGGTCAATCCTTCGAATACACTCCAGTCTTCATTTGTAAAATGCCCCTCTTGTACTATAAGTTGAAGTCCAGTGCCTAAAAAATTGATATTAGTATCTAAATAGTTTACAGAAATAACAGTAACAGGACTTATCCCGCTTCCATTTCGTTTTAATGACACAGATACAAAATATCCTGCTCCCGGCTCAACCGTTACTGCTTGGTTAACAGAGGGAGCAGAAGCCCCATTTAACAATGTTGCACTTAAACTTCCAGTTTTAGCTGAAGCATTAAGAACAGCATTTACAGGAAACCACGAATCAAATCCATTTTCAAAACTACCGTTAATTATTCTATTACCTAAACTAATAGTCAGCTTAACCACCCCACACAAATTGTTGTATAAACAATAGAGCTTCATACATAAATACATTGTATGCCAAAAAACTCCAAGCTCTACTAAAATGGGCGTTGTGTTGTTACTATGTAATTCCAATTAGAGTAAAAGCATCTTGAGTAATAATGGCCAAAACGTAATTAAGAAACCCATGTCATTTAAGACTAGGGCTTTATCTAAACTATTAAGAATAATTAAATTTCACAAAATGTATTGCATTAAAATAGAGATTAAAAAGGCTGGCGAGAAATACTCGGCAGCCTTAGTTTATTAGAAGATTTGAGTATGTTTGAGATTAAGGTGTAAATAAAATAATATTCAAATATCGATTAATTGTTGTAGCAGAGGTTAAGCTACTGGCAGCTGTTGTAATTACACGTAATTCATAGGTGCTAGAGGTAGTAGTTGGAACTGTATCGACGTATGTGTTAGCTACTGGGAAACGATTAGTCCCTGCTGGTGATCCACTTCGATTTAAAGTTCGAGTTGTAATTAGAGTGCCATCTCTATACAAACGAAATTCCGCTGTAACCGACCAGTTTGATGTGAATACTCCTTCATATGAAAGCGCATAGTCAACTTTCAATAAATTTCCAGTTATCACATTTAAGGTTACGGATGCAACGGTTACTTCAGTGTTTAACGGTGGAAAAACAGATATGCTGCCGTTATTATTACTAAATGAAAGTGTAGGGGCACCTGCAGTAGAGCCAGTCACACCTGTTATACCCGTAACTCCAGTAGCACCGGTAACACCCGTAGCGCCAGTGGCCCCAGTAGCACCCGTAGCTCCAGTAATCCCAGTGGTGCCTGTGCTGCCAGTTACCCCTGTAGCTCCAGTAGCACTAGTAATGCCGGTCGCACCCGTAGCGCCCGTAACACCTGTGGCTCCTGTAGCTCCAGTAACCCCTGTGTTACCAGTGCTGCCTGTCACTCCCGTAACTCCAGTCAGACCAGTAGCACCCGTATCGCCCGTAGCTCGAGTAACCCCTGTGTTACCAGTGCTGCCTGTCACTCCCGTAACTCCAGTCAGACCAGTAGCACCCGTATCGCCTGTCGCGCCAGTAATGCCCGTGTTCCCCGTACTGTCCGTCACTCCCGTAACTCCAGTCAAACCAGTAGCACCCGTATCGCCTGTCGCGCCAGTAATGCCCGTGTTCCCCGTGCTGCCCGTCACTCCCGTAACTCCAGTCAAACCAGTAGCACCCGTATCGCCTGTTGCCCCAGTAACCCCAGTGTTCCCCGTCACTCCAGTAGCACCAGTCAAACCGGTCGCACCTGTGTCGCCCGTAGCCCCAGTAACCCCCGTATTACCCGTACTGCCAGTCACTCCTGTAGCTCCAGTCACTCCTGTAGCTCCAGTCACTCCTGTAGCTCCAGTCAAACCAGTAGCACCCGTATCGCCTGTAGCTCCAGTAACCCCTGTGTTACCAGTGCTGCCTGTCACTCCCGTAACTCCAGTCAGACCAGTAGCACCCGTATCGCCTGTAGCTCCAGTAATACCAGTGGTACCCGTGCTACCAGTTACTCCCGTAACTCCAGTCAAACCAGTAGCACCCGTATCGCCTGTCGCGCCAGTAATGCCCGTGTTCCCCGTGCTGCCCGTCACTCCCGTCACTCCCGTAACTCCAGTGAGACCAGTAGCTCCCGTATCACCTGTTGCCCCAGTAATGCCCGTGTTCCCCGTACTTCCAGTTACTCCAGTAGTACCAGTCAGACCAGTAGCACCCGTATCGCCTGTTGCCCCAGTAACACCAGTGTTCCCCGTGCTACCAGTCACTCCAGTAGTACCAGTGAGACCAGTAGCTCCCGTATCGCCTGTCGCCCCAGTAACACCAGTGGTACCCGTGCTACCAGTTACTCCCGTAACTCCAGTCAAACCAGTAGCACCCGTATCGCCCGTAGCCCCAGTAACCCCCGTATTACCCGTACTGCCACTCACTCCTGTAGCTCCAGTCAAACCAGTAGCACCCGTATCGCCTGTAGCTCCAGTAACCCCTGTGTTACCAGTGCTGCCTGTCACTCCCGTAACTCCAGTCAGACCAGTAGCACCCGTATCGCCTGTAGCCCCGGTGTTCCCCGTGCTGCCCGTCACTCCAGTAGCACCAGTCAAACCGGTCGCACCTGTGTCGCCCGTAGCCCCGGTGTTCCCCGTACTGCCAGTTACTCCTGTAGCTCCAGTCAAACCAGTAGCACCCGTATCGCCCGTCGCCCCAGTCAAACCAGTGTTCCCCGTGCTACCAGTTACTCCGGTAACTCCAGTCAAACCAGTAGCACCTGTATCGCCCGTCGCCCCAGTAATGCCCGTGATTCCCGTGCTGCCAGTTAATCCAGCAGAACCAGTTGAACCCGTAGCTCCGGTAGCACCCGTAACACCAGTAGCCCCAGCGATGCCGGTAGCACCAGTGGGGCCAGTAGCACCAGTGGTGCCGCTTAAAAGTGTTGCATCCATAAATATAACATCATCAACAAGAATATTACTTGAAGAGGGTGTGGGTAAAAACGTAAATGAAAGCTGTGCGTATATTGCCGTTGGAGGTGCAATTGTAGTGATTCCCTCAAACACACTCCACTCACTGCTTTCAAAATGTCCCTGTTGAGTTACAAGCAAAAGTCCGCTACTTAAAAAATTGATATTTACATCAAAGAAACTTACAGAAATAACGACAATAGGACTTACTCCACTTCCATACCTAGCTATTGATGCAGATACATAATACCCCGCTCCAGGTTCAACGATTACCGCTTGTTGAACAGAGGGAGATGTTAAACTATTTTGCATTTCAGCGCTGAAATTCCCAGTTTTAGCTGATGAATTGAGAATAGTATTTATGGGAACCCAGGAATCAAAACCATTTTCAAAGCTTCCATTGATGATTTTATTGCCCAAGCGAATAGTCAGAATACCCACCCCATATAGATGACGTAAAAAATCTCCTTGTATCACTCTATGTTTAAAAAAAGGTGTTATTCCGCTTAACCGTCATACTTGTTTAACATTACTAATCTTTAATCCTCTTAAAGCAGCGAGTTCTTTCGTTCCATTTCTCTAAGCTCTACGCGACGAATTTTACCCGATGTTGTTTTAGGTAGTTCAGCAATGAATTCAATTTTTCTTGGATATTTATAAGGTGCTGTTAACGATTTGACGTGACTTTGTAGCTCACGTGCTAAATCATGTGATTCGCTAACACCATCCACCAATACAACAAAAGCTTTTACAACAGAGCCTCTGATTTCATCTGGACTAGCAACAACCGCACATTCTTTAACAGCAGTGTGCTTCATCAAAGCCTCTTCGACTTCAAATGGTCCAATCGTATAACCAGAGCTAATTATAATATCATCGTTCCGACCCTCATACCAAAAGTACCCATCCTCATCTACCCTTGCACGATCGCCTGTAACAAAATATTGACCACGTTGACTGCTCTTTTTACGTTCCGGGTCATTATAATAGCTCTTAAATAGAGCCGGCATATCTAAATGAACAGCGATGTCACCAATTTCATTTGGAGCAACAGGTGTCCCATCCTCATCAACAATTTCAATTAATTTAGGAGATATAGCTTTTCCCATTGAACCTAATCGAATCGGTGTATCCATTAAAGTTCCGATTAACAAGGTGCTTTCGGTTTGTCCATAGCCGTCACGAATCGTAATGTTACACTCACGTTTAAATGTATTAATGACCTCTTGATTTAGTGGTTCACCCGCAGAGACTACACTTCGTAATGAAGCTAAATCATGTTCTCCTAAATGGCCACTTTTCGCCATCAGTCTGAACTCAGTTGGTGTACAGCATAATACCTGAACTCTATGCTTCTCAATTAAGCTAAGATATTGCTTTGGATGAAAAGAACCATGGTAAACAATACCTGTTGCTCCTTTTCCCAAAACCGATAAAAATGGGCTCCAAATCCACTTTTGCCAGCCAGGTGCTGCCGTTGCCCACACCGTATCCTCTGGTTGAATATCTAGCCATAGCGTAGAGGCAATTTTTAAATGTGCGTATGCCCAGCCATGACTATGGATAACCCCTTTTGGATTCCCTGTTGTACCCGAAGTATAAGCTAAAATTGCCATGTCATCACGATGCGTAGCAACGGTCTCGAACTCAGTACTTTGCTCATGCATAAGCTGATCAAGATTGTACCAGCCTGATGCTGGTTTTTCATCATGTTGAGAAACTGAAATACGATAAGCTAATGAAGGCGTGTCCACTTCAATTTTATCAACCTCAGTTGTTAGAGAGGACCAAGCAATTACGGCTTTGGCTCCAGAATGGTTAAAGCGATATTCCAAGTCTTTGGCGCGTAGCATTTCTGAGGATGGAATTACAGCAACCCCTAGCTTTAGGCAAGCTAAATAAATTACATAGGCAATAATTTGGCGTGGAACCATCACGAGGACACGATCCCCTTTGCTCAAGCCTAGCTTTTCTAATCCATTTGCAAGCTGGTTTGCCTTTTTCATTAAGTTGCCATACGTTATTTCTTCATAGTCTCCTTGCTCATTTAACCATTTAAGCGCAACTTTATTCTCAGGATGATGATCCATCTCAGAAGTTAAATTGTACTGTTCAGGTGCGTTCCATTGCTCAAAGTTCATTAGGATAATCTCCTTTTTATTCGTTCGAATTAGTAATATTACTTCATTATAACACTTAATACTAGTACCAGGTACTAGTATCAGAAAATTTTCTTTTTAAATGGTTTTATCATTAAAGCATTCAATAAATTTCCTCGCAGCAGAAGAGAGATAACGATCCTTGTCCCAAATGGCGGCAATCCGAGTATGAAGAGCATCATTTTGAATCACCTTGATTCGTAGATCATTGTGATCTGTTAAGGCATATACAGCCGACTTAGGCAAAATACCGATGCCTAGCCCTGCATTAGCCCATAACAGAGTGGTACGAGCATCATCATTTTTACATAAAATAGAAGGCTCAAAATGACTCTGATAACAAGTGTTTATAATAAGCTGTTCAAAACGACGATAAATAATTAGAGGTCGTCCCTTTAAATCATCCATCTGAATTTCTGTTTTCACCACATCCCAATCATGTTCTGTTGTCATCACAGCTACCATCGGTTCTGTTTCAGCATAGGCACAATTTAAGTTGGTTACATTAAAAGGAGTTCTTACAATTCCGATTTCAATAATTCCTTTATTAAGTAAATCAATCATACTAAATGTGTTACCTTCATGAATTTCAAACGTAACATCGGGGTATTGCCCATGAAAGTAGGTTAAACGTTGCTTTAGTAAAGTAGAGGCGGAAGAGGAAACAGTACCAATGGCAAGCGTCCCACTTAGACCACTGCTTATATCTCTTACTTCTCTTGCTGCCGAGTCGTTGAGAGCGATAATTTGCTTAGCTCTGTTTTGAAGTATGAGGCCTGCATCAGTGAGTGTAATATTACGAGCTCCACGCTCCATAAGCTGGACGCCTAGCTCATCCTCCAGTTGCTTTAATTGCTGACTTAGAGGAGGTTGTGCCATAGCTAATTTCTTAGCTGCCGCAGTGATACTGCCTTCCTCAGCAATGGTCAAAAAATATTTTAATTGTCTGATATCCATGGGAATTTTCCTTTCAGAAAATCGGATTAAAATTTTTCACTATCCATATTTATATCATATGTCTGAGATATAAACTAAATATTTTCAATATAGTTTAACGTATGCCATAATCATAAATGGGTTAGAGAAGGAAACAATCGTAATCATATATTACATAGGTTAGGTGTGGTGGTTTATGTTCAAATTGAAATCTTATTTAAGGCCATATTTAAAAGAGAGTATATTAGGGCCCTTTTTTAAGTTATTGGAGGCAATCTTAGAGCTATTGTTGCCTACAATCGTTGCGCTTATTATCAATCATGGAATTGGTGAGAAGGATACCGATTATGTACTAAAAATGGGTAGCTTAATGTTAATTATGACAGTATTGGGCTTTGGCTGTGCCATGATTTGTCAATATTATGCAGCACGTGCTTCCCAAGGCTTTGGTACTTCCTTAAGGGATACATTATTCAAACATATTTTTACGTTTTCACATAAGGAAATGGATCGCTTTGGGACTTCATCGTTAGTAAATAGAATTACAAATGATGTAAACCAATTGCAGGTTGCTGTTGCGATGCTGATTCGCTTAGTTATTAGAGCGCCGTTTATTTGTATCGGGGCCATCATTATGTCAATGATTTTAGATTTTAGACTTGCTTTAATTGTGTTAGCTTCAACGCCGATCTTTGCCATAGTGTTGTATTTGGTTATTACCAAATCTTCGCCTTTATATCGTAGTTATCAAAAAAAATTAGACCAAGTTGCTTTAGTTCTAAGCGAAAACTTGAGTGGCGTTCGAGTTATCCGTGCTTTTGCTAAACGACGTGCAGAACGTCAACGTTTCCATGCTTCGTCAGATGATGTTACGCAAACTGCGCTTAGAGTAGGTAAAATTGCTTCTTTGCTAAGTCCTGCAACAAGCTTTGTGGTGAATGGGACGATTATTATCATTTTATGGGTGAGTGGATTCCATATTGAGTCAGGAAGCTTATCCCAAGGTGAAGTGATTGCATTTATTAACTATGTTACACAAATTTTGTTAGCACTTATTGTAGTGTCTAATCTCGTCATTTTGTTTACAAAGGCATCCTCGTCTGCTGCCAGAATTAATGAGGTGCTTGCTGTTCAGGGTACAATTGCAGATGGTGAGAGCTACACTAAAAGTAAGGAACAAGATGCTACACCAGCAATGACACCAAAGATTGAATTCAAACAGGTTTCCTTTGGCTATAACTCAACAGGGGATCTTGCTCTGCAAGATGTGTCTGTTGCAATATATTCAGGTCAAACGGTGGGTATAATTGGGGGAACTGGAATGGGGAAATCCACCTTCGTGAATTTAATCCCTCGTTTTTATGACGTGAGTCAAGGCGAAGTGCTTGTAGATGGGGTAAATGTTAAGGATTATCCACTTATAGAGCTACGTAATAAGATGGGCATTGTGCCGCAAAAGGCTTTGCTATTTTATGGGACAATTGCAGAAAATATTAGATGGGGAAAAGATACAGCAACGGATGAGCAAATCAAGCTTGCGGCGCAAATCGCTCAAGCAGATGAATTTATTAGTAAGTTGCCTGATGGGTATGAAACGATGATTGAAAGAGGCGGTAAAAACTTGTCTGGTGGTCAAAAGCAACGTCTTACGATTGCTCGAGCAGTTGTAGCTAATCCTGAAATACTAATTCTTGATGATTCAGCAAGTGCACTTGATTTTGCAACCGATGCGGCATTACGCCAAGCCATATCTAAATATAGTGCACAATCAACCGTTTTGCTAGTGTCTCAACGAGTGAGTACAGTGCAACATGCAGATCAAATTATTGTTTTTGATGAAGGACGTATCGTTGGCATAGGCCGTCACGAGGAGTTAGTTGATACTTGTGAAGTATATAGAGAGGTTTATGTTACACAGCAAGCCAGTCAGGGGGTTACAGGATGAGTACAAAAGAGACCTGGGCACGCGTTTTGCAATATACAAAAAAATATAAGATGTCTGTAATATGGGCAATAATTAGTGCGATTGTGAGTGTCGTTGCAAGTTTAATTGGACCATATTTAATTGGACGTGCGATTGACCAAATGGTAGGTCCAAATGAAGTTTATTTTGGGGTAATCAGCTCGATCCTGATTAGCTTAGCTTTTATTTATACCATTGGAAGTGTTTTTACTTGGATTTTAACCTATTTAAGTAATCAAATTGCTTATTGTACGATTAATGATATGCGTGCTGATTTGTTTGATCATATTGATGAATTGCCACTTAAATTCCATGATCGTCATCCACATGGTGATGCCATTAGCCGCTTTGTTAATGATATGGACGCCATTTCAGACGGGTTACTACAGGGAATTTCCACTTTACTAACTGGAATTGTTACAATCGTTGGTGCGGTGGGCTTTATGCTTTATGTTAATCCTCTTATGACGGTGGTTGTCGTGTTATCTGCACCCGTTACTTTTTTTGTAGCTCGCTACATTACTAGACGTTCCCAACGTTTATTTAAGGAGCAAGCAAAAATTTTAGGGCAGCTAAATGGGTATATCGAGGAAATGATTGGTGGAGCAAAGGTGGTTAAGGCGTTCCATTATGAACAACGTGCTGAACAAGATTTTAAAACACTGAATCAAACCTTATACGATACTGGGGTGAAATCGCAATTTGCTAGTTCCTTATCCAACCCTACAACACGTTTAGTCAATAATATTACATTTTCTGCGATTGCGATTATTGGGAGTATTGCGGTAATTATGGCACGTATTTCAGTGGGGGATTTATCAAGCTTTCTAATTTATGCCAACTTATTTGCAAAGCCATTTAATGAAATTACAGGTGTACTAACACAGCTTCAGTCTGCGACTGCTTCTGCTGAACGTATTTTTGCAATAATGGACCTAGAGGTGGAAGAAACTGACTCGCCACGACAATATCAAGTCGGTCAAAACAAAGGTGTCATTGAATTTAATCATGTTAAATTTGCTTATGTTCCTGAGCGTCCGCTCATTACGGATTTTAGTTTAACTGTACAGCCAGGAACTCGAATTGCCATTGTTGGGCAGACTGGAGCTGGGAAAACGACATTGGTTAACTTATTAATGCGTTTTTATGATGTGGATGCAGGGACAATTACGATTGATGGTGTGAACATTAAGGATATTAATCGGGATAGCTTGCGTCGTAATTTCGGGATGGTTCTACAGGAAACATGGCTGTTTGATGGTACGATTCGGGATAATATTGCCTACGGAAAATCAGATGCAAGTGATGAAGAAGTCATTGCAGCAGCTAAGGCGGCTAATGCACATAGCTTTATTAAGCGATTGCCAGAAGGCTACAATACACGTATTAGTGGAACGGGAGATAGCTTGTCACAAGGTCAAAAGCAATTGTTAACGATTGCGCGTGTCATGCTTGTGGACCCACCGATGTTAATTTTAGATGAGGCCACAAGTAGTATTGATACATTAACAGAAGTTCGGATTCAGAAGGCCTTTCTGAAAATGATTGAAGGACGTACTAGCTTTGTTATTGCCCACCGTTTATCAACAATTCGTGAAGCTGACTTAATTTTATTTATGAAAAATGGAGATGTAGTGGAGAGCGGTAGTCATGATGAATTGCTTCAACGTGGGGGATATTATGCTTCACTTTATAACAGCCAATTTGCTGCTGTTTAATCAATCTACACTTTGTACAAGTTATGATACAATAATTCACAATAAGTGTGCGCTTGATTTAAGTGACCATAAGAGCTAGTGAGAGTAGAGGTGTAGCTATTCATGAATCATAAAATCCTAAACATTAGACAAGTAAAATTAGGTGAAGGACCAGCAAAGGTTTGTGTACCTATGGTAGGGACAACATCTGCACAACTAGAGGAAGAAGCAAAGTATTTAACAACGCTGAACTTGGATCTTGTAGAATGGCGTGTAGATTGCTTTGAACGAGTGGAGCATATAGCTGAAGTGAAGCAGAATCTGGTACTGATTCGCTCCATATTAGGAGAAATCCCATTAATTTTTACATTCCGTAGTTTACAAGAGGGAGGGCAAAGGGCCATCACGCCTGCTTCCTATTTGCAATTAAATCAAGAAATTGTGGCTACAGGGTTGGTAGATATTATAGATGTGGAGCTACACAATAGTGAACAGACTATTACCTCGTTAATTGAGCTTGCGCATAAGCATGGTGTATATGTCATTGCTTCTAAGCACGATTTTGTCAAAACACCTTCAAAGGCTGAGATCATTGCGGTACTTCAACATGCCCAGCGCTTAGGTGCTGACTTGCCTAAATACGCGGTGATGCCTTTAAATCCACAGGATGTGATTACATTGCTCGATGCGACATATACGATGTATAGCCAATATGCAACCACACCGATTATTACGATGTCCATGGCAGGTCAAGGTGTCATTACACGCTTAGCAGGGGAAGTGTTTGGCTCCGCATTGACCTTTGGTATTGGGAAACAGGCATCTGCACCTGGACAAGTTGATGTCAATTCACTTCGATCGATATTAGACTTATTGCATAGTAATCTGAGTCAGACAACACATTAATATTTTTATAATAATACTGTGGTATTGTGTTTTAATACAAGCATTTTGAGTTGAAAGGAGCTTTTAATATGCCAGATTTGTTTACGCCTTATAAGCTAAAAGGGCTAGAGCTTAAAAACCGTATTGTCATGCCACCAATGTGTCAATATTCAGTTGAAAAAAAGGATGGGATCGCAACGGATTGGCACTATATTCATTATGTTAGCCGTGCTATTGGTGGGACTGGATTAATTATTATTGAGATGACGGATGTAGAGCCAGATGGTCGTATTTCTGATTATGATTTAGGTTTATGGAACGATGAGCAAATGCCCGCGTTAAAAAGAATTGTAGATGCTTGTCATTCCTATGGAGCTAAGGTTGGTATTCAAATTGGACATGCAGGACGTAAGGCAGAGCATGCTGCTGTTCCTGTAGCTCCATCTGCAATTGCTTACAATGAAAACTATAAGCAACCTCGTGCACTTACGACAGAGGAAGTCACTGAAATGGTACAGAAATTCCGCCAAGCTGTGGCGCGTGCTGTTAAAATCGGAGTAGATACGATTGAAATCCATGGTGCACATGGTTATTTAATTCACCAATTTCACTCTCCATTAACTAATCAAAGAGAAGATGAGTATGGTAAAGACTTAACGAAATTTGGGCGAGAAGTGATCCAAGCAGCGAAACAAGAAATGCCACAGGATATGCCGTTAATTTTAAGAATTTCTGCACAGGAGTATGTGGAGGATGGCTATGGAATTGAGGAAAGCATAGAGATGTCTAAACGATACCAAGAGGCGGGTGTAGATCTTTTCCATATCTCGGCTGGGGGTGAAGGAGCGATCTCACCTTTAAGAAAGCCAGGAAATCACGCTGGCTATCAGTTGCCGCTTGCTGAGGCAATTAAAAAAGCATTAGATGTCCCTGTGATCGCGGTTGGGAAGCTTGATGACCCTATTTTGGCAAATGCTGTTATCGGAAATGAAACGGTGGAGCTTGTTGCTGTAGGTAGAGGAATGTTGAGAAATGCATATTGGGCATTAGAAGCTGCACAACAGTTAAATAAAACGATAGATATTCCGAAGCAATATGAGCGAGGGTTTTAAAGAAGAAACAACAAATGAGTGCAGCAGGTAATAGAATTAACTGTAAAATAAAATACACCCCGCTAGAACAGAGTTAAGTAAACATCTGGTTTTTGTGGGGTGTATTTATACTATTAATAGGGTAGTGACTTCAGAAATCCTTTTTATATTGAAGTAACAATTATTTTTTCATACTTACTCCAGCCATCCTTGATGCCCTTATATTCATAACCTGATTTTAGATAAAACTGATTTAAATGCTCATTATGCGCTACACAGTCAAGACGAATACGGTCTTTATTAGCAAAGCTTATCCCCCGCTCAGACCAGCCTAAAATTAGCCCGCCTAATCCTTTGCCACCATAGGAACGACTTACAGCTAATCGATGAAGATAAATCGCAGAATCGTGAAATTGATCCCCTTCACCCCACAAATTAAAATCCCAAGCACTTGGATTCAACTGTAAAATAACAGTACCAATAAGTTCATTTAATTGACGAGATTTAAATGCAAATACTTCTCCGCGTAAAATTGCACCTGCTATATTGTGACTGTCTTTACCTTCAAGTAAAGCATCCCATTGAGATAGCCCTTTGCTATGTAGCCAAGCCGCTGTATCCAATATCAGACTTTTAATTTGAGTTTCATCCTCTGCAGTAGCTTGGTAAGCAAATACATCCTCGTTTAGGTCTGGATTCAACTTTGTTATGTTGTTCATAGGCACCTCAATATGTTTATAAATTTAGAGAAGAAATAATTTGTTTGGCCGCTTCCTCAAAGCCAATCTCATCCATCTCAATACAGAGATGATGGTCCTGATATAAGCTTCGACGAGTATTGAATAATTGTTCAACCTCTTCTAACGATTTTTGCTGTAAAATGGGTCTACTATCCTGAATGTAAGGTAAACGGATTTTCCATGATTCCCAGCTAATATCAAGATAAATAACAAGACCATGTGCAAGACATGCCTGTCTAATTTCCTCCTGTAAAAAGGCACCACCACCTAATGAGATGACTTGGTGGGTTGACTCCTTACATAATGTAGTAATAAACTGCTTTTCCATTTCACGGAAGGCAGGCTCTCCAAGCTCTTTAAAAATTTGCGTAACCGCTTTGCCATGCTGTAATTCAATTTCATGATCAACATCAACAAATGGCCAATTCAGTTGATTCGCAAGCAGTTTTCCAACTGTTGTTTTGCCTACGCCCATAAAGCCGGTCATAATTAAATTTGTATAGGTTTCGGGCATGGTGTGAATAGTCATATATCATTCTCCTAGTCAGTAGCGGTTACACCTTTTAAATCGTTATGATCTCTTAATAAAAATTGATAGTTAGTCTGAATGAAATCAAGCACCTTGTTACATATAATTTGATGGCCTGCTTCATTTGGGTGAATGCCATCTACACAAATAAACTTTGTATAATCAGGATGCTCTAAAAAGGCACCACGAATATCAATAATTTTAGTTTTAGTCAGCTCAGATACTTTTAAAATGGTAGAGTTATATCGTTCCTGCCACCAATAAATTTTAGTTACACTCCCCAACCACTGCATAATGTTATGTTCAGCAATTGGATTGTTACGGCTAACCCATTTAAAATACTTATCGGCATTGAGTGGAGGAAGACTCATCAATACTGGAATAATATTTTGTTTTCGTAAATATTCGACCGTTTCAATCAGCATTTTTTCAAACACATTAAAATCAGTTTTGGGATTATGCTCGGCATGTGGATTATCAGCAATCTCGTTCCAATTAAAATCACAATCGTTACCGCCATACTCAATTAAGACGATGTTTGGCTTTTCCTTAAGGATATCTCTCTTCAGATTGGTAATCCCTTTGACTAATGTATTTCCAAAGCGTGCTGTATTGCGAACAGCGCCTTTTAATTTAGATTGTAGCAATGACACGTAATTATTTTCTAGCACTACGTATTTTTTTCGTTGCTCATCATAAATAACGCCCTTGGAAATGGAATCCCCACTAATAATATATTTTGCTTCCTGAAACCAATTGTGTTTCTCCTGATTTTCCATGTAACCACCTCGCTTCTCCTTGTTAATACCTACCTATAAATATTGTAAATCAGTTCATACATCGAGGCAAGGTAATGCAGAATGAATAACTATAGTAGAAGAGTGGACAAAGCATACTAAGGATGAGAAAATAGACATACTATTTTATACAAAAGGGGATAGAGAAACTGTGATACGATATGGTGTTATTGGAACTAACTGGATAACAGAGCGCTTTATTGCTGCGGCTATGGAGACAGACCATCTTGTTTTGACTGCGGTATATTCCCGTTCGGAAGAAAAGGCAAAAGAATTTGCTGGGAAATATAATGATGACATTGAAATATTTACGGATTTGAAAGCGATGGCACAAAGTGATTTATTAGATGCTGTTTATATTGCGAGTCCTAACTCTCTTCATGCTGAGCAATCGATTTTATGTCTTGAGCATGGAAAACATGTGTTGTGTGAAAAGCCAATGGCTTCCAATACTAAGGAATTAACCGCGATGGTTGAAGTGGCAAAGAAAAATGGCGTTGTGCTTATGGAAGCGCTAAAATCAACGCTTATGCCTAACTTTAGAGTGATCCGCGACAATCTATATAAGCTTGGTGAAGTTCGCCGTTTTTTTGCTAGCTATTGTCAATACTCTTCTCGTTATGATGCCTTTAAACAAGGAAAAGTGTTAAATGCATTTAATCCGGAATTTTCTAATGGTGCATTGATGGATATTGGCGTGTATTGCATTTATCCATTAGTTACGTTGTTTGGCAAGCCAGATGAAATAAAAGCTTCAGGGATGTTGTTATCGTCGGGTGTAGACGGTGAAGGTAGCTTATTATTGAAATATAAGGAGATGGATGCTGTTATCATGTATTCAAAAATTACAGACTCCTATCTACCTGCTGAAATCCAAGGTGAAAATGGTACGATGGTCATTGACAAAATTAATGGACCATATCAAGTGAAAATTTACTATCGTGATGGAACGATTGAGGATTTAACTCAATCACAGACACAGGAATCTATGTATTATGAGGCAGTCGAATTTGCGGATTTAATTATGAGTGGCAGAGCGGAAAGTGATATTAATTCTCTTAGTAACTCATTAACTGTCGCTGAAATTATGGAAGAGACTCGAAAGCAAATTGGATTAGTATTTCCAGCGGATCATAAATAATGAGTATAAGTAAGTTATATGTGCGGGGGATTCGGTTGGAGCTGGCTGACGTTGACCTACATTCATATCCTTATCATTTGCCCTTCATTCAAGCATTAAAAACGTTAAATTTTAATAATGCAGTAAGCTTTATTGTTGGGGAAAATGGAAGTGGAAAATCTACTTTGTTAGAGGCGATTGCAGTCAATTACGGATTTAACCCTGAGGGTGGCTCTAAAAATTTTAATTTTTCTACAAATAATACACATGCTCTTTTAGATCAACAAATTACGTTAATTAAAGGGGTTAAACGCCCTAAAGATGGCTATTTTTTAAGAGCAGAAAGCTTCTATAATGTAGCTTCAGAAATTGAAAAGTTAGATCAGGAAACACCTGGATTGTACATGAGCTATGGTGGGAAATCACTTCATCATCAATCTCATGGTGAAAGCTTTATGTCACTAATTATGCACAGGTTTCGTGGATCTGGTCTATATATTCTAGATGAGCCAGAAGCCGCATTATCACCTGCAAGGCAGTTTGCATTAATATCAAGAATGCATGATTTGGTTCAGCAGGGCAGTCAATTTATAATTGCAACCCATTCACCAATTTTAATGGCATTTCCAAATGCAGATGTTTTTGTAATTCGTGATGAGGTTATTGAGCAAACAACCTATGATCAGACAGATCATTATATATTAACAAAATCATTTCTAAATCATCCTGAACGTATTTTAAAGGAACTTATGGATTGATCAATTATATAATGACGAAGGAATAAGGACGAAGCAATAAGGCTAGCTACACAAACCATTTACAAAATGATTTGTGTAGCTAGCCTTGATTGATGTGTTTGATTGGATAGACACTAGAGTTAGTCTTCAACCTTTATCCAACTTTGTGACCATGTTTGAAGTGACTTTAGTACTTCCTCAAAAGCTTTCCCCTTTTCAGTTAGCACATATTCAATTCGTACAGGTGTCTCGTCATAGACGTTACGTTGAATAATCCCTTCTTGCTCCAGTTCCTTTAGTCGCTCAGATAGCAATCTACCGCTAATACGTAATGATGTTTCAATTGCACAAAATCGTTTAGGACCTTCAAGTAATTGATGAATAATGAGACAAGCCCATCGTTTAGTGGCAAGTTGAATACCTTTTTCAAATTTCGGACATAACTTGGTTTCATTAGTTTGTGCCATATTATCACCTCGAATACAACTTTAGTATAACATTCAAAGTAAAAAATGTAATTAAATCATTAATTTATATTAAGTTACGGGATGCCATTATTTTCATTTATTAAATTTACTATACAAATGTTATTAAGTGAATAAAATAATGGTGTGATTATAAATATAATACTAAAACTAATGGTTAAGCTAACTAATAATTGAGTCTTATTAACCATGTAAATTAAATAAGAAATAATGTATCCTAGCTTAGACATAAATTGTTCATATTTATATTAAGGTAGGAGGGAATGTAATGAACGAACAAAAAAATTATGTTATTCCATTAGTAGGGGCATTCCTTGGTATTTTGCTTAGTGGCGCTATTTGGGGAGGTATCGCCATTGCAACGGAATATGAGGTTGGTTATGTAGCATTAGCTACCGGGGCTTTAACTGGATATTTAGTTGCTATTTTTGCTAAAAAGAATGTTAACTTTGTACATCAACTATATGCAGTTGTTGGCAGTATACTAGGTATTTTATTTGGTAAGTATGTTGTAATTAGTTATTCCTATAATCAAATCAATGATATTGGTTATTTTGATGATGTAATTTGGGCTGTTTATAAAGAATTAATCATAGGTTCATTAAAACCGATGGACTATCTTTTCTTTGTATTGGCGATTGTAACGGCTTGGCAATTCACGAAATCAACAGCAAAAAAAGCAAAAAAAGCAGATAATTCAGCTTCTGAACCTTCTGTTCCTCAATAAACATAGTAACCTATAAAAGGTGGGCGCGATAAAGCGCCTGCTTTTTTTTGACCCTTAAACCCTTTAGCTAAAATAAATAAATGTATATTAATTTGTATTCTGGATTGTGATAAACCGTTGAGCATGTCACCGTGGAGTTTGGATTGTGACCTGCTTCTATGGTATAACATGATTAGTGTAACAATTCGAAGAAGTGGTGAGAACACATGAGAAAACAGAGAAAGCATAAAAAGAAAACTTATCGAATGGCAAATATATCACTAGGTGTAATGGGCGCAGGTTTTGTTGCGACGCTTCCTTTTTCAGGTACCGGTATGGCCTTGCTGCAAGGTGGTTTTGAGGCAGGATTAGTGGGGGGCTTGGCAGACTGGTTTGCGGTTACTGCTTTATTCCGTCATCCACTTGGCATTAAAATTCCCCATACTGCATTGCTTCCTAAAAACAGGGAGAAAATGGTGAATGCCATCAAAACGATGGTAGAAACAGAGCTTTTAAATCGGGAAAGTGTAACAAATAAAATAAAAAGTGTGAATATTTCCGGGATCGTTCTTAGTAAGCTTAAATCCTCGGTTTCTGATGTTACTGTACAGGATAGCATTATACGGACATTACAGATCGGATTGGATCAGCTTTCCCCAGAAGCAATAACGAAGTATGCTGGAAATTGGCTTGATAAAATAGCGAGCAATATTCGTGAAGAGGATGTATTAGAGTCTTTATTTAAAAGACTTATCCGCGAGCAGGCGGATGAGCAAACGCTAAATTATGTATTAGAACGTGCTGAGCAATGGGTGTCTCAAGACGAAGCTAAAGAATTAATGGGACGTTTAGCAATGCAACGTGTTAATTCTATTCAGCTTAATGGACTCATGAAATTTGCGCTTGGTGCATTTACAAGTTATTTAGATGAAGATAAATTAGGTAGCATGCTACAAACATTTCTGTTGGACAAAATACGGGAATGGAAAATATCTGATCATCAAGAGCGTTACAAAATGCTCTATTTTATTCAAAATGAGCTTTTAAATATATCTAAATCAACTAAGCTTATGAATCAACTCAGAGAATTAAAAGTAAATGTAATTGAGAATTGGAAAGAAAGTGGAAAGCTTCAAAAATGGATTGAACAAAGCCTACAACAGCTTTCTATTTATATTCAAACAGAGGAATTTCGCGCTGAAATATTAGTGCCTATGTTACGAAAAATTGTGGATAAATTAGATAGTAATCCATTGCTTTTGGAGCAAATGGAGCAATGGGTGCAGGAGCAAGCAGCCGCATTATTCGATAAGCATCACTCTAAAATTGGAGATCTAGTTGAAGAAAATTTGAACAAGCTGGATAACGATGCTCTAATTGAACTAATTGAGGATAAGGTCGGACATGACTTGCAGTGGATTCGTCTAAACGGGGCTGTATGTGGTTTTATAGTTGGGATTATCTTAACCACTTTGAAGTTAATATTAGTTTGAAATTTTTGGATCTCAAAAATTAGTGGTTGCCAATATTGGAGATGGAGGGCTACAGGACAGAGAGTTCTTACGATCATTGTTAAAACCAGATTCCTTATTATTTATAGACAACTTGATGGTTGAAATCTGATTTTAAGAGATGAACGTTCCACTTCTCCAGAATCTCTCTGCTCCTTTCGCTAGCTTGGGATGTTGTCAACCACTAATTAATATGAACCACAAATTTTAAGATATAAGTGAGTATTCTGACAGCCTAGTCGCTGGAGGTATACTCACTTTATTTACTTTATGTGCGACTACTTAGAGCCGTTATATAATTTGTCATAATACTCGAGGATCATTCTAGGCATTGCAAAGGCGGCATAGGTTGTTTCAATGCTCTTATGCATCATTTCCTTCCAGCGAGGGTGATTATCATAATAAGTAGGATACACTTTGTTTAATAACACATCATACAAAGCATTACTATCATGTTCATCCAAATAATCAAAGTCTGTCGTTTCAAGCCCATCACCAATCGCCCATCCATTTTCACCATCTAGGCACGCCTCAGGCCACCAACCATCTAAAATAGAGCAGTTTAGTACACCATTCATCGCAGCCTTCATGCCAGACGTCCCACTAGCCTCTAATGGTCTTCTTGGATTGTTCAGCCAAATGTCAGCACCACGCGTTAGCTTTGCCCCAATTTCCATATCGTAATTTTCAAGGAATACTACACTTTTTGGATATCGATTCATCATATCAACAAGGTTACCTACAATTTTTTTACCTACATCATCTAGTGGGTGTGCTTTACCCGAAAAGACAATTTGAATTTTACCAGATTGCAAATAAGGTTCAATTTTTTCGGGTTTGGAGAAAATCAGATCACTTCGCTTATAAGGTGCCGCACGTCTTGAGAAGCCAATTAATAAATTGTTTTGCTCTAAATGTATGCCCGTACGTTCAGCGATAAATTGGATAAGCTCAGATTTCAACTGTTGATGAACGACCCATAAGTCTCCATTTTGCTCAAAGGCTGATAGAATACGGGGGTCCACCCATGTTGGAGTATGGATTGCATTAGTAATCCCGATAATTTCAGATCTACCTTGTACATGTTCCCACATTTTATTGGCGGTTACTGCATGTAGTTGAGCAACTGCATTAGATTTACGGGATAACCTTAAGCCTGCAACGGTCATATTAAAGGGGTCATTGCCAATTAAAATCATTTGTTGGCGTGTTAGTCCGTTAAATGCACCCATATACTCTAAACGATCAAGTGGATGGGTTTCATTTCCTTCAACGATAGGGGTATGTGTGGTGAACACCACCTCTTGACGCGTCTTCTCCCATGCCTCTTGGAATGGTAATCCATTGTGTTGTTTCTCTTTTATTAGTTCAACCGCAGCTAAAATGGCGTGACCTTCGTTAAAATGATACACGTCAATTGGAATATTTAGTGCTCGTAATGCACGAATACCACCGATACCTAAAACGATTTCTTGCGCCACTCTTTCCTCGCCAAACCAGCCATACAATTGACCGGTAATCCACGTATCGCCATTTTCAGGAATATCCGTATCAAGCAGATATAACGGGTTATTGCCAAAATGCTCTGTTTTCCACACTTTGCAATGGATAGGGATATTTCTAATTTCAACAGTCACCTTAACACCCGTATCTTCAAGAAAATCATAGGTGTAATTATGATAAGAATCATAAGGCTGTCCTTGATCATTTATGAATTGATCAGTGTAACCTTGCTTCCATTTTAGGCCTATACCTACAATAGGCACATCAATATCTCTGGCGCCCTTAATGTAATCACCAGCTAAAATGCCTAATCCGCCAGCATACATTTTAAAATCAGAATGAAGTCCAAACTCCATACTGAAATAAGCGACTGAAGGCAACCTTTTTTCATTCATAAGTAAAATTCCCCCCATATGACCTTACGTTAATTAATGCAGTATATTAGGCTAGGCGCGAAGTTGATACAACTTACGCATGTTGCTACTTGACGATAAACAACTAATCAATAGTATGCACACAACTATAAAAATGATGTCTACCTGTTTTGATTTATGAATAATGGTTTAAATATTAAAGAAGTAATTTTTAAGAAAAAATCTAATTTAAGGTTTATCATTTAGAATAAGTAGTTGACAAACATCTCACATTAGCAAAGGAACAGAGGTATTCTGAAAAAGTGAAATGTTCGTATTTAAAAACAGATTTCAACCCTAAATGCATCTTCATTTTGGCAACTACGTATCTAAAGAATGATCCTAAATTAAAGGGGGACAACATTTTTTGAGGAAATGGTTAGGCATGCTAATATTAGTTATGTTAATAATTAGTATTACAGCATGCGGCACAAAGGAAAAAACAGCACAAGAGGGAGCTTCAACGAACAAAAGTGGCACAGCATTGACAGGGGGCACAAAAAATGAACAAGATTCCCCTGCAATGAACTTCAATGAGCTTATTGAAAAGGTAAAGTCATCGTCTTACACACTTAATAGCTACACTGCTGTACGCAGCTATGAGCAAAATTTTGTAATGGAACAGGGTTCGGATCGCCAAGAAGATTATATGAAAATGAAATCGGCAGGGGATTATATTGTTAAGCCAGAACAATCACATATAGTGACAGAATTAGAAGTATCAGGGGAGAAGACTACGACTGAGGATTATTATAAGTCGGGTATAGGAAGCTATACTCTTTTTGAAGGAGAGTGGAGTTTCAATCCACCTGATAAAAACTATGAAATGTTCTCAGATGAAAATGCAAAAGTTCTGCTTATGTTGGAGCAATTGGCTTCTTCTGTTGGGGATGAGGTGAAAATTTTAGCAAATGCCGATCAATATGTCCTTACTGCCGACTTAAAAGGGGAGAAGGTACTAGGTTTAGCTAGATATTTAATGATGATGGATGCAACTGGGACGCCATCGGAAGAAGACAAAGCTCAATTAGAGAGTATGTTTAACCTTGTAAATGATATTGAATTGAAGTTAGAAATGATCATGGATAAGCAACATTTATATTTAATTTCATCAACCTCGAACCTGATCTTGCACATGGCAGCAGGTGAGCAAAAGATGGTTTCACGCTTTGATACATACCTTACTTTATCAAAGCATAATGAAATAAAGGAGATTTTAGTACCTGAAGAAGCAGTGAAAAGTGTGAACTAATTTACTAAAATACAACCACCTTAAAATTGTATTAAATGTAAAAAAGTCATATTTTTATTATAGAAATAGACGAAAGTACTAGTTTTAAAACATTTATAATTGCTTTTTTAGTTCTAAATTCACCTTTATTTTCATCACTATATTTGTTTAAATAAATTGGATTATATAAATTAATTAGGGGGATTTTTACATTGAAGAAATGGGCAGGATTATTACTTACATTAGTGTTAGCGGTTAGTATTACGGCATGTGGCTCAAAAGCAAAAGAAGGAGACACAACGTCAGCAAACGGAGCTAAAACAGAAAATACAAGCAAAACTGAAAGCAATGCAGCTGCACCAACCTTAGATGAGTTAATTAAACAAGCTAAGGAAGCGAAAGAACTAAAAAGCTATGCGATGGAAATCTCTTCAAAACAAAATATGAAGATGGAGCAAGGCGAGCAAAAGCAAGAGCAAAACATGAACCTTACAATGAAAGCAGAATATGTTGGTGATCCTGTTCAAATGCATATCGTCACAAACATGGATTCAGGTGAGCAAAAACAAGATATCGAGCAATATGTAACTAAAGATGGAATGTATATGCTTGTTAGCGGTCAATGGATGCACACTAAAGACGCTTCTATTGATGAAGTGCTTAAATCTACTGAAGGTAACGCAGATGTATCTCAGCAATTAGAGCAATTTAGATCTCTTGGAGATCAAGCTAAAATTACGGCTGAAGGCGATAACTATGTTATTAATGCTGATGTAAGTGGCGATAAAATCAAAGAACTAGCAAAAGAAGTATTGAGTAAAAATGCAGGTGCAGGTGCTAACGGTGCACAAGTATCCCAAATGCTAGATATGATGAACATTACTGAAATGAAAATGACTACGAAAATTCAAAAAGATACGTTGTATCCAGTTTCCTCTAAAGTTAAACTTGTTATGGACATGGAACAAGAAGGACAAAAGATGGCAATGGATATGGACATGGACATTAGCTTCTCCAAGCACAACGAAATTACAGAAATCAAAGTTCCTCAAGAAGCATTAGATAGCGCTAAGAAGTAATTGATGTAGTAAGCTCATTAAAATAGTCACACAATTGAAGCGTTACACCTGTTGTATGGTGTGTAGCGCTTCTTTCGTTTTTATTAAATGTTATAATGGGTAAGATTACTTAACTACATTTATTTTTTAGGAGGTATTCATATGAATTCTGCAATAAAGAAAAAGGTTAACTGGGGCATCATGGGAACTGGCTGGATCGCGGATCGTTTTGCAAGTGATTTACAATACGTTACAAATGGTGAAGCTGTTGCTGTTGGCTCTCGTACAATCGAAAGTGCTTCTAGATTTGCAGAAAATATGAATATTTCTAAAGCATATGGAAGTTATGAGGAGCTCGTTGCTGATCCCAATGTTGATGTTATTTATATTGGAACCCCCCATCCTTTTCATTTTGAGCATGTGACGTTAGCGTTACAGGCAGGGAAGGCTGTATTGTGTGAAAAACCATTTACTGTAAATGAAAGTGAATTAGAAAAATTAATTGCACTTGCCAGACAAAAAAATGTGTTTATGATGGAAGCGATGTGGACACGTTTTTTACCTGCGATCGTAAAGGTGAGAGAGTGGATTCAGCAGGGCCAGATTGGTGAGGTTAAGCAGGTTCGGGCTGAATTTGGCTTTCATAGTGAATGGAATCCACAAGGGAGACTATTAAACCCAGAGCTTGGTGGAGGGGCTTTGTTAGATGCTGGGATTTATCCCGTATCGTTTGCGACGATGATTTTTGGTGCTAATCCAATCCATATTTCAAGTAGTGCTGAGATTGGGCAAACAGGGGTAGATGAGCATTTTTCTGCACTATTAGATTATGGTGCTGGGAAAGCTGCCTTAGTAAGTGGTGCTGTGCGATTGGCGCTAAATAACGATGCTTATATTTATGGTACAAAAGGCCATATTCACATTCCTACCTTTTTATATGCAAATGAAGCGACATTACAGGTAAATGATGCGGAGGCTGAAACATTTTCAGCGCCACGCGCGTCTCATGGTTATGCTTATGAAGCAGAAGAGGTAGGACGTTTAATATTAGCAGGAGAAAAAGAAAGTCCAATTATTTCCTTAAATGAGTCTTTGAATATTATTAGAATTTTAGACAAGATGCGTGGGCAATGGGGACTAAAGTATCCCTTTGAATAAGAGATTCATGTATAATGAATAGATAGGTCTTTAAAAGTAGAATCTAGATGTGTGACAGATCGTGATTATTTGGAAGAGGTGTGCCTTTTTTGGAGAATTTGAAGTTAATGCTTGAAGAACAAAATATTCAACATGCCATTATTGGTGATGTGACAACAAGCTTGTCAGAAACATTATTAGGAATGTCAAAGTCTAAATTGTCGGCGCTAGCAACAGCGAACAAAATAGCCGGTCGTTCTAAATTGAAAAAGGAGGAGTTAGCTCTTGCCCTGCAGCAATGGTTAACGGAACCTGCTAATTTAGAAAGTATTTTATTAGAGGCTGCATTTGATGAATGGGATTTATTTAAATCATTAGTTCAGAATTCCATTCAGCAGGACAACTACATTCCATATGGACAATACGTTTATTTGCTTGAGCGTGGTGTAGTTTATACTTATTTTAATGATAAGAAGCTATATCTCGTGATGCCAGATGAGATTGTACAAGCTTTCCATAAGATGAATACCGCCGCATTTAATGAGGCTTACGAAAAGCGGATGTATATTTTCCAATATGTACTTGCTTTGAACAATCTATATGGTATTTTCACTACGGAAATGTTGCATGAAATCTACAATGATCAACATGAGGAAAAGCTAAGCTTAGAAGAAATAACAAGCTACATGGATGAATTTTTAAAGCGTGAGCAATATTTTGTTGCTCATGATGGATATATTGTGAATCAGGCTTTACTCGTATCTGAGGATGAAAAGGAATATAAGGAATTAGTTCAAAAAATACAAAACAAACCTCATTATGTTCCTGATCAAGCTACATTACTGCAATATGCAGATGATATGTACTTTGAGATGACACCTCAGCTAAAAGCGTTAGATAAGTATTTATCTGTGGAGTTGTGTACTGATTCGGAAATGCGTGAATATTTAATTGATGATATTCAGCTTGCATGCTCGAATGAATCTACACTACAGGAAATCGTATATGAGTTTGAACGTCGCGATATTCAGTTCCATAATAAAGATCAAGCGGAGCAAATTATTGCGTTGATTGCAGATGTATATAACCATACTAGATTTTGGTCTAATTGCGGATATACTCCAATTGAAATGAGCAAAATCCCTGGAAACTTCCGTACAGGTGCAACGCCATTTGCAATACCTAACAAAAAACCTATAACGGTAGAGAAAATTGGTCGCAATGATCCTTGTCCTTGTGGCAGTGGGAAAAAATATAAGAAATGCTGCGGTAAAAATTAATTGCGGTGTGGATAATTAATTGTGAAAGGAGGATAAAATCATGGGTTTATTAGATAGATTAAAGAGAAAAACTAACCCAGTTCCAACTAAACCTGCACCTCCAGTAGCTGAGCCAGAGCAGGGCCCTATTCTTGGATTTATTTTACTTGATGAATGTCAATATGATTTTGATGTGTTTGTTGCTGCGATGCAGGAGGATTGGAATCTTTCAGTTGATGTACAAACCGAAGAAGAAACGTTGATTTTTGAAGTGGATGGAATGAAGGTAGTGTGCGGATATATCCCAGCTCCAATTCCTAACCAAGAGGTAGAGGAAAATGCAGGTCGCAACTTCTTATGGCCAGAAGCAGAGCAAGTTACTTCTACCCATAAGGCACAAATTATTGTATCTGTGATGGATCACAACGATGTCACTGAAGCCTACACTTTGTTTACAAAGGTTGCGAGCTCTTTATTACGTATGCCTCATGCAATTGCCTTATATATGCATCCAATGGTTCATGAAGCAGGATATTATATTGAAGCAGCAAAAGCGTTAAAAGAGAATATTTTGCCAATCCCTTTATGGATATTTATTGGTTTATATCGTGGTGAGAATGGGCGTAACATGTACACTTCAGGGCTAAAAGTGTTTGGAAAAGATGAGATCGAAGTGATTGATTCACAACAGGACGTCGCCAAATTATATGAGGTACTATTTTTGATTGTTACTCATGTCATTGAAAACAATGTAATTTTAAGACATGGAGAAACGATTGGCTTCTCTGAAGATCATAAGTTAGCGATTGAGCGCACCCCAGGTGTGGCGGTCGAGGGTTATAGCTTAAAGATTGATATTTAAGAGCCTAATGTATATACAATTAAGCTTATTTCCTTACTTTTCTTAAAAGAAAAGGGCGTTTAGCAGTCAATCAAGACTGTTAGACGCCCTTTCTTCATTCTCTAAACCTATTTAATGAAGGCTCAATCTTAAAATTGGTACTTGACAATAAGCTAATGAAGCGAAGAAGCGAGAGATGGTGGAGAAGCGAATGCGTGACAATCTTTCTGCAAGAAAGATACTTCGAGAGCATAAACACTTTAAGGTCATATTTTTCACCCATTCAATACATGTTATAAAGAAATTTACTTTATAGATTGTCAAGAACCGTTTTCTGTGTTGAGTCTTAATTAATACAACACATTAACTAACTTATCTAATAAAATAGCAGATTCCTGCCTAGACATATATTTCTGCGATTGGTAGTTGATGCTCCCATCTAGATCAATCGTTACCTCTGGACCATATAAGCGAAGCAACACAACAAACGATACGCCTTCCACGGCCCAATTACTTTGCTTTCCTGCTAGCTTGACGGTCATAGATGGAATGTTTTTTTGACTTTGTACGATACGCCATAATACAGTTGCCGCTTGCTCTCTAGTAATGGGCTGATCCATTCTAAAGGACCGTAGGTCCGTATTGGAGATAATACCTAACCTATTTGCAGTTTGCATTAACGTCGTATTAATAGAAGTATTTTTAGTATAGGTTTGATTAGCTGATACATTAGTTGTTACTGTATATAGCCCTGTTACGGTCATCGCTTGCTGGAGAAACTCACTGCCTGTAATCGGAGCTTCTGGAACAAATCGACCACTACCCTGAGGTAATACACCTAACTGTTTAAGACGATAGATGGAAGGGGCATAAGGATTGTCCCGAGATACATCACTGTATAACTCTGGTTCAGGTAGCTTAATCGACCAACTGTCTGATTTATTGTAATAGAAATAAGTGATGTCTCCTTGAGCATCGATTTTAAATGCGGCTTGTCGACCTTTATCATCCATAAATAATAAGTCTTGCACTCTTTTTAGCTTATGGATACCATAGTTATCCTTTACGATTAATTGATCTTCTGTCGCAGTAATATAATAGGTCCATGAAGCTTGTCTTAAATCACGATAATACCCTGTAAAGTCTCGTAAGCCTCGATTGGAGGTAGACCCCGAACCCCCCTTGTCTGACTTAGTTGAAGAGGGATAGTAATGCTGCATAAAAGCTTCAAGCAATCTCCCTCTAAGGTCAAGCCTGTCACTATTGTATACAATAAATAAACCTACTCCTTCTTCAGGAAGCAACCAGAAATCGGAATGAAAGCCAGGTAGATCACCTGCTTTGCTAATAATATAGCGACCATTGTTATATTCATTATAGGTAGATTCAAAACCATAACCTACGCCAGGGACATCGGGATGAATAGAGTAGTCTAGCTTTTGCATGGTCGCAACAGAGGATGGAGATAATATAGATGTGTTTTTAAATTCTCCTTTATTTAACATCGCGATCATAAAGTTGCTCATGTCCTTCCCCGTCGTAATCATCCCACTGTCAGGAGAAATGTTCGAGGACACAATATATTGTGGCATAGGCTCATTTTTTTTGTTATACGGCGTAGCTAAATCTCCTAGCTTATTAGGTGTTAAATTAAAGTAGCTGTTATACATTTCCAATGGATCAAAAATGTGACGTTGTATATAATTTTCATAAGGCATGCCAGAAATTTTTTGTACTATATAGCCTTGTAAAGCATAACTGTAATTATCATAACGATAAGCCTTACCTGGATCGGTTGTAACCGTTGGCATATTTTTATAAATAAAATTTTCTAGCGAAAAGTTCGTATTATAGCTTCTGACAGTGACTCCGCTGTCTGTGTAATTAAACCCGCTGGTGTGTGTTAGCAGGTGTTTAAGCGTTAATGCTTTGTCAGTGAGGTTAGGAACTATTAAATTTCCAGTGTACTGATTTACATCCTTATCAAGTGAAAGCTTGCCCTGATCCTGTAATTGCATAATCGCAGTTGCTGTAAATGTCTTAGAAATAGAAGCCACGCGAAATTGTGTTTTATTGGCATCAACAAGGATTCGTTTCTCTAAATTACTATAGCCATACCCTTTATTTAATAGGATGCTTTTATCTCTGACAACACTAACTACAGCACCAGCCAAATAAGGCTTAATACTGCTAGAGTTAATAAAGCTATCTATAAAGGCTTCAACTTCCTGGGAACTGGAAGGGCCAACAATCAGCATGTTATCGTTTCCACTATTACCTTTACTAGTTTCTGCATTATTGTCTACATTATTATGTGCACTAACAGTCTCGTGCATAATGAAGCTAAGGCATAATAATACAGAGATGATGATCAAGCTAGTTTTATATAATAACGGAAATAAATCAGACTGATTCTGTGAGGATGAGCGCATAGCCGACTCCTTATTAATAGTCATAAGTTATTACTATCTAATGTAACATATTCCAGCTACGTACACTAATTTTCTAGTTTAATCTTATAGAAGAATAATGAATAATAAATATATTCTATGAATTAAAGGGAAAAATTGGTTAGTTACACTATAAATCTATGTATATTATAATAAATTTAAGCATAGCCTACACTGCGATAAAAGCCCTAAACTTAAGATAAGTAATACAGGCTCAATCTTAAAATTGGTGCTTGACTGCTAACCAAACTAGCGAAGAGACAGAGCGATTCTGAAGATTGTCTCTTAAATCAGATTTCATCCATAAATATACTTCAATAATAGGAATATGATTTTAACAACAATCATAAGAACACTCTGGAGCGTAGCTACCAGACTGCTATCGTTGTCAAGCACTAATTTTTAAATAGGGCCGTAATAGGTATAAAAAATAATTTATAATTTTCTCTAAAGGGTGTTGAAATCGCTACCAAAGGAGGATATAATAAATTCATCGAAACGTTACGATTTTGAAAAGCACTTTTTGTTCATATCCAAAGTGTTCCCCCATTGTAAAGATGTCCTATTTAATTTGAAAAATAGGATAATTAACTTACATCATTATCGAAACGTTTCGATATTAAGTATAATGGGTACACAAGATATGAAGACATGAGTAGAGCGAGGGGATGTCAATTGAAACTTGAAGCCGGAAGTGTGGCAAATCAGTCAACTAACAGCAGGTTTCAGCAATTGCTAAAGAACATATGGAAGAACAGAATGGTCTACACACTTATTCTTCCTGGATTAGTTTGGTTATTCCTATTTGCTTATATGCCGATGGGAGGTCTTTCTTTAGCATTTAAGGATTTTAAAGCTAATTTAGGCATTTGGGGAAGCCCATGGGTTGGGTTTGAAAATTTTTCTTATGTATTTCGTGATCCAGGTTTTCTTAACGCTGTATGGAGAACTTTAATTATTAATATTGGTAAATTGATTATTCAGTTTCCGTTCCCGATTATACTTGCCTTAATGATTAATGAATTGCGAATGAGAAGGTACAAAAAAGCACTACAAACCGTGTTCACCTTTCCACAGTTTCTATCTTGGATTGTCGTTTCAGGGGTCGTTATTAACGTTCTTTCCTACGATGGTTTAGTGAACAGCTTCCTGCATTTAATTGGATTGCCAACCATTAACTTCTTAGGCTCAGAAAGTTTATTTGTTCCAATGCTGTATATTACAGATATTTGGAAATCAGCAGGATGGGGCGCAATTATTTATATGGCTGCAATTTCGGGGATTGACATGGATCAATATGAATCAGCCCAAATTGACGGTGCAACAAGATTACAGCAAATATTCCGAATTACATTACCAAACATTATGCCAACGATTATGATTATGTTTATTTTAAACGTAGGTGGATTAATGTCAGCAGGATTTGATCAGATTTTCAACTTAGCAAATGCAGCAACTCAAAATGTTTCTGAAGTGCTTGATGTATATATTTATCGTATTACATTCCAGTCTTCCACTGATTTCTCTTTCTCTACCGCTGTCAGCTTATTCCGTTCTATTGTGAACATGGTGTTATTGATTTTAGCTGATCGTGCCGCAAAATTAATGGGTGGAGATGGATTGTTTGGAAGGAAAGGAGATTAGGCATATGAGTAAGCCAAAAAAGATAAAAAAGTTTGGCGTTCATAAAATGACGACAATTGATTATGTGATCTTTATATTACTGACGTTAGGCGCATTAGCCATCCTAATTCCATTTTGGAATGTAATTATGGTGTCCTTTTCTACACAAAAAGAGTTTGCAGATAACCCGATGATGATGTTTCCTAAAAATCCAACATTAGACTCTTATAAAAGATTATTTTCGGATGGGCGCATCGGAACTGGTTATTTAAATACATTAATTATTTTGTTCCTTGGCTTACCTTTAAGTATGTTCCTTACGACAAGCATGGGATATGGACTAAGCAGAAATAAATTCCCTGGTAAAAAGCTAATCTTTTATCTTGTTGTATTCACAATGATTTTTAATGGTGGAATTGTTCCACTTTATTTGGTAATGAAGGATATGCATTTAACGGGAAGCTTATGGTCGGTCATTTTGGCAGGTGGATTTAGTGCCTTTAACCTTATTATTATGTCTAATTACTTTAGTAGTGTGCCAGAATCGCTTATGGAGTCGGCAAGACTTGATGGTGCTGGTGAGTGGAAAATTTTATTTAAAGTTGTTTTGCCATTGTCGATGCCTATCGTAGCAACTATTACGTTGTTTTATGGGGTTGCCTTCTGGAATGGATGGTACGAGGCGATGATCTTCTTACGTAAAGCAGATCAAATGCCGCTTCAAAATGTACTCCGTACCATTATTGTTGAATCTGATGTTACTTCTGCGAACTCAAGTAGTCTTGCAGCGGGAGGCAAGCAAAGCTTTTCAATGGGAATGAAGATGGCTGCAGTATTTGTGACGATGTTGCCAATAATGTGTTTCTTCCCATTGTTACAAAAGCATTTTGCTAAAGGGGTATTAACAGGTGCTATTAAAGCGTAGTTCCTGATTTATACATGCAAAACGTAACACGCACCACAAGTAATATCATAAATAGGGAGGCTCATTATGAAAAAGAAAAAGACAGTTAGATCCATTTTGGCACTGGCGCTTTGTTTTACAATGGTATTTGTAACAGCTTGCTCAAGTTCCAATGAGGGGAAGTCAAGTGGAAATTCAAGCAGTAACGCTTCCGGTGGCAACCCAACTGATGGTTACAAGGATAAGCTGAAAATTTCATACGGCAGCATTGTAAAGACAGAAGCTAAGGATTTTGATAATCCATTTCATAAATATTTTACAGAGAAGTTCAACATGGAATGGGACTATAACTATGTAGAGTGGGATTCTTGGGCTGAAAAATTGCGCTTATGGATTAACTCTGGTGATTTGCCTGACGTAGCAAGCTGGAATTACGTACATGGTGATGCGATTAATTATATTGATCAAGGCTTGTTATATAAGCTACCTGAAAATTGGAAAGAGCGTTGGCCAAAGGTTGCGGCTGCTTATAAGCAAACAGGTTTAGGCGAGCAGCTTGAGAAATTAGTTGGTGGTACTTATGTGTTACCACGTCCTGTTTATAATGAGAATAAGCCAGCAGAACCTTTAATGAACCAAATTGGGGTTATTGCACTTCGTAAGGACTGGGCTAAAGACGTTGGCTTTGAATTAAAGGACGCTTATACGACAACAGAACTTATGCAATATGCTAAATTATTACAAGAAAAAGATCCAGGTAAGGTAGGCAACAAGCTGATTCCAATTGCTTATGATATCAATGATGCTTTAACAAATATTGTGATGGCAAATAGTGCCCATTCTCGTGTAGAGTCTGCTTTCTATAAAGGCGACGATGGTAAATATCACTGGGGACCGGCTGATGAAAGCACACTAGTTGGTTTAAAAGAGCTTCAACAGGCCTATAAGGATAAATTGTTGCATCCTGAATTTTACACATGGAAAAATGGTGAAGCAAATCAGAAGTTTACAGTTAATGGCGTAGCCGGAATTACAAGCTTAGGTGGACTTGCATCTTACAGACGTGATATGGATGAAAAGATGAAAACGAACCTTGGTGTTAATAGTGATGATCTTGTCCACACTGCAATCGTGCTTGGAGAAGATGGCAAATATCGTAACTTGGAGCAAGCTAATTTCTGGTCAGCAGTTATTTTCTCTCCAGAGATTACGCAAGAGAAATTCGAGCGGATTATGGACTTCATGGAATACACAACAAGTGGCGAAGGCAATATGATTGTGAACATGGGCTTTGAAGGTAAAGACTGGAAGTATGGCGCAAACAAGGAAATCGAAAATTTACTTCCTGAAGGCACAACGTTAGATAAAAAATATCCAAATCGTTTTGAGGGCTTGTATGTGCTTGGTGATGACTTCAGTATTGTAAACCCTGCAATTAAAAAAGAATATCGTGATCGTTCTGTAGATTTGTATAAATTAAAAGCAGAATATGCAACCAAAGACAAAGCTTATGCAACATATGATTGGGATTATCAATTGTATGATTCTAAAGCTAAAAATCAAGCTTCCTTTGATTATGCGACAGAATATACGAACCTAATTATTCAACCAGGTGACCTTGAAGCAAACTGGAAAGCATGGATAAAAAGTAAAGAAGCTTTAGTAAATCCAGTATTAGATGAATTGAATGATAAGTTTGCTAATAAATAAGGCGGATAGCCTGTAGCTCTCTATCATTACAATTTTTAACGGAGCTATCCTATTCACAGAGAAGTGGTGTAAATAGGGTAGCTTTATGTTTAAAAACACGATAATACCAAGGGAAAAGAAATATACAATTTTAATAAAAGAGTATTGAAATCGCTATCAATCAAAGCTATAATAAGTTTATCGAAACGTTTCGAATTGATTGCTTTTCATAAGTTTTATCATGAGTAGACGTTGAATTATAGAATTATTGAATCTTGCAAAGTTGAAATGAGGGAATATTAGAGTGGCAACGATAAAGGAT
Source organism: Paenibacillus turicensis (assembly GCF_050461185.1). Classification (GTDB taxonomy): domain Bacteria; phylum Bacillota; class Bacilli; order Paenibacillales; family Paenibacillaceae; genus Fontibacillus; species Fontibacillus turicensis_A. The sequence continues at coordinate 51,409 of NZ_JBCMOR010000016.1, forward strand.
GTGGCGAAACTTGCGGGAGTTGCACTATCTACTGCGTCTTATGCGCTAAATGGGGATAGTAAAGTTAGCGCCAAAACAAGAGCAAAGGTCGTAGAGGCAGCTAGGCAATTAAATTATCGCAAAAATGGAATCGCTATGGATTTGAAGCGTAGCCAGACTAAAACCATTGCTCTAATTTTAACAGATATGTCAGGGCCGTATTATTCAGAATTGATTCATAGTGTGCAAGAGGTCGCAATTTCCAATGGCTACGATCTAATTGCTTGTAGCTCTATGGGAGGTAGAGATTCCACTGCGGTAAAATTTTTGCGTGAAAAAAGAGTAGATGGAGCGATTGTATTAGCTTCAAATATCCATAATGAAGTGTTAGTTGAGGCGGCAGAGCAAGGTTTTCCCATCATTGTGATGGATCGTGAAATTAGCAGTGATTTTTTAGTTAGTGTACTCGTAGATGGTGAGCAAGGTGGATATGTAGCTACACGTTATTTGATTGACCATGGGCATAAACGTATTGCCTACGTCAGTGGACCTTCCAATTCCTATGATAGCCAGTTACGTTATCAAGGCTACCTGCGCGCAATGGCAGAAGCTGGACTTGAGGAACAATCCAAATGGCGCTTAAACGGTAACTTTATACGTGAAGGTGGGTATAGTGCCACCAAGATGATTATTATGCAAGGACAATTGCCAAGTGCTATTTTTTATGGAAATGATGAAATGGCTGTTGGCGGTGTCAAGGCGTTTCAAGAACAAGGGATTTCGATTCCTGAGGAGGTTTCAGTCATCGGATTTGATGATATCCAGCTCTCAGAATATTTATCTCCGTCATTAACGACAATTCGGCAACCCATGCATGAGGCGGGTTCACTCGCTGCACATTTATTGTTTCAACGACTAAGTGGTGCAGACGTGAATCGTGAATATAAGCTTACAATTGAACTGATTGAACGAAATTCTGTTCGACAACTGTAAATAAATAGTTTGAAATAAATAGTGAACTAAGCAAGGGAGATGGAAGTATTGGCTTTGCTTCAGTGTCAGTTTTTTTCTCACACATTAAGTCTATCAAGCAGTATGAATGTCCTTATTCCACAATCTTTAGCTGTATCGCGGCAACATATTGAGAAATTACCAGTTCTATATTTGTTACATGGATTAAGTGCAGATCATACGGACTGGGTAAGACATTGCTCAATTGAACGATATGCAGAGGAAAAGGGACTTGTTGTTGTCATGCCAAATGTAGCACGTAGCTACTATATGGATATGAAGTACGGCTCACCTTATTTTACGTTTCTAAGTGAAGAATTACCGGAAATCGTATGCTCCTTATTCCCCGTCTCCGATCGTAGAGAGGATACCTTTGCGGCAGGGATGTCAATGGGGGGTTATGGGGCAATGAAGCTCGGATTGCGTTGTCCAGAACGCTTTGCTGCTGTAGCAAGCTTGTCTGGTGGGCTTGATCTAGCAAGTAGAATGAATGGACCTAATAATTATCAACCACAGGAGTTAATTAGTGTTTTTGGCGATGTGACAAAGCTAGAGGGTAGTGAGGATGATTTACTGTATCTATTAGAAAAGCTTCAGCACTATCAAGGGATGAAGCCTAAATTGTTTCAATGCTGTGGAACCGAAGACTTTTTGTATAATGATAACCAGACTTTTAGAAATCGTGCATTGCAGTTAGGCATTGATTTGACCTATGAAGAAGGAACGGGTGTGCATGACTGGAATTATTGGGAACCGCAGATCAGACGGGTATTGGATTGGTTACCTTTATGATGCTTTTGCGTACAATAAAATCGAAACGTTTCGATTTGAGGATGGATATTAAACAATGATTGAAAATTCATTGTAAATATGGCTCTACCTTAAAATCAGTACTTGACAATAGGCAAACAAAGCGGAGGAGCAGAGAGATGGTGGAAAAGCGATAGTGTCCGCCTTTAAAGTCCCACTTTTATCATTTCAAGACAAGTTATAAAAAAGTGGGACTTTAACAGCGGTTGAAACCACTTTCTGCTACGTAGCCTCCCACCCCAAAGATTGTCAAGCACTGATTACTATGTTGAGCCGTAAATCTATAACTTTTTTATAAATTGGAGGAAACCTATTCGTGAATCAACGGGGCTTAGAGAAATTGTTGGCTGAAATGACACTAGAGGATAAGGCAGCGCAAATGCTGCAGCTAGTTGGCTCATATTTTGTAGGCGCAGAGGAAGATGGAGAAATTACCGGTCCCATGGAGTCATTGGGGATCTCTGAGGATGCGGTGAAGCAGGTTGGTTCGGAGCTTGGTTTGTCTGGTGCTGCTAAACTCATCGCTGTCCAACAGCATCACATGGCAAATGATAAATTAGCGATTCCCTTATTGTTCATGGCAGACATTATTCATGGATACAAAACGATATTCCCGATTCCACTTGCGATTGGTTGTGTTTGGGATGTGGAGTTAGCAGAGCAAAGTGCTGCCATTGCGGCGAAGGAATCTGCGGTGTCAGGGCTTCATGTTACGTTTGCACCGATGGTGGACTTGATTCGTGATCCTCGTTGGGGACGTGTAATGGAATCAACAGGGGAAGACCCTTACTTAAATAGCTTGTACGCAGCAGCATTTGTGCGTGGCTTCCAAGGTGACGATCTCACCAATGATTTAACACGAGTTGCTGCTTGTGTTAAGCATTTTGCCGCTTATGGCGCAGGCGAAGGTGGACGTGAGTACAACACTGTAGACTTATCTGAATGGCAATTGAGAGAATATTATCTCCCTGCCTATAAAGCAGCGCTTGATGCTGGTGTTGAGCTTGTGATGACATCCTTTAATACAGTACATGGTATCCCAGCTACAGGCAATAAACGACTTATGCGTGATTTGCTTCGTGACGAATGGGGATTTGAGGGAGTCTTAATTTCTGACTGGGCAGCTATTATGGAGTTAATTCCACATGGTATTGCTGAGGATGAGAAGGAAGCTGCACTTAAGGCGATTTTAGCTGGGGTAGATATTGAGATGATGACCTCATGTTATGTTAAGTTTTTGCCTGAGTTGGTTAGAAGTGGCGAAATTGAAGAAGTCTTAGTGGATGAAGCGGTAATGCGTATATTGCAGTTGAAAAATAAACTAGGTTTGTTTGAAAATCCATTACGTGGTGCTAATCCAGAGCTAGAACAGGAAATTGTTTATTGTGAGGAGCATCGTCAGGTTGCCCGTCAGCTTGCCTCTAAGTCGATAGTATTACTCAAAAATGACAATGTACTTCCGCTATCAAAGAGTCAGCATATTGCTTTAATTGGACCTTTTGCTAAGAGTAAGGATATCCTTGGTTCTTGGTCATGGCGGGGCGCAGAAGGTGATATTCATACCCTTGAGCACGTGCTTAAGGAGAAGTTATCTGCCGCTAATGTCAAGGTAGCCGCTTGTGAAGCTGTTCATGTAGTAACGGAAACAGAATTAGCTCAAGCGATTGAGGTTGCTAAATATGCTGATGTTATTGTTCTCGCACTTGGAGAAAGCTCTGAAATGAGTGGTGAAGGTGGCAGTCGTTCAGATATTAGATTACCTCAGGCTCAGCTTGAGCTTGTTCAAGCCATTCGTAAGCTGAATAAACCAATGGTGACTTTATTATTTAATGGACGTCCACTTGATTTGCATGGGGTAATCGAACAATCTAGTGCGGTTGTAGAATGCTGGTTCCCTGGAAGTGAAGGCGCCTCAGCGATTAGTGATGTGTTGTATGGAGAGGTAAATCCTTCTGGAAAGCTTACGATGTCTTTCCCTTATGCATTAGGGCAAGTACCGGTGTATTATAACCATTTCCAAACGGGTCGTCCGATGAAAGCCTCTGAACCTGACAATCGTTACACCTCTAAGTATTTGGATATTCCAAATGAACCCCTGTTTCCGTTTGGTTTTGGACTTAGCTACACGACCTTTAGTTATAGTGAACTGACAATTTCCTCAGATCAACTTACTAAGGAGTCATCCATCGAAGTAAAGCTAACTGTCACGAATACAGGTAGCTATGCTGGGGAAGAGGTTGTCCAGCTATATATTCGAGATATTTCAGGTGAAGTGGTTAGACCGATGAAGGAACTGAAGGGTTTTAAAAAGCTAATGCTTGCTGTCGGAGAAAGCCAAGAGGTAACCTTTACGATTACTGAAGAGCAATTGCGTTATCATCATTCTGATTTAAGCTTTAGCAGTGATAAAGGTGAGTTTGCTTTATTTGTGGGTAGTAACAGTCGGGACGTGGCAGAGCGTCGTTTCCGTCTTGTGTAACAACTTTTTGGAGTTAGTTAGCGGCGAGCGATTAAGTAAGCAAGTGATTTCACTTATATACTAGAAAGTTTTAAGTACTATTTTGTGCTAGGAGTTGGGAGAAAATGAGTAGAATTAGTGAGCAGTTAATCAACTTATCAGCAGGAAAACTAAAGTTTGATTTTTTGCCAACAGGTGATTTATTTCAAGCAAAATTTAATGAAGTAATGATAAATCAATGGCTTAGCAATCCCATTGATGGTGCAATGAACAACATATATTTAAGATTTCATAACGGGGCGGAGATTAAGGCTTATCCATTACTGGGCATCCAGTCTCAAAGTGAAGTATTTAAGATAGATCAAGGGATCATTTATCGTGGAGAAATTAACGATGTGCAATATGAAGTTACTTTTACGTTGCAGGCATCAGGGATTTGGTTCTGGAATGTACAACTAGAAGGAAGTAATGCCGTCGTGGATGTCATCTACTCACAAGATATTGGAGTGGCGGATGTTGGTGCGGTAAGAAGCAATGAAGCGTATTTATCACAATATATTGATCATACCGTTTTAGATGATGAGAACTGGGGATATGTTGTTTGCTCCAGACAAAATCAACCGCAAGGCGGTAAATTTCCTTATATTCAGCAAGGCTCCTTAACAAAAGCAGTTGGTTATTCTACAGATGGCTTCCAATTTTTTGGCCTAAATTATAAAGAAACTAACGAACCGATTGCACTATCCAGTAAAAATTTAGCAAATGAAGTATACCAATATGAGATGGCGTATACGGCACTTCAATCCCAAAAAATACAACTAAACGGTAAGAAGCAGTTTCTTTTTTATGGTTTAGTAAAAGAAGATCACCCCACAGCGATTACCACTTTGGAATTTAGGGATGAAATCAAGCAAGCTTATGCCACTGACTTACCTGCACAAGGACAACAGGCAGAACACATCGCAACGATAACAACAAACAAAAAAATAGGTAAGCCACTATATGCTGAGACGATGACCAGAGCTGAAATTGATGCCCTTTTCCCTGAGCGTTATCAGGAGGAGTGGGACGGGGATGACTTATTAGCTTTCTTTACACCAACGTATGAGCATGTTGTATTGAAGCAAAAGGAGCTAATGGTTGAACGTCCCCATGGACATATTTTAATGAGTGGAAATCAAGTTGAACTAGGTACGCCTGTCATTACGACCAGTGCTTACATGTATGGTATTTTTAACTCGCAGCTTGTCGTAGGTAATACCAATTTCAATAAAATGAGCACAAATGCTAGAAATGCGTTAAACGTGCCAAAAACGGCAGGTCAACGTATTTATGTGGAGCAAGGTGGAGCTTATCATTTGCTGACTATGCCTTCCCTTTTTGAAATCGGCTTTAACTATGCACGGTGGGTTTACAAAATGCAGGATGATACGATCGTAATTACAAATTATGCCGCACTAGATGCGCCAGAGCTCACGTTACAGGTGACTTCTATCTCTGGTAAAGCGTATCGTTACCTCGTTACTGACCAAATTACGATGAACGTAAACGAATATGAGCTATCCTATCAGATTAAACAAGATGGAAATAGGATTACGTATCGTGCAGACGAGTCTTCATTAAGTCGTCAAGCCTATCCAGATCTTGAATACCGCATAACTGTAACTGGTACTGATATGACGCTTGCAGATGAAAGCTTATTCGTCACTGGGGTGCAAGCAGGCTCTGCTTCATTAACAGTGTTACAGCTTGAGGCTAGTCAAAATTGGATATTAAAGATTCAAGGGTTGCTTCATGGTGAAGAAATAGCTCCTGCTAACAAGACAATTGAAGAGGAAATTGCAGCGTATCGTGACTCCTTTGCTCAAATTATGAATGGCTTTAACCTTAGCTTAGAGGGACATGAAGAGCAGGTGTTTAAGGTAAATGCATTGGCATGGTGGTACACACACAATATGCTCGTTCATTATGCTGTTCCGCATGGCTTGGAGCAATACGGTGGAGCTGCATGGGGTACACGGGACGTGTGCCAAGGCCCTGTGGAATATTTTATGGCTACACATCAATACAAGCAGGTGCGTGACATTTTGCTAAAAGTGTTCGAGCATCAGTTTCTTGAGGATGGTAATTGGCCACAGTGGTTTATGTTTGATGAATATGCTTCAATTCAGCAGGAAGAGAGTCATGGCGATATTATCGTATGGCCACTTAAGGTGTTAGGCGACTATTTGAATATTACACAGGATTACAGCATTTTAGAAGAAAAGGTTCCTTACACAAGTAAGCATGGCTTTACATTTACCGAGGAAAGCTACAGTATTTTGGAGCATGCTAAAAAGGAAATTGACTATATTCAAAATCACTTTTTACATGATACTCATTTATCTGCTTATGGCGATGGCGATTGGGATGATACGTTACAGCCTGCAAATGCACAGCTTAAGCAATATATGGTGAGTAGCTGGACCGTTTCATTAACTTACCAGACGTTACTTCTATTTTCAAAGGTAATGGAATCTGTAGATGCTGGGTATGCACAAGTGATTGGGGACATGGCAAAAGGGATTAAAGCTGATTTTAACAAATATATGTTAGCTACTGACATTATTCCTGGCTTCCTATATATGGAGCAGCCCGAGCAGGCTAAGCTTATGCTACACCCACAGGATACAGAAACAGGGATTCAATATCGTCTTTTGCCAATGACAAGAAGCATGATTAGTGAGTTGTTAACGCCAGAACAGGCGGAGGCACACTACCACATCATTCGAGAGCATTTATTTTGTCCAGATGGGGTAAGGTTGATGAATCGACCTGCTCATTATGCGGGTGGCGTCAGCAATCATTTTAAACGTGCAGAGCAAGCGGCTAATTTTGGTCGTGAGGTTGGTTTACAGTATGTACATGCGCATATCCGTTTTGTTGAGGCGATGGCTAAGCTTGGTAAAGTGGATGAGGTATGGTCAGGGTTAGAGCGTATTAATCCAGTGGGTATACAAGATATTGTTCCCAATGCAGAATTGCGCCAAAGTAATACTTACTTTAGTAGTTCAGACGGTAAGTTTAACACACGATATACTGCGGAAGGACAATTTGATAAACTTCGCACTGGCGACGTTGCGGTAAAAGGAGGCTGGCGTATTTATTCCAGCGGCCCAGGAATTTATATGAACCAACTTATCACCAACGCCTTAGGCATTCGTCAGGAAGGTGGCGATTTGATTATTGATCCTGTTTTGCCAAATGAGCTAAATGGTTTGAGATTTGAATTTGAATATGCTGGCAAACCGATCACATTTGTATATCACCTTGATCAAGATCAAAGTAAAAAGGGTCAAATCGTAATTAATGGGGAGCAGGTTCAGGGTCAAGCTGTAGGTAATGTATATCGCCAGGGCGGGGTTCGGATCGCAAGCCATGACTTCGAGCGAGTATGTAAGGAGCAAGGAAATATTGTGGAAATTTATATGTAGAAACTCAAAAAATCACGTAAATAAAAATATAGATATGTGAGATATCAATATGCTGTAAAACATCAATAATTATGAAGAAAAGCAGCATCTAAAGGAGATATTCCTCTGGATGACTGCTTTTTTTGTTATTACTTGTATCTGTTTTAGGTCTGATTCACTTTTATTCATTAATAATAAGTCCAAAAAGCTTAGCAAGAATATAGGCCTGCTCACGCGAAATGATGCAACCTTTCAAATCATCCACACCTACATTTAATCCATCAAATTCACAGTTACTTAAATCAATACCTTCTAGCTTCGTGCCAGAAAATTGCGCCAAATTAAGGTTAGAACGGGAAAATTCCGTTTTTTGTAGTTTCGAAAAGCTGAAGTCAGCCTTGCATAATGAGCTCTCCTGAAGTATAACTTGTTTTGTGTCTGAAAATCTGAAATTAGCATAATCAGCAATACAATGATCAAATAAAACATTCCTTATCGTAGCACCTGCAAAATTCGTCCCAACTAATTTACAACCCTCAAACTGGGATCTATGAATAATAGCATCACTGAAATCGACGTTCGATAGATCGCATTTTTCAAAAATGACATCAGTAAGCTCCACCTTCGTCAGTACCGTATCGGTAAACGTTACATTTTGGAATATAACTTTATCAAATGTAAGCTTGTTGGTGTTTTGATTCTCAACGACACATTCTTTATAAATTTGCATTTCAAAAAAATCTTCAGATTGTAGGTCTAGTTGGGTGAAGACAGGTAATTCAACGCCAATTATTTTGGGCGACTCTAATTTTACTGTTTTTTTACTCATACTTGTTGCAGTTCCCTTCACCATTAATATCGATCAGAACTTCTGTTCTTATTATAGCCAACTGTTAGGAGTAAGAAAAGCAGTTCCATAACAATAATGAACGTTAGGAAACTGCGAAATTCGATAATAGCGTGTTCTAAATGTTGAGGTTAAAGTTCCTTCACTTTTTCAGAAAAAGCGATCGTTGTTAAATGAGTGTGAATACGTGTAAGCTCTTCTGTTGATAAAGGGGCAGTAGGGCTTACTTTATAATTTCTGCCAGTAATGTAGCTAATATCGACCTTGCTACCAACAGAAGCGTAAGGGGTAAGTGGAATAGGAAGCTTAGTATAGTCAGTGAAATCAATAATAGACCATTCGGACTCTCCATCTACTTTAGCAAGGATAATACGTTCTTGTGCATTTTCCGTCCATAAATACTGTGTATCGCTTGGTGAAAAGTTTGAATCTAGCGTGGTATAACCCGAACCTCTGAATAGCAACGAAAATTGAGCTTGTTCATTTCCATATCCGAGCTGTGCTTCATAAATTTGTGCAAGCTGGTTAACACCTACAACACTGATTTCTGGACTTTTTGGTAGTTGATTGATGAAATCCAACCATATTTCTTTTAAATGGTCATTTTTAAATAAAGAATTTGTATCCAATATTATCGAAAGGTAATTAATCGAGTTAAGCTCTCGATATGGGTTATTGATGTATTGTCCAGCGGTATGCAATTGTGGAATTGCACTTGATTCGGTTACAAGAGGATCACCTGGATTTATCGTCCACCGTGATGAATTTTCTGTATATCTTGAGCCGATTGGATCAATTGTCATCGTATTCATAAATAGTGCACCACTGTTATCTGATGTACCTTGTGCTGGTACAAGAGTATTATTTATATGTGACCAATACGGCATAAGAGGAGAGCCTTCACTATAAACATCATTTACGTTATATTGTGTTGCTGACGTCCCCATAAATGAAGTGATTTGAAACTGTTCCTTAAGCCAATTTGCTTGCTCTGGATTGATAGTATATGTTGATAATGATTTTGGACGATATTGCTCAGGAATACTTTCTAAAATTGTCGGATCATTGTAATTAACAGGCTGATGCAAATGATTTAGAGCATTGTAACGATACATATATAACCAATAATGCATTTCATCTTGCCATGACTGAAGTGTATGTAAGTTGTTAGGATAAGTAGCTAAGATTCCAATTTCATCACCAAAGGTGTCTACATATTGTATAACCTGGGCTAGTGCTGGACGTGAGTCATCATTAAATACAAAATCATTATCAATCGCCCATGTTACTTTTAGACTTGAATCAACCTTTGATAAAAGCTCTCTCATTTCGATTACTTGCTCTTTCGTGGTAGCTTGCGAATTTTTACCATACAAAGCAATAGATACAGCAAAAAATTGTTGTTTCCTATCTCCAGGAATAACGGAAAGCTTAGATTCTGAAGTAATATTTGTTTTAGTTGCTAATGAGGTTACATGTAGCTTTAATGAAATCGTTGAACCAACACTAGGAATGAGGTGTAGATTAGAAATTTTCCCATTTTGATCAAACACTTGTGTATCGTCTTCAATCGTGACCTGAAGATCACGTGGTAATTTATAGTTTGGAATGAGATTTGATTCGTCATCCAAGTATTGATACTCACTTTTCCAAGTTAATGGATTTAATGCCGCTGCTTCATAAATATTTTGTGTATTTAAGCGTATAGCACTTATCGTGACAGGTTTAGTTTCAATGGTTGATGTTGCGTTCGCATTTATTTTTCCTGTTGCATCTGTAATCTGTAATTGAACTAAGACCGATTCCCCCATGGTTGGAAGCTTGTCCTCTTGTTTAATGCAACCATCTTCTTTAAAAACTCCTAGATTATCTGTAAAGGTTATTTTTAAATCTGAAGCTAGTGTAGGAGAGAGCATAACCTTACGACCTTTATTATAAAACTGATAGGTAAGTTGATAATTTTGATTATTCTGATTTAAATCAAGTGTATTCCCAATGATCCGAAGCTCATCAAAATCAAAAGGATGAGATGGTTTTGGATTAGAAGGAGGCACAGATGGTTTAGGGTTTGAAGGGGGTGTAGTATTAGATATTACATTTTCAGCTTTTTTAACGGAGGTTTCCTTTGCTTCAGCACTGTTTAACTCCATTTTATTTTTATCAATTAAGCGTTGAGCACTATCCTTCAAATCTATGCCAGCCTCCCAGATGCGATATGCGACCATAGCTGCTTCCTGCCGCTGTATTGGCTCCTTTGGCTTAAAGTTATTGTCATTGTCACCTTGCATGAGGTTTAATTGTTCCATTAACCATACACTTGTGCGGGCATATGCTGAGATCTCTGATTGATCCTTAAAGCGGGATAATTGGTTCACATGATCAATTTGTTCAACTTCAGGTTTAACGCCTAAGTATCTTGCATACCAAACCGCGACATCCTGCCTAACCATATTTTTTTTGGGACCAAATAAATCATTAGTAATGCCAGTAGTAATTTTTCCTTCATACAAAGTATTTATATATGGAGCACTCCAGCTTGGCACATCCTTGAATGGGGATAAAGTCATATTTTTTGTATTTAAGTTTAAGGTTCTTACAAAAATAGCTGCACATTGTTGGCGGGTTATATAATTTCTAGGTCTAAACGTATGATCCTTATACCCTTGAATGATTTGATTTTGTGCTAAAACTGAAATTGCTTCCTTGGCATAGGATTGCTGTATATCTTTAAATGAATCATCTGCATAAACTAAAGCAGTAGTGATGGGAACGCACAAGATAAGAAATGTAAAAACAAAGGGAAATTTTTTCATGTAGAAACCCCTCTATATCTTTAAATAAATGTTTCCCTAAATAAAAAAGACAAGTTTGCAAAATTACATACGATAACATTCAAAGTTAACCTGTTTTTGGTGATGCACCTCCTTACATGTAATTAATGTTATTAGTGATTAGCGTCATGGGTGATTAGTATCAATATCGGTAAAATTGGAAGAGAGATAAATAATGAAAGTAAAAAAACAATAAATCTAACATAAATCTAACATCAAAAACTTTTTTTAATTATTTTATGTAAGAATTATTGACATTTAATACAATTGATTTAATATGATGATATATGATTCATTATAGGTAAAACGGATGACGATATTGGGAGAGATCAATCCATTTGTATGGATGACACCGAAGGAGCAAATGCAGGTATAGCAAGCCATAGCATGAATCTCTCAGGTTTAAAGGACCAATATCTGACGTAACTCTGGAGAGCGCATGAAAAGGCCACCAAAGGGGTAACATGTATGTACAAATCGTGCATTATTACATTAAACTCTCAGGTACAAGGACAGGGGGAAGGGCTAATCACCTTTACCTTGTCTTTTTTATTGTCTTCGTTAAAACGGTAGTTGGCTAAAGAGTTAAAGTGTGTTATCTGTCATTTGGTGCGTAGTGTATATATAGTATAGAGAGTGGAGAGAGTGATATGAGATTTAAAAGTGTGTTTTCTATTATTGGTCCAGCGATGATTGGTCCATCTAGCTCTCATACGGCAGGAGCAGTGAGAATTGGACGTTTTGCGAGACGTCTGTTAGCAGAGCAACCAACAGAAGCCAGTATTTGTTTTTATGGATCCTTTGCCGAAACCTTTAAAGGTCATGGAACTGATCTCGCGGTTATGGGTGGAATTTTGGACTACAATACAGATGATGAAAAAATTCGAGATTCATTGCATTATGCGGAAGAAGCGGGCATCAAAGTTACATTTAGTACTGCAACTGCGGCTGATTGTCATCCTAATACCGTTAAAATTAGATTAAAAAGCGATCAACAGCAAATTGAAGTTTTGGGGGCATCTATCGGTGGTGGCACGATTGTTATCCAAAAAATTAATGGCTTTGATATTAAATGTACAGGGGAGCTTCCCGCTTTAGTGATCCACCATGATGATTACCCAGGTGTGCTTGCTAGTATTACAACAAGTCTTCATCAGCGCAATATTAATATTGGCTTTATTACTACAGACCGTACAGGGAGAACTGCAAAGGCACTAACAGTTGTAGAAACTGACGATAGCTTATCACCTGATGTATGCCAATGGTTAGCCAATTTACCTCATGTCAATCAAGTGACTTTAGTTGACTTAGCCTAAGTGGCATAAATAATTTACTGATATTATAGCTCAATCTTGAAATCAGTGCTTGACAACAGAGCCCAAACTAGCGGCGAGACAGAGCGATTCTGAAGGTTGTCTTTTAAAATCGAATTCCACCCATTTATTTACTCCAGTCAAAGGAATATGATTTTAACACAATCGTAAGAACGCTCTGGATCGTAGCTTCTAGCCTCATGTCATTGTCAAGTACTGATTTATAATAGAGCCGATATTATAATCCAATAAATTTTAAAAGATCATAAATGAATAAGTGGAGGAAATAAGATGAGATTTCATAATTTGACGGGGCTCATTGAGCTCTGTGAGAAGGAGTCCAAGACAATAGCACAAATCATGCTAGAGGATCAAGCTGATGAGAGTGGACTTAGTCAGCAGGAAACCTTTAAATTGATGGCGGAGTATTATCAAATTATGAAGTCTGCTGTTCATAAAGGATTGACCGAGGATATCGTTTCGATGAGTGGACTAACGGGTGGCGATGCGAAGCGTGTTAATGAGTATCGACAAGCACACAGTGCTAGTGTAGGCGATGTTGGGGCACAAGCGATGGCTTATGCACTTGCAGTATCTGAAATCAATGCCTCAATGGGACGGATTGTAGCGACGCCTACGGCTGGCTCTTGTGGCGTTATTCCTGGTGTATTTGTAAGTAGTCAAGAGCGCTTTGGTTGGGATGATGACCATATGGTTAATGGGTTGTTCTGTGCGGGGGCGATTGGTTATGTTATCGCAAATAATTCCTTTATTTCTGGTGCTGAAGGTGGGTGTCAGGCAGAAATTGGCTCAGCTATAGGCATGGCTGCGGGTGCGATGGTCGAGCTACGAGGCGGAGGGGCTGCTGAAGCTGTTCATGCTGTAGGGCTTGCGCTTAAAAATACACTTGGTTTGATCTGTGACCCTGTTGGGGGATTAGTTGAAATTCCATGTATTATCCGTAATGGCTTTGGGGCAGTAAATGCACTTGCTGCCGCTGATATGGCATTAGCAGGTGTACGTAGTGCAATTCCTTCTGATGAAGTGATTGATGTCATGCTTGAGGTAGGTTCTTCTATGCCAAGCAAGCACCGTGAGACAGCACAAGGGGGATTGGCTCAAACGCCAACGGGACGCAAAATTATGAAGGAGCTTAAGAAGCGAGGAAAGTAGACAAGTGTTTGAAATGGGTTGTTGGTAAATTAGACGAGCAAGCGTAGAACTATAGCTAATTATAGCTAAAGGTTCCTGCGCTTTTTTTGTTAATTTAATTCAATTATTTTTATAAAACGTTTAAAAAGATTAAAGAATTTTAATTCGAATTTTATTTAAAATTTAAAGGAACGAGCTTGTGCACGTCGAAATATATTGTCTGATTAACGTTTTAACACTCTAAAGGACGTAAAGTTATGAATGTAAGGTTAAACAACGTAAAGTCAAAAGAGGGGAATCTAGACATAAAGGAGTGATAGATAACAATTCCAGAATTATAGAAAGATACAAGCAATTTAAAAATACAACAGTAGCAGTTTATTATGGGGGGCGTTGGTTATATGACAAAAAACTTTAAAACATCAAAAATGCCAAGATTGGGGTATTTGTTTCTAGCATTTTTAGTGTTATTTTCAAGTACTCTACCTGTTGTGCATGTAGGGGCAGCAGGGGGAGACCCATTTGTGACCAAAAATAATGGTCAGCTTCCATCTACACCTATGTCTGGGATTGCTTATGGAAATGGTACTTATGTGTCTGTAGGTTACTATGGAGCAATCATTAAATCTACCAATGGGAAAGACTGGGTTAATGTAAAAACTAAGGCTGATGTTAATTATACGGGAGTTTCGAATCCAAGCTTCTTTGGTTTTAATTCCGTTGCTTATGGGAATGGTTTATTTGTTGCTGTAGGTGGTGATGGGGTTTTATTGACATCTCCAGATGGTGTAAATTGGACACAGCAAATATCTGGAACTACAGAACAATTATCCAAAGCTTATTTTTCTACCTTCCAGGGTATATCTGCATTTTATATAGCTACTAAGGGGAAATACCTGACCTCTCAAGACGGAGTTAATTGGTCTAGTGTCACACCTACAGGATTGAATCCTACTAATCGTCTAACTCAAATTGCCGTTGGGGAGAATGGGACTCGACTTGGTGTAGGTGATGAACAAGGTAATATTTATTCTACAACAGATGGGACTACATGGGCTAAGCGTCAACCTGTAAGCCCTGATGGATCTGGATCTATTGGAACTAATATGTTGACATGGATGAATGATCGTTACTTTATTTCTGAACCAAGAGGCTATATCTGGACCTCTACGGATTTGTTGACTTTTACAAGTGTGGGACCTCCATTTAAACAGACAGCTATGCAATCTGACAATCAGATGTTTAACGGCTTTTATGATGGAACCCATTATTATTTATTTGGTTATCAAAGCCCACTTGGTTATGGTGCGGTATATACGTCGGTAGATGCTGTAAATTGGCAGCTACAGCCTTTCCAAAAGGAATTTGTAGCTCAAATATCTTTTTATAATAATGGACAGTATTTTCGACTTGGTAACGAAGGGCTTATAATGTCCGAAAATGGATCGGATTGGTCGTATCTTTGGGGTGGCCTATTTAGTGATGTTATTTATGATGGAACGAAATATATTTCTGCAGGTAAGTTAGGTAACGAAGGAGCAATCTGGACCTCTACAAATCTATCCTCTTGGAAAGAAGAAACAATATCCAATCGAATCAAGGCACTCAGTGCAATTGCGATAGGAAATGGGAAATATGTGGCTGTAGGGGAATGGAATAATCAAGCAGGTAGTACCTCCATAGTTACTTCTAATGACGGATTAACATGGACTACACAAACAGGACTTACGGATTCATCTTCATTTGTTGATGTAGCCTTTGGTAACGGTAAGTTTGTTGCAGCTGGGCATGGTTCATCTAACCCTACACTCAAAATATCCGGTGATGGTATAACATGGTCTTCACCAACCACATTATCAACTAATGTGAAGAACTTCTCCTCGGTAAATTTCGTTAATGGAAGATTTATAGCACTTGGTAGCGAATTTGATAATAAGGGAGATGTATCACAAAATGCATTAAGAGTTTCTACTGATGGAACGGTATGGAATGACTATGAAGGCAATTATCCAAGTTCTAATGAGGACTTGAAAGATATTATTTACGATGGAACCAACTATATTGTTGTTGCTATTGATGCAAGCTATAAGACAGTGATAAGAACAAGCCCTGATTTAATGACTTGGTCATCTAAAATTACACTTGATGGTTACTTACCTTATACTCATGCACTATTAGGGCAAAAGGGTTCAACGGTTTACTTATTAGCAAATGATAGTAGTGATAATTATGTTGTTTATGCTACTAATGATCATGGGGAAAACTGGCAATATCTTACTGTGGATTTTTCTGGACAGATCCCTGCCTCTTTGATGAGTGTAGGTAATGAGGTGATTATTTCTGGTGATCAACAGCTAGTAAAATCAACTGTAACAGCAGCCCAACAAGACAGCCAGGTCAGCCCAACCAGCGCGAGCTTTGACAAAAAGG
>NZ_JBCMOR010000018.1:0-114917 GCF_050461185.1 Paenibacillus turicensis
GAATTCCACTTTCGTGAAATTCGCTCACTCGTTGTTTAGTTTTCAAAGATCAATTCACTCTTTTTTTATCGTCGCATCTCTCAGCGGCGACTCTTATAATATAACACATGCATCTCTTTTAAGTCAACAACTTTTTTAATTTTATTTTTTCTTATTTAAAATTAAATCTGATCTTTTTAAAAGGGACGAGTTATAATTTATCACGTTTAACTAAGAACAGTCAAGCATTTTTATAATTATTTTAGAAATAAATTATATTAGATATGATTGCTCGCGCCCAGCACCTTACCAAATTATTTAACCTTATATTTCATTGTATACTCTGAGGTAACAAAACCTTTTGAATTTAAAGGTTCTTGAACGATGATGCATCGCTGAATTAATAAATTGATTAACACTGGAAGATCTTCTTTTATATATTGGAGTTCTTCTAAATGCGTTAATTGCTCCATTGTCCAGCCAGCTCTTTTTTGACTTAAAACCTTTAGTAATGGTCGACTGCATTCTGTCATTTTTGAGGTTACTGAAAATTCAATCGCAAGTAAAGCCAACTGAATCCGTTGTTCTAGCGTTTCAGTGCTATAAAGAAGCTCCTCAAACAATTTACAGGCTGTTGAGTTCATACCACTAAGCTGATCCCATACATGAACACTTGGTAGTTCCCCACTCATCTCAATTAGCTCAATTGCTGCAAAATGCTTTAAAGCATGAATCAGATTGTAATAAGTGTCCATCAATACTCGGTGTTCTTCCCCTAACTTCGCTTGTACATAAAAATGAGCTAGTCTCGAAAACTCTTTAAGCTTTCGACTCTCCTGCCATTCTTCCTCTAGGGTTGCCACCTGTGTATAAAACAATGATAACTCACCTTCAATATCCCAAATAATTTCTCCCTTTAAAAAATAGTACATTAGCTCTTGCTGTTGGCCAGTAATAATCCACTGCTTTATTTGGGTAAGTGTAACATATAAAATTTGATATTGTGTACTGTGATTATAGTAATGTTCCACCGACACCCTTTCCTCGAATGGTGCGCGACATACAACAATAACAAGCAACTGCCCATCTTGTAGTAAAGGACTATGTTTGAATTTTTCTTGAGGGCGATACGCGATGGCACCAATCACTTGACTATCCGCTTCATCTTCACGGACAAAAGAAAAAAATGCTGGCTCCACAATACACCTTCCTCTTTATGACATAAATTACAAAATATCGAAATGCAATGTCCAATGCAGTATAGTATAGTTCTACGTAGTAGCTAACTTTCCTGCTCTGTTTTAACAAAAAATATATTAGAGAAACATAAAAAATAACTTCATTCCAAAAAGAGAGGTCTTTCATCCCTCAATATTGAAATGAAGTTATTTTAGTTAAATTACTCAGATATTGTTTTTAGCACTTCCCAAGCTTCATTGGAGCCAAAACTGCGTGTCCAAGTTGCTACACCAGCTAAATTCAATGATTTTATTAGTTTTACCCGAGCCTCAAGTGACTTTTTATCCTCTAACCAAATCTTTTTCGTAGCTCCATCTTCTTGGTATTCTACATAATTTTGTCCGACATCTTCTAAAAATTTTGGCTTAAGCTTATTTGTTTTTACAATTTCTTGCGCTTTGCTCATTCCAATCGCTTTGGAGCTTACTTTCGTTTCTCCCTCTTTTTGTGTCTCTGTCCACACTCTAGTATAGAGCGGAACACCCATAATTAATTTATCAGCTGGAATTTCGTCGTCTTTTATAATTTTATTAATTGCAGCTTCTGTCCAAGGCAATGAAGCAACAGAACCCGCTTTGGGGCTTGCAGCCCAGTGCTCATCATAAGCCATCACAATTACATAATCGACAACTTTACTTAGCGCACGTCGATCTAAAAATGCTGACCACATTTCACTGTTGGATTTAGGGGTAACGTCAATACTAACAACCAGACCTTGCTCCTGCGCTAAAGGCCACAGTTCTCTCATAAATTGATTGAGATTTTCTTTGTCTTTGGTGTGTACATTTTCATAATCGATATTAATCCCATCAAGATTGTATAACTTAGCATAATGTAGCATTTGCAAAATTGTTGTGATACGCTTCTCAAATGTACTTAGCGCCTCTGTAGTCAAATCGGGATCAAAACTATTATTAAATAACCCCCACACTTGCATGTTTCGACCATGCGCCCATGTCACGTAATTACGATCTGCTTTACTTTTTACGTTTCCATCGCCATCCACTAAAGAAAACCACGTTGGACTAACTACATTAACGCCAGGCAATGCTCCAATAGAAGAAGTTTTAGGTGGTGCTTGGTAAACAGCCTCCCATGTTAAATTCACTTTTCGGGATTTCCACTTTTCCTTCCCAGCGGATAGCTGTTGCTCTAGCATAGGGACAGTTTTTTTATCTCCAAGATTAATTTTATTGTTCTGTACATAACCTGCATATCCATTGTCTAACTGAGCATATACCCAATCGCCCTCATCCTTTAATACACGCAGCTGATTTCCCGAAGGGATATCATACAAAATAGGCTCATGAATGCTAGCCCCTTTACGCATGGGAACCGTGTCTTTCCCACCACCCTCAATTTTTCCGGTTTGAACAACTTCACCAGGCTGATACAACAATACAGCACCTGAAGCATCCTGCTTAATTTCAGTTCCATACAGTTCTGTAATCAAATCTGCAGGCAAATATACTACATCCTTAACCACTTCAGGCGCAAAGCGAAGCTGCATCGGTTTATTATTTACTGTAGCTAACTTGTCCTCTGGTTTAAGCAACACGAGCTTACGTTGCGTTGTTATTATAACTGAACCACTTTTTTGCTCATATTTAATATTGTTATCTACAGCTTCTTGTAGAACAGGTAGTGGTAGTTTTAGGTTATCCTTCTCCCCAATTGCAGTACCTTTCATTAATTCATCTTGAACAAAAATAGGTTTATCATATTTCCCTTTCCAATCTGGATCTATATGCTTCCAATTTGGTACGTATTGTGTAAAAGCCCAGTATGCTCCTGCGCAAAGAATGAGAAGTAATACAAACCTTTTAAACTTCCCGCCTTTTTTTCTGCTTATATTAGTGTTACTACGTCTAGTTTTCAATCTACTACCTCCAACATATAAATCTATTAATTTTATTCAATCCTAGTAAACTCAAAAATTGCAAGAATCAAATTAAAACCACTATTCAAAAATAACGTGAAGAATCCTACAGGAATCCTCACGTTATTTTAATTATCAATACGAAATAGTTGATATAAATGTTTCATCAATACATTTGGTAAGTAAAGGGCATACTCAGTTTGAGCATTAGTTTATTCAACGTTGCTCTCAGTGCATTCCGCACAAACACCATGTAACTCTAAACGATGTCCATGTACAGTAAAACCAGTAGCCTCTGCAGCCTTCTTCTCCACCTCTTCAAGTGAAGGGTAATGGAAATCTTTAATTTTACCGCATTTTTCACAAACAATATGATAATGGTTGCTGACATCAGCATCAAATCGACTAGAGTTATCTCCATATGTCAATTCGCGCACCAAGCCAGCCTCAATAAACATTTTTAAATTGTTATAGACAGTCGCAACACTCATATTCGGAAATCTTGGTTCTAGGGAACGATAAATTTCGTCCGCCGTAGGATGCCCCATAGATTCCAGCAAATAGCACAAAATAGCATGGCGTTGTGGCGTAATACGGACACCGTTATTTTTTAGTTGTTCCAGTGCATGTTGTACTCGCGTACTCATCATGTCCACCGCCTTTTTTAGTTTAACTGTTAAACTATTTAGTTTAATTGTACGGTTACGACATTTCCTTTGTCAATGCGAGCATGACGTGCTTAGTTTTTATTCACGTATACATCGCTATTTCCTTCTATTTTAAGACTATATTCTCCGTCGCCACTTGTGCCTTTAAGGACTTTATTTTCAATAGTAAAAGGTAAATCGGAAATAATATTCCCATAACTGCTTGAAGCCTCTAGCGTGTAGCTTCCTTGCTCAGGAATACGTAAATGAAGCTCTCCAACAGCACTATATACGTTCCAGTCTCCACCTATTTCCTTCGTAGAAAGGGTAAGTGAACCATTAAGTGATTCCGCGTGTAGCTTACTAAGTGCACCATCTAAAGTAATATTCCCATTACGAGTAGTGACATCCACGTCACCTTCAGCACCTACCAAAGAAATATTACCAACAAAAGTAGATAAAACTGCATTCCCAGAAATTCTACTTCCCTTCATACTCCCACCTTGAGTATCTACTTTGACATCTCCAAAAATACGATAAAGCTCTACCGTTCCATTTAATGTCTTCGCAGTAACATCTCCAATAACATCCCATAATTTTAGGTTCCCATTTCCTGTTTGTAGCTTCACTTCTTTTAGTGCTTGTGCTCCAGTTAAAGCAATCGCCCCATTAGAAGTACTAATATCTAGATCTAGGAATTTATTTTCAGGGACAGTAATACTGATATTCACTTTTGGATGCCGTCTTCCCGACTCTCCATAAGTCTGATCTTTAACTACTAAGCGTAAAGATGTGCCTTCTGTTATATCAAGCTTGGTAGCTTCTGCAATACCTTTTGCTTTTTCAGCATCTATTCCATCTACCCAAACCGTTGCTTTTACTATGACACCTTCAATTTGAGCCTTTTTAACTTCGATATTTCCATTTATTGCATCAACAATAATTTTATCATTCTCTAAGTCAACAGGAATTGTAGTAGCCTCTAGATCATACTTAAATCCTTCTTCATTACTGTATTCTGTTGCTGCGGCTGCTAGATCTAAGCTAACTCGATTCCAAAGGTGCATGTAATGATCCTGCTGTGTGACAACAAACACAGACGCAGCGGTGACAAGCGCCAATACGATTCCTTTTATATCAACACGAATTTTGCGCTTTCCTTTTTGTTTATACTTTCGATTCCATATCGTTACGATAATATGCTCTATACCCAAGCTAGCTATAATCACTGGCCACCATGTGAGCATCAGCAACATGCTATCGTATGTCGTTAAGCTCTCTATGATTAATAAGATACCTACAGCCAAAAATAATAACGCAGCAGTAAGGCGCCCTGTACGTAAAAACTTACGCGTAACTTCTGTGAAAATGAGCAATAATGCAACAAGGATCAATATAATTGCAACGGTCATCCCGCCTTGATTTGCAATATAAGTTTGTAACCAATAAGGCTTTTCGCGAAAGACAAATACAATCGCCCCGCCCAAAATAAGCATAAGTCCTGCTGTCATTGCTTTGCGAAGGCTATTTCCAAACAGCACTCTACCTGCTCTGGATGTGTAAGTACGCTGCTGCCCGATCGAGCTATTAATAAGATCTGTGGATTGCATCACATCGTACAAGCTATAAAAATAAGCTATAGGTACAACTAATCCTAACAGTATTAATAAGGGAACATTAATGCCAACCCGAACCGATGAGAAGTATATTAAAGCCGATATATCTAAAATAAGAAAATAAATAATGGCAGCGCCTCTCAAAAACATACGTAAATACATATGACCCAAACCAGGGAAAAGAGCAGATAATAAGCAAGCAATAAGCTTACGCTTGCGCCTACGTGGTTGATAGCCTTTAGGATTATCTTTTGTTGTTGCTGGTTTCAAGGCTTGATCTTCCTTAGTAGCAGGCATAAAATCTGGCATCCTCATCCCTCCATTTAATATTTATTATAATAACCTAAACGAATAGGTGTTGTAACCTGTAATGTATAGACAGCAAACCCAGTACCTAAAAGGGACTGGGTTGTAATATCTTGGTTAGTTAAGGTTAGCTGTCTAGTGTTGAATTAAATTCTTTCTAATAGGTAACGGATCAACCGAACACCAGACTCCACCACATACGATTCTCTTTGCTTAAATCCAAAGGATTGATATAACGAAACTGCAGGTTTATTTTGCGCGCCTGCTATCACCTCAATATCCATATTAGGATAAGCATCAATAATATATTGAACTAACGAGCGCCCAATGCCTTGACGCAAATAGTCGTTATGCACCATAAGGCGATAAATTTTAATCGTACGAGGTGGTTGGTTTCCCCTATTATCTCTTGGATTAGAAGCGGATATGTTAAGCGAATGATGAGGAACTAAAGAAACGGCAATTGCCCCCCTTAGCTCTTCTTTATCATCCATCCACCCATAGTAGCTTTGCGTGCTGTTTCGAATTGAATCAAAGGTATCCGCCAGCGGAGGATACTCCTGTAACCCAAGTGCTACCGCCTCTAGACGGTATGCGATATGCTGCAGATGCCACAATTGCTCTACGGCATCAGCATTTTGTAACGATAATGGAACAATCATATTTAGCTCTTTAATGCTTCAACTAGTAGCTTATTGGCAAGTCCAGGATTTGCTTTACCTTTACTCCGTTTCATGACTTGTCCAACTAGGAAGCCAATCGCTTTTTCTTTTCCTGCTTTATAGTCCTCTACCGAAGCTGGGTTATCTGCAATAACCTCATTTACGATTGCCAAAATTGCACCTTCATCACTAATCTGCACAAGACCTTGCTCTTCAACAACTTGAGCAGGTAATTTCCCACTTGTTAGCATTTCTTTAAATACAGTTTTAGCAATTTTCGAACTAATTGTGCCCTTTTCAATTAAGCCAATCATTTCGCCTAAGCCCTGACCTGTCAGCTTCACTTCAGCTAATTGTTGTCCAGTACTATTAAGGTGACCTAACAAATCACCCATAATCCAGTTAGCCACGGATTTAGCATCTTCAGTATACTTTAAGCTATTTTCAAATAGATCAGCAATTTCCTTTGATGAGGTAATAACGGAGGCGTCATAGCTAGGTAACCCAAACTCCTCCGTATAACGTGCCTTACGCGCATCCGGTAGCTCTGGAATCGAAGCACGAATGCGATCCTTCCAAGCTTGGTCAATGTGTAAGGTTACTAAATCTGGATCTGGGAAGTAACGATAATCGTGCGCTTCTTCTTTGCCACGCATAGAAAAAGTTTTACCTTGAGCTTCATCCCATCTACGTGTTTCTTGTACAACTTGTCCACCATCATCTAAAATTTCAGCTTGACGATATTGTTCATATTCTAATCCACGTAATACACCGCGGAAGGAGTTCATATTTTTAAGCTCAGCGCGAATTCCGAATTCCTTTTGCCCAGCAGGACGTAAACTGATGTTAGCATCACAACGCATGGAGCCTTCTTCCATCTTCACATCAGATACATCACAATATTGCATAATTGCCCGCATTTTTTCTAAATAAGCTTTTGCTTCTTCTGGGGAAGAAATCTCTGGCTCGGATACAATTTCGATAAGCGGCGTACCTACGCGATTGAAGTCTACAAGAGAAGCAAACCCACCATCAATATGAGTTAACTTACCTGCATCCTCTTCTAAGTGTAGACGAGTTATTCCGATACGTTTCGTTTTCCCATCTACCTCAATATCTATATAACCGTTTAAACCAATGGGTTGGTCAAATTGAGAAATCTGATACGCCTTTGGTGAGTCAGGGTAAAAGTAGTTTTTCCGATCAAATTTACTCACGTCACCAATTTCACAGTTCAAAGCCATTGCCGCTTTCATTGCATAATCTACCGCTTGCTTATTTAGCACTGGCAACACGCCTGGATGTCCTAAACAAACTGGACATGTATGACTATTTGGTGGAGCGCCAAACTCAGTAGAGCAACCGCAAAAAATCTTTGTATTTGTATGCAGCTCCACATGCACTTCCAAGCCGATTACTGTTTCATATTTGGATGTTGACATAGTGTTCCTCCTGCTTTCCTTAATAAATCCCTACTTAGATTTTAAAGTGATGGACGATGCTTATGATGGTCGGTATGCGCTTCAAAAGCATGTGCAACTTTAAGTACAGTACTTTCATCAAATGATTTACCAATAATTTGCAAGCCAATCGGTAAGCCTTCTGCCAACCCACAAGGAATGCTAAGTGCAGGTACACCTGCCAAACTGACTGGTATCGTTAAAATATCATTTAAATACATCGTTAATGGGTCATCCACCTGTGAGCCAAGAGCAAAAGCTGTAGTTGGTGCTGTAGGTCCAATAATGACATCATATTTCTCAAATGTCTGATCAAAATCACGTTTAATTAAGGTACGAACCTTTTGAGCTTTCAAATAATAAGCATCATAATAACCTGAGCTTAACGCATATGTGCCTAACATAATACGGCGTTTTACTTCAGGACCAAAACCTTTACTACGGGAATCATGATACAAATCAAGCAAGCTACCATTGTTATCTACACGCACTCCATAACGTACACCATCAAAACGTGATAGGTTAGAGGATGCTTCAGAGGAAGCAAGCAAATAATATGCAGCAACTGCATATTCGGTATGTGGTAAGGAAACCTCTTCCCATACGGCACCTAAACCTTCAAGTACAGACAACGCATCAAGCACAGCTTGCTTCACTGAAGGATCTACGCCATCAAGGTACTCCTTAGGCACAGCGATTTTCAGACCTTTAACATCACCAGTTAATGCACTTCTATAATCAGGAATATTTACTTTTGCTGAGGTTGAATCCTTTTCATCATATCCTGCAATCGCTTGAAGCACATAAGCTGCATCTTCTACATTTCTTGTAATCGGTCCGATTTGATCTAGAGAGGAAGCAAATGCAACCAAACCATAACGAGACACAAGCCCATAAGTAGGCTTAAGCCCC
Organism: Paenibacillus turicensis; assembly: GCF_050461185.1. Classification (GTDB taxonomy): domain Bacteria; phylum Bacillota; class Bacilli; order Paenibacillales; family Paenibacillaceae; genus Fontibacillus; species Fontibacillus turicensis_A. The sequence continues at coordinate 8,701 of NZ_JBCMOR010000018.1, forward strand.
ACTACACCACAATAAGAAGCAGGTTGACGGATCGATCCACCTGTATCGGAACCTAAAGTGAAATAAGCTTCACCCGCAGCAACTGCAGCTGCCGAACCACCACTTGAACCCCCAGGTACTCGAGTCAAATCCCAAGGATTACGTACAGGATGGAAGCTTGAATTTTCATTAGAGCCACCCATGGCGAACTCGTCCATATTTAGCTTACCTAAAGTTACAGTGTCCGCTTGTTTTAATCTAGCTACAGCAGTAGCATCATAAATCGGGTCATAATTGGACAAAAATTGACTCGCACACGTTGTACGCAAGCCCTCGGTTACCATGTTATCCTTAATACCTACAGGCAAGCCAAATAACAAGCCTTGGTCTGCACCAGAAGCAAGTTTTGCATCTAGTTTAGCAGCCTGAGCTTTTGCTCCCTCTTCATTTAGGGTGAGGTAAGCCCCCACACGATCATCATACTTAGCAATCGCTCTAAAATAATGCTCCATCAGTTCAGTTACAGATAACTGCTTGCTTTTAAACTGATTATGTAAGTCCTGTAATGATAGTTCTGACAAGGTCACACATATGCCCTCCTTTTTAATTTGTTATTACTATTCAAGTACTGCTGGCACTTTAAATTGTCCGTCTTCTTCCTCAGGTGCATTACGGAATACTTTTTCTTGAGGTAAGCTTTCCTTCACAACATCCTCACGCATCACATTAGATAGGTGCAATACATGTGTTGTTGGTTCTACATCGTCAGTATTTAGCTCATTTAATTTATCCGCATATTGCAAAATTGCATTAAGTTGTCCCGTAAAAGTCTCACGCTCTTCCTCACTTAAATTTAAGCGAGCAAGCTTAGCTACATACTCGACATCTTTGACTTGAATACTCATCTTCATTTTCCTCCTTGCTCCATCTGTTTTCTCACCTTTAATTACCGTTCATTCTAACATGAATTTGTCCGAAGTAAAAATGAGTTTATGTTTTTTAATACTGCCTTATATTTCAAAAAACGGCTGAATTATCCCTCACTTGGGATAACACAACCGTTAAGGTAAGCACCACTTTTATATCTTACTTACGCAGAGGGCTTAAATCCAAGCGCGTAAATTAACCTGCTTAATAAATTCAGCCTGTGACATTACTTCCTGTGTTGGTTCATCAGCATGATCAGTTTCTTCCTTCTCCCCATTCATGATGAAATGGAATAACTGTTCATTATGAGTCGCTAGAGCGTAATCTATTAATGCCGCTTGAGTGTGGCGCTCTATTTCTTGTTCTATCAAAAGCTCTTCTGATTCGACATCACTTGATGGAACAACATAGTTGCGTCCTGTTTTCGGAGCCCGAATAACATAATCAAAAGCATTATCAGGATTACGATCATAAGCAATTAAATACCCATATTCCCCAACAGGAAGATTTTGCTCAAAAGCATCATCGACGATAACAACTCTTTCTCCTAATGGTAGCATCGTCTACCTCCCTGATATTTAATATAGTTGAATAAAATAAGTTATTTTATAATCCTACTAAATGGGGAATGGTTGGTCAAGGCGTTTTGAATAGATTGTAATTAAAAACTAGCATTAATTTGATCTACTAGATCATAGTAGGTCTGCCCAGTCGCTGTCGCGTATAGTGAAATTAAAAACACAATACCAGCAGCAATCAAATACAAGGGTCTAAACTGAAAGCCAAGCCCTCTCTTTTTATTACGATAATAAAAAACGATGTTAAAAATAAGATAACCACACGTAATAAGTCCAATTAAATAGGTAATTAATTCTGGTGTCATCACAATCTCCCTCTCTAATCTTTCTATATTTACGTTAAACCTACACGTTTACGTAATGCTTCATATTCTTCACGTTGACCATAGCTTAACTGATATTCAGAGCTCCCAGGTAAATCCTCTGCCAAGGTTTGAACTGTAAAAATGTGCTTACCTGCATCATCGTGGAATAAATAATTAGTTCCAACTGAAGCATAAGGTTTAGCCTTAATTTGTTCTAACGTAAAATCACCAACAAATTGAAGTTCAGAATCATCAGGCAAATAACTATATACTGTAATTGGTCCGCTATGAGGATGAAAGACTAATACATAGGAGTAAAATGTTGTTGTGCGAATTAACATCACGTTTTCCTTCGTAAAATGGCCATTAACAAATATTTTGCTAGATAAGTCTACACCTTTTTCCAATAAAAGCGCTCTTAATTCATTTTTTAGTTCTAAATCTTCTTCGGCACGTAGCCCACTGTCGTTATATTGCTTTAATCGAATATTATAAAATACACAATATCCAATCACCCCAGCAACAACTATGATAATCCAAAAAATAAGACATCCATCCCTTCGTCAACTTGGAATAATTTTCAAATTTATTCCGGACGTCATATCAATAACCAGATTGAACATAGCTTGAAACAGAGGTTTGAAATTTTTATTAATTTGTTAAAACGAAGCTGTTTTATGTATCCAAACATATTACTTAATCGCGATACTGCTCTAACCTTCTGTACCAAGGCTGACATATTCCACAATGGTTCCTTTTTACATGTCCCCAAGTCATGGCTCTGTCGTCTTTCCCTTGTCGCTTTTCTTGTCTATCTTGTCTGTCCTGTCCTTCCACTTCTCTTACTATAATCCCCTCTAACGATTGCTTTGCACGCTCATACATCCCTTCCCTTACTTCATTGCAATTAGACGTTTGTAATTTTGAACCAGAATCGCACAAATACTTGATTTGCTTTTTCATTTTCATTCCTCCTCCTTAATATGAGCCTAGGGTGTGTCTACCCTAAAAAAGGCAAAAAAAAGAACGCAAACCGGGACTAATTCCACAGCTTGCGTGCTTCGCGTAGTTAGAAAAACATGAAATTGATTCAAATTAAATATTAAATTAAATTAATTATAATCCTAACAGAGCGCGCTTCACTTGTCTAGCTTATTTCGACAAAAAGCTTAACGAATATACGGATTATTTGCCTTTTCGTAACCAATTGTCGTTTTTGGACCATGTCCTGGATATACAACGACTTCGTCCGACAGCTTAAATAGCTTGCCACGAATGGAGTTATAAAGGTCTGCTTCACGTCCCCCCGGGAGGTCTGTACGACCAACGCCTAGGCGGAACAATACATCGCCACCAAACAAATGATTGCCACATAATAAGCTTACGCTGCCAGGAGAATGCCCAGGGGTGTGATAAATCTTGAATTTCTCACCAACAAACGTAACCGTCTGCCCTTCCTGCAAATCATATTCCGCCGCTTCTGTAGCAATTGGTTCTGTCACATCAGGCCACATCAATGAACCATTAAGCTTCGGGGTGGTGAGCCATTCGCTTTCCAGAGGGTGTAAATAAACAGGGCACTTCTTTAATTTACGAATTTGATCTACACCTGCAATATGATCAAAGTGTGCATGTGTAAGTACAATCGCTTCGATATCCATATTTTCAATTCTTCTAATTAAAGCATTTGGATTACTGCCTGGATCGATAATAATCGCTGTATTTTCCTTTTCACCTTGAAGTAAATACGCATTAGTCTGTAAAGGCCCTAAACAAAATGTTTCAACTTTTAACATGAGCTTAAAATCCCGAGAGTAATTCACGTAGCTCAGTAACTACAGATGAATGAACTCCACCCTTTTCGTCATATTTTGCTACCATTTGTTTGCGTAATTCCATCATTTTATCATTATAATCCGCTGCTTCACGATCGGGATTGTCTTGTTTAAATTGAATCATAAGCTCTTGTACATGAGCAGGACGAGGGCCCCAGCGACCAAGAACATGGCCACCTGAATCTGCGATAATAACTACAGGAACGGAACGACCACCTAACGTTAAGAAGTCATCCATTAGGTCCTGATGTTGTTCTACAATAAAGACCTCAGTGTCAAGGTTAGCAACCTCAAGCGCCTGAAAAACAACGGGAATACTGCGAAGCGCATCGCCACACCAATCCGCAGTAAGGATTAAAACCTTGAGATCATCACGGTAATTTAAGCTTTCAAAAAATTGCTTATCATCTTCATTTGCCCACGAAAAGCCGTTGTAATTCTCGATAAAAGCATCTTTATTTTTGGTCATTCCTTCTATAAATGCTTTAGGGGAAATCCCTTTACCTAACTTATTTGCTACCGAAGCTGCCATTTTATTACTCTCCTTTCCGTTTTGAGCCAAACCATTTAATGAGGAAATATACGACTAATAAAGCTAAAGCGCATAATAAAATTGGAACAATATAAGGTTGTGCAATATGTTTTATATCCTTCCATTTATCACCCAAGCTTACTCCTAACCAGACAAACAGTATGGACCATGGAATGACGGCAAGCGTTGTCAACCAAGTAAATTTCCACAAGGGCATTTTAGCAATCCCTGCGGGTATTGAAATTGCGTGTCTTACAACTGGAATAAATCTAGCTGTGAAGATAACGCCTGGACCGTATTTATTAAACCATTCCTCAGAATGATCGATATGCTTTTTCGAGATCAAAATGTATTTTCCATACTTCTCAAGTACAGGTCGACCCCCGTATCGTCCGATCCAGTAAATAAAGAGTTGCGCTAACACACCCCCGACCACACCAAAAAAGACTGCACCAACAAAGTTAATTTGACCTGAAGATACAAGATAACCGCCGTATGCAAGAACAATTTCACTCGGAATGACCTCGATCATTAATCCGATCATAATGCCAAAGTAACCCAAATGCTGAATCCATTCAAACAACACAGCTATAATATTTGAAATCCATTCCACCGTTTAGCCCTCTCCCTATAAATCTTTTTGTACCAGTTTATTCTACCATAGGCAGGGACATGCATCTAGTTTTGCTAGAGACAAAGGTTACCGAGTCATATCCACCTGCATATTCTACATAAAGAGGAGGTGGGTATATTGACCATAAAACATAACAATAAGCACGAAAAGGGTTCACTCCCCTCGGCACGAAAAATTCGTAGAGGCTGTAACAAAGAATTGTATCGTACCATAAAGCGACTGAACACGTATATTCCTGAGGAGCTTATCCAGCAAGGAGAGGATTTGTATTATAAAAAGGTCATTCAAAATTTAATCTGGATCGCAGAAAATCAGAGTAACCGTAAAGTGTTAGCGGATTGGTGGGAGGAAGCTGTTGCAGGCGAGCTAGCCCAGCTATGGAACGTGGAGGAAAGTAAGCTCGTGCTCTCCTTTCGTCAAGCCTTTGGTGGCTAAGTGTAGAGCTAGCGGAGACGAAGTAAGTAGCTAATTGACGCCCCCACATCTGAGCCTCCTGTACCATTCCAAATTTACGATCATTTTTAAATGCAGGCTGCTGTATTGAATGCTGAACTAATCGACGATAATCCAAGTATAAACGATATCCTTCCTTTGCTACCTCTGCGGCTGCCTGCTGTTTTCCACTATGCTCTAAGGATGCTGATAATAGGGCGATTTGAGCCAAAGCTTCTACTTGTGCATGAGCGCTATATGGATTTAAGCGTGCAGATTGGATCAGCGCTTGGGTTGCCTTTGGTTGTTGTCTAGCGGCTTGGGCTTGACCAAGCAGTAGCCATAGCTCTCCATTTTGGCGATCGTAATAAATACTTTGTGATAACAACTGCTCTGCTTGTGATAGAGGCAACTTTTTTGCTAGGGAAATTGTAAGCTCACTACGATAAGGAGCTACACGAAGTGCGGATTGTATGTATTGTATGGATTGTGTGGTTAAAGAAGTGCTTTTCAAAAGTGGGAACGCAAGTCCGAGGCTAACTAACAATACAATGCAAAGTAGGCTCCCACTCAAAGGAGCAAGGATTCCGGCAGATAATCCTCGGAAACTAGGTAGCAACCTTTTGTTATATCCCTTTTTAACATATAGATCAATATTCTCAATGTTCTCTTGCTTCATAGTTGAACGTTCTGCCAAATGTAAGCCGATAAGAAGGAATAGTGCTAACCACACTATGGTATAACGTAGATCAAAATCAATGATAGAATGCAGTATTATAGCAGAGCACGCTGGCAGAAGGTAAGAACGTCTCTTCCACATGCTATAAATCAGAAGGCTAAGTCCGAGCAGGACAACAAATAGACCTATCACCCCAATATTGAGTAACAAGTCCACATAACCACTATGCACCTCTTTACCCACATAAGCCGAACTTTGCACATAATAAACCATGCTTCGCCAAGCTCCGCCCCCATATCCAAACCATGGACTCCCCTTCCATAACTGCAAGGCATCCTTATACATCAAAAATCTTGCGAAGCCTGTATCCATGTTCATTAAGGAAGGATAAAGATTCAACACGACTATAGGGGTGGCGATTACACCCATTAATAAAGCAAAACCCTTGCTAAATTTCGCGAATCGCTGAATTTTCTGAATTTTCCAAACTTTAGATCGATAGTAAATAAATTTTCCAATCCCCACTTCTCCCCCATAACACCACAGTAATACGGACAAGGTAATGATCAGTAGGTGAGCAATACCAGCTTGTGTGACTGGCAATACATTAACTTGAATCAACGGTTTTGCAACAAGTAATGCTCCTATTCCTAAGCTAAAGGTATATAAAACGTAACGTAATAAAGCTTCGCCTTTTAACAGTAAAAAACCAACGCCCCAGCCTAAGAGTAGAACGGAAAAAGCCCCTCTTGACCCTGTCAGAAGCAAGCAAACACATCCCCATAAGCATAATACAAGCTGAGTAGGTCTGCTTAGAAATGAAAGACCCATTAGCTTTTTGCCATATTTATTGTGAAATCTATGTTGATCCTTAACATTATTAATACTTAACAACATTAGTTTCTCTAAAGTTATCGCTACCATTAATGCACCAAATGTGTTTGGGTATTGTAGCACCCCACCTAATCTAGTTGCCATTCTTGGATCATTTGCATTTTGCCAAAGAGCATGAGGAATACTCCATAAGCCATAAACAACACCTATTGCACTTATAAGTGCGACTGCTCCTAAGCTAAACCAACTCAAATAAAGAACTTTCAGACCACTAGAATGATGTAAGAGTTTAACCATGACAAAGCAAAAGGCAGTGTAAAAGGCAAACTGCACAATAAATTCAATCTGTGCTTTCATATGAATAGGGGAAAAAAATAATTGCAAACAGCCTATACATGTTACGACTGATGGCATGACCCAAAGCGTGGACTTAACAGGGTTTACATTTGACGAAGATTCTAATTCAATACCCTCTAAGTTTTTTCGTAAACACAAAAATATGGCAAAGAGAATCCAAATGCACATCATAAAAAGGGGTGTAGGTCGATCAATATAAAACCAGCCCTGCTCCATATAGGCTACAATCACTGTCATAGGAACTAATACATATAAAATATTTTTCCAATTTGGAGCCATATCCAGCACGCACTCCCTTCTTATTTATAATAAAAAAAACACTACCCCTACTAGCATATAAGCTAGTGTTGGCAGTGCTCGTCTAATCCAAACCTATTCATTTTTGGGCAATAAATCAATACATGCCTTTTCCAAATAAGGAGATACATGAAGAAACTCACGAAACGCTGAATATCGTTGCCACAACTGCTGTTGCTCACTTGCTTGGCGTTTTGTTTTAATGGCACGAATCATAATGTTTTTAGGGGTATGCTCCATGTCAATAAACTCTAACAGTTGGGTACGATATCCCATAATATCAAGCAATTGAGCACGTATGCTGTCTGTTGCCAAAGCAGAAAAACGTTCCTTCAAAATACCTTGCTCAAGCATCGGGGCTAAAATGTCATTACTCACTTGTGAAAAAAGCTCATGCTGACAGCATGGCACAGACAAAATAACGGAAGCATCCCAGCGTATTGCCTTCTCTAAGGCGGCATCTGTAGCGGTATCACACGCATGGAGAGTTACGACCATATCCACTTGCTCAAGCTCATTATAATTAGCGATATCTCCAACTAAAAAGCGCAATGTATCGTAGTTCAAGCGATTGGCAAGCTGGTTACAATGCTCAATGACATCGGCTTTTAAATCAAGACCAACGATTCTCAAATTACGACGCTGCTCCACCTTTAAATAATGATAAAGCGCAAAGGTCAAATAAGACTTCCCACAACCAAAATCTAAAATCGTGATCGGACGATCAGACGGTAAGTGAGGAAGCACGTCCTGAATCATTTCGAGGAATCGATTAATTTGCTTAAACTTATCGTATTTTTTAGCTAAAACCTTGCCTTCTCCATTCATTATTCCTAGCTCTACTAAAAAAGGAACTGGCTTGCCTTCCTCCAGAATGTATTGCTTTTGACGATTATGTGCATACCCAACTCTTTTTTTGGTTGGTGACTTTGTAAGAATGGATACTTTGTACTTTTTGCTAATGAGTACCTGATAATCTGCCTCCTCGGTGCATAGCAATGCTTGACGGAATGTATTCGTAAATAATTCCATCAATACATCTACCGCTTCAGCCACACTTACATTTTCATGGTGAACTTTATTACTTGAGTGATAAGCAAACTGGTAATGTAATGTTTTTTTTATTTCAACAGGCTTAATCAAAACTTTGGTATAAGTCAGCCCTTCTGATTTACGAAGTTGACTTAACGTGCCTGTAATCAGGACTTCATCTTGTATGATTTGCTCCATTAATGCTCTTAATGACTCCATTTTGAATGACAACTCACTTTCTTACAACTTAATCTAATTATTAATCTAATTGATGTGAACTAATTTATATTACGTAATTCCTGAAGTGCCTCATGCACTTCTTCTATAGGTAATCCACCCTGTGATAGTGTCGAATGATCCATTTGTAATAAACGCTCGTAAAAAGCAAGCGCTTCTTCCCTCGTGATCCACTGCTCTTGAAGCATAATATATATAATATCCTCTGCCCGTCCATATCTTCCTTCTGCTTCCTCGTATTGTAGCCGAAGTTGCTCCGTTTCCTTTGGTAGCCGATATTTGTTCAAATCTACAATTAATTCATCAATTTGATCAGCTAACTTCCATAATGTACGATCCGCCCCACCTTGTGCAGCGGTTAAATATAAATGAAGTGACTTCATGAGTGTAAATGTCCCCTCGTCCTGCTGTCCAGCAGCAATAAGAAGGTTCCCTTCCTCCTTCATTAAATAAGCGAGGTTCTGAAGCTTGTCCACTTCGAGTTTTCCCCCTGTATGAAAAATTTCTACGATATCCTTAGCAGATAAGGAACGTAGCAAATCGTTACTTAATCTAAACTGCCTTTTATATAAATCATCCAATTGCCATAATGCCTCAGTAAACTTCCGCTCTTGCTTCAAACCAAAAACTTTGCCTAATATTTCTGTCATTTCCTCAATCATCCGAACTAAATAGTCTCTTCGAAGCATATAGCAATCCTCCCCTTTGCAAACAAATTGTACTTCTTCATCAGCAAAAACGCAAAAAATAGTGCGTTAATTACTAACGCACCATTTAAAGGGTAACCTTTACTGATAATACTTATAGGTAATTTATACTTTAGATTCATCAAACATTGTCTATAGAATCGGCAAATTGCTTAATTATTTTCGCTAGCTGCTCAGGCGCCTCGAACATACTCATATGGCCTGTTCCATCAATAATTACCTGCGTAACCCCTTCACGATCTGTTGTAAACACACGCTCAACGGTTAAAATAGGATCTTCACCACCCGCTACAAGCAATAATGGCAACACAGATGCTGACATGACATCACAACGAGCTGTGCGCTCACGCATTGCCATTAATGAGCCTATTGCTCCTTGCGGTGGTGTTTTGTAAGCAATTTCTTTCACACGAACGAGAACTTCATTATGTTGCTCTAATTGGGTTGGGGCGAACAGACCCGATACAAAACCGTCAACAAACGCTGTCATGCCATTTGCATTAATGGAGGCAACCGAAGCCAGTCTTTTCTCCATTGCCTCAGGGCTATCGCTGTGACCTGTTGAATGAATTAAACCAAAACCTGATAATACATGTCCATAACGTTGGACTAAAGAAAGTGTAACGTATCCACCCATAGAGTGGCCCAACACAATATATTTTGTAATGCCAAGTTGCTCCATCAAACCCGCCACATCATCCGCCATCTGCTCTATCGTATACGCTCCAACAGGTGCGCCTGTAGAACCATGCCCTCTTAGATCAGGACAAATCACACGGTAATGCTGTGCTAATATGGGCTGGACCTTTTCCCAGTAATAAGAACTGCCACAAAAACCATGCAATAAGACAATAACTTCACCTTCACCTTGGTCCTGATAAGCCATCGTAATTCCGTTTACTTGTATATTGTCCATCGTCAATTCCTTCTTTCTATGATCAGTTATACAAATGATTTTTATGGCACCCTGTAAAACATGTAGAAGGCACCTTGGATACACCTTGCTAGATATTAAGCACTTTTATCACTTTTGAAACACTTGTTCACTGCTTCCACAATTTGCTCTGTCATTTGTAAAACTTTGCTCAGTGGGGTCATCTGTAAAATTGTATAAGGCCTTGGACCATTCGCATTCACGACAGCCGCCACACTATAGTGACCATATGGTGTTAAAGATCCCCCTGTAGCTTGCGCCGGTTGTAGTGGTCCTACTGAGGTTAAATAACTCCCTACAGATTCAGGCCGACCCAAACATGCATCTATGGTAATAATGATTTTATCCAATGGAATTGATTTTATCTTCTTCTCATAATTATGCCCATCACAAGGCTCATTAAGCGTACCCACAACATCGAACCCTATCTGCTCAAGGCGCGAGCCTACTAAAGGGCCTAAAGCATCTCCAGTAGAGCAATCTGTTCCAACACACAAAAAAACGATACTTTCGATGAGATGTAATTGTCCAATTTGCTCAAAAAAAGAAACTAACTCACTTGCTCTTTTACGCTCTATTCCTTTGCCATGCTGACGTGACAAATTCCCTAATGCAACCACGCTTATTTTCCCCTCAATCCTTTATATTAAACTAGCTAGTACCATTCTTAATTATACTTTATTTTTTATAAAATAAGAGTGATTGGACATTCTAAATTCAAGTTATCAATATCTTAATTAAATGCACAAAAAAGCCTACATAAATGCAGACTATGCTATAATTTAATTTGTACAACACACCTTGAGTGGGTGCGGTATCCTCCGGAAAGGAGGTGTACCGTATGAACTTTTCTTTTTCAAATGTAATTATTTTTGCAAGTTTTATTGTTGCACTTATAACATACATGGATAGAAAAAAGAAGTGACCCACTACAAGGTCAGCAAACCTGTGAGCCACTTCTTCATGGAATAAAACTTTCTTGGAGGATAACCTCACTCAAGTTGTTTGTACTGAGGACGGTGGCTGACCGTCCTTATTTATATAATTATAGTAACATAAAACTTTAATACTTGTAAGATGTAAATGTAAACGTACACGTATACATTTACATATTTATTATACTCAGAATAACTTGTGTGATGACAACAATACTGCTAATATGATTTTAAAATTGGAATCGTTATTAAGAAAGGAAGAGATGTGTGAAGGACTTAACACAAAAAACAGCAGAAAATATCGAATTTATGATAGAGGAAATTAAAAATAAGCTAAGAATGGCAACAGGCGCTGCTATGACCGCTTCCGCTTTTTCATTGGATCGTTACGATGATATTGTGGAAGTGTACGAGATCGTTATGAGTAAGGAACGATTGAGTATTTCAGAGGTTGAAGCATTAGCCAAGGAGCTTGGAAGTTTGCGCAAATAAACGAAAATAACCCGCCTAGGTTAGCGCCACGGAACGGGTTATTTTTGAGATTTTATCTTGGAGGTATCCATCCAAGTGTTGTACTGAGGATGGTCAGGCGGACCATCCTTATTTAAATTCTTAATCTTATCATAAAATGTAAGCTTAATGCCTCTCTAGCTTGAACTCACAAATTGACATACCAACCTCATTCCCTGCATCATTGTAAATCGAATTTGGAAATGCTTGCTTTAGCTTCTGAATCGTCTGCGGGCGCTCATATTGGAGTTGCTCTAAAATAGAAGTGACTACTAACCCCCATTCCTCTTCTGAACCATCCGCGATTTTAAACGTAATGCCTAGCTGTTCTTTTTTTAGGGCAAAGGCATATACCCCTTTAAACCCGCCTTTAGCAACGATGTTATCATCCTCTAGCAGGATGGAGTCCACCATCCCCGTTCCAGCCACTAAACGCGGATGCTTGTTCATCGCTTTAGTTATGGTCGCTACCGCAGTAGCTGTTGCCTGATCCTGAATTAGCTGAGGATTAGCCAACTTCATGTATGCTGTAGCTAATGCGCTAAGAGGTAAAGCAAAGACTGGAAAACCACAACCATCCACCCCAATCGTAATGTCATCCTGAGAAAGATTGGCTAGCTGGGCTAAGGTTTGTACAATTTCCTGCTGTACAGGATGCTTAGAATCAGCGTAATCCTCGAGAGAGTAGCCTTTCATCTGGCTATAGGCTAACGCCCCTAAATGCTTACCAGAGCAATTATGATACAATCGTCTACGGTCACCACCATGACGAAGAATATTAATCGTTGCCTCCTGATTTAAAGGCAGGCTAGGTGCACAAACAAGTTTTTGTTCATCTACCCCTATTTTTTGTAACATTTCATTTAACGTACCCATATGATCCTCTTCCCCACGATGTGAGGCAACCATCACAGCAATGTCGGCTTCACTTAGACCATAATGCTCTATAATTCCTGCACGTACACCAGGAATGGCTTGAATCGGCTTAGCCGATGAACGTGTAAATGCTATATAGTGAGGATCACCTGCATATTGAATAACTTTTCCTTCATTATTCACGATGCTAATAGATCCGCGGTGGATACACTCTAATTGATTTGCTCTAAATTCTTTCACTAATACAGTATCCATATTGTGTATAACTCCCTTCTTAGCTGCTACATCAGTACAGTATATTACAGGAAAGCCCGAAACGCTATTATCTACAATAGCTAAATCTAGAATATCTAGAAAGTGATCTATGTTATTTATTACTGTTGAATGTTTCATGGATCACGTATAAGTTTAAATAAAACTAAGCTTATTTTTCGTCTTGAATGTTTTATCATTCTTAATCGGCTCTATTTAAAAAATAGTACTTGTCAAAGAACTAATTTCAAGATTGAGCCTCTTAATCTAAATTTTATTTTATTAAAGGAGCGGTCGCTATGAGTAAAGAACAACAAACAGAAAATTGCACATCATTTGCTAAGGGCTTATTTATAGGTTCTCTAGTTGGGGCAGTTGCAGCATTACTATGGGCACCAAAATCAGGACGTGAAATGCGTGAGGATTTATCCGATAAGATGAAGGTTGCTGGAGATAAATCTAAAGAGGTCGCATATACTGTAGGAAGCAAGGTATCTGATATTGCCAAAACAGTTTCTAATAAAACATGTGATGTTGCTCAAGTCGTAGGTTCTGGAGCTGGGCATATTATTTCAGGTGTGAAGCAGGTTTCTGCTGATGTCGCTGACAATGTAAAAGATACCTCTGCTAAAATTGCAGGAGAGGTTGCAGAAGCATCTAGTGAAATCGCAGAAGATGTAGCGGAGACAGCAGAACAAGCCGCGAAAAAAATAAAATCTTAACCTCTGAATCTATTTCATAATAGTTGAACTTACATTGTGAATTGAATTCAAGTCTTTCCCCATTAACTAATTTAGGATAAAATCAAAATAAGTGCTTGATCAACCATCAAGCACTATTTTTATTCATTTAACCGGCAAGGAGGCATTTTTATGGCAGCAACTCCGCCCTATGATCCTAAATATGATCCTAAAGAGCATCCTTTTGAACTACGACATGAGGTAAAGAAGCTCAATAAAAGGCTAGACCAAATTTCCCACATGATGGAGAAATCTGAGTTTCAAGATATTATCACCAATTATTCTAATCCAAAACGTAGATTTGTATCTAATTTTATGGCTGGCTTATCTAGAGGATTAGGTTTAACTGTAGGGACCTTTGTTGTACTTGGTTTGCTTGGCTGGATGTTAAGCCTATTCGTTAACGTCCCAATGATTGGTGACTACATTAAGAGCCTATTGGATTACATACAAACGAAATCTTAATTTGCTGGACAGACATCACTTTTTTGGTAAAAGCAAAAAAACGACCATAACAAAACAATTTAGAAGTATGGAAGAAGTTACAGTCATAAAGACTGCATAAACACAAATAAAACCTGAGGCAGAATAGTTATGTCTCAGGTTTCATTGTGTTATTAAGTAAAATCTCACTCACTTATACGATACTCACACTGAAAAATCAGCATGTGACAATATTTGTCTTAGTTTCTCCGTCGCACGCTTTTGAATACGTGATACGCTCATTTGCGACACACCAAGCTGTTGCGCGATCGCGCGTTGTGATTGCCCCTCCTGAAAAGCTAACAGCAGCACATCCTGTTCCTGCTGCTTTAATTGTTTCATCGCCTGCTGTAAATCCATCTTTTTTTCCAAGGTATCATAATCTGTTACTTCAGAGCTAATCAATTCACCTAATGTTGCAGCACTTTCGTCCTGTGACAAGGGGGAATCCAACGAAACGTAGTGATAACATTCTCGTCCTGCCAACACCTCAACCGTTTCCTCTTCACTTAGCTCTAGATAGCTTGCGATCTCCCTAATATCAGGTGAGCGCTCTAATCTAACCGTTAATTCATCAATAGCTTGCTGAACCAATGCACCTTTTTCTTTGATTCTTCGAGGCACTTGTATGTACCATGACTTATCACGCAAATAATTTTTCATATGACCAATCATACTTTTCATCGCATATGGCTCAAACGGGATACCTAATTCCAAATTATATTGCTGCAATAAACGAACAAGCGCCATTTGCCCCACCTGATATAAATCCTCATACAGATCAGGGCGATTGCGCGAAATTTTACCAGCTGCAATTTTAACCATTGCTTCATACTTATGAATCAGCGTAGTCGCAATTTCATTATCCTTTGTTTGCTGATACAGCCATATCAGCTTATTGGTTTCATTCAAAGACTCGGGGGGAGTCAGTTTATGATTCATACGGTTTCCTCGCTTCTCATTACTTTGCGAGTCATTGTAACACTAGTGCCTTGCCCTACTTCACGATTCACGTAGACATCATCCATCAATGCCTGCATGAGATAAAAACCTAGCCCCCCAATCTCTACATTACTTAAATCTTTATTATGCAGAGCTTGATCGTTTTCCATAGGCTCCCAATGTTCAAAGCTTTGCCCTTCATCCTTTACGGTAATGGACAATGCATCGCCTTGAATTTCAAAGTGGATTTCCATCACACCAGTTTGACTCTGATAGGCATGTAATACTGAGTTGTTACACGCTTCTGAAATAGCTACCTTCATATCTTCAATTTCCTCATAGGAAAAGCCCATTTTGGACGCGATCCCATATAGATTTAATCTGACAATATCAACATATTCGGCAGTTGCAGGCAAGCAAATTGTTATTTTTTGACCATCCTCTAACATTTCTACTCTTTCCTTTCGGTTCCTACTTGGTTATTGTCCTGTACTGCAAAAAACTTTGCAATTCCTGTCATCGTAAATAGCTTTTGAATTTGCGGTGGCACTTCCTCAACCACAAAGGTGCTATTATTGCTATGTCTAACCTTCAAAATAGATAACAAAATGCCAATTCCAGTGCTATCAATATATTTTAAATCCTTTAGGTTCATGCGCAGGTGGAGCTTATCATCACTCATAATAGGTTCCATCATCTTACGAAAATCTGAAGCAGCTGCTAAATCAAGCTCCCCCTGTAAATATACAATGCACTGATCATCTTGCCAGTCTTTCGTTACAGTAAACTTTTCACTTCGATTTAGGCTCATAACTAGTCTCTCCTGAAATTCATATTCTTTAAATCATAAAACATTTTGAAGCAAAATGAATCAATATTTTAACAATTGGAATACATTGGCAATGTCAGTTGGATTGTAAATATAAAGGTGGCTCCTGAATCTTGGTGTGATTCCACCCATATTTCCCCGTTCATAAGCTGTACTAATATTTTACAAATCGCTAGCCCCAGCCCTGTTCCTCCATACTTTCTAGACATCGATGAATCTAATTGTGAAAAAGGTTGAAATAACTGATCTATTTTATGCTCATCCACACCAATACCCGTATCCTTCACGGCAAATTGCAATTCATAGCTCTCTTTGGATAATGGATTGCCTGAAATCCTTAGGTAAATGCCACCATGAGCCGTAAATTTAATCGCATTTGCAAGCAAATTAATTAGAATTTGCCTAATACGATCCATATCACCCACAAGCCGGTCTGGCACTGCTTCTTCAATGTCATATTCTAATTGCAGGCCTTTACGCTCAGCTGACACTGAAAACAATGTAAATACTTCCTTTATCCCATTTCTGATTGAAAAAGCACTATGTTTAAGCTTCATCTTGCCAGAATCCAGCTTTGTAAAATCTAAAATGTCGTTAATAACAGAGACTAGTGTGTCTGAGCTACTACGAATAATATCTGCGTAAATTTTTTGATCATCCTCTAATTCACTATCTAGTAATAAATCAATCATGCCAATAATCCCATTCATTGGGGTTCGAATTTCGTGACTCATCATAGCCAAAAATTCCGTTTTGGCTTTAGCCGCAATTTCTGCCGCTTCCTTTGCTTCAAGTAACTGCTGATTTATTTTTTCCAGCTCTAGTGTTTTTTGTGTTAGCAAATCACTTTGCTTCTTCAGCTCCCTATTGACCTGATACATCGTGACATAACTATGCACCTTTGATCGTAACAGCTGTGGAATTAAAGGCTTAACCATGTAATCAAACCCACCTAGTGAATAACACTCCACTAAGCTTTCCACTTTTTTTTGATTGTCCGAAATAAAAATAATGGGGATGTTTTTCGTATGTTGATGAGCTTTGATTCTCTTTGCGGTTTGTACCCCATCTAGTCTAGGCATATCTACATTAAGCAATATGACTGCAACCTCAGCTTCTCGCAAATAGTGAAGTAGTTCCTCTTCAGAGGTTACTACCTTTAGTTTATAATGATCCTGTTCAAGCACAGCTTCCACTGCTAATCCATCTTCCCTATGATCATTAATAAATAAAATGGTTGCTTTTTCGGAATTCCCCCCCATAAGTACCTCCTTATTACACTACCATGTATTTTTTATGTCGTTTTTATATCACTTTTTATATACTTACCCCTCATCAAAGGAAATCCAAACTAAGCATTGATCATCTTCGCGACTTTTACGTTGCTCTACTTCACTTAATAACTGCTCCATTTCCTCACGATTCAAGTGGTGACTACGCTTCATAAAGGATTCAATCATTTGCATCTGCTCATCTAATTCCTCTGCAAGCAGTTCCATCAAGCCATCCGTATATAAGGCGATGTGACCATTTCCTTCATAAGGAATCGTTGTGGTAGTTGCCTCCATCGTGTCAAACAGCCCAACAGGTGCACATACTGTATCTAACTTCGTAATCTTCCCATCCTGTGTGCATAGCAACCCTGGTGGGTGCCCTGCATTGACGTAATCAATTTTTTTAAATCTCGTATCTACAACTAAATAAATCGCTGTAAAATAGTATTGAATTAGCTGATCTTTAATATGAAGCTGATTAAAGCGTCGATTCAATTCATTAATGACCTTCTCTGGTTCAACATAGGTAGTCACCGTATCCTTTAGTACTGAAGCAATAAACATACAAAATAACGAAGAAGAAATACCGTGGCCCATCATATCTAACAAAATAACCCCATACCTTCCATCCCCTAACGAATACCAAGAATATAAGTCTCCCGCCAATTCAAAAGAGGGCTTAAAGAAGGCATCAATCTGGAAATGGGGATCATGGATTGGAGGACTTAAGACTGCGCTTTGTACCTTTGCTGCGAGCTGTAGCTCGTCCTTTAAATGCTGGTCTCGTTCCTTATGCCAATCTTTTTCCTTTTTTAATCGCAAAGCTAAACGAATACGTGCCATCAGCTCTACTTTGTTAATCGGTTTTGTCACGTAATCCACAGCACCTGCATCTAAAGCTTCGGCCAGCTTTTTAGAATCCCCTACGGCGGTGACCATAATAACTGGAATTTCCTTCAAAGGGTCATGCTGCTGTAGTACACGACAAGCTTCAATGCCGTCCATTTCTGGCATCATCATATCCAGCAATATTAAATCCACGTCTCCGATTAAATTGTCTCTTTTTTTAGGGGAATGACCTACACCAAGCATTTGAAACATTTCCTTAGCTGATGAGGCCACAAACGTTTTACGGAAGTTTTCTTTTTTCAAAATCTCACGCACAATAATTATATTTGTCGGATTATCATCAACAATCAAAATTTTCATCTTTCTTTTCCTCCTTATCGCTCATAGCTAAAAAAGTGTATGCGCTTGTCGAAAAAAACAACTATTCCTAGTAGTTTAAACATAGATAAGGAATGGGCAACATGCATACTCCCATTCCTTATCTATATTTTCCGAGCTCTAAGTTTCAATGGCTTGTTAGCCAAGCATTACCCATGTATTTTACTTTTGAACCAACTAATAAGATAACCTACGACCGATACTTTTGCCAGACAGTAGCCGCGATATCTACCCATTTTGTCCAATCCTGCTTTTTAGAAGATGTGCTTGCTGGTTTTGCTGCAACTCCTGAATTTACTGCATTAGCATCAACTGATGTGATTGAAGCCGTAGCTTCTTTTTTTATTTGCTGTGAAGATTTTTGAAACCGATGAACAACTGCGCTTGACACTTGTTTTGCAGCTGAGGTCACTTCACTTAATACTTCACCAACATTTTTGACGGATTCCATTACAGGATCAATCTGGTTCATCTTGTGCTTAACATCACCTGAGATATCATTTGCTTGCCTCACTACCTGCTTAAGCTCATAGCTTAACTCATCAACCGTCTGCTGTACCTCCTGTAAGGTTTGTGTTGTTTTGTTCAGAGATTGTTCTGCTGCTTGTAGTGTTCTTACGACAAATATGACGAGCACAACAAACGCCACAGCAATGACTGCCACACTAATTTGTAAAATCATGTTTTTCCTCCTCTTCCTGACCTACGTAATGACTCATTAACCAAATAATTAACCATATAACAATTAGCCCGAACCACAATTTCTTCAAAAAATTAAAGTGTTTCAAAGGACCAACCCACAGGTTAATGAGCAATACGTTAAACCACTCAATACTAATTTACTATGAAAGAGGGATGAATGCCATGTTAAAATGGGCTGCTGTTTTTTTCGTTATTGCAATTGTTGCCGGTATATTTGGTTTCTTCAACCTTGTTGCTGCGGCAGCATCCATAGCCAAAGTATTGTTTTTTATCTTTTTAGTTTTGTTTATTATTTCCTTAATAACGGGAAGAAGAAGTTCTTCATAGGGACTATTCAATTAACAAAAGGAAGAGTTAAAGACAAAACAGACGTAATTCAGTATTTATGCTACAATTAAATTTTGTAAAATTCAGGAGGGATTTCAGTATGAAAAAATTATCCATTTTTGCTGCTACAGCTGCACTTAGTTTAACACTTGCTACAGTTGCTTCCGCAGATACATCAAGCACATCCAATATGGAGCAAAACAATACATCTACAGAAGCGACGACAACGCAAACAGAAAATAATCCAATTAGACTTACAGTGAGCGAGCCTTTTGTAAAAGCAAGTGATCTGGTTATCGCTCCACTCCCAATTGATCTAGAGGAAACTACTGTAATTTATGAAATGCCTGAAGGGAAAGCTTGGAGCAAGCTAGCACCACAAAGTGTAACACCAACAGGTAAAGTTCAAGGCGAATGGTTTGAAATTTATACGTGGTTAGGCAACGCTTGGATTCACTTGCCAGGACATACATTAAGTTTTAATTAGGATCATAATTATCGATAGAACTTAACATATGAAATTATAATCAAAAACGCACGATAGGAAGTTGATCACAACAGTCCTCATCGTGCGTTTTTAAATTATTTCAGCACACTTCCCCCATATAAGAAACGTTTAACCCATGCGCCATCCAGCTTGTCTGTTTTAACTCCACCTGATTTACTAGAATACGTGTGCAACATCTGCCCATCTCCTAAATAAATCGCAACATGTGTAATTCGTTCCTTGTTTTTATCAATACCTTGATAAGCGGCATCACCGGAGCCTTTATAACTCATAAAAAATAGTAAATCTCCACGCTTCAGCTTATTAATACTATATACTGCGGTATTATTACTTTTAATCCATTCCCCTTGTTTACGAGAGTCTGAGGGCAACACAAGACCCAACGCCTCTTTGAAAGCTTGTCTTGTAAAATCAGAGCAATCAAAAGTAAGTGTTGTATTGCGATCAGAGCCATATTCATATGGTGTACCTAAATATTTCATCCCCGTTGAGATGACAAGGTCGATTTTATTACTAATGCTATCAGGAATCGATGGTTTAGTTGGCTCAGGCTTAGATGGTGTTGGGATAGGTGCTGGTACTTGTCCACTAACCTGAATATATTTAGAGTTTGAACTAATATAACCAACCTTGCCATCAGGTGTTTTTATTTTATAAAAATAGTTATTCGTTTCTTCTACTATTGAAACCTTCGTTGATTTTTTTACAAATCCAACTACCTTACCAGACAAAGAAGGCTTGTCTCTTAAATTAACCCCCCCAACAATGGTTCCTGTAGATGAGGTCTGTTTTGTTGCGGATACTTCCATTTCTGCAGCTGAGGCTGCGATTGGAAAGGTAATTGATGAAGATAAGATAGCTGTGCTTAACATAAAAATAGCCGTACTGCGCTTCATAGATGTCCTCCTAGATGCATATTCTTGGTGTTTTCTTGATGAATTCAGGCGACTCTTAACCATTCACTCCTTTCCTTGGCGATATCACCATTATATTCCTTGTCGCATTTTGTCTAAATAAGTCGATTTTCGTGTTTTTCCTTTTTGTGCTACCAAATACCCAGTCCTTTCGTATGTATACAGGTTCTATTTAACTGCTAGAGATGGACTACCAGATGGGGCTACTAGATAGATTTATTAGATAAATCTATTTATTGTTGAATCTATCTTTTATGATTAAATTATATAGAAAGTATGATTAAGCTTACTATTTAACAAATAAACTTTTCTTAACAAATAAACTTTTCGCAAAGGGATGAAAAAGATGAAGCTATACATTTATGATCTAACAATTTTTCCGTTTGACTGGGAATTCAGTTTATTAACCGTTGAGGAGTATAAGGAGAAGCTTGCAATTAAATATAAAATTAATGAACCGTTTTTTAGGTTACAGGCTGGGGAGTTAGAAGAAATTTATGCCCAACTTGACCTACTAGTTGAGGCTGCCTTCAAGCATTGGCAGGAGGTTTTTAAAGACGTAAGCGAGGAGTTACGCTGTGAACCAATGATTTTCACCCTGCCATCGGGAGAAAGCAATGGTGGGGCTCTATTTGGAGTTGTACTAAAACGAAATGAAGATGGGGATACATTTGTCTATTCTCCTGTGCCTTTGCCACATCTTGAGGAAAGATAGAGATGGAGGGTTAATAAACAAATAACTTTATTATCAGCTATGTTAACTCGTCCTGATGCATTCCTTCCTTAGGCTCCACATGAATATGGACACCTAACACATTCTGTTTCTCGTTGTACATTTCTTTCTCTACAAGATCACTAATCTCATGACTTTGTTTTACTGTTAACTGCGGATCTACCTCAATCACAACATCGACAAACACTTTATTCCCGTGAATACGTGCCTTTAGCTCCTTTATCCCTTCTACTCCATCAATTCGGCGAATGGCACTCCGTAAACTAGCTAACTCTTCTTCATCATAACCATCACTTAAATTATGTGTAGCTTCACGGAATATTGACCATGCTGTATAGCAAATTAAAATACCTACACCTAACGCTGCCACCATATCAAGCCAAGGTAAGCCAAACTGCGAACCAACGATACCAATCGTTGCGCCAACACTGACTAATGCATCAGACATGTTATCTTTAGCTGCCGCCATTAACGCACCACTATTTGTTTGCTTCGCAAGCTTACGATTATACAGGTAGACTCCCCACATTATGACAGCACAAAATGCCGCAACTCCTCCTGCTGCAAGCTCAGGTGAGGATGTATTTCCATAATACAAGGAGCGAAGTGCTGTAAAAATAACTTGGATACCCACAATTGCCATAATAAGAGAAGCAACTAAAGCCGCAATCGTCTCTGCACGAAAATGACCGTATGTATGGTCTGAATCAGGTGGCTTTTGGGAAATTTTGAGTCCAATTAATACGGCGACAGAAGCCACAATATCGGTTAAGTTGTTAAAGCCATCAGCGACAAGCGCATTGGAAGCAAGCCAATAACCACAGCTTAATTTAAAGATGGATAAGCCGATATAAGCCGCAATACTTACCCATGCTCCTCGCTCACCTTTACGAATATCCTCATAAATGTCCAAACCTTTAGCCTCCTCAGAAATATATCAGTCAATATCAGTGCAATTATTGTTGAACAATTGATTCATATGTTATTATTCCCGTTGTCCATCGTTTTAAAAACGTTTAAGATAGAGATAGGCCCCTTTCTCAATATCAAGGAGATGATTTAGATGACAGAAGAGAATCAACAACCACGAAAAATAAGCCTAGCGGAAGCGATGCGTCAAAAGCTAGAGCAAAAAAAACAACAACAAGCAGGCAATAAAGCCGGATTCCAAGGTAGTACTCAAACTAAAGCTTTAAAAACACAAAATAATAAAAAGCCAAACAACCAACGTCGTCGTACTGGCGTATAATGGATGCTTAGCAACCAATCAGAAAACAGAAAAAACCAAGGAAGCTCTTAAGATCAAGGGATAAGTCCCCCAAGAGCATCCTTGGTTTTTTAATTAAAATAATAATTCAAAGGTAGATGAAGATGTATTAATCTAAAGCACCTTCGTACATCTCATTACGTAGTTTTTGAATTTCTTCACTTTCAAGATATTCATCATAGCTCATAATACGATCAATGATACCTTTAGGGGTAATTTCAATAATACGGTTCGCGATCGTCTGAATGAATTGATGGTCATGAGATGTAAATAAGATCGTACCATCAAAGTCGATTAAACCGTTATTGAGTGCTGTAATAGACTCTAGATCCAAGTGGTTCGTAGGCTCATCAAACAGCAATACGTTAGCACCGTTAAGCATCATCTTAGCGAGCATACAACGAACCTTCTCGCCCCCAGACAACACGCTTGCTTTTTTCAGCGCTTCTTCACCTGAGAACAACATCCGTCCTAAGAAGCCACGCAAAAACGTTTCATCTTGATCATTAGAATATTCACGAAGCCAATCTACAAGAGTTAGCTCTACACCATCAAAGTAGCTACTGTTGTCTTTCGGGAAATACGCCTGGGAGGTTGTCACGCCCCAGCTAAATTCACCAGCATCTGCTTCTGTTTCACCCATCAATACTTGGAATAACGTTGTTTTAGGTAAGCCATTAGGACCTACAAATGCAATTTTATCCCCTTTATTTACAACAAAGCTTACATTATCAAGCACCTTATCCTGTTCGATTGTTTTGCTCAATCCATCTACGGTTAAAAGTTGCTTACCGGCTTCACGCTCTGCTTTAAAATGTAAAAATGGATATTTACGATTGGATGGACGGATGTCCTCTAATGTAATTTTATCCAATTGCTTTTTACGCGAAGTTGCTTGCTTTGATTTCGAAGCATTCGCAGAGAAACGTTGAATAAATGCCTGTAGCTCTTTAATTTTTTCTTCTTTTTTCTTATTCGCATCACGTTGCAATGCAAGTGCTAATTGGCTAGATTCATACCAGAAGTCATAGTTACCAACATACATTTGGATTTTACCAAAATCAATATCAGCAATATGAGTACATACTTTGTTTAGGAAGTGACGGTCATGGGATACCACGATAACTGTACCTTCATAATCCATCAAAAAGTTTTCTAGCCAACGGATGGACTCGAGGTCCAAATGGTTCGTAGGCTCATCCAGCAATAGATTGTTCGGACGACCAAACAAAGCCTGAGCAAGCAAAACACGCACTTTCTCGTTACCACTTAATTCAGACATTTTTTTATCATGTAAGTCACGAGGAATTCCTAAACCAATAAGCAAGGCAGCAGCATCCGCTTCTGCATCCCAGCCGTTAAGCTCCGCAAATTCACCCTCAAGCTCACCTGCACGCATACCATCTTCTTCAGAGAAGTCAGCTTTTGCATACAAAGCATCCTTTTCCTTCATGATGGAATATAAGCGACTATGACCCATAATGACCGTTTCTAACGGATAAAACTCATCATATTCATAATGGTTTTGCTTAAGCACAGCCATTCTTTCACCTGGAGTCATGTGAACCTCGCCTTGGTTTGGTTCAATTTCACCAGCTAAAATTTTTAAAAAGGTAGATTTCCCTGCACCATTAGCTCCAATTAAGCCGTAACAGTTACCAGGCGTAAATTTTATATTTACATCCTCGAAAAGTGCCCGTTTTCCATAGCGGAGCGTTACACCAGTTGTACTGATCATTTACACATTACCATCCTTTATTCATAATCACACCCTAGTTTAGCATTATATCATAAAAAGGGTAACTCTAAGCGGAAAGAGCGACATTGTTCTCACATTAATCGTGAATATCCTACTCAATATTTTTCTATCTTAAACTGAAATGATTAAGCTTGTTTATTTGAAATGATATTTCTTTACATGAAACGTTTCTCCATAATGCAACAAATGGATGATATCCTTTGGCAATCCCCGACGTTTACGATCCGCCTCCAACCGATCAAGCGCCTCTCGTGCAGTATCATCTGCTAGCTTAAATGTGCCATAATGCATCGGAATCATCAGCTTGCCCCGTACATCAACAAAAGCTTGAAGTGCCTCTTCTGGTGTAGTATGTTGGGATGTCATAAACCATTCAGGCTCATAAGCTCCAATTGGCATCAAGGCAATATCTATATTAAAGCGTTGACCAATTTCGGTAAAACCTTTGAAATAACCGCTATCTCCTGCAAAATAAATACAAGGCATGCCCTCGTCAGCCTCTAAAACAAACCCACCCCAATGTGAGGTATTGGTATCAAATAACGTTCGACGTGTCCAATGCTGTGAAGGAACAAAGGAGATTTTCACTCCCTTAAAGGTTAAATCCTCCCACCACGTAAGCTCATGAATTCTTCTAAAGCCTTTACGAGCGAGTCTACGTCTAAGTCCAATCGGCACGATTAGCTCCGTATGTCTTCCATATAATCTACGAATAGATGCAATATGCATATGATCATAATGGGAATGAGAAATAAGAATAAGGTCAATGTCTGGTACATCATCAAGTGGAATTCCTGGCATCCCAAGTCTACGTTGGAAACCCATTCTCATCGCCCAGACAGGATCAGTAACAATGTTAAGCCCTCCATATTGAATTAAAAAGGTAGAATGACCAATCCAAGTCACCGTCGCTTGTTCTCGATTGTTCCATAAATAATCAAGCTGTGGGGGTACATTAGGAACAACATAGGAGTAATCCTTAGTTTTTTCTCTTCGTTCTTTACGCCACTGTTTAAATTGCTTTAGTGTTTTATCTGTACTTACATTATCGATGTTTGAGTATCTTTTTTTAGGCATTACATTTACGCCCTCCCTTGTGTCTACTCATCCTGTTACTGGGCAGGCAGCAATCTTGCCATGCTCATATGACTTTATGTTTATTGTAGAGCAAGCACTACCCTGAGTTCAAATCCAACAAGTTGTGTGCAATTTTATCGTTAGTAGTGTTTAATTTGTATTTATAACCATAAAAATGCAGACATAAACAGAAATAACACAGCAACTTTTATTAAATGCAATGAACATGTACAATGTTAATGAAAGGAGTTGTGAACGTTATATGAAAATTTTATTAATTGAACCAACACCAAGCCCTAATTCCATGAAGCTACAATTAGATGAAGCCCTAGATTCCGGTATTCGGAAAACATATACAATAGAAAATATCCGCTCAGCCCCACCATGGATTGCCCAAATTTTAGACATTGATGGGGTACGTAGTGTGTTTCATACCGCTGACTTCATCGCCATTGACCGTAGGGGAGGTGCTGATTGGGGTGCGATTTTAGCTCAAATACAGCAACAGTTTCAACAACAGGAGATTGATTCAAGCTGGAACCCTGAGGATCAAAATGAGTTTGCATTTGGAGAAGCGCAGGTGCTTGTCCAATTTTTCCGTGGTATTCCGATGCAAATTCGTGTTAAGGCAGGTCAAAAGGAGGAACGTATTTCCTTAGCGCCACGCTTCGTAAATGCAGTTACTGAAGTCGCAAGTGCCACGTTAATTAAAGAGCGTAAGCTAACTGATTACGGGGTACGTTATGGGGAACTTCCTGAGATTGCAAGAGAAGTCGAGCAGGAACTCGAAGCAGCTTACCCAGAGGAGCGTTTGCAAACGATTGTGAAGCAGGCCATAGCCCATGGTCGTAGTGAGGCCGAATTTGTAGAGCAGCGTAAAAGCTATACTTTGGCTGAGATTGAACAATTGCTTTCTCATGAGGAATGGCAGCAACGTTATGCCGCACTTGATGCACTTGAGCCAAGTGAAGCAACGATGCCTTTAATATTAAAGGTTATACATGATCCTAAGCTACAAATCCGTAGACTTGCGGTTGTGTACCTCGGCGATATCGGTTCTTCTGAAGCAATATCATTATTATGTGAAGCATTAAAGGATTCATCACCTGTTATCAGACGTACCGCAGGAGATACTTTGTCTGATCTTGGAGATCCAATTGCAACAGAGCCCATGATGGAGGCGTTACAGGACAAAAGCAAGCTCGTTCGCTGGAGAGCCGCTCGTTTTCTATTTGATGTTGGAGACGAACGTTGCGTACCTGCGTTACGTGCTGCAATTGATGATACCGAATTCGAGGTTAGCCTACAGGCTCGCATGGCACTAGAACGAATTGAAGCAGGAGAAGAAGCCGTAGGAACAGTATGGCAGCAAATGGCGAATCGTGAGCGTTAACAGTAAATTTATACTTTTGGATAGCTAATAATTAAGAGAGCTGTTTACTTGAAGTAAACAGCTCCCTTTTTGAGTTCTACTCCTGTAGAGTTACCACTATAGAATCTCCATTTAAATTTGGTTCTCTTGAAATCAGTGCTTGACAACTACCCCCTACTAGCGAAGAGACAGAGCGATTCTGAAGATTGTCTCTTAAAATCAAATTCCACCAATAAATAACTTCAATAAAAATTGGCTCAACTTAAGAATCGGTACTTGACAATAAGCTAACGAAACGAAGGAGCAGGGAGATGACGGAGAAGCGAACGCGCCCGCCTTTAAGGACACAATTTCATCCATTCAACACCTGTTATAAAGAAATTGGGGCCTTAACAGCGGTTGAAGCCACTCCCTGCTACGTAGCCTCTTACTTCATTGATTGTCAAGCAATAATTATTGTATTGAGCCTAAAAAGGAATATGATTTTAACACAATCGCAGGAACGCTCTGGATCGTAGCTACCAGCCTCCATCCGTTGTCAAATACTGTTTTTTAATAGAGCCAATATTTATAAAATATTTCTATAGACCATCTCCACAAACTGCCCATTTCGTTTAACATCTATTAAGTTTAACTGCTTTTCTGCAAATCCAGATTTAAATAACGGAATTCCCCCACCTAGCAAGTGTGGTGTAATAAAGAGTCGGTACTCATCTATCAGATCATTTTGAATAAAATCGATGATTAAATCTCCCCCACCCACAAGCCAAATATTGTTTCCCTCTCGTGCCTTTAATTGGTTTATTAAAGGAAGTATATCTCCCTTTACAAATTCAACATATTCATCTCTTCCTGACTTCGTATTTGAATACACGTAACATTGTTTATCAGGGTACGGAAATTGTTCGCTATGCTCTACTACGTAATCATAGGTTTTTCTGCCCATAATGACCGTATCAATGCTCTCATACATCGCATTGTAGCCGTTATCCCCATCTGCGTGTGTCTCTAACAACCAATCTAAATTGTCATCTTTTTTGGCGATATATCCATCTAAGCTAGCTGCAATATACAAAATTACCTCTCGTGCCAATCCAATCATCTCCTCTTCTTCTTAATACTATAGATTTGTTGCTCTATCCTCACACTTGATTCTTTCATCAAGTAAGGTCATACTAACAGTAAAACATGACAATTGTTGTCATGATATTGCGCTACACTAATAAATAAAAATAATTACTTTTAAAAACGGCTCAACTTAAAAATTAGTGGCTGACAGGAAGCTAAAATAGCGAAGTTATCTAATTCAAAAAAATAGGTTGTAACAGGGGTCGAAGCCACCCTCTGCACCGTAGCTGCTTTCCTCAGAAGTTAGCAACCACTAATTTTAAAAAAGGTGAGAAAATGTCCAAATCTACACGCCTGCTCGATATTCTTATTTTTATTAGTGCTAAAAAAAAGTTTACTGCACAAGAAGTTGCAGATGAGTTCAACATTTCCACACGTACTGTACATCGATATATTTTAGATTTAGCAGATATGGGCTTGCCCGTTTATGGAGAGCAAGGACGACATGGTGGGTTTACTGTCATCACAAATACGTTACTTTCCCCCATCCTATTTACGGAAGATGAGGCTGTTGCTATTTTCTTTGCCTTTCAATCGTTACAGAATTACAATAGTTTGCCCTTCTCCGCAGAGGTTGGCTCTGTATCTAAAAAGTTGTTTTCTTCCCTTCATCCTGGGGCAAAAAATAAAGTGGAGCGGTTACGTCATCATTTAACCTTTTGGAATCCATCCAGAATGATAGATACGCCCTTGTTACAAGAAACTTTAGAAATATGTATGTCAGGAAAAAACCTACGAATGAAGTATGCTTCAAAATCAGGAGCTAGAGATAAATACATTCATCCCATTGGTGTTTACGCTCATGATGGCTTGTGGTACTTACCTGCACATGATTTGGATAAGGATAAGTTACTGTTATACCGGGTTGATCGCATTTTATCCATTGAAGACACTGAGGAGACGGAGTCACATTTTATTACTTTAGAGGAATGGTTTCATACTTATGAAATTAAAAAACCAATAAGACTTCATCTAATTTTAACGGTAGAAGGGGTACGTCAATGTAAGAGTATTTCTTATTTCGAGCAATTTATTTATATAAATGAAGATGGTTCTGGATACATTGATATAATGATAGATGAGGGCGAGTTATCGTTTATTACTCCCGTATTATATCGTTTAGGACACCATGCTAGAATTGTAGAACCTCAACAGCTTATTAATCTCATGGTGGAAAAAGGAAATGAAATTATAAAAATGTATACACAATAACGTTAAGGAGTGAAAAACATGGTAAAGACACGTGAAGTACCTCCCAATTTAAAATAAAAAATTTGGGAGGATAATAAAATGAAATTTATTGAAATTGAAATGGATCAATGGGCAAGAAAAGAACATTATAACCATTACACCAATAACGTGAACTGTACTTACAGTGTCACCGTTCAAATTGATATTACCAGCTTACTCCCTCTTCTCAGGGAGAAGGGCTTAAAGAGTTATCCCGTACAAATCTATATGTTGTCTACTATTGTTAATCAGCTTCCAGAGTTCCGAATGGATATTAATGATAAGGGCAATGTAGGATATTGGGAAAAAGTAAATCCCATGTATACAACTTTGAATCCCAGCACAAACACATTTTCTGCTCTATGGACAAATTACGATGTCAACTTTGGGCAATTTTACGACTTATTTTTAAAAGAAACTACCCAATATGCTAATTGCGATCGTATTTTATTTCCCCAGAGCGCTGTCCCAGCTAACGTTTTTAATATTTCTAGTCTTCCATGGGTAGATTTTACAGCCTTTAATATTAATGTTTTGCCAAATAAAAACTACCTTTTTCCGATTTTCACAATCGGAAAATATATTCAGGAAAACGGAAAAACACTTATGCCACTTGCAATTCAATGTCATCATGCTGCTTGTGATGGTTGGCACGTCGGAAAGTTTGTAGAGTTACTACGTGAACTGGCGATGACACCAAATCGTTGGTTACAGATTTAATGTAAATAAAAAGAGTAACAAGGGGATATGGAACAATTCCATGTCTCTCCCTTATTACTCTTGTTATCTTATCATCTGTTATTATGTTATCCTGTATCTCTTTATTCTGGATCTAGTACCCTAATAACTATTGCCACTACTCCCAACGGATTTCAACCTTCCAATCATTAGTATCCTCAAGCTTCTCTATCAAATAGCTGATTTTACCGATCTTCAATGAATACAGGCTTGCTAAGTCCGTAATCAATTGATCTTCAGAACCTGAATAGCGTACAAGTCCACGCTTATGCCCTTTTTTTATTTGCATAGCTATTTTAGAGACTAAATCTTCGCTACTAAGAACAACTGCGTCTTTAGCATACAAATGTAAACCTAAATCCTCTGAAATTTCCTTGTAACGTTCTCCCTTTTTTCCTGCATTAGTATCCACTAAGCCTAACAGTACATCACGATAATTACTATTGGCAGCAGGGTAATTTTTGCGGTTCCATGTATGATCTACTGCTAATTGTTGATCTGTTTTTAAATAATACGTATATTTTACGCCACCTTTAAATAACGTATCGTCCCCTGGATCATCCCAAGTCGTGTCCATGTGGTACCATTTTCCGTCTAGCTTCACTAAGTTCCAAGCATGAAGTTGACCCTTCGCTGTACCCTCGACGATTTTACTCGTAAAGCCAGCTTCCTCCAACATTTTATAAGCTAATAGTGTATAGCCTTGACAGACTACCTCTCCAATTTTAAGCCCCTCATAAGCTGTAAAATTCTTAAGTCCATGGTCATACTTTAAATTTTGAACCACATAATCATGAATAGCCTTAATTTTTTCATGGTCAGTCATATTTTTCTTAATAATATGCTGAACAATCTTTTTTACTTTTGAATTCACATATGCAGTTTGTGCTTTAGTTTCACGATATACAAACTTTACTGTAACTTTAGTTGAGGAAGCTCTCCCTTTCCACGAAAAAACATAACGATCAACAATATATTTTGTATATGGATCACGCTCAAGCGCGATAGCAATAGACTGCTTAAGTTGACTTTCCAGATTAGCCGTGGATCCCTTATAGCGGAAGCTCATGACTGTTTTACGTTCCAGCAAATCCTGTGCCAACTGATTTTGAATTTGTTTAAATGAAGTAAAGGTAGGAACAGACTCCGAAGCTGCGTGTACCTCAGGAATTCCCCAGCCAGGAGGAATCGTACCAAATAATATTGTACTAGCAATACTTATCGCAACCCATCGCTGATGTCCTTTTTTAGCCATATGCTCACCTCTTGTCCACAATTTACTTTAAACAAGTTACATGGTTGTCCACCAATCTATTTCAATTGTAACACAGCTTTTTATGCAGAAGTCTTCTAGTTTTGTCGAGTAGATAATGTGATGAATTTATGCAAATATTTACTTTTTTTGATGTACTCAATATGAAAATCATTAATTGTCATAATTTTGTTCAGTGAATTTTTTGTGAAAACGCCATTAAAAGGATAACATTTATGTATAATAAAAAATAAATCAAATTGTGATTTAAATCATATCTTTTTTGTTTCGCCGATGGGAGTGAAGATGGCTTATGAGTATTGGATTATATATTGCTGTAATGGTACCTGTATTTATTATTGCTCCACTAGTTAGCTTAGGGATTCTGAGATTATATCAAGGTCGTAAAAAGTCAGGCTTCCGACTCATCGGAAGTGCAATTGCCAGCTTTGCTTTGATGCAGGTAGCAAAACATCTTTTTGAATAGACAAAAATGATATATGAATATAAAACAAAGGTTGCCATCGCCATCTTTTTCGGATGAAGGGCAACCTTATTTGTTATTAAAGTATGATTAACCTCTCACTAACGCAGCTTCTTAAGACAATGCCTTATCGAATTGCAATTTATTCATCCCTACAATTCTTTTATCGCCAATAACAGTAACAGGAACAGCACGAAGACCCATATCCCATACTTGTTGAGCAAAATCTTCATTTTCCTCAATGTTACGTTCTTCAAATTGAACCCCTTTATCATTCAAAAAGGATTTTACTTGACGACAGTGAGGACAGTTTGAACTTGTATAAACAATTACATTTTCCATGTAAATTCCCTCATTTCTATATATTGATAAGATACTTGAAAACTGAAACACTTACATATCTTGATCCTTATTTTAAACAGATACCTGCTGTGTATCGTGCTCTATGCTCTCAATATATTTCTCACAATCAAGTGCAGCCATACATCCACTACCTGCCGCAGTAATCGCTTGGCGATAGCGGTTATCCTGAACGTCACCACAAGCAAAAATACCTGGGATATTGGTTTCACTTGTGCCCGGCTTCACTACGATATAGCCATTTTCATCTGTATCTACTAAACCTTTGACAAATCCTGTATTCGGATGGTGACCAATCGCTACAAATACACCACTTGCCTCAATAATTTCTTCTTCATTTGTTGCATTATTGCGTACTTTCAGACCTGTAACCCCATTTTCACCAGTAAGTACTTCAAGTGGCGTACGATCTAATGCCATTTCTACCTTCTCATTGTTGCGTACACGATCTTGCATAATTTTGGAACCACGTAATTCCTCACGGCGGTGAACCAAGGTTACTTTGGATGCAAACTTCGTCAAGAAGCCAGCCTCCTCTAAAGCGGAATCCCCACCGCCAATAACGATAATTTCTTTACCGCGGAAGAAAAATCCGTCACAAGTCGCACATGTGCTTACGCCACGACCGATATTGTCTTGCTCCCCTGGAATACCTAAGTATTTTGCAGAAGCACCTGTCGAAATAATAAGTGTATCTGTCACAAGCTCTCCAAGACCTTCAACCTGCAATTTAAATGGACGGTTGCTCGCATCAATGCTATTCACCCAGCCCGTACGGAACTCTGCACCAAAACGTTCCGCCTGCTTACGCATATTGTCCATCAATTCTGGTCCCATAATGCCATCAGGAAAACCTGGGAAGTTCTCAACTTCAGTTGTTGTTGTTAACTGTCCACCTGGCTGTGGACCTTCAATTACAAGTGGGCTCAAGTTAGCACGTGCAAGGTAAATTGCAGCGGTTAAGCCCGCTGGTCCTGTTCCAACAATAATTGATTTATACATATATAAATCCTCCTTCAAAGAGTGTTCTTAGTGGTTTATTTTTTCGTTCAAGATGTGCGGCATCCTTATTTATAATTATGTTAAATAAGCACTAGAGTGTCAATTCTTATACTGGTAGGGTTCAGTGAATATTACATGAAGGTATGATGAAGTCCCCTATCGCAGTAGACGTAACCCGTTTAAGATGACTAAAATTGTACTTCCCTCATGTCCAACAACACCAAGCGGTAACGGTAAACCTTGTATAAAATTACTTGCCACTAATAAAGAGATCACCATTGCGGCGAAGGTTAAATTTTGCTTAATAATTTTTTTAGTCCGTCTTGCAAGTGTAAGTGTATGCACCATATGTTCTAGTGAATCATTCATTAATACCACATCTGCGACATCAAGCGCCGCTCCACTACCTGCGGCACCCATCGCAATCCCTACGGTTGCTGTTGCTAGTGCAGGTGCATCATTCACGCCATCTCCAACCATAATCACGCCCCCACAGCTCTCTCTAAGCTGTGATACATAATTAACCTTATCTTGGGGTAATAAATCTGCATATACATGATCAATACCCGCTTCTCTGGCAATTGCCGTAGCAGTAAGTTCACGATCCCCAGTTAACATGACGGTTGTAATCCCCATATCATGTAGCTTTGCAATCATCGCATTAGCTTGAGGACGTAATGTATCCTGCATCGCAAATAAACCAACATACTCACCATCACATTGAATAACAGAAATTGTATTCCCCGCTTGCGACAAATGACGTATATTTTGACACATCTGTTCAGGCATCTCCACATCTTTTTCATTTGCCTTAGTAATTCGCCACACCTTACCTGCAATACGTGCCTCTACACCTTGACCTGCAAGAGCCGTAAGTTGTTCAATTTCTTCATTTTCTTGAAGCTTAACACCTTGATCCACAGCATAGGACACAATCGCACGGGCTAACGGATGCTCAGACAAGCTTTCAGCTGAGGCACAAGCCTTGAGCACCTCTATCTTGTCATATCCTAACTCAGTGTAAAACTCCGTTACGATTGGGGCTCCCTTTGTCAGCGTTCCTGTCTTATCAAAAGCAACCACATTTATTTCGCTAAGTAAGTCCATGCAGGCACCACTTTTAAAAAGCACCCCATTACGAGCACTCCTCGACATCGCAGATAAAATGGCAGGCATGACAGAAGACACAATAGCGCAAGGTGATGCTACGACCATAAATACCATCGCTTTATAAAAAGCAGCTTGCCAAGACCACGCCATCCATAATGGCGGAATGAGAATTAGTAACACCGTTACTACAATTACTGCTTTTGCATACATGCCTTCAAGACGTTTAATCCATCTTTGGGAGACGGGAACCTGCTGCTCTGCTTGCTCAACGAGTGTAATAATTTTAGAAAATAAAGTTTCAGAAGCAAGACTAGTTACAGTTACGTACAATGCACCTTCTCCATTTAAAGAACCAGCATATACCTCATCGCCTGATGCTTTATCTAGTGGTACTGACTCACCTGTAATCGCCGCCTGGTTAACTGAGGAACGTCCTGTTTGAACATTACCATCTACAGGAATCACTTCACCAGGCTTAATGACAACTACATCACCAATGAGTAAATCTTGTACAGATACTTGACTGAGTCCGCTCTCTGTCATTTTCCAAGCTAGCTCAGGACGCATGGATACCAATGCTGAAATATCTTTATGACTACGTTCACTTGCTAACGATTCTAACGCCCCACTTAACGCAAAAATAAAGATCAGTGCCGCCCCTTCATTCCAATATCCAATCGTGGCCGCCCCCATTGCTGCGAAGATCATGAGCAAATTAACGTCAATATCCCGTTCTTCCCATAGATGAATCAGCCCCTCTTTCGTTTTGATAAATCCACCAATCACATAGGCAACAATATACATCGTAATAGACAACCATTGCGACCAATAAGACACACCCCAAGCAGCTAAAATAAAAACACCACTTAGCAGGGCCATCACAAATTCTGGATGACGAATCGCTTCCCCTAACCATTTCATCGGACCTTTGCCAGGTGGCTGGCCCCCAATTGATTTTTGTATTACAGTATTATTTTTATGAATGGCTTGCATCATAATCTCTCCCCTCATGAAGTGACTCTAATTGAGAATGAATACCATTGTTATCTCCCTAAAAATAGCACATGCTGCTCCGGGAAGGCCGGAGCAGCATGGTATTAAGGATATCATTATGAAATTTTAGTTTTCATTCTAATTGAGAACGATAATCATTTTTGTATTTATCCAATTTTGTTTACTCTTTGCAACTTTAGTTTCATTTTAAACCTTTTGATGCGGGTTGTAAACAAGAATAATAAAATTAGACGCTACGAATGACTTCTATAAAGTTAGAGACAGCGCTTGGGAGTTCCTCATTATTACGAGTACATATTGCGATTATATTTTTCATATGGACCCCTTCTACAAATACTCTTGCTAAAAGCCCACGTTCTACATAATCACGAACAACTAACGAGGAGACAAAATTAGCACCATAACCAGCAACAACAGCTGTAATGACTTCATGTAATCCATTAAATTGCAAATTAATGATGGGTGCTGGCGTATTAAAAGTACGACACAACGAAAATAGTCTTTCCCTTGTTGAGCTTCCTTCTTCCCGCATTACAAACGGTTCTTTTACTATATCTGCTAACGAAACCTGTTGATTCGCATACCGATGTTGAGGTGCAACGACAAACCATAAATCATCTTCAAACAAATTTTCCTTGAAAACGGAGTCAGGATATTCTTCTGTTAGCCCTCCATAAATAGCAATATCTACTTCTACATCTAACAATTTTTTTAACGCACCACTTGAATTTGTCGTTGTTACACTAATGTCAATTTGCTCGTATTGTTGCTTAAATTGTGCTAACCAAGCTGGGATGAGGAAATGGGCAGGTAAGTATGTGGCGGCAATCTTTAAGCTTCCAACGGTACCTTGATTATAGTTTTGAGCTAATTGCTCGATCTGACGTTCAGTCATAAAAATCCGCTTGGCAGATAAAGCTATTTCTTTGCCTATATCCGTAACAACCACGCCCCTGCCTTGCGGTTTAAGTAAAGGAAAGCCTAATTCTCGTTCTAAATTTTTAATCTGAGCAGTCACAGAAGGTTGGCTAATTTTTAACTGCTCCGAAGCTACAGTCACACTCCCTGTAGATGCAACGGTATGAAATAAACGCAAAGCATGTAGGTTCATATTTTAGATCTCCTCCTTAAATTTTAATTTATATATTTTTTATATAATTTTATGTTTTATATATATTATATTTATATTTAATTTTAATTTACAATCAATTTAGAGCAACAATAAAACAAAAATAATAAAATTGAGGTGGTTTTACATGAGTCAGAAAAAATTATGGGAGAAAGTTGATCAGTATATTGCAGAGAAGTTAATTCCTCATGATCCTCTATTAGAACAAGTTCTACTTGCCAATCATCAAAACGAGCTACCTGCATATGATGTAAGCCCCGCCCAAGGAAAGCTATTAAATCTTTTAGTACAGCTAAAAGGTGCAACGCGTATTTTAGAGATTGGAACCTTAGGTGGCTACAGTACAATTTGGATGGGCAGAGCATTATCACAAAGCGGGAAAATAGTGACCTTAGAAATAGACCCGTTACATGCCAAGGTAGCTCAGGCAAATATAGATCTTGCAAACCTGCCTTGTTCTGTGGAAATCCGAGTAGGAAATGCCTTGGATCAATTAGCACAAATGAAACAAGAAAACGTAGAACCGTTTGATTTTATTTTCATTGATGCAGACAAACCAAATAACCCTTATTATTTAAAATGGGCTCTTGAATTTTCTCATCCAGGGACATTAATTATTGGGGATAACGTTATTCGTGAAGGGGAAGTAATTAATTCGGAAAGCGAAGATCCACGTGTGCAGGGGGTAAGGCAATTTTACGATCTATTAGCGCAGGAGAAAAGAATTACAGCTACCGCGATTCAAACTGTTGGTCAAAAGGGATACGATGGATTTGTAATGGGTGTGGTAACACATTAATGCTATACAAAATAAGAAGGGCTCTCTTTCCTACCTGTTTGAACAACTGTTCTAAACACAGAAAGCGCCCTTCTTTTTTATTTTAATTTAGAAAAAGGGCTCAATCTTGAAATTAGTGCTTGACCGCTAACGCAAACTAGCGAAGAGACAGAGAGATTCTTAAGGTTGTCTCTTAAAATCAAATTCCATCTATAAATAAACTTCAATAAAAAGGAATATGATTTTAACAACAATCGCAAGAACTCTCTGAATCGAAGCTACCAAACTCCACTAGTTGTCAAGTACTATTTTCTAAATAGAGCCAGAAAAAGATATTATTTTATTATTGCTGACTCGCCGCAATCGCTTGCTCTAAGTCATACAAAATATCATCAATGGACTCTGTGCCGATAGATAAACGAATCAATTCAGGATTTACGCCAGCAGCTAATTGCTCATCTTCAGAAAGTTGTCTGTGTGTTGTACTAGCAGGATGAATGATGAGTGACTTAGAGTCGCCTACGTTAGCCAAGTGAGAAAACAGCTTCACATTTTCAATGACTTTACGTCCTGCATCGACGCCACCTTTAATGCCAAACGTCAAAATCGCGCCTTGTCCTTTAGGTAAATATTTTTGAGCAAGTGCATAAGAATCATGACTCGTTAGCCCTGGGTAGCTCACCCATGCCACATCTGGATGTTGCTCTAAATATTGCGCTACTTTTAGCGCATTTTCACTATGACGCTCCACACGTAAATGTAGTGTCTCTAAACCTTGGATCAAGAGCCATGCATTAAATGGAGATAATGCCGCACCAATATCACGTTGCAACTGTACACGTGCCTTAATAATATAGGCAAGCGGACCAACTGCGTCTGAGTATACGATACCATTGTAGCTTGGATCTGGCTGGGTTAATCCAGGGAATTTGTCATTCGCTGTCCAGTCAAATTTACCACCATCCACAATGACGCCACCAATCGACGTTCCATGTCCACCAATAAACTTAGTCGCAGAATGTACGACAATATCCGCACCAAACTCAATTGGACGAAGCAGGTATGGACTTGGGAAAGTATTATCTACAATAAGTGGAATTCCATGCTCATGAGCAATTGCGGCTACTGCCTCAATGTCCAGAACGTCTCCTTTTGGATTACCGATCGTTTCTGCATATAATGCTTTCGTTTGAGGCGTAATCGCTGCTCGGAAATTTTCAGGGTTAGAGGAATCCACAAATTTCACATTGATGCCTAGCTTAGATAACGTATTTGCAAATAAATTATATGTTCCACCGTATAATGTTGCTGAAGAAACGATTTCGTCACCAGCACCCGCAATATTCAAAATAGAGAACGTAATCGCAGCTTGCCCAGAAGCGGTCGCTAAAGCTCCTACCCCACCTTCAAGTGCAGCAATCCGTTTTTCAAACACATCATTAGTTGGATTCGTGATACGAGTATAAATGTTCCCAAATTCCTGTAGTCCAAATAAATTCCCTGCATGTTCCGTATCCCGAAACCCATAGGAAGTAGTCTGATACAAAGGAACTGCACGAGACAAAGTAGTTGGATCGATTTCTTGACCTGCATGAACTGCTAACGTTTCAAAAGATAATTTACGTTCATTAGACATTACGATAACGCCTCCTCTATTTTGATTTTTTTACATTCTCTCATAGAAAAGGACTTTTGGGAAGAGTAATTCCGATAATTTTCATGAGTTTTATTTGTTTTATTTTTTAGGATAATAGGTGTACGGTGGATATTTAACGACAGGCGACTTTTCTTTCTTTAAAGCATTCATTAGCTCAGGACCCACATTTAAATTGGTTTCAACTAATTGCTTCGGTGTAAGTGCCATCCATTGATTAAGCGATACATCCTCAAAAATATCACTTTTAAACATTTCGAGGAACCATAATGAGGTTGTACCTGTATTTTGAATATAATGACCATAAGCAAACGGAACATACCCTACATCACCAGCACGATAATCAAATGTCCTTGCAACTCCATTTCCCGCAAAGACCGTCATCCGTCCTTCACCAGTGAGGTAATATTGCCATTCATCATTATTAGGATGCCAATGCAGCTCGCGCATCGCGCCAGGTTCGATTTCTACTAGTGCTGCTGCAATGTTTTTGGAAATAGGGAAGTTTCTAGAGTCTACAATTCGCACACTTCCCCCAGATGTTTTAATCGGTGGCTGTGCCAACAGCTGATGTTTGAAGCTTAAAGGAACGGAGCCATAAGGAGACTCCACCTTTTGTGACTCAATGGATCCAGGTACGTCAGACTGATAAATGTACACTTGTTCATTTGGAATACATTGAAACGCATCAATGGGTACGCCAAAATTTGCCGACAACACATCCTTAGGTGTATGCGCAAACCAATCTGAGATCGACAAGGTATTTAGGTCTGAAAAATTGCCATCATCAAACACAAGCAAAAATTCACAACCATCCTCTAGTCCTTGGATAGAATGCGGAATACCAGGCGGGAAATACCATAAATCGCCGGGCCCAACATCAGCTATAAAATTCCGTCCATTTTGGTCTACGGCTGTAATTCTCGCATGTCCAAGCAACATATACGACCATTCCGCCTGCTGATGCCAATGCAACTCCCTTACTCCCCCAGGCGTTAAGCTCATATTTACTCCAGCTAATGTTGTAGCAATCGGGAGATCTCGTACCGTAATTTCTCGGGACCATCCACCATGATTCAGTTGCATATGTGTGTCCGAAAACGAGAACCGTAGGTTAGGAATTAACCCCGCATCCGTCACAGGAGGCACAAGCATATCTGGATTTTGTAAATCCCTCATAATGTCTCGTGGCCCGCGATCAATCCCTCCTGCGCCATCACTACGTATTGGCTGGGGAATCGATTTAGGTGGAGATGGCCTTTTCATTTGATCATCCAACACATTCACCTCACAACTTCATTTGGAAATGAATTACTGCAAGATGTATATGTAATCCTCAAATGAAATATACGAAAGCAACCCTATCACCTAAGATTCATGCTTAGACGCATGCTCTTGATGACTACGATCCTTTTTCATAAAAAATATATCCTCAATCATTGGAGGCACTTCTACCAAGGAAGCAAATGGTTTGTTATACGCAACCACCCTGACGAACATGCCACCTTCCTCTTGTCTAAAAAATATTAACTCACTTGGAGCCAAATTTTCCCAGTCTTCCATCGTCAATATACCTTCAAACACCTTCATCGGTGCTTCATTTAACCAACGGCTTGCTGTTCCCTTAAAACCAATCCTTCCATTGTCCAACCAAACGATATGGTTTGCCACACCTTCCCATTCATTTAATTCATGAACAGCTACCAATATGATGACATTCGGATTGAGTTGGCTTAACAAGGAGATAACCCATTTGCGTTCATTTAAATCCATTCCATTCAAAGGCTCATCCAAAAAAAGAAAGGCTGGAGACGCTAAAAACGCTTGGGCGATAACTAATCTTCGCTTCACACCCTCCGACATATGCCTGATCTTCACATTTTCGTACTCTAGCAGATGAAACTTTGTCAGCAGAGTTTTAATCCACTTCTTATCGGTTATGCCCTTCAACTCAGCAAAATACATTAACCATCTAAGGGCGGTCATTTCCTCATACATTTGAATTTCAGAAGGAACATAACCGATTTGACTACGAATCAGTGGTAGATCGGCCTGCAAAGGGCGACCATGATAGGATATTTCCCCTAGTTGAAGTGAATCCACCGTAGCTAATAGCCGTAGGAATGTTGTTTTGCCCGCTCCATTTTCGCCCACTAAAAGGGTAACGCCTGCCTGCAAATGCAGGTCAGGCACACTTAAAGTCATCTCACCAATTTGTTGCTTCAAGTTTTTAACGCTTAGCACTAAGCTTCTCTCCCTTAGCCTACAACACTATTTTTATGAAAACTTTTGTTCGCTGTATACGAAAAGCTTTTTAAGATTGCCAATATGATTAAAGCAATACCTAAGCCTAATAAAATATAGTTAACAAACATATCTTCACTCATATTTAGTCCAAGCGATCCGAGCCATAATGTAATGCGGAAGCCATAGAGATCAGATTGTGATGTAACAAATATCCACATGATATAAATGACCGAGGAGGCTCCCAGTGCATACTTGCTTCCTTTATAAAACATGACAACCATGGAAATCCCACCAATAATCAATGAAATACCTAACCATTGTAATATAAAGGGCCAGACAGGAAGGTCCATCTCATTGATTGCTGAGACGCGAATCGTTGCAATAACGGAGGAAACCGTTGCCCAACCTAAAATTAATCCAATAATGATTAGCATTCGGCAATAGATGACCAATACCGGTGGATAGGGCGTAATATTTTCTAACGCTGACATCCCGCGATCCCAAGAACGGAAACTAAACAACATCGACAAAATGATCAACAGCGGAATAATGAATGCAAACAGGTTTGTTAACCTTGAGCTGCCAAAAAATGCATCTGGATCTGCAGGGTCAACTAAAAAAATCAGCATCATAAATATGATCGTACATGCAGAGAGCAAATATTTTCGATTAAGTCTAAATTGATTTAAAAGCAACTGTGTAATGGAAGGAGGTTTAACCTGATTGTTGAAAACTAACTGAGGTGTATCCTCTGTGCCAAGGTCAGCCCGAAGCATGTCAAACTCAACTTGTAATTTATGAATTAAAGCACTACTTTCTTCTTGAGTCGGAAACGATTTTACAGCATTACGAAGTGGTGTTCTCAAGCTTTCCTCTAACGCCTCTAATTCCTCATCGTCCCATTCCTGTTCAGAAAATATCTTCATATCGGCGTGCCTCCTTTTCTGGATTTTCCTGCTGTGAATCTAAAATTCGCTTAAGCTTCCTTAACGCCCCATACAAATGGGATTTGACGAGACTCAGTGGTAGCTCCTCGATTTCCGCAATTTCCTGGAGCTTTAACTCGTGAAAAAATCGTAAGATTACAATTTGCCGCTGAATGTCAGGTAACGTCTGCAAAATCGAAACCAACTGTGCATTCAACACTTCTTGTTCCATAATCGCTTGTGCGTCTGGAGAAAGATCGACACCTTCAGGCATATTTTCTGGAGCAAGCTGCTCATTACGAAACAGAGAGGTGCGCCAAAAATCTCGACATAGATTAAGGGCCACCTTATATAACCAAGGACGAAGCTGGGCAAGCTCTCCATGCTTACGTAAATGGCGAATTAAACGCAGGAACGTTTCCTGTACAAAATCCTCTGCTTTAGAGCGATCATGAAGATGTCCAGTCAAAAAGCTCAATAGAGGGCCATGATATCTAGTTACTACTATTTCAAACGCCTCTTGATCACCTTGAGCCATTCGTTCTGTCAATATTTCATCTGAAATCATGTCATCCCCCTCTTACATTATTTTACTTATTATTCTTTAGTTTATTTACTCTTCGTCTTTACCAATCCAGCGCTCCCGAATTCCTGTCAACCATAAAGCGGTAACTAAAAATATGACAGTAAAGAGAAGCAAAGTAATTCGATTAGTTGTGAACCATGTATCCTGTTCTAATAAATTAGCATATAACGTAAACTTGCGAAGGAGTCCGCCACCGCTAAGTGTATCTAACGCCCATAACGAGAAGCCAAAGAGCAAGCCACCGTATGTTTTTTGAAATAATACCGTCCCCAATAGGACCAATGAAGCCATTAGCATGTATGCGGGTAGCCCTTGCATAAATAAAGCGAAGAAGGCATTTTCTGAAACTACCTTATCACCTTCCCCCCATGCATATATCCATGGCTCTAGTTTACCAAATTGCATGATATAGGCGATCATCCATATTATGTTTGCTATTGCAATATAGATGAGGGTGCCTAGCCATTTTCGAAAGGCAATCCACCGTAAAGATACGGGGTAGGTGGCGATCATCTCCATCCCTCCACCCCCAAATTCACGGCCTAACAACACGGTCATGACCATTATAATGAGAGGAAACATCCCCATTTCAGCATAATAAAAGGTTAGTCTTGGTTTCGTTGGATCTGCGATAAAAATCGTCACTAGTAAGAAAATCAAGTAAGTCATTGTCCATAAAAATATAGGCTCCTTGACTAACCTCCATTGCATCCGCAGGGTCGTCCTTAATTGATGGCTTAAGATGCTCATGGCGTAATCACCTGCTTCCATTTTGCTTGCCATTCCTCATAGGTAACAGGTTTATCTTTGGCTGCAGTGCCAGTCTGCTTGCTCACATTTTCATAATGAGGCGGAATTTCTAAGCCTTGCTCATAATAATATTTCAGCAACGCTTTAACCTCATTAAGCTTACCTTTATCAATCGCAGCCGCAACCTGCTCACGCATTCGTAACCCTAGTTCTGACTCCTCCGTTTGTGAGCCACGATTAATGACCTCATTGACCATTCGAGAGTCACCCTCATAATTTAAAATCTCTTCATCGGATAAATTAGTCACTTCCCTGGAATAGACATACCAGATCAATCCTCTGATTTTTGTCCTTACATCATTTTTAGGATTTTGTGTATAGGAGAAGCCTTGCTTCGAGCCTAACATCATTTGATTTAACAAGTAATTAATTTCATTTTCTTCCCGATAAACGACAGCTAAATCACCTTCGTTTATGGGCTCTATATAGCTTTGTTTATTTATAATAAGTGCTTTTGAAATATTATTTCTTAATGGACCTAGCCAAGAGGTGAAATAATCATAGCCCTCTTTCCATGAACTGGCGATCGCTTCCGCCCTTCCTTTTGCATAAGGCGTGGTATATATAATTACAGGCAAGCCTGCTTCCTTTACCGTGATGAAATCAGCACCAAGCATACTTACATAAGGCAGGTTAGAACCGCTAAATTTCTGTTCACCTGCTGCAGCCTGCTCTTCAGTCAGGCCTGTGACAAGCTTACTGTCAAAGCCCTTCATGCTTATATTCCAATCCGCAACATAATCAATTTTCCCAGTGAATAGAAAATAGGATTTTAAGTTTTCCTCTTTAGCATAAAGATTGTGTTGCCCTGCTAACGGATACCATGCCATACTGTAGGGCAAAAATACATTTTTACCTTTTACAAAGGCAAACGTTCTAACTGGGCTCTTTTCGTTATAGGGGTAATCATAAACTTGACCAGAGTAGCTTAATTCCACCTGCATCATATTTTTGTCTGAAGGCTGGACTGGAATCGATATCCAATCAAAATCACGTTTAAAGTCTACCTTTTCACCCTCAATCATGACGGAATCAACCTTAAATACATGGTTTAACGTTAGCTTTAAATCACTTGCCTTCCCAAGCTGCTTCGTAGGCACTTGTAGCCGTACCTTCATGTTTGTTGTATCGTCTTGCTCCTTCTCCA
The DNA here is from genome assembly GCF_050461185.1 of Paenibacillus turicensis. Lineage (GTDB taxonomy): Bacteria > Bacillota > Bacilli > Paenibacillales > Paenibacillaceae > Fontibacillus > Fontibacillus turicensis_A. The sequence goes on from NZ_JBCMOR010000018.1 coordinate 53,322, forward strand.
CATCAATATCATAACGCTGTATTGTGAACGTAAACTTGGGTAAATCCTCTTCCACGTCACTATACAATTGTGCGTAGGTTTTTATATTGGGATTATTGACGAGTTGTTGCACTTTATCATGACGTTCCTCCCAGATTTGGGCATAGGGAATAAAGCATACACACGTTATCACAATAGCAAGTATACTTGCTGTGGCATTTATTTTTCTAAGCCGAGTTGGGCGCTTCAAATCAAGTAACATAATTGCAATCACTAACAGCATCAGTGCAAAAGCAATAACAAACAGATTTGATGCATTTATTTCATTAAGGATTAAATTGTAGTTCCACAAATCGTTATCAAAATTGCTTGATACGTACAACTGACTAAGGTGAAACGTATTTAAGAAATAGAAATTAGTCCGTTCAATAATAAAAATTTGCATAAAAAACGTTCCAAACATCCATGTACAAAAGCCAATTAAATAAATCACTCGATTCGGAATACACACCGCAAGTAGCATTGCTAACGCATAAGTCACAAGATAAGACAACTCATAACGAGTCGTAAAATAGCTTATATGGTTCATATATAATGAAGGTTCGATGCCAATCCGCTGAGAAGCAATCATATATACAATGCCTACAATTAGCGTAAAGATGGAGAAGTATAGCATACCCACAACATATTTAACGGTCACTCGCATTGCAAAAGAAATCGGCAAACCTTCTATCCAATCATAGGACTGGCGATACGTATCCCGTCTTATCGTAGCAATTCCCATAAATATGACTAAACCAAGGGTAAACGTATTCACCACACCATGATAGTTATAAGCTAGCTGAAATAGATTATCGATTGGAGCAGCATTAAATAACACATAGCTGTAAAATCCCGCAAAGATGAGTGGTAGAATAAGCAACAAAGGATTACGAAAAATCATAGCAAACTCATGACTAAATTGACGTTTCCATTTATACATAGGTCTTCTCTCCTTGACTACGAAGCAAGGATAAATAACCATCCTCTAATGTAGGAGAAAGATACCTCACATTCATTCCTACAGGCGGCGTACCAATGACTCTGCATACCATATCCTCATCCTGTCTATGTGTAGAAATGACATTCATCGGATCAAGCAATGCAAACTGTTCTTGACTTACCGTTGCTTCCCATACTTTACCTTCACCATATTGCTGTAGTTGCTTCAAATCTCCTGAAAATAACACATGCCCTTTATCGATCACCGCAGCTTGACGGCAGTTACTTTCAATGTCCGCCACAATATGGGTAGACAATAGAACAACACGCCCAATACTAAAGCGAGTTAACAAATTTCGGAAGCGAACGCGCTCCTCTGGATCAAGGCCCGCAGTAGGCTCATCTACAATTAATATCTCTGGAGAACCTAACAACGCCTGAGCGATGCCTAACCGTCTTTTCATCCCACCTGAGTAGGTCTTTACTTTCTTTTTTGCTTTATCTACAAGGTTTACTTGCTCTAACAGCTTGGCAACCTCTGCTTTACGCTCTCTAATATCCTTCATGCCCTTCATTACCGCAACGTAATCTAAATAATCCTCCCCTGTAATTTGCGGATATACTTGAAATTGCTGAGGTAAATAGCCAATCATTTTACGAATTTCATCTGCTTTAGTTAATGGAATACCTTGAATAGTAGCGATTCCTGTCGTTGGAGATGCCAATGTGGCTAAAATCCGCATTAATGTAGATTTCCCTGCACCATTTGGCCCCAGCAAACCAATCATACCTTCGCTAAAAGTAAGGTTTACATCTTGGAGAGCCCACTTGTTACCACGATATTTTTTACTTAATCCTTCAATCTGTATCATGACGTTCCTCTTTCAACTTTTATTTTTATTTCACCTAGGTGTTGCTTCTGCTTATGTAACGGAAGGGTGTAGAAAAAGGTTATAAAATAAATTGAAAATAAATATTGGCTGACAAGGATAGAGCTGGGAGGCTTCGCTCCAGAGCGTTCTTACGATCGTTGTTAAAACCAGATTCCTTATCATTGGTAACAATTAAATTGTTGGAATCTGGTTTTAAGAGACGTTCTTCAGAATCGCTCTGTCTCTTCGCTAGTTTGGGCTATTTGTCAGCCACTTATTTAAAGGGATGCCCCATACTAGTGAAAATGTATGTAATAACATAAAAAAACCTGCACTTTCACGAATAATCTCGTAAAGTACAGGTTTCATTATTAAATAAAAAAACTATATATTAGCTTGTCATTATATTAAGGGCGTGGATTCCGAACCGATTAATATTAGTAGCCAGCTTGTCCTTGCAAACCTTTTGCAATCGCCACACCAGCACTTGATCCTAGTCTTGTTGCGCCGTTAGCAATCATCGCTTGTGCATCCTCTAAGGAACGTACACCACCAGATGCTTTGACACCAATGTTAGGCCCTACAGTTTCTGCCATCAATTTTACAGCTTCTACTGTTGCACCATCAGTTGAAAAACCAGTGGATGTTTTAACATAATCTGCACCCGCTTTTACTGCACATTTACATGCGGTTACGATTTCTTCTGGTGTAAGAAGGCAAGTTTCCAAAATAACCTTAACTAATGCTTTACCTTTTGCAGCTTCTACAACTTGAACCATATCGTTGGTTACCACTTCTAAATCACCAGCTTTAAGTGCACCAACATTTAATACCATATCCACTTCTGTTGCGCCATCTTCGATCGCCTTTTTCACTTCAAATGCTTTCACTTCAGATGCAGAAGCGCCTAAAGGAAATCCAATCACAGTACATACATTTACTTCTGTACCCTTTAATACTTCTGCCGCTGTGCTTACCCAAAATGGATTTACGCAAACCGAAGCAAATTTATATTGTTTAGCTTCCTCTGAAAGCTTAATAATATCCCCCTTTGTCGCCTCAGGCTTCAATAATGTATGATCGATTTTAGCTAAAATAGATTGGTTACTCATCGGATGATCCCTCTTTATCATTTATTTGTCAAACATGAGCCATAACATTGGATTGGACATAAACAACTTTTATCATGGTAACTTTCACTAGTATATCCAAAATAAAACCTGACTCCCCTCCATTATAGTATAAAGAGAAGAATCAGGCATTATATAACACAATTTCGTTAGTTTATCGACTTTTTTTGTAAATTTATTTATATTTTTGGTTAGAAAAATGCTTTTAACTGCTCAACCACTGCGGCCTCGCTATTTTCAATGACAACCTGATGTTGCTCTTTATCAAACAACTGGGCAATTTGTGGTGGGAATTGCTGTTCAATTTGGAGCAAGCTAATGGACTCATTAAATTTCGCAGGATGTGCCGTTGCAAATGTAATCGCTAGCTCATCTTCCTCTTGGAAGGTGTCCGTAGCAACGATCCCACAAGCGGTATGTGGATCAAGCAAATATCCACTGTGCTTGTTGTACTTATCAATTGCCGCAAGACATTGATCATTGCTTACCCCTAGGGCTGCAAAATCACGTCCCACCTGTACTAACAACTCATCACTAATTTTGATTTCGCCATGTAGCTTAAAGTCGTCCATGACCGCTTTCACCTGTGCAGCATCCTCATCTAACAAGTAATATAAATAACGCTCAAAATTACTTGCCACCTGAATGTCCATTGATGGGCTATGCGTCGCTTTAAAGTCACCAGGCTTATATTCGCCAGTACGTACAAAACGCTCTAAAATATTGTTTTCATTCGTAGCAATGATCAGCTTACCAATGGGAAGTCCCATCTTTTTCGCAAGGAAACCAGAGAAGATGTTACCAAAGTTACCCGAAGGAACGGTCACGTTAATCTTTTTGCCAGCATCCGCTTCACTAAGCTGCAAATAAGCATAGAAGTAATATACAGTTTGAGCTAAAATACGCACAAAATTAATGGAGTTAATCGCACGTAGATGGTATTTACCCTTGAATTCTAGATCAGCGAATAGATCCTTAATGATTTTTTGGCAATCATCAAAGTTTCCTTTTACAGATAAGTTCAGAACGTTATTATCATCTACAGTAGTCATTTGTAGTTCTTGCACTTTACTTACCTTTTCATGCGGGTGCAAAATGCAAATTTTGATGCCTTCCTTACCTCTTACCCCAGCAATCGCTGCCGCTCCAGTATCTCCAGAGGTTGCCCCTAAAATATGAATAATTTCACCATGTTTTTTGGAGATATACGAATATAATTCACCTATAAATTGTAATGCCACATCTTTAAAGGCAAAGGTTGGGCCATGAAATAACTCAAGAATATAAGAAGAATCATTAAGTTTATGAAGCGGTGTCACCTCTGGTGTACGGAAGGTGCTGTAGCTAGTTTCTACCATCTTCTTTAAATCCTCATAAGGAATTTCGTCATTCGTGTAGTAAGCAAATATTTTCAAAAATAGATCCTGATAGCTAATTCCCCGCCAAGAAGACAACGTTTGCGCAGAAACAACAGGAATTTGCTCTGGAACCATTAAGCCGCCATCATCAGCAAGTCCCATTAAAACCGTATCAATAAAACCAACTGGTGTTACATTTCCTCTTGTGCTTATAAATTTCATAATGGTTTCCTACCTCACTTCGATGAATTCATTTTTCTTATATTATCACTTCTACGTACTAAAGTGTGCACAAAATTAAAATTTGTCATAAAAAATATCATTACACCTTAATTTCAGGCTCTACTTACTAATCCGCGCCTGACAATGTTTCGGGTGGGAGGCTACGTAGCTGAGAGCGGTTTATGCTCTCTCGAAGTATCTTTCTTACAGAAAGATTGTACCGTTAAGCTGTTATTTCTCTATTATAGCTGAGAAGGTGGTTGAATAAACACACAAAATATTGTAATTGTGTCCTGTTAGGGATGTGGCGTTGTCTGTTATATTGATTATACAATTCAATTGTAAGCGCTCTATTTTTTTGTTGGCTTTGATTAATTAAATTAAATCATCTAAATGAGGCTCAATCTTGAAATTTAGTGCTTGACAGCTAACCTAAACTAGCGAAGAGACAGAGAGATTCTGAAGGTTGTCTCTTAAAATCAAATTCCATCCATAAATATACTTCAATAATAGGAATATGATTTTAACAACAATCGCAAGAACTATCTGGATCGTAGCTACCACCTCCAATCGTTGTCATGTACTGATTTTTAAATAGAGACCTAATTAAGAAAGGGGCTTTAATTACAGGATGTTCAAAATTACAAAATCATTTAAACTGTTGTTGATTACTTCAATTATCATCGCTTTATTCCCGATGAATATTGGCTCTACTGCAAAGGCACTTGAGGATCGAGCAAATGAGGTCAAAGCTGTCCCTGCTGACATTTTTGTAAAAAAAGTTGATGGGTTACGTTCAGATTTTATTAAAGGCGTAGATATATCCAGCATTTTGTCTTTAGAGAAAAGTGGCGTGAAATTTTATAATGAATCAGGACAACAGCAAGACATTTTCGCAACGTTAAAAGGGGCAGGCGTGAACTATATACGTGTGCGTGTGTGGAATGATCCCTTTGATTCAAATAAAAGAGGTTATGGTGGAGGAAACAACGATCTTGACGCCGCGATTGTCATTGGCAAAAGAGCGACAGCACATGGAATGAAGCTACTGGTTGATTTTCATTATTCTGATTTTTGGGCAGACCCTGCTAAACAGCAAGCACCAAAGGCGTGGAAGCAATTAAGCTTTGAGCAAAAACAGCAGGCTGTATACACGTATACAAAGTCAAGTCTACAACAAATGAAAAATGCTGGCATAAATATCGGCATGGTGCAGATTGGAAATGAAAGTAATCAGTCTTTTATTGGGGAAAAAGAATGGAACAAAATTAGTCGTTTGTTTAATAAAGGCAGTCAAGCTGTAAGGGAGATTGACCGCAATATTTTAGTTGCGCTACATTTTACAAATCCAGAAACACCAGGGCGTTATGACTCCTATGCCAAAGCACTAAAAGATAACAAAGTAGATTATGATGTGTTTGCCAGCTCCTATTATCCATTTTGGCATGGCACCTTAAATAATTTAACTGCGGTTTTAAAACAGGTTGCAAACCAATATGGCAAAAAGGTGATGGTTGCCGAAACCTCTTATGTTTATACGACCAAGGATGGCGATGGACATCCAAACACAGCCCCTGCCAGCAGCGGTCAAACGCTAGATTACCCTATTAGTGTACAAGGTCAAGCAAATTCCTTACGAAATGTGATTGATGCGGTCGCTCAGGTGGGGCAAGCAGGAATTGGTGTGTTTTATTGGGAACCCGCTTGGCTACCCGTAGGCCCTGCAAGTGATATTCAGCGTAATAAACAGCTTTGGGAGCAATATGGCTCAGGTTGGGCAAGTAGTTATGCTAAGGAATATGACCCTCATGATGCAGGTAAATGGTTTGGGGGTAGTGCTGTCGATAATCAAGCCTTATTTGATTTTAATGGTCGTCCTCTTCCCTCCTTAAATGTGTTCAAATACGTGGATACAGGTGCAGTCGCTCCTTTAAAAATAGATTCTGTAAAGCCCGTTCAGATTACCGTAAATGCAGGTGAACCCGTTAGATTGCCCAATCTCGTGACTGTGACCTATAATGACGGCACTACAGGAACTATAGGCGTAAGCTGGGACCAGCAAACGTTACAGCAAGCGATCCGAAAAGGGCAAGGTAGCTATATCATTAACGGCACAGTGGCAGGGGGGCATACAGCACAAGCCAATCTAACGATCCAGTTGAAAAATTTAGTGAAAAATAGCAGCTTCGAGAATAACGATCGTAGCATGTGGAAAATCTCGTATGGTCAAGGCTTGGCTCCACATACGGACTATCAAAATAAAGCCTCAGATGCGAAATCGGGGAACTATTCCCTTCATTTTTATAGCGCACAAAAGGTTGACTTCACAGTGGAGCAGACAATAACGAACTTACAGCCCGGTTATTATCAGTTATCGATGAACATTCAAGGTGGCGATGCCAGCAACGCCAATATGAAGCTATTCGCTACAAGTAAAACGCAAAAGCTAGAGACTCCAACCAGTGTGAATGGCTGGGTTCAATGGAATACCCCTGTTATCAATAACATATATGTAGAGGATGGAACATTAACCATTGGTGCTTCAATTCAGACAAATGGGGGCGCTTGGGGCACACTAGACGACTTCTCTCTAACCTATGTACGTGGACTAAATGGCAATTAAAATTATGGAAACCAACTAGTGGCTGGTAGCTACGATCCAGAGCGTTCTTGCGATTGTTGTTAAAATCATATTCCTTTTATTGATCCCATTTAAACGATCAATCGATATAAATGTAAAAAACCCGAGCTCTCCAACGAAATTTTTAAAAATTTTCGTTGGTAGTTCGGGTTATTTCTTTATTACGAAACCTACTTTAAAGTATCTTTAGGTTTTACATATGCTATTATTCCGCCTTTAATCTAAACCATGTGCTATAGAAATCTCTTTGCACCTCATCAATTATTAGTCCAGCCTGCATGAGGCGATCCCCACCTAGCAACTGTCCATCATAACGTTTAACTCGATTTTCTACGCCCTCTACAGGAACAAGCTTGTAGTTAAGACTAGGATCAAGTCCTTCTAAATATACTCTGCGACGAATGGAGTTTGGCTGTGCAAGCACACGGAAATAAAACACGATCGCTTCCTGTTTATTTTCCGAGACAAACATCCATGCAGTTTCATTGCCTTCAAACGGACTTTTTAGACGATATAAATCTCCTTGTTGAACAATGCTATTGATTTCCTTGTATTGTGCAACCTGTAGCTTGATCGCTTCCTTCTCTTCCTCAGACAACGCCGTTAAATCTAGCTCATAACCAAAGTTGCCAGACATCGCAACGTCACCGCGGAACGTGATTGGACTAACACGCCCTACCTGATGATTCGGTGATGCCGAGACGTGCGCACCAATCGAACTCGCAGGATAGACGAGGCTAGTACCGTATTGAATTTTTAGACGTTCAACCCCATCCGAATCATCACTCGTCCAAGTCTGTGGCATGTAATATAGCATCCCAGGATCAAAACGACCGCCACCACTAGAGCAGCACTCAAACAAAATATGCGGGAATTCAGACGTAATTTGTTCTAGCAACTCATATAAACCAAGTACATAGCGGTGCGCAATTTCAGTTTGTTTATGAGGTGGGCAATCGGCTGAACCAATTTCAGTTAAATTACGGTTCATGTCCCACTTAACATAAGAGATTGGTACAGTTGAGAAAATTTGATGTAACGATTGATAAATATAGTCTCTTACTTCCTTGCGACTGTAATCTAGCACAAGCTGCCATCTAAATTCTGTTCGGCGACGATCTGGGACATGCAGACACCAGTCTGGATGAGCACGATACAAATCACTATCTGGTGAGATCATCTCTGGCTCTACCCATAACCCAAACTTCATATTTACGTCGTTAATTCTTTCTGCTAACTTATTAAGTCCATTCGGCAACTTACTTGGATTAACTATCCAGTCTCCTAAAGAGCTGTTATCTGAGTTACGCGAACCAAACCAGCCATCATCAAGCACAAACAACTCTATCCCTAGCTTGGATGCCTCTGTTGCAATATCCACTAGCTTTTCTTCGGTAAAGTCAAAATAGGTCGCTTCCCAGTTATTAACAAGGATTGGTCTAGTTGTGTCTCGGTATTGTCCACGACATAATCTAGTACGATATAACCGATGATAGATTCTGGACATTTCACCTAAGCCTTGACTGGAATAAACCATCACAACCTCAGGCGTTTCAAACTCAGCACCTTCCTCTAATACGTATCCAAAATCAAAGGAATTGATCCCCATAGCAAAGCGAATCGATTGGAATGAATCCTTTTCAGCTCTTGCTTCAAAATTGCCACTATACACAAAACTAAAGCCGTATACTTCCCCCCGGCGCTCATCCGCATCTGGACTCACTAATGCTGCAAATGGATTTAACTGATGACTACTTACCCCTCTGCGGCTCTCAATGACATTTGCTCCCTCTTTAACCGCATTGCGAGTTAATTGTGCTTCTCTTCCCCATGCCCCTGAGAGATAGACCATATCCATATCCCCTGCCGGGAAATCAACAGACATGCTTAATGCCTGCTGTAGTACTAAGCTTGCTTTACTATTATTTACGATACGAGTGTAACGTGTAATGGCATCACCTTGCTTAAATAACGTATAAACAAGGGTAACCTGTAGCCCTGAATAAGCATCCTCTAAGTGAAGCTCTAACGTATCCGCCTCATCGTCTGTTTCAACATACACCCCTGGTAAAATACCTGATTTTTGCTTCCCTGCTGAGAGGGTGTACGACTTATATTTTAGCTCAGTAATTCTGGTGCCGTCTTCAAGCTTCACTTGGTAAGCCGGATAACGAAAATCACCAGTTCCGTATTGAGGGTATTCCTGTGGTAAACGATCCAGCCCTGTGTGCTTATCACAATCCGCAAGCTGGCTTAAATCCGCATCATTACGTAAGCGCTTACCCCAATATGCGTGAACAGGAGTATCGTTCAAAATTTGAATCACGTAGCTCATACTTTCGCCCTGCAAATGAAACAAACCTTCAGTTGGTTGCACAATAATCGCCATCTATTAAATCTCCTCTCGTTATATCTCTTCCTTCATTTTATTTGCTTTACCCATACTTATCAACATCTTTATTAATCAATTAACATAATTATTAATCTAACTTCATTTATATCGAGATACAAGGGAGTAATTACAAATGCATAAAAGAATACAATTAATCATAATTGACTCCATTTCTTGAAGCTAGGTTTATGCTTATACTCTCTGTAAACGCTAACAAACTAATAAAGGGGACGGGTAAAATGAATAAAAGGCAATTTAACAAATATGGGTTACTAGCATTTGTGTTTATTTTCATTTGTTCACTCTTGCTAACCGCGTGTGGTTCTCCTTCAACAAACTCTCCTGCTGACTCCAATCCAGCTAATAAGTCCAATGCGACGAGTGAGCTAAGTGGTTCCATCACTTTCCTTACGAACCGCACAGATATGATTGGAAAGGAATATGACGAATATTTAAAACGCTTTAATGAAAAATACCCTAATGTGCAAATTGAATTTGAGGCATCCCAAACCGACTATAACCAGCAAGTAAAGGTACGTATGGCAAGTGGTGAATTACCTGATGTGTTGTTCATTCCCAATATTCCGAACTCTGACCTCCCTAAATACTTTGCCCCACTAGATGACTTAGGTTTAAATGATCAGATCACGTTTAAGGACTTCCACTCCTTTGACAATAAAGTGTATGGCATTGCTACAGGGAGTGCGACGGCAGGCATTGTATATAACAAAAAGGCGTTTGCTGATGCAGGAATTACAGACATACCGAAAACATGGGATGAGTTTCTTGCCGCATGTGAGAAGCTGAAGCAAAACAACGTCATCCCGCTCGCCTCAAACTTTAAAGATAAATGGCCGCTAAATACATGGGCTTATGACACGCCACGTCTCATTGAAAATAATGCAGCTTTTCCAAATACTAAACTTAAAACAGATACGCCCTTCACGTTAGATAACGGGTATGGCAAATCCTTTTCACTATTAAAAGAGCTAAATGAAAAGGGATATTTGGAGCCAGATATTAACTCTACGAATTGGGAGCAATCGAAAAAGGATATCGCGTCAGGAAAAATGGGGATGTACTATTTAGGCAACTGGGTTATTAATCAGATCATTGGTGCGGGTACAACCTCAGACAATGTTGGATTTTTCCCATTACCGTATGACAATTCAGGCGAGCTACATGCTGGGTTAAGTCCTGACTTTTTTTATGCTGTTGCTAAGGATAGTAAAAATGTAGAAGCAGCAAAGGCGTTTGTGAAATGGATGTTAGAGGATTCGGGGTATGAGGACTTTGCAGGCTTTATTCCCCCCCTTAAGGATCGTCAATCCAAACTGCCTCAGCTTGTTGAATTTCAGTCCACGGGAGTGAAGCTCCAAGAGGGACTTACGGATGATGCCGCGGTGACTGAAATCTCAAACAAAGCACAAATCGACTTACCTGCCATCATTCAGGAATTTGTGCTTGCTAAGGAGCCTCAAGCAGTACTTGATAAGTGGAATGCAGCTTGGGCGAAGGCGAAAAAGGACTTAGGATACTAATTTAATTGGGGAGGGCGGTTTTTACGAATAAGTTTCGAAGCTTTATTTTCTTATTCATATTCGTAGCATTGTCCCCCTCCAGCTTTACAACTGGTAACTAGCTACATAGAAAGGAGGGGCTTCATGTTTGGACATCTTTCTTACAATAAACAAAAGCTACTCATTATCGTTTCCTTTTTAATTATCCCTTTGTCACTACTCCTTCTGCTCACCTATTACCCTGCCACAAAGCTTATTTACTATAGCTTCACTAATTGGGATGGCTATAGCCCTGATAAACCTTGGGTGGGCTTAGCCAATTATAAGGAGGTGTTTGAAAATCCCGATATATTTCGGGTGTTCCGCCACAATTTTGCTTATTTTGTAATGGGCATCATTCAAAATATCGTTGCCATTTACTTTGCCATAGTGCTGAACAGTAAGCTGCGAGGGCGTAATTTTTTCCGCACGATGTTATTTCTGCCCTATATTATGAACGGCGTGGCGGTCGCCTTTATGTTTGGTTATGTATTTGATACGACAAATGGCTCATTAAATTTATTTTTAAACAGTTTGGGATTAACGCAGCTTTCTCAGACAAGTTGGCTAGGTACAGAAGGATTGGTCAACTATGCTCTTGCTTCTACTGGATTTTGGAGGTTTATGGGGTACAACATGGTTATATATTTAGCGTCTCTACAGGCGATTCCGCGTGATATATATGAAGCAGCAAAAATCGATGGTGCAGGGGCTTTCCAGACGTTAGGACGGATTACATTACCTAATATTAAGCCTGTAATTCAGCTGAATTTATTTTTAACCGTTACCGGCGCATTAGAAGTGTTTGATTTGCCTTTTGTACTTACCAAGGGAGGACCTGCAGGTGCATCACAAACATATGTACAGCGTGTCATCGATACTGCATTTGCCTACAACAACTATGGGTTAGCCTCCGCAATGAGTATTATTTTGCTAATATTTGTGATCATGATTCTTTTAATCCAGCAATGGGTGCTTAGTCGAGGGGGGAAGGAGGCATGAGCATGAACAGCGTTATGAAAAGCTACTTCAAGACGATCATAAAATATATTTCTTTATTTTTTGGCGTGTTTGTTGTCCTCTTCCCCCCGTATGTCGTCATCGTAAATGCCTTTAAATCAACAACGGAGTTCAACACGTCAAGCACGATGGCATTACCACAAAGCTTTTTTAATATGGAAAATTTCCAAGTTGTATTTGAGCGTGGTCGTTTACTTAGCGGATTTGCCAACATCCTCCTCATTATCATCGTGGTGTTATGCTTAAATATTTTGTTTGGAACCATGGTCGCTTATGTGCTCGGCAGGTTTAAATTTAGAGGCAAAAAGCTTGTTTTTGGCGCCTACATTGTAGCTACTGTCATTCCAAGCATTACAACTCAGGTTGCAACCTTTGGCATTATTAAAGGCTTGGGCTTATATAATACATTAGGAGCACCAATTATTTTATATGTAGGGGCAGATGTGATTCAGATTATTTTGTATCTTCAGTTTATTCGCAACATCCCTATCGATTTGGATGAATGTGCTATGGTCGAAGGGGCTTCATTATTCAAAATCTATCGCTCGGTCATCTTCCCACTCTTAACTCCAGCTACAGCCACACTCGTCATTTTAAAAACAATCAGTATTTATAATGACATGTACATTCCATATCTGTATATGCCCAAGCAAAGCTTAGGTGTAGTGACAACAGTACTCATGCGTTTCCAAGGCGTCAACACTGCGGATTGGAACCTGATCTGTGCTGCCATTTTATTAATTTTATTGCCTACTGTTATTTTGTATTTATTTCTACAGCGCTATATTTTTGAGGGTGTGACCAGTGGTGCGGTGAAGTAGGATATTGCGTTAACGTATCTAAGTTGTGTGGAAAGGACAATACAATGAAGGTTATCGTTTTGCTGCGTGGCGGTTGGTTAAAGCTAGCGAATTTGTCCATGCAGCAAAAGTTAATTTTGCTATTTGTGTTTCTTATTTCAGTACCTATTACTTATGTCAGCTATTTGTCCTCCCGTTCTACGATGGAGGTCATTCGGCAAAATGCGGTCAACAGTGCGATTCAAGTAACCAAGGATCAAACTGCTGTGCTTGATAACTACATTGCAGATTTAAAACGATATACGACATTACCTCTATACCATGCAAATGTGCAGCAGCACCTAGCAAATCCCGAAACAAGCTGGGAAAAAAGCAATGATTTACATATGTTTCTGAGCTTTTTAAACCATAGTAAGGAAGAAATCTCAGCGGTATATTTAGTAGATCGAGCAGGGGCTATTTTTTATGATAACAAGCCGGGAATTCATACCCTGTATCCAGAAAAAAGACTCAAGATTTGGCAACAATTAAGCCAGCATAATGGTGTAAATCCCGTTGTCACAGGTAAAAGTGAGATTGTAATGAATGGCTCCGATCCTAAACATAGACAAGTATTTAGTGTACTCCGAACGATTCAATCCGCCAGTGCCTTACAAAACATAGGCATCATCGTAATCGACGTTAATCTATCCTTGCTAGAGCATGTTATCACTGCACTGGAAGGGACGACCCAAGGCCATGCATTGATTGTAGATCAACACGGGCAACCAATTTATGGAGACAAGCTTGCAAGCTATGAAGCCTATCAATATAAACGATCAGTCATTACCACACGACGCTCTCCCCTTTCTCGGCAGCTTGGGATTCAAGGGAATGTCGGGAATGTAGAAAATGTGGAGGATAATACATCTGGGCATTTTGAATTTGTTGATACCCAAGGGATTGAGCAGCTTGCAGTCTACGATACGTCTGTACAAACGGGCTGGACCAGCATCGTTACGATTCCTTTAAGCCAACTGATGGCGCCAATGAAAAGTAACCGCAACACATTAATGTTAACTACATTAATTATTATTTCTTTTGCGCTTGGTATAGCCACCTTACTCACGTTTGCACTTACCTCACCACTTAAAGCTTTAGTGAAGCTCATGCGCCAAGTTCAACATGGAAATTTAAATGTATTTCTCACTCCCAAATACAATGATGAAATTGGAATCATCGCCAGTCACTTCAATATTATGCTTATTCGGATTAAAGAGCTAATTCAAGAAGTTGCCCTGACAGAGGAACGCAAGCGGCGAGCTGATTTACATGCACTTCAAAATCAAATTAACCCCCATTTTATTTACAACACATTAGAATCTATTCGAATGCTCGCTGAAGGCAGTGATGAACCTCGAATTGCCAAAATGACTTACTTACTTGGATCACAAATGCGTTATGGTATTGTCCATAGCGATGAATTAGTAACCATTCAACAAGAGCTTGAGCATATTCAAAATTACGTTGACCTGTTAACGATCCGTTTTCCGCATAAATTTTCACTTGAGCTTCATATCCCAGATGAATTGTTACAGTTACCTATGATTAAGCTGGTGTTTCAGCCTATTGTTGAAAATGCTGTGTTTCATGGTTTTAACGATAAGGCACACGGTGGTTTAATAACAATCTCAGGCTATAAGGAGGATCATACCGTACAATTTAAAATTACCGACAATGGCTGTGGCATGAATCCAGACACGTTGAACGCTCTTCGTCATTCACTTCAGCACACATTTCATCACGCAATTCAGAACACATTACATCACGCAAATCATCACGCAGTTCATCCTCCCTTACAGTCACAGCCAGTGTCCTCGTCTTCTCATTTCAGTATGGGTCTACGTAACGTCAGTGAGAGGCTTATACTACATTATGGACATACTTCTACGCTCCAAATAGACAGTGAGCTTAACCGTGGTACTACCGTAACGATCACCATTCAGGACTAAGCCTGCTTAGCAAGAGTTTAATATCGTAAACCCGCGCTTAGCCATGCCTGTCATCCCTTAGCTTATTTTTTAAAGGAGGTGCTTTAACTTGCTACGCATAGTTATTGTAGATGATGAGGTGCTAATTAGAGAAGGATTAGCAAAAATGATTCAAAAAGAAAATCCCATATTTCAAATTGTAGGCATATTTGCTGATGGTCAAGATCTGCTAGAAGCACTCCCTAACCTTGGAGTAGATGTCGTTATTACAGATATTCGAATGCCCGTGCTAGGTGGATTGCCTTTAATCAAAGAGGTTCAAAATCACTACCCACATATTCGCTCGATCCTGATGAGTGGTTATGTTGAGTTTGGTTACGCCCAAGAGGCAATACGCTGTAGTGCTGTGGACTATTTACTAAAACCTATAAATAAAGAGCAGTTATTTGAATTGTTATATCGTCTCCAGCAAGAACAACTAACTAAGCTTAACCAAGTAAAGGAACAACGTATTTTATTGCTAAGTGCGCTGTTGACGCAAGAAGAGAACAGGGATAAGCAATTAGAGGCGGTTCCCTTGACCACGATTAATAAAATTAATATTGAATTTCCACATTCATTTTTTGTTCCGTTTATATTAAAAAGTAATGAAGCACTTCATTTAAAGCTTTGTGCAAGTCGACTTCAACAACTTCAAGTGCAGCTCACCCATTATACGAATCAATCTGATTTAGATAGGGAAAATATGGGAATGGGATTGGACTTATTATGGGACGATCAGACTTATCAAGGTTGGATAACCTATTTCACTCAACCGCCTTCACCTGAGCAGCTAGATGAAATTGGGAGACAACTGTTAGCTTATGCGGAGCAAGAAAGCTTTCCTTTACATATTGGAAGTGGTGGACTTTGCAGAAATCTGACTCAACTACAATCAGCCTTTAATATTGCGCGTTATACCTGTGATCAAGGTTTATACAGCAATCGTATACACTTTTTCAGCCATCCCCTCTCTCCCCCTTCCTTGGCAAAAATAAAGGTAAGGCAACTAGAAGCCTATCCTCAACTTATAAATGATTTGAAAATTTTAAATACAACGTCACTTCAACATTGGCTTATACAAAACTTCAACAGTATTAAGGAGCAACAAGGAGGAATATCACATATTTATGATTTATGCTGCCTTATCTCGGGCAAAATCGAGCATGAAGTAGACGAATGGACGACCTTTTTCCATGACCTAATATTGCAACAATTAAAAAGCGATCTGTATGTATTTTTTTGCTATGATGAGCTTGTGAGTTATGTTGTAGATATCTTTCTGTCCAAGCTGGAGGTCATTCGTGCAGATCGGTTAGCAAGCTTAGCTTCGGCTACGCTTACAATTAAGCAATTTATTCATGAGCATTATGCGGAGCAAATTGATTTAAACGCTTTAGCCTCCATCGTTTATTTAACACCTACTTATGTTAGCAAGCTCTTTAAGCAGGAAACAGGCCATACGATTACAGATTATTTGACAGATGTACGTCTACAACATGCCAAGCGGTTACTCACTCACGAACCACATTTAAAAGTACAGGAAATTAGCGAACAGGTTGGTTATGTAGATGTAGCTTATTTCCATAAGCTGTTTAAGCGGACCATCGGGATTACACCGTCTCAATTCAAAAAAATTACACATAGCAATATACAAGCTTGACTCCACCCTTGGGGAGTAGATTATCGTGGAAGGCAAAAGGAGTGAGATATATGTTCATTAAGGAGGCCAGTAAGTTATGTGGCTTAACAAAAAAAGCGATGCTCTATTATGAGCAGCAAGGACTCATTTCTCCTGAGTTACTCCCTAATGGTTACCGAAATTATTCAGCACACGATATCGTGAGCTTAAAAGAAATTTGTGTTTTGCGTTCTTTTGGCATGACAATTCAACAAATTAAAGCCATCCTCACAAGTGAGCATAAAGAAACAAAACTGTCCCAGTACAGACATTTACAGGAGCTAAAGCTGCTCCAGATCAAAAATGTCCAAGCTAACCTAGACAAGCTTATTCAAAACTATAATATTGATGAGAGCTTTGAAGCGCTGATGCTACAGGATCAAGCTGGTATAAGTATACGCGAGAAGCTTGTTCATAGCTTTCCAGGTACGTTTGGCATCTATTTATCCCTGCATTTTGGACGGTTTCTCCAGCATCCAATTGAGACAGAAGCGCAGCGAGAGGCTTATATAAAAATCGTGTCATACTTAGATGACATGGCTTTAGAGATGAGTGTTGAAAAGAATAGTTTATGGAATGATGAACGAAGTGACGAACTGGTAAGTTATATGGAGAATATTTTTCAATCACAAGGGGGAGTTCAGGTAGAGCAGGTGCAGCAAGATATGCTGAATAGCTTGGAGGAAGCCACAGAAAAACCCGAGACATTTTTTAAACGTAAATCGATTGCAGATTATATTACTTATCGCTCCTCTGAGGAATATAAGCAATCACCTGCGGGGAAAATGGCGACACTACTACGACAATTCCAACAGCAGAGCGGATACAAGGAAAACTTTATTGAAAATATGAAAATATTAAGTCCCTCCTACGCCAGCTACTATACACAGCTAGAAGCTTTAAACGAGTCGTTTATCGCGCAACATCCTGAGGTGAAAGAATGGGATTGATAACCCTCATCCAGATGGCAAACGTTGGTGTGTGGCTGAACAAGCAATCGGAAATTATTATTGGGGGACCCATAATATTACGTCCAATTTGGATATATTGAGGAAGTTTGATCGATTGGATTTTGATCTACCTGTTCACGCAAAATGAACATCATACGAAGTTATTTTGGAATTTAAAAAGGAGGAAGAATGCCATCCCTCCTTTATTCATATCCACATATAAATTATTATTTAGCAGAGCATATTTAATATAAAGAGAGTTCCACTACTTCGTTTTATTCATACAGGCTAGAGATATCCACATTTTCCGGCAGCTTAAATGGATTTTCTTTATTAATATGATCATAAAACATAATCCCGTTAAGATGATCTAGCTCATGCTGCATCACGATTGCATCAAATCCTTTAAATTTCAAAGTTAACTCTGTCCCTTGATGATTATAAGCTTTAAGCTGAACACGTTCGTAACGAGGAACATAACCTTGGATGGCTCGATCAACGGACAAGCAGCCTTCACTTTCAGGCATATAAATCATCGCAGTGGAATGACTAACAATTTTGGGATTATACAAAGCATATTCAACATCATTACCATGCTTATCTGTAAGAAGTGCCGCAAACATTCTTTTATTGAGTCCAATTTGATTCGCAGATAGTCCAACACCTGCTCGTAGCTTATATTTTTTCCCGATGACTGGATCTTGACTATTTTTAAGAAATTGCATCATACAGCCCATCTCTTCACGGTCTTCTTTTGAAGGCGGAATGCTCACAGGTTCGGTTACAGTACGGAGAATCGGATCGCCCTCTCTAATAATATCGTCCATCTTTATCATATAATTTTTAACAAATTTACTCATAACCTTGTTGCCATCCACCTTTATCACAATATTTATACTGCCATTTTACCACACAACCGTTGTTGTTCCTGCAAAAGGACATATAAAATCAATTTATTTTGAGACCGTGCCTTTATGACATTATTTCGTTATTAATTGTTCAACTAACTTAGTTAATGAAGTAAAATAGTTTGATTCTGATCGATATACGAATCCAATTTCTAATTTTCGGTATGCTTCAGGTAAGGAGTGACAGGAAATTCTTTTTGCTTGCTCGGCAGCCTTTACTGCTGAATAGGGCAACAAAGATATCCCTAAGCCTGCGGATACACTATTAACAATGACCTCCATCGTACCAAAGGGCTTCATTTCAAGATGATTGATATGAAAATCACGCAAAAGCTGTTCTACTCTTTCCTGATGTGTACAGCCCACCTCAAAAAACAACATCGGTAACGAAAGCAAGCTGTCCAAGCTGTCTGATCTATCCAGTCTATCAATTCTTTCTAGCCTATCGGACTTTTCCAGTCTCTCTAGTCCTTCCATTTTCTCTAGCCCTTCGCTCCCCCACTCCGATATTAATACAAGCTCATCTTCAAATAAAGGATGATAATTTAGCTGTTGTTCCTGCACCTCGCCGTATATAAAAGCACCATGTAGTTCTCCTGACCTTACTTTTTGTAAAAGATCATGTGTACTTCCTGTAGTGAGTATCACCTGCACATTTGGAAAATCAGCTTGATATGTTTTAAGTATAGGGAGTAGATATGGAGAAACCGCCGTTTCAATACTTCCTAGCTTTAAGGAACCTGCGGCAGAATCAGAATACTTTATTTTGTTGAAGGCTTCCTCAAGTAACGCTATGATCTGATCAGCATACGTAAGTAAGCCTTCACCAGCAGGAGTTAAGCTCATCCCTCGGTTACTTCTATAAAAAAGCGGAACACCTAACTCTGTCTCTAACGCTTGAATACGAGTGGTCACATTAGACTGGACATAATTTAGCATCTGTGCCGCTTTTGTAATGCTGCCCGCTTTTGCCACAGCCTGAAAAATTTTTAGATCACTGCTTTCCAATGTTTCCACCTCCTATGCTCAATACTCAGCTTACTTGACTTACTGACTTTTCTACTATCGTTTTTTATGATACTGACCTTCTCATTTATTCATTTTACCAAGCTGTTGTAGATGTATACAATGGGGTTCATATACTTCACGTTCTAGGAGGGTAATTCATGAAGGCGATTATACATGAAGGCGAACAAGGACTTAACGGTTTACAATATAAACAAAGTTATATAGGACAGCAAGACAAGCATCCTGAAAAAGGGCACGTAAAAATTAAGCTAAAAACAGCAGGTCTTAATCATCGAGACTTATTTTTAATGGCGGCACGTTCAAAACAAGATGCCCCCTTTATACTTGGTTCAGATGGCGCAGGCATAATTGAAGAGATTGGTGAAGGTTTAACAGGTCTATCCAAAGGAACAGAAGTTATCATTAACCCTACTCTTGGTTGGGACAAAACAGATGAAGTGCCTGTTGTGCCTGAAATATTAGGCGGGCCTACAGATGGAACCTTTGCTGAGTATGTCATTATTCCAGAGCAAAATGCAGTAGTTAAGCCAAGTTACTTATCATGGGAAGAAGCGGGTGCTTTATCCTTATCTGCACTTACCGCCTATCGTGCGTTATTTACGAGAGGCACCCTTCAAGCGGGACAACACGTGTTGGTTCCAGGCATTGGTGGAGGAGTTGCCACATTTGCAGCTTTAATGGCCTCTGCGATAGGAGCAAAGGTCACGGTTACGTCAAGAAGCGAAGCGAAACGAAAACAAGCGCTTGAATTGCCGATTACAAAGGTTATTGATAGCAATAGCCACTGGTACGATGAACTAAAGGATGAACCTGTTGACCTCATCTTAGATAGCATTGGGCCAGCTACATTTAATCAATATTTCGATGTACTCAAGCCAAATGGAAAAATCGTCATGTTTGGCGCTAGCTCAGGAGATGACATTACAATTCCAGCAAGAGCGATCTTTTTCCCACAAATTCAATTGATTGGTACCTCCATGGGCAGCCATGAAGAATTTGTCGCTATGCTACAGTTTATGGAGCAACACAAGATCCACCCTATCGTGGACAGTGTGTATTCTTTAGAGGACACCGCTCTTGCCTTCCAGCGTATGGAGCGTGGCGAGCAGCTTGGCAATATTGTTTTGAAAATTAGCTAAGTCGTTTTTAATCATGGCTCTATTTAGAAAATTAGTACTCGAGAACGATAGGTCTGGTAGCTACGATCCAGAGCGTTCTTGCGATTGTTGTTAAAATCATATTCCTTTTTATTAAAGTCTATTTATGGATGGAACTTGATTTTAAGAGACAATCTTCAGAATCGTTCTGTCTCTTCGCTAGTTTTGGTTAGTCCTCAAGTACTAATTTCAAGATTGAGCCTAAATCATATAACATTAATGGCATGAATTTTTTCTTATATAGAATAAATAACATCAAAACTCAAAAAAGGATGACCTTCACAATTTCAAAGGTCATCCTTCCTTATGCTACAAGCTCAATCCCACATAAGGCTTGATATTTCCATCAGTACTTTAACACTCCCTCACTAGCGAAGAGACAGGTAGATTCTGAAGATCGTCTTTAAATCCAGATTACATCCATTAATTTCAATTATAGTAATCTGGATTTAACAACGATTGTAAGAACTACCTGAATCGTAGCGCCTAACCTCCAGTGTTAAAGTACCGATCCTATATTAAGCCTTAAATATTTTATTTATATTTATGCCAATCCATATTAGATGAGTTCAGCAAATGCTCAAAATTGTTATCTAGTTCCTTTTGCTTTTGCTTACGCTCTTGCTCCTTTTGCAAACGTGCAGCTTCCTTGCGTTGATCCTCTTCCTGCTGTAGGCTTGCCGCTTGCTCCTTTAACTTGCCAATGACATCGGCACCAAGCAAATCTTTAAGTGTTGCAGGTTGCTCCTTAGCGGCAGGAGTAGGCACACTACGGTTCTTTTTCTTAGCCATTTCAATCACCTCGGATTATGTTACCCCTAAGCTACCATAATGGCAAAATTATTGTCAACTTACTACTTAAATACTTTCCTCAATGATAGCCTTGCATCTCTTACTTTCCTTCCACCTTAGCGGTTTGCTTTTCCTCAAATTTAGCTGGCCAAAATGCTACACGTCCTAACAACATCGTAATGGAAGGCACGAGGAATGGACGCACAACAAATGTATCAAGCAAAACGCCAATTGCAGCAATCAGTCCAAATTGGACTAAGACTTGGATCGGTAACGTTGTTAATACGGCAAATGTACCAGCAAGAATAAGTCCTGCAGACGTGATTACACTTCCTGTTTCATTAACCCCTTGAGAAATCGCTTCTTTAAGTGGCATCTCCTTGCTTTTTCTCCAAATGCTTGAGACGAGGAAAATGTTATAATCCTCACCTAAAGCGACAAGGAATACGAACGCATATAACGGAATGAGTCCTTGAATCGCACTCACACCCATGAAATCATGAATAATAATCCAGCCGAGCCCTAAAGCAGAAAAATAAGATAACACAACCGTTAAAATCAAATAGATCATCGCTGTAATCGAACGAAGATAAACTAACAATAACAAGGCGATTAAGCCAATCACGATCGGGATTATGACCTCAGTATCGCGTAAATTCGTATGCTCTGTATCGTATTGTGTAGCGGTTAATCCACTCACCCATACTTTATTATCGGCATCACTAATGCCTTGCTCCTTTAGCTTGCCAGCAATTAAGGTTTGTATTTCAGGGATATGTGACATCGCTTCATTAGAGTAAGGATTAATATTAAATTCAATATCGACTGCTTGAATCGCTTCGTTAGTGTCTCCTTTTGCTTGTTCAGATACATTAGAAATATAAGGTTGATCCACTAACCATGATTTTAAATCTACTTCTTTACCTTCTGTATCTATCATGACCTTAGCAGGTGCAAGCTCACCAGGTGTAAATTTATCTCCAATGACACTAAAGCCTTGTCTAGATTGGCTACTTTCTGGGAATGAAGACAATAAATCAACGGTATACTCGACACGTAAAGCATTGACTGCAAGCCCTACTAATATGATCATCGTAACTAAGACCACTGTCCAAGGACGGTTGGTTACAATGCGGCCAATCCAGCCTGCTGACTTGCGAGGTTGTTTTGGCGTTTTATTTTTAGCTGCAAGCATTTCTGGGGTACGTGGGATAAACGGAAAAAACGAAGCTCTCCCCAAAATTGCTAACAGGGCTGGAACTAACGTTAAGCTAGCCGCCGCCATAATTAAAATCGATAAGCTAAATGGCACAGCAAAACGATGAACAGCACCATATTTAGCAAATAACAATACTAACAAGGAAAGCACAACGGTAAAGCCACTCATTGCTATCGCCCCTGCGGAATCACGGAACGCAGTGACAAGCGCTTTTCCCTTACTTTTTTCTTCCAATAATGTCTGTCTAAAATGTGAGATTAAAAACAAGCAATAATCAGTTCCTGCGCCAAACAGCAATACCGTCATAATCGAAATGCCTTGTGAATCTACTGTAATGACACCCATCTCTGCCAGCTTGCCCAAAATTGGACTTGTCACAATATAAGCAAAACCAACGGCAATCAGTGGAATAATTGCAAGGATTGGCGATCTATATATAAGTAATAGCAAAATTAGCACGAGTAGCACGGTTGAAATTAATAAAGACACATCTGCATCCGCAAACAGACCAGAAGCATCCTTAGAAATCCCTGCTGGACCCGTTACTCTTGCACTTAGCTCACCTTGTTTGTCTAAGTCTTGTTTAAATGGGTTTTCCTTAAATTCCTTTTCCATTTGGGCTTCAATGGCATCAATCGACTTGGTGATGTCCGCTGAATCTAGTCCTTTTTCAAAGAAAAATGGCAATACAATTGTACTTCCATCTTTTGAAGCTTGCCCTTTAAGTACAGGTAAAGGAATTTTATCAAAAGGAACGACAAGCTGCTGCCCCGACACAGGATTTGCTGTAAAGTGTGAGGTTAGCGAGGTAAGATGACCATAGTCCGCATCCGTTAGACCTCCATCCCGCTTAAATACAAATAATGCAGGAATTCCAGCATCACTTGGAAACTGCTCCTCTGCAAGCTGTGCTGCAATGACTGATGGCATCTCGTCACCCAAATTTGGTGCATTATTTTGCGTCACCTTGTTCACAGCAGGCCACACAGAGCTTAAAATCACTGCAATCAAAATCCAGACTGCTAGCGTAATCCACTTGGATCTTTTGCCAGCAACATAACGTCCCATTTTTTCTAACAAAATTCCCATCGTTTGTTCCTCTCCTTCTTTAAATGTTACAACCCATTGTCATTTATTATATTAGGCATTTATAATTATATATACCGGAAGGTTAATTATCAATCAGATTTAGAAAAATTTAATTGTTCTCGTCCTTTTGTTGAATAAATCATGCTATGGTATAATGATGGCTCAATAGAGAAATATCGGATCATCTGATCGTTGAGGTGAACTAGAATGAAATCCAGAGGCAAGCGACCACTAGGCAGACCACCAGTGCAGGAGGAAGGGATTCCTACCCCACAATTGATTAAAAACATTTCTTCGAAGCTTTTTATGGAAAAAGGTTTTGAGTCTGTGTCGATGAACGAGGTTGCCAAACAAAGTGGTGTTACAAAAGCGACAGTATATTACTATTTCCCAACTAAAAACGATTTGTTTTTAGCTGCCATTGGCGATGTGCTAGGACGCGTTACGTTGCTGATTGAAAACATCTTATGTCAAGAAGGTAGCTTTTATTATCGACTTACGCAAGTGGCGGAGCAATATTTAAAGGTTCCCAAAATGCATATGCATACAATGCTAGAAAAAGCCCAACAATACCTCTCAGAGGAGCAAGCCGCTACTCTAAATAACTATGAGCAACAGCTCTATGAGCATTTGCAAAATTGGTTTATTGAAGCAAATGAAAAGCATGAAATAGATTGTGAGGACCCTATTCTTGCCGCTCATTTATATGTTTCTATGCTCAGAGTGACGGAGAGCAAATACTGGAGTGAAAGAAACGTTGGGCGTACGGAAGACGCTGCTAAAGTGATCGTATCCTTGCTTTGGCGTGGGATACAGCCACAAAATAGCGAGAAATAAATCATATAAGCCTGTATACAACAGCTTGTAAACGGAAGCTTATAAAACATAAGAAAGCGATGATGATCATGGCATTTGGTATTAAACGCAAGGAATTAGAGGCTTGGAAGCAAGAGGTGCTTGCGGGCAACATTGCTTTTTTAACCCACTATTGGCTTGATCCACGTTTTCCGAATATAAAAACAGTAACAAAGGTAGGCTGCTCAGACCTCGAACGCTTAACCACATGGTGTATCCAGTATGAGCTCCCGCCCCAGCATATACATAAGCGTTTTTTATTTCCTCATTTTGATCTAATCGGCCCTAAGCAAATTGATATTTTGTTGGAAGAAGGGTACAGAGAACAATTGGAACGCTTTAAACTTATTTAAAACTCTTAATATGAAAGGTGGACATCATGTCGACATCACCACAAGCTTCATCAGAAAGTATATTACGTAACCGTTTCTATCAAACGGTCCTCATCTCCAACATCTTTTTACAAATTGGGATTTGGGTTAGAAACTTCGCCATCCTCATGTTCGTTACAGATATGACGAATAACGACTCCTTTTCAATCTCTTTGATTTCAGTTGCTGAATTTGCGCCTATCTTTGTATTCTCATTTATCGGCGGCGCATTCGCGGATCGGTGGAAGCCTAAAAAAACGATGATATGGTGTGACTTCTTGTCTGCAATCTCCGTTTTTGTCGTTCTGCTCACCTTGATTTTTGAATCATGGCAAGCTGTTTATTTTGCAACCTTTGTATCCGCTATTTTATCGCAATTTTCTCAACCCTCTGTCATGAAGCTATTTAAACAGCACATTCATCCAGATAAGGTCCAACAAGGAATGGCGTTATTTCAATCATTAATGGCAATTTTCATGGTGTTAGGGCCGTCACTTGGCATTCTTGCTTATCAGCAAATTGGAATTTACTGGTCAATCTCAGTAATGGGGATCGCCTTTCTAATCTCTGCCTGCATTTTGTTCAGATTACCCCCTGATATTGAGGAAGAAAAAACGGAGCAGGTAGAGCGTACTAACATTAAACAAGAATTAATAGATGGATTTAACTATGTGTGGAAAAGCAAAGTGTTAAAAACATTAGGTGGAACCTTTGCCATTGCTGGTTTTGCCGTTGGGATTATTCAAACGTTAGGTTTGTTTATCGTCATTGAAAACTTAGGCCAAACAAAGGAATTTCTCCAATATTTACTAATGGTCAATGGAGGCGCGATGTTGGTTGGTGGTGCTGTGCTAATGAGCTTTGCTAAAAAAATTCCACCTCAGGTGCTATTAGCAATTGGTACGGTCATCAGTGCCGCTTGTATTACAGGTATGGGGATTTCTAAAAGTATACCTTTGACATTTGCATTGCAATTTCTAAATGGTCTTACAATGCCTTGTATTCAAATTGGTATCAATACAATGATCTTACAATTTACGGAGCAATCCTACGTTGGCCGGGTGAATGGTGTACTTAGTCCAATGTTTACAGGCATGATGGTCATTATGATGTCAATCGCTGGTATTATTAAAAAATATGTTCCACTTATGGACATTTATATCGCATCAGGGATTGTTATGCTTATCGGTGGATTAATATTAATCCCTATTTTTAGAATCAAGCCTAACTTACCCTCTTCCCCCGCAATGGGGCAAGCACCAGAACCGTCTTAGTAGATCAGATCGAGTAGTACTTTCAAAGCATATTAGATTTGGAAATAAAAAGGCGTCGTCTTGTAGCACATAAAATGCTCCAAGCGACGCTTTTCAATTTCAAACATTATTGTTTACGCTCAGCTTTTAAACTTAACGTTGATTAAATGTATCTGTTAATACAGGTACGATTTGTGCTTTACGGGAAACGACCCCTTTTAACACAGCTTTACTGTCTTCTAGCTTCACATTGTATGCTTTTTCTACTAATGAAGCGTCCTTACCAAATGCCAAACCAACAGAGTCATTATTCAAAATATCGGTGACTACGAATAAAAATAGGTCAAGACCTTTTTTCTCAATGATGATGTTAATTGCATTTTCGATTTCAACCCGACGTGCCAATACATCGTTAACATCCACTGCATTTACTTGAGCAATTTCAACCTTCGAACCATTCATTTCGAATTCCTTGCTATCGAGGTTAACAAGCTGCTCGATTGTCTTATCACTTAAATTCGCACCCGCTTTTAACAAGTCTAAGCCGTATTCCTCTGCATCTACGCCAGCAATAACAGCTAGTTCCTTCGCAGCAGCTACATCCTGTGCGGTACACGTAGGTGATTTAAACAATAAAGAATCAGAAATTATAGCTGACAACATTAACCCAGCAATATTAGCTGGAACTTCTACGTTATTTTCCTTATACAATTTAAGTAAAATTGTTGCGGTACAACCTACTGGCTCTGCGCGGAAATATAATGGACCTTTAGTCTCAAAGTTTGCAATTCGATGATGGTCGATGACTTCTAGCACTGTCACTTGATCAATATCTTCAGCACTTTGCTGACGTTCATTATGATCCACAAGAATAACTTCATTTGTTTCAGATGCTACAGACGTAACAACACGGGGTGCTGCCACGCCAAAGCGTTCTAATGCAAATTTTGTTTCATTGTTTGCTTCTCCTAATGCAACAGCCTCTACCGTTAATCCAAGCTTGCTCTTCAAATCAGCATAAGCGATTGCTGAACAGATTGTATCCGTGTCTGGGTTTTTATGACCAAAAATTAATACGTTTCCCATCGTGAACTCTCCTTTTAGCTATACATTGTAAATCGATGTGAATCTACACATTCCAACTTACAAAAGTATATCCCACATTTAGAGGGACAAGCAACCCGTTATTTCACAACAAATTGTTCGTATTTAGCATAGTCACTCGCTTTGAGTTCTAGCACTAACTTTGTACCCTCTTCTTCATATGCTGTTTCTGTAATGTTTGCATGTTCATTTAAATAAGAAACGATATTCCCTTGATCATACGGAATTAACATTTCGCATTGCACATAGTCTGTAAAAATACGTTTAGCTATTTCATCTGTTAGCTCCTGCATGCCAATCCGAGGTTTTGCCGCTAAAAAGATAATATCCTTTTGTACCTCAGGAATGACTTTGTCCGTTAAATCTGCTTTATTATAAGCATATAAGGTTGGAATGTTCTCAATACCGATGTCCTTTAATGTTGCATTCGTAATATCGATTAGACGCTCATATTCAGGATTATGGTAATCAACCACATGGATCAGTAAATCCGCTTCTGCCACCTCTTCTAACGTCGAACGAAAGGCTTTAATCAAATGATGAGGCAGTTTACTTACAAACCCTACAGTATCGGTAAGCAAAAAAGACTTATTGTTAGGCAGTGGAACATGTCTGACTGACGTTTCTAATGTGGCAAACAACATATCCTTTTCAAACACTTGCTTCTCTTGTGACTGACTATATTGCTCCATGAGCGCATTCATAATCGTAGATTTTCCAGCATTTGTATACCCCACAAGCGACACAACAGGCATTCCTTGCTTTTTACGTTGCTTACGTTGAGTCTGACGATGTGCGACGACCTCTTCTAATTCCTTACTTAATGCAGTAATTTTTTCTTCAATCCGTCTGCGATCGAGCTCTAGCTTCGTTTCACCTGCACCACGGTTATGTGTGCCAACCCCTCCGCTTTGTCTTCCTAACGATTCACGTAACCCTACAAGACGAGGTAACATATACTTTAGTTGAGCGACTTCAACTTGAAGCTGTGCTTCCCTTGTTTTAGCACGTTGGGCAAAAATATCTAAGATTAAAATGGTACGATCGATAACTTTACATTGTAAATCTTTTTCTAAATTACGTATTTGCGAAGGGGATAACTCATCATTAAATATGACGAGATTTCCTTCCATCGCCTCAAGGAGTGAGCTCACCTCTGTGATCTTCCCTGTCCCAATATAATGGGATTTATTCACCTTCGGCAAATTTTGAGTTAAAGTCGCAAACACCTCTATCCCACATGCTTCCGTTAAGTTCGCTAATTCTTCCATCGAATATTCAAAGTCTTCCTGAGACTTAATATTAACGCCAACTAATACTGCCTTTTGCACTAAAGTTTCTAATTCTTTCATATAATTCATCCCTTTCAACTTCTAATATGGCATAAAAAAACACAGGTAGCGCGACCTGTGTAGAGGGTGAACGAAAAATACACATCTAACAATACTAGCTGCATCAACAATAGTTTGCACATGCACATCCAGCCAGACATCCTAAAGGACATTCTGCCAGCTACCTTGTAATCAAACTCAAGTTCACTTCTAACCTTCCGAATATCAAGCTAGAGCGACGCAACAGCAATTTATAATTGCATACTGGGAGCCTATTACACAACAGATATAATGAAATGCAATCCTATGATATATTTTAAAGGTACTGTTCCTAAAATGCAGACCAATCCCGTTCCCCCTGCACAGGTGCAGAGTCTCTTAAGCACTATTTAATTAGCCGCGCAAAGAGTAAAAACGAAATTTAATAATCCACATAACAGTACAGCCCTCCATTCGCTAGAAATAAGGTCATTTTAACATAGTATACCTAATCCAACAAGTTTTTAAGCATATTGCGTTATTTAAGTTAATAGTGGCTTTAACGTCGCTTCAATTTGTGATCTTCTTGACTCTAAAAATGGTGGGAGTGCAAGCGTGTGACCTAGCTGCTCTAACGATTCGTCAGTAGTAAACCCTGGGCCATCTGTAGCAATTTCAAATAAAATCCGATTAGGCTCACGGAAATAAAGCGATTGGAAATAATAACGATCTACGAGTCCTGTATTACTGAACCCAGCCTCATTTAGCTTATTCGCCCAAGCTGTAATCTCATCTGCATCTTCTACACGAAAGGCCACATGATGTACACCCCCACGACCTAATCGCTCCTTAGGGAGATCATGGCGCTCTTCAATATGAATCTCTGTCCCTGCCCCACCTTCTCCAGACTCTAAAACGATAATATCAGGTTGATTAGGAACAAAAGAAACATAACTTCCAACTTGGCGAAAACCCATAATTTCCGTCATTAAGGACAACGTGGCACTTGCATTATCTACAGTCAAGTAAACCGGACCTAAACCTGTGATAGCATACTGTTGCGGTACAATCGCTGTCCATGGTTTGCCTATAGGAGCTTGCTTATCATTTTGTTCTGATACAACAATATACCGGCTTCCTTCAAAATCTTTAAATGCTAACGTGAATCTATCTCCACGCTGCACAATGTCTTCATGGGGTACATTAAACTGCACAAACCGATCTCGCCAATAGGTTAATGCTTCATCACTAGGAACACGTAAGCTAACCGCAGAAATACTGTTATTTCCCTCTCGATTTACACCTGCATGATCAATTTCAAAAAAAGTAACCTCTGTGCCAGCATTGCCAGCTTCATCCCCATAAAATAAATGATACATACTGTCATTATCCTGATTGACCGTTTTCTTAACTAGTCTCAGTCCTAAAATTTCAGTATAAAAATGAAAGTTTTTTGCCGCTGATGCCGTAAATGCAGAAGTATGATGAATTCCTTTAATTTGCATGTATCTCAGCCCCTTCTCTTCATTTGTTAGCTTAACGCTTCCTTTGCAAAATAACGCTGTAATGCCTTGTTCATCCATAATGAGAAAATGATAAACGCAACAACACCTGCAAGCTTAAGTGGCTCTGCCATAAAATCGGAGAAGTGTGTGCCAATGTATGAGACACAAAACACCATAACCCCTTTACCTAAAGCCACTGCAACAAAAAAGGAAAGAACAGACATCCGTGTTAGTCCTGCTACAATATTAACGATGACAAAGGGACCTACAGGTAACATTCCTAATAAAAAGACATAATTAAAGCCATTACGTCTTGCCCACACCAGAGCTTGCTCTACCTTTGGCTTTGCTGACCACCGTCGTATCCACGCTAGCTGGGACCCTTTGCGGACTAGCAAAAAGGTGAGTAAGCTTCCCGAAATCAAACCGATCCATGAATATAAAAACCCCCACCATAACCCATACAACGCCGCATTTAAGCCTACGATAACAATTGTAGGTAAGGGTGGCACAAACGATTTCATAAAGGTAAGTAAAATGCCCGGGAGTGGCCCAAGGGAGCGATATTTTTCTAACCATAATGCCAAATTTTGTTCTGTAAATAAATCAATAATGCTTAATGTACCGGACATTTGTCCACCTGCCTATTTTAATCAATTCCTGTTCATTATAACTTTGAGTCATCAAATTACCAAGTACAATAAAGGTAAAATAGACATACTAGCATGTAATCCACCTTGGATTTGGGTAAATTCCACGATGTTCTGACCATATACGTCTGGGCTTTTGCTTCTTATAATGGGCTTATATTAGAGCAATTTATAACTACGAGGGTACGAAGAAGGAGTGTTACGATGGACAAGTTACGTTATGGTGTTGCGTATTATGATGAATATATGCCGTATGATCGACTTCAAGAGGATATTAAGATGATGTTAGCCGCAGGCATTAATACAGTGCGGATCGCCGAATCTACATGGAGTACACATGAGCCTCAAAATGGAGTATTTGATTTCACTTCTGTAGATCGTGTACTAGATGCGATGCATGAAGCTGGCATCGATGTCATTGTTGGGACACCCACTTATGCTGTACCTGCGTGGATGATTAAGCAACATCCTGACATTCTTGCTACGACCTCGAAAGGTCCTGGTCGATATGGTGCACGTCAAATCATGGATATTACGCATCCTGCTTATTTATTTTACGCAGAACGAATGATTCGCAAATTAATGGAGCGTGTGCATAAGCACCCTGCTGTTATTGGATATCAAACCGACAATGAAACGAAGCATTACGACACCGCAGGCGATAACGTACAGCTTCAATTCGTGAAATATATGCGAAACAAGTTTGGTTCTTTAGAAGTCATTAATCAGAAATTTGGTCTTACTTATTGGAGTAATC
Source organism: Paenibacillus turicensis (assembly GCF_050461185.1). Classification (GTDB taxonomy): domain Bacteria; phylum Bacillota; class Bacilli; order Paenibacillales; family Paenibacillaceae; genus Fontibacillus; species Fontibacillus turicensis_A. The sequence continues at coordinate 84,915 of NZ_JBCMOR010000018.1, forward strand.
GTATTAATAGCTGGGAGGAGTTCCCTTCTGTTGTAGGTACAATTAATGGAAGCCTAGGTGCGGAATTCGCTAAATTCCAACGCACATTAGTAAACGAGTTTCTAGCATGGCAGGTGCAGATTGTGAATGAATACAAACAGCCTGGGCAATTTGTGACTCAAAATTTTGATTATGATTGGCGTGGACATTCCTTTGGGGTTCAGACGTCTGTGGATCACTTTGAGGCTGCGAAGCCCTTTGACATTGCAGGTGTTGATATTTATCATCCATCCCAAAGCAAGCTGACAGGGATTGAAATTTCCTTTGGTGGGGACATATCACGATCGCTAAAGCAAAGCAATTATTTGGTGCTAGAAACACAAGCGCAAGCTTTTCCAGATTGGACGCCCTACCCAGGTCAGCTTAGACTTTTAGCATTTAGTCATGTGGCTTCAGGCGCAAATATGGTTGCTTATTGGCATTGGCATTCCATTCATAATTCGTTTGAAACGTATTGGAAAGGCTTGCTCAGTCACGACTTTCAGCCAAATCCTGTATATAATGAAGCTAAAACAGTAGGCGCTGATTTCGCTAAACTTAGTCACAAGCTAGTTAACCTTCGTAAGCATAATAAAGTGGCAATCATGGTCAGTAACACAGCTTTATCCGCTATCGAATGGTTTAAACTGCCTGACGGTAAAGTGTATAATGATATTTTCCGTTGGATTTATGATGAACTGTACAAGCTTAATGTTGAGGTTGATTTTATTACGCCTGACTATGAGCAGCTAAGTCACTATGAGCTTGTCATAGTACCTGCCTTGTATGCGGTAGAAGATGAAGCATTAGAGCGGCTTAATCAATTTACGGAGCAAGGTGGACATGTGGTTTATACGTTTAAAAGTGGCTTTACTAACGAGGATGTTCAGGTACGTACAGTAGTACAGCCAGGGATTATTAGCAAAGCATGTGGCATCAGCTACAACATGTTTATTGCACCTGATGAAGCAGCAAAAATACAAAGTGATGTGCTGACATGGTCAGAGCAAGAGGCATCCATTACGAGTTGGATGGAGTTAATAACACCTACGACAGCGAAGGTGCTGGCAAGCTACGATCATCCTGAATGGAATAATTATGCCGCAGTTACGCGCAACCAATATGGCGCAGGAACAGCGACCTATATCGGTTGTATGACAAGTCCAGCGGCATTGCGTAGCATTTTAGCAGATACGTTACAACATATTGGACTTTGGCAAGAGGAACAAAAGCTAACCTTTCCAATCATTACTAAAAAAGGCTTTAATGACGACGGTAAGCTAATTCGATACTACTTCAACTACACTGGCGAGGAGCAAGCTTTTGTTTATTCATATGAAGCTGGTACAGAATTATTGACGGATCAGCCCATAGCTGAGGGACAACAACTCACATTACCACCTTGGGGATTTGTGATTATTGAGCAATAGTTTAAACTAAAATTAAAACCGTCTCTAGGTAAAAAGAGGATAAACTAGGATCAATACTAGTCTAATCACTACTCTTATCTCTCACTTAGAAGACGGTTTTTCTTATATTCTTATATTATTAGACTGAACAATTATAATTAAGACTACATTTAATTCTCAAAATAATCGCTTGAAAGTTCCAAAGTATGCAGACAGGCTTGCATTGATTCTCTAATCCGCAAATTTTGCTTTACTTTAGTCCACACTGTTTTATAGTAAGGTAACAACCTAATATGAGGAACAGCACCCCAGTATAACAGAGTTTGCTCCATGATTGGTTCTCCACCTGATCTGAACATCTCTTCAATCATATCTAAACTATCAAGTTTATCTTGGCTAATTCTTGTTGCATAGATGGCAGTCGTTTGCATGTTAGGATTTTCATGTGTCAAAAAACGAGAAAAATCTTGCGTGCTAACTTTTCCTACAGACTCTAAAACATAACCTGCATACCGCAACGTACTTGGTTCATGAATATAATCAAAGCCTTGTAGAATAGGTTCCACAAACACATTAAGGTCTATATTTTTGCAATAGTCGTGGATCATCATAAGTCCTTCAGCGTAATCCTTCCCCACCCTTTTGCTTACCACTGTCCAATAGCTGTAGTAAATAGGGCTGAGCGATTTCAGGTGAGGTTTTACACATTAAACGAATCGCTGTATAAAGCTGCTGTTGATGCAGCGGTTGGAGCTGGTCAGGTTGCTGATTATGTTGATTTAGTTGAACTTTTTGATGTAGGTGTTGATCAGCAACATCTTGCAGGAACTTTAACGTAGAGGGAGCAAGCGACTTCATTTTGTACATCCCCTCAAACGCTTTTAGCCGGGTCGTATCATTGGAAGACTGCTCATAAACCGCGATTAACTTTTCTTCGTTCCCGGGCATTCTACTCCCAAACCATGCATCATCATAATCCAAAATTATTTCATCTAACCAACGCTCATACCAGTCCAGAAAGTTGTCCTCATAAACGAAGAAAAAAGGATAATCCTCGTAGAAACTGGATGTATATACGATTTTTCCTTTTTGTTCTCCTTCAAGAACGAGATACATCTCGTATTCACAGCCTTGAGTACCGATATTTAACATGCCACCAAGCACTTTGTTACAAGCTATATCATATTCAGGATCAGAGATATCCTCCTCATTAATTAGAGGCTCAATTAACCTATTCCACTCCTCCTTATCCATGTCAGGATACAACACACATTTGCCCGTCATCGCTTCCTTCTCAGTGTAGGAGGTTGCTTGCGCGAGTGTATATATTCCATAGTAAGGGCCTGCGCCACCATCGCCAATTTGAGTAAGGAACTGAACATAACACGCTGGTAAAGTAATTCCATGTTCTGTTTGCCACTGTTCCAGCTCAGAAGTAGATAACGGTGAATTCATCTTGTATTGGTGCGAAGAAGCACCAAATATTTCACGGTCTAAATCTTTTTCATTAGCCTGTATGAGTTTACGTTTAATCGTTTCGGCTCGCTTTAATTGGGTTTCATTATTTATTTTCATAATAGTAAAATACCATATTTTATATTTGTCTACAAAACAAAGAGACTGTCCTATAGCTATCAAGCTAGTAATGACAATCTCCTCGATCTTCTCTTATTCTCTTACATCTTACCTTATAGACATTCTCTTATGGGCATTCTCTTATAGATAAAGCTCCCGATACACAAAATAATCAAAATCTGCAGTCGCTTGATGTCTGTACGTATCAATACAAGTTACACCTACAAATGTACCTGTAAAATGCTCAAAGCTTTCAGGGTATTCATCAGACATTTTACTTGCATCTAACACAGGTCCAATTTTACACCATTCCTCACCATCTAAGGACCAGAAAAATTGTAGTTTTTCACGATGCACTTCTCCACGCAAATAAACGGGTTTGCCTTCAGGTAATGCCACACGGAACGCCGTCCATTCTTGCTTTTGCCCATGATCGGAAGAAATTAGCCCTAACGCTTTTCCACCCAAAGATTCACTATAGTACACACGTAAAAAGTAATGCGTCAAATGATCATAGAAAAAGGTTAGCCCTGCCATCGCTTGAAAATATTTAGGTTCAAATTCAACGACGGTTTCTGCAACTACATCAAAGGCTTGAACTCTTCGAGCTACTAGGCTTTGCGTATGCACAGAAAATAAAGAATCTTGACCACGCAGTCGTAAATATCCTGGTCTAGTTGTTAAGTCAATTCCTGCCTCACCGACATGTACTCGAAGTGTGTTCCATTCTGTGCTCAGCACAGGCTCATCAAAATGATCCTTTTCAGGTAATGAAGGTACAGGACTTGAAGGAAGATCAGGTGCAGGCACAACCAGCTTCGCTTGGTTACCGCCACCCTCTAGACGAAGCCACCCTTCCTCGTTCCAGTACACCTTCTGGAGCGCTGTTTCACGGCCTAATGTGGAGCGCATTTGAGGCATTAATGGACGGGCACATAGGTGAGCCGCATACCATTTACCATCCGTTGTTTCTACAAGACTTGCATGTCCCGACTTTTGCAGTGGCGCATCTGGATTGTAATATTGCGGCTTAAGAAAGGCACCTACGCCCCGTTCATTAAAGATAGTGACCGCAGACGTAATAATCGGGTTACATGGATCAGGCTCATAGGGTCCAGTAATTTGCTTCGCTCTTGCCATCGTTACCCCATGACCGTATCCAGTTCCCCCTTCTGCCGCCATCAAATAATAATAGCCATTTCGCTTATAAATATGTGAGGCTTCAAGACATCCCATATCTGTCCCGCCATCATAAATTCGGATAGGATCTCCAACTACATCCTGTAACTCGGCACTATACTCCTGTAAAAAAATGACACCAGGGGAAGGATAGTCTTGCCTAAAGTCCCACTCTAGCTGAGTTAACCATATACGTCCATCGTCATCATGGAAAAAGGAAGGGTCAAAGCCACTGGAGTTTAAATAAACTGGTTTGCTATAAGGGCCTGTAACCTCCTTCGCAGTGACGACATAGTTATCAGCATGAAATACATTCCCCGCCCGATTACGTACAATGGTATAGACGAGATAAAATAGTTGTTGCTGCTCATTATAGGTTAAGCAAGGCGCCCACACACCACCCGAAGCCATAACGCCTGTTAAATCAAGCTGCTCCTTGTTAGTAAGTGCATATCCGATCGGTTGCCAATGCACCAAATCTTTAGAATGATGAATACGTACACCCGGAACCCATTCAAAGGTGGATGTCGCAATATAATAATCTTCATCTACCCGTAATATGGAAGGATCGGGATGGAAACCCCTTAAAATCGGGTTTTGAATCTGCTTACTCAAATGTAATCAGCTCCTTTTGTATTAACCTTTTACCGCGCCTGCTGTTACACCTTTAGTAATTTGTTCATTAAAGATGGCGTAAATAATAATTGCAGGAATTGAAGTAAGAACCATAACCGCGAACTGTGAACCATAATCAGAGGAATATTGGCCCGCAAAGTTCATGACGGAAAACGGTAATGTTTTAAGCGCATCTTTACTTAAAAAGGTCGAAGCCATAATAAATTCATTCCAGCAGTTAAGGAAGGTCATTACAATTACGGTAACCAAGGCTGGTTTTGTAAGTGGTGCAATAATTTGAAATACAGTCCGGTAAATACTGCATCCATCCATAACTGCGGATTCCTCCATCGCTCTCGGAATACTACGCATGAACCCAGTTAAAATAAAGGTCGCTAACGGTACAGAAACCGCAGTATAAGGTAAAATAAGCCCTAGATACGAATCTGTTAACCCAATTTCTTTAAAAATCGCAAAGTTAGGAAGCAATGTCGCATGAATTGGAATCATAATTCCTAACAAAATGATCGCAAAGAAAAAGGAACGTAGCTTCCAAGTCATTCTTGTAAATGCATAGGCTAACGTTAAAGATAACAAGATGGTCAATACGATCGTGGTACTTGTCACTAAAGCACTGTTAAAAAAGTATCTTAGAAACTTGCCGTCTACCCAGGCATTTACATAGTTTTGCCATTGGAATGTTTCAGGCCAAGTTAGAATATTCGAGGAATAAAATTCTGTACTGCTTGCAAATGAGAAATCAATCATCCAAATGAGCGGAAATAACTGTAGTGCTGCGACAACTAGGAAAAAGAGCCACAGTGCAATTTTAGTCTTTTTTTGCATAACTTTTCTTCCCCCTTAATATTCTGTCGCATCACTGCGAATGAGCTTATTGCTTAAATAAGTGAATAACAAGCACACTACTACAAACAAGATTGAAATTGCATTTGCATAACCATATTGACTTGCTGAAAATGCTTTATTGTACAAATAAACGGCAAGGAATTGGGTGGAGTCGCCAGGACCCCCATTTGTAGTTAAGAACACCATTTCCATCTGTTTTAAGGCTGTAATCATCGCAAGTGTTACTTGCACTGCAATAACTGGAGACAACAATGGAACGGTGATGCGTAAGTGTAATTTGAATCCAGATGCACCATCAAGCTTCGCTGCTTCGTAAAGATCTTCAGGAATTCCTTTAATGCCTGCGTAGTAAAACAGTAAGCCCCAACCAAAACCTGCCCAGATTAAGATGAAAAGCATAGAGCCAAGCGCTGTACTTGATTCACCTAACCATACGTGCTGCAATGAGCTTAAACCAAGCATATCTAATAATTTATTAAGTATGCCAAATGTAGGATCAAGCACAGATAACCACATTTTTGAAATAACGACGACTGAGATGACGCATGGAATAAAGAAAATGGTACGGAATATTTTTTCTGCTTTTCCGCCAATACGATCCAACCATATTGCAAACAAAATACAAATTGGGTGCTGAATCACGATAAACCCTAAACCAAGTAATATTGCATTACGTAAAGAAATCCAAAAGCGCTCATCTTGAAAAAGTAAGTTTTGATAGTTGTCAAAGCCAACCATTTTAACGTTAGTACCTGGTCCCAATGTATCTGTAAAGGAGTAGTACCCACTCAAAATTATAGGTGCCAAAAACGTAAGTATAAACAAGATTACGCCTGGAGCTACAAAAAGAAATATAGCGGTTTTATTGCTAAGCACCTTATGCATAATATTCTCCCCATTCCTTCAAAAAATGTAAGAGGACAGGCAGACGAGTGCTGGCCTGTCCTCAAACGAATTATTTTTGTGTATCTGCTGCGTTTTGAAGCTCTTTCACTAAACCGTCTGCATCAATACCACCTGCGAAAAATTTACCAAAGATGTTTTGCACATCGTCTTTAAATTTAGGTGTTCCAGAGTCTAACATCAATGCACCAGAGCTAGAAGTTGCACCAACTAAGATATCTGTTAAGCTCTTTTGAAGCTCAGTTTCTTTTCCTGTTAATTCATACTTTTGAGCTGGTACTGCTGCGCCTGTATCCCAAGCAATTTTTGCCCATTGATCTGCAGCCATCATGTAATCAAACAATTTTTTAGCTTCTTCAGGATGTTTGGATTTACTGATAAGCACATAGCCGCCACCGTTCCATCCAAGTAAGTCTGTATCTTTTCCTTTTCCGCCTTCAACCGTTGGGAATTTCAACACGCCGATATTGTTACGGAACGATTCAGGTAATGCTTCATTAGATGCCATCCCTGCTTCCCATGAACCCATATACCACATTGCTGCTTTACCTTGTGTAAATAAGTTTTGAGATGCACCATAATCCGCAGTCATAAATGAATCTTGGAACAATTTCTCATCTCTAACCTGCTGCAACAATTGAGCTGTTTTTAATACGTCTGCATTGTCTGTAAGCTTGTTTTTGTTTTGAACAGCACCAAGCAATACATCAGAGTTGCCTGTCAAACGAATGTAGATATTTTGGAACATTGCAGGATAACTCCAAAGGTCTTTACCATTAATGGACATTGGAGAAATTCCTTTTTCACGGAATGCTTTACCTGCATCAAGCAACTCTTGGAACGTTGTTGGAACTTTTACGCCATTGTCTTCAAACATCTTTTTGTTATAGTAAATGACTTCATAATCACTGTTACGTGGTAAGCCGTATACTTTACCGTCAAATGTAAAAGATGTGAATACGCCTGGAAGGAAATTGTATTTTTCACCTTCATACTGTTTTAAATCAATTTCTTTGACATATCCTGCTTGAACTAATGTGTTTAGCTCTGCGCCACCATGTACCATGGATACATCTAATGGTTCACTGGAAGCCATATATGCTTTAAGTTTATTTTTGAAAGGTTCTTCTGCTAATGTTTCTAAATCAATTTTGACGTTTGGATTTGCTGCAACATAGTTGTCTAACATTTTTTGCTCAGCTAAACCTTGTCCTGATTTACGATCTGGTAAGTTAGAGAAAAAGCGTAATGTAATTTGCTTATCTCCATCTTTACTACCTGCGTTACCGCTTTCATTTTTAGTGTTACCACCACAAGCAGTAAGCATCATAACGACAGCCATGACTAACGCAAGCAACGAAATTCTTACTCTCTTTTTACTTTTTTCCACTTAAAATCCCCCTTGTTTAATCGCGCTTGATCTTAATAAGTTTGACTTGAACACATCATAACAAATGAGTAAATTAGCCGTCAGTAGAGAATCATCGGACAAACTTGAAATATGTCGAAAGGCTAAATATCACATTGTATAAATACAGTAGACAGGCTAGAATACTAACAACTTCATCTTTAAAAAAAGGTAGTGATGATGTGCTTTCAAAGCTATTTAAGCAAAGTTTAAATATGAGCCTGAAATTTAAAATTATTACTTTATTTTTCACGCTCCTTACTATCGTCTCACTGATACTTGGTTATTATTCCTTTCAAACTTCAAAAAAACAAATTGTTAACAAAGTGAGTAGCACCAACCTTGGTGTGGTCAAAGAAATTAACAACAATATGAATACCTTACAGCAAACGATTTCAGATTGGGTCACTGTATTTACACTTACGAATGTGGTTCAAGACATTTTGCGTAGTGGCTCTATTGGAAGCAATCAGGTGGAATCGATGTTATATAATGGCCCTACGGCCTCAATTATGAATCAAATGCTAGTTACAGGAAGCTTCGATTACTTATCCATTTATGGCGAAAAAAACAGTGCTTTATATGAAGTATCTACCGATGGTAGCAATGGGGCTTCCAGTTTAAGCGACTTTAGCACCAGTGACATTTACAATAAATCTCTTGATCTTAACGGTGCATCCTACTGGTTCTCATTAACTAACAATAATAACCTTTTTATTCAATATAATCGCAATAGCAAGATCGGAATGACGCGGATCATTCGTGATATTAATAACGGACATAAAATAGGATTTATTTTTGTAGGGGTTAACGTCGATACAATACGTAATAGATATTTAAAAAACTTATATGATGACAATCATGGAATCGCAATTTTAGATCAGGATGGTACTCCATTACTTACGGCTGGCAAATCGTTTTACGATCAAAGTAATGATGCCTTTCATTTTTTGCTTCCATTAAATCCAGGAAGTTCAGGCTCAACAATTGTTAAGTCCAACAAAGAGGATGTGTTAATATCCTATAGCGTGAACGATAATGGACTGAGGACCTTGTACAGCATTCCAATGAGCTTATTAACCAATGAGTTAAATTCAATTAAATCATTTGTCATTTTACTGATCGTCATTTGTTTAGTGTTGTGTGTTCCTTTGTTAATGGTATTAACTAGCTTTTTAACCGCTCCACTGAAAAATTTATTGCTTTCGATGCGCAAATTCCAAAATGGACAGTTTGATGAAAGTGTTGAAATTAAATATTGGGACGAAATAGGCCATTTAAGCAAAGGTTACAATAACATGGTGTCCAACATGAAAACGTTAGTAAACGATGTGTATGTGCTTCGCCTCAAGGAGCAAGAAGCAGAGCTAAAAGCGCTACAATCACAAATTAACCCACATTTTTTGTACAATATGTTAGATACAATTTTTTGGGAGGCAGAGGCCGCAGGACAAGACCGCATCAGTGAGATGATTATTAACTTGTCACGCTTATTTCGCCTTAGCTTAAATCAAGGGAAAAGCTTTACAAGTGTAGGAAAGGAGAAGGAATTTATTGCATTATACTTGTCCTTACAACAAATGCGCTTTAAGGAAAAGTTAAGATATGATATTAATATTCCGGATGAATTAGATCATTATGTAATTTTAAAGCTATGCTTACAGCCATTTATTGAAAATGCAATTATTCATGGCATTGAGCAGAAACGCGAAGGTGGCTTTATTTCGATAACAGGACAACTTGAAGATGATAAACTGATTTTTTGTATCATGGATAATGGTGGTGGCATGAGTGAGCATACGATTAAACAAATTACAGCACTTCCCGAGGATGATGATGTGCATACAGGGCAAGATGTTGGCGGATATGCAGTTCATAATGTACATGCCAGATTACGTCATTACTACAAGGATCAATACCAATTACAATATGACAGCCAAGTCGGCCAAGGAACAAAAGTAATCATTAAGATTCCTATAACTAGGGACATTTAGGAGGGATACTTTCATGATTAACTTAATGCTTGTTGATGATGAAGAACGTGCAAGAACCGGAATACGCGATTTAATCGATTGGAAAGAGCATAATATTGAAATTGTTGCCGAAGCCAGAGATGGGCTTGAAGCTCTAGAGCTACTAGAGAAGTTGCATGTAGATATTATTTTGACAGATATTAGAATGCCAGAATTAGATGGGCTTAAGCTTATCGAGATTGTTGCTCAGAAATACCCGTTGATTAAAACGGTCATTATGAGTGGATATGGGGAATTTACGTATGCACAAAAAGCTTTGAGCCTTGGAGCAAGTGATTATTTATTGAAGCCAAGTCGTCGGCAGGAAATTTTGGAAACGATTGTTCATCTCACCTCGCAAATTAATGAAGAACAGGTTCAAAATCAAGCGCTAGAAAAATTAAAGAAAAGCTTCCGTGAAACGTTGCCACTACTAAAGGAGCAGACTTTAAGTAGACTGGTTACAACAGAGTCTCCTCCTTATCAGCGCTTACTGGAGACACTTAATATGAACGGAATTACTTTTCCCCATGTTATGTATGGCGTAATGATCGTCAAAATCGATCATTTTCTTGCCTTGCAGCAAAAATACGGCACTGAGGACATCGAATTATTTAAATTTGCCATAAAAAATATGATTTCCGAAATGACGACGGCATTATGTCCATGTGCAGTATTTGAATACCAAGATGATATCGTTGTTATTCTCAACACAGAGAAATGGCTAGATCGCAAGCAGCTAGCGGGCTACATTGAGACGATTCAGCGAAATACCGAAAGGTATCTGAAATTTACCGTTTCTATTGGTATCGGTAGCTTCAATAATCAAATTGAGCATGTACGACTTTCTTTTCTCGAAGCCTCAAAAGCACTTGATATTGGCTATTATGCAGGAACCGCAAAGGTTGTTGATTATATGGATGCGGTGGAGGAAGAATCGTCGATGAGCTCCTACCCACTTGCTGAGGAAAAGGCAGTACTCAAAGCGGTACGACATGGTGAGTTTGATAGTATTAATGCAACGTTACACAATTTTAATCAAGCATTAAATCCAGAAATTGCATCTAAGGATCAGGTGCTAAAATCTAGCTTTGCTTTATTTTTTTCACTGTATCATTTATGTATTGAAAATAACGTGGATGTCAGTCAGGTTTTTGGACAAGATCTAACCGAGATGACCTCTATTCTAGCTCGCTCAAGCCAAGAGGAATTAATTTCAGCTTTATCTGATACCGCTTTAAAGGTGAGTAAGCAATTAACGACGAAAAAAAATAGCAATAAGCTATTTGAAAATGTACTTAACTATATAAAACAAAATTATACTAAAAATATTAGCCGAGAGGACGTAGCCAGAGAAGTGTATATTACACCGGGCTACATCAGCCTTTTATTTAAACAAGAAATGAAAACAAGCTTTTTAGACTACTTACACAAAATACGGATTGATGCCGCTTGTGAAAAGCTTGTAGATCAAAGTCTACGAATTGGCGATGTTGCCCATGATGTAGGTTATGGAGATGAAAAGTATTTTTATCAAGTGTTCAAAAAGTACATGGGCATGACGCCCAATCAATACCGTAACAATTTAAATTAAGTTAACCCCGTTAACTATGGCTTAACATATTAATCAGTCCTTGACAATCTTTGGGGTGGGAGGCTACGTAGCAGAGAATGGTTTCAACCGCTGTTAAAGTCCCACTTTTTTTTATAACTTGACTTGAAATGATAAAAGTGGGACTTTAAAGTGGTTTATGCTCTCGAAGTATCTTTCTTACAGAAAGATTGTACCGCTATCGCTTTTCCACCATCTCTCTGCTCCTCCGCTTCGTTTGCCTATTGTCAAGCACTGATTTTAAGGTTGAGCCTTAACTATCTACCTTATTCGTTTTCATCTGCCGATACTGTAATGGACTCATGCCTGTCCAACGTTTAAACTGTCTGCTAAAATGGGATAGCTGAGTATAACCAAGCCTTCCTGCAATTTCCTTAATGGACAACTCAGGTTGCTGAATCAACAGCTTCGCCTCATTGAGTAGTAAATCAGATAAATACTGCCGTGGCGAAGTTCCATATACTTTCCGAAATATTTCTAAGCAATACCCTGACGTAATACCAAGCGATGTTGCAATATCTTCAATTTTAACTGCAATCCCTTGCCCCTCAGTATAACTATTACCATTACCGCGCTCTAGCTGAGCTTGAAAACGAGTTTTGATGCTCTCTGCAATCGCCTTAGCATAATGTAGGGAAGAAGGAGACAACGTATCCTGCTCACCTAGCTCTGAGGGGTGCCGTTCAGCTAAAAAATTGAGCAACTGAAACAATACCATCTGGATCCGAAAGCGATCTCCTGTTGTATAGCTTCCTTCTTGACGTAAAATAGCTAGCCAGTCCTGCACAATTTCATGTAGCCTAGCATTTTCAACGGTCCCTGACTTAAACAGAATTTGTTCACGGATCGCCATCTCTTGCCTAAAAACAGGATCATCCACGTTAAAATGAGCACAAAAATAATGCAGCCCATTTTCATCATTACAATGAATCGTATGCTTGAAGCCTGGTGGAACAAGGAGGATATCCCCTGCCTGTAGCTCATAATGTACTTGCTCCATCCATGTTTCTTGACTGCCCTGTAGCACAACATGAATTTCAAAGCCCACATGGACATCCTCAGGTACCTTCCATCCACATTTGACCACTTGCTCATGTGCGCCAAATAGCTTCACATTCCAGTCAATCGCAGGTAACCAACGAGCTACATGAAGCCATTCTGCACTTGGGATAGGTTGCTTCATCCTCCTTCCTCCCTTCTAAGCTGTTACACAATAACAAGCTCACACTCTGGCACGAATCCAAACTCTCTAGAAATCGCATCTTGAACCAGCTTAATTAATTCAATCACGTCCTGAGCTTTCGCTCCCCCACGATTTTGAATCACATTACCGTGTACCGGTGAGATCATCGCTTGACCTCGCTGTGTTCCACGCAAATTCAAACGATCTGCTAGCTTGCCAATCGGCTCTCCAATGTTATAGTTATTTTTAAATACAGAACCACAGGAAGGATAGTCAAAATGATGCTTACCCATGCGATCATTAATGACTGCACGCATCGCTTCAGTATGTGCCTCTCCCCGTTGCTCCAATATTTCAAGTTGCTTCACATAATAATCCGCAAATTGGCCTAAGTCAGAAGCGGTAAAAGCCATTTTGTGGGCTTGGGAAATGAACTGTAACAATCTATCTTCATGTACGATTGGCGATTTCAGCTTCAAATCTGCGCCAACAATAAACCAATTATGCTCCATAAAAATGGAATGCTTATAAGCAAATTTACAATCAGCTACATCAATAGATTGAATACCACGTTCAAGATGGTCTACATCAATATAATAAACAAGCGTTAATAACTCGTTGATTTGGTTACTAAAATATTTGGCATTCATATAAACGCCGCCACCAAATGTACCGGGTAGTAAAAAGGTAAATCCAAAATCACTGATCCCTGCTTGAATCCCTAATAAGGATAACATCGCCATTGGTGTGCCCGCAGATACATATAACTCATTTATCGATTTGTATTTGATTTCAATATGTTCTCGCAAGGATAAAAACAATGTATCTGGATGTGGCTGATCTGGGAATAAAATATTCGATCCCATGCCAAAAAACACCGGATTTAACCCACTCGTCTTCACATTCTCCATCAGTTCAATAAGCTGATCTGTTGTCTGGGGCATCGCTAAAAATCTAGCCTCTCCCCCAATCGCATACGTCGAATATGGAGCTAACGAAATATTACTTTTACACAATTGCTCTAAGCTTGCCTTCAATAAAATCCAACCCTTCTCTATTTAAACCAACTCAGTGGTCATATTCATTCACTTATATGCAAACCTCACTATAAATATCAATAATTATTATACTATATAACAAAGAGCAAAGTATTATAATGAAAAATAAGACAAGAAGCTACAAAGGAAGTGTGCCAAACTTGAAAATACGTAACGAATATACATGTCCGCTAGAAATGACACATGATGTTACTAAAGGAAAATGGAAGCCCATTTTATTATGGCAATTAGGTAAGCAATCTTGTTCCTTGTCCAAGCTTCGCTCTGATATTCAAGGGATTAGTGAAAAGGTACTGATCGAACAGCTACATGAGCTTATCAGTAGTGGCATGGTAAACAAAAAAAAGTACGATGGCTATCCCTTACGGGTAGAGTATTCACTGACAGAACGTGGGGTCAAAATGCTTGAAGCCATTACCATCATGCAATCAATTGGGGTTGAGCTTATGTTAGAACATGGGCAAGAGGATTTACTTAAGCAGCTTGGTTTTATTTAATAATATCCCCAGTAGAAGCCTCCTACTAACAAAAAAGTAAGTAATGGGCTTGTAACTTTTGTCATGTTATATTCTAAACAAATATTACATTTGAAAGGAAGTAACATGATATGCCTAAAAAAACTGGGGTTAAAGAAGATATGGAACACATTTTAAACGAATTGCTTCTCCATCATAGTGTTTCTTTTGTTAGCTCTGTAGATGAAGATGGTTTTCCTAATACTAAAGCAATGTTGCCTCCCCGTAAAATAGAAGGGATTCAGCATTTTTACTTCACTACGAATACTTCCTCTATGAGAGTCAAGCAATTTCGTGCCAACCCTAAAGCTTCTCTCTATTTTTGTGATCCACAGCAGTTTAAAGGGATGATGCTTAAGGGCACGATGCAGGTATTGGAGGATATATCTTCTAAAGAAATGATATGGCTTGAAGGAGACAACTTATATTATCCTCTAGGAGTGACAGATCCCGATTATTGCGTTCTACATTTTACAGCACATTCGGGCAGATACTATCACAGCTTTAACTCAGAATCCTTTATAATTTAAAATTTCTTTTCCCCTCTCTCAAGTGGTCCATATTTATAGGTTTGAGTTACTTTTAATATACCTTTTTAACATTAACCTTGGTGGTATACTCAAACCTTTCCCCATTCATGAAGGTACCTTCTGCTGAAAATCGTAAAATATCATTGAAAAGTGCAACCTTTTTCGTTGAAATTAAATTTTCTCCTCGTTCAGTCCCCATATCTTGTTTCTTAAAACTCATTCCATGTTCAGAACCTTCAGTTGTAAATACATTTACTCGCAAAGGAATGGCATCTCCATCCTCGATATAATAGTAGCTGATTTTCATATATTTAACATCAGTCAACTCTTTGTGAAAAACAACATCTCCACCTATAAAGACCTCCATATCTGGCATAATCATAATCACTGCACCGTCAAGTGTCATCTCCGGATGCTCTTCCGCATTTAAGACATGTAGCTCTGTATTTTTAATTATCTCGGCTTTAGCAGCCGATTTAGCATCTGTCACAACTTTTTGCTTCATGTAAGTAAACGAAACAACTAACAAAGTAACTACTAAAAAAGATATAATAGTTATCTTAAATCTTTTTTGCTTTAACATCATTTTCATTTTAAATCCTCCATATAAAGAGCAGAATAAACCTAACTTTGCTCTCACTTAAACATTTTTATTAATATTACATACAATCTGTATTCTTTAGTTTAACAAATAAAAATGAACGTTTGTTTACCCTTATCTGTCTATACCATGACAACAACAACAACAACAACGAAGGGGGTGCACAACTTTGAATGATCGAGAGCTTTTTGAGCTATATAAAGAACAGGTTTATCACTTTTGTTATTACTATATGAAAAATCAAGCTGATGCTGAGGACATTACCCAAGAAGTATTTGTAAAAGTAATTTTAGCTGATAAATCGAAGGTCACAAATATGAAGGCATGGATTTTGAGAATCGCGTCTAATGAGTGCAACTCCGTCCTAAGAAGGCGGAAAAACGGGATCTTAAAAGAAATACGCAACTTTGTATTATCTAAATCAGACAATGCAAATCCGGTGGAAAATCAGTTGACGGCTCAAGAAACTAAACAAGAAATGGCCACAGTGTACAAGCAACTCCCCGATAAAATTAGAACGGTCATCGTGCTTCGCTATATTAACGAACTATCCATTGCTGAAATTGCCAAAACGAGGAATATTCCCGAGGGGACAGTAAAATCGAGAATTCATAAAGGTTTGAAATTGCTAAATAAAATGGTCGAGTCTAGGCCGAAGGAGATGATTTATTCGTGAAAGCACATTTAGATAAGGAGCATAGCATTCCGCAGCCTAATTATGACTTGATATGGAGCAATATCGAAACAGAAGCAAAGCGTCGACAAACACACGCTCAAACTACACAAACCACAAATCTACCTCGTTTCTCATTTAGACAAAAGCTGAAAGCAATGCCAGTGAGTGTTGCTATAGCATCCCTCCTTTTGTTTGCAGTTCCTGTGTTTGCTGGCGTGGCGCTTAACTGGGATAAAATTGGCGGTGGAAATGTTGCTACTGCGTTAAGTAATGGGATTGGGCAGCAATATGATTTACATGTCAGCGATGAAGGAGTAACCATGAACCTCCATGGCGTTGTTACAGACGGGGAAAAAATGAAAATGATATTATCCTTAGATGTTAACAATAAAAATGAGGATTTAACTAGCTATGAAGGTTTTTCAACAGAAAACAATATTATGACTGGTGAAGGGAATTCTAAAGCTAAAGTGTCAGGTTACTTATCATATGACCCCGACAGTAAAAAGCTACTTGGCATTTATGAAACCCCTGATTCACTAAAAGACGGTAGCAAAAACTTCAAATTTGAAGCTCAAAATTTAATATTTTATAAAAATAAAGAGATCCCTTTAAAAGCAAGCTTTAAAGCTGGAGATATGATTTATACAGGCGATACTAAATATCCAGTTATTCAAATTGAGTCTATCGCTCACATCAAGGAACAAACCGTGATCCGTTATGCAATTCCTGGTGACCCCAAAAATTTAGGAGACGCAATACCACGCTTAACACTGAATGATCACAATCAGCATAAAGAAGCGATCCCCACCTATTTACCAACCGACAAAAAGCAACTTCTAATTGAGCAGGTGTTTGATGTAAATGCTAAGGGATGGGAACAAGCCCAGCTTCATTTAACTTATACCGATGAGACTAAACGAATTTCGGGTACGTGGGAGCTCGCCTTCCATGCCGACGGCAAAAAAGCAAGTGAAGCCATTTTCGCCAAGGAACTTCAAGCTACACCACAGTTTGTTGAGAAGACAGGGATAACGTTACAGCAGCTTATTATATCCCCACTGGACATTATGGTTAACATTGAGGAGCAAGGCTCACTTAAGAAAGGAATTGTTCACTACAGCACTGCCAAGCTAATAGTTGGCGATAAAACCATAACCGGCGGTTGGAACTTAAAAGAGGTAGAGGGCAGAGACAAGTTTCAACATCTATTTCAATTTGAGTCCCCACAACGGTACAAAAATTGGGCTGATACCCCGATGAAGTTGATCTTGAAGGATGCAACGGTTACAAAAAGAGATACAAGTAAAAACTGGGTCACATTACAACAGCCTACTGCTAATAAACAGAAAACCTCAATGCTTGTAGATGGCTTTACGATTAACTTTACGTATTATACAGAGGATGGAAAACTTGTAGTTGAAGCAAGCTCCGATTCAAAAGGCTTCAAAAGTGTAAATCAAACGACATTGCGGATAAATGGAGAGGAACTGATTCCAGATGTTTCACCTAAAGGGATGGTAAGTACAGGTGTTAATATAGACCGCTATTCTAACCTTCCACTTACAGAAAAGATTGAACTTAACCCAGGGGTATATAAATACTTCGATCCAAGTCGTGATGCAGAGATTGAGCTTTAAAGAATTAAAGAATCCTATGTCGATACAAAAATGTGAATACCAAAAAATGAGCTAGCTTAATTGCTTAGCTCATTTTTATATTTATATTGCTTGGTTTAGCCCCTATAATTAGCCTATCCTGCGATATACGCCGAATCAAAAGTTCCATTGACGTTACCCTCAACGATAATGACATGTCCCCAGAACATATCCCCGTCATAGAAATAAATCGTAAAATCACCATTTGTACTTACCGAAATACTGCTCAACTCTAATTTAGAAATAAAAATCTCTGTTGTAATTTCATCTAACTCAGCATCTTCATCATCAGCAAGCCAGTCATTAGCTAAATCTAGTAACTCCTCTGCCGCATAGCTACGAATGCTGTCGCTCCATTTTAGCTCATCCTCAAACAACGTGTGCGCAGTTGCTAACGCTGCTGTCATCTCTTCAGGCTCATCATGATCAAAATACAATTTACCTTCCTCTTTTGCCCATACAATAGACTTTTCAAAGGTTTGAACGGAGCGATCCAGTGTAAACGTGCCTAACTTCTCATCTGTATAATAGACTGGCTTCTGCATTTCATCACGTAATGCTTCTAACTCTTTATCATGGAAGCTACCACTTAATACTTTAACAAGCATAAAGGAACTTTCGCCACGTCGCACAGCAAGCTTAACGATACTATCCTTATCGAGCCATTCTCTAGACTCATCAAGCTGCTTATCATCCGCTAGCCATTCCAGTCTTTTTTCCTCTTGAATCACGTCAGAAGAAGCTGACTCTCTCCAAGCCACCAAATCAATCGATGCACGCCACAACGTATCCCCACCAGCTTTGCCGCCACCTACTCCAGAAGGTCCCGTAACAGCCACAATTTCAATCACATCATCACTAAATCTTTGCTCAAACTTCTTTATTTCCTGCTCCTTACTCATCTGCAAACCCCACCATTCATTAGTTTGGATTCATAGCTAAATTGATAGTTTCGATCGATCATTACTTTTTAACGTTTGTATTTTTCCTACTATGCCCCACTATTTTCCGTCATCGACATAGCTTGTTTTCTTCCCAATACTTTAATCGCTAAAAATATAATACCTATAACAATAACCGCAACAACGAGCGTAGAAACAATCACATTTAAATGAATAGTACGAATTAAATACAACCAACCTGCCAAGCTAAGCAACGTAATCAATAAGGTAGGGACGGTGAGCAAAACACCAATCTTAAAGTAATAACCCCAAGTGATTTTAACTCCTTTACGGGACAAAACATGTAACCAGATTAACGTGGCAAGTGAACCGATTGGCGTTATTTTGGGACCTAAATCTGAACCCACCACATTGGCATAAATTAGTGCCTCGCGAATAATTCCTTCCGTATGCGTACCCCCAATTGCTAAAGCATTGATTAAAACGGTAGGTAGGTTATTCATCACAGAGGATAAAAAGGCGGCAATAAAACCCATGCCCACCGTAGCTGCCATTACCCCCTGCTCTGCTACAGACTCAATTACTTTACCTAATGCATCCGTTAAGCCCACGTTCCGTAAACCATACACAACGACATACATCCCAATTGAAAAAATAACAATCGTCCAAGGTGCTTCTTTAATGAGCTTCTTAGTTTGAATATGTGGACTTTTACGAGCGATCAATACAAATAAAAACGCTGCGATGCAAGCAATGAACGAAACCGGAACTCCCATCGCCTCACTTGTAAAATAAGCAATAAGTAGCAACGCCAAAATCCCCCAAGACAGCTTAAATAAAGTCATATCCTTGATGGCTTCCCTAGGCATTTTTAACTGCTCCATACTATAGTGTTGTGGGATTCCTTTACGAAAACAAAGATATAAAACGAGCAAGCTACTAATCATAGAAAAGAAATTAGGTACAATCATGACACTCGCATATTCCCCAAATCCAATTTTAAAAAAGTCAGCGGATACGATATTGGTAAGATTACTAATGATTAGGGGCAAAGACACCGTATCTGCAATAAAACCACTAGCCATCACAAACGGTAAAACCATTTTATTTTCAAAATTCAATGCACGAACCATCGATAATACAATTGGCGTCATAATCAGTGCCGCACCATCATTTGCAAATAATGCAGACACGCCTGCACCAAGCAAAATGACAAAAACAAACATTAATGTACCGTTGCCTTTCGCCAATCGTGCCATATGCAAGGCTGACCATTCAAACAGGCCAACTTCGTCTAAAATTAATGAAATAAAAATAAGCGCAACAAACGTCAATGTCGCATTCCAAATTAAGCCTGTAACCGTGCCAACGTCTACAAAGCTGACTACACCACAGACAAGTGCAATGATCGCTCCAATCGAAGCCGACCAACCAATACTTAAACCTTTAGGTTGCCAAATGACCAACGTGAGCGTAAATAAAAAGATAAGAACCGCAGTAAGTATTGCCATATTTCCCCCTGAAGACGCAGCAGTTCCTATTTCCTGCACATCTTTCTATATAATAGAGTATAAATTCAAGCCTAACTAAAATTCTAAGCGATTAAGTATAATGCCAAGCAATAGTGTATCACATTTTAATCTAGTTCAGCACTTAGAAGATCACGCCAATTTCCAAGGAAGATTTGATCTATGTTTTCAAGGATAACTCCTTTAATTTGTCCATCCCTACCTATGCTATAATCAAAGCAAATTCACTATAAGGAGGAATAAGCATGACAATTCAACCTACTGGGGCATTTTACACTCATAATTATAGAAATCTATTTGCTGAGCTTGGTTATTCAGAGGATGAAATTCGAGCAAAAGTAGAGGACACGTGGAACCAATTGTTTTATGGCGATCCTGATGTGCGTATTTATTATCCGATGGGTGAGGATAAAGGTTATTTTTTAGATACAGGTAATCTAGACGTACGTACAGAAGGCATGTCCTATGGCATGATGATGGCGGTTCAAATGGATAAAAAAGAAGAGTTTGATCGACTATGGAATTTTGCTCACACCTTTATGCAACATAAAGAAGGGCCACATAAGCATTATTTTGCTTGGCATTGTAAACCAGACGGAACGATCATTTCACCAGGATCAGCACCAGATGGTGAAGAGTTTTTTGCAATGGCTTTATTTTTTGCCTCAAAACGTTGGGGAGACGGGGCAGCACCTTACAATTATTCAGAGCAAGCTAAGACCTTGTTATCCGCTTGTATTCACAAAGGCGAGGATGGACAAGGTGATCCGATGTGGGACCCTGAAAATAAACTAATTAAATTTGTCCCTGGTTTACCTTTTAGTGATCCTTCTTATCATCTACCTCACTTCTATGAATTATTTGCCCTATATGCTAATGAGGAGGATGCCGAGTTTTGGCAAGAAGCAACGGAAGCAAGCAGACAATACCTACATAAAGCTTGCCACCCAACAACAGGACTTGCACCTGAATATGCTCACTATGATGGAACACCAACACCTCCTCAGCCTCATGGCGATTTTAGTCACTTTTACAGCGACTCCTATCGTGTAGCGGCAAATGTAGGACTCGACTGGGAATGGTTCGGAAAGGACCCTTGGCAAGTGGAGGAATGTAATCGCATTCAACAGTTCTTTAGTGATAAAGAAGTGAGTGATTACCGCAGGTATACAATTGATGGACAACCTTTTGATGAGCCATCACTTCATCCAATCGGCTTATTAGCAACTAATGCGATGGCCTCTCTTGCGGCGGATGGGCCACATGCTAAGCATTTTGTGCAGTTATTTTGGGATACCCCTTTACGTACAGGTGAACGTCGTTATTATGATAACTGCTTGTACTTTTTCAGTATGTTAGCGTTAAGTGGGAATTATCGAATTTATTAAAATAATGCCCAATAGTAAAAAAGGAGAACCGCTACGGTACAGAGCGTTGTTTTACTCACTGTTAAAGCCCTATTATTTGAACATTGACTCATTAGGACACAATCGGGCTTTAAAGGCTCGCTCCACAATCCCTCTGTGCCTACGCTGTTGCTACCATTAAGGAACTATTTTAAGACAAAGCCATTTAATATGTGGTTTATTAAATTTCATAAGTTATTTTAGGGCGAAATTAGATTAGTTACAAGAGAGTTAACTAATCTGTAGTTTCGCCTTATTTCGTTTCACTTCAATTAAATAAAATGGATATTTCACCAGTCCTCCAAACATACTAAGCAATAATTGATACAAGGAGGATTAACTATGCCTGAGGAAAGATTGTTAATTGCTGCACTTGGCGGAGTATATGAGGTTGGCAAAAACATGTACTTTCTGCAATATGGAAACGATATTATTGTCATTGACTGCGGTTCAAAATTCCCTGATGAGAGTTTACTTGGGATTGATTTAATTATTCCCGATGTCTCTTATTTGTTGAACAATATAGATAAATTAAGGGCGTTGGTGGTGACCCATGGACATGAAGATCATATCGGTGGTATCCCCTACCTGCTCAAACAACTTAACATCCCAATTTATGCTTCTCGTCTCACACTAGGATTAATTGAAACAAAACTAAAAGAGCATGGATTGTTACGACAAACTAGCTTACATTGTATCGATTCAGATTCCGTTTTAAACTTTGGTCAGATTACAACTAGCTTCTTCCGAACAAATCATAGTATACCTGATTGCCTTGGTGTCGTGTTTGATACCCCTGAAGGTACAGTTGTGCATACAGGTGATTTCAAATTTGATCTCACCCCCGTAAACAAACAATATCCGGATATACATAAAATGGCGTCGATTGGCGAAAAAGGTGTCCGGTTCTTGCTCTCTGAAAGTACAAATGCTGAACGGCCTGGATTTACTCCATCGGAAAAGCTTGTTGGTGCTCATATGGAAGAAGCCTTTAAAAAAGCAGATCGTAGAATTTTTGTATCCACCTTCGCTTCTAATGTACACCGACTACAGCAGGTAGTTGATGCGGCTGAGCTAACAGGGCGTAAGCTTGCTTTACTTGGACGTAGCATGGTGAACGTAGTGAACGTGTCTAAGGAGCTAGGTTATTTAAATATCCCAGAAGGTATGCTTATCGAGCCTACAGAAGCTGCAAAGCTACCGCCACATGAGGTAGCAGTGCTTGTCACTGGGAGTCAAGGTGAACCAATGGCGGCATTATCCCGTTTAGCGAATGCAAGTAACAGACTTATGGAAATCGGTGCAGGAGATACAGTCCTACTTGCGGCGAATCCGATACCAGGTAATGAACGTAACGTCTCACGAATTGTAGATAATTTGTATTTACTTGGTGCAAACGTCATTTACGGATCAAGAAGTGAGCTTCATGTATCTGGTCATGGCAGTCAGGACGAATTAAAACTAATGCTCACCTTAATGAAACCAGAGTATTTTATTCCGATTCATGGCGAATATCGGATGCTACATCATCATCGGTTGTTAGCTGAGGCGGTTGGCGTACAAGGCGATAACATCTACATTTTAAAAAATGGAGACCTCGTTGAATCTGTTGGTGGTGTTGTCCGTCAATCAGGACGAGTTCCAGCAGGACAAATTTTTGTAGATGGACTAGGGATTGGTGATATCGGTAATATCGTGTTGCGTGACCGACGCCAGCTTTCCGCTGATGGGATACTCATTACAGTCATTACTTTAAATCAAAGTGATGGTCGCCTTCTGAACGAGCCTGATACGATCTCGCGAGGGTTTATTTACGTCAGGAATTCAGACACCTTAATGGAAGAGGTCAACAAGCTTGTGAAAGACACCTTGGAAAAAATGAGTCCTGCTGATCTTGGGCAATGGAACATTATGAAACAGACAATTAAAGATGTTTTAAGTAAGTTTTTATACGAAAAAACAAAACGTCGTCCAATGATTTTACCCATCATTATTGAAGTGTAAGCTTTGGTGAATTGTATATCGAAGTGTAAATTTGTTGCAAGTTCATCATTTTACTTTCAGTATTTTCACTTGTCTGTTGGGGTATGTTAACCATTGTTCAAATCTAATTTATAAAGGAGCTTATTATAATGGCAGGTATTTTAGGTGGTAATCCAAAAGAAGAACCAATGCATTACGGAGAAATTTTCAGTGTATGGCAAGCCTCAACTGTAGCTAAAGGTGCATTATCTGCTTACAGAGCGTACAGCTATCACGCTGGCGATCATGAGCTAAAAAAAATCTTAGCAGCTTTAATCGATCAAGCTGAGCTTGAAATTAGCGAATGTGATGAGCTATTATCTCATCAAGGTATTGCTTCAGCACCTGCAATGCCTCAACGTCCTGAAGCTAAGCTTGAAGACATTCCAGTAGGTGCAAGATTTACCGATCCTGAGATTGCAGCGATGCTTGCGGCAAATACTGCTGCATCGTTGGTGGCTTGTAGCCAGGTCATGGGAATGTCAATTCGCGAGGACATTGGTGCTCTATTTGGTAAATATCACGTTACCATGGCTGCAATTGGACTAAAAATTTTACGCTTAATGAAGAAAAATGGTTGGTTAATTCCGCCACCACTTCAAGTGAAAAGACCCGAACTGGTTGAGGTCTAACCTTTACCGAAAAGGGCTATGAATTACTATTTATAGCATTAATTTTAGAAATTTAAAAAGGTGGAATTTAAGAAGACTTGCTATTAAGCAGGTCTTCTTTTCGTTGTCTTTTGTTGTCATAATCCTCCTCCACTAGGAATAAGCTTTTTTAGGAAAGGAAGGTGGACAACATCAACATTTTTATAAGTTATATTTTCTTAGGATTATCCCTTTCCGCACCGATCGGACCTATAAACGCCGCACAATTGGACAAGGGGCTCAAGCGAGGATTTATGCATGCGTGGGTAGTTGGTCTTGGTGCGGTATGCGCTGATATTATTTATATGCTACTAGTCTATTTTGGCATGATCCATTTGCTCGATGCACCTTTTATTAAAGCATTTTTATGGTTATTTGGCTTTTTTGTCCTTGTGTATACAGGGGTAGAAAGCATTGTGAATTCAGAGCAAGTGACATCGCTAGAGACAAGAGAAGTAGGAGAATCCTTATTTAAATCCTTTACCTCTGGCTTTCTAATGTCGTTATTTAATCCGCTCTCCATTTTGTTCTGGCTTGGGATCTATGGCTCAATATTAGCAAAAATGACGAGTGAGTATTCGATGGATCAATTATTGGTATATAGCGGAGCAATCGTGTTTGGCATTTTACTTTGGGATGTACTGATGGCAGGCGCATCTAGCATTTTCCGCAAAATATTAACAAATCGCCTCTTGAAAATAATCTCGATTTCATCAGGGCTATCGCTTGTTGGCTTTGGCTTATATTTTGGTGTACAAGCTGTACAGCTACTCTTTTTTCAGTAAAGAATAATCAGTGATCAGCTTTACTCCAGCTTGCTTTTGCTAAGCCGAATCCCTTTAATCCAAAACTGTGGCCCACCAGGGAGATTGTGATAAGGATTATCTTCTTTATTCATTTTTTTATTCATAGATAACTGCTTCTGCTTTTCCTGCTGAGAACTGTCTGTCTGTTCTGTCTGTTCTGTCTGTTCTGTCTGTTCAGCTTCTCCCTTCTGCTCAGTGCTCTCCTGCTTTTTACGCACACGAGTCACAATCCAATCACTAAGTGCAATTAGGGCCACAATGAGTAAACTAATATAAAGTCCTGGTCGACTTAGCTTATGGAACAACGTGCCTACAACTGCTGCTGCAATAAGGATCAAACCAATCCAACGCTTTATCCCACTTAATTTGGACTTTTCAAGCAGTCTTTTTGAAGAGAGCAAAATAAAGGACCAATTGTACAAAATCATTAACCCCGCTGCGGTTGTAATATATTCGTACACTTTTCCAGGCAACCATAACGACATCATGATCGTACCCACTAGTCCTACAGCAATTAAACACAATGCATAAAAAGGATACTTATCCTTCCACTTCTTAGCAAATACATGCGGAGCATCCCCCTCCTGCGCAAGGGTATGCATCATTGAGTTAATCGCATACAGGGAAGCCGTCATGGTCGAAAACCCTGCCACAATCAGCACCCCATTAAACAAATGTGGGACAAACGCTAGGTGGTCGCTTCGTAACGCAAGTACAAAAGGGCTTTCCTTCGGGTTAAACACACCTAATGGAACCATAGTGACAGCTAAACCAATAGACAGCACATAAACAACGGCAAGTGTAATAAGCATTACTTTACCTGCTTTAGGTGCCTCTTTCGGCTTTTGAAGTCGGTATGACATAATCCCTAGCACCTCAATGCCACCATACGCATAAAAGGCAAAGATAAAAGCAGACCATAACCCAATCCCCCCTGATGGGAACAACTCTGGAAGACGTGTGGGCACATTCGGTGTATATTTATTACCACCAATCCAACCCGCTAATAACGCCACTGCAATGACTAAAAACATCACAATGGCCGCCATTTTAATAATCGCTAATACATTTTCAACCCGATCAAAGCCTTTATTACCAAAAAATACGATCACTAAGCTCACAGCACCAAAACCTGCGGCAAACACCCACATTGGTACCGCTGGGAACCAAAAGCGGGAAAAGATAGCTAACGCTGTCAATTGACTGCCTATAATTAATAATTCCGAGAACCAATATACCCACCCACTCCCAAAGCCAGCCCAATCTCCAAATGCCTTCTTAGCATAAGATCGAAACGAGCCTTGCTCTGGCTGTTGTGCCGTCATCCGTGCCAGAGCATCAAATACAACATATGTACCCAGCGCCGCTAGAACATAGGCAACCAACACCCCAGGTCCACCAATGGATATCGCCAGCCCCGATCCTAAAAAGTAGCCCGTGCCAATTGTCCCCGCAACCCCTAACAAGCTTAGTTGCCACCATTTTAGCTTCTTTTCTTCCTTTGAATTACTCGAAGTTTGATTCATTTTTATCTGCCCTCATTATAGTTTTAGTGATAGAATTAACTATTAGAAATTAGAGAGGTAATAATCAATTTTAAAGCTACAATGATTAAAAGTTACAATGATTCTCTCCTTATTTTAAAGTTCCCTAAGGGATGGAATTTCATCAATATATTTTGTTTTAAGAACTGTTTGATTTAAAATGATATATAAAATTGCTACACCTTCGGAGGAAGTAAAACAATGAATCTTGATGTATTTTCAGATTTATCTGAACAGTTAAATTATAGAATTAACAATTTTAATCTTTATATAAAAAAAGGGAACTTAATCCCTTTTGACAAACTGACTGTAGCATGCCATTGGCATCTAGACTTAGAATTCATCGTTGTACTCAAAGGATATATGGATTTTTTCGTGAATGGTGAGACCATTCATTTAGAAGAAGGACACGGCTTATTTGTGAATAGTAAACGTCTACATTATGGGTTTTCGTCCGATAAAACCGATTGTGAGTATATTGTCGTTTGTGTACATCCTTCATTACTTGGCAATAAACAATGGATTGGACAAGAATATTGGGAGACCAAATTTGGTTCAACTACACAAGATTATGTTTTATTTACAGACCAAGTACGTTGGCATAAAGAGATCCTTAATATTCTCCTTTCCATTTATGATGAGTTTCAAAAACCTAAAATTAATCCCCTTCGATTGTTATCGATAGCTATATCCTTATGCGCAGATATTGGAGATCGTATTGAAGAAAAAGTAGAGCAAACTGATATCGATCAGTCCTTGTTATATATTTGGAAGATGACGGATTTTATTCACGGAAATTACGAACGCAAAATCACCCTAAATGATATTGCCTCAGCAGGATCTGTGAGTCGAAGTCAATGCTGTATTCTTTTTGGAAAGTATATAGGACAATCCCCAAATTCATATTTAACTAAATATCGGATACAAAAAAGCTGTGAATTGTTAAGTGATACAGATAGAACGATCAGTGAGATATCACTAACATGTGGTTTTCAAGACGCTAGTTATTTTTCTCAAGTTTTTCGCAAAATGGTAGGTGTAGTCCCCCATGAATATCGAAAAATTAATAATAATAAATAAAAACTACTCCCTCACCAAAAAATGCTTCCCAACAGTGGGAAGCATTTCAATTCAAATAGGTATACTAATCACCCATTTTTCTGAAGAGAAAGTAAGTGAATAATCGTTTTCATTACCGCGTCATCATCATTATAGCCAGTAATATAATTAGCTGCGTCTTTTAACTCTGGAACTGCGTTTCGCACTGCAAAACTAAATTCTGCCCGAAGCATAAGTTCTAGATCATTATATCCATCACCAAACGCCATAGTTTCTGCGGGTGTAACATTTAATAATTTCTGCAAGTGCTCAACTGTTGTTCCTTTATGCACGTTTACGTTCGCAATATCAATCCAAGCCGCCTCAGAAGCTACAATATAAGCCGATTTGAAAAAGCGTGTTAATTTCTCCTTTGTTTCAAAACTCCGCAGTTTGGAATCATAAACAGTTATTTTTACAAAATCCTCTGTAATTTCGTTAAAGTCACATACTTGTCTAACCTCTGCATACGATCTTCTAACAATATCGGTATCTGCTGTATCTTTAATCACCGCGCCACTTCTAGTACAAGCAATAATCGTTTGATCTAAATGAATTTCCTCCAAAAGCTGAATAATTTCTAACCCTAGTTTATTACTGAGCAAGCTTTCATAAACAAATTCACCATTGTGCTTAATTCGAGTTGCACTATCACCTAATATCCATAAATCAGCAGCTTCATTCCCAAATAACTCTTCTACACGTTCACATTGCTTCCCAGTGACTGGAGCAAATACAACACCTTGTTTCTTCATTATCTTTTTAACATCCTGATATAATTGTTTATTAAACTCGCCTGAACGATTTAAAAAAGTTCCATCCATATCTGTAAGTACTAATTTAATCATTTATTCCACCTCATCCATTACCATTGTACTTGGTCAGTACGCATATTTTTATAGTAGTATGTTCTGTCGTTATCCGTAATTTCACGAAGCACCCTACAGGGGTTACCCACAGCAATTACGTTAGCTGGAATATCCTTTGTGACTATTGCTCCTGCTCCAATAACACACCCTTT
Organism: Paenibacillus turicensis; assembly: GCF_050461185.1. Classification (GTDB taxonomy): domain Bacteria; phylum Bacillota; class Bacilli; order Paenibacillales; family Paenibacillaceae; genus Fontibacillus; species Fontibacillus turicensis_A. The sequence goes on from NZ_JBCMOR010000018.1 coordinate 113,712, forward strand.
CCCAATCGTTACACCTGGCAAAATAATAGCACCACTTCCAATCCATACATGATCTTCAATAACAACAGGAAGAGCATACATGTCACCTTCCCTCCGCAGGTCGGGATGCACTGGGTGATTAGTAACAGCAATCGTTACATTAGGGCCAAACATCACATTATTTCCAATGGTAACTTTATAATCATCGATAATCGTTAGGTTAAAATTAATATATACGTTACTACCTACAGTAGTATTAGAACCATAAGCCATACGAATCGGCGGCTCTACCCACACATTTTCTCCTATACTTCCGAAGAGTTGTTTTAATAATAAAGAACGTTTCTCAGTTTCGTCTGGATGTAATTGATTAATTTCAAAACAGAGTGCCTTCCCACGCTGTCGTGCGCGGGCAAGTTTTTCCGCCTCTTCAGGATAGTTTGCGTCATGATCAGAAAATAGCTGTACGCTTGACATTCGGTCTAAAATATTCATGTAGTTTCTCCTTAATCAAATTATATTGTTTAGCTCCCCCACTTACTTATCCCCGTCACCATTTTCATTTCTATAACTCTTGCTAGTATATAAGTTAAACCCTTTATTTTGCTGTTTAGCGACCTCTTCAAACCACTTAGTGTTAACTATATATTTAACCAAAAAATAAACACCTATTAGCGTAATAACATATACAATCCCAAATAAATTACTCAAAGTAAATATCACTTCAAATTTGCACCTCACCTTCTATTCTGCTCGGTTCCATAATTCAAGAATAATATGAATATCGTCTTATCTCTCTTAAAATCGGCTTTGATTATATGAAAATCGTATAAATATTTGAATTAGTTTATCTATAATATTATTTTTGCAAGAGCATTTGAAATTGTTTTTAATTTTGAATACCATCATATATACATATAAAACACTTGATTTACTAATATATGAAACATTTGGGTTTTAAAAATCGTTAATAGTATAGAGCCAGTTAATATTTTCTAATTTAAAGGAGTGTACTCATGCATAACAAAACTAAAAAACTGACTTTATTTATGGCGTTTTTGCTTACCTTTACTCTAAGTATGTTACCCGTGTTGTCCGTTTCCGCAGCCAAAAATACTGAGCCTATCCCTTTGACTAAATCAGTTCCACGGCTTATGATTAATGGCTATTACGTTGTATATACTCACCCTGTTGCGCCATATGTGGATAAGAAATCCCGTTTAATGG
>NZ_JBCMOR010000019.1:0-47833 GCF_050461185.1 Paenibacillus turicensis
TATTTTTGAATTCCACTTTTGTGAAATTCACTCACTCGTTGTTTAGTTTTCAAAGATCAATTCACTCTTTTTTCATCGTCGCATCTCTCAGCGGCGACTTTTATAATATACCATGCTTCGTTGTTTTTAGTCAAGCTTTTTTTAAAATTATTTTTTCAAATCATTTTTATTAGGCTTGGCCACTTGAAGAAGCGATATATAATGTACCATATAATTATAATTGTCGTCAACACTTAAATTAACATTATTTTAAGCGCAAATAACAGCGCTACTCCAGGAAGACCTAATATAAACACTGTACTTAATGTAACAGGATTTAAAGGGATGTACACACTAGCTAAAATCCCCGAATAATTCACTATATATAAACCTAGTGCAGCCAATACAATATGAAACATAAATTTATTAACCCATGCAAAGCCTAGCTTTTTGAAAATAGTAACATACAAAAGCATGACAACAGAAAATAGCAGAACACCAAGCCAGATCGTTTTCACGACACACCATCCTCCAATGATTTTTCGTTCATCTGAGCATCGCCATTTACCCAATGTGGATACACTGCCTTAACTGCTCTTAGCCTCATTTGATATCGTCTTTCCGCCGCTTCTAATGTGTATATTGCAATGTCCACCTCTTCTAATTCCTTGGCATTCTGAAAAGCTTGATGGGCTAACTCCCACTCCATTCTCGCCTCCATGACCTCATCATATAGCCGCTGACGCTCGTGCATGTGCTGTTGTCTTTGTTTTATGGCAGACATCCGTTTAATCCACTTATGTTTCCATTGCATAGTTTCATTCCCCCTAAATTATAGACACTTATTCCATGTTTATAAAAAGAAGGACAAACTTAGAACACGATTAATATAAAAAGTCCCCAATCTAAAATCAGATCAGGGACTCAAAGACTCTACAAAAACGTGAAGTGCAAAAATAAACACTACACATCATTTTTATAGCTCATTATATATATATTCTAAAATATTATTTTCACTAATACCTTACAGGTTTCCTGTGATTTCAATCCCATCAGCAATTTTCAACCAAGCTTTTATCCAAATGACAAACTGATCTAGGAACTTTTGAAGCTCAGGATCAGAAATAGGCTGACGATCCATCTCCGCAAAAATCCCTGCCCATGCTTCTTTCCTTATCGGATTGTCCCAGCAAGGATCAAACCTCTCGAGTTCCTCTCCGGTTTGCGGGTCGATTAACGGAAACGCTTGATTGAGTGCAGGGCGAATATGGATGAAATCCTCATCATAAATAAACAGCATCTGCTCAGGCGTAACTTCAATGGTATCGTCTAGATATAAGGGAGATAACGTAAATCCAATATTTCTATATGGACCTTGATATCGATAAAGTAGAACTGGGATCGTTTCCTTTGATCTTTTAGACACATGATCACTATCCCCACACTTAGTTTGAACCTAATTTAACTCTCTTCGTCCCTCTAGCGCTTTAGATAATGTGACCTCATCCGCATATTCAAGATCGCCACCAACAGGTAAGCCATGCGCGATGCGCGTAACCTTAATCTCAAAAGGTCGAACTAGTCTAGAGATGTACATCGCTGTAGCTTCTCCTTCAATGTTCGGATTCGTTGCAAGAATCAGTTCCTCGACACGCTCATCACTGAGTCTAGTCAACAATTCCTTGAGGCGAATATTATCGGGTCCAATGCCCTCCATGGGAGAAATCGCGCCTTGAAGCACATGGTAATACCCATTAAATTCTTTTGTTCTCTCCATCGCTACTAAATCCTTGGAGTCTTGAATGACACAAATAACGGATGGGTCTCTCGTTTTATCTTGGCAGATTCTACAAGGGTCGCTATCGGTAATATTACAGCACACAGAGCAATAATGCAGATTACGCTTTACACTAACCAAAGCCTTGGCAAAGTCAATCACATCATCCTCTTTCATATTTAAAACATGGAAAGCGAGTCTTGTGGCTGTTTTGGGACCAACTCCGGGTAAATGAGTAAAGGCATCTATCAATTTGGCAATCGGTTCTGGATAATACAATGGAAATTGGTCTCCTTTATTAAGCGTATAGACGTAAAATTAGAACAAGCCTGGAATCTTCATACCACCTGTAAATTTACCCATATCTTGGTTAGCAAGCTCTTCGGCTTTGTTTAATGCATCATTTACTGCTGTTAAGACAAGGTCCTGTAGCATTTCGATATCATCAGGATCTACAACCTCTGGTTTAATGTTCAAAGAAATGACCTTTTTATGACCATTAACTTGTACGGTTACAACACCGCCACCTGCACTACCATCAATTACTTTTTCGCCAAGCTCTTCTTGCGCTTTAAGCATTTGCTCTTGCATTTTTTTCACTTGCTTCATCATTTGGTTCATATTATTCATAACGTCATCTCCTAAATTTAAAGTATCCTAACAAATATTCTAATCTATATTATAGTGGTTCCTGCTAATGTTTGCATATTTCAATTCAAAATACATTAAAAACATTTAAATTAATCTTTAAAAACGACTAGATCTTCTCCAAACATTTCAATGGCATCATCTACCCATGGCTTTTCGCTTTTAGGGTGATCATCATCATGAGACATCTCAAGAACTGGTGGCTCTTGCCCTTTTGAGCTTTTGCCTTGATTCGCCTCTGTCCAATCCTTAAGCATCATCGTCACCAAGCGCATCGGCTTCCCACCATATTTAGATAACACCTGTTCAATCAATTGCTTATTGACTTGTTTTTCAGTCGTTTCTCGATGGATATCATTTTTAAAGGCAACAAGAACAGCATCTTCCCAGTATGATACAGGTTCACCATTCACAAACCAAGCATGAATCGTTACCTTTTCCTCCTTCACACCTTGAAGAATGGAAGACCATTTGTTCTGAATATCTAAAAACTCAGCACTATGCTGATTTTGGATAAACTGCTCAAGCCCACTTGGGAGCTTAGCTACAGAAGATGTCCGTACTGGAGTACTCCGGGTTGGACTTGGTTTAGCTGCTCCTGCAGCAGCAGGGGCTACACCATTTTGCATAATTTGAGCCAGCTTATTTTCTAATGCTGAGAGTTGCTCCTTCAATTGTCTCATTTCATCAGAGGTACCAGCTTGCCCTGTACTAGCTGAGGGAGTCATGGCTGATTGAGCATCTAGTGCCGTCTTTCCTTCCGAAATGCCACACAATTTAAGAAGAGCGACCTCAAACAACATTTGTGGCTGTAAGGCATACTTCATCTCTGTCTGATATTGATTAAGTGTATCAATAATTGCGAACAACTGCTCACGTGAGTACATTTCAGCCATCTCGGCAAAATCATGTGGATCAAGCACACGTTCAGTTAATTTATCAGAGGCAGGAACCATTTTGATCATTAACAGATCCCTAAAATAGTACAATAAATTTTCCATACATTTATCGGCACTTTTGCCTTCCTGCATGAAGTCCTCAATCATTTGTAGTACGCCACCAATATCTCCATTCAGCAGCTTTCTAGCTAATTCAGCGAATTGACTCGATGGTATGCCTCCTGTCATATTAAGCACTTGCTTATACGTAATATGACCAGCAGTAAAGGAAGAGATCTGATCAAGTATACTTATGGCATCTCTCATCCCACCATCAGATAATCTAGCGATATAGCCAATTGCCTCATCATCATATTCAATATTCTCCTGCTGGCAAATTCCCTTTAAATGTTCTGTCTGCTCATCAAGAGATATTCGACGGAAATCAAAGCGTTGACACCTTGAGATCACCGTAGCAGGTAACCGATGAGGTTCTGTCGTAGCCAAAATAAACATGACATGTGGAGGTGGCTCCTCCAATGTTTTTAGCAATGCATTAAATGCCTCTGTCGTTAACATGTGAACTTCATCAATAATATAAACCTTATGTCGCACTTCCGTTGGGGCGTATTTCACCTTTTCACGCAAGTCACGAATTTCCTCAACGCCTCGGTTAGAGGCAGCATCAATTTCAAGCACATCCATCACTGCACCAGCTGTAATTCGCTTACACGCATCACATTCGTTACAAGGCTCACCTGACATGCCCTGTTCACAGTTGACGGCTTTAGCTAAAATTTTAGCAGCACTCGTTTTCCCAGTACCACGCGGTCCACAAAACAAATACGCATGTGATAACTTATTTTCACGAATTGCGTTTTGTAATGTCCGTATAATATGCTTTTGACCAACCATGTCCTGAAATCGTTGCGACCGCCAGGCACGGTATAGTGCAATATGCTCCATATGTGGCCCCTTCCTTCTCTCTAAACGGCTTTATCGCCATTCCATTATACTATAATCCACACGCGAGACAAACCTATTGTCGGTTCTTCTCACAAGGCAATTCTGCCACTTCAAAACCACGAGAAGTCCAAAAATATGTATAAAAAAACATCTCTGCCCACAGACAAAGATGTATCCTCAATGAATTATCAATTAGTAAAATTAGAAATAGTTAAACCGCGCACCTGTTATTGATCATTGTAATCCAAGTGGAACCTCCAAAGCATAACTCGGGACAGGTAACCCTTCGGCACATGAATGGCACTGCTTATGGCTGCTTCCTTCCGGACCTGACCAGGTTCACAGACATCCATTGCGAAGGACCCATCCGTCAACGTCTACCTTAAAGACCAAACCTTACATTAACAAGACCGCTAACAGGAATTCAACCTTGCTACAGCGGATTGCAAGTTACAGGGCACCGCTACCTCCCCGTCTAGCGCGGCAAAGACAAGTATATCTCATGGAACTCGAAAAATCAACCTAACCGGTATGGTTAGCAACAATAAATAAGCAATTTATATTGGCTCAAATGGCGAAATTATGAAATCAACTCTATTTTTTGTTATAGTAAATAAAGATAGTTTCATAGATTAGCATAATATTTTTATAATTATAATAAATAGAGAGGATGACATTCATGAAATCATTTGGCAAGCTCTTATTATGTAGTGCCTTGATTGCTGGCACAATTGTAGGACTTCAGCCTACAGACATAAAGGCAGCTGCTCCAACCAAAATTGAGCTAGATAACTACCCACTCACATTTCCAACAGAACCTATTATTATGCAAGGGACCACGATGGTTCCATTCCGTTCGATTGCTGAAGCACTTAACATTAAAATTACGTGGGATAGCAAGACTAAAACAATAACAGCGATTAAAGGCCAAGGTGCAAGCAGTGTTCAAGTGAAGCTTACTGTAGGAGAAAAACAAGCAACGGTTAATACCTCAAAAGTAAACTTAGCGGTTGCCCCCATCGTCACAAACGGAAATACACTTATTCCATTAAGCTTTTTTAGTCAGCAATTTGGTGCGGAAGTAGATTGGAATGCAACTACTCGTACCGTATCCATCACGTCTCCTAAGGAACGTTTATATACTTTGGGCTTCTATGCTATTCAAGCCTTTTCCGATGTGAAGAGGGTTCCTACATTAGATGCAGTTGCCTTTGGTTGGAGCCGTATTGATGAAAATGGCGAGTTTACCCTCACTGGTAAAGATTTTAGATTGCCTCAAGCGGCCGGCGAGGTCACAGCGGATAGCTTAGTTGCTGATGCGGCGAGTTCCAGAACAACACCTTATTTAATGGTGTACTCTAGTGATACAAAAGGCGAGTTAACTAAAGTAATTGAAAATGCAACTGTTCGTAAAAAAGTTATTGAAGACATCGTCAATGCTGCTACAGATAAAAAGTTCCAAGGGATATTGTTAGATTTCGAAGGACTTGGTCTGACTACAGACAAAACAAAAACACGGTCCAGCTTTACCAACTTTGTCAAAGAAATCTCCAAGGCAGCAAAAGGGGCTGACCTTAAATTATCATTAGCTCTTCATCCTTTAAATTCTTCTTATCAAGGTTATGATTATAAGTCTCTAGGGCAAATTGCAGATGAAATCATTATTATGGCGTATGATTATACGAACAGCAAAGGCAATCCAGAGCCGATCTCGAAGGTAAATGAAGGTATTCAATTAGCCGTTAAAGAAGCAGGCGCTCAAAATTTAGTATTAGGCTTAAACATGAATAATGAAAATGAGTCTTCCCTACAAGCGTTGGTTGGTTTAGCTAAGCGTTATCAGCTAAAAGGGATTGCCCTATGGCGTCTTGGCATTATTTCTAACGGGGAATGGAATGAACTGAGGGACATTGTGGAGTTCAAAAATTAGTGGTTATCAACCACTAATTTAAATAATGAGCTTACATTAAATCGTGCTCCAAACTAAAAAAGGGGTTTTTCTCACGCTCAGCTAAGCTGAAAACGGAGAAAAGCCCCTTTGACATATATACGAGAAGCTGACTTATGCAGCGATACTCATTAGATGCCGTATTTCTTTTTGAAACGATCCACGCGGCCACCAGCATCCAGGAATTTTTGCTTACCTGTGAAGAATGGATGACAGTTGGAGCAGATTTCAACACGTAGGTTTTCTTTAACAGAACCTGTTTCAAAAACGTTACCACAAGCACAAGTTACTGTAGTCAAGTGATATTTTGGTTGAATTGCTTCGTTCATTGACTTTCACCTCTTTCCGCCCTGAGCCTCATGCGTGCACAGAGTTATATAACAATAACGTGATTATAGCATGCCCATTCCCCAAGATGCAATTATAAATAATTAGTTAATTCACGTTATTCTGTACTATTACTTCCAGAACTGGAGACTGTACGCGCTCTTCTAGGAGTTGTTCCTGTTCCTGTTCTTGTAGGGGTTGCTGTTCCTTCCGTTACATCAAAAGAAGCTAAAAACTCTTCATTTGATTTGCTGTTTCTTAGCTTTTTAAGGAAGCCTTCTACAAAATCATAGGACTCATTCATATTTTTGCGAATTGCCCAGATTGTATCAAGCTCTTCTTTTTTCAATAATACCTCTTCACGACGGGTACCTGAACGACGAATATCGATTGCAGGGAAAATACGACGTTCTGCAAGCTTACGGTCAAGGTGCAGCTCCATATTGCCCGTTCCTTTAAATTCCTCATAAATGATATCATCCATGCGAGAACCTGTATCCACTAATGCCGTAGCTAAAATTGTGAGACTTCCGCCTTCTTCTACATTACGTGCAGATCCGAAGAACCGTTTTGGACGGTGGAATGCAGCAGGGTCAATCCCTCCACTCAGCGTACGACCAGATGGCGGTACAACCAAATTGTAGGCACGAGCTAGACGAGTAATACTATCAAGTAAAATAACAACATCCTTTTTATGCTCTACAAGTCTAAGTGCACGTTGCAGTACTAGCTCAGCTACTTTAATGTGATTTTCAGGCAGTTCATCAAATGTTGAAGCAATTACTTCCCCTTTTACTGAACGCTGCATGTCTGTTACTTCTTCTGGTCGTTCATCAATTAGTAATACAAACAACTCAATTTCGGGATAATTAGTAGAAATACTATTAGCTATCTCTTTAAGTAGCAGTGTTTTACCAGCTTTAGGTGGAGCTACAATTAAGCCACGTTGCCCTAGTCCTACTGGTGCAAGTACATCCATAATACGGGTAGATAAATGATTAGGGGATGTTTCAAGTACAATCTTAGTCTGTGGATAAAGTGGAGTTAACGCAGGGAAATGAAGACGTTCTGCCGCTACTGACGGGTTCTCTCCATTTACAGCATTGACCTGTAACAATCCAAAATACCGCTCATTTTCCTTCGGAGTTCTACATTTACCTGAGACGAGGTCACCTGTTCTAAGATCAAACTTACGAATTTGTGAAGCAGAAATATAAATATCCTCCGCACTAGGCAGGTAGTTGATTGGCCTTAAAAAACCATACCCTTCAGGCAATATTTCTAATACGCCTTCCATGAACATCAGACCACTTGATTCAGCCTGTGCTCTTAAAATAGCAAAAATTAGTTCCTTCTTTTTCAATTGTCCATAGTATGGAATTTGATGCTGCTTTGCAAGCTTATATAGCTCTGTCAGCTTCATTCCTTCCAGATCGGCAATCTGAAGATCCATAAATAAAACCACCTATTCAATTTTTTCAAATTATCACTTTTAACATTTATAGTTGTTTTGCTACTATTATAGCACAAGCTATTCTCAGCTCAATTATGCAAAATCTATAAAGAAGAGTACATGCAGTGGAGTATATCAACATTCAAACACTTTTACCAATTTAGCGAATTATGCTTTCGCCATTTTAGGCTTTGTTCACTCCACCGCACGTGCTCTACAAACTACATCTAATTTTATAGTATATCCATCTTTTCTAGTAAAAAAACTATTCTTCCTGACGCCACACATCTGCACCTAATGCACGCAGATTAGTAACTAAATTATCATAGCCACGGTCAATCAGTTCAACACCAGAAATTTCAGTGACACCTTCCTCTACGGTCAAGCCCGCAATGACAAGTGCAGCACCTGCTCTCAGGTCAGCTGCCTTCACTTTAGCAGAATTCAGTTTTCCACCTTCAATAATAGCAGATCTACCCTCTACACGAATTTTAGCACCCATACGTACTAATTCAGGTACATGTTTAAATCTATTGCTGTACACAAAATCACTAAGAATGCTTACACCCTCGGCTTGAGTTAAAAGACTAGTCATCGGTGATTGCATATCGGTTGGAAAACCTGGATACACAAGTGCTTTGACGTCAACATGCTCGTAGCGAGAAGCACCAATAACTCGAATGGACTCATCAAGCTCTTCTACCGTTACACCCATTTCAATTAGCTTAGCGGTAAGTGCTTCTAAGTGTTTAGGTATAACGCCATCTACCAAGACGTTACCTCTCGTTGCAGCAGCTGCAATAAGATAGGTGCCTGCTTGAATGCGGTCAGGAATAATGGAATGACGACAGCCCTTCATTTCCTTTACCCCTTCAATACGGATCGTTTCCGTGCCGGCTCCTTTGATGCTTGCACCCATAGAGTTAAGCAATGTAGCAACATCAATAATTTCAGGCTCCTTGGCCGCATTTTCAATCGTGGTTGAACCTTTGGCTCTAGCCGCCGCTAACATAATATTAATCGTTGCACCTACACTGCTAACATCCAAATAGATTTTAGCACCCTTTAATTCTTTGGCGTGTAGATGAATAGCACCATGCTCATTAGTTACGGTAGCACCTAATGCCTCAAAACCTTTAATGTGTTGATCGATCGGTCTAGGTTCAAAATTACATCCACCTGGTAAACCAATCGTTGCTTCGCCAAAACGTCCAAGCAAGGCCCCCATCATATAATAGGACGCACGTAGCTTTTTCACGGGTCCATTTGGCATCGGTATTGAACGAATACGGCTAGGGTCGATGATGATCTGACTATCAGACCATTCTACACTTGCCCCTAACTCCTCTAAAATTTCTGTATATACAGCAACATCGCTAAGACGTGGTAGATTGTCCAGAATAACGGTTGACTCTGCTAAAATCGCAGCAGGCAACAACGCAATCGCACTGTTCTTTGCTCCACTAATCTGTACAACTCCCTCTAACGGGCGTCCACCACTAATCATTAATTTTTCCATAAAATAAAGATCCCCCTGAAGCCAAATACATAGACTTATCATTGTGTTTAAAATTAAATTCAAGGATTCTTATACATAATAACATTTCTGAACACAAATAGGAAAGACGCCAGCATCTTTGCCGACGTCTTTCCTATTTGTGTAGCTACTTATAGTTAGGTTAAACCGTGATATTAGGCTTTATTGTTTGAGCCAAACTCGCGAATTTTACCAATTACAGTTTCTTTAATTGCTTCACGTCCTGGTTGGATAAATGTACGAGGATCGTAAGCATCTGGTTTAGCAGCAAGTACTTCACGAACAACTTTCGCGAATACAACTTGGTTTTCAGTGTTTACGTTGATTTTGGAAGTACCAAGAGAGATTGCTTTCTTGATATCATGCTCAGGAATACCAGTTCCACCATGAAGAACAAGTGGAAGCTTAATAGTATTACAAATTTCTTCCATTTCTTTGTATCCAAGATTAGGCTCACCATGGTAAGGACCATGAACGGAACCAAGCGCTGGTGCCAATGTATCAATTCCAGTTGCAGAGATTGCAATACAATCTTCTAGTTTAGCATACATAATGCCGCCGATAACGTCATCTTCTTGTCCGCCTACAGTACCTACTTCAGCTTCTACAGAAACGCCTTTAGCATGTGCATATTCAACTACTTTTTTAGTGATTTCTACGTTTTCTTCGATTGGGCTATGAGAAGCATCAATCATTACAGATGTAAATCCAGCATCGATAGCTTCTTTACATTTGTCAAAGCTTGAACCATGGTCAAGATGAATAGCAACTGGAACAGTAATTTTAAGGTCATGCATAAGACCTTCTACCATTTTAACTACAGTATAGAAACCGCTCATATGGCGAGCAGCGCCTTCAGATACACCTAAAATAACTGGTGATTTCTCAGCTTCTGCTGCGTTTAAAATTGCTTGTGTCCATTCAAGGTTGTTAATGTTGAATTGACCTACAGCGTATTTTCCCTCAAGTGCTTTGTTCAACATCTCTGTCATTGATACTAATGGCATGGTTCCATCCTCCTAAAGGTGTTGGTTTTTTCTTATAAAATAGCCGACATTCACACTTCGTTATTATAACACAATCCAAGACAAATACTAAACAAGCTTTAATATTATTTACAAGAAAAAAAGCTCACACAAAAAAGAGGTAATCCTTTCCTTCAGTTAGGACATAGATGTACCTCTTTACCTTAAATCGTTCCTCCACCCATAAGGTGATTATTTACAGCTAAACGCATCTCATCAATATCAAAAGGTTTAGTAAAATGCATCAGCGCACCAAGATCGGTCGCTTGTTTAATCATATCAAGTTCGCCATAGGCAGTCATCATAATGACTTTGATGTCAGGGTTTATTTCTTTAATATGCTTAAGAATTTCGAGTCCATCCATACCGGGTATTTTCATATCCAGTAGAACAAGATCTGGAGCCTCATTCCTTACAATCTCCAGCGCCACTTTTCCATTAGGAGCTTGCATCGTTGTATAACCTTCACTATTAAAAACTTCCATTAACAATATCCGAATTCCGTTCTGGTCATCTACAATCAACACTTTCTTGTCTTTCACAAAAGTCTCCCCCCTACAGTCGCACCTAAATATACTTAGATGAATAATAAATTCGCTCTAGAACATAAAATCCCTTCTGATTTGGAAAAAAGATACTGTTTCTTCTACAATTTCCGCATACAAAAAAGCACCCCAAATGGATTCATGTCAATAAGCAACAGCCTATTTTGACAATTCTCCTCATTTAGAGGTGCTGTATATTTTTAATCATCTACCAAGAAGCCATGCCGGTACTTACCGCAAAGCCTTAGGATAGGTGAGTAATAGACGCCTTCACGAACTCGCGGAATAACGGTTGTGGACGATTTGGACGTGATGTAAATTCTGGGTGGAATTGTACAGCCAAAAACCAAGGATGATCTGGTAATTCTACAATTTCAACTAATCGACCATCTGGTGATGTTCCTGAAATACGCAAGCCTGCGTTTTCCAATTGTTCACGATATGCATTGTTAAATTCATAACGATGGCGGTGTCTTTCATACACAAGCTCATCATTGTAACATTGCATAGCTAAAGAACCTTCTTGTAGCTTACAAGGGTACAAGCCAAGACGCATCGTACCACCCAAGTCCTCAATATCCTTTTGTTCTGGAAGAAGATCGATAACAGGATACTCTGTAGAAGGATTAATTTCAGAGCTATTCGCACCATTTAGTCCTACTAAAGAACGTGCCGCTTCAATAACAGCAACCTGCATTCCAAGACAAATACCAAAGAATGGGATATTACGTTCACGAGCATAACGAATCGTAGAAATTTTACCTTCAATACCACGATCACCAAAGCCACCTGGTACTAAAATTCCGCCGATTCCTTGTAAATATTCATCCACGTTCTCATCGGTAATATCCTCTGCATTAACCCAACGAATCTTCACTTCAGCATTTGCATCAAAACCAGCATGAGATAAGGATTCAACTACACTTAAATAAGCATCATGCAGAGCAACATACTTACCTACGATTGCAATTTCAACAGTTTTTTCAAGCTTTTTAACGCGATTAACAAGACTTTCCCACTCGGTCATGTCAGGGGCAGGTGTTGTTAATTTAAGATGGTTGACTACAATTTCGTCTAAACCTTCTTCACGTAAATTCATTGGAATTTCGTACAACGTGTCTGCATCACGACATTCAACCACTGCATTTTTGTCTATATCACAAAATAAAGCAATTTTTGCCTTCATGTCATCAGATAATTCATGCTCAGTACGGCAAACAATCACATTAGGTTGAATACCGATACTACGTAATTCCTTTACACTGTGCTGTGTTGGTTTCGTTTTTACTTCACCTGCAGCTTTAATATATGGAATCAGCGTAACATGAATATACATCACATTATCGCGGCCGATATCACTTTTAATTTGGCGAATCGCTTCAAGGAAAGGCAAGCTTTCGATATCACCAACAGTTCCACCAATCTCCGTAATAACCACATCAGAGCCAGCTTCACGTCCTGCACGATACACACGTTCTTTAATTTCATTTGTAATATGTGGAATCACCTGTACTGTACCACCTAGGTACTCTCCACGACGTTCCTTGCCGATTACAGAAGAATAAATTTTACCTGTCGTTACGTTGCTGTTTTTGGATAGATTGATATCAATAAATCTTTCATAATGCCCTAAGTCAAGATCCGTCTCCGCGCCATCATCCGTAACAAAAACTTCCCCATGCTGATAAGGACTCATTGTCCCAGGATCAACATTCAGATAGGGATCAAATTTCTGGATAGTAACCTTCAGACCTCTGTTTTTAAGCAGTCTACCAAGGGAAGCTGCTGTAATCCCTTTACCGAGTGAGGACACAACCCCGCCTGTTACGAAAATATATTTTGCCACAGTGTAAAAACCTCCTACATAAATTATCATATGATTCAGGCGACTTTAGATCCTTAGCGTAACCCAAATTGAAGCAATTAAAGCAAAAAAACAAAAAAAGTGACACCCGAATAGGTCGGGGCACTTTTATTAAAAAAAATTATAGTTATAGGTTAAAATCTCATAAGCCCATGCAATAGTTTACCCGTTAGCATAGCCTCTGTCAAGTAAGAACACGAGCTTATAAAACAATCCTATGGCAGAAATGTTAACCTTATTTGTCGTAATCTTCATCCTCATAATCTTCGTCTTCTTCATCTTGCTCTTCTTCATCATCTGAGAGCTCATCATCCACGAGATCTTCGTCAATTTCTTCATCATCGATTATCGTATCGTCTTCAACATCCTCAATATCTTCCTCTTCGATGTCTTCGTCCTCATCTGTAAATAATTCATCTTCATCATCCACAGAATCAAACCCATCATTATCCGCAGAAAACTTCTTCTCAACCTCATCAGAGAAATCGTCATCCTCAACGTCATCATTAATGATTCGAGGGCGTTTTGCTGAGCCTACAGGATCCTCAGAACGTTCAATTGGATACCAACGCTTAAGCCCCCACAGATTCGTACCTACACATGCAAATCTGCCGTCGATATTAATTTCCGTATATAATTCCGCAATTGCCTCTTGGGATTGCTCTTCAGACATTCCACGAAGCTTAGCTACTTCTTTCATTAGGTCACGATAATAATACGGGGTATTTGCAGCTTTCAAGACCATAAAGGCCAAATCAACCATAGGAATTTCTAAAGCTCTTTCCTGATCAATGTTCAAATTGAGTGGTGTACTCACTGACAGACACTTCCTCTCACACAAAGTTCAAAGTCACTTACATTTCCTTACTTATTCATATCACACCTAAGTAAACCTTATTTGAAACTAAAAAGCAAGTTCTATCATAAACAAAACCAAGCGGCTTGGCTATCCTTAATGCAAAATTTTTTTTGTATTGTAGATTCAAATATAAAAAAGTCGCCCTTCCACAGTTGTTATGCTGCAAAAGGACGGCTTTCTGACTGTATCCTTCCCTCAGCAAGATTTCAACCTCACGAAGGGATAGAGCAAATTTGCTCTCTATTTATGTTATGACCGTAATGCGTATTTGACACGCAAGTTACAAGCCTATATTTTTGTTTATTTAGCGTTTTCACATTAAGTGCCTATTTCCTCTAAAAAGGGCCCCTTCCCAAGCCACAAATCAATCCTTGTCATACTATACTGCATACTTCGTCAGGAGGGGCTGCCATTTATGGACTACTCCGTATTCCTCCAATATTTAAATGATCATATCGATACCTCCGGAAAAAACGGACGACACATTATTCAATTTTCAAGCAAAAGGCAATTTTTAGATTGTATACAAGAGCTTTATAAACTAAAGGGCAAATATACCGCTTTAAAAAACATACGCATCGTATCCCTGCTTCAAGCCTTGGTATGCCCATTAACGAAGGCTGCAATGCTTTCGAGTGAAAAAGGAAGCTTTAAAATTGAAAAGGATGCTCGTATTAAAGAAATAACAACCTCAAACGGTAAAGAGCCTAAGCCCAACATTCCGTGGGGAGTTAAACGAATTGGCGCTCCAGCCATGTGGTCTCGTTCTACTGGTTATGGTGTTCGAATTGGTGTCATTGATACTGGAATCGACTATAATCACCCTGATCTTAAAAATTCGGTAGCTAAAGGGGTAAATATTATCAACCCAGCCTCACTACCCTACGATGATAATGGACATGGGACGCATATTGCAGGCACTATTGCTGCAGCAGGGGGAATTCAAGGCATGATTGGAGTTGCTCCACGCGCCATGATTTATCCTGTAAAATCATTTAGCTATGATGGCTCAGCCTATGTCTCTGATATTATTTTAGGAATAGACTGGTGTATTCGTAATAAAATGCATGTCATTAATATGAGCTTTGGGATGAAAAGTAGGAGTAGTGCTCTGCAAAGCATCATAAAAAAAGCATATAGCGAAAATATTGTCGTTGTAGCCTCAGCAGGAAATGACAAAAAGAATCGAACTGTGGATTACCCAGCCAGATATCACCAGACAATTTCAGTAGGTGCAACAGGACGGAATGGCAAAATTGCAGGCTTTAGTAATCGAGGACCTAATATTGATTTATACGCACCTGGGGAGCGAGTCCATTCCTCTTGGCTTGGTGGTGGCTATCGTGAGATGAGCGGGACCTCTATGGCAACCTCACATGTCAGTGGCACGATTGCTTTATTGTTATCCTTAAAACCTGGACTTAAGCCCGATGAGATTAAACGTCGACTACGCCGGGCCGCGCGCCCAATTGGGCACAACAATAAAACTAAAACATCTATTGGCGAGGTATGTGCGACTCGTATATTTAAAGTGCCTAAGTAAAGTATACTGAAAAACAAAAAACACCCTCCTTCATAAAAAGGAGGGCGTTTAAAATTACATGCGATCCGGTGCAGAGACACCAATTAACGTTAATACATTTTTAATTGCTGTACGCACAGCACCTAGCAATGCTAAACGAGCAAGGCTTTGCTCCAAATCCTCTGTAATGACACGTTCTGCACGATAATAGCTGTGTAATAACGAAGCTAGCTCATACACATAACGGACTAAACGATGGGGAGCGTAAAGGGAAGCCGCAGCACTAATCTCTTCTGGAAGCTCTCCTACTTTACGTAGCAAGTCATATTCATGCTCTGTAGTAAGCTTATTAAAGTTAACCTTGTTAATGTCATCAATCGTAATTCCCTGTTCTTCAGCTTGACGGAAGATACTACAAATCCGAGCATGTGCATACTGCACGTAAAATACAGGGTTATCATTTGAAGTCGATACTGCTAGATCCATATCAAAATCAAGATGAGAATCCATACTACGCATCGTAAAGAAGTAACGAATCGCATCTACGCCTACCTCATCCATTAGATCTACCATTGTTACAGCTTTACCTGTTCGCTTAGACATTTTGACCTTCTCGCCGTTTTGGAACAAGCTCACCATCTGAGCAATGAGTACGGTCAATTTATTAGGGTCCTTCCCTAATGCTTCCATCGCTGCACGAATCCGAGGGACATAACCATGATGATCTGCTCCCCAAATGTTAAACATGCGGTCATAACCACGTTCGTATTTATCACGATGATAAGCGATATCTGGTGTTAAATACGTATACGTTCCGTCATTTTTCACCAGTACACGATCCTTATCGTCGCCATAATCTGTTGTTCTTAGCCATGTCGCACCTTCATGCTCATAGACTTGTCCTTTGCTTTTCAGCTCTTCTAGAGACAATTCAACCTTTTTATTCTCATAAAGGGAGGTTTCACTAAACCAAATATCAAAATCAACACGAAAACGAGCTAAGTCGCGTTTGATTTTGTTTAATTCCTTTTCCAATCCAAATTTACGCAGGAATTCCATTCGATCTTCCTCTGACATTTGCAGAAGTGCTTCCCCTTGCTCTTCAATTAACTCCTTTGCAAAACCTTTAATATCTTCACCATGGTAGCCATCTTCAGGCATTGGAACGTCCTGACCAAGTGCTTGTAAATAACGCGCCTCAATCGATTTGCATAAATTCACAATTTGATTACCTGCATCATTAATGTAATACTCGCGTGTCACATCATAACCAGCAAAATCAAGAATGTTGCACAATGCATCTCCTACTGCCGCACCACGAGCATGACCTAAATGTAAGCTTCCTGTAGGGTTAGCACTTACAAACTCCATCTCAACCTTTTGTCCTGCGCCATCCTCTACACGTCCATAACGATCATTTTGTTCATACACCTGTTTAATAACGGGATACAAATAGCTTTTACTTACTGTAAAGTTGATAAAACCTGGACCAGCAATTTCAGCACGCTCAATGCCTGCTTTAGCTAAATCCATATGCTTGATAAGTTCCTCTGCGATTTGTCTTGGGTTCCGCTTTGCAATGCGGGTAAGCTGCATCGCTGCATTTGTAGCGAGGTCACCGTGCGCTTTATCCTTTGGGACTTCTAATGTAATCGTTGGGACTTCCTCTAATGACGCTAAACCAGCCGCAACAATTGCATCGCTAATTTCCTGTTTTACATCTAAGTTTAGTTGTTCTAATGGACTTATTGTCATGATTTCACTTCCTCCTGTATATGTAAACTATTAATGAAGTTTCCGTTTAGCTCTTCATACACATACAAATCATACTCCCATGCAATCTTTAGTTCATTTCCATGATTGTGGATTTCTAGCTTATCGGTCTGTGTAGACAGATTAAAGCTTGTGTATGGCGAACGATAAAACCCTGGACAACGCTGATCAGCAATAAAGCTTTGCTCCGATTCAACGTTGCCATGGCGAATTATTTTCAGACTATGATCAGAAATTTTAAGTAACGTACGAACTTGTCCTTGATGCGGCGCTGATTGCTCTTCTGTATACTGAACATAACAGGTATTACCTTTCACCTGCATTACCCCATCAAACTGCGATCTAGTGTGCTCAGATCCCTGCTGACTCACAATTTGGATAAGAACCTTCTTTTTCTCTGACATAACTAGTATAATCCCCATTCCCTCAAATACTCACAGGTATTTATTATACCGTTAGCACCCTTGTAATGCCATATCTATCTCTTTAGATTAAACTAAAGGGCTATTTAACACTATAAACGCAACTTTATCCTGTTGAAAATAAATATGAAAGATATAGTAATCGCCAACTTTATAACTCCACCGACTTGATGTTTTCAGCGGTTTAACATCAAGTATACGCTCAACTTCATTTTTAGGCATACCCACTTTAATACCATCTTTAGCTTGATGAGTACCATCCATAAATACAATTTGGCCTGGCAACATTACGATCTCATCAGTACTCTTTGTCACTTCCGAAACCTGAGCTGTGTCATTGTCATAAAAGGGGATTTTCCAAAGCGCTGTTTCCTGCGTCAATTTTTGTTGCCAACCCTTAAAATCCAGCCCATCAATTTGAAGCTGCTCAGCTTGTATTTGGTCCGCTTCATCAGTAACTGCCTGCTGCTCTTCTATCGTAGCTTGTTGCTTTAAGTGATCATATAAGGCTAGCTTCTCATCTCGTTTTATCACACGATTCATTAGCAATAACACCTGATGATTTGCGTAATACCATTTGCCATCCGCCTTATATGCATTCATGCTAACATCATATGCAAGCACAACGGGCTCCTTTGCCCCAATATTTATTAGAAGCTGTACATCTTGCGCTGAAGACACAGAAGACATAGCAGACTTAGTAGATACAACCTGTGCTACGGCAATGGTCGTATCCGTCCATCTCAATGCGTCAAGTATGATTTGTGTATCATTTTTGGAAAGTGAAGCCTTGTTCCCGTCCCATTTTATTGTAATGGCTTTAACGTCCTTTTCCTTCCACGACTGTTGCTCTAGCAAATAAGGATTAATGACTTTACCATTAGAAGGTATCTCATTAGAGGGCGGGGAGATATTGTTAATTTGCTTATCTATCTTTTCTTCTGATTGTGGCGGCGGAGAATCCGTCCCACGATCCTCCTTAGAAGAAGGCCAATAGGTCGTAACTGCAATCGTAAATAATACCATAAACATGATCGCTAACGCAGACCTTGGTTTTGGTGGTTTATCTCGAGGTTCCCTCATATGCATAACTCCTCCAAGGAAATTCCTAATTGTATACTCTCAGAATACTTTGTACACTGCCTACTGCCCATCATAGCATAGCTTTTGATACGAAAAAAACCCTCATTCACCCACGTAGCTCGTTTAAGCACGCTTAGAATAAGGGATTCGTAACTATACAGCTTCTATCAGCTTCTATTTAGTTCTTCATATGAAAAGATTAAGCGAATTGCGTACCAAATTGAGCACGATGCAGACGACTATAAGCACCTTCTAGTTTAAGCAGTTGCTCATGTGTTCCTTCCTCTAATACACCTTGCTCTGCAACAACGATAATCCGATCAGCATCTTTAATCGTCGCTAAGCGATGCGCAATGACAAGTGTCGTTCTTCCCTTTGACAACTCAGATAAAGCAAGCTGAATGGCTGCTTCAGTTTCTGTGTCTAGTGCAGAAGTTGCTTCATCCAAAATTAAAATCGGAGGATTTTTTAGAAACATACGTGCAATCGACAAGCGTTGCTTTTGTCCACCAGACAGCTTTACTCCACGCTCCCCTATCATCGTATCTAACCCATCCGGATACTCCTGAATCAGTTCTTCTAATTGGGCGCGTCTTGCTGCCTCCCAAATCGCTTCCTCTGAAGCATTCAAGTCACCATAAGCAATATTTTCACGTATTGTACCATCAAACAAAAATACATCTTGCTGCACGATGCCAATGTGGGTACGGAGTGACTCTAAAGTTAAATCTCGGATATCAATGCCATCAATTTGAATTGCACCTTCATCTACATCATAAAATCTTGGCAATAAGCTACAAAGTGTAGTTTTACCCGCACCTGATGGGCCAACCAACGCCACTGTTTCTCCAGCGTTGATGGTTAAGTTTAGGTTTTTCAAAATTTTATCTTTATTTTCATAACCAAAGGTAACATCCTTATAGGAAATATTCCCTTTAATATTTGTTATCGTTTTAGCATTCGGAGCATCAGATACATCTGGTTCTGTTTCTAACAGCTCCAAATATCGTTTAAAGCCAGCAATTCCTTTTGGATAAGTCTCAATAACACTGTTAATTTGCTTAATCGGTCCTAAGAAAATATTAGATAACATTACAAAAGCAACAAATTCACCGTAGCTCATTTCCTTTTGAATCACAAACCATGTTCCACATACTAATACAAACAAATTAACAAAACGCATTAATATAAAGCTGACGGAGGCGTTCCATGCCATAATGCGATACGTTAATAGCTTAGTTAGACGAAAACGTTCATTATTAACTGCAAACTTTTCAATCTCATGATTTTCATTCGCAAAAGCTTGAACAACACGAATTCCACTTACGTTGTTTTCCACTCTTGCATTATAATCCGCGATATCTGCGAACATTTTATTAAATGCCCTAGACATTTTTCGGCTAAAATACAACGATAGGTATATCATTAATGGAACAATAATGAAGGTTAATACTGCTAGCTTCCAATTGATCCCTAACATAATACCAAAGGCACCTGTTAACGTCATGATAGCAATAAATAAATCTTCTGGCCCATGATGGGCAATTTCCCCAATATCCATTAAATCATTTGTCATACGGGATACTAAATGTCCTGTTTTCGTATTATCAAAAAAGCGGAAAGATAATTTCTGCACACGATCAAACAGCTTTTTACGCATATCAGACTCAATACTAATCCCGAGCTTATGTCCCCAATACGTGACTACAAAATTTAAAAATGCACTAAACAAATATATCGTTAACAAAATAATACAAGCATACAAAATCGTTTTCCAATTCCCTTGGGGAAGTAAGTCATCAATTACTTTATTAATTGCTAGTGGAAACACTAGCTCCAATAAAGCTGCAAAAATTGCACATGTAAAATCTATAATAAATAGCCATTTATATGGTCGATAATATTCAAAAAAGCGCCTGAGCAATGTCATCCCTCTCTCTTCAAATTTTAAAAGCTAAAAAACTGCGTATTATAGCTTGTTTTATGCTTATTATTTGTTATTTCATTAAAATGCTGATCAGTCTTTAGCTTTGGCTAATAAGTAGAGGAAAAATGGTGCCCCCAATACAGCTACAACTAAACCGGTAGGCACTTCTGTTGGCTGTAAAATCCATCTGCCTATCGTATCCGCCGCTATGACTAGCAAGCTACCTACTAATGCTGAGGTTGGCAACAAGTATTGATGTCTTGGTCCTACTAATCTTCTTGCCACATGAGGTCCAATTAAACCTACGAAGCCAATTCCCCCACTCACTGAAACACAAGAAGCTGCTAAGCCTACTGCTGCCGCAAGGAACTTGATTTGCTCTCTAGACACATTTGCCCCTAAGCCCATTGCCGTATTTTCGCCAAGATTAAGCACATCAAGCACCCTAGCTTTTATGAATATGTAGGGAAGCAAAATTACAATCCAAGGAAGCAATGTCCATACGAATTTCCATGTCGTCCCCCAAATGCTACCTGCAAGCCACGTTGCAACAAACTGGTATTTTTCAGGGCTTAAACGTAACGTCAGCACGATCATAGCTGAATTAATACCCGCGGATATTGCTACCCCAGTTAAAATTAAACGAGTGGGCAAGATTCCTTTATTACGCTTATAAGATAATCCATAAATTATAATTGCTGTTAACGAAGCACCTACTAATGCTAAAAATGGTAACCCGAGCACAGGAACCGCTGTAGTTGCAGGATAAAATGCGATAAATAACATAACAACTAACCCTGCACCAGAATTAATCCCTAAAATGCCTGGGTCTGCAAGTGCATTACGAGAAATCGCCTGCATAATACAGCCTGAAACTGCTAGACCTGCACCAATCAATATGGCAATCACGATCCGAGGTAAGCGAAATTGAAATAATATTAAATTTTGCTTTTTGGTTCCATTCCCTAGCAAAGTGTCTAATAGTTCTGCTGGCGTTAATCGAATGTGTCCTGTATTTATGCTAATAATGAATACGATTAAGATTAAAAGAGCTAATATGCCCATGATAAACACAGCTTTTCTGCGATCTTTCTTATCTGCTGTATACATGACTGTTGTGTTTGCCATCTATAGCTCCCTCCTTTCTTTACGAGCCAAGTAGAGGAAAAATGGTACGCCAATTAATGCGATTAGTGCACCAATTGGAGTCTCATAAGGAGGATTAATAATTCTTGCTGTTAAATCAGCGAGTACCACCAACAAGCTTCCTAAAATTGCTGAGCAAGGAATGATCCAACGGTAATCCACCCCAACAATGTATCGCGTCAAATGTGGAATAATTAGGCCTACAAAACCAACAGGACCTACAACAGAAACCGCTGAACCCGCCAAAATTAAAATAATAATTGTCGCCACTAGCTTCACTAACGTCGTTCTTTGCCCTAAGCCTTTAGCAACATCTTCCCCAAGACTTAACATCGTAATCGAACGAGAAATAATGATGGCCCCTATTAAAGCACCAATTACCCAAGGAGACATGATTTCTAATTGAAGCCACTTTGTCCCTGACACCCCACCTGCATACCAAAAGGCAATGTCCTGACCAATTCTAAAGTGTAATGCAATCGCTTCACTTAATGCCGCAAACAACGCACTTAACGCAGAACCAGCTAATACTAAACGTACAGGTGAAAGTCCGCCTTTAGCTAGTGAACTAATTCCATAAACTAACCCTGCACCTACACCAGCACCAACAAAGGAAAACATAATAAGGAACATGTACGGTAACCCTGGTGCAAAAGCAAAACATAAGGCAAGTGCAAGTCCTGCCCCCGCATTTAACCCTAGCAAACCAGAATCCGCCATTGGGTTCCGCGTCATCCCTTGCATAAGTGCACCCGCTACGGCAAAGCATGCTCCTACCATCGCAGCCCCAAGCACACGCGGCAAGCGAAGCTCTTGAATAATAAGATGATTCGTCACCGTGTCATTAAAATGGAATACTGCATCCCATACCTCTGACAACTTTATATCTGCTGCACCAAGTGCAATGGATAACCCAATACTGAAAAGTAGTAAAACTACACCGCCTGTCAATATAAGCGTAGCGGCAATTGGACGACTTTTTAGCTTCCTTTTTTTTGGCGCATCGTCATCCTCTGTAGCTGATGGAGCATATTGCATCATGTTATATTCACCCTTCATTCCTTAACTAAAATGTGCTTAGCATTAAATCTCATTCTAAATAACAATGATAATCATTGTCAATGCAATAAATAAGAAGATTTTAGTTTTATTTTGAATAACGTCTCCAAACTTTCCCATACTATGATTTAGTATGTCAAGTCTTACATAAGGGGGAATCACGATGGACCGTCTGTCCCGAAGCAATCGAAAATCTAAGCACAAGCTCCTATTCATCTTGCTGAAGCTTACCTCTGTGCTGGCTGTATGCTTCATAATAGGAATATCATTACTTCTACTATACTTGTCACAAACGGCACTTCCCCCCGCCGCTTATGATCGTAACTCCCAACTCATCGATATGAATGGAGAAGCGATAGCTGTGTTCTCAAGCGGAGAGCGCAATCGTCAGCCTATTGCCCTTTCAGAAGTATCACCATGGGTCGTGAAAGCCACGCTTGCGGTAGAGGATCGTAAATTTTATGAGCATATTGGGTTTGATATCAAAGGAATGTTTCGTGCCTTATTTGTAAACTTAAAAGAGATGGATCGGGTACAAGGAGCAAGTACGTTAACACAGCAGCTAGCACGTAATTTATATTTAACCCATGAACGTACATGGACTCGTAAATTAAAAGAAGCAATGTACACAGCTCAGCTCGAAATGAAATACAGCAAAAAAGAAATATTAGCGATGTATTTAAATGAAATTTATTATGGTAAAGGTGCCTATGGTATTGAGGCTGCAGCTAAGATGTATTTTGGCAAGCCAGCAAATAAGCTGAGTATAGCCGAAAGTGCAATTTTAGCCGGAATTCCTAAGGGGCCTACCTATTATTCTCCATATAACCATATGAAAAATGCAAAGGACCGTCAAAAAATCGTTTTGTCAGCAATGGTACACACAAAGGCCATTACCCAAGCACAGGCAGATCAAGCTTATGAGGAAATGTTACATTTTCAATCCCAACAGCAACGTGTAACCGCAGATAAAGCACCCTACTTTAGAGATTATGTAAGAAATGTAGTGACCAATGAGCTTGGCTTTGAAGAAAATTTGTTAGAGCATGGTGGATTACGTATTTATACTACGATTGATATGAACGCCCAACAGGCCGCTGAAGCCGCTGTATCCTCTGAGCTAAAGGGGACGAAGGAGCTTGAGGCTGCTTTAGTTTCCATAGATCCACGTACAGGTTATATTAAAGCCATGGTTGGGGGCGCAAATTATTTAAATAGTCAATATAATCATGTGTTTGCTGGGACAAGGCATCCTGGATCTAGCTTCAAGCCAATTATGTATTTGTCCGCAATTGCATCTCAAAAAATGACACCGATGAGTGTATTTAATAGTGAACCTACCATATTTCATTATGATAACAACCGCAAAACGTATAGTCCAAAAAATTTTAATGAAAAATACAACGGTGAAATTGATATGCGTAAAGCGATTGCCGCCTCCGATAATATTTATGCCGTAAATACGATTTTAAAAATTGGTGCGGAGCAGGTCATTGATCTGAGCAAAAAGTTAGGAATTACTAGCCCAATGGAAGCAGTACCTTCACTTGCACTTGGAACGTCTCCCATTAGCCCGTTTGAAATGGCCTCTGCTTTTGCAGTTATTAGCAATCAGGGCGCTAAGAAACCTCCGATTGCCGTTTTAAAAATTACAGATGAGCAGGGTAACGTATTGTATACGGCTAATGACACACCCGCAGAACAAATTGTTCAACCTGCTGCCGCCTATGTATTGACACACCTACTTGAAAGTGTATTTGAAACTGGTGGAACAGGTAACCGTGTGTCTGATACGATCAAGCGACCGGTTGCTGGCAAGACGGGTACGACAAGTACAGATGCATGGCTCGTAGGATACACACCTGAATTATCCACTGCGGTATGGGTTGGCTATGATCAAGGTAAAATTCTGGATACAGCAGGTTCAAGAAAAGCCGCACCTATTTTTGCAAAGTTTACAGAAAAGGCGCTAGAAAAGGTGCCACCAAAAATTTTTCCAATCCCTGACGGTGTCGTTAGTGTATATATAGATCCGGAAAGTGGTAAGCTCGCCACAAATGATTGTCCTACAAAAAGACTTGAGGCTTTTATTCAAGGAACGGAACCAACTGAGACTTGTACAGCTCATAGCCATGAGGAGCAACCTGACCCTGTGATACCACCGGTAGAACCCAAAAAAGAAAACCGTTCATGGTGGAAAGATTTAAAACGTTGGTGGATGAACTAGGGCGTGTCTAAAAGGTCAGCAGGGAGTAGATATTGGCGAATTTTCGCTTCATACAAGGCACCTTTTTGCAGGCTTACCGGGGTAAGTCAAGGAAAAGTAACGCAGTAGGAGGCGAAAAGGCGGGAATAGATGACCCTGAGTGCGTTTTCAGACACGCCCTAGTATCGTTGTTATCTTGCTGCGACTTAGTATAATATTTAGTAAAAAATATAGAGCAGGTGAACAATGAGTATAACTGGTTTATTGCATCATGTTGAACTGAATGTAGCAGATCTAGCGCAATCCTCCCAATTTTGGGGTTGGTTTCTCACAGAGTTAGGTTATGAGCCTTATCAAAAATGGAACGAGGGCTGTAGCTGGAAGCTAGGGGAAACTTATATTGTACTTGTACAAACTCCAGAAAAGTATTTAGATGTCCCTTACCATCGTTGTCGTGTTGGGCTAAACCATCTAGCATTCCATGCCTCATCTAGGGAGCAGGTAGACGACATTACGATGCAAGCTAGATCTAAGGGGTACCGTATCTTGTATGAAGATAAGCACCCATTTGCGGGTGGCGAGCATTATTATGCTCTATTTTTTGAAGACCCTGACCGCGTTAAAGTTGAACTTGTAGCTCCTTGACAATCTTTGGAGTGGGGAGGCTACGTAGCAGAGAGTGGTTTCTCCGCTTCGTTGCCTATTGTCAAGTTCTGATTTCAAGATTGAGCCATTAAAAAAGTTAAAATAAAAAAGAACCTTCTGCACGCAACAGGCTCACAAGGGGTCTCTCCCCAACCTGTTTCTTCGGCTTGCAGCAAGGTTCTTTTTCTTATCATTTTAATTTTAAATTTTTAAACTTACTTTTTTCAAATTCCCATCTTATTTAACTTTATGCTTCTAATGCTTGCTTAATTTGCTCTGGTGTACGTTCCCACCACTCCGGATTGGTCTCAATTAGCAGCTGCTTTAATGCTTGCTTGTGACTCATTTCTAGTCCATCCAACATAATTTTACGCTTAAGAGCGTAATCCATTTTATTGACATGATCGGCGAGGATTTTCCAACCTCTACGTGCCTCGGTATCTATCCACATTTCACAAGCGGTTAATCCTCCATAAAATTGTCCATCCTCTCCACGATCCACCGCTACCCATACGATCCATACTTGACGGCCTGCTGGGACATCCTCACGATTTACCGAGAATTTAATTCCCTTCTCTACCTTACTTTTCGCATGCATGGCACCAATATCGATGTAAGCCTCGTCCCCATCAATAATGACAGGTGACATACTATTTAAGTTAATAGAGCCTGCTCCAAAACCTTTATGCTTGCTCTTATCGTCATTACTAATAATATTTAAGGCAAACATTTTTTTGCCTGTCTTTTGTGATTTATCCATAATACCTCCTACACTTTCTATTAATAATTTTATTTTAACTAATAATTCTTGTCCTGCAAACATATACATGCTGTAGATGCTTGTCAACAGGAGGTATCCATATCCAATGTCTGGAGTAAAAAAAAGACTCATTATTTCTCTATTATCGGTATGCCTGATCAGTAGTACAACCCTATGGTACTTCAACTCAAGAGAAGTTTATTCACAAGCTGTACAACCTATCGCCCATGAACCTACAAACAAGCTTACATCGACACCTGCACCAACTTCAAGCACAACTGAGCCACAGCAGCCATCTGAGGAAATACTAAGTCACCGATTAAATGAATACCACATTAATGTCAAGCTTGATGAAACAACAGGAACATTAATCGGAAGTCAGACGGTAACCTTTAAGCATCCCGGTAAAAAAACAATCAATGAACTTTACTTTCATTTATATCCTAATGCCTTCAGCTCAAAGGACACCACCTTTATGAAGGAATCAGGCGGGAAGCTCCGCGGCGACGTCATGCCTAAAAACGGGTATGGAAATATGACGCTTACTGAAGTAACGACGACAGATGGCATCTCATTGCTTCATCGCGTCATGTATGTCCAGCCTGACGATGGCAATACCCACGATCGAACACTAGCGAAAATCCGCCTCCCCGTCTCCATTCGTGGTGGTGAGAGTATCACACTTAAAATCGGCTTCACAGTAAAGTTACCACAGGTTTTTGCTCGAATGGGCATTGTGGATAATTTTGTGATGGCAGGGCAGTGGTTCCCTAAGCTAAGTGTATATGAGCCCGTTGGGCGAAGAGGAGTTACCGTTGAGGGCTGGAATTTACACCAATATCATGGCAACTCAGAGTTCTACTCTGATTTTGGCATATATAATGTAAAAATTGATGTCCCTAAAGACTACATCATCGCAGCTACAGGCTTCCCTACCAAGGCAACTGTCATACAAAATAACAGAAAAGTTGAACAATATTATGCAGATGATGTCCACGATTTTGCTTGGTCTGCTTCTCCCAATTTTATATTTATGGAGGAGCCATATTCCTCAGATGAGGTGCCAGGTGTAAAAATCAAACTGTATCTTGATCCAATGCATAAGGATTTAAAGGATCGCTATTTTTATGCGGCTAAGGTCGCTTTAGCAAACTTCAGTAAATGGTATGGAAGGTACCCTTATTCAACATTATCTATCGTTGTACCGCCTAAGTCGGGCAATGGTGCCGGTGGGATGGAGTATCCAACATTAATTACCGCATTTGGTGCTACTGAAGAAGCACCTGGCTACGAATTGGAGCGCACGGTCATCCATGAAATTGGACATCAATTTTTTTATGGCATGATTGCGAATAATGAATTTGAAGAGGCTTGGCTTGATGAAGCATTTACATCTTATGCTGAAGATAAGTTAATGGATCAGGAATTTGGAATCAAGCCAAATTTACCTATTCAGGGCTCATTAATCCATCAGCCTATCGCATTAACAGAACCTTCATGGAAATATGGCTCCAGTAACAATTATGCAAATAACGTATATTATCGTGGGAAGCTAGTGCTACTAGACATTGAAAGTAGAGTAGGCACCTCTACAATGAATCGAATCATGAACAAATATGCGCTGCAAAACCGTTTTAAACACCCCACGACTAAGAGCTTCCAAAAAGTAGTTGAGCAGGTTAGTGGTCAAAGCTGGAAGGATTACTTTAATGAGCATGTGTATAGCAATGTAATGATTGATTACGCAGTCAATGGAATTACGATTAAACCAGTTAAAATTAATGGAAAAGCAATGTACGAATCTACGGTTAAGTTACAACGCAATGGTGCAGTTTATCCTAAGGTACCACTACTTTTAAAGTTTACAGATGGTCACACAATCCGCAAAACCTGGAGCAGTGACGATACACAACTGCAAATTAAGTTTAACTACGCGGCCCCTTTGGATTGGATCATGATTGATCCTGAATATAAGATGATTTTAGAAAACAAGCATAATAACAATTTCCTTCGAGCACAGGTTGATCCTAAGCTCACCACTCGCCTGGACCTTGGCATTTTTAAAGCAATTGAAACGATTGTAGGGGTATTTCTGTGGTAGTTGAATGTAGTCCAGAAAATAAATGCAACACTATTAGGTTGGGGGGAAAAGCATGATCTATTTGCGCGAAGGATGGGGACGTGTCAAGGGGCAATTCCCCTCTGTCATTATTTTATTTCTTTATCAATTGTTATGGGGATTTTTCCTATATCGTATCATCAATGAACTTGTCGTTTCTGTATTAGAGCGATATCCTGATTCTTCATTACCTGAAATAAGTAGAATACTATTTATGTTTGAGGGGCAACTGGGCTTTGAACAAAATCCAAACATAAAAACGGCGCTAATTTGGATTGCGATTTTAGTCTTAGTACGGATTATACTTAGTCCATTTATCCAAGCAGGTATTTTATATGGATTAGTCCCCGATGAGGACAGGAAATCTGGTTTATCCTTATTTAGAGGTATGCAGCAATTTGGCAAACCAGTTTTGCTCATCTATTTAATTGAATGGCTATTAATTATTAGTCCCGCTTATTTTATATATCCGAGGCTGATTCAACCGATCATTATGTTATTTCAAGTAGGAATAACGTATCCTGTGCTATTTACGGTGATTGCGTATTTAACAGGATGGTGCGCCTATATTTGGATGGTTCGTCAATGTAGTCTCTTCATTCAATTTGGTTACTTCTTTCAGCATAAAATTGCTCCTTCATTTGTTATTTTTCTCCGATCTATTTTAAAAGGATTATTAATTTCGTGCTTACTTGGTTTATCTTTATTCGGAATCTCGCTTCTATTTGGTACACTCTCCTTCATATGGACAGGGTTACTCGCACTCATCTTACAACAATGCTTCCCATTATTTAGAAGTCTCATTTCAATTTGGCGGGTCACTGCTCAATACAATCTTTGGCAGCAAAATTCACAAAAATGCTAATCTTTTTCTAAGAAAATATAGCTAGTGAAAACCCTTACAAATCAAGGCTTTCGCAATTGCGGAGGCCTCTTTGATTTAAATCCTTATATTTTTCTATGAATTAAGCATTGCCAAAATACACCTGATGCTGGTACAATAACAACAGTAATAAATCAGTAACAACTTTGTAATTATTTCTGTAATTTCTAAATAGGTGAATAAAAATGAGCCGAGTTCCTGTACACCAGGGAACGGGGGAACCATTTTGGGTGAATTGATCTTGTAACAAAGGGATCATAGGGGACCTTCAAACCGAATCCTTAAGCTAACCTCGTAGGCATTGGAAGGAGATTAACTTCTTTTGAAGAAAAAGTTAACCGCAGCGGCACTAGGATGTGCCCTATTATTCAGTTTAGGTACAGGTAGTGCATTCGCAGACTCTAAATTAGATTCTGCAGTTGAAAGTGGATTAGGATCAAAATATGTATCTGGTGGAACCTCTACTGCAGGCTTTGACTGCTCTGGGTTCACACAATTTGTATTTAAAAAGCTTGGTATCAAGCTTCCTCATCAATCTGGTTCTCAATATAAGATGGGAACTGCCGTTGAAAAAGCAGATTTAATCGAAGGCGATTTGGTTTTCTTTAATACCTCTGGTAAAGGTATTTCTCATGTAGGTGTATATGTTGGAGAAGGTAAATTTGCTCATGCTTCTTCTTCTAAAGGCGTAATTATTAGTAAGCTAAGTGAAAGTTACTATGTAAAACGTTATGTAGGCGCAAAACGCATTTTAAGTACTGACAAGTATGAAGATGTAGCTGCGGATTCTTCTGATCATGATGATGTAGAATAATATGATAATAATAAATACCTATGGTTTTCTTCCAAATTGGATGATGCTATAGGTATTTTTTTGTTCATTTTTTAAAATAAGGATACAAGCTTGCCAAATGAATGACAATTTGATAGAATTATCAAAGTAATTAGTAACAACTTTGTAATTATTGCTGTAACTTTTAAAAAACTAAACTAACAAACGGACAGCCAAATTCTATATCATTATAGAAACGGGGGAACCATGCGGGTGAATTGATCTTGTAACAAAGGGATCATAGGGAACCTTCAACCGAATCCTTAAGCTAACCTCGTAGGCATTGGAAGGAGCTTTAACATCTTGAGAAAAGTAATTGCAGCCGTAGCAACAAGCTTAACCATCGTTTTAACAGTAGGTGCAGGAAGTACATTTGCAGCAAGTAATACAGCACCATCAAAACTAGTCTCTGTTGTAAACGCAGTAAAAGGAACACCTTATAAAATGGGTGGCATTTCAACAGTTGGTTTTGACTGCTCAGGTTTTACTAAATATGTGTTCAAGAAGTTTGGCGTCAATATATCTCGCTCTTCTGCCGCACAATATAAAATGGGTACTGCTGTTTCTAAAAGTAATTTAAAAGAAGGAGATCTCGTCTTCTTTAATACATTTGGTAAAGGCGTTTCTCATGTAGGTATTTACATCGGTAATGGTAAATTTGCTCATGCTTCTTCTTCTAAAGGTATCGTTGTTGACAAGCTTAACAGTAGCTACTATAAAAAAAGATATGTTGGTGCAAAACGTGTTCTCAGCAAAGCAGGTTATGCAAAATATGCAGCTTCATTAACGTAAAACGTACTCATTATATACACATATACTTACCGCATGGTTCATTTCTTTAATGAAACCTTGCGGTTTTTTATATCGTGTACTAAATTATTTTTAAGCTAAAATTATATTTTTATGATCTAATTTTTTTGCTCTACATAATATATAACGTATCAACCGCATATTATGTTCCCAATTTTCAAAAAAATTTTTATTTTTTTTATTAGTGTGAGGATACTTCATATGTGTGATCTAAAAGCTTGGAAAATGAGGTGGTTACTAATGAACAAGTGGTTCCAAGTCGTTCCTATGCAAGAAAAGCATGCTGCTGAGGTTTGTAGTTGGCGATACGATCCTCCTTATGATATTTATAGCTGGTTACCTTGGGAGCAAATGCAGGCACTTGAGGTTGAATTTGGCGATGCCCAGCTTCGTAATGAGCAATATGTCTCTATTTTGGACGAAGGAGATGAACTAGTAGGGTTTGCTCAATATTTTCCACTTATTGATGTGACAAGACTAGGAATCGGAATGAAGCCGGAGTTATGTGGGTATGGATATGGCCATTTGTTTGTGTCTGCCATTGTAGAAGAGGCACTGCGACGTGCTCCAAGAAATACGATTGATCTTGAAGTGCTCACATGGAATAAACGAGCGATACGTTGTTATGAACATGTTGGATTTAGTATTACAGATGAATATGACAAAATGACGCCAAAAGGGGTCTCACAAACCTTTTATTGTATGGTATTTCAAGGCTTTCCAAGATAGGAATGACTTCTAGATCATCTGAAAAGATAAAAAAAGATTGGCACCATAACAGTGACCAATCTTTAACTAATTATATTTAAACAAGTCTTTTTCCCTTATGAACGCTTCATAAATTGTATAACCTCTTCTTGTGTGGGCATTCCTGCCTGTGCGCCAAACTTAGTCACTGCTAGTGCCGAAGCAGCTGAAGCATAAGTGACGGCTTGCCCCACTATTTCACCACGCCCTAGAGCGACGCCCAGCGCTGCACAAAAGCAGTCACCTGCACCCGTTGTATCTACGACATCAACTTTATGAGCAGGAGCATAGACCACCTCTACATTATCTTCATTACGTTGATCTATATACGCAGATCCATCACTACCCAATGTTGTAATGACAACAGCTTGATTGACTGAAGCAAGCTTATGCATGGCTTGTGTCACTTCTTCATGAGTTTTTAAGGCAGATTGACCAAGGAGCCCTGCTAACTCTGACTGATTTGGCACAAGAACGGTAGCATGGGACAATAACTCTAGAGGTAACGTACCTGAAGCAGGCGCAGGGGCTGGATTAAGCAATACAATGGCATTCCCCTCCGCAGCAATCTGTGCAGCTTGTACAACTGTCTCCATCTCTGTCTCCAATTGAAGTAATACAACATCAGCGTCACGTAAACATGACTCTATTGCCGGTTCCCTAAGCATTGCAGGCGTCAGC
Organism: Paenibacillus turicensis; assembly: GCF_050461185.1. GTDB lineage: Bacteria > Bacillota > Bacilli > Paenibacillales > Paenibacillaceae > Fontibacillus > Fontibacillus turicensis_A. The sequence goes on from NZ_JBCMOR010000019.1 coordinate 32,422, forward strand.
TTGCCATTTGCACCAGCGACAATAATAATTCGATTGTCACCTTCAGTGACCCAGATTGAAGCAACGCCTGTGGTAACATTAGATAATTGGGCTACATGTGTTGTATTTACACCGTTTGCATTTAAATCTGCGATTAGCTGTTGGCCAAATTTATCTTGCCCTACAGCACCAATCATCGTTACATTAGCGCCTAACCTTGCCGCAGCCAAAGCTTGATTCGCCCCCTTGCCACCAGGTATAAAATGCACTTGTTCGCCTGTAAGTGTCTCTCCCTGCAAAGGTGCACGTTCTGCTTCAATTACAATATCCATATTGAGACTACCAACAACAACAACATTAGGACGTGCTACTTCAGAAGTTTGAGTGTCCATATCAATTCTCCTTAATCTAGGTTAGTAAATGCAACTTCACTCCACAGCGCTTGCTTTCAGAAAGGACTCATTATATTGCTGTGCTTCTTTAACATCAATAGCTGTAACTCCACCAGCTTCCCAAGACGTTAACCGAAGCGTAACGGTTGTATGATCGATTGTAATAAATGGATGATGATCAAATGCCTCTGAAATGGCTGCAACCTCACCTACAAATGCAATGCCTTTCATAAAGCTACTGAATTTATACTTTCGTACAATCCATCGTCCTTCTTCTAATTCCCAACCTTCCAGCGTTTCTAAATACGCCTCAATTTCTTCTGGTGTAAATGGCATACTTCTCCCCCTTCCTAACGTAACTCTAAGTAACTGATCGTGTTTGCCAGGCTATAATTCAAACTAATACATTTTATCGTTTAAAAAAATAATTATACTTGTTTTTAAACCAACCTAACAGAAGTAAATTCTTGCTCGCCAATAAACAAGTTAATAAGATGTGAATTAGCATCATGGGAAACGATGGCACTTCCTACCTCAATCATAGGCTGTGTACCCAAAGCATAAAATAAATCTTCGGCTAATGCCTCCCACACTTCATCCTTTTGCTCCTGTAACAATTGTGACCACTCATTTGGCTCCATTTCAAAAAAAATATAGCTATCTGGAATCTGTGAAACCGCCTCCGTCAAATCTTTTAAAATATCGCCATATTCTCTGCCATGCTTAATTCCCATGGGTGTAACACCCTTCCTTTTCATGATCTTGTAACATATTAGTTCTATTATAACGGAAAATACCACTTAAAAAAAAAGGGAAGTTTGTCGATAACAAAGATAAGCCATTTTTCTGAATATTATTGAGTATTTTTCAGCAAGGAAGCTGAGGAACAAGAAAAATAGGATAATTTATCTCAAGGACGAGGTGTACAATGGAAATATCAACGATTATTGGGCTTATATTCGGATTTGTATCACTAATTTTAGGTATGTACTTAAAAGGGGCTCCATTAGCAAGCTTGGTCTCTAACCCAGCGGCCTTTGTTATTATAATATTGGGTACAGCGGCAACGTTATTTGTAGCTTTTCCGATGTCAGAACTTAAAAAGTTTGGAACACTGCTAAAAATTACAATGGTAAAACCAAAAATTATTTCTAAGGAAGAGTTAATCAAGATGTTCATGGAATGGGCATCGATCACAAGACGTGAAGGGTTGCTTGCCCTTGAAAGTAAAGTCGATGAAATCAGTGATGACTTCCTGCGAAGTGGTATGCGTATGATTATTGATGGTAACGATCAGGAGTTCGTACAAGATGTACTCACCGAAGATATCGCAGCAACAGAAGAACGTCATAAAGCAGGGGCAATGATTTTCTCACAAGCCGGAATGTATGCTCCTACACTTGGGGTACTTGGTGCGGTAGTAGGTCTGATTGCTGCATTGTCAGATATGAGTGATGTTAATAAGCTTGCTCACGCGATTTCTGGTGCATTTATCGCAACCGTGTTTGGTATTTTTACCGGTTATGTAATGTGGCATCCAATTGCTACAAAACTGAAGCGTATTTCTAAAAAAGAGATGGAAGTAAAATTGATGATGGTCGAAGGTTTACTTTCCATTCAATCTGGAGTATCCACGATAGCCATTCAACAAAAGCTTGTTGTCTTCCTAACGCCTGCTGAGCGTAAAAAGGTACTAGAGAAGGGAGCGGGTGGCGGTGAGCAAGAATAAACGTCATGAAGAGCATGAAGAACATGCTGACGAAAGCTGGTTGCTTCCGTATTCAGATTTGATGACCTTGTTGCTTGCTATGTTTATTGTTCTATATGGGATGAGTAATGTAAATGCTCAAAAGTTTCAACAAATGAGCGAGGCATTTAATAGCGTTTTATCAGGTGGCTCAGGTTTACTTGAAAGTAATGCTATGATTAGCAATGACAAAAAATCAATGGGCGGTGCAACCATCATAGATGAGGCAGCTCAAGCTGCTAAGAAAAAGCGGGCAGCATTACAACGTCAGGAGGAAGAAAACCTTTCTGCGTTAAAGGAGCAGCTTGATGAATATATCGCTAACAATGGATTAAGTAATGATTTAGAGACAAAATTAAATCAATCTCAGTTGATGATTACAATTAGCGATAAGGCATTATTTGCTTCTGGTGATGCCGAACTGAAACCAAATGCACGTGCTTTAGCTAAATCGATCTCTAAGATGTTAGAAAAATTCCCGGATTATGAAATTTTAATTACAGGACATACCGATAATATCCCAATAAACACACAAAAGTTTCGAGATAACTGGGATTTAAGCTCTGCGCGGGCTTTAAACTTTACACGTGTATTATTAATAAATCCACTACTCAGTCCTAAGCTAGTGACAGCTATAGGTAGTGGAGAGTATCGTCCGATTGCTACCAATGATACCGCTGCTGGGCGTGCTCAAAACCGGCGTGTAGAGGTTTCGATTATACGTAAATATCAAGATACAACGGATACAATGAGTGTAAATCCATAATGATAAAACTAGCAGATGCTAAAAAGCTTTGTCATCTTACCTTAAGGGCATACCCCTTTATTAGGTAAAGTGACAAAGCTTTCTTTATTACTTATACTAGGAGTCTATTCCAATGAATAATCCAAGGCGTTGCCAAGCTCCGCCTTCTCCTGCGCGGTTAAGTCACGCCAAGCCCCAATTTTTAAATCTCCCAAATGGATGTTCATAATTCTAATCCGCTGTAGCTTACGTACATCATAACCCAATGCACTACACATCCTACGAATTTGGCGATTTTTCCCTTCTGTTAACACAAGTCTGAAGACACGATCTGTCATTCTTGTTATTTTACATGGCAATGTCATTTGGCCTAAAATTTTTACGCCTTCACTCATAGCACGAAGAAAATGGGGAGTAACCGGCTTGTCCACCGTAACGATATATTCCTTTTCATGCTTCCCTTCCGCCCTCAATATTTTATTCACAATGTCTCCATCACTAGTTAACAAAATAAGTCCCTCTGAATCCTTATCTAAGCGACCTATCGGAAAAATCCGCTCACTATGTCCGACAAAGTCTACAATATTGCCACGGATATGTCCTTCTGTTGTGCTTGTAATACCTACAGGCTTATTTAAGGCAATATAAACGTGTTGTGCTGGCTTTGCCGCCAAGGGCTGACCATTTACCCTCACATCATCTCCTGCCTCCGCCTGACTGCCTAAAACGGCAACCACGCCATTAATCGTCACCTTACCAGCATCGATGAGTTTATCAGCCTCACGTCTAGAACAATAACCTGTCTCACTTATAAATTTATTTATTCTCATGATGTCTTTTCTTCCTCCACTGTAGATTCACAATCTAATACCTTTGGTAAAGTTACCGTTACCGTTGTTCCCTTGCCAACCTCACTCGTAATATCCATTGTTCCTTTATGTGCCTCAATAATACGTTGAGATACCATCACACCAAGTCCTGTTCCTTTTTCCTTGTTTGTGTAAAATGGCTCGCCAATTTTTTGTAGGTTTTCTTTCGAAATCCCGATACCCTGATCACTTATTTGAATGATTGCATATTCATCCCCATCGCCGTCTAAGGACACTTCAATCATTCCCCCACTAGGCATAGCCTCCATGGCATTTTTAATCACATTTATAAATACCTGCTTTAATTGATTCTCTTCACAGTGTACCAGAACAGGGCAAGATGAGAAATGAACTTTGAATTCTATATTATGCAAGTGCGCCTCACTATCCAAAAAGGATAGAACATCACCAATAGAAAATCGTACATCTCTAACTTGAAAATGCACGGCCTGAGGCTTCGCCAAAATTAAAAACTCACTAACAATAAGATTGATTCGATCTAGTTCAGATAACATAATATCCGTATGAAGTTGGTTTATAGATTGGGTCTTCTGCTGAATTTGCAAAAAACCTCTTAATGTCGTTAATGGATTACGAATTTCGTGCGCGACGCCTGCAGCCAATTGTCCAACTGTTGTTAGCTTCTCAGATCTCCGTAATAGTTCCTCCATCCGAATATGCTCTGTCATATCCCGAGAGATATGAATAAATCCTGTAACATCGCCAACCTCATTATAGATTGGTGATTCACTAATGCTCACATTTACAGTACTGCCATCCTTCCGGAGACGAACGGTTTCTGATAATACTAAAGGCTTAGGCTCCCCACTTACAGCTGCTTCCTTCTGCCATGAATAACTCTCTGACTTCAATTCATCTGGAACAAGATCAAGATACGTACCTACCACCTCATCACTTTGCCAACCATACAGTGTTTCAAATGCTGAGTTTACTCGAATAATTTTACCCGTCGTATCCGTTAAATGGATCGCATCAGCAGTTTGACTAATGATAGATTCTAAGTACTCCTTAACAGCACGGTTTTCTTCATTTTTATTTTTTAACTCCATTGTATTTGTACCTAAACTGTAGGCCATAACATTAATACGATGGGCTAGCAATCCAAACTCATCTTTACTTTTCACTTGTAATCGTGTGTCGAAATCTCCGCATGCTAATTGGTTTACTTTAATTAAAATATTTTGGATTGGGCGAATAAGCCGTCCTGCTAAAATATAACTTGTAAAAATAACAGCCTGAAGCAATACAATAGAAATCCATATTTGACTATAAATTATCGTCGTAATTCTAGAGGATATGGAATTATAGTCTGAAATAATTTTAATAACAAACGGAGAAGATTGACTAGGATTAATTGGTACGTAACTAACAAGCACATGTTTATCGTTGATGTATGTATTTTTGAGGGTGCTTTTGCCTGTCTTCATGACCTGCTGACTAGAGGAATAATCCTCCTTTACATCTTTAAAGTTATATGTTCCAAACAAAATCTGAGGTGTCGTTTCCCACGAATAAGCTTTAATTACTGTAATCTCTAGTAGGTTTTTATCCGATTTAACAAGCTCATTAATAATATTAGTGGGACTAGCCTTCGTAAATAATCCGTCTATTACATCCTGACTGACCTTGTCCTTTGAATCATTCACTATGTATTCGTACACTGACCTACTTTGCTCAATGCTCACAGCAATTTGCTTAGCCATTAACATCAAATTTTCTTCACTTTCTTTATGTAAATCCTCTCGGGTTGAAAAATAATTAAATACGATATTAAGGGTGAGTATTGTTAAAGAAAATAAAGACATGACCAAAGACAATTTTGACTTTATAGACAATCCGATCCCCGCCTTTTAGGTAACCATCACTATTTTTGGTATATAATGTTGTATACTTTAATCATACCTGCAACAGCATGTTTTGCAAGAAATTGTTGCTAATTATATTCGATTTTTCTACAATAAAAAACAATATTACACACTAAACTATGTGCTTCTACAAATTTAAACAGAGTTATGCACAATTTTATCAACATATTAACAATATTTGTGCACAGTATGTGTATAATAGTGGGGATAAAAATTATATTTTCAATAGTTATGCACAACTTTACCCACAACATGTTAACAAACGAATATTTGTTCGTTGAATAAAGCAATATTTTCTACTAAAAAATACGAAGAGGAGCTTCACGATGGCTCAGCCAACAAAACCAACACAACCTACACAACTCATGAATTGTTTACCACATTCTCAAGAACGGGATTCACAAGCTAAACAATCTAATCCAGTCCCTATACAATCTAAACGTTCTATACAGCCAAAAATTCCAGAAGCCCCCACCTCTACATACCCAGATGAACATTGGATGAAAGAGGCGATTAAGGAAGCTAAGATCGCTGAGAGCAAAGGAGAGGTCCCTATCGGCGCTGTAGTCGTTTATGGGGATGAAATTATTGGACGTGGGCATAACCTGCGAGAAAGCGTATTAGATGGCACTGCACACGCTGAAATGATTGCGATTCGAGAGGCAAGTATCCATCTACAAGCATGGAGACTACTGCACTGTAGGTTATACGTCACCTTAGAGCCATGTCCCATGTGTGCTGGTGCGATTGTACAATCTCGAATCGATCATGTCATTTATGGAGCAACGGATCCCAAAGCCGGTTGTGCAGGTACACTGATGAACTTATTGCAGGAGCCTCGCTTTAATCATACTGCTCAAGTGACTAGTCACGTTTTGCAAACACAATGTGGTGAACTATTAACTAACTTTTTTAGAGATTTAAGAAATAAACGAAAACAGCAGCAAGGAAAATAGGCACAAGAAAATAAATAAGAAAATAGATAAGAAAATAGATAAGAAAAGTAAACAAAAGCTCTTGTAGATTTAATATCTACAAGAGCCTTTTGGTATTCATGTTCATGATTTAATTTTATGTTTTAGTAATTATAATTATAATTATTTCCGAACATTTCTTCTAATTCTTTAAGTGTGATTACATCTGTTGGTATGCCATATTCAAAGTCTACTTTTTCATTAATTTTGGTCATTTCACTTGTAGCCTTCGCATTAATTTGAACAGTTTGGTTATTTTTAAAATCACCAATTTCAACGTCAAAGTTTGCTTCTTGGTATGAAGGATAGTTTTTATCATCGATTGCTGTATTTAGAGACAATTTGTTGATTTTAACTGCATCCTTAATTTCCTTTAAGCCATTTTGAAGTTCAGCTTGGCTCATTTGAGATAAGTTAGATTTTGCATCTGCAATATCAGCTTCGCTTATATTAAGCATCGTGCGATATTCTTCTTTATTTACAATATCAAGCACTTTTGGGAAAGCCTTAGTAATCAAAATTTCAATCGCTTCATTCAAATTATCATTAGTAATGTTGAATTGTACTACTTGCTTTGCCTTAAAGCCATCTGGTAATGAAATTTCTGATTTATCTACATTTTTAAAATATTTAGCCTGATCATATTGATTCAAAATTTCATTAGAGATTTCAGCAGTCAACTTCTGAAACTTATCTGAATTTAGAATATCAAAGTTAACCCTTTCTCCACTTTGTTCCCCAATCTCTTTAAGATCAAATTTAATGAACTTACCAACAACAGTTTCAGGTAGCGGTAAAAATGGGATTTGAGGAACCTTCACATAAAATACATCCTTAGTAAAAATAAGGGGCATTTTATAGCTCATTTCAACATCATCGCTTTTTGCCTTAAATTCAATAACGGCTTCAGTTTGCATTGGTTCTTTTTGGACAACCTGTTTAATCGTAATTTCAGCATTTTTCAACATTGAAATTGTTTGTCCTAGCTGAGCTTGATTTGCCTCAGGTACATTTACCTTAAAATCAGTAATTTTTAGTTTATTTGTTACCATGTATGAGTTTAACTTCATAACCTCAACTGCGGTACTAGTCAACGCCTCTTTTGGTTCCTTTTTAGTGTTGCACCCCGTCACTACTAATGCTACCGCCAATAACATAATAAGCGGCAAAGTAATATACTTTTTAAACATCCTCTATATTCCCCCTCTTCTCATGAACATACCAATAATACCACAATTAAACATCTATTATTACACCAAATATGCAGAACAGAAACAAAAAGCGTATCAAATTTTAATGAATCGCTTTCTTCTTAAACCTTCCGCCCTTCACATCGTGAATATTTCCTACAGCTAAAAATGCACTTTCGTCTACTTCTGTTACAATTTCCTTTAGCTTTGCTTCCTCTAAACGAGTAATTACACAAAAGATAACCTTTTTAGGATCACCAGAAAATCCACCTTCACCAGATAAATAGGTGACGCCACGACCAAGTCGACTTAAAATGGCATCCCCAATCTCATCAATTTGATCACTAATAATCCATACTGATTTTGATTCATTTAACCCGTCCACAACGACATCAATCGTCTTATACGCAATATAATAGGCAAGTAATGAGAACATCGCGCTCTCCCAAGTAAACACAAACCCTGCCGTTAATAAAATAAAGAAGTTGAAAAACATAATAATCTCGCCCACTGAAAATGGGGTTTTTCTTGATATTAAGATTGCAATTATTTCGGTTCCATCTAACGATCCCCCAAAACGAATCACTAAGCCTGTGCCTAAACCTAAAAATACACCACCAAACACAAAAGCAAGCACAGTATTGTTAACAAAGGCAGGGACATCATGTAACAATGCCGTTCCTAGCGACATTACACTAATACCTAATAATGTTGAAATGGCAAATGTTTTACCGATCATCCTGTAGCCAACGATAAGAAAAGGGAGGTTAATAATAAATAGGAAAATACCGAGGGGCAATCCACTTAAATAAGAGGTCATGACAGAAATACCAGTAATTCCACCATCCGTAATCTGATTAGGTACGAGGAATAACTCTAATGCAACGGATACAATAAGAGCCCCTATCACGATAAAAGCCGACCTCAGCATCACATTTCCGATGGAGCGTTGCTTATGTTGTTTTATCGGCTGAGAGACCACTTCACTCGTAACAGGGATATCAGGGATTAAGGAGTTCATTAAGCATCACATTCCTTTCAGTATGGGTGTAATCTGTATCTCCACTTTGGACATCCTATTATATTGATATAATCATTATATTCATATATAAAAAATGACCATCTATCTTTATTATTACATGATTGTATACATATTGTCTTGTATTATTCAAATTTGGAAATAAAAAAATCTCAGCGGAGTGCTGAGATTTTTAAAGGTTATTAATTAACCTTGTGGATTATGATGATCAACATGATTACTGTTTTTAACCTTTTTGGAACCCGATAAAGGCTCTTGTCCTTGTTTATTATCATCTCGTTTGCGTTGGTGCTGATCAGGCGTGGTTCCTGGTGTTGTATAAGCTTTAGGCTTACTCATTTTTCTTCCTCCTTTAAGGTATTCATTAAGTTAGCATTAGAGCCCAACTAGATGCGCTACAGAATGCTTGAGTTCCTTAATAGGATGTGAGGGCAGGTATAAAATTATTCACTTTAACGTTTTAACCTAATAATGTAGATTACATTATGTATAGTGAGGAGGGAAATGTAATAAAGTTATACAAAAATAAAAAGAGATCGATTTGTTAAAATCGATCTCTTAGTTAGGCATTAGGACGGAGAGGGTGGGATTCGAACCCACGTGGGCTTGCACCCTAACGGTTTTCAAGACCGCCCCGTTATGACCGCTTCGGTACCTCTCCATAGTTATTAAGTTAGTTAGCTAATTGATCAGCCAACAAAATAGATAATATCATATATTTTTAAAACAAGCAAGTGTTTTTGCGAAAAATATTTTTTAATTATGATTTTGATACGACTTGAATGTGATTTGGATTGATTCCAACAAGTAATCATCACAAAATAATGTTGGAATCAATTCAACTCATTTATATCGAAAATAAAAATTACCGTTTAGTTATTTTATCAATATTGCCCATATACGGTCGCAACACTTCTGGAATCGTGACAGAACCATCCTCTTGCTGATAATTTTCTAAAATTGCAGCCACAGTTCTACCTACCGCCAGACCTGAACCATTTAAGGTATGCACGAATTCAGGCTTAGCTTTTAGATCTGGACGGAATCGAATATTGGCACGGCGTGCTTGGAAATCCTCTACATTAGAGCAAGAGGAAATTTCACGATACATATTGGACTCTGGCAACCAAACCTCAAGGTCATAGGTTTTAGCAGCCGTGAAGCCCAAATCACCTGTACACAACGCTAATACTCGATATGGCAATTCAAGTAATTGCAACACACGCTCTGCATTTTGAGTCATCAATTCCAACTCTTCATATGATTGCTCAGGATGCACAATTTTAATCATTTCTACTTTATTAAATTGATGCTGACGAATCAGCCCACGTGTATCACGACCTGCGGCACCAGCTTCAGAGCGGAAACAAGAGCTATATGCGACATAACGACGAGGCAATTCATCCACAGCTAAAATTTCCTCGCGGTGATAATTAGTCACCGGAACCTCTGCAGTTGGAATCAAATAATAATCATTATCTGTTAGCTTGAACAAGTCCTCCTCAAATTTAGGAAGTTGTCCAGTTCCATATAAGCTATCACGATTCACAATATAAGGTGGCAGCATTTCTTCATATCCATGCTCCTTACTATGTAAATCCATCATGAAGTTAATTAATGCCCGTTCTAAACGTGCGCCTAGCCCTTTATAAAAGGTAAATCTGGAGCCAGTTACCTTAGATCCTGCTTCAAAATCTAAAATTCCTAATTCAGTTGCAATATCCCAATGCGCCTTAGGTGTAAATTCAAAGCTTCTAGGCTCACTCCAACGACGTACTTCTACGTTTTCCTCTTCGGAATGACCTTTAGGCACACTTGAATGTGGAATGTTAGGAATCGCCATTGTCAAAGTTTCAATTTGTGCTTCAAGAACACGAACCTCATCATCTAACTTTTTAATTCGGTCACCAACCTGACGCATTTCTGCGATCAGATCATCCGCATTCTCTTTATTTTTTTTACATCTAGCAACTTCAGCAGAAACAGTATTACGACGGCTTTTTAATGCTTCACTTTCTTGTAATAACGCTCTACGCTTTTCATCAAGAGCGGGAAAATCTGAAATCAATTCTGCTGATTTGCCTCGGCTAGCAAGCGCTGCCTCAACCTTAGCATAATCATTACGTAACAATTTAACGTCCAACATAGGTAGTCCCTCCTAAAAATCATCCCAACAAGCCAGCCTAAAGGTGCTGCAAATTATGTGTAAACTAACACACCTTAACCCTCAAAGGGTCAAGGTGAGAGAATATATTTTTTTCTAACTAAATATTTTACAATATCACTAATAAACATACAAGAAAATATGTCACTAGCACTATTCCATTAGAATAAATTTTTGATGCCATTAAATAGATCTGAGAAAAACTCACCAATCGCTCTAAGCAATAGCGTAAACCAACCTGCTTTTTCTGCTTCCTGCGCGGTAATCAAATTTACTGTCTTTTCTAAAGGCTGATCCATTCCAGCATCTTTATAAGAATAAGTGACAGTCCCAACCACACTTCCCACCTTAAGTGGCGCTACAAGCGTCTCTGGGTCATTTAAAGTCACCTTTGTTTGCAATGAGCTTAAATCAGCACCCTTTGGCACAACAAACGTAACCGCCTCGTCTGAAACGATAGGAACAGTAGTTTCCTTTGCTCTTTTCACTGTTACTGATTCATTGCCAGCAACCGTCGCTTTTGGGGCAACAACCTGCTTCGCCTCGAAGTTATTGAAGCCATAATCAAGCACTTTTGCTGTCTCAACAAAACGGACATTTTCGGCCTTCATTGTTTTTGTACCTTTTGTACCCATTACAACGCTAATCAGACGCATGCCATTTCTTTTTGCTGTTCCAGTAAAGCTACCCCCTGCATTGGTAGTATGCCCTGTTTTGAGTCCATCCAAGCCTTCATAAGCAAATTGCTTAAAGTTTACTACATTTTTGTTCGCCTCTAGCATGTAGTTCCAGTTTACGATTGGCTTTTTATCACGTTCACGAAATTTGTAGCTTTGAATTTTTGTGAAGCGATCGAAGTCTGGATGATCCGTTACGATATATCTCGCCAAAGTCGCTGCATCTCTAGCAGACATCACGGTTTCTTTTTTATCCGCAGGCTGAAAATCAGCTGGCATATCACTAATATCTAATCCGCTTGAATTAGCAAAGTGTGTAGATGTCATTCCCATCCGTTTAGCTTCTTCATTCATCATCTTTACAAATGCCTGCTCTGAACCCGCGATATGCTCTGCTAAAGCTACTGTAGCATCATTTGCAGAGCCTACCGCCATTGCAATATACAATTCCTCTATTGTATGCTGATCTCCTTCAGCTAGGAAAATACGAGAACCTATCGTTTGTGCTGCATTTTTGCGGACGGTTACCTTTTCATCCCACTTATGCTCACCCTTTTTAACAAGGTCAGCAACGATATACTCCGTCATCATTTTCGTCATACTTGCTGGTGGCAACGCTTCGTCACCATTTACATTTAATAGAACTTGTCCAGAAGAAGCTTCTATTAAAATAGCAGCCTTCACTTTTAAATCTAGTGATTGTACTGAAGGGAGTGATGTTTTAGCCTTAACCTCAGTTTTTGGGGTTGCATCACTTGTTTTATTTTCATCGGTTTTTTGATTACTTTCATTTGTTGCAGTAGCTAACAACGTATTGCTTGCAGATGCCATTGGTGGAACAAGCGATAAACACAACATATTTACTAATAATATAGAAGATACACTTCTACGAATAATTTGTTTTTTAGATTTCTTCATTTTTTTATTATCATTTTGGTCATTTTGATTTAAATTAAATTTCACAGCCTTTTAAAGCCCCTCTCATGATCTCTCAAATTGTCTTGTAGTCTTGTTGCTCTATCTATTCTATCACAGCCTATAGCTCAAAAAAAGGCAGGCTAAACGAATCACGTCTAGACTACCTTTTTTAACTAATTAATAACAAAATTATTCTATTAGATTTAGCTATAATTGGATACTATCATGGTTATTACTAAATGAATAATAAATGTTACTTTTTAATGTTGTTTTAAACGGAATAGTTAGGTGCTTCCTTCGTAATTTGCACATCATGTGGATGGCTTTCACGAAGACCTGCCCCTGTAATCTTAATAAATTGAGTATCATTACGAAGCTCATCTAAATTTTTAGTTCCACAATACCCCATACCTGAGCGAAGACCACCTAATAGCTGGTGAATCGTGTCAGATAAAGGACCCTTATAGGCTACTCTACCTTCGATGCCTTCAGGAACAAGCTTTTTATCATCATCTTGGAAATAACGATCCTTACTACCCATCTTCATCGCACCAAGTGATCCCATTCCTCTATATACTTTATAACGACGTCCTTGGTAAATTTCAGATTCACCAGGGCTCTCTTCTGTACCTGCAAACAAGCTACCAAGCATCACTGCATGTGCACCCGCTGCGATTGCTTTCGTAATTTCACCAGAATACTTAATCCCGCCATCAGCAATAATTGGAATTCCGTATTCACGTGCAACTGTTGCACAATCATAAACTGCAGTTACTTGAGGAACACCAATCCCTGCAATAACACGTGTTGTACAGATCGAACCTGGTCCAATACCTACCTTAACTACAGAAGCACCTGCTTCAATGAGCGCTCTAGTCGCTTCACCTGTAGCTACATTCCCTGCAATAATAGTTAGATCAGGGTGACGTCTACGCAATTCAGCAACAGCTTCAATAATGTTAATATGATGACCATGTGCGGAGTCTACAGCAATAACATCTACACCTGCTTTGACTAGTGCATCTGTACGCTCAAATGTATCTTTAGAAATACCAACAGCTGCTCCAACTAATAAACGGCCTTGTGCATCCTTAGCGGCGTTCGGGAATTGAATTGCTTTCTCGATATCTTTAATTGTAATAAGTCCTTTAAGTACATTATTTTCATCTACTAAAGGAAGCTTCTCAATTTTATGCTTTTGTAAAATTCCTTCAGCTTGCTCTAATGTTGTTCCAACAGGAGCAGTCACGAGGTTATCATGCGTCATGACACTGCTGATTTTAATGTTATAATCATGTACAAAACGCAAATCGCGGTTCGTCAAAATTCCAACTAGCTTGTTATCAGCATCAACGATAGGTACTCCTGAGATTCTATACTTACCCATAACCTGCTCTGCATCAGAAACTAGATGTTCTGCTGTAAGTGAAAATGGATTAGTAATAACACCACTCTCAGAGCGCTTCACGCGATCTACCTCTTCCGCCTGCTGCTCAATCGTCATGTTTTTATGGATAATGCCAATACCACCCTCACGAGCAATCGCAATCGCCAAAACAGCCTCAGTTACGGTGTCCATACCAGCACTAATTAGAGGAATATTCAACTTAACCTTATCACTTAATCTTGTACCAAGATTTACTTCCTTTGGTAAAACCTCAGAACCTCTTGGAACTAATAATACATCATCAAATGTTAAGCCTTCTTTTTCAAATTTTTTACTCCACACTGTTAAAATTCCTCCTTAAAATATTGGATTACACCATTCTTACATCTATTGCTAAACACCAGTTTGCCTTTTAAAATCAGGCATCTTCGGCACTCACGAAAATATATTAATGTTCATCTTAGCAAAGGGGATATAGGCTGTCAAGGACAAGTATACGCTTTTTAACACCATACTTTCTGGGGAAAACGGTTGTCTTTACAGGGCGTACATATGTAAATAAATGTATAAATAACTTTAAAAATTTAGACATATTTATATAAAGTTAGTTAGATGAGATATATATTATTGATAAATAAAACAAATATTATTTATAATTACTACTACTATTTAAGTTATTTTAGAGAAACATGGAGAAATTAAAAATGAGCAGGAGTACAAACAACATTGATTCCAGTAATAAACAATCAAAAGAAAGGAATCTCGCACATTTTGATAAACAGGCTAGTCGCTGGCATCAGCAAATTCCAAAGGAAACCTATAATTGCATTGACAAACTTATTCACCAATTCAATATTAACCAACAACATTCTATTTTAGATATTGCCGCTGGAACAGGTGTATGGCTTCAACGATTACATGAGCTAGAAATCTATCCCAATAAGTACGTAGCTTTAGATATATCCAATCAAATGTTAAATCAACTAAAAACAATATTTCCAGACATTGAAACGCACTGCTTAGATATTGAGGAAGAGATCAGCCTAGATGAGAAATTTGAATGGGTCAATGTTTTTAATGGCACACCTCATATTAAGAACATGGATATGTTATTTCAAAATGCCACAAAGCATTTAAATAAAGGAGGTAAGCTACTTATTGCTCATGCAAGAACAAGAGATGGTTTAAATGAGCATCATAAGTCTATTGGTTTTATACCACCCTTTGAACCTATTCCAAGTGAGGAACACTTGCGCATGTTGTCGGCTAAATATGGGTTAATAAATGTAATAATTAAAGATGAACCCTTCTTTTATTATTGTGCGGAGAAAGCCTAACTTACATACTTACTTAATTCATTTAAATACAAAGGGGCAAAAGGAAATACAAAAAGAGCCGTTACTTAGTAACGGCTCTTTTCTCTTGCTTGGCGGCGTCCTACTCTC
>NZ_JBCMOR010000020.1:0-125767 GCF_050461185.1 Paenibacillus turicensis
TTTTCAAGGTACAACCTTGATTTATCAATGAATAATATTCCCTGATAGCTCAGTTGGTAGAGCACTCGACTGTTAATCGAGTTGTCACAGGTTCGAGTCCTGTTCGGGGAGCCATATGGAGAGGTGTCCGAGTTGGCCGAAGGAGCACGATTGGAAATCGTGTAGGCGTCACAAGCGTCTCGAGGGTTCGAATCCCTCTCTCTCCGCCACTATTATTCAATCCATTTAAGGCCCGTTGGTCAAGCGGTTAAGACACCTCCCTTTCACGGAGGTAACAGGGGTTCGATTCCCCTACGGGTCACCATTTAATACTTGCTAACACAGTAAGTTATATGTTAGAATAAAATGTATATGTTATTTGGAGGCTTAGCTCAGCTGGGAGAGCATCTGCCTTACAAGCAGAGGGTCGGGGGTTCGAGCCCCTCAGCCTCCACCATTTAACATAATATCGCGGGGTGGAGCAGTTCGGTAGCTCGTCGGGCTCATAACCCGAAGGTCGTAGGTTCAAATCCTGCCCCCGCAATTGCAATACCTTAATGTGGAGCCGTGGTGTAGAGGCCTAACATGCCTGCCTGTCACGCAGGAGACCGCGGGTTCGAATCCCGTCGGCTCCGCCATTATTGAACTAATTGCAGATACAATCTTATATGGCTTGGTAGCTCAGTCGGTAGAGCAAAGGACTGAAAATCCTTGTGTCGGCGGTTCGATTCCGTCCCAAGCCACCATTTAAGTAATACAATAGTATATGCCGGTGTAGCTCAATTGGTAGAGCAACTGACTTGTAATCAGTAGGTTGGGGGTTCAAGTCCTCTCGCCGGCACCATTGTGGGGGCTTAGCGAAGTGGCCAAACGCAGCAGACTGTAAATCTGTTCTCGTCGAGTTCGGTGGTTCGAATCCATCAGCCCCCACCAGTTTTTTTATAGGGGCATAGTTTAAAGGTAGAACAACGGTCTCCAAAACCGTTGGTGTGGGTTCAATTCCTGCTGCCCCTGCCAATATTACTTTCTTTACATTGTGGCGGTCGTGGCGAAGTGGTTAACGCACCGGTTTGTGGATCCGGCATTCGGGGGTTCAATTCCCCTCGACCGCCCCATTAATTTAAGATTGTAATACAGAGCCTTATGATCTAATCATTGGGTTGATTTTTTTCTGATGTGGCGGTCGTGGCGAAGGGGTTAACGCACCGGATTGTGGTTCCGGCACTCGTGGGTTCGAAACCCATCGATCGCCCTTTTGATTACATTATATTGGGGATTAGCCAAGCGGTAAGGCAACGGACTTTGACTCCGTCACCCATAGGTTCGAATCCTATATCCCCAGCCATTTATATGCGGACGTGGCTCAGCGGTAGAGCATCGCCTTGCCAAGGCGAGGGTCGCGGGTTCGATTCCCGTCGTCCGCTCCATAATACGGCGCCATAGCCAAGTGGTAAGGCACAGCTCTGCAAAAGCTTTATCCCCAGTTCAAATCTGGGTGGCGCCTCCATTTATATTACACATGCGGGAGTGGCGGAATCGGCAGACGCACAGGACTTAAAATCCTGCGGTAGGTGACTATCGTACCAGTTCAAGTCTGGTCTTCCGCACCATTTTACTTAAACTTAAATGGTGTGTATAATTTTTTTATAGTATCATTTGTTCGTATAGCAATCGTAAAATTTGCCGGTGTGGCGGAATGGCAGACGCGCTCGACTCAAAATCGAGTGGGAAACCGTGGAGGTTCGAGTCCTCTCACCGGTATTAGTTTAAAGAGTTCATTAGAGAAATTCTCTAGTGAACTCTTTTTATTTATAAATATCTTATCTACCCAGCCTCTATACTAAGTAATTAATGAATGAGTGCTGAGATTAGAGCAGATAATCCAAAACTACAAATCAGTAGAGCAGATGCTCTGTTGATCCATAGTAATGAAGTTGGTCTCATTTTAGTGCTTAAACGAGACGCTGTGAAGGAAATAAAGAGCCACCAGATTAAAGAACCAGTGAAAACTCCTGCGACTAATAGAAGAGCAGGGCCAAGCTCTGAATGCGCTACAGCAATGTCTGCCCCTGCAATAATTCCTGCAAAAGCTAAAATGGTCATGGGATTTGTGATTGTAATTGCCAATACAGAGGCGTAAGCTGCAAGCAAACTTTTCTTT
This sequence comes from Paenibacillus turicensis, assembly GCF_050461185.1. Lineage (GTDB taxonomy): Bacteria > Bacillota > Bacilli > Paenibacillales > Paenibacillaceae > Fontibacillus > Fontibacillus turicensis_A. The sequence goes on from NZ_JBCMOR010000020.1 coordinate 2,141, forward strand.
GAAACTTCAGTATTAAGATTAGCCGGTTTAGAATACCAAGTTTGTATACCGAGTAGAACTAGTAACAGACCACCAAGTGATTGAAACCATGCTTGATAGCCTATTAGTAGACTAGTTAGCCACGTAAAGCCAAATGCGGCTACACAACCATATATAGCGTCTGCTGTTGCTGCACCTAGGCCAGAAATAAAGCCATACTTAGCTCCTTGAGCCAGTGAACGTCGAATGCAAATTACGCCAACAGGACCAACTGGAGCTGCAATTGCTAGTCCAATGAAGCAGCCTTTAAGTAGTAATAACATAAGGTCTCCTTTATAAAAAGTTTGCAAAAGCCAGCGACGATAGAGGGCTAATATCGTGTGCTGGCTTTATTCTATGAGTTAATTTTATGGGTCAAGTTCTATCAGTTATAAGTATCAGATTTTAAGATCCAGGTGTTGAAGATGTAGTGTTAGCAGGTCTAGTTTCTTTGAACATTATATAATACATAAGTGATGAGATCACATAGAGACTTCCTGTAATACTAAATGTGATGGCATAACCCCAGTAGGTTCCGTAGGTTGTAACTAGATAGGACTGAACGGGGCCCATCGTTGCCCAGCCAACCATAAATGCAGTCTGCATTAAGGAGTTGGCAATTCCACGCCGTTTGTCAGAAATACGATCAACTAAAATTGCGGACTGTATTGGATTGGCTGCATTCATTAAGGCTTGTCTAAATAGAAAGCTGATTGAAGCTATAAATAGTATGTTAGTGAACCCTGTTAACAAGAGAAAAGGCAGGGACATGATCTGAAAAATGACTACTGCACGTACATTACCTGTTCTATTAGCTAGGGTAGGGCCAATTAACATAGATACAATGGTCATGATTTGACCGAGTGCAAGAAGTAAACTCATCCCACTCATGGACAATGAGAAACGATTAGTGAAATACAGATTCAGGTAAGGGATAACAAGCCCAGAACCTAGACCAATCAACAATTGAGTTGTAACAAATTGAATAATTAATACAGAGTCTTTTTTAACATCAGCATTTACTTCGGTTGGAGTCTGGCTGTGTTCTTTATCTTCATGTTTTGTCCTATGTAAGGTTTTAGTTTCAGTGATAAAGAGTAAAGGAATAAAAGCGATTAACGTCGTTGCTCCGCCAAGGAGTAACACGATCTGTAGTCCTAAGACTTCAGATATTCCAAAGGTGTGATGAAGCAAGTCAGCTAGAACTCCACCCCCAAGGCTTCCTACAACCTGAGACGCAAGCACAAGCGCAGAATAGTAGCTGAATATTTTGAGACGCTGAGTTTCCTTCACACTTTCAGCAAGATAAGGGATCGATAATATCTGAAATACTCCGGCAAATAGCCCAGAGAACACAGCAAACCAGATCAAGCCGTTCGCAGAGTAGTCAAAGGAACGACCAATTAAAGCAATACCGCTGAATAAAGCACCTGCTATGAGTAGTTTCTTACGACCAAACTTGTCACCAGCCAAACCAATGGGGATAAACATAATCGCTGTTGCTAATGACTGAATGCTGACAATCTGGCCATTCATTGTATCATTATAACCAAGTTTTTGGATATAAACATTATATAAAACAGAGAACATACCACTCCCAACTTGGCACAGTACACTTGCTAGAAAAAAGAGTTGGATGTTGCGGGGCCAGCCCCCAATTTTATTAGATATTTGCCGTACAATGCTCAAATTATTCACTCCAGTCTGCCTATACAGTAATTCCAGTTTAACAGGAAAGGTAATTTTTCGGAAGAATCGACCACTGTTTATTTTATGAAAATATTATCCACTAAAAATTGGAGTTATCAACATATTGTGCACATGTTATATACATACCAAAAGAGAATATAGTTAAATATGTGGTATACAGTATGGAATTGTGAAGAATGTTGATAAGTTGTGAATAAACACTGGATTTACTCACTGAATATCCACATAAATAATATATATATCCACAATATGTGGAATAAGTATGAATTTTTGCTATGCTCAGAAGCTGAAATTATGGATCACATAAACTAAGTTAAGGTTTGAGACAAAAAAATGAACCTCAAATCTCACTAAACAGTGGATTTAAGGTTCTTCAAACAATTTGATTAGCTCTTCATTTTATTTATTTGATCATTTCATTAGTTAGTTATTTTTCAGCTCGGTATGCCGCTAAAAATTCTTTTACTTTATTTGCATCTGCAACAAGTTCATTACCGGTTTTTACGATCGGACTTACAGTAGATGCGGCTTTGAATTTATTATTTTTGTAGAAGGAAAGAATTTCGTCTTGATTAATCGAATACAGAATTGCTTTTCTTAGGTTTTCACTCTTAGCAACTGGACGTTCTCCTGTATTGAATAGGAGGTAAGATACCGCGTTGCTTTCAATCGAAGTTAATTTAAGTTTACTATCACTTGTAATTACGTCGAATTTGGTTTCAGGTACACCGTATACAAGATGAACTTCACCACTACGTAGCGCTGATAATGCACTGTCCATGTCTTGAATGAAGCGAACCTTTACAGTATCGATTTTACCTGCTGCATCGGTACCTTTGCGATAACCAGGGTTTTTCAAGAAAATAGCTTCGTAGTCATTTTTATAGCTCATAATGTAAGGACCACTTGCATATAACGTGTTGTTATATTTAGCACCCTCAGTTACTGTGCTTTGATCACCATAAGGAATGTCTTTGTTAACATCAAATTTAGCTACATCATAAGTGTTTATGCTTTCGACTTGTTTTTTAGAAACAATACCCGCAGATTGGTGAGCCAAATAGTTAAGTACTTGTGGGAAAGGCTCAGTTGTAGTTAGCTTAATTACTTGGTATTTTCCTGCAGCATTGTTTGCATCTGTTTTGTTTGCAACAAGCCCAGTCACTTTATCTTTTAGCCCAGCTTCAAGTGCTTCACGCACTGTTCCTGTGCCATTGGATTGTTTGATGTTATCAAGTGAGCTTAGGTCTGTTACGATCTCTACATTTTTAATGTGCTCGTGCAAGCTGTACGTACGATGATCAGGTACAGAGTTTTTATCTTTTGCTCTATTTAGTGAGAAGACTACGTCATCTGCGCCTACACGTTCACCTGTATCCACTGCTTTTTTCTTATCAATTTTAGCGAAGTTAATATCGTCACGTAACAAGAAGTAATACTCAGAATTACCTTCGGCAATGGTGTAGTTGTAGGATAATGAATTTTCTGATGTGATTTTATCATCATCCGTTAAATTAATAAGGCGAACATACATATTAGTATTAAGCTGATTGATCGAGCCGTCATTCCCTTTAATTGGGTCAAGAGAAGTTAGATTGGATGCCGTTTGAGTTAGCACTAATGGTTGTGTTGCACGTTTAGAAGTATCTTTAAAGTCAATCGGCTCCCATGCTAACGCGCGTGATTTAGACAAACGAACACTGTCTGGATTTAAAATATCTTTGTTAAACGCTTGGCTTTTTAAAGAAATGTACAATGGAGCGATATACGCTTTATCAAATACAAGTCTTTGCTCTAATTGCTTGTAGGTTTCTACATATTGCTCAGGCGTTTCAGTTGCTGCCTTATCAATCAAAGTATCAATTTCTGGGTCAGCTAACCGGCTGTAATCTCCGCCTGTTTTAAATAATGATCTTACAGCATAATCAGGGTTACCTGTAACTGTTGTCCAGCCTGAAAGGGAAAGGTCATAGTTCCCAGCATCCTCTTGTGCTTTGAAGCTGCTGTAGTCTGGTTGAATGTTCAGCTTCACATTGAAACCATTTTTGGTTAATTGATCTCGGATGATATTCATATCATCTTGATTCAGGCTCATGCCAAGTAGCTCTATGTCAATAGGTGCGCCACTTGCAGTGTTCGTCGTGTTTTTGCCATCTGTGGATGCTGTATCTGTCTTTGTTTTAACTGAGCATCCGCTTACTACGATGGTGAAGATGAGTAGTAGCATAAGCAGTGACTTTTTGTTCATGATGATTCCCTCCGAATAGTTTTTATATTGTGAAGCAAATGTATAAAATTTGTAGACTGAAGGTGCCGCTGAATACAAAGACGTGGGCATTTCAAACTACAAAATATTACCGAGTGTTTGATAACTTCAGGGCTATCTTTTAAAATTAGCGGTTGACAACATCCCAACTTAGCGAAGAGACAGAGGGATTCTGGAGAAGTGAAATGTTCATCTTTTAAAACCAGATTTCCACCCTCAAATCATTTTGAAAATATAAGAAATCTGGTTTTAACAATGATCGGAAGAACCCTCTGTCTTGTAGCTTCCATCTCCATTATTGGCAACCACTAATTTTAATCAACTAATTTTAGGATCAAGTGCATCCCGTAGTCCATCTCCTAAGAAGTTAAAGGATAAGACGAGCAAGATGATGGCTAACCCAGGGTAGATCGCTAAATAAGAATTCGTCTCTAAATACGTACTCCCTAGCTTTAAGATGTTTCCCCATTCAGGGATATGTGGCTCAACACCTAAACCAAGAAAGCTAAGACTACTTGTCGCGATGACTGCACTACCAATCGTAAGGGTAGACTTCACAATCATTGGCGCAAGTGAATTTGGAACAATATGCTTGAAAATAATTTTGAAATTACTGGACCCAAATGCTCTAGCCGCATCCACAAACTCGTAAGTAGACACCATCAAGACGTTAGCCCTCATTGTTCTCGCATAGGTAGGGATTGCACCGACACTTAATGCAATGATCAAATTGACCGTGTTAGCCCCAAATGCCGCAATAATTGCGATAGCAAGCAAAATACCAGGGATTGCGTACAAAATATCTAACAAACGCATAATCCAATTATCTGCATGACGACCATAATAACCTGCTAAGGCACCCAGTATACCGCCAATAATAACGGGAATCAGCGTAGAGATAAAGCCAACAATCAATGAAATTCTTGCTCCGAATATAATTCGAGAAAAGAGACATCTACCAAAATTGTCCGTTCCTAACGGGTAAGCCAGCGAAGGTGGCTGTAAAATGGCACTATAGTTATTGGCAATTGCCATATCATAATCAAAGGTATACACACTACATATTGAAATTGAAAACAGTAAGATGACAAAAAATAGTCCAACCATTGCTGAAATATTCGTCGTAAGCTTATCCCAAATCGTTTTCCACTTTGCGGTGACGGCGACACCTTTATGTTTTACCTTTACGATTAAATTAATGCCTAACAATAAGGCAAATAGGTTACCTGAAATCGTGGTTAGTATTAACAAGAAGGCGATAGGGAGCATCCATTTTGGTGCATAATGATTAACAACAAATTTTGATATGAGTAATAAAACAATCAAGTGAAATACCATAAATAAAATTAAAACAAGCATGGCAGGTATAAATGTATTAGATACATAAGGCTTAAATAAGTTTAAAGCCGAAATTCCAATTACAAATAGTCCAGTTAGAAATGTATACACTGCAAGCGTGTATTCTGTATTTTTTTCTTTTTTTACTAACTGAAAGCCTGATGCACCAACAAAAATATTAGCTGTAAAAATACTTAACAGTTGTAAAAAACCTAAGCTGCGCGTAAAGGTGCTTATTTCGCCTTTAATAAGAATGTCTTTTCGTATGCGCCATGTAATAATTCCCTGTATTACTGTAAAAAAGGTATATGCAATAAATAAATAAAACATAAAGCTGTTTATTGAATTCGTTGCAAAGTCAAAGCTGTTCAGCAATAGGATTATTGTTAACACCAAGGAAATAATAAAGGAAAACGTAGCATGGCTATAATCCTGAGACGATTTTAATTTGTACATAACCCCACCTGCTTTAGTTTTGTTTCATCTTTGCTCTAATTCTAGGGTCAAAGAAGGCGTACATAATATCGATAATAACGTTAATTAGTGAGATTGTAATTGCGGTGTATACGACACCACCCATAACTGCGGGGATATCAGGGATAAATTGCTTATCCACAATATAATTACCTAACCCACTAATGTTAAATACTTTTTCGGTAACTGCAGAGCCACCTAGCATGCCTCCAAATTGCAGTCCAATGACCGTAATGATGGGGATCATGGCGTTACTGATCACATGTCTCAGGAGCACCTGTCGTTTAGCAAGCCCTTTAGCTTTTGCCGTTAAAATATAATCCTCATTAATAACCTCCAGCATTGACGAACGAGTCATTCTTGCCACTGCCGCCGACAGTCCTGTACCTAATACAATGACTGGCATTATTATGGATAATGCATTTTGTGGATTATAGGTTGCTGGTAATAGTCCTAGCTTGATTGAAAAGTTTAAGATAAAGATTAACCCTTGCCAGAAGCTTGGGATGGATAATCCAATGAGTGCAATAAACATGAAGGAATAGTCCCAAAATGTATTCCGTTTTGTTGCGGATATAATTCCAACAGGTATAGCAATAAGCATCGAGACAAATAATGAAATGATCGTTAGGGTTAACGTAATTGGGAATTTCCTTGCAATGGCGCTTGTTACGTTTTCATTGCCGGCAAAGGAGTTCCCTAAGTCAAAGGTAAAGATCCCTTTAATGGTGTGCCATAGCTGAACAAGATAAGGCTGATCCAAACCATATATCGCATTAAACTTCATAATCTGCTCTGTCGTCGCGGTTTCACCAAGAATATTGCGAGCAGGAGTCATCGGTGATAAATGCAAAATGGTAAAGACGAGTGTGGATACTCCCAGAATTACAAATAAAGCCATAACTAATCGTTCAAATATAAACTTCAAATAAGTTTGACTATAGATGAATATTAGGGCATACATCAAAATTCCAGGGATTAAGCTTATTGGAAAAAACCAATTTGTTTTCATTAAGATAGAAAAGGTATTGGACAACGACAGTTTTTCAGTCTGCTTTAATTCAAGTTGTTTATTTACTTCTTCTATCGCTTTTTCTTTCAGCTTAATGGTTGCAAGCTGTTCTACTTCTTTATTTTGCTTAGCTTCATCTATCTGTTCATTAAAAAACTTTTGTTTAGCTATAGCCTGCTCTCGAAGCTCAAGGATTAGCTTTTCTTTATAACCTGAAGCAACAAGTTTGTTCGTGACTTCTTCCATTGCAACTTGATAAGAATCCCTTTTTCTATTCCATAAATAATAGATTAAAATAAAGAGATGGACAGGCGCCCCTAATATATATATAAAATACCTGTACGCAGGATTTAAAAGTGCTTTATTATAATTAGTTGTAATTAAATTTGTATATTTAGGCTGGTGCTGGCGATGGTTCGGTGAAGGTTGTGCCATCATACATTCTCCTCGATTTTAAGTTTTGCATTATTCCGATCGATATAGTATATTTTATTTTAGCTTATTTTTTATGTCAAGCTATCATTATAATAAGTAATTCTTTATAATAAGTACAGTCTCTATAATAAAGTAAGATATCTTTAATAAGTACAATACTACTTTTTTTACATTTATATAATGTCCAATTGCAAATTATTTATGGGTAGGTGACTTTGGGATGGATTCCATACTCCAAGTGAAAAATCTAACAGTGTCATTTCAAGGACGCGAGCAAGAAATAGAAGCCGTACGTGGCGTTAGCTTTGAGGTAAAAAGAGGAGAAACACTCGGTATTGTCGGTGAATCCGGTAGTGGAAAAAGTGTTACCGCTAGATCTATTATGCGATTGCTGCCATCTCCACCTTCTTTTATGAAGGACGGGGAGGTTATTTTTTTAGGACAAGATTTAGCACAATATTCCGAAAAAGAAATGGAAGCGATACGTGGGAAAGATATGGGGATGATTTTTCAAGATCCAATGACCTCCCTAAATCCTACGATTAAAATAGGAAAGCAAATTGCGGAGAGCTTAATTAAGCATCAGAAGTTATCTAAGAAGGAAGCTAAAAAAGAAGCAATTGAGATGTTAAAGTTAGTTGGGATTAGGGACAGTGAGCGTAGATTTGAACAATACCCACATGAATTCTCGGGGGGGATGCGCCAACGGGTGATGATCGCAATTGCTTTAGCTTGTAGACCTGCTTTATTAATTGCAGATGAGCCTACTACCGCGCTAGATGTAACGGTTCAAGCACAAATCCTTAATTTGATGAAAAATATACAGGAAAGATTTGGTACCTCAATTATTTTAATTACGCATGATTTAGGTGTCGTTGCTGGTATGTGTGATCAGGTGCTTGTAATGAAGGATGGCGTTATCGTGGAAAGAGGGAGCACGACTGAAATTTTCGAAAACCCACAGCATCCCTATACATTAAAGCTACTTCATGCTTTGCCACGTTTAGATGATAAGAAAAAGCCTAAAGCAACACCAACGGTGATCACGGGTGGAAATGCTAAGCCAATCCTTCAAGTTAATTCGTTAAGTCAGCATTTTAATCTTGGTAAAGGTAATATTTTAAAGGCAGTGAACGATATAAGCTTCCATATCCATGAAGGTGAAACTTTAGGAGTAGTAGGAGAGTCTGGCTGCGGGAAATCGACAACAGGTAGAGCAATTTTACGTCTACATGAGCCAACCCAAGGGGATATCTTATATCAAGGTGTTGCTGTAAATCGACTAAAAGCGGCTGAAATGAAAGTGATGCGCAAGCATATGCAGATGATTTTCCAAGACCCTTACGCCTCCTTAAACCCGAGATTAAAGGTATTGGATATTATCGGAGAAGCTTTAGATGTACACCAGCTGGGGGGAAGTAAAGAGAAGCGGAAATATCGCGTGGAGGAATTGCTTGATATGGTGGGACTCGATCCTGCGTTTGCTTCAAGGTATCCACATGAGTTTTCAGGGGGACAACGTCAACGGATCGGAATTGCACGAGCGCTTGCTGTAGAGCCTAAATTTATCGTATGTGATGAGCCGTTGTCTGCTTTGGATGTATCCATTCAATCTCAGATTGTTAAGCTGCTTGAAGAGTTACAGCAACGTCTAGGGCTAACTTATTTGTTTATTGCTCATGATTTGTCTATGGTGAAGCATATTAGTGATCGTGTTGCGGTTATGTATATGGGTAAAATCGTAGAGATGGCGGAAAGTGAGGAGCTGTATAGCAATCCTCAACACGAATATACAAAAAAATTGTTATCTGCGATTCCAGTACCTGATCCTAAAATTGAAAGTCAAAAGCGTCGGTTGACGCTAGAGGAATATTACGATAATCATGACGATTATGGTGTTGAGCACTCGAAGCTGGTAGAAGTTTCTGAAGGTCATTATGTAGCTATGCCAGTGTAGGCGGTAAAACAAAATAAAAAGCAACATTCAATCACGAAGGACTAGGGGTATACCCAAGTTCAACATGATTGGGGTTGCTTTTTTTATTGTGTCGGTGATGTGGGAGGAGTTTCATTGGCGCTGTATTGATATAACGCAATGTCTGCCTCTTTATCGATTTCTTGAACAATCGCCCGTAACCTTAATTCTTCCCAATGTCGAACCTTACATAACAGGGTTACTATCTCAGCGTCACCCCTAATTTTTGAGGATAAGGGAGTGCACTGTAGATTAAGGCGTTGTCGCAACTCATTTGCAATGTCATTACTTTTGCCACTAACAATACTTAGTGTTCTTGCTACTCGAAAATGTCTTAAAGGTAATTTAATACCTTCAAAAGCTAAGTAATAAGCAATAATTGAATAAATAGCCTGCTCAAGTCCTAAAAAAAAGCCTGCAAAAATTAAAATGCTACAATTTAATATTAACATTAACCATTCCGCTGGTAATGGCAATTTGAAATTTATCCAAGCCACCGCTTTTTCAGCAGTATCTAGATGACCTCCAAAGCGAATTACTAATCCTATGCCAAGTCCTAATGAAATGCCACCACTCATCGCCGCAGCGATTGGACTATCAAATAGTGCTGGGAAGGGATGAAGAAGAATGGTTCCCGTCGACAGCACTAAAATAGCTAGAATGGTTAATAAGTTAAAGGAAGTTCTAATATAACGATATTGCAAAACAATAAACGGAATGTTAAGCATAAATAAAAATAAGCCAAGTCTCATTTCAGTGTAGAAAGACATTAACGCAGATAATCCTGTCATTCCGCCTACAACAATGCCATGTGGCATTAAAAACAATTCTAAGCCAATCGCGGCTAAAATTGCACCTGTTATGATCCCGACAATTTTTGAAACTTTTATTTTTTTAAGCACTTCCATTTAATAGGATCTGTCTAATTTGTTGCTGATGGAGTCGCTCTCCGATCACGACAACAGTTGCATCTACAGTTAGCAGTGTATCTGCTCCTGGATTAATATGCTTCGTATGGTTTTTTTCAATGACAGCAATAATAGTAGCGCTTGAACGCTGACGAATACGAAGTTCACCAATTGTTTTGCCAATCGATTTATAATGTGGTTCTAGCTTATACCACTCAATTGTAATATCACCAAGTGCGACTTCAATATTTTCAAGTGCAGTAGGGGTGTACGTAATTCCGCCAATAATAGCAGAGATATATCTTGCTTCATCATCCTCAAGTGTAATCATCGAAGCACTCTCATCAGGATTGCTATGTTCAAAGTGTTTCATTTCACGTCGTCCATCGTTATGGATCACGATCGAGATTTTGTCACCACTACGAGCTTCAGCGACAAATTGTTTGCCAACGCCTGGTATTTCGGTTTCTTTGAGATTCATTTGATCCAAGCCTCCAATATAAGTAATACGATAAGTAATAAGTAATGCCAAATCAATAAACGGCTAGAAACATACTCATAAATTACATTTACATTAGTATTAAAACAATATTACTATTTAAGTGGAAATTAACGAAACTATAGCGATGTTACCCGCTCAGCTATAATAAGGATATCATACAATCAAAAGTATCTCAAAGCGCAAAGTGATGCAAAAACTAAAACTAACCTCGACTTAGGTCTAGTATAAAAACCGTCTGTAGTCTGTTTTGAAAAGTGAAAGAAATATCTAGAATAAGAGTATAAGGTTGATGACAACGAAAGGCGGTGATAATCAATGAGAAGAAGTCAGCCAAATAGCTTTGCTATCGTTTTAATTGTGATGGGGGTACTGATCTTAATAGGAAAATTCACCCCGCTTTTAGGAAGTTTGTTTGGAGTCATTTTCAGTCTGTTGCTGATCGCTCTTGGTTACTATGGGATTCGTCGAGGAAATTCATTTTTTGGCTGGATCATTTTATTCTTCGGTATCCTATCCTTACTATCTAAGCTTGCATGGCTAATTGTTCCGTTGCTTGGTATCGGGTTGATCGTATACGGAATATCTGCACTTAGTAATGGTAGACGTAACTACTAATTAATAAAATATAAATGAAATTGAAAAGCTGTTTAGTCGTCAGGAGGGATGAGATGTTATGGGTGTGTTTCAACGAGTACGAGACATTACAGTCGCAACTTTAAATGAAAAGCTTGAGCAATCCCAAGATCCTGTTACTTTAATAGATCAATTTTTAAATGAGACAAGACGGGAAATTGCAGAAGCTGAGAAGTTGCATCATCATTATTACAATCACACTAAAAGCTTGAAGCAGCAGGTTGATCAAGCTAAAGTGATGCGAGATAAGCGAGAAGAGCAAGCGTTATTGGCGCTAAAGGCTGATGAAGAGCATTTGGCTAAGCTTGCTTTACAAGAAAAGATTATATATGAAGAAAAAATGGAACAATACACAGGATTGTATACACAAAGCTTAGAATCACTCCAAGAGTTAGAGGCTCAGCTTAATGAACTTAAAACAGAGTATCAAATCGTGTATAACAAGCGCCAATATTACCATGCTAGAATGGAAACCCTACGTCTTCAGCAAAGAATGAATCAACGTATGGGAAATAATCAAGATGTACCTAAAATGTTCGGACGTCTTGAAGATCGAGTTTCTGATATGGAGCTTGAGGCACGTAGCCTTAGAGATTTACGCAAAAATGGAGAGGATCTTTTTAACGACATTAGCGGTAATATTCAGTCTACGTTGGAGCAAGAGCTAAGTCGTTTGAAGCAGAAGCTTAAGCCGAAGGATGGGGAGTGAGTAAGATGAATAAGCTTTATCGCTCCAGATATGATAACAAAGTAACGGGGTTACTTGGTGGGTTAGCGAATCATTTTAATTTGGACTCAACGCTTTTGAGAGTCATTATGATATTCGTTGTGATTTTCTCTAGCGGAACCGTTATCCTTCTTTATTTCTTGGCATCCTTAGTTGTTCCTAATGAACCACGTCATCCCAATGATCCTTATTACAATGAATGGGGACATCGGGGAGGAAGAGGAGGTCAAGGTGGTTCGAGTGGCCCATGGAATATGGGAGGACCTAATCAGGATTACAACACTAGACAACAGCCACCTTATAACCCTTATAACCAAGGATATTCCAATCCTAATCCCAATACAGTGCAAGAGCCTACATCAAGTCTAGACGATATGATGAAGGATATTGAGAAAAAAGCAATGGAAAAAGAACTAAAAGAGCTTCGCAAAAAGTTAAATAACTACGAGAATGAGAAGGGAGATAAATAAAATGGGAGTATTCAAAAGAATTAAAGATATCACTAAAGCATCTGTTAATGAAATGTTGGATAAGGTTGAGGATCCAATTGTAATGCTTAACCAGTACTTACGTGACATGGAGGCAGAAATCCGTGATGCGGAAGTCACAGTGGCTAAGCAAATGGCAAACGAACGTCGTATGAAGCAACGTTTAGACGAAGCGATTCGTGTGTCAGCACAACGTGAGAGCCAAGCAGAGCTTGCTCTTCGTAACGGACAAGAGGAAGTTGCTCGTAAATTGCTTGAAGAAAAATTGAACTATGATCAAAAGCAAAATGAATTTAGTCAATTACATGCACAAGCAGAAGTACATGCTTCTGAATTAAAACAACAATTGCATGACATGAAAGATGAATTCTATAAGCTTCGCAATAAACGTAACGAATTGGTTAGTCGTGCACAAATGGCGAAGGCTAGAAAGCAAATGTCCCAATTAAGTAGCCTTAACAGCATCGAAAGTGGTCATGCTTCTCTTGGCTTCCACCGTATGGAGGAAAAAATTATGCAATTAGAGGCAGAAGCAGAAGTATCCGGTATCGTATATCGTGACACTGCAACCTCTTCTTATATCAGCCCAGAAGAAGCAGAAAAGCAAATGAAGGTAGATCAACAATTGGAAGCATTAAAATCCAAATTAAATCCTTCTAGCTCTGCATCAAAGGATAACGTTTCTGAATAATAGCTATACACGTAAAACATGGAATATGTTATGCTAATCAAGTTGGTAAAAAGCCATACAGCAATCGCTGAGATGGCTTTTGCCAATTTTACAAAGTGGTACTTTTTGCAGAAGATGGAGGTGTGACATGAACAAACCAAAAAAACTCCTATTGTTTGGGTTTATTGCTTTTAGTTTTCTGATTATTTTCGGAAAGCATTTAGGGTTTTTTAGTGTTGTCGCACTGCTGGTATTAAGTCTAGGTATTTATAAAATCCGTAAAGGTGAAGATGTACGCCAAGGCTATATTTTGGTTGCAATTGGTAGCGGGTTAATTTTGTTAAAAAATTTCATGCTTGTGGCAGCTATTATTATGATTTCGCTTGGGTTTTATTTTGCAAAGGTGAGAAAGGTACAAGCCGATCGTAATTATACGCAAAAGCAAAGCATTACGACAAATATCCAATGGGATCGTGATCCATGGGTATTACGCAACACTAGCATGTGGCACATTGTTGGAGAGCTCGACATTGACTTGTCACTTGCAATTGAAGAGGAACATTCCCATATTGTAATTTTCCAAGGAATTGTTGGTGATGTTGATCTCACGATTCCTATGGATTATGGTGTAGATATAGAGGTATTTGTGTTATTTGGTAAGCTGAACTTTAGAGATGAAAAAACGACAGGCATGATGAATAGATTATATTGGAAGTCACCGCAATATGAGCAAAATGAGTATAAAGTGAAAATTGTAATTTCTTATTTAGTTGGCGATGTTGATATTAAATTTATATAGAAATGTTTATTTAAAATAAGTTTACTAAAGGAGGCTCCTGCATGGAGGTTAAACGTTCAAAGGATATGTTATCACGTAGCATGCGGGAGGGTATTTTAGTTTCGTTTGTTGTTGTCCTTGCTGTTGTTTATATTTTATATACATATGATTTTTTAATTCCTCCTACATCATGGAGAACAGGGATTAGAGCAGGAATCACCTTGCTGTGTCTCATTGTAATTATTGGTGGTGGTGGTGGTTTTCTACAATCCTATCGTGCGAAGCGCAAGGTGGATTTGCTGAGGGCTTCTCTTGTACAATGGGAAAAAGGAAATCAGACGGGAACCGTGCCTAAGCTTGGTGAAGATGAGATTGGAAGATTAGCCGAGCAGATGGAGCGGATAGGTAAACGCTGGGAGGAGCAGGTTGGTTCCTTACAACGATTGTCTACACATAATGCTCAGCTAGCCGAGCAAGCTAGAATTTCAGCTATTGTAGAGGAACGACAACGTTTAGCACGAGAGTTGCATGATGCGGTGTCTCAGCAATTGTTCGCCATTTCGATGACAGCAACTGCGGTGGGCAGAACTATGGATAAAGATTTTGAAAAGGCAAGAAGACAAGTGGAATTAATCGAGGAAATGGCTTCAGTTGCTCAGTCGGAAATGAGAGCTTTGTTGCTTCACTTACGTCCGGTGTATTTAGAGGGCAAGGAATTATCGCAAGGCCTACTGGATTTAGTACAGGAGCTAAAAACAAAAGTTCCGATGGATCTGGTGCTTGAAATGGATGAAAACCTTACTTTAGGAAAAGGGATTGAAAATCACTTATTTCGTATTATTCAAGAGGCGATGTCTAATACATTACGTCATGCTAAAGCAGATAAAATGGAAATTAAAATTCATCGGCGTGGCGAGGTCATAAAAGTGACGTTGAGAGATAACGGCATTGGCTTTGAGCTAGATGATAAAAAGCAGACCTCTTATGGTTTATCAACGATGCAAGAACGTGTGCATGAGGTTGGGGGTTCAATTCAGTTCATAACTGCAACCGGCAAAGGAACACGTATTGAGATATCGATACCTTTAATGAGTGATGAGATGGGGGGATTGGAGCATGGAGAACGATAATGAAGATATCAAAGTGCTACTCGTAGACGATCATGAAATGGTGAGAATTGGCCTTGCGGCTGTACTTGGTACAGAGGATGGAATTGAGGTTGTAGGTGAGGCGAGTAACGGCGAAGAGGGCATTCGACTTGTTCAGGAGTATAAGCCAGATGTTGTATTAATGGATTTGGTTATGGATGGGATGGATGGCATTGAAACAACGCGTGAGCTACTTAAGCTGAATCCTAATTGTAAAGTTATTGTGTTAACAAGTTATTTGGACGATGAAAAAATGTACCCTGTAATTGAGGCAGGCGCATTTAGTTATTTGCTAAAAACATCTCGGGCTTCTGAGATTGCGGAGGCCATTCGTGCGGCGGCAAGAGGTCAATCGGTGCTTGAATCACAGGTTGCGTCTAAAATGATGAATCGTTTGCGTCAGCCTAAGCCAGAGACTCCTGCTTATGAAGAATTAACAGAGCGCGAAATGGATGTGCTTCGCTTATTAGCGCAAGGTAAATCGAATCAAGACATCGCGGATGATCTGATCATTGGCGTGAAAACTGTTAAATTCCATGTGACTAACATTTTAGCTAAGCTAGGTGTAGATGATCGTACACAGGCGGCTATCTACGCTTATAAAAATGGATTAGCGGAGTAATACAGTAAAGAGCATGAATAACAGGATAATATGATTAAATGAATCAAATGAATAATAAAATATGTAATGTATAATATACTTCTTCTCTGGCTAACCTACTTAATAGATTACTAGATTTATTAAATAGGTTTATAGTTTGAATCCGATTGATGATGAATTGGGTTTAATAGAGAAGGAGTTTTTTATTATGAAAAAAATGTATGCTATTATATTGAGTGTTTTTTTATGCTTATTTTTATTTAATCAGTTGGATCAACAACAAAATCATGTCTATGCGCAGAAAAGTCATACGTTACAATATGCACAGGAGCAATGGGAACAGCTATGGAAGGTGGGTTCTCAACTTACAGAAGGTCCTGCACATATCACAGTAAAATGGCAAGGTGCATGGGCAGTTCCATTATCCTCTCAGGAAGCTGCAGCTAGTCTAGCAGATAGTCTAGGATTAACAACACCAACCGCAGCTCATTTTCAAGGACATCAACAATATGCTTCTGTTCAAGTTACAAAGGAGGTAAAAAGCACCTTCACATTAACGGAGCAGGCAGATGGAAAATATTATGTCATGGTTAGAGTTGAAGCATTTAATAAAGAAGGACTCGCCAAGCTAGAACAGCTACAAGGAAGCTACGGTGCTATATTAAATAAAGCCGGTATTGACATTCTGTGGAATGGGGCAATACAAGGCGAATTGACCTCCTCTGTAAAGCCGAGAAACCTAGATCAAGGGGGAAATCAGAAAAATGAGCTAGGTGCAGGTAGGGAAAGTAGAGAAAGTAGAGATGGTAGAGATGGTGCAGAGTCTACGAAGTTAATCCTGGCTAAGCTAGAATCCTTGATGAAAATGCAGTGGAAGGAAGTAGCGGGAGTAGATCAATATCAGGATGGGAATACGGTAAGCTCATCGTATCATGTTGGGGAATTACCTTTATCTGTATTAAGTGGTGAACAACGTATCAATATACAGCTTGCACTTCATCAAAGCTCAGACTCGGATAAACAAGAAGTATCCATCGGTTCACCGCTATTAACGATTGAATATTAGATGAATTAAAGATGAAGTTAGTCTAAAAATTAGATGAATCTTGAATAAACTTATTCGTAAATGTAATTAATTTATAGCATCCTTGTTTTGAATATGCTAAAATTACATCAATCCTTGTGTTAGCTGAGAAGCTTTATCACTGTTGGGAGATTGTATAATTATTCACAATATTCAATAGAAAGAATGAGGAGCCATGGCTGATAATCAAAATCTAGAATCACTGCATACACCAGGGGCAGTATTTTTCATTTTCGGAGCAACCGGAGATTTGGCACGCCGTAAGCTCTTTCCTGCGATATTTTCACTGTATCGTGAAGGAAAGTTAGCGGAAGATTTTGCTGTTATTGGCGTGGCGAGACGGCCGCGTTCGCAAGAGGAATTCCGAGATGATGTACATCGCTCTATTGAGGAATTTTGCCGTTATAAAGTGAAGGATGATTCGGAGTGGAACACCTTTGCAGAGCATTTTTCTTACAAGTCATTAGATATCAACAATTTAGAAGGATATCGTGAATTGCAGCAGCTAACTGAACAGGTGGAAGAACGATTTGGTATCCCTGGCAATCGTTTGTTCTATCTTGCGCTTGCGCCTGAGCTGTTCGGAAGTGTGTCCTTCAATCTTGAAAAGGGTGGTATGCTGAGCAGTAGTGGTTGGCATCGCCTTGTAATTGAAAAACCATTTGGTTATGACCTTACATCTGCACATAAACTGAATGAAGAGTTAAACCAAGTATTTAAAGAAGAAGAAATTTATCGTATCGATCATTATCTTGGAAAAGAAATGGTACAAAATATTGAAGTGATTCGCTTCGCTAATGCTTTCTTTGAACCACTTTGGAACAACAACCATATCTCTAATGTGCAAATAACATTAAGTGAAACGGTTGGAGTCGAAGAACGTGGCGGTTACTACGATCATTCTGGTGCGTTGCGTGATATGGGGCAAAATCATATCCTGCAAATGCTGACCATGATCGCGATGGAGCCACCAAGTCGCTTGATTCCAGAGGATATTCGTGATGAGAAGGTGAAGGTGCTTCGTTCTTTACGTCCATATGCTTCGCATGAAGAGGTAAAGGCGAGTGTAGTTCGTGGGCAATATTCCGAAGGTAAGCAAGGGGAAAAGGTGTTACCAGGGTATCGTCAAGAGGATAAAGTGAACCCAGAATCAAATACAGAAACATATTTTGCAGCGAAGGTGCTTGTAGATAATTTCCGTTGGGCTGGTGTTCCTTTCTATATTCGCACAGGTAAACGTCTCCCTGTTAAAACAACAGAGGTTGTGGTTGAATTCAAACCGATGCCAACCAATGTATACTTACGTCAAAAGCATGATCTTGCACCTAACCTGCTTGTTATTCGTGTTAATCCAATGGAAGGGATTTATATTAAGATTAATGCGAAAAAGCCAGGTTCTGATTCACAAATTGAACCACTAGCAATGGAATTTTGTCAAAGCTGTCAAATCGGTATTAATTCCCCTGAAGCTTATGAGCGTCTCATTTATGATGCTGCACAAGGTGATTCCACGTATTTCACACGTTGGGATGAGGTTGCAGCTGCATGGGCATTCGTAGACAAAATTGCTGCGGCATGGGCAGAAGCGCCAAATGACATTAACATGTATGAGGCAGGCTCATGGGGACCTGATGCGGCTCACGAATTGCTTGCTAAGGACGGCTTCCACTGGTGGCCAGTAAATGGTCAAGATGAGGATAACGTGATTTGGATTAAAAACTCTCGGTAATCAAATTATATAAAGTTGATTTTTTTATATGTCGTCTTTCAAGTATAATGATGCTTGAAAGACGACTTTTTGTGATACAATAGAAGAACGTGATTTTTGTTAAATGAGAGGAACGTGAGGATGAGTAACGCATTGAATCAAGTATTACAGCAGGAAGTAGATAAACGGAGAACGTTTGCGATTATTTCCCACCCGGATGCCGGGAAAACAACATTAACGGAAAAGCTACTGCTGTTTGGTGGTGCGATCCGTCTTGCTGGTTCTGTTAAAGCGCGTAAAGCAAGTAAGCATGCAACAAGTGACTGGATGGAAATTGAAAAGCAACGGGGGATTTCTGTAACTTCCTCTGTGATGCAGTTTGATTATAATGGACATCGTATTAATATTTTGGATACCCCTGGTCACCAAGATTTTAGTGAAGATACGTATCGTACCCTAACGGCTGCGGATAGTGCAGTCATGTTGATTGACGTTGCCAAAGGGGTCGAAGCACAGACGATTAAGCTATTCCAAGTATGTGCGAAGCGTGGCATTCCTATTTTCACATTTATTAATAAGCTGGATCGTGAAGGACGTAGTCCTTTTGACTTGATGGAGGAACTGGAGCAGGTGCTTGGAATTCGCTCTATTCCGATGAACTGGCCGATTGGTTCAGGCCGTGAATTGTGTGGGGTATATGACCGTATGAAAAATCAGGTGGAGTTGTTCCAAGGTGACAACCATGATGAAATTCAGGTTACGAAGGTGAACGGCTACGAAGATCCAATGATTCGTGAGATGGCAGGCGATTTCCTACATGATCAGTTGTGTCAGGATCTAGAACTGTTAGATGTAGCGGGTGATCCATTTGATTTGGAAAAAATTAAAAATGGGGAATTGACGCCTGTATTTTTTGGGAGTGCAGTGAATAACTTTGGTGTTCAGACCTTCTTGGAAAACTTCCTCGAGCTTGCACCTAAGCCAGAACCACGTAAGAGCACAACAGGAATCGTTGAGCCTACGCAAGAGAAGTTTTCGGGATATGTCTTTAAAATTCAAGCGAATATGAACCCTGCTCACCGTGACCGAATTGCGTTTTTGCGTATCGTTTCAGGTAAATTTGAGCGAGGAATGAGCGTGAAGCATGTTCGGGTGGGCAAGGATATTAAGTTATCCCAACCACAGCAATTTCTTGCTCAGGATCGCGATATCGTAAGTGAAGCTTATCCAGGAGATATTATTGGATTGTTTGATCCAGGTATTTTCCGAATTGGAGATTCACTAAGCCAAGGTGGAGAAATTGTATTTGATGAATTACCGACATTTTCACCTGAAATTTTTGCGAAAGTTACGGTTAAAAATGCCCTAAAGCATAAGCAATATCAAAAAGGAATCGATCAGCTTACTGAAGAGGGCACGATTCAGGTGTTCACAACAGTTGGTTTTGAGGATACGTTACTTGGTGTAGTTGGTCAATTGCAATTTGAGGTATTTGAGTACCGGATGAAGGGTGAATATGGAGTAGATGTACAGCTACAACGTATGCCATTCCAATTTGCAAGATGGATTGTTGCGGATAAAGTTGATCCATCTAAGTTCAGAATCAATTCTACGCTTGTGAAGGATAAAAAAGGGAACTATGTTGCCTTGTTTGAAAACGAATATGCAATGCGAACAGCAATGGAAAAAAATCCAGATGCGAAGTTTTTAGAAATGGCTCCATAAGTTAAACCAATAGCAAGCTTGTGTTTAGAGTGTTCCTCTAGCCTCAAGCTTGCTATTGTTATAGTGGGCAAATATCACTATTTCAATGGTTGTTCTTTAGTGCTTATCGATTTCCTCTAATTGATGATGTAGTTTGCGGACAACGGCTTCCTTTTTTGGTTCAGCCAAGTCCTCCCACATCAGCTCAAATACTACGCCTAGTCCGGGCAAAGCTGCCTCTTGAGCGTGTATCGAGCCATCAATCATTTCACGTAAGCCATCTTCACTTTTACCATGCATTTTATGAATGACCGCTTGGCGTAGATCCATCGTAATTGGCATGTTCAAGCTCCTCCCTTGAAATCTTAATTTGACCCGTATTTAATGTTCCCCGCTTCCAGTCTGAAAATTCAAGTTCAATAACGATTGTGGTATACTATAACGAACATAGCAATGAACTAGGGGTAGGTGAAACAATGGCACATGCAGCCAAAAAGCAGTTTGCAGTGATTGGGCTTGGACGTTTTGGTTCAAGCATTGCTAACGCATTAAGCAATATGGGATTTGATGTACTTGCGATTGATTCAGATGAACATCGAGTTCAAGAGTTATCTAACGTCGTGACACATGCCGTTTCTGCAGATTCTACGGAGGAAGAGGCATTGCGCGCACTAGGCATACGTAATTTTGATGTCGTTGTTGTTGCCATCGGAGAAGATATACAGGCAAGTATTTTAACGACTTTAATTTTAAAGGATATGGGTGGGCCACTCATCGTTGTGAAGGCGCAAAATGAACTACACGGGAAGGTTTTGAAGAAAATTGGTGCGGACAAGGTTGTATATCCTGAGCGGGATATGGGGCTACGTGTTGCTCACCACTTAATATCCCCTAATATTCTTGATTATATTGAGATTTCTGATGAATATAGCATTGTAGAGCATACTGTAACTAAAGCGATGGTGGGCAAAAACCTGAAGGAGCTTGAAATTAGAGCGAAGTTTGGCTGTAACGTCATGGCGATTAAACGTGGGAGCAAAATGAATATTTCGCCAGATGCTACTGAGCGTTTGACGGAAGAAGATATTCTTGTCATTGTTGGTGAGCGTAATGACTTGACGAAGCTGGAATTGTATTATGCGCCTCAGCCTGTGCGAAATTAATGAGAACTAGTGGGCTAAATTAGAATATAGAAAAGTTAAGGATGAATTGATGAGCATGGAAATATTATCACCTCAAAATGCCAGAGTGAAGGAATGGGCTTCTTTACTGGAAAAAAAGCATCGTGATCAAAAGCAAAAATATATTGTAGAAGGCATTCATTTAGTGCAGGAAGCGATCAAAAATACAAGCACTGTCATTGAGTGTGTCTGCTATGATATCGATGCAGGGATTCCTTCGGAATTAACCTCATTTTCTGCTTCAAGATTAGATGTACAGTGGATTGCTGTATCTAATGCCGTGGTAGCTAAGTGTACCGAGGTGAAGTCACCTCAGCCTGTATTTGCTGTTATACATAAGGTGAATAGCCTTGATCATGAGCAGACCTTACAGCGGTTGTGTTCAAAAGAAAACAGCTTAGTGCTTGTGTTGGATGGTGTGCAGGATCCAGGTAATGTTGGGACACTAATCCGTAGTGCTGACGCGGTAGGGGCGGATGGTGTTATTTTAGGAAATGGATGTGCTGATTTGTACAATCCCAAAGTAATCCGCTCAACAATGGGATCACTATTCCATTTACCTGTGCTACAGGGGGATTTAGCTGAGATTTTACCACAAGCTAAAGCACATGGAATTACATTAGCAGGGACAAGCTTACAAGCGGCAGTGAATTGCTATACGTATGATTTTACCTCTTCCGTATGGCTTCTCATGGGCAGTGAAGCGAAAGGGTTAAGTGCAGAAGTGCTTGAACTTATGGATGCTGGGTTAATCATTCCGATGCATGGACAGTCGGAGTCACTGAATGTGGCGATGGCAGGATCGGTGTTGTTGTATGAGGTGTTGAGGCAGAGGGAGTATAGTGGGGAATAATAAATTGATTTCATTTGTACCCGAAAGGTGATAAATTTGGAGCTCTTTTTCAAAATAATATTTAGTACAACCCTTATTTATTTAATAAACTTTACGGTAAAGACCTTTACATCTAGCAAGTTTGATAAACTCTTTATACCTAAACATCAAAAAGTTCTACAGAACTTTATAGTGTTTATTTTCCTTTTTATTGTGTTTATTGTTTATGGTATATTTTTGGCTGCATTGTATGGTGAGTTAAGCACTTTAAAATATACTGAACGTATTACTGACATAATAATATGGTTCTATCTTCTAGAGATATTTCTAGTACTTATACTTTGTTTAATTAAATACATGGCTTATAAGGGGAAAAAGAGGAGGAGAATAGTATTTAATGTGAAATTTCTATTTCCTTTACTATTCTCTACAATATTATTAGATATTATTGTTCACTCAATAACGCTATGGGGGATAATTAATGTTAGTACTACTAAACAAGATTTTATAGCTAATATGATTAGCAATATTATTACTTTTTTTGGTATTGCTTATATACTAATAAAATGTCTTCAATATTTATTAGATTTGAATAAAAGAAAATGGGTTTACGTCCTTTCTCCAATGCCTATTGATATTAATCAGAAATATTTAGAAGTGCTATATTCCTTAACACCAACTTTACTTGTTCTTGCTGAAAAAAATGATGATCCTAAAGATCCCAAAAGTGTCTACCTTTATGACATTACTAAAAATACATACACATACTTTCAAAAGGTTGTACAACTAAAAAAGTGAATAATGGTTTTTAAATCCAATGAGCTGGCCGAGAAAGGGATGCAGGTAATTGCGTATATTTATCTCCTTTTGCCCCGTTAATTTGCATCTGAGTTAGGAAAAGACTTTGTGTTAAGTTTGCACCTCGTAAATTGGCATCTCTTAGGTCAGCACCAATCAAGTTGGTTCCGCACAAGTCTGCACCTTCTAAATTGGCAGCGATGAGGAGACATCCACGGAGGTCTGCACAGCGAAGTTCTTTTTTTGTTAAATTAGCTCCGATAAAATCTCTTTTTTGCTTGGTGTTAAGTATTTTGTTTTCGTTAAAATTTGAGGTTTTAGATAATGCTTGGCGAGTATGGGCTTGAATCGCTTGCGTAGCTTGGTTAATGACCGTGCTAACCTTATTATGATGAACAAATAAGTCAAAATTTTGTAGCTCATTAGGAGATGCTAGTGTGACTTTTTCCGTCTCATTAAGTAGATATTGCACGTCGTCAGCAAGTGCAGTTGGAATTTCGTAGGAAAGTGCCTCATATAAATACCAACACATTTCATGTAATTGCTTCATAATTAAAAAGACGTTAAACATAAGTTCTGAAGATGAGTGATCTGCACCCTGGGCTCTCCAGCCTGGTCCACCACCATAAGTTACTTTGGATATTTGTTGTCCTGCACCAAAGCATTCATAGGCAATACAACCCTTTAGTCCTTGCTCCGAGAGGTTTTCATGAATGCTACATGTATAATCTTGGGCTAAGTTAGGGCAAGGTACGCCTGCGTACTTGTCGGTTGGAAAGCCATCGTGCTTAGAAAAATAAAGCGCGACACAACAAAGCCCAAAGCAATTTTGGCAGTCGGGTTTGAGGTGGTTAATGGTTGAGGTGGTTGAGTGGTGTTTCATCCGTATACATCTCCTAAGTAATATCCTTATCCATTATATCCTTATTCTTTAAACGCTTATATATCTATGTGGTTTATTCCCACTTCTCATCTAGCTTATCTGAATAGAAAAGAATCGCTTGTTTGTACTCTAAAATGGAATCATCATTGCTGGACGCTGCCAATTGCTGCAACAATATTTCCATCGCCTTACTGTGCTCCTGTAAATTATACAAGGTCATGGCATAAAATACTTTCAAATTATTTTTATCTGGAAACTTTAGCATAGCGGTTTCGAAGATTTCTTTTGCCTCTGCATATCGCCCTAGAGAACGATAGGTACTCCCTAGACCCAAATAAGCACCTTCTAGACTGCTTGGGCATAAACCAAGTGAGATAGCTTGGACATAGTGAGGGATTGCAAGTCGTTCTTCACCGAGATTGTCGTAACACCATGCCATCTGATAATGATTTTCTCCGTGATTGGGTTCCGTAGTAAGTAATTGGAGCATGGCATCCTTCGCTTCGGTGTACTTTTTTTCCTTTCGGAGTTGCAGTACTGTATCTAATGTCATAACTACCAATCCCTTTCATCGTTCATCTAAATTAATTCAAAAGAAAGCCTAGAAAGCTACTCTCTATAAGAGATGTCTTTTCTAGGCTTCTATTATTTAACTTATTCAAGGTTAGCATGCTTGCCATACATTTGACTAGAGCTTAAACCTTTTTGAGTCATGTAACGTAAAATTAATGCGTCGTAAAATAACAACATTGTCTGCTCAAATAGGGAGCCCATCGGCTGGATACTTTGGGATATACTCTCATGGTGCTCTTTAGGTGAACCTGGAAGCTGGACAACGATATCTGCTATTTTAGCGATTGTAGATTCAGGTGAAATGGTAACGGCTGCTACGATGCCTCCTAAGCTTTTTGCCTTTTCAGCAATAGGAATAAGCGTTTTTGTCTCACCAGAACCTGTGCCAATAATGAGCAGATCGCCCTTTTCCAAATTTGCTGTTACTGTCTCACCTACAACATAAGCATCTAACCCCATGTGCATCATCCGCATTACAAAGGCTTTACCCATAAGTCCAGATCGCCCTGCTCCTGCAACAAAAATCTTGCCCGATTGCATCATTTGATTCAGCAAGGCTTCAGACGATTCATCGGGAATAGAATTCACGGTCTTGTTTAATTCTTCGATAACCTGACTGAAATAGAGTGATGTGTGTGACATAGCCACTTACCCTTGTTTAATAAGCTCTTGCATTTTAGCTGCTACAGCTTGCTTGTCATCATGGCTAGTAATTCCGCCACCTACAATAATAAGGTCTGGATTTTGTTTGATTACTTCTGGAAGAGTTTCAAGTTTAATTCCACCAGCAACCGCAGTTTTAGAATTTTTCACTACACTTTTAATCGTTGCAAGGTCTTCGAAAGAGTTTTTACCTACAGCTTGTAGATCATAACCAGTATGCACACAAATGTAGTCTACACCAAACTCGTCTAATTGTGCCGCACGACCTTTAAGGTCTTTGACTGCAATCATATCAGCTAGCACTTGCTTGCCTAGTTTTTTTGCTTCTGCTACAGCACCTTTGATGGACTCGTCTTCTGCTGCTGCTAAAATTGTAATGATATCTGCACCAGCGGCAGATGCTTGGCCAACTTCATAACCTGCTGCGTCCATAATTTTCAGGTCAGCTAATACAGTCAAATGTGGGAATGCTTCTTTTACAGCCTTAACAGCATGCAATCCTTCATTAATGACAACGGGTGTACCAATTTCAACGATATCAACATGGTTTTGTACCTCTTTTACAACTTCGATTGCCCCTTGGATATCAACAAGATCTAGTGCTAATTGTAACTTCATTACATACACGCTCCTTAGTTTAAAGTGGTTTAAGTGAATATCAACTCAACAGCATCTGTCCGAGTTAGGTTTATTTCTACCCTTATGTTTGCGGTTGATTATGGTTTACTATTCGGTTCATGCTCAATATACTAAATATATAAAATTTATAGAAGTACGCACTTTAATCGCATATAGTGTCTAAAAGTATACTGTGAACTAAGAAATGTATTGAAAATAAACAAGGAGGTTTCATATATGCCACATTTTGATGAAAAGAGCTTTAATTGTGAAAAGGAATTAACGTTAGCAATTATAGGCGGGAAGTGGAAGATGCTCATTTTATGGCATTTAGGAAAACAAGGGATGAAGCGTTTTGGGGAGTTAAAGGCACTAATACCAGGGATTACGCAAAGAATGCTTGTGAGTCAGCTTCGAGAGCTAGAGGCACATCTCATTGTACACCGTGAGGTTTATCCTGTTGTTCCGCCTAAGGTGGAGTATTCGCTAACGGAGCACGGTGAAAGCTTAATGCCGATTTTGGATGCAATGTATGAGTGGGGGAAGGACTATATTGAAAATGTGCTGGACAAAGTGGACGTAGAGATTATGATGGAACAGAAGTAATAGGGGGCAAAATATTGTCTTAATTCATGTAAAAATCAAGTGAAATTGATTCACATGTATGATATTTTTATGTTAAGATAAGGATAGAAATAAGGACGGTCCGCCGACCGCCCTCAGCACAACACTTGGGTGGGATACCTCCAAACTTGGTGTTTGAAAATAACCTGTTCCCTTGGCGCTAACCTGGGCAGGTTATTTTCGTTTATTCAGGTAAGTGAGCAATGCTAGAATAAACATTCCAATCATCATCACATCCGAAAACGAAAATGTCATATGCATCACCTCCAATCCGGAGGTAATACTTCCCACCCAAGTTCAGTTGTACATGCTAAATTATATCATAATTGGTTATATGTAGGGTTATAAACTTAGAATTTCGAATAGTCCCACTAAGTTGCACAAAGTTAGATATTATTCACTTCCACTAATCTCTACCTCTCATCTATATTTCCAGCTAAACTTTCATCCATTTTCCTGTTTTTATTGAACGAATTAGCAAAGAAACAAAAGTAACAATCTTTTAAGTGAGTGTATGATATGATTTATAGGTTATTTGTTATTAGAGGTTACATAATGAGATTATGGAAGGTATTTTATAGTTTATGCTGAAAGATCAGAGGAGAGAGGTGTCTTGTGGGGTCTATTTTTAAGAGTGAAGTGGCTGAAGCAGAATATTATATTTGTTATGAGAAAAGTTTAGATATGATTGAAGTGGAAGGAACATCGAGTTATATACATACAAGCTTTGGTGATACGCACGTACTTTGTTTTGGTGATGAGAGTAAGCCACCATTGATTCTCCTTCATGGGATGACAATGAGTAGTACGATGTGGTTTCCCAATATAAAGCAGCTAGCACAAGAACGATGTGTTTATGCGATTGATATTATGGGGGATTTCGGTAAAAGTAAACCTAATGTTGCCATAAAAAGTCGGAAGGATGCTAACCGATGGCTTCTTGAGGTTTTGGACTTTATGGAGTTGAATGAGATAGATTTAGCAGGGCATTCTATGGGTGGATTTTTGGCATTGAATTTTTCAATTGCTTATCCAGAGCGAATATCCAAGCTATTGCTTTATGCCCCAGCAGGAACGTTTCATAAAATAAGTATGAAATTTTTTGCGAAAATTTATCCAGCTTTGTTATTTCACACGGAGAAGTGGATTGATAATGCTTTTTTGTGGTTTTCTGGGAAGGGGGAGCCATTACATCCTGTATTTCGGGCGCAAGTAATAGCGGGTTATCGCTATGCCAAACCACTTTTGCAGCTCATGCCTTCTGTATTTGCTAAAGAAGAGTTTCATGATTTTAACATTCCTACCTTGCTCCTGATCGGAGATAAGGAAGTAATTTATCCTGCAGAAAAAACAATAGCAAATGCAAAACAAGTCATCCCTAATATCGAGACTCATTTAATTGCTGGGGCAAGTCATTCCTTAACTATGGAGCATGCCGATATTGTGAACGAGTTAACACTTTTATTTTTGCAAAAAAGATAATTGATTACTGCTAGGTAAATTGTAGTTTAATGAGAAGTATATATGGCTTGAAGTAAGCTCATGATACCAAAAAGTGTAACAAACACTCCGGCAATAATTACAACAATTCCACCAAATTTAAGAAATAATAAATATGACTCACTAGGCTCAACCTCATCTTTAAATTTCCATCGTACATTACGCTGCAATCCAAATTCGGGATTTTTTATTCTTAAGATACCTAGTCCAATAAAGATAAGTCCAAAAATTATAGTTATGATAGGGAAGAACAAGAGCAACAACTCCTTTGGGTTGGTTTAGGGTAATGCATGCACTACTATTGTAAGAAAGTTGGAAGCCAAAATAAAGTGATTACACCACCAATAAATGAAAGTATTCCGATAATAACAAGAACGATTCCCTTGATTTTTATAATTGTGGAGTATGCTTCACTTGGCTCCGTGGTGTTGTTATTTTTCCAGCTTTCGGTAAATTCATGAATAATTTCAGGCTTTTTAATATGTACAAGCCCAAGTAAAATAAATATTAATCCGAAAAACATCAACAAAATGGGTAGAAGCAAAACAACAACTCCCTCATTTCAGTATAGTCACGTATATTACTATATCACCATTGCTCAATCCAAATCGGCTCCATCTTGGAGTAACCCATGGCTTGCAGCAACTCCCAAGCGTTATCGATCGTATTTTGCTTTCCTTTGAGCCAAAGTTCTTGTTGCTCGTTTTGTAAATAATGAATGATCTCCGCAATATGTTTTGGTTTGCCTAGATGGATGGTCGTATTTAGGTTGTTTTTGTGTGCAGAGATATCATAAAATGCCCAGAAGGTATGCCGTTCTTCATTTGGTGGATCAGCTTCGAAAATGAGCGTGATTTTTGTTGTTTTGTCTTCCTTGGGTGAAATGTTTAAGGTAAGGCGAGAACCACCCACATGCCAATATACGTAAGGTTGATCTTCAACGGTTAGCTTTCTAAGCTTAGTTTTCATCACACAAAAATCCTCCTTTTCGGTAAAAAGTACCTATAAGGTAAATGATACCATACTAGAACTTAGATTCCGCGTGACTTTTTCTATAGAGCAATTTTCCGATGAAAAAGAAACCGATTCCTAGCAAAAAAGTAATAATCGGGACGAGATGGATACCTTCATCTTGGTAATGAAAAGCGAGCAATATTGAAAGGGACATTAGTATTAAACCAACAATATAAGCAAGTTTGTACATAATATCCTCCTAATTTACTTATTAATTATGTATATACCCAAATTATCCCTCATAGACGCAATTTGTCCATTAAGTCGCTTTTATTAAAGTTTCAACTGGTAAGCTGCTCTGTCCTAGAGTGGAGCCAATTGGTGTGATGAGCGATTGCTATAATCAACATAAGAAATATGTCATGATCAATTTATAGAATAAATATTATATCAGGTTAAATAAAAACCACATAAGAGGAGGGAGCTTATGGGACGGTCATTTGCCAATTTGCATATTAAGTCTAATAATCTTGAGAAGACGATTACAGCATTAAAAAAGCTCACTGAAGGAAATGCCAAAGTATTAGGTAATCGGGAAAATGATTCTACAGAGACTAGCATTACTATGTATATTAGTAAAAGTAATCCGAATGAGAGCTGGATTAGCGTGCTCCACGATTATTTTGTGTGGGGAACTGTGAAGAAAATAGGTAAAACATTATCCCAACTAGTGGAAGAACCTGTTATGACAGTCGGATATATGAATGAGGAAATATTTGAGTTGTCATTTTTTGAGACTGGGGAAATTCAAGCCGAAAAAATCTTTTGTGAACCATGGACAAGAGAAGAATATGAACAACTTAAAGAAGAGCGTCTTAATGATGACTATTTTCCGAAAGTATTGGATGTAAATAATGAGGATTTTGGACAACTCCTTGGGATTAATGACCCTGCCCAAGCCGTGGATAAGCTGTCCCAATTGTTGAACATGTCTTTATGGTGTGATGCGGAATGGATAGAGTTTGAAGATGATCTTAAAGAACGATTTAAAAAATATGAATTTTGATGTAAAAGTTTATGGGGGAATTCATAAATATGTTTGATATATAAAAGAGGAAAATAATCTTAGAGGGTGCTCCTTGGAATGATCTGATTGCTTGTTAGTGTGAGAGGGGGAGTTGTGTATGAAACTATTTTTCACTCTAGATATACATGGAACTTGTGTGGGTCAATTGAGAGATGAGCTACTTTCCCTAGAAGATTTAGCGGAAACATGGGAGTTTCCTTATGATCTCTTTTTTGTTTTGCGTGTTTTTCCAGAGATTTATAGTCGAAAAACATCCAGAAGTCTTGATAGCAAAGCTAATACCCTCCAATTGGATATTAGCTTAAGTTATGAGCAGTACCAAGTATTATCTAAGCATGAGCAACGTGAGGCACTAGGTATCTACCTTTATAACTATCTCTCAGAGTCAGTTGCTAAGTATAATAAGCACGCAGATAAGGAATCCCAAAATCAACTATTGGGTCAAATAAATCAATGGATGCTTGAAAATAATTGGCTAAATGGAACAATCAGTCAAGCACGTAAACTTTTTTCCCAAGGCGCAGAGCTTTATGAAGTCAGTAAAAAATTGAAAATGCCATTAGCTGAAATTGAGTATATCTATCTCCGTATGAATGAATATGAGCCAACAGATGTCCATCCTGACAATGTTTTAATCGGGAAAGCGCCACCGTTTGATCTGTAGAAGGCAGAGGGACAGAAGGATATGGAGTTACGAGACACCTAAGGTTTTATAGATAGTTAACAAGGGAGGAGAAGTAAACATTATGTATGAGCGATTAGAAGAAAAGCTTAAAACAACAACTGCTTTAAAATGGTTTAATGGACATGGTGCACAAGAGAATTGGATCGTGGAAGTTGAAGACGAACTAGGCTTCCGTTTGCCTTCATCTTATCGCTGGTGGATAACTCATTATGGTAACGCCCTGTTGGATGGTGGGGAAATTCTGACCATTGTTGCTCCAGAACACAGAGAATACCATGATGCAGATGTTCTTTACAGGCATAGACTTAACCTAGCTGAGGAATGGTGGGTGAGCCAGTTTCCTAACAGAATGGATTTGTTTGTGCCAGATAGTGATGAGCTTTATTTCTTTGATACTTCTACTAAAGATGAGCAGGGAGAATTTTCGATCATGCGTTATGATCTAATGAATAATTTGATTGAGGAGTATGCTTCAAGCTTTGCGGTGTTTTTAGAAAGATTGATTGATGAGCGGTCTAGGTAAAGGATGATCTATGTTATCATCCTTTTTTTGTTTTGAGAAGGATAACAATACCCGTAAGTTTGAGACGAGAACTATTTGAGTGCCATATATACATATGATTTAACTTCGATAAAATACAGCAGAAGAGAGAGTGTACATCATATTTAATTAATTACTGAATTACCTTCTATTTATCTATTTATTCCTCATAGACGCAATGTGAAAAGCAAGTTGTTCTTCTCCAGTTAAGGTTTCAACCATTAAGCCTGCACCTAATCTGAATCCATTGGTGAAGGTTGCGGTTAATTCCATGCTGTGCGTTTGGGCGTATAAATCAAGAAGTTGTTCAAGCTGTTGCCATTCAGCTTCTGAATGGTTGGACCTCCACGTTTGCAGATATTCAGAGATTTGGTGACTGATCTCACGATATTTGGGGTTATTGGACATGCCGGCTTCGTCAGGAGATAAAGTGCCGTTGTATAGTTGTTCGATTAAGGGTTTCATGTGGAGAACCTCTTTTCTTGGGGAATGGGCAATTGGGTAAAGATTTAGTAGTTAACAGTTAAATGATTTAGGTTTAATTAACTGATACAGTATGCCCCCAATTTTAATTTATGCGAAAACTGCATAAAAGTCAATATACGAAATTCGTATAAATTATGATAGCGTTGGGTGATAAAACATGTATAGAAGAATAAGAGACTTAAGAGAAGATAGGGACTTAACTCAGCAAGATTTAGCTAAGAAATTGAACATTACACAAGCAACTTATTCTCGTTATGAAACAGGTGCATTGGATATTCCAACGGTGATTTTGATTAAATTATCTAAGTTTTATAATGTTAGTATTGATTACTTGTTGGGGCAGAGTGATAGTTTTGAGAGAAGTTGATATGTGCTTTTACAAGAAAAGTTACAGCATCAACGAAATAATAAGTAGGTTAGGCTTAGAAATTATTTAATTACCCAATGTAAGAAATTGATGGGTAAAAATGAATTTTTTATATACACTATCGTTAAAAATTATATAAAATAGGAATATGGTAGCAAATAGTGTTTAGGTAGGCTTTTGCTTTTTTCTATTTAATTTAATCTTAATTTTTTCAATAGGAGTGTTTTAAATGATAGTTGGTCTTCTTTGTAGACACTATAAGATTTATCAAGGTTTAAATTTTATTCCAATTTGTGATGACTATGAAAATCCATTTACTTTATTTATTGGTAATAACGCTGTAGGGAAGAGTTCTGTTTTAGAAAGCCTAAATACATTCTTTAATAATAGCAACTGGAATAGAACAAAAAATACAAAAGCAGAGGAGGCTTTTGTAGCACCTGTTTTTTTAGTGAAAAAGGATGAGATATTTCAAAATATTAAAGAGGATTATTACCGAATATTAGTAAAATTAAGTGATTATTTCTGGGAAGTAACTGATGAAGCAAATGCAAATTTAAAGAACAGTGAAGAGTTTGAGCACTTTTTTCGTTTTAGAGATGAGTTGAAGTATAGATATGG
Source organism: Paenibacillus turicensis (assembly GCF_050461185.1). Classification (GTDB taxonomy): domain Bacteria; phylum Bacillota; class Bacilli; order Paenibacillales; family Paenibacillaceae; genus Fontibacillus; species Fontibacillus turicensis_A. The sequence goes on from NZ_JBCMOR010000020.1 coordinate 34,733, forward strand.
AAAGGAGAAGTACTTATTCTTTATTCTTGGAATAAATTATACTGAGAAATCCAAAGTTTACTATAGTACATTTAATACTCATCTAGAAAATAACTTAAGGGAAAGTGGTATTGACTTCCGAGATGGAATGATAATAAACGCTATAAGGGATTATTATTCATATATATATATACCAGTAGAGTCTGTTACCAGTGAGGTAATAAAAATTGAAAATAAAGAAATGCAAGATTTGATGAGTACTGATATCTTAGATGAAATTGATCACATTTTAAACGAAAAGAACTTCACAAAGCAAAATGGAACTAATGGGAAAATTAGTTTAATGGATTATTTAAATACAAATTTAGATGAATATATGAATTCAATTAATGAGACTATTGGGGTTATCGATGAAACTTATGCTTATAAAGTTGAGCAAGGGTATAAAAGGAAACTAACCCCAGCAGATGTAAGAAATAGAATTTTAGAGGCATATTTTTCTATTAGGACATTAAAGAAGGATAAAAAAGAGATAAATGAATTAAGCTCAGGAGAGCAAAGAATTGCACTAATTGATATAGCAACTGCATTTTTACAGAATAACTCACTTTCCAATAGGAGGAAAATTTTACTGGCTATAGATGAACCGGAGAACTCTTTACATATTTCTAAAGCTTTTGGACAATTTGAGAGACTGCATAATCTTGTTGGAAAAAATCAATTATTATTAACGACCCATTGGTATGGATCTTTACCTATAACTAATATAGGAAATATTCAGCATCTGGATTATAAAAAAAGTGGAGAAAGCCGAGTCTGTATAAACACTTTTGATTTAAATAATTATTTTGAAAAAAGAGGAACTCTTCCTGAAGACATTCAAATGAAAAGCTACTTTGACCTGACAGCTTCAATTTTAAGTTCAATTAGAGCTGAAAAATGTCATTGGATAATTTGTGAGGGAAGTGACGACAAACTTTATCTAACACATTATTTGCAAGGAATAGAAAATATTCGACTATTAAGTGTTGGTGGGTGTGGTAATGTAATTAAGGTCTATAGGTATTTATTTACTCCGTTCTCAGAGAAAGAGGAAAAAAGGGCTATTGAAAGCAAAGTATTATGTCTTATAGATACTGACGATATAATACATGATTTAGAAATTAGTAGTAATGTGAAGGGGAAACTTAAACTAGCTAGAATCCAAGAAGAAAGAAACCAAGATATTAAATTACAAGGTGTTTCGAAATCGGGATATTATTCGCCAACTGAAATGGAGGACTGTTTAAATCCACTAAAATATTATAATTCAGTGCGTGATGTAATAATGGAAACTGGAGATTCAGAATTGATTGCAATATTTAATAAGTTTAAATTTAGAGAGGAATCAGCATCTTCTAGGGTAAAATCTGAAGAGCAGTCAATATTAGAACCTATAGAATTAATACCTATTGAAGATAAAAGAAAAATTTATATTTTCTTAGATGATCACTATAATAAGTTTTTGATTGCTAAAAAATATACATCCTTGGAAAAAGGGGAAACACCTGAATTATTTGAAATAATAAAAGAATATTTTGAATAATCAATGTAAAGATCGTTTAAGATTATAATGTCTTAAGTAAGCTGGTAGCGTCAAGAATTATGTGTAAATGAAAAAAGCCTTGACCTGTAGAAGTTGTTGCTAGTTGGTGGTGAACATCGCCTCAAGTTCAGCCCGAGCCTGATCAAATCCAAGATGACACCGTGTAGCAAAACGTTGGTTGTAGTTTTCAAACTGAGTGACTAAGAATTTCTCCAGTGCCTCTTCATGAGGAAACTGCTCCTTGCGCTTCGTATATTTCTTCATCTGTTTGTTAAAGGATTCGATCAGGTTGGTGGAAAAGATGCTTTTCCAAATGGATTTAGGAAAACCATAAAAGCTAAAGAGATACGGGTTCTCTTGTAAGGATTTCACCACTTTGGGATAGCTACTTCTCCATTTGACACAGAATGAGTCTAGTGCCTCTCTGCCCCCCTCGTGTTCCGCACGATAGACCGTTTTAAAGTCTGCACAAATATCAGCCCGATCTGCGACTCTGACTTTATGCGCGATATTTCGTGCCACATGAACGAGGCTGGCTTGGTACTTTGCCTTTGGATAGACTTCAGCGATGGCGGAAGCCATACCAGCAAGTCCGTCTGAAATAAAGAGTAGCACCTCTTGCGTCCCTCTGACCTTCATATCCTGGAGCAGTTCATTCCATACGTAAGCAGATTCGTTGGGTGCAATGGCATAGCTAATCACTTCCTTATACCCATCTTCACGGATGCCCACAGCGACATACACGGCTTCTTTGGCTACGGTTTCTCGTTTCACGGGCACATAGGTGGCATCCATGTACACACAAACATAACGGGGAGACAGCGGTCTATTCATAAAGGCATCCACATGCTCTGTCATGACATGCGTCATATTGGATACGGTTTGCGGGGGATAGTGATGTCCATACATTTTTTCGATTAAATCTGCGATCTCGGTCATCGTTACGCCCTTTTGGAACATGTGGATGACAAAGGATTCCAGGGTGTCATTGGAACGTTTGTAGGGAGCCACCGTCTATTGCTTGAACTCTCCGTTTCGATCTCGAGGCATGTTTAGCTTTAAGTCTCCATACTCCGTGTGAAGTGTACGCACATAGACCCCATTTCTAGAATTCCCAGAGTTTATGCCGGCTCGGTCGTATTTTTCATAGTCTAAAAAGGCAGACAACTCCCTTTCCAGCAAATGATTCATGGCAGATTCTAGATGAGTACGAAAAACTTCTGTAATATCCTGTTTAGCGACTAGAGCTTGAACTAAATCTGTTGTAAAATGATTCATAGGGAAGACCTCTCTTTGAATTGGTGTGTGGTAACTTCAATTCTACAAGAAAAGGTCTTCCTTTTTCATTGGTTTCTATTTACACATAATATTTTACGCTCTCTGCTAATATTTCGATTTATAAAATAATAAAAACCTTAATTTATTATTCTATAAATTCACATTAACAATGAATAGTTAAAGGAAATTGTTGGGTATTGTCGAATAATACATAGTATTACATAAATAGGGGGTATTACTATGGATTTAAAAACAATTAATAATCCGTTTGGCAAAATAATATCTGTTTCTGGAATGGATATTACGATTGAGGTAGATGATAAATTACGGCTTAATAATTTAGAGCAAGAGATCGTTTTATCAGATGAAACTGTTAGTCTATATGTAGGTACAGTAGGAGATATATTTGTTATAGGGGGACCTTCAACATCTGATTCAATTCATTATGGTATCTTTGAAGAAGTCAGATTGGTTTCAGAATCGGAAAAAAATCATGAAACCAAGGCTGTTATCATTGCTAAAGTTATTGGGTATCAGGATCCAAGGGTAAAAGCTACTTTGCAATTTAAAAGAGGGATTGGTCATTATCCAAAGTTTAATTCACTGTGTTACTTATTAACGGTTGAAGAAAAGCAACAATTATTTTCACTTAGCAGTGATGGATTGTCAATTGGTAGTGCTACTGGTTTTGCAGATGAAGTAGTTCGAATACATACAAACAAATTTTTATCTAAACATTCTGTCATATTAGGTTCTACTGGTTCAGGTAAATCGTATACAGTTGCAAGTATTTTACAGAAGGTTTTAAAAGAGCATCCCTTTAGTCATATTGTATTTTTTGACTTGCATGATGAATATTACTCTGCCTTTAGTGGAGATGAATACCAAATAAATAAGATAGAGGCTAGTAAATTTTGTTTGCCCTATTGGATATTAAATTTTGAAGAATTCCAATCAATATTTTTAGGGGATATCGACTACACTAAAAATACAGAGGAATTTCGTGCATTAAGAGAACAAATAACCAAATTAAAAGAGGAGGAATTTGAAAAAATAAAAAAGGGAATTGGTACTGTTGAGCGCATAAACATAAACTCACCAATGTATTTTTCATTTGAAAGTTTAGTTAAGACCCTAGAACGTTTGAATAAACAAACATTTTGGAAATCAGATGGAGTAGAGGCTATAAATGAAGAAAATGGACAGTTTTTATCAAATTCAGGAAGTAGTAAGGTTGATAGGAAAGACAAAGATAAAGATCAAGTTTTACAAGGGCCATACTTTAATAAATTAACTCAGATAATAGATAAACTCAAGAGTATTAATTTAGACAGAAGATACCAATTTTTGTTTTCTAGTAATGATGAAAATTCTTTATTTTTAGTTGAATATATAACCCAATTACTCTCAATACATAAAGATAATCTTAATACTCAACTTACAATTTTAGATTTTTCTAAAATTCCTTCAGAAATAACTCCGATAATAATCGGTATGATTGCAAGGATTAGTTTTGAATATAAATTGTGGGATAATGATCCCAAAAAATTACCAATCTATTTAGTGTTTGAAGAAGCTCATAATTATATTCCAAGAGAAAGTACTCAATTAACGAAGTTGCCACAGAAATATATAGGAAGAATAGCTAAGGAAGGTCGAAAATATGGAATCAGTCAACTCATAATTAGTCAGCGACCTTCAGATTTATCAACGACTATTATTTCACAATGCTCTAATTTTTTTGTGCTGAGAGTGACAAATCCTGATGATCAATCTTTTGTTCAACATGTATTACCGGATCATTTAGGTGCCCTTTCGAGCATGATACCTTTTTTTGAAAATGGAGAAGTGTTAGTTGCAGGTGAATGTATAGTTATACCTACAAAGGTAATTATTGATTTACCTAAGCCACTACCTAACTCAAGCGATGTTCAATTTACAACTGCTTGGAAAAAGGAATTAGAAGACTATAATGTTTTAGATACGATTAAAAATTGGTGGGAAGTAAGCAGCAATGAGTAAATTTATTGAAAGCATATATATTAAACATTACCGTGGATTTAAGGAAGAGCACAAAATGGATTTATCAGAATTTGGGAAAATATCGTTTTTAATTGGGCCCAATAACTCAGGTAAATCTTTAATGGCAAGAATTTTTTCAGTATTTGATTCAAATATCAATAGTGTTAATAGTAACTATTTTGCATCAAGTTTTTGTGATCGGGATTTTTTTGGATTTGATGTTGAACAACCGATTCAGATAAAGTTTGAATTGAATACAGGACTCTTAAAAGACAGTCAAGATGCAGATATTTTGAGAATTAAAAATTTGGGAAGAATTCAACTTTGTTTTGAAATTAGAAAAACAGTAGGGCATTTTAATTGTTTTATCTATTTAAAATATAATGATAAAGACTCTCACTGTTTCAATATGAATAGTTCTAGAATGGAGTACAATGAAAAGTTTTCATTAGTGTTTACATCTAGTGATATTAATAAAGATAAGGTTGAGCGTACTTGTATAAAATTATATGAAGAACTAAAAAGTAGAATACTTATTTTCGATTCAATTCGTTCCTTTGATAGAACGAGTTATAGTACATTTTTTAGAAGTGGTGCAGAATTAATAAACTGGTTAAGTGATAATAAAAATCCAAGTGAAACCTCTAAAGTTCGAAGTACATTAAGTAGTTGGTTAAAAAATGAATTTAATTTAGATGCCCCTCTACATATTGGGGTAGATACTAAAAAAAAACAATTTATTTTTACCTTTGAGAACCATCTCGATTTATCTTCTCAGGAAATCGGAACTGGTTACACAATGTTGTGTATTCTCTTAATGGAGATTGCAAGAGGCAAGAAAAATTTTGTGATCATTGATGAGATAGAAAGTCATCTTCAACCTGGTCTTGTGAGGATATTGATAAAAATATTACGAGAAAGTACGCAAACACAGTATATTATTGCTACACATTCTCCTACAGTAATTGAATCTTCCTTAGAACATGATCTGCTCTATCGATTTACTAAAAAGGAGGGGAAGTGTTCATTTAATGGTTTTTTTAGATCTCTTAATCAAACAGGTAGAGATGCTAGAATACTAAGGGAAGTTGCAAATGAACTAGGAGTAATACCTGGGGATGCCTTTTTAAGTAATTCGGTTATCTGGGTCGAAGGACCATCAGAAATGTTTTGGGTAAGAGCATGGTTACGGACTTATTTTGAGATTTATAAAAGAGAAAAACATATCAAACTAAATATAATAGAGGGATTACATTATACTATCTTAATGACTGGTGGTAGCAATATTGCACATTACTCCTATTCAGAGGATGAAGTTGAATTAATTAATATTGATGATGATTGTAAACTAAATGTTTTAAAAGTGAATCCTAATCCTTTTGTTATTATTGACTCAGATAATGCTAGTGAGAGAACAGAAAAATATAAGAGAATGTTTAGAATAGCAATTGAATTAAAGGAACAAAACAAGTTACTTCCGATAGTCGGTTTTTCTCAGGATGATGCTACATTTGATATCAAAAAATTACCTAACTTATGGGTTCTAGAAGGGAGAGAACTTGAGAATTATGCTCATCCCGAGCTTATAAAACAATTTTATCTGGCACTTCATAATTCAAAAAAATCAAAAGTTTCAGGAGTGAATGATTCAATAAACTGGGATGTTTTTTCTAAGGAGAAAGGAGTTGGAACTTTACTAACAGAACAGGGGATAACTGGTGTATCAGAATCTAGTGGTACTATAAAACATAAATTACAACTGGCACGTTATGTATTTAATAACTTTGATCAAAAATATTTAGAGGCAAACCAAGTTGGAATTATCAAAGCAAATGAAGTAATGATGGAAGACTTGTTAATTAATTTAAATAAGTTAGTTGAATATATTTTGAAGGTTAACAATTTATATTAAACAGCTATTTATTGCTCTACTAGTAAATAAGGAGCTATCAAAATGCACATTAAAATGACATTTTGATAGCTCCTATTATTCAATTTAATATACATTCTCTAAGCTCACCCCACCTTAACCATAGAAATCCAGACCGCCATCACATTCATACGATCATAAGTCAAACGCAGGGCTATTAGTAAACTCGTAATTGGAATTCGGACAACACTCGCTCAAAATTCTGTTCTAAAATTTATGAATGGAACTATGCTCTTCAGGTTACAGACCCGTTTAGAAAATAGTATATTTTTGATTGGAATTTGAAGTAATTCGAATCCTTCTGGCAATCCAGCTTGAGGTAAGAAGTAGCCAATCATATAGGATAGTTTCTCTCCATACCGATTGTGTACAGCATAAAATGAACTTGATCGTTCTCCCTTATTCCTGAAGCAATTCGGATTCGATTAACCGTACCATTTGATATACATGTCGTCCAAAACTCTGGTACCTCAAATAAATGTTTTTTCTTAATTTGCATTAACAGAAGTTGGGACTCGATACATTGAAAAATAGCTTAAATGCAGCAATGGTAAGCCGTCTACGCCGAATGTATTCAGCCAAGGTCACATTAGTGATGAACGAGAACATACGTTGAAAATGGTAGCTTGAACAGAAAGCAATCTTAGCTAATTCATTTAAATCAATTTCATCAGATAGATGGGTTTGCATTATTCATGCGATCTAGCCAGTTCATAGCGATCCTCCTTTCAGTTATGATTATAGGAGAGGATAGGGAACGATACCTTGCAATTCTTGCACAGAATAATCATGTTCGATATGGTGATAACAATATCATTCATGTAGAATTTTGCTAGTTTGCTAGTATACATAATCAGGTGCAGAAACATAACATGTACACTCGCCCTTCCCCTTTTGCAACTGAAGTCAAATATTTAACAATCGCTCTTGATATGATCGAAAGTGAAAGGAGGGACGCCTACCATGTACGAATGGAATCAGATGGTTCAGCTTATGGTGGATTGGATGGATACTAACATTACAGAGAATACATCGCTACTTAAGATGTCTGAGCAGTTGGGGTATTCGCCGTATTATTGTTCTAGGCAGTTTAATCAACTGACAGGATTGACGTTGCGAGATTATGTGTGGCATCGCAGGATCAGTCGTGCTGCCTTAGAGCTACGTGATACAGATGCACGTATTCTGGATGTTGCGATAAAGTATGGGTTCTCCTCACAAGAGGCGTTTACACGTGCTTTTACGAAGGCATTTCAGCTTACACCATCTGCTTATCAGAAAGCGCCATGCCCCATCCCACTTGCGATTCGTCAGGAGGTATTCTCTCCTTATCATTATTTGATGAAGGAGCGGGATAAGATGAGTAATGTACATTTACAGCCAGCAGAGATTAAGGTGGAGGTCATTCCAGCACATAAATTTATTGGCATTTGGGATATTTCTGCAAATAACTATGGAGATTTTTGGAGCAAGGGTCATTCCTGTGATGAAATCAGTGGAACCTTAGAAAGTATGTCTAATCATACCCTTACTGGACAGTTAGGACAGACGGCTGGATGGTTTTATGTAGATGGGGAAAAGGGATATTTATATGGCATTCCAGTTTCGAGTGATTATGATGGACCTATTCCGGCAGGTATGGAGTGTAGGGATATTCCTGAATCAGAGTATCTAGTCTTTTTCCATCCTCCCTTTGATTATTTAAAAGATAATGGTGCTGTGATGAGAACGGTGGAGGAAACCGCTTGGAATTTTGACCCTGAGAAGCTAGGTTATGAATGGGATGAAGAATCGAAGCAGGATTATCAGAGGCACTTTCCAGAAGGATATGGGTATGCGGTGCTAAGACCCGTGAGAAGCTATAGTCTGTAGAAGAAGCTTAATCTAGGTCACTGAATAAAAGGATAACTTTAGACTTTACATTAATTTTATTGAGAATTTCTTATATGAAAATGATTTCAAATATTAATGCACTTTGTGAGGAATAGCAGATCTCATGAAGTGCATTTTTTCCTACATAATAAAATAGGAACGTATAATTCCAAATCCTGAATAAGTAAAAAAGAGGGAGGATATCATTGGTTAATAATAGTGACATTTTAATATATCGGACTGAAGATGGAAGTACAAAGTTTGATGTGAAGTTGGAGAATGGAACGGTGTGGATGACTCAGAAAGCAATTGTGTAGTTTTACCAGAAAGGTGCCAGTACGATTAGCGAGCATATTAAACATATCTATGAAGAGGCAGAGTTAGAAGAAGCAGCAACAATTCGGAAAAACCGAATAGTTCAAACTGAGAGAAAACGGCAGGTTGAACGTGAGGTTTCTTTCTAAAATCTTGAAATGATCACTGCCATTAGTTATCGTGTACAGATTTCGACGAGTTTGTTAAGAAGAAAGATTTAAAATGACACAAACCAATTCACTATATTTTCATAACAACTAATTAACATGAACAAAACAATCAAGTGTCAATCATATTTCAATGACTTCAATCCCGACAATAACTCAGGGTACTCAAACACGAAGCCATGCTCCATCGCTTTGGCAGGTAATACTCTTTGCCCCTGTAGCACAAGTTCCGACATTTCGCCCAGCGCAAGCTTCAGTACTGGTGCTGGAACGGGGAACCAATGTGGACGGTGATAGGCAGTGCCGAGCATACGTCCAAACTCATCGTTCGTTACCGGGTGTGGTGCGACAGCATTAAGCGGACCCTCGATCGATGATTGATGTACGGCATAGTCTATCAGCTTGACGATATCACTTAGCATAATCCATGACATCCATTGCTTTCCGCTACCCATACGTCCACCGAAACCAAGCAGATATGGGAGCTTAAGCATATTAAGGGCGCCGCCACCATTTCCCAGCACAATGCCGGTACGTAGCTTAACAACTCGTGAGCCGCTTTCGGAATAGGCTTTATCCGCCGCAGCTTCCCAGAGCTGTACGACATGTGAGGGAAAGTCGGATATGTTGGCTGGAGAACTTTCGTCAAAGGTCTTGTCCAGAGAAGTGCCGTAAATACCGACGGCTGAAGCCTGAATAATGACATTTGGCTTCGTATGAAGTTTTTGCAAAAGTCGCCCAGCATCATTTACCACTGTGAGTCTGGACTGAATAATGAGGTCCTTATTTTTCTGGCGCCAGCGCTGATTCAAACTGGCGCCCGATAGATTGACCCAGCCATCTGATCCTTCAGCCAGTTCGGGATTTGCTTCTAATTCAGCCCAAGTGGTGCTGGAGGCAAGAGGAGACGGGGGAGTTACCGCCTTTCGACCAACTAATATGACTTCATGACCTTCCCGCAACCAGTAATCTGTTAGTGCACTGCCAATAAAACCACTTGCGCCAAAAATAATAAATTTCATCCAGCTTTCTCCCCCTGTTCTTTGCCATTAATTAAAGATAAACGAAATTAAAACCTTTATATATTATATCTTTAATTTATGAAAATTGCTAAACAGCGAACTTAGTGCGAAGCGTATCTGATTACGTGTTTTGAGCACCTGTACTACTTTCTATACCGCCTGTCATGCTCCCAGCCTAATCCTGATACGTGTCCCACAGATGCCATCAGCATCGACATATGATTACTTCCATCAATCCCTAAATACTCATTCATGTCCTCATCCATCAAATGACCGATTGTGGCTACACCCAGCCCGAGTCCAGTGCCAACGATTTGTAGATTTTGTGAGACAATGCCTGAATCCCAGAAAATATATCGATATGCTCGTTCTTTATACTTGTCCTCTGTACGCTCCAACACAGCAGTCCAAATGAAATTAACTGCACAATGGCGCGTCATTTCCTGATTCTCAGTGAGTAGATAAGCAATCTCTGATACCTCCTCCAGTTTTAAGCCTTCCAACGTCCACCGTTCAACATCTAGGTGATATAATCCCTTTTCTAAGCCTGTTACATGGTTGACCATCAGATAGGTTTCAATCGGATATAACCCTCCAGCGGATGGGGTGGTACGAAGCTCATAACCATCATGTGTTGCCGTAATTCCTTGTGCGCCCCATAGCAAAATATTGAGTTCGTTCAAGGAAAGAGGAACGTCAGTAAAGTTTCGTTTAGTACGGCGGGTTTTGAGAATTTCCCATATATTTATGGTCTCTGGAAAATCTGGTTCTCCTAAAGGAATGTGAAGGAGTGCATCTTCATATCGAAGATATTTAGGCGGTACTTTGGAAAAGTCGTATTTACTAGCCCAACCTTTTTCTAAATCACCAACCTTGTATGAGGTTGCTTCTATAAATTGCTGACCTATGTTTTTCCAATCCGGGTGCATGAATCATTCCTCCTTATTTCGCAATAGAAGTGTCTCCTACATATTTCTCCTACATATTGCTTATAGCGAAGTATACGATTAGGTATTGGATTAGTAAAATTATGGTTTATAATATATACCATTAGTATTTACTAATGAATATTAGAGGTGAAGGAAGCATGACATTATTGCAATTACAGGTGTTGATCGCGGTTTCAGAGCACAAAAACTTTACGAAAGCGGCGGAAGCATTAGGCTTTACGCAATCGGCAGTTTCTCAAATGATCATTAGCCTAGAAAAGGAATTGGAAGTTGTTTTGTTTGATCGAAGTAGGAGAGGGATCACAACCACTAACATTGGTAAGCGGATGGTTAAACATGCGCGAGATATAATACGTATTACTTCCTACATGAGAGAGGAAGCAAATGCTGCTCGCGGAATGGAGGCGGGGACACTACGAATCGCAGTCATTTCCAGTGTTTCTCCAAAGATTTTGCCTGGTATTATTAGCTCATTTCGTAGGCTGTTCCCTCAGATCGAGCTTGTGTTATTTGAAGGAAGCAACGAAGAAATTCAGACATGGCTTACGGATTCTGTTGCAGATGTGGCTTTTATGACCGTGCCTGATAAAAAGTTTCACGTCTTTCCTTTGCTTAAGGATGAAATGAAGGTATACGTTTCCAACTACAGTCCGCTTAAGGAGGAAGAGTATCTTACTTTCGAACAACTTACAGGGAAATGCTTTCTCATGGTTAAGGATACTGGGATTAAAAGCTTGCTACAAGACCATGGCATCATACCTGATGTTACGTTGGAGGTGAGGGACCCGATAACGATTCTCTCTATGGTACAAGAAAGAGTGGGGGTTACAATTCTGCCTGAACTATACGTTCCTGAGGTTTTACCTAAGGTTACTGCGATTCCTCTTCGTCCAGCTATCAGTCGGGAGCTAGTCATTGCTGTTCGTGACCAGTCATACATTTCTCCAGTTGTGGCACAATTTATTGTGCATAGTCAAAATTATTTAAAAAAAGCAGCCTTGGCTGCTTCTGATTGAGTTGCTTAATTTTACGCTTAAATGAACCTTATTAACCCCTCATGCACGTCTTCTTCTTCAATCCATGTTCTCACGACCTCTGCAAACAATTGAGGATTTTCATAACTCCATGCATGATTTAAACCTGGCACAAGTGCACCTTTACTATTAGGTAATGCTGCTAAGAGCTTACGAGCATTGTTTCGCACAAGTGCACCTTCTCGTTCTCCAGCAAGAACTAGCACAGGATGAGTGGAGGGAGTGGGTACTTTAATTTCTTTCATTAATCCGTACATTTGGCGCATGGTTGAGGGCGTTACTTTTTCCATATCAAGTTCAATATCGTGGGCGTAAACCGCAGGGATACTCAGACCTTTCATCATGGACGCTGTCATTTTTTTAGACGACATGAAGGCATAAGTTGGTGATACCAACATATTAATTAGCGCAACTTTAAAGGGACTTAACTGCGGGGAAGATCCTGTGATGATTACAGATAAGATAGAGTCTGGAGAAGCTTCAAGCAGCTTTTGTGCTAAAATACCGCCCATAGATAAGCCTACAATATGTACAGGTCCGTATTGAGATAACAAAGGAGTAAGTTCCTCTACACACTTATCCGCTGTTAATGGTGTGATGGAGGAACTATCACCATGACCGGGAAGATCGGGTACGATGCAGTAATAGTGCTCCTGTAGTAACTTTGTGATATCATCCCACATTTTACCACTAAGTCCACCGCCATGTAGAAACAGGATGGATGGGTTTTCAGGCTGACCGCTTGTTTTGTAGCTTAACATCATAACGCCCCTTTCAAATGAAACTGATAGTAGTATTATACCTATATTAAACGAAGTAAACTAACAATTAGGAGAGAGTAAGTGAGTGTTTTTTATTTACTTTGTCTGTCTTTACCACTTTCAAGGGGGATTGATCCTTAATAAATTTAGTACCGTCACTAGTTTGAGTAATTCTTTCAATTAAATAAGTCCTTGGAAAAAAACGCATATTTATATGATCCTGATCAATACCTAGATGGACGTAAGCTTGCTCTGTTGATACATAGGCTAGTAGTTTAGCTTGAATTAATGAATGGACATCTCTAGCAACAAAATCTAGTAATATTTGAGGAGAATCTATAATAGAAGGCAGTAAGTAGAAAAAGATTAACTTGTCTTTCGCTGAATTGAATTTCCCTTTATTTAGCCTTTTTAAGTGTTCTTTTGTGATTATACCATTCTGTATATTACGAAAACCTTCTATACCAGAATATTTATGAAGATCCTTGGATTTAACAGAACCTTTGGCTATTCTTTCGATACCAAGTAGATGACAAAGATGCTTCTTATGAAACTCTAAATGAATAGTTTCGCCATTATCCAGTCTAAAAATAAATATGTATGGTTCTAGGTATTGTTCGTAGTATTGTTGTAGTAACTTAAGAGATATTTGATCTATCCTAGGTTTTGAAGTTAATTTAAAGAGTGTCTCCGCATCAAGCATCATTAATTCTCCTTAAGTATGTAAAAAAACCTGATGAATTAACATCAGGTTTTAGTCATAATACTAAGACGACATTGGTTTCCGTATCTTATTTATTGTCCCTACGGCGTGGAATCGAGGGTCGCCTCCCCGATGACCTTAAGGTCCATTTACTTATATCTCCATTATACTCTGAATTATTCATTGTAGCAACCATTTAGCTTTGTATGTGATATGCATTTCGAATAATATATGATATTTCAAGATAATGACTATATTGGAGACTCAGTTCGCTCTGTTTCTTACTTTTAAAAAATAGACCAATATACAATCGCCCATTTTCACAAATAGAATTGACAAATCCTTCTTCATCTCCTATAATTACAATTAACAAAAGGTTAAATGTTATTAGAAACCTGGTTTAACTTTATTTTTATAAATACAAACAATAATTTTCTTACTTTTACTGTACCTCAATCTTAAAAAGAAGGGAGTTCAAATTCATTGTCTAACGAGCAGGCATTACAGCAATATGATGTTAAAAAATATAGAACACCAGACGGTTACACCTCGGACATTGCGATTTTTACGATTGTGTCAGAACAGCAGGAGTTTAAGCCCCCTGTGATGGATTTGAAGCTAATGCTTATACAGCGCAGTATGACGGATAGTGAAGGTAGACCCAATATGGAAGCGGGAAAATGGGCGTTGCCGGGTGGTTTTGTTAACCCAGATGAAACAGCCTTTGAGTCGGCTAAGCGCGAACTAATGGAGGAAACAGGGGTCACCAATATTCATTTAAAGCATTTTGGGGTATATGATACTCCAGGTCGTGATCCACGAGGTTGGATTATAACGAACGCACATTACGCAATTGTGCCAGAGCATCGCCTCCAAGAACGCCAAGCCAATGATGATGCCAGTGAGGTAGAATTGTTTTCGGTAAAAGAGGTGCTGAAGCTAGACCTTGCCTTTGATCATAGACAGATCATTCAGGACGCGATTGAGGTCATTACGCGTGAATTGCTAGAGACGACGGTCGCTCAATCCTTTTTACCAGAAAAGTTTACGTATTCTGAATTACAGGCGGTGTTGCTCACAGTGAGTAACGATTCTGCGATTTCACTTGATGCAGCCTTTGCTAGAAAAATTAAATCGTTACCTTTTATTGAAGAGGTAAAGGGTGAAAAAACGACACGTACGTCTAAAAAGCCAACACAGCTTTATCGTTTCGTGGACGTGCCAGTCAACCATTCAATTTACCATAACAAGCGATAATAGTAATGAAAATTGCTAAAGTATAATTTGATTATTTGATTTTGCTTTTCATATTTCTATCTCTTTAATTTAATTCCCTAATATCAATTTGAATCACTTACTCAGCACCTTAACCATAGCTTTCTAAAATGAGGAGGAATCATTGTGAACAATAATGCGAATAACAACCTTAACAACTCTAACTTAGCAAAAAGGCAAGCACTCATTAACATTGATTATACAAATGATTTTGTTGCAACAGATGGTGCGTTAACGTGTGGTCAGCCAGGTCAGGATATTGAGCAAGCGATTGTTGACATAACAAAACAATTTATCGCTCAAGGCGATTATGTTGTATTTGCGATTGATTTGCATAAAGAGGGGGACGAATTACACCCAGAAACAAAGCTGTTTCCTCCTCATAACCTTGCTGGCACAAGTGGGCGCCATTTGTATGGTGAATTGCAGGCGGTGTATGATGCAAACCGTAATAACGAGCAGGTATACTGGATGGATAAAACGAGATATAGCGCATTTGCTGGAACGGATTTGGAGCTAAGATTACGCGAACGGAAAATCGAAGTGCTTCATTTAGTTGGTGTATGTAGTGACATTTGTGTGTTGCATACTGCAGTGGATGCTTATAATAAAGGGTTTGAAATTGTGATTCATGAACAAGCAATTGCTAGCTTTGATGCTGAAGGTCATTTGTGGTCTTTACGTCACTTTAAAGGTTCCCTAGGTGCTGAAATCAGATAAGACCTAGTAGGCATAGTCATAAGCAAAAAGGCAACTCATTTCAATAATAATCGCTTTAATCAAGCCGAAAGAAGGAGCAACCAAGATGAAAATTTCTGAAGTAGAACTACCACAGGGCAAGTATAGTGACGACAGCTTGGCACTTCATACCGATCGTTATCAAATAAATATGGCTGAAGGTTATTTTAGAGACGGCATTCATGAGCGCAAGGCGATCTTTGAAGTTTATTTCCGTAAATTACCGTTTCAAAATGGATATGCGATTTTTGCTGGATTAGAGCGAGTAATTCGTTATCTGCATGATTTTAAATTTACCGAAAGTGATCTTGCTTATCTAAAAGAAGAAGGGTATCAACAAGATTATTTGGATTATTTGAAGCAACTTCGTTTTACAGGCAATGTGTACAGCTTACGTGAAGGTGAGCTTGTATTCGCAAATGTTCCAATTTTACGTGTGGAAGCTCCGCTAGCTGAGGCACAATTAATTGAAACTGCCGTTTTAAATATTATTAATTATCAGACCTTGATCGCTACCAAAGCAGCTAGAATTAAGCAAGTGATTGGTGACGGAGTCAGCATGGAGTTTGGTACGAGACGTGCGCAGGAAATGGACGCGGCAATCTGGGGAACACGCGCTGCCTTTATCGGAGGTTTTGATGCAACCTCAAATGTGAGAGCAGGTAAGTTATTTGACATTCCAGTGGCTGGGACTCATGCACATTCCTTTGTGCAAGCTTATCAGGATGAATATTTGGCATTCAGCAAATACGCAGAGTACCATCAGGATTGTGTTTTCCTCGTCGATACGTATGATACGCTAAAATCAGGTGTACCTAATGCCATTAAAGTGGCACAAGAGTTTGGCGACAAAATTAACTTCCGTGGAATTCGCCTAGACAGTGGAGACCTTGCGTATTTATCAAAGGAAGCGCGTAAAATGCTAGATGCCGCAGGATTTAAGGAAGCAAAAATTTATGCTTCTAATGATTTAGATGAATATACAATTATGAACCTCAAGGCACAAGGCGCTAAAATTGATGTATGGGGCGTAGGAACAAAGCTAATTACTGCCTATGATCAACCAGCACTTGGTGCGGTGTATAAGCTGATCTCGATTGAAAATGAATATGGAGCAATGGTAGATACAATAAAAATTAGTGCAAATCCAGAAAAAATCTCGACACCAGGTAATAAAAAGGTATATCGTATTATTAACCGAAATAATGGAAAGTCTGAAGGCGACTATATAGCACTTGCTAATGAAAACCCACAAGCAGAACAGAAGCTGAAAATGTTCCATCCTGTGCATACGTATATCGCTAAATTTGTGACTGATTTTGAGGCTGTGGAGCTACAGGTGCCCGTATTTTTGGAAGGGAAGCTTGTATATAAACTGCCTGAACTCACAGAAATTCAGAGCTTTGCGAGTGGAAATTTAGAGGTATTATGGGATGAATATAAACGAATGCTGAACCCTGCCGAATATCCTGTTAACCTTAGTCAGCAATGCTGGAATAACAAGATGAAGCTGATTGAAGCAGTACGTGAGAAGGTAGATGCAAGCTTACAAGCTTAGTTGATTCAAGGGCATAGGAGAGGTGTAAGTAAACATGGCAAAGATCGGGATATATGGCTCATCCTTTGATCCAATTACGAACGTTCATTTATGGACAGCTAGTACAATCGCACATCGCTGTAAGCTTGATCAAGTTATTTTTTTACCTTGCTCTAGTAAAAGAACAGATAAAACGTTAACGATCTCAGATGAGCACCGTTGGAAAATGATTGAGCTTGCCATTTATGGAAATGATAAATTTGTGGCAGACCGTTATGAAATGGAGCAACCCGCTTGGGAAATTGCAACGTATTTGACGTTGGAGCATTTTAAGCAACGATACCCTAATGATGAAATTTATTTTATTATGGGTGCGGATTTGCTACTGGATATCGGTGAAGGTAAATGGAAAAAGTCCGAAGAGCTGATTCAAGAAAATAAGTTTATTGTAATGGCAAGGGAAGGCATTAATATGCTAGCTGCAATTAGCAAATCTCCAATTTTACGAAATGCAGACGATGGACATACGTTCCATCTTATTGATAAAGGGTTAGCGATGGAAATTAGCTCAACGTATATCCGAGAGGAATTCCGTCGTGGTGGTGAACCTAGATATTTAATGCCTGAGTCATGTTATCAATATATTATTCAGCACCAGCTTTATTTAGCTTAAAATATATATAAAGGATGGATGGAGCATGAGCCTACAAGAGGAAATTATTCGTAGTTTAAATGTAAAGCCAGTCATTGATGTCGATTCTGAGCTTAAAGCACGTATTACTTTTTTGCAGGAGTATGTAAAGTCAGCAGGGGCAAAGGGTTTAGTGTTAGGCATCAGTGGTGGACAAGATTCTACGTTAGCAGGTAGATTGTCACAGCTTGCCGTTGAAGGCTTGCGGGCTGAAGGTTACGAAGCTACCTTTTATGCAGTACGCTTGCCACATGGTACGCAACATGATGAGGATGATGCACAAGCTGCATTAGCATTTATTAAGCCAGATGAATCGTTGGTGTTTAATATTGGAGCGAGTGTGACTGCATTTACGGGTACTTATAATGATAGCAACTCTGAACCATTATCTGATTATCATAAAGGAAATGTAAAAGCAAGAATGCGGATGATTGCCCAATATGCGATTGCAGGAGAGCGTGGAAGCTTAGTGGTAGGTACAGATCATGCTGCTGAAGCAATTACAGGCTTTTTCACTAAATATGGTGATGGCGGGGCAGATGTATTACCATTGACAGGTTTAACAAAAGGCCAAGGACGTGAGCTGTTAAAGGCTTTAGGGGCAGAGGAGCGTTTATATCTAAAAGTACCTACTGCTGATTTACTTGACAATAAGCCACAGCAAGCCGATGAAACAGAGCTTGGATTATCATATGAAATTTTGGATCAATATTTAACAGGGCAACCGGTTGCAGATGAGGCAAAAGCTAATATTGAACGCCGTTACCTTGTGACTACGCATAAACGTGAGCTTCCAGCAACACCATTTGATGCTTGGTGGAAAAAATAACATAATTTTATAAGACAAAGGATTAGGGTTGTGGCAAAAAGACGCTACAGCCCTATTTGTTTTTGTAGCAAAAACAAGCTACGATTTATATTATTTCAAGGGGGAAGATTATGCATCCCAAAATACAAGCCTATATCGCTAACGTGGAAGCTCTTTTTGGTTTAGATGAATATCGTTTTGATTCTTATTCTTTTTATAGAGAAATTACCACTAAACAGGAAACAAGTTATTTACTTAACCTGATATGGTTCCCTCGTTCTGTGGCGGATATCAATATAGACGAGGGTAACCCTCCTGGTACTTGTGTTGTAGAGTTGAATTTTGAAACAGGTGCATTAAAGTCTATTATTTTTGTCGGTGGGGTTTCCTATGCGCGTGGTCCCTACATTGATGTGGAAGCTTTAAGAAGAAATGATATGCAACACATCGTTCAATTTATAGATGAAATAGGTAAGCCAACACAAGCTCATCCACAAGCTCAACCTCATCAACAACAACGGACAACACTTTATAAAATTAAACATTTATCATCAGACTCGATTCTTTTACAGTATTGTATAAATGAGATCGATATTTTAGGAGTGTCCATTCAGATTAAATGGGATCAAAGCTGTAAATTAGTAATGTTTAGCTGTTATGGAAATATCCCTGCCCAAGAAGAAATAGGGGTCGAGGATTTTACACTTACCTTATCAAAGATCCAGCAGCTTATTGCGGAGCAGGTAAAGCTTGTTTCTTTGCCTGTAGAACAAGCACAGCACGATTGTCGTCAAGTATATGGGATCGAGGAAATCTGGATTCGCAATTACAATAATGGGGCTGTTACCTATCCCTTCTTATTTGTAAATGAAACAACAGAGCGGTTACAGCTTAACTTACCTTTAACTTGGACAGAGGAGCAGATTAAGCCACAGCCTTCAACCTCTCCACTTTCCATTGAGGATGAAGTCACAATAGAACAAGCACTTAATAATGAAAAGCATCCTGATCTACAACCAATTACCATGGAAGAAGAGAAAAAGTGTATTGTTGAGATCACAGCATTATGCTCCACTTTATACCCTAAACAATCTGGTTTATGGCATTTAAGCTCATTAAGACGTAAAAACAACTATATAGAAGGTATCGTATTAAAAGAGCAAAATGGGGATGGGAAAATCGTAGTTCTTCTTGATCGCGTGACTTTAAAGGTTATAAATTATATTGATCGTACTAAGTGGATGGGCTTGCTGGAGTTACCTCAGACAAATCGAATAGGTACACAAGAAGTAACACCAGAAGTGTCACAAGGCTCTAATTTGAAATACAACCTAATGGAAGCTTTATCGTTGTTATATCCATATTTAACACTAACCCCCACTTACGTATGGAATCAACAAGAAAAGAAGTATGTTTTATGTGCAAAACTAGATTGTGAACATTGTGTGGATGCCGATTCAGGTGACATTATAAGCTTAAAAAGTATTTAAATAATTATAAAGTAATGAATTAAAATATTGAAAATATGACATGAGACACATCTAAATGGTGTGTCTTTTTTATTGTTTTCTCAGCGCTCATTTCCTTCGTTTCCTACTCTCCCTAAAGTCTTATTTCCCGCATGATCATTGCATAAAGTGACATTATTCGATATAATTCGACATCGATCGCATTATGCGTATTTGTGGTTAAAATAGACCTAAAATGTGGATACACAATTTAGAAGGGGGGCATACTGAATTTTGAATAGACGTAGTTCTTTGATATATGAATTCAATTTTTGTCCGGTCGTAGTACAAAAGTTGGACCCAATTCTAATTGAAAGCGTTATATATCTCTCATACAATAAGGTCAAGGAGGGGATGAAACGAAGCTCAGGGATGCAGCATGATTGGACAGGAAGGAGGGACGGCACATGGATAAGGAGATCGAATCCATTCTTCGTATTTTGTTGAACAGCACTGTTGTGACAACAAAAGGGTTGCAAGATGAAACTCATTCTACGAAGAGGCAAGTTGCTTACAGACTGGGAAAAATCAACGCTTTATTACAGGCGTATAAGGTGCCTCTAATATCCCTAGGTTCTCAAAAGGACACCATTATTCCTAAGCAGACAAAGGACGCAATCAAAGATATCCTTGAACAAAAGTATTCTAAAAATACGTATTATTTGAGCAAAGCGGAACGAATTCAATACATGTATTTGATGCTTTTTATTAACATGGATGATGTTTCACTTAATCATTTCATTGATTCTTTGAAGGTTAGCCGTTCCACAGTAAACCTTGACTTCAAAGACCTCGTTCAAATTCTTGAGCGAAAAGGAGTCGTCATCAAAAATAACCGTATTCATGGTTACTACTTGGTTGGCTCGGAAATGGAGATCAGACGTGTACTGATTCAAAAAATTATTGATGGTCTTGCTGCAGAAGAAAATTCGAGAGTATTCGACATTTTTATTGAAGAATACAAATTGGATAGCTTTGAGGAATCAAAGAATATCATCTTGAATCTCATCAAAAAGCATGAAATTACTTTTGTCGAGGACCGCTTAGTAGAGTTTATCTATATTTTCATTTTTATGAAGGCACGAATGCTTTCTAAAAATAACGGAGCAGTAGCGTGTATAGATATACCAAGTGTTGCGGTCATGCCTTCGATGAAAGAGTACAAGTTCGCAGAAGAGTTGTTGGCAGTATATGACGATAACAACGATTGGATAAAACCCCATGATGTGATGTATATCAGTGCATGGATTCTAGGTATCTCTGTTGGAGACAATGAAGAGGATACGATGGATCGCGAGGTTATATCAGAAATTGTACTTAAAATGATGAGTAAATTTGAATATTTGAGTGGTGTTTATTTCATCAACCAAGAAAAAATATTTAAGCAGCTTTATTCTCATTTCAGACCAGCTTACTACAGACTATTATTTAAGCTTCCTATTTACAATCCGCTTCGTGACAAGGTGAAGGAAGAATACCGGATGGTATATCGCATTGTAAATAACGCGACTAAAGATTTCGTCAGTTTGTTTGGCGAAGAAATTCAAGAGGAAGAATTAGCTTATCTGACCATGCATTTTGCTTCTGTTTTTTCTAACAAAAAGGAATTTGATCTTTTGCAGAAAAAGAAGGCATTAATTGTATGTTCTAATGGCGTTGGTAGCTCGGCAATCCTTTATGCAGAACTTATAAATTTATTTCCAGAACTGCATATTTTGCCACCACTTGAGTTTTCGGAGCTAGAAAATTTTGCGGATTCGGTGGATGTCGTATTTACAACGAATTACAAAGCGGAAAGTTTAAAAATAGATGTTCCAATAGTTAAAGTCAGTCCTGTAATGACTCCAAAAGAGAAGTACAAAATTACCCGGGAAGTATATATTTTGCTTGGTGATCTATTCTTTAGACAGCCCAAAATTGATGAAGTGATGACCATTATAAAAAGACATGCCAGCGTCACTTCAGAAACTATGCTTGCCAATGAACTGTTATCCTATTTTACACAAATAGAGAATTTTAAGGATAAAGGAGTAGAAGATCCCATGCTGAATGATCTCGTCGATGAAAAACTGGTGAAGCTAAAAGTGCCAGCTAAAAACTGGGAGGAAGCAATTAGACTATCCGCTTCTGCGCTAGTTGAGAATGACAAAGTTACGCCGGGATATGTTGATGCGATGGTGGAGTCAGCAAAAGCATCCGGTCCGTACATCGTCATCTCTAAACATGTGGCATTACCACATGCTAGACCCAAGATGGGAACCAAAGAAATTGCTATCGGTGTTGCAACTTTAGAAAATCCGATTGAGTTTGGTCACAGAGAAAACGACCCAGTCAAATACGTATTTACTTTAAGTGCAGTAGATAGTAGCAGTCACTTGCGTGCAATGTCTGAGCTTGCTGAACTGCTAGAGATGGATGAGTTTTACAAAATTTTAGATAACGCAACTGACGCTAGTGAAATCGTTGATTTCATTAAGGCGCAGGAATTATAAGGAGGAAAATATTATGTATAAAGTTTTAGTTGCTTGTAGAGCTGGGGTAGGTTCAAGTTTGATGTTGAAAATCAAAACACAACAGGTTATTAAGGAAAATAATTTTCCAATCGAAGTAGAGCATGGATCATTAGATGCATTAAACGGCTTTAATGGTGATGCTGTTGTAACACTAATCGATGTAGCAGAAGAGCTTGGTAAAAAAGGTCTTAAAATCGATATTATCGGAATTAACAATATTATCGATCGCAACGAGATTAAAGCAGCAATGGAAAAATTCCTTGCTTCGAAGGGAAATTAGTAACTTAACATAAATTATGCAAGGGGGATTGTTTGTGAATTTCATAATTAGTTTACTTAGTACACCTGCGGTATTATTGGGTGTCGTAGCCTTTATCGGTCTAGTGCTACAAAAGAAATCCGCAACAGAAGTGTTCACCGGGGCTTCCAAAACACTTATCGGGTTCTTGATTTTTGGTATCGGTGCCAGTGCAATGACTGGTGCTTTGCAAAACTTCAATAAATTGTTCCAATATGGCTTTGGAATTACAGGGGTTATCGCTTCACCAGAAGCAGCGACAGCACTTGCACAAAGCACATATGGCTTTGAAGTTTCGCTTACTTTGATTCTTGGTTTCGTATTAAACTTAGTGTTTGCTCGCATTACCAAGTTTAAAAACATCTTCTTTACAACAGGTCACAGTCTTTTCTTCTCATGCGTATTAGTATTAATCATGAGTGCGCATGGCTTTGACCGTACTACAACGATTCTTGTAAGTGGTACATTACTTGGATTCTTGTCCGCTGCGCTTCCACAATTCTGTCAACCATTTATGCGTAAAATGACAGGTGGAGACGAGCAAGCAATTGGTCACTTTAACATGCTTGGTTACGGTTTGTCTGGTTATATCGGTAAAATCTTCAGTAAATATGAAGATCAAACTACTGAATCCATCAAATTCCCGAAATGGCTTTCCATCTTCAGAGACTTCTTGATGGGCCTTGCAATTGTTATGTTGATCTTGTTCTACACTGCTACATTAAAAGCAGGTCAAGCGTTTACACAAGAGCTTGCTGGTACACAACACTGGTTAGTATTCCCGCTTGTACAAGCATTTACATTTGTTGCTGGTATGTCCGTATTGATGACTGGTGTACGTATGTTCTTGGCTGAAATTACAGCTGCATTCGTAGTTATTTCTGAGAAATATATCCCAGGTTCTCGTCCAGCATTAGACGTTCCAACTGTATTCCCTTATGCTCCTAACGCAGTAATCGTGGGCTTCATTTCTGCTTACGCTGCTGGTTTGCTAGCGATCGTAGTTATGGCTTCCTTCCCTAGCGTGTTCCCTGTAGTTATTATCCCAGCTGCACATATCTGTTTCTTCTCAGGTGGTACAGCAGCGGTATTCGGTAACTCCACAGGTGGCTGGAGAGGTGCAGTAGCTGGTTCCTTCGTAGTTGGTTTATTGCTTGCATTCTTACCAACTATTTTGTATCCAGTATACGGAACATTAGGTATCGAAGGTGCAACGTTCCCGAACATCGACTATAACGTATTCGGTACAATCTTGCATAGCATCCTACAATTCATTAAACCGTTGTAATTAAAGCGAAACTATATCTTTAATAACAAAATCTTTCGTCCCCTGTAAGTCTCTTTGACTCACAGGGGATTCCATTACGTATCCATTATTGTCTCTAGCTTAGAACACAGATGATGACAAAAAAAGACTACTTGGAGGCTCCTATGGCTGATCAAACTTTACCTAACTTTTTGAATATTTTAGAAGATGAAATTAAGGCTTATATTAGCTCTATTGATGAAGCGCCAATTAAGCAAGCACGTGATCTTATTCTCGAAGCTGAAAAAAATCACAATCGAGTTCATGTAACAGGAATCGGTAAACCGGGACATGTTGCTGGTTATATTGCTTCACTTTTATCATCAACAGGAACACCAACCTATGAGCTCCATGGAACAGAAGCAGTACATGGTTCAGCAGGCCAAGTTCTTCCAGGCGATGTTGTAATTGCGATTTCGAACAGTGGAGAAACTGAGGAATTAAAAGCAACGGTTGAGACTTTGAAAAATAACGGAGCTAAAATTATTTCCGTAACAGGCAATAAAAACTCTTGGTTAGCTAACAAGGGAGACGTCTTCCTTCATGCTGGCGTTAAATTGGAAGGCGATACATTAAACAAACCGCCACGTGCGTCCATCGTAGCTGAAATTATCGCTTTACAAAGCTTAAGTGTCATGCTTCAAGAGGAAAGAAATTTGACTCCTGAAAAATACGTGAAGTGGCATCCAGGTGGCGCTTTAGGCAAATCAATTACAACAGTTTAAATCGATAAGCTTTAAATCGTTAAATTATAGTAGTAAGACGTAATATTGCATAATGTAAATTGCTAGGAGGATGAAATCGTGGAAGTAAAAGGAATTATCGCCGCAATGGTTACCCCTTTTGATGAAAATCAAAAGATAAATGAAGCAGCAACTAAGCAACTAATTGAAAAGCTAATCAAAGATGGCGTAAGTGGTATCTTTATTCTTGGTACAAATGGGGAATTTCACGTTTTAACTGAAGAAGAAAAGGTATCTTTTGCAAAAATCGTTAT
This sequence comes from Paenibacillus turicensis, assembly GCF_050461185.1. Taxonomy (GTDB): domain Bacteria; phylum Bacillota; class Bacilli; order Paenibacillales; family Paenibacillaceae; genus Fontibacillus; species Fontibacillus turicensis_A. The sequence goes on from NZ_JBCMOR010000020.1 coordinate 60,022, forward strand.
TGATACGGTAAATAAAAGAGTACCTGTCTATGTTGGCGCAGGTGGCAACAGCACAAGCGAAGTGATCGCTCTTTCTCAAAAAATGGAGAAACTAGGTGCAGATGCGATATCCATGATCACACCTTATTTTGTCCCTCTTACACAAGCAGAACTAATTGCACATTATAAAGCCGTTGCTTCTTCTGTAAAAACACCAATTATTTTGTACAACATTCCTAAAATGACAGGCAACAATATAGAGATAGAGACAGTTAGAGAGCTTGCAAAGGTGAGCAATATTATCGGCGTTAAGGACAGTAGCGGTAAGCTTGAAAATATTGAAGGCTATATCGAAGCTGCAAAAGGACAAGACTTTGTAGTATTATCTGGTTCTGATTCCTTGATTTTAAAAGCATTAAAAATGGGTGCTACAGGGGCAATTGCCGCAACTGCGAACTTGATCACAGCGCTTGATGTATCTATTTATGAGAACTATGTAAATGGCGACCTAGAGGCTGCTCAAAAAGCACAAGACGATATTGAAGAGCTAAGAGCTGTTTTGAAATTGGGAACAATTCCATCTGTATTAAAAAAATCAGTTGAATTAGCTGGTATTCCAGTAGGTCCTGCGCGTTTCCCAGTTGCTGCTCTAGAGGATGAAGCAGTAAGTAAAATTAAAGACATGCTTAGCTACTACAAGCTATAATATAAAATTTTCATTAGTGGAGGTACCATTATGATTAAACCAGATATAGAAAAAAGAATTATTGAAACAGGGGCAATGGCCATCGTAAGAGTAGAAACCATCGAACGTGGATTTGAAATTGCAGAGGCTTGTCTTGAAGGTGGAGTAGATGTATTAGAAATTAGCTATACACTTCCAAACGCTGGCGAAGTAATTAAAGCGATCAATGATAAGTTTGGAGATAAAATTTTGGTTGGTGCAGGAACTGTTCTTGATAGTGAAACAGCACGTTTAGCTATTTTAGCAGGCGCTAAATTTATTATTGCTCCTACCTTGAGCAGCGAGGTAGCTGTAATGTGTAATCGTTACCGTATCCCTTACGGACCTGGCTGTACAACTGTATCCGAAATGGTTCAAGCATTAGAATTGGGCGCTTCATTTGTAAAAGCATTCCCCATTTCTAACTTCTATGGCCCATCTCTAGTTAACGTTGTAAAAACACCAATGCCTTATATGCCAGTAATGGCTTCTGGTGGTGTAACACTAGACAATTTAGCTGAATGGATTAAAAATGGTGTAGATTCTGTAGGCTTGGGTGGATTGTTAACAAAAGGCTCCAAAGCTGAAATTGCAGAAAACGCTAGAAAAATTACTGAAATCATCAAAGCAACAAGAGCAGCAATGTAATACAACTTTTATTATAGATTAGTATTTAATGAAGACCTTCAATACTTATGCTTTGTAGCATAGGTTGTTGGAGGTTTTTTTATGTGTCAATTTAACGCATTGAGAGACAAAAAATGTTTCACTTGACCTGTGTCGTAAAATAGATAATGTGAGTGTTTTTAGGCTCTATCTAGAAATTAGTACTTATTAACAACTGGAGGCTAGTAGCTACGTTCCAGAGGGTTCTTGCCATTGTTGTTAAAATCATCTTCCTTTTAGTGAAGTTTATTTATGGATGGAAGATGATTTTAAAAGACAATCTTCAGAATCTCTCTGTCTCTTCGCTAGTTTGGGTTGGTTGTCATGCACTAAATTTCAAAATTGATCCCCTCTTTTAAATGAAGGATATTTTATTGAAGGTTAAACAACTGAAAGGACTTTATATATAGTATGAATGTATCAACAATAACGAAGACACAGCAGTTGCTAGCACTAGAGCATGAAGCAGGCGTTACATTAAATGAAATACAGCGGCAGGCAGTGTTACATACCGAAGGTCCAATGTTGTTGCTTGCTACGCCAGGTTCAGGGAAAACAACAACATTAATAATGAAAATTGGCTTCCTTATTGAAGCTTGTCATATTCCTGCTAATCGGATTAAGGCATTAACCTTTAGTAGAGCAGCGGCTACCCATATGCAGGAACGCTTTCAACGATTTTTTCCTACGTTGCCTACAGCAAGCTTCTCCACGATTCATAGCCTAGCTTATGAAATTGTTCGTGATTATTTATACGGACAACGTAAAGCCTACACGCTGATCGAAGGCAGAATGGAAGAAAAGGAAGTTATTAATTCACCTAACAAATTGATGATCCTCAGACAGCTTTATTTTGAGATGACGGAAGAGAATTTAACAGAGGATCAGATGGATGAGCTAACGACCTTCATTAGCTATGTAAAAAATAAAATGCTACCCATGTCACAGTGGGCAACGGTAAAATGCAATGTTCCTCATGCATTTGAGGTGATGAAGGCTTACGAGCATTATAAGCAAGAGCAGCATTCAACTATGTTGCTGGATTATGATGATATGCTGGTAATCGCCTATAAGGCACTAGATGAGAACCCCGTACTTTTGCATAAATATCAATCTAGGTATGATTATGTACTAACAGATGAAAGCCAAGATACATCACTTTTGCAATATGCGATCATAGAGCAGTTGGTGAAGGAGCATCACAATTTATGTGTCGTTGGTGACGATGACCAGTCTATTTATAGCTGGCGAGGGGCTGAGCCTTCTTATTTGTTACAGTTTAAAACGAAATTCCCCGATTGCAACGTTTTATTTATGGAGCAAAATTATCGTTCTACCTCTACGATTGTTCAGGCGGCAAATGTATTTATTAAGCGAAATAGAGAACGTTATGATAAAAGTATGTTTACACATAACGAGGTAGGCGAGCAAATTGTGCTCAAGACATGCCAAGACGCCTATCATCAGCTCAATTATTTAATTGAAGAAATACAGCAATATAGTGCAAATGGAGATTACGCCGAGGTTGCTGTCTTATATCGGAATCATCATAGCTCTATTTTGCTCATGAACCAGTTTGAACGTGCAGGTATTCCTTTTTATGCGAAGGATGGTGACTTTAAATTTTTCTCACATTGGGTTGTAAGTGATATTTTAAATTTAATGCGGATGACATTTACGGATAAGCGGATTGATATTTTTGAACAAATTTATATGAAAATAAATGGTTATATTACGAAGGTTCAAATGAAGCAACTGACGCTACTAAACCAAGGTGAATCTGTGTTTGAGACGTTATTATCAAAAATGGAGTTAAAGGAATACCAACGCAAGCAGCTTGAAGAGGTAAGAGACGTATTAACGCAAATGAAGGATATGCCTCCTGTTCATGCCATCACAGTAATTCGGGAACGGTTAGGGTATGAGAAAGCAATTTTACGAATGAGTGAGCGTCTAGGCTTTAATGCGGAGAACTTAATAGGGATTTTGGACACATTAGCAGAAATAGCTGAACCTCTTAATACGATGGCGGCTTTTGCGAATCGCTTAAAGGAATTAGAGTTGTTAATGAAGCAATCCAGGTTCCATCCCCATGATGGAGCAGTCACATTTTCTACTTTTCATAGTGCAAAGGGCTTGGAGTTTGAACGAGTGTATATGATTGACCTTATTGATGGTGTCATACCCTCAGCACATGATACAGGGAAAAAAGGCAGTGGTATGTCCACGCTTGAAGAGGCGGCTCGTTTATTTTATGTGGGCATGACTAGGGCAAAAGCTCATTTAGAGTTAATTAGTTATACGAAGAAAGATAATCGGAAAGTTGCAGAATCCATATTTATGACGAATGTACGACAATATTGTACCCAGCATGGGGGCGGAGAAATTCGACCAGCTATAGATACACAAGGCTTAATACACCATCGAAATGAGCTGACGGTAGGGGCACAGGTGAACCATCGAGAGTTTGGCATTGGTACACTCATTTCCATCGATCATGATTATATTAAGGTGAAATTTGGGACGGTACAAAAAACATTGTCTTTAGCGCTTTGTCTGGAACTTGGTTTACTTGAAAATGGCTAGGCTTTTCTTCTTTTTTGTCCTTGCTATGCATAACTTGTATAGATGATGAACCGCCATCAAGGGGGCATGGGGATGAGATTTAGAAGAGGTTGGCATAGTCGGAAGAGACGATCTCGTGTAAGCAGACGTAAGCTGTGGCTCATAATTAGTGCTGTTTTTATTTTGTTTATTTTTCAATTTATCGGTTACGTTGAACGTAATATGAAGGAGCCTATTAAGCATTTAGCCAATATTCGTGTGAAGCAAATTGCCACAAAATCAATTAGTGATGCTATTATGGCACAGGTAGCCAACCAAGCAGATATCGCCGACCTAATTGATTGGAAGGAAGATAGTTCTGGCAAAATTAATGGTTTTATGTTGAACTATTCTGCACATATGCGCATTACTTCAGATACGATTAAAACAGTGCGCAAGACGTTAGAGGATGTATCCAAATTATCAGAGCATATCCCGCTTGGGCAAGCATTAGGCAGTCCTTTGATTGCTTCCTTTGGGCCTAATATCCCGATCAAAATTGAGCCGCAAGGGGACGTGAAGGTTGATCTAAACACAAGACGGCAAGATGCTGGGATCAACATGATTTTAGTTGAGGTCTACTTACGGGTAAAAACAGAGTTAGCTGTTGTTGTTCCTTTTGATATGGGGGCAGAGGCAGTTGAAACGGAGATTCCAATTTCTTATTTGCTGGTTGTTGGTGATGTGCCGATGTATTATTATGACAATAAAGGCAATCCAGTCGGGAATAATGGTTCAAATGCGCCGACGATCTCCTTGCCTGGGGCGCAGCCAGAAAAAAGTGGAGAGGGTGGCACTAGCTCAGGCAGTAAGGAAGTTCCTGAAACCAAATCAACTACTCATTAAGCTTTTGCTTTGTAACTTTAATACGAAAAATGGATCAAACTTGAAATTAGTTCTTGACCGCTAACCCAAATTAGCGAAGAGACAGAGCGATTCTGAAGAATGTCTCTTAAAATCAAATTCCATCCATAAATAGACTTTAATAAAAAGAAAAAGGCCGAACTACCTCGTAGTTTCAGCCTTTTTCTTCGTTAAGTTTATTTTCTCTTGCCGTTCCCATTGTTTAAGTAATGGATAAGGGTTAAATGCCCACTCCTGCGAGCCTGTATCCCGATAAATGCCATAATGCAGATGGGGAGCAAACTTCCCTTGCGTTCCTTTTGGGCCATAACCACTACTACCCACCCAACCGATCACTTGTCCTGCTTCAACGATGGTACCAACTTCAATTTTTTTGTTGTAGCCCTGTAAATGTGCGTAATAGTGATAACGATTGTTAAGATCACGTATACCAATTCTCCAGCCTCCATAAGGGTTCCAGCCCTTGGTCTCGATAATACCATTACATACACTTCGAACAGGTGTGCCATGAGGGGCAAAAATGTCAGTCCCTTCATGAATTCGTAAGCCACCCCAGCCCCGACGCGCGCCCCAAGTGTCTCGGTACGTATAAACACTTTTTAAAGGGAGAGGGAATTTACTGTCGGTTAGCTTTAATTGACCATATTGCTTATATATTTTGGCAAACTGATGAATACGTCTGACCGCAGAATCCTTTTGATAATAACGCCATAATGAAATTCGGATATCATCTTCTTTATATCCTGATTTAGATAAATAGGTAGCGACAGTGAATAACACATCTCGGTCACTGTTCGGATCTGCTTTGCCATCTGCATTTGCATCAATTCCAATTCCACCAAACATCGCAATTGTTGTTGGATTCTGATCAGAAGGATTGGGATTTAATGCCCCTTCCCATTGCCGTTCTTGAAAAGAGATCTGCGTTAGGCGATGATTCGATTTATTTATTTTTTTTTGAGGTGTAATCGATCTCTCATATTGATCTAATGCAGCTAACCAATACCAAGGGACATTAGTAAGTAGTGAAATATCTTTATATAAGGTTAAACGCTGCTTATATACGTCATCTTTATTCATCGCTTGGATAGGCAAGTCAGGAGCTTCTGCTCTTGCGCCTCCTATACCTGAAAATAAGTAGACTACAAAGAGAGCAGTTACACAGCAAAGACTAATCCATACCTTGGTAGAAAAACGACGTGTACCTTTAAATTGCAATGACCGCAAACCAAACTCCTCCTTAAACAAGCAATGAGCTTAGTTTGTTTAAAATTTCTAATTTTATTCTGATTCTTAGTCTATGATCGTATTCAAAGACGAGCTATGTTATAATAAATCGTGATTATAATGCTCAGGGGGAGTAAAGCTTGATTCAAATAGGTAATAAAACATATGAATTAATTCAAAATTATCGCGAAGCTTGGAATCCGGAAGCATTTAAACAGAAATATAGTGAGGTTCTTGACCGATATGATTACATTATCGGAGACTGGGGTTATGAAAAGCTAAGACTTAAAGGTTTTTTACGTGATACCCATCCCAAAGCGAATCGAGACACAGCATTTTCCGGAATCACAGATTACATTAACGAATATTGCAATTTTGGTTGTGCCTATTTTGTGTTACAAAGAGTGAAAGAAAATAATACGACAGCTCCAGTTGAAAATACAGAGGCTTAAGCTTAAAAGTTAAGCATCTTAACCTTTAACATCATAAAATAGACACGAAAACCCGAGTGATCATTACAAATTCTTAGAATTTGTTGATCACTCGGGTTATTTTATTGTTGAGCTATGACTAGGGTGTGTCTAAAAAGTCAGCAGGGAGTAGATATTGGCGAATTTTTGATTCATACAAGGCACTTTTTCGCAGGCTTACCGAGGTAAGTCAAGGAAAAGTAACGCAGTAGGAGGTGAAAAGGCAGTAATAGATGACCTTGAGTAAGTTTTCAGACACGCCCTAATAAGCTAACTTTAGTGTGTCTTGATGATAACTCCAGCTTAATCCTGGAAATTGGCGTTGAAACTCATGTAGCTCGATAAACGCTTCATCCTGTATTAATTTCACATTTCCTGAAGATTTTGTAAATACCTTTGATTTTCCGTTTTTATCCTTTATAATGAGTCTTTGCGTCTGATTATTCCAGCTTATATCACCTCGAATTAGGGAGGACAACACACGAGCTTGGGTATATGTTTTTGTTTTAGTTGGATTTTGGATTACATCCAGCTCACCAGCAAATTGGCTACCATTAATGGCAATGCCATAAACACTTCCACTCAGCTCCAATTTTCTAACGCCAGCCTTATACATTCCACTTATTAATTGCGCTGTAGCATTATTATCGATGACAATATCTGGACGTAGTCCGATATGATTAAAATCGACTTTATTTGGTGTTAAGTAACGCTGAACGGTTAGCTTTAATGCGCTACCATTAGATAATGAGAATATGTTTTGAATACGAGCTTTCCCATACGTCTGCGAACCTAGAGTAACCGCTACACCATTATCATGCAAGGCACCGGCTAAAATCTCGGAAGCACTTGCCGTTTGCTCATTCACTAATACAACAACGGGCATTCCTATATTAGTACCGCCGCTAATTTTAACAGGGGATAACTCATTACTTTGGTCAGACGTATACATTAAAATTCCGTTTTTAATAAATTGTTTAGCAATGTTGTTTGCTGCATCTACATAACCACCTAAGTTGTTCCTTAAATCAAGGACAAGTGAAGTCATGCCTTCCTTTTTCAGCGCTTGTAATTTCTGATTAAATTGCTCATCAGCTTGCTCAGAGAAGGAAGCGATAGAGATGTATCCTACCTTTGTAGAAGGCAACATTTGTCCTCTAACAGATGGAAGTGAAAACGAAGCTCTATTTATCGTGAACGTCATTGTTTTGCCCTGACGTAAGATCGTTAAAACAACAGAACTGTTTTCTTTCCCTTGAATAAGGATCGTATCTTCCTTGCTAGTTATAGCTTGTCCATCCACCTTGGTAATGATATCTCCCTTTTTAATGCCCGCAATTTTAGCAGGGGAGCCATCAAGAGCATCAGTGACATATAACTTATTATCTCTAAAGCGGAGTGTAACGCCAATGCCTGTGTACGATTGCGAAATTCCATCTTGAAAGGCTTGCAGCTCTTCTTTTGTAAAATAATCGCTATATGGATCTTCTAGTGTATAAACCATTCCTCTTAATGCATTTTCAACAAATTGCTCCCGCTCAACGCCTTGAATATTATAAGTATCTAAATAATCAAGTACCTCTCCAAACAAGGACATTTCTTTATTTCGTTCCTCAGAGCTTGAGGCTTCCACAGTGGTAGCAGTGGTTGTATTTTGTGCAAATACATGGGCTTGCGGCAGAGTGAATAAAGATACACTTATACTAAGTACAATAATGAGTGCATGAGACTTTGCTTTAAACTTTGTAAACAACATGGGTATCTTCCTTTTCTCTCTAAATTGAATCTATGTCTTTGATCATAAATCCCATGAATACATATACATGAATAACATTTAATCTAGAAACGCATTACGTACTCTTGTCCAAAATGGAAATGGACGATAACGAACAAAACTAACCTTTTGCTCAGCAACTTGGCAGCGAACAGAAATAAGATCATTGACAGGAATGCTAAGGTGATCAATGGTCAGCATCAAATTTTGCTCCTTACGAGAGTATATATCACAATGATGGTGTGCAGGTAACAACAATGAAGAGCCCATTGTACGAAAAACACGATTGTTAATCGATGCAATTTCGGAAATTTGTAAGGCTTCAATGGAAGGGTGAACAACGGCGCCTCCTAAACTTTTGTTATAGGCCGTACTACCTGAAGGTGAAGAGACACAAATGCCATCGCCACGAAACATTTCAAACATTTGATCATTTATATCCACTTGTGCCATCAATGTGCCATCTACACTTTTAATTGTAAACTCGTTTAAGCATAAGGTAGATAATGTGCCTGACTTTTTAATAATATCCAGTTGAATAATAGGATAGGATGCGATTCTAGGTTGCTCCCCATTTGCATGGCTCTCCATCAGACTCATCAATTGTGGAATCTCATCGCTTTTCCAATCTGCATAGAAGCCTAAATGCCCTGTATGTACACCAACAAAGGCGGTAGTGGAAAGTCGATCGATAAATGTATGGAAGGCATGGAGCATTGTCCCATCCCCACCAATGGATACGACGATATCAGGGTATTCTGCATCGAGCCTAAGTCCATGCTCAAACGCTAGCTTATGAAAGGTTTGACTAAGATTAACAGATAGCTCATCGCCACGATCAAGTACGTAATATTTCAAGGTTAAAGGCTCCTTATCATTAGTTACAACGATCATAATCAATTCTTTCATAGAAAACAATGTTTCATTGTATGTTTTTTAATGTTGTGATGATTTGCTTCATTTTTTTTTGAAATAATAAACCGGTATTTTTAGTAAAGATTTCAGTAACAAAAGGAATAGCATCATGCCAATCATGTACATGAACCAGCTTAAACTCGTTGTAAATATGGCCCATTTGGATAGGTACTCAGTTGGATTAAGCGCAGGGATACCCAAATTAATAAATGAACTGGATGCCCCCATCGTAAATCGCCATAATAAAGTGACCATTAATGCAGCTAGAGCAGCATGGAGCAGGCGTGCAAGCAGAAAAGGGGTATATCTTAAATCTGTTTCATTTAAAATACTAGCAACTTGAGCATGTACAGATAAGCCTCCCCACGATAATATAAAAGCGGCAACTGCGGCCTGTAGCATTGGTGATACTGCGGTTGTAGCGGCAGCTTTTGCTCCTAATGTGACCTCAAATAACCCCCCAATTAAGGAATCGGCTAAATTAGGTGGTAGCCATATAAGTGCTAATATCCACTCTAAACCATGGGCTAAATAGCTCATAATACCAGACACTGTAAAGACTTCAAGTATAACAGAAAAAAACAAGACCAAACCACCAACTACAGTCATAAGCTGTAAGGAGGAGGTCACAGCCTGCTGAAGTAAAAGGCCAACACTTCTTCCATCTTTAAGTCTTGCCTCGTGCATAGCTAGAAAGGCTTGCTTGAGACTGATTTTACCTGCTACCTCGTTTTGTGTATTGATTTTTTCAGCTTTAGGGGCAGTAAATCTTAAAATTACTCCAAGCAACATGCCACTCCCATAGTGGGCAAGCGCTAAAGTCAATGCTAGCTTAGGGTTACCAAAAAAACCGACCGACACCGCGCCAATTAAAAAGATCGGATCAGAGCTTGTTGTAAAGGAAACAAGACGTTCCCCTTGACTTCGTGTAATGAGGTTGTCCTTACGTAGCTTAGTAGTGAGCTTAGCACTCATGGGATAACCTGAAGCAAAGCCCATTGCAACGATAAAGCCTCCGCTACCAGGAATACGGAATAACGGACGCATCAAAGGGTCAAGTAGCGTACCTAGGAAGTGTACAATACCGAATCCAAGCATCACCTCGGAAATAACAAAAAAAGGAAAAAGGGAGGGGAATAAAACATCCCACCATATCTCAAGTCCTCGAACCCCAGATTTCCATGCAGAGTCTGGATAATAAAACATAAGAATACTTAACATAAATAATAATAAAATGAGCAATATATGTTGAAGATGCTTTAATTTCATTTTAATTCCTCCATCCTAGTCATAGTTAAGCTTATGAGAGAAAGAGGACAAACATCACAAAAAAAACCTAAGAAAGCGATTACAGAAAGGGTGGATTCATTTCAAAATTGTGTTAGAATAAGACTATAGAAGCAATGACTTGGTACCTAGAATTTATGTGAATGGAGTGATAGTATGAGTTATATAGCAGGATTACTCGTATGCGCCTTTGTTTATGTTATTCGCGCCTCTCATATCCATTCTGGTGAAGAGGATTGGAGCAGTTACTAAAATATTTTTGTACAACTATACGTGGAAGCTCCTATTAGGAGCTTTTATTTTTTTTTGATATAATAAGCTTTAAGCAAAAAATCGGTGGTTGTGTATGAAGGGATACCATCATCGATTTAATAAATGAGCTTGGAGTTGGGAAATTTGAAGCAAAGTGACAGCATTTATGATCAGCTTGGTGGTGCAGATACAATTAAACGTCTAGTTGAAGCGTTTTATCCGAAGGTACAAGACCATCCTTTGTTAGGTCCATTGTTTCCTGAGGATATTACCCCTGTGATGGAAAAGCAAGAGATGTTTCTAACTCAATTTTTAGGAGGTCCATCGCTGTATTCTGATGCACATGGTCATCCAATGATGAGAGCAAGACACATGCCATTTCCGATTACACCAGAAAGAGCAGAAGCATGGTTAAGCTGTATGAAAGAAGCTCTGGAACAAATTCAGGTGGAGAAATCACTTAAAGAAATTGTACTAAAACGGCTATCTGGACCCGCATTTCATTTTGTAAATACTCCCTAAGCCGATTGTTGTATTCTTTAGCTCATGACCAATGTTGGGAGGAAGACACAAAGTGGAGCTGGAACCATTATTTCAAATTAAAATTAAATGTGTGTGCTGTGAACATGAATTTATGACGTCTAGAGTACGTCCTAGCTTTAAACGTGCAGCAAGTAGTGATACTGATTTTTGTAGATATTATAATAATGAAAATCCTGATTTTTATGTTGTACGTGTATGCCCGTCTTGTGGATTTGCCTCCACAGAAAATTCGTTAGACCGTTTAAATGATCAGCAACGTGCAAAGTATCAACAAAATATAGGTAGTCGCTATATTAAACGAGATTTTAGTGGGAAAAGAGATTGGGAATCCGCATTAGAAACGTATAAGTTAGCGCTCCTTTGTGCTCAAACGATTGGGGAGAAGGATCGTATTATCGCTAGCCTGCTTCATCATATTGCTTGGCTATATCGTTATAAAAATAATAAGGAGCAGGAGCTTCGATTTTTACAATATGCATTAGAGTCTTACATAAAAGTATATGAATTGGAGGGAATTAGTGGCAGTGACGCTCGTCTGATGTATTTGATTGGAGAACTTAACCGTAGAGTAGGTCGTTATAATGAAGCGGTTCAATGGTTTTCTAGAGTTATTAATGATAAAAAAATCATGGACGCAGCGATGATTCGTGCTTCAAGAGAGCAGTGGGCATTATTACGCGAAGATATGCTGTCAGGTGGACATGAGTTACCTGATGAAATGAAATCATAATCTAGAACCGTTTGCATTTTTGCTCGGATAGCAAAAATGCAAAACGAGAGGCTTTTCATATTCATAGTATTATGTGCTATCTTAATTACGTGTTATCGCCTAACAATTGTATCCGTCATTAAATAATCTTGATCACTGTCTGTGACGAACAATTTGTTACCGCAGCAAGGAAAAACAACGAGCTTCTTTTTGCCCTCATGTGCGGCTTGGATTTCAGAAGGTTTTATTGGAATTAACACCTGCTCTTGTCCACAAAAAGGACAATTAGGAACGTAGACATCCTTCGTAAAGATGTCATAAGGTAATGCGCGATTAAAGGGAATCATGATTGTTTATCCTCATCTGTTGAATCAGTTGGGTCTTGTTGCCCCTCATTTGGCGTTTCTTTGGCAAGCTCAGCAAGCTTTTGAAGTAATATATGTTGAGGCATGTGCATTAAATGTTCAATGGGAACCTTAAGCTTTTCTGAAAGTTTGATTGCAGTTTCGGCAGATATTTTTAATGGTGGCATGGAGCATTGCCCTCCTAATTTAGTTTGAATTTTATTTAAAATGTATATTACCACATTATCATATCCATGTCTGTGGTATTTAGAAAGGATGAATAATATTGTCACATTTAAATGAACCCGTAGCTTTAACTTGGGACCTTGATAGCTTGTTTGAAGGAGGATCAACAGGTCAAGCCTTTCCGCAATTTTTAAACCAATTAGAAAAGGACATTCAAGCATTAAATGAAGTCTTAAAAAATCAAAAAGCACCGACCTCTGTAGAGGAGACCTATGTGCTTGATCCCATAATTGAGCAATTACAAAGTGTATCCGCTCGAATTTTAGAGGCATCTAGTTTTACGGAATGCTTAACTGCACAGGATCAACATGACAAAAAGGCAGTACAGTTATCTGGTAAGGTCACTTCATTGGGTGCCCAAGCCTCTAATATGATGACTTTATTCCACAACCTCTTATTCCTTACCTCTGATGACGTATGGCAGGGCTGGATGGAGCGGGAAGAAGTTAAGCCAATCGCTTTTGTGCTAACTGAAAAGAGAAATGAGGCAAAGGAGAAGTTGTCTCCTGAATTAGAAAGCTTAGCTTCTGATTTAGCTGTATCTGGTTATCATGCTTGGGGTCAACACTATGATACGATCGTAGCTAATATTCATATTCCAAGCAAGGATGAGCAAGGAAATGAAGTTCTACTATCGGTAGGACAAGCGGCGAATAAGCTGGATGATGCCAATCGTGATGTACGTGAAGCTACCTTTGTGCAATGGGAAAAGGCATGGAAGGATACCGCAGACTATAGTGCAGACACTTTAAATGCACTATCTGGGTTCAGACTGAAGTTATATGAAAATCGTGGATGGGATAATGCGCTTAAGGAACCACTTGCGATTAACAGAATGTCAGAGGACACTCTCAACATGATGTGGCAGGTAATTAATAAGCATAAGCCGTTATTTATTAAATATATGGATCGTAAAGCCCAAATGATAGGTGTCGATAAGCTAAGCTGGTGTGATGTAGATGCCCCAGTCGGGAATTCAACAGGACAAACCACCTATGACTACGCGGCTAAAGAAATTGTGAAGCAATTTGCTAAGTTTAGTCCCAAACTAGCTGATTTTGCTACCCACGCATTTAATCAAAAGTGGATTGAAGCCGAAGATCGTAATGGGAAACGTCCAGGAGGATTTTGTACTTCTTTGCCAGTCAGCAAGCAAACTCGTATTTTTATGACCTTTGGGGGGACAGTTTCCAACATGTCCACATTGGCGCATGAGTTAGGACATGCATATCATCAATATTTGATGGATGGACTACCGATGTTTAATCAAGATTATGCGATGAACGTAGCGGAAACGGCTTCTACTTTTGCTGAAATGATCGTATCGGATGCCTTAGTAGAAAATGCACAATCTAAAGAAGAAAAAATCGCTTTACTTGCCGATAAGGTACAACGTAGTATTGCATTTTTTATGAATATCCATGCTCGTTTCTTGTTTGAAACACAGTTTTATGAGTTGCGTAAACAAGGAACAATAGAGGCAGAGGAAATCTCTACATTAATGGAAAAAGCGCAACGTGAAGCCTTCTTAGACTCACTTAGCAGTTATCATCCTTATTTTTGGGCATCTAAGCTACACTTTTATATTACAGGTGTTCCGTTCTATAATTTCCCGTATACGTTTGGTTATATGTTCAGCACAGGCATTTATGCGATTGCGAAACGAGAAGGGACTGCTTTTGCAGCTAAATATGATGCATTGTTGAAGGATACAGGTTGTATGAATGTAGAGGAGCTTGCTTCCAAGCATCTTGGTGTTGATTTAACGCAGCCTGATTTCTGGGAAGATGCGATGAAGCTTGCGATTCAAGATGTCGAGGATTTCTTGGCATTAACTGAGGAGAACTAAAAAACAATTTTTTATAAAATTAGGTCACCCCCTTATAATTTCTAGTTATCTAACCTAGAAAATGTAAGGGGGTGAGTGTTGTTTCTGACCTATTATTATTTACATAGTAATGAATAAATGCTATCGTAGATTTATAGATAAGGGAAATATTGTATTTTAAAGTGAAAAAAATCACTAATTATTTATGTAAATTTTTATTCTTTATATTTACAAATTGTATTGCATCATCAAACTTACATAAAAAACTATTAATGTTATTTTATTTCGCACAATCCTCTTATATTTTGACCAACCTAGAATATAGAATTTGAATTAGATAAGATGATTGTTGATCTATTCTGAAAAGAATCTTAGCACAACAACTTCTTAGATACGAAGATTGCTTATTCATCCTCTTCCAAGCATTTAGCCAAGATTCTTCAGATTACTTCCCTTTGGCTTCTACTTTTTTAATATGAGAAGTAAAATAAAGCTATTATTTGGAGGTTATGATGAGAAGAAAATGGGTTGGTAAGACGTTATTGATTTTGTTATGTGGTGTTTTGTTTGGAGGTTGCTCTAGTGCACCAGCCAAGGAAAAAGAGCAGCACTCTAGTCTTAAAATCATGTATATGGATGCAGCGTATTTTGCTACTCAATATGGTGATGTTTTTTCGTCAAAATATCCTAATATTGATGTTGAAGTGATTCCGACAAATAGTATCTATCAGGGGGATACTCAGGATTTAAGCAAAGCGCTAGCAGATCTTATGGAGAAGGAACAGCCAGATGTCGTTGCGCTGAGCATGGATGAGTATGAAAAATTTGCTGCGGAAGGTAAATTAATGGAGCTTAATACCCTGATCGAACGTGATAAGTATGATATTGGAAGCATCTACCCAGCATTGATCGAGATCCTTAAGGACAAAGGGGAGGGTAAACTATTCGGATTAGCTCCCTCATTTTATGGAAACGCTCTTTTTTATAATGTAGATTTATTCACTAAACATGGGGTTGATGTACCACATGATAGTATGACATGGAAGGAAATCCTTGATTTAGCCCGCCGCTTTCCCACTGATGGTGATGAGAAAACCCGTATTTATGGATTTGGCAATGATTATGGGATGACAATTGATAGCTTAGCTTTGAAAATCGCATCTACCCAAGGCTTAAAATATATAAACACAGACACGATGAAAATTACATTAAATACGGATTCATGGAAACAGACCTACCAGCTTGCTAAAGAGGCAATAGATGCGGGTGTAATTTACAATCCTAAGGACGGTACGTTCCAAGGGGGGACCCTAGAGGATTTTTATCAAAGTCAGTTGTTTGTTATGGGGCGTTCAGCAATGACTACTGGCAATGCTTATTCATTAAGTGTTATGAAAAATGCTAAGGAATCGATGAAGGATTATAAACCTTTTCAAGTTGGTATCGTTGCGGGACCTGTTGATCCGGCGGAGCCAGACAAATCTCGAAATATTAAGTTTAATGAAGTGTTTGCAATAAGAGCCAACTCACCAAATGCTGATGCGGCTTGGGAATTTATGAAATACGTGAACGGCGATGATTTTGCTAAGGTTAAATCGAAATCATTAAATAACGGGCTTATGTCCCGAATGGGTTATTCAAAGGAATTTGAAGGCGTTAGCCTAGATGTGTTCTACAAATTACAACCGAAGTTGGAAGGCGCAGTTTCAATAGACATGAACAAAATTCCACAAAGCTTTTATCCTCAGTATCAGCCGATTGTTGATCGTGAGCTGAAATTAGTTCAGGATAACAAAAAATCGATGGACGAAGCACTTCAGACAATAGAGCAAGAAGGACAAGTCATATTAGATAAGGCAATAAAAGATGAGGCGTCTAAGGATAGTAGTAAATAAGGTTTAAACAATTGGATTCTGTCTTTATATTTTTTGTATCTAAGAGTATGTCTCCATAATTGTGTGAGATATACTCTTTTTTTGTTCAATTTACAGCAATTTATACCTATTTTTGTAGTTTGTGTTGATGATAGTATAATTATGGAATATAATGAGTCTTAATACCTAATAAATAGGTAAAATTAACTATAAAAGGAGAATGTATTTTGAATACTACAGAACTTTCTCTTGCTCGGCAAATTGATCTTGTCTTTAAGGAATTAGAAGTAGAGCTAAAAGCGATGTCGTCTGGAACCGTATTTATACAGATTCGTAACAATGTGATCGGCAAGTTTGGAATTAAGCATAATCCAATTGCGGGACGTGGTGGAATGTTAGCTCAAGAGGAAATGGGTCTGAATGGAGAGCAATTTAAAACATTTCGTGAGATGGCGATTGATGCCTTGAAATTTAAGCACTATTGGACTCATGGAGAAATTAGTTATGAGTTTGCGTTACGTCAAGGAAAAATTATCGTAGATGCTATTATTGAATCCAATTATAATATGGCAAGTTTGATGGTTCAAAGATACCAAGGACGTAAACATACATATAACAATGACATGACTTCTTGAAAAGAAATCATAAAAGAAACCATGCAATAATTATGTACTAAGAGAAGTAGGGAATAGTAATATGTATTGAAAAACAGGCGCCTGTTATGCACAGTACGCCTGTTTCTCATATGTTGATATGGAGTAATGACAATTACAGGTTAGAACGACCTGACAATTGTTGCTCCGCAATTTGTACTAGACGTTTAGTGATGTAACCTCCGAGAGATCCAGTCTCACGAGAAGTGTAGTTCCCGTAATAACCGTCAGCCGGAATTGTAACGCCTAACTCTTGAGCAGCTTCATATTTCAATTGTTGAAGAGCAGCGTTTGCTTGAGGAACAACAAGGTTGTTAGTACGGCTACCGCCTTGATTGTTATTTGCCATGTGTGTCACCTCCTTTGCTGTTGTGATGTTAGTATGGTTTTTAGGAGAGAAAATATACAGCAGATACAAAGTAAATATATTGGTAAATATTACACGGAAGGTTAGGTGAACAACGAGAAGCATGGATATAGCTAAAGGGATTAGATTACAAAAAGAAGAGTGAGTAAAGGATCTGGATTCCTTAACTCACTCTTCTTGAATTATTGTAATGCGGATAGGATCTCGAGCTGTGTTGAAACTGAGATTGTTTGTTGTGGTTGAAGATCAATTAAACCACTGATTTGTGGTGAGACATAAAGATTAGGAGCATTAGGTAACCAAGTATAGGGCTCAATACAGAAAAACTGATCAATCTCCCCTTTTGTAAATAGCACCCAATGCTTAAAGGCTTCATCGGCTGCATATTTAATTCCATAACCATCCTCGCGTAAAAGCAGTGCTTCTGCAGGATGGTTGCCGATATGAAAAAGGGTATCAAAATTTTGATTAGCTAAGTTCAAGCCTTCTTTTAAAAGTGATAGATCCCCTAATGGTTCGATGTTGCCTGTAGGAATTTGTTCCTCATTAAGCTCGTAAATGCCTTCGCAAGGTAATTTAATTTGCCATCGCTCTGGTTCACCATCGAGAAGAAACCAAGTGTGAAGCCCAAGACCGATAGGAACGGCTTTATCGCCTAAATGTGTAATTTTAAATGACTGCGTAAGAACAGAACCCTGAAGACGTAACGTCATTTCTAATTTAAGATGAACTGGAAATTGCCTCATCCAATTTTCATCATTTTGTGTATCAAATTCGGTGATAACGGCGCAGCTATCTTCCTCTTCTTCAATATCGCTGACACACCAGCTTTGAATACGATGTAAACCATGAATATGGTTGTCATTTGCAGTATTACGATCAAATGCATAATGTTGACCCTCATACTGAAATTGCCCTTTGTTGATCCGACCAGGTGGAAATAATAACGGTATGCCGAAATGATACGGCTTTTGTAAATAAAACTCCAGCTCATTTTCATCTGGGTGGCGAAGCACATCGCGCTGATGTTTACAATCCCACAAGCGAATAATATTATTGCCTAAACGGGGTAGCAGCGTGACTTCAAGTTCAGGGCTATGTAAGATGTAAGTATCATAACCATTCCATTGCCCTTTGGTCACTTTGTTCATATCGATGCTCCTTTTCCCACATAATCTTTAAACTTATGCTTTATCATAACACTTTTTTAGTGTCACGAAAAATCAGATTTGACATCTTTGACAAACTACGATTATGATTGCATTAAGAAAGTAGCAGATAGTAACATAAATTGGAAAACGTTGATCGAGATAAGTAAGCTTAGGATGTGCTTTGTCAGAAAGCCGATGGCTGATGAGAATCGGTAAGTAGCCTAATGCTGAATGGACTCGGGAGTTCTGAGCACAACTGCTTGAATACTTTTATTTTAGCATAGTATGCCAGACGGCTTGTTCGTCGTTATTTGAACATTTGAGGTCAAATGGCACATGTTCATTTCTATCACTGGGAATGATTCCATTTGACGAATAAGGGTGGCACCACGGTCTCACGTCCCTTTGGGGGATGATGGGATTTTTTTGCGTTCAGTTTTTTTGAAAGTTAAATGTTAAAGGAGGATATTCTAATGAAAAAGAAAGTATTATCAGGTGCGCAGCCTAGCGGTAATATTACAATTGGAAATTACATTGGTGCTATAAAAAACTATGTTGCCTTGCAGGATGATTATGACTGTAATTATATGGTGGTGGACCTTCATGCGATTACTGTACCTCAAGATCCCGCAGATTTAAGAGAGCGCTCTGAATCGGTAGCAGCCCTGTATATCGCTGCCGGTGTTGATCCAACCAAATCTAAAATATATATGCAATCACATGTGCCGGAGCATGCTGAGCTAGGATGGATTATGACTACGCTGGCATCTATGGGAGAACTTGAGCGCATGACTCAATTTAAAGACAAATCTTCAGGGAAGGAAACGATTGGGGCAGGGCTATTTGTATATCCTGCATTAATGGCAGCAGATATCTTATTGTATAATGCTGATTTAGTCCCAGTTGGAGATGATCAGAAGCAACATTTAGAGCTGACTCGTGATTTGGCTACCCGTTTTAATTCTCGTTACGGCGAATACTTCACTCTTCCAGAGCCATTTATTCCAAAGGTGGGTGCTCGTGTTATGGCACTAGATGATCCTACGGTTAAAATGAGTAAAAGTAGTCCTAACGCAGGAAGTTATATTACGTTGCTAGATGATCCAAAGGTAATCCGCAAAAAAATTAGCCGTGCAACCACAGACTCAGGTGGTGCAGTAACTTTTGATCCTGCTGAGAAGCCAGGAATTAGTAACCTGATGGCGATTTATAGTCAGTTTTCGGGTTTAACGCTAGCTGAGATTGAAAAGAAGTATGAGGGAGAAATGTACGGTACGTTTAAGAAGGAATTAGCTGAGGTTGTGGTGAGTTTTATTGAACCCCTTCAGCAACGCTATCACGACATCCGTCAATCTGGCGAGCTAACTAGCATTTTAGCACAGGGGGCTGAGCGTGCAAGAGAGGAAGCTTCAAGAACAATCAAGGAAGTACGCCATCTAATGGGCTTCCTGCCAAGATAATGAGGTGAATAGTTATGGAGTTTAGAATTGAAAAGGATACATTTGGCGAGCTAGAGGTTCCAAATGATAAATATTGGGGCGCACAAACGCAGCGTAGCTTGCAAAATTTTAAAATTGGCGACGAAAAGATTCCGCTTACTGTTATATATGGTCTAGCGCAAATTAAAAAACATTCGGCATTAGCAAATCAGGCTTTAGGTTCATTAAGCGCTGAAAAAGCTCAGGCCATTGCTGATGCTGCTGATGAAATTATAACAGGCAAACTAGATGCCCATTTTCCCCTTATTGTCTGGCAGACAGGGAGTGGCACGCAAAGCAATATGAATGTGAATGAAGTTATTGCAAGGCGTAGTAATGAATTGCTTACGCTCCAGAACAGTCAGGAGCAGGTTCATCCAAATGATGATGTAAATAAAAGCCAAAGCTCTAACGATACTTTTCCTGCGGCCATGCATATTGCAGCATACTTAGCTATACATGAGCAGGTATTGCCAGCACTACGTCAACTTAAACAAACTTTAGCACATAAAGCAAAAGCATTTGAGGATGTCATTAAAATTGGACGTACCCATTTGCAAGATGCAACACCACTAACTTTAGGCCAAGAGATTAGTGCATGGCATGAAATGCTGGACAAATGTGAAGCATTTATACAACATAGTTCTCAATCGCTATTGGAGTTAGCTATTGGCGGGACTGCAGTAGGCACGGGTCTAAATGCGCATCCTGACTTTGGGCGATTAGTGGCAGAAGGCATTGGTAAGGAGTTATCTATCCCGTTTACTTCTGCAGCCAATAAATTTCATGCGTTAACAAGCCATGACCAGCTTGTCCATGTGCATGGTGCGCTCAAAGCGTTAAGTGCTGATCTGATGAAGATCGCAAACGATGTGCGCTTTTTAGCAAGTGGACCTCGTAGTGGACTTGGAGAGCTGATTATTCCCGAAAATGAACCAGGTAGCTCAATTATGCCTGGGAAGGTAAATCCGACCCAAAGCGAAGCGATGACAATGGTCGTATGCCAAGTGTTAGGTAATGATACCAGTATTGGTTTTGCTGCAAGCCAAGGAAACTTTCAATTAAATGTGTTTAAGCCAGTGATCATCTATAACTTTTTACAATCATGCCGTCTATTAGCAGATGTAATGATTTCATTTGATGAGCATTGTGCGAAGGGGATACAACCTAATCTCCCAGTCATTGATCAGCATCTTCAGCATTCTTTAATGCTTGTAACAGCGCTTAATCCTTATATCGGTTATGAAAAGGCTGCGCAAATTGCCAAGCTTGCTCATAAAAAGAACTTAACCTTAAAGGAAGCAGCAATTCAATTAAACATTCTAACTGAAGAACAATTTGATCAAATGGTGAAGCCTGAAAAAATGATTTAAATCATTTAAGGCTCTATATAGAAATTAGTACTTGACTACGATAGGAGTCTGGTAGCTACGATCCAGAGCGTTCTTGCGATTGTGTTAAAATCAAATTCCTTTTTATTAAAGTCTATTGATGGATGGAATTAGATTTTAAAAGACAATCTTCAGAATCGCTCTGTCTCTTCGCTAATTTGGGTTAGCGGTCAAGAACTAATTTCAAGATTGAGCCTCATTCAAACCTATGATTTTTGAAATTTATTTAACGAAAGCTCTAATCTCAATGTTGCATTGAGGTTAGAGTTTTTTTGTTCACTGAATAGACACATATATCGTATTTTCTCAAAGTATTGGTAAACAAATTTGGCTTATGATGTGATAAAGTTTATAGCAAGAGAATAAAAACAACAAAAAATTACTACTAAATAGATATGGATTTTTTATTCATTTGGAGGGATGTTTACGTATGGCGAAAAATGCTAATTATCATTCTGGTGGAGATTCAGCCACAATGTCATTAACATCAACGTCACAAGGCTCTTCCGCTACGTGGCGGGATTTTGTTGCACTTGCAAAGCCAGGAATTTTACGTTCCAATGGGATTGCTGTTTTTGCAGGCTTCTGGTTAGCTTCACACTGGAGCATCAACTATAGTACTTTAATATGGACATTACTGGGTTCATTGCTTGTGATGGCATCTTCTTGTGTGTTTAACAACTATTTGGATCGTGAAATGGACACAAAAATGGAGCGCACTAAGCAAAGAGCGTTGCCTACAGGTAAAATATCACCAACGACGGTTCTCGCTTATGGAATTATCCTTGGTATTGTTGGTTTAACAACACTATTTATATTTTCTGGTTGGTTAGCAGGTGTATGTGGGATCGTGGGTATGGTCGTTTATGTGCTCGTATACACAATGTGGCTAAAACGTACATCAACATGGAGTACCTCTGTAGGGGCAATCTCGGGAGCGATGCCACCAGTGATCGGATACGTTGCCGTTTCAGGAAAAATTGACTTGGGTGCAATCTTGTTATTTGCAATGTTGTTTTTGTGGCAACCCCCTCACTTTTGGGCGCTTGGAATTCGTCGTGTAGAGGAATATCGCGCAGCGGGTTTCCCATTGCTTCCTGTTGTGAAGGGAATACCAAGAACAAAGCTACAAATGCTTCCCTATATTGCACTGTTAATTCCGATTCCAATCTTGATGTATGTATACAACTACACAGGCATTTGGTTTTTAATTGTCGGTGAGATTTTATCGGTTTTATGGTTGTTTATGGCGGTTAAAGGCTTTAACTCACAAGACAATGATAAATGGGCTAAAAAAGTGTTTTTATTCTCCATTAACTATTTAACGATTATGTTACTTGTCATTGTATTGGATACAACTTGGTTATAAATTTAATAGGTCGGGCGGAGGGTAGTTGATCCATTCCTCTAGTCCGGCCTTTTCTAGTTGTTGAATTAAATATTCATTAGGTGTACCTTCCACACCTGCATAACCTCGCCTTGTATAAATATGTTCAGCATCTGGAAAAGCATCCCTGAGCACACCTCGAATTTTTTTTCCTGCCGCATCATTATCCATAAACAAATAAACTTCATGATTGCCAATCTTTTTGCGTAACGTTTCTAATTTTTGACTATTCAGTGTCCCGAATGTGCACAAAATTTGAACCTCGTCGCTCAGTAATCGCTTTAGCCTGCTTCGATCATTTTTACCTTCTACAATGATTGTGATGTCCAAGTTAGTTCACCTCTGCTTTAAAGCATACATATGAAGTCATGTAACTATATTTTATAGTTTACACTTAATGAAATTAAAATACGACTAACCAGAGTGGTTAGCCGTACAAGGGGTTTTTAGGTCTCTTTTATGCAAAAGGTGCACGCAAAATGATGACAAGCAAGATGTACAATACAAGAATTGTTCCTGTTGTTGTCCAGAAGCCATAAACTGGTGCAGGAGCACCACATGCTGGAGCACATGGATCGATATAGCTCATGTTTTCCCCTCCTCATAAACGTATGTTCAATGTTACAAGGTATTTTATGTAGGTGATCTCCTAAACTCTTGTGTGAGAGCCTACGGTCGTTAAATTATTTGCGGGATAGATGGTAATGAGACAAATCATTAGAATAAAAAATGAAACAAAATAAGGGGAGGAGCTTCCATGAATGACACCAGCTAAGATCGGTCCAATAAATGCTCCAATGGACATCGCAATCGATTGATATGAAAATACGGTCCCTAGTCGTTTTCCACCACTAAGCTCTATGAATAAAGAAGCCATTGCAGGGAACACAATTCCTTTTGCCATACCTAACATAAATAAAGTGACTAACATAGGGATTTCCGGTACTGCGGCTAAGGCAAAAAAAGCTAAGGCAATGCCCAGGATTCCAAATTGTACTCTGTAAAAGGGAGAAAAATGATTCAAAAATAACAAGGATAATGTCAATAAGGAACCAAGGCTAATAATTGAAAAATAAATACCTGTATGCATAATATGAGCGGTGCCACCTGCTTGTAAAGGGAGTTCAAAAAATAAAATCCCTTGGGCACACGACACGGCTAACGGTAATACATAATAGCGAAAAGGAATAATTTTAAATTGAAGTGGGACTGACTTTTTTTGATTTGTCGTAGGCTGAAGTAGCGTGCGATTTTCTTTAATTGTAAATATGGCGATGATTCCTGTTGCAATAAGTAACCAGCCTAAAAATTGGAATGTAAAGGTGAAGCCCATTTTAGCTGCTAAAAGTGCACCTGCCGCGGGAGATAGAACCGACGCCAATGTATGCACGACGCCATGACCTGCTAATAGCTTCCCTTGCTGTGCGGCATTGCTTGAAAGGGAAGTAAGCATCGCTAAGCAAGCGGGAGATAAAAAAGCTAAGACAAAGCCGCTAATCGAGCGCAAAACAAGGAGCTCCCAAGGTGCTGTAACAGCGGATTGCAATAATAGGATAATTCCTGCTGTTATTAAGCTAAAAACCATATATCCTTTGCTCCCATGACGGTCAACACCTTGTCCGGCAATCAGGTTGCCAGGTAAATGAGTAAGGGCATAGATGCCCATCATCCAGCCAATAAAGGCAGGGGCGGCGCCAAGCGATAAGGCATACGGTGTTAAAATGGGATAAGCGGCATGTAAATCAAAAAAGGCTAGAAACATAAAAAAATAAAGCCAAAATGCCATCTTCATAACCTGACCTCCTATTTAAGTCTTCTAATAAACTAGTACGCTCTGCTGGACAAACTTAGACCTGAGAAAATGACTTCATACATAACCATCATGTATAATAAGCGTATTGCGATGATGTGATGAAAATATGGATAAATTGATAAGGGGGCTTATAGTAAAGATGAATGCAGACGTATGGATTACGTTTTTAAAAGAAAATTGGCTTGTGATTGTGGTTGCACTTGTTGTCTTATTAATGGTTATTAATTTTGTGAAGACTGTAATTAAGTGGGTTTTGGTTTTGATCATTGCTGCCTTTATAATTATTTACAGTGGAATTTCACTCAAGGACATTAGCGGTGCATTAACTTCCGTGACGGATCAAGCAGTAAACTTAAGTAAAGATCAAGTGCTGAATATGCTTAAAAATGAAGCGAAGGAAGCAAAATGGACTCAAAATAGCGATGGAACGTACACCATTACAACGAAAAACCTTGAAGTCGTTGGTAAACCAGGGAATGATAAGGTGAGAATCTCATCACATGGTGTATCTTTAGGTGAATGGTCTGTAAATGACACGATTACTGCCTTTATTCAAGAGGCGAAGAGAAATAATAAGAAGTAAATAAGAAGGAGGCACACATGCTAACAGATTGGGTACAGAGTCTACAGGAGCGTAATTTTATAACGATCATTATTATATTTATCTTGTTAGGATCTGTTCTGCAAGGGATGTTGCGTGGAGCTTCTAGGTCTGCAAATCAATTACTCTCGTTAGTAGGTGGTGGGGTGCTTTCAGTGGTTGGGATTGCATTATCACTGCCACTTACGATGTGGATGGCACCTGTGGTTCAGAACTGGTTAGTTAAGCATGTTGTCATTCCAACAAGAGATTTATCACTATGGGAGAAAACATGGTATACGTTTGTGACTGCGATTCGAGATTTCCCGCTCATGCGGTTTGCAATTGTTTTCCTTGCTGTATATTGGCTCATACGCGTTGTATTAGCGCTTATTCAACGTTATGTATTTAGTGGGGGCACGCATCTTTTTAATAGTTCATCTTCTTTAACTAGCTTTGGTCGTGTATTTGGGGGAATTATTGGCTTGGTCATCGGAGTAGCACGCTCCTTAGTCATTATTGTTATTTTGTTTATCGTAGTCACACTAATGCCAGAAACTAAATTTAGCCATTATGTACAGGCTTCTCCTCCATATCAAGAGGTTGCTAATCGTGTTATTAAGCCGTTGGCAGGCAATCTTATTGAGGAGAAACTACCAGTATTTACACGTACGGTGGGTCAAGAGCTAAACGGAATGTGGCAACGTAAGTATGAGGTCATTGATGCTAATATTTCAACATCAATTGAGGAGACAGCGATTAAGGTGACTTCTGGTGCAAGAAATGATGAAGAAAAGGCTCGTAAGTTATATGATTGGGTTGGCAAGCAAATTGTTTATGACAACAATAAAGTGAAGGATTATGAAGAAAAAGGAATATGGCATGAGCAAACGCCACAGATGACGTATGATACGAAGCGTGGTGTCTGCATTGACTATTCTCGACTATACGCAGTGATGGCAAGATCCCAAGGCTTGCAGGTGAAAGTAGTGACAGGACTCGGTTACGATGGTAAGGGTGGTTATGGACCCCATGCTTGGAATGAAGTATATCTTTCGGAATCCAACCGTTGGATCCCTTTAGATAGCACTTGGGCAAGTAGTGGAGACTGGTTTAACCCACCTAAATTTGCTGAAACCCATGTTGCGGATAAGCTCGTTTCAGGTATCTAATTATTTTAGGGGCAATAATTTTTTTCAAAATTGTAATAACTGTAACTTCACAGTTCCCTTTCCCGTTATGTTAATATAGAAAAGTAAAAAAAGGTTTTAGTTTAATGAAGGTGGGACATGAAAATCATGAAGCGTGCTTATTCTGAGGATCAACGCGAACAAGAAGATCAAATGCAACGTCATTTTAATATAAGACTTAACATTTTTTTCTTTAGTGCTTTTGCTATTTTTACCGTTATTATCGTACGACTTGCTATCCTACAATTTGTAGAAGGGCCATCTTTATCAAAACAAGAAGCGAGTATGCGTGTGAAGGAAGTCCCTTTATCTCCAATTCGTGGCTCCATTTTAGCGGATGGTGGGGAGAAATTAGCATATTCTATTCCAGTTCAGTCACTTTATTTGACCTTACAAAAAAATTCATATAATCAAGCATCCGAAGCAGGTAAAAAAAATTATGAGGAAGCTGTTGCGTTAGCTAAAAAGCTAAAAGATGTTTTTGACAAATATGGTTCTAAACAAGAAAAACCACTTACCGAAGAAGATATTATTAAGTCGATGGACTTAAATTATGCGATGAATGGTGGGTTTATCCCTCGTCGCATTAAAATGGATTTGAATAAAGCCGAGGTAGCTTACTTTTTAGAGCGGAAAAATGAGTTTCCTGGAATTGATATCGTGGAAGAAGGTATACGAAAATATGATCCAGATACCGTTGCGGTTCAAGCGGTGGGTTATATAAGAAAATATGCAAATGCCTCAACAAACTTAAAATATTATAAAGATATTAAAGCAAGTAAAAATGATGATCCTGCCGTCCAATATAAAGAAACTGAAGATGTTGGCTATGATGGGCTAGAGCTACAATATCAGGAATATCTTCGTGGCAAAAATGGTTATAAAAGTGTACCTATTGATCCACGTAATATGGCTTTAGGGGTTTCAAATATAACCCCACCTGAAAAAGGCTACGATGTGCATACTACATTAAATAAAAAGGTGCAAATGACTGCGGAGCAAGCGATTATGGATCAAATTAAGTGGGTACGTAGCCATGCCGTATCGGGCTCTACCCAACCTAATGCGAAAACAGGATATGCGGTAGCAATGGAAGTGGATACAGGTAACATTGTTGCAATGGCAAGTATGCCAGACTATGATACTAACGTATGGAGTAGTGGTAGTATCTCACCAGAGAACTGGGCAAAAATTTCTGGTAATTATCAAAATGGAACAGTTACACCAATGAGTTCAGGAAAATCAGGTCATAATTTTGATTCTACCGTCTTGCTTGGTTCTACAATTAAACCGTTGACGGTCTTAATTGGTTTAAATGAAGGATTTTATACGCCAAGTACTTATTACAACGATAGTGGTGTTGCCTACTTTGGTAAAAATAATTCGGCTCGTGTGCGTAACTCTGGTTCCCATGCTTATGGATCATTACGCCCTGCGGATGCAATCAGAAAATCCTCAAATACCTTTATGGTTAAAATGGTTGGGGAAAAATTGTATCAAAAATATGGAGCTAAAGGAATTGGTATATGGCATGATTACATGAAGGAATTTGGATTGGGTGTTAGTACAGAAGTTGACTTACCTAAAGAATTTTTAGGCGTTTTAGAATATAACAACCCCACAGAAACAGCGCTAGCTAGATTGGCCTATGCTTCCTTTGGACAGCAAGGAAGATATACAGCCCTACAATTAGCTCAGTTTACTGTGACGTTGGCTAACCATGGTAAACGAATGCAACCCCATTTGATGAAAAAAATTACGGATGCAGAAGGAAATGTTATCGAAGAATTTAAACCCAAAGTATTAAATGAAGTGAAATTTAATGAGTCCTATTGGAAAACTGTTATCGGTGGGATGGAAACGAATGTAAGTCAAGCATTTGCTGGTTTCCCATACTCCTTCGCGAGAAAAACAGGTACATCTGAACAACGTGCAAACGGAAAAATGCGCGATAATGGGGTGTTTATCGCCTTTGCTCCACGCGAAAATCCAAAACTAGCGGTAGCTGTAGTTATTCCTGAGGGTGGTTTTGGAGCCACTAGTGCTGCTCCTGTCGCTCGTAAAATTTTTGACGCTTATGATCAAGAATATGGACTTGACGGTGTCCCTAAGAAGGGGTTAAAGCAAGAGAAGGATAAGCGAAATTGATAATCCATTAAGAATAAAAAAGATGCCTGTTCATTTTTACGAACAGGTATCTTTTTTAGGTAATTTATGTCTTAGTAGGTTACTGTATATGTTCCGGATACTCCAGTATCACCTTCTACTACTATATAATGATACTTGTGTAAATTATAAGTTACAGATCCCTTGCCAGCGAAAAATCCTGATTCTACAGAGACAGGACCTGCACCAACTTGATATACCCCGATATGAATCCCCTGGCTTCCTCCTTTTGCATTATAAGAAATAGTAACTTTACCACTAAAATAAATATGAGTAGATGTCTCTCCAATTTTATAGGTTAATGAATCTAACGGAGTTATTAGGCCAGATCTTTCATTGATATCATTTAGATTAATTTGATCTTGTTCATTGATGTTAGAGGCATTTACAGAAGAAAGTGGTGCTACAAGCAAACAAAGCATAAGACTTGAGAGTGCAAATTGTTTAATACTTCTTCTTTTAATAAAATTAAAATTCATTACTACACCTCCTAATATTTGTAATAAACTCTATCATATATATCATTTTATGTAAATATATAGACTATTTATAAGAATAAAGGGATAATTTTTTTCTTGCCATTTAGCTGTCTATGCTTTAAAATTTGCCTTAGGGAAACATTTTTATATTCGGATAAAACTTAGTCTTATGAGAAAGAAAATTAGCTTGTACTAAAATATAAAACTATGTTTAAAAGGAGAGGTTCAAATGGAAAAGGATCAGCTTCCCGTTAAAAAGGGACCATTTCAGCGTTTGAAGATGACGTTAGGCGTTGTTGCACTCATTATTATTGCGGCATGTAGTAAGGTGGATAGTTCAGGAAGTGAAGCAACTCGGCCCTCTGCTGACAACAAAATTAACATAGTTACAACGATTGGGATGATTACGAATATTGTTGAGGTTGTAGGTGGGGATGAGGTAGAGGTCAAAGGACTGATGGGACCAGGCGTGGATCCCCATTTATATAAAGCTTCGCATGGCGATATGGAGCGCCTAGATCAAGCGGATATTATTTTTTATGGTGGCTTACATTTGGAAGGGAAGCTCAATGATATTTTTAAAAAATTAGGAAATCAAAAGCCAGTTGCTGCTGTTTCACAAAATATTGATAAAGCTGTGCTTCGCTCAGGACAAGATACAGGTGGGACTGAATTTGACCCTCATATCTGGTTTAATGTAAAGCATTGGATTTCCGCTACTGAAACGGTGCGTGATGTACTGATCAAATATGATCAAGCCAATGCGGAGTTATATCGTAACAATGCAGAAGCCTACATTAAAGATTTAGAGAAGCTAGATACAGAGGTAAAGGAGAAAATTGCTCAAATTCCAGAACAATCGAGAGTCTTGGTTACGGCACATGATGCCTTTGGTTACTTTGGTGACGCTTATGGCATGAAGGTAATGGGGCTACAAGGGATAAGTACTGCGGCGGAATATGGCTCTAAGGATGTAAGTGAGCTCCGTGATTACTTAATCGATAATAAAATCAAAGCGGTGTTTGTTGAATCCAGTATTCCTACAAAATCAATGGAGGCTGTCATTGCAGGCGCTAAGCAATTAGGACATGAAGTAACAATTGGGGGCGAGCTATACTCTGATTCTTTAGGAGAACCTGGCTCAGATGCAGATACGTACATTAAAATGGTTCAACATAATGTAAACACCATTGTAGAGGCTTTGAAATAAGATATAAGACGGATTACTGGGAAAAAGGAGTTGAATCTAATATGGAAACATATCCAATAGAAGTGAAAAATTTAACGGTAGCTTATCAAAAGAAATCAGTGCTTCAATCTGTATCCTTTCAGGTTCCGTCAGGTAAGCTGATTGGAATATTGGGGCCTAATGGGGCAGGTAAATCTACATTATTAAAAGCGACAATGGGACTTATCCCTGTCGTGGATGGTGAAGTTTCAATTTTTGGAGGGACATATCAGCAAAACCGTAAGCAGGTTGGTTATGTTCCGCAGAGAGAGTCAGTCGACTGGGATTTTCCAACAAACGCACTTGATGTTGTTATGATGGGAAGGTACGGGCATTTGGGATGGTTTAAACGGCCTGGTGCACAAGAACGTAAAATAGCGATGGATTGCTTGGAAAAGGTAAGTATGGCTGAATTTGCAGGTAGACAAATTAGTCAGCTCTCAGGTGGGCAGCAGCAACGTGTATTCCTTGCTCGGGCATTAGCGCAGGATGCTAGCTTGTACTTAATGGATGAGCCCTTTGCAGGTGTAGATGCAACAACGGAGAAGGCAATTATACAACTACTGCATGAGCTTAAAAATCAAGGGAAAACCGTCCTTGTTGTTCATCATGATTTATCTACGGTTCGTGAATATTTTGACCACGTTATTTTAATTAATAAAACGATTGTAGCAGCGGGACCTACAGAAACGACCTTCACTAGTGATCATCTGCAACAGGCCTATGGCGGTAGATTAGCAATTCTCAGTGATGTCGTAAATCCATCTTTAGAATCCCCTACAGCACCTGTAGAAGCACCTGTAGAAGTGAGGTGAGAACATGTGGAATACACTTGTGAATTTTATGTTAGACCCAAATATGTTATGGATTTTAATGGGCTCCTTGTTGTTAGGCTTGGGTAGTGGTGTGATTGGTGCATTTACTTTTTTGCGTAAGCAAAGCTTATTAGGCGATACATTAGCCCATGCTGCTTTACCTGGGATTTGCATTGCGTTTATGTTAACAGAAGTTAAATCAATGGGGCTTTTTATGCTTGGAGCGATTGTTTCGGGCGTCATCGCTACGTTAGGGATTCATATCATTACGAAATTTTCTAGAATTAAGCAGGATGCAGCATTAGGCATTACACTCACTGTCTTTTTTGGAGTTGGCGTAGTGCTTATGACTAAAATTCAGCATAGTGGAAGTGGCAACCAAAGTGGACTAGATAAATATATGTTTGGTCAAGCCGCATCCATGATGTTATCTGATGTATATTTAATGGCAGGCATTTCGCTTGTGTTAATCGTGGTTTGTACGTTGTTATTTAAGGAATTTAAGCTGATTTGCTTTGATCCTGCATTTGCTAGGGGATTAGGCTTTAAAGTCGCATTGCTAGAGCAACTGTTATTATTATTTACGGTAATCGCGGTTGTCATTGGCATTCAAGCAGTGGGTGTTGTTTTGGTTGCAGCATTACTTATTACCCCAGCGGTAGCTGCGCGGTATTGGAGTGAGACGTTAGGTGTAATGGTTGTTTTGGCAGGTTTGTTTGGTGCTTTATCAGGTATGGTGGGGACGATGATTAGCTCTAGTGTCTCTAATTTACCTACAGGACCAGTTACCGTGTTGTCGGCAACGGCATTATTCACTTTTTCTTTTCTGTTTGCTCCTGCCAAAGGTTTAGTATTTAAGTGGATGAGGCAAGCAAAACATCGATATGATTTGAAGCGTCAATTAGATGTCGAACCGATCGTATCAACGAAATCAACGGTAGAAAGAGGGGAGCTATAATGAGTGATTTTTGGATTATTTTAACGGGCTCCCTCGTTGCGATTAGCTGTGGCATCTTAGGTTGTTTTCTCGTTTTACGTAAAATGGCGTTAGTTGGGGATGCGATTAGTCATTCTGTATTGCCAGGTATAGCTATTGCTTTTTTAATTGGTGGTTCAAGAGACTCCATGCTGATGTTGCTTGGTGCAGCTATTTTAGGGCTCATTACGGTATTTCTCATTCAATTGTTGCAAAATGGGGGCTTACAAAGTGATGCATCCATCGGGATCGTATTTACGGCATTATTTGCAATTGGCGTCATTATTATAAGCCGCAACGCTTCACAAATTGATCTGGATCTAGATTGTGTATTGTTTGGAGAGATCGCTTATGTTCAGTGGAACACGTTGATTATAAATGGTTATGATATGGGACCTGTGGCCGTATGGATGTTAGGAATTACACTATTCATTATTTTAGTTGTCATTTCTGTGTTTTATAAGCAGTTTAAAATATGCGCGTTTGACCCTGCGCTAGCCGCAGCGCTTGGCATCCCTGTGATGTTATTTCACTACCTACTGATGGGGCTAGTATCCTTGTCGACGGTGGCTTCATTCGAAAGTGTAGGAGCAATCCTAGTTGTTGGAATGTTGATTGTACCTGCGGCGACGGCGTATTTATTAACAGATCGCTTAGGCATGATGATCGTATACAGTTCGTTTATTGGAATTTTAAGTGCTGTAGGTGGCTATTACAGTGCAAAATGGATAGATGCTTCCATTGCAGGTGCGATGATTAGTGTTGCGGGCATTATTTTTGCACTGGTGTTTATTTTATCGCCACGACATGGTTTGCTTGCGCGGTTCAGTAAACGACGTCGGTTAAAATCGGTAGTTGTAGATTAATAAAAATAGCTAATATTGAAACAGCCATTTTCCTTTACTAATAAGTGAAGGAGAGTGGCTATTTTGTTGATGGTACAGGTAATCTAAATGAATGTTAATGTAAGTAAAGCTTGGTGGCTTCCTTTGCTTCATGGTAGAATAAGCTTATGTGATTTTTTTGACTAGGGTTTGCAGCATATGAACGGAGGATGACGACATCTTGAAATACAAATTGTTAGCATTAGATATGGATGGCACATTGTTAAATGACAAACAGGAAGTAACACCTATGACCGCAGAGTGGATACGCAAAGCGATAGATGCGGGTGTTCATGTCTGCTTATCAACAGGACGATCTTTCTATGAGGCCATATCGTATGGTGAACAATTAGGCTTAAGTACGCCAATGATTACGGTAAATGGTAGTGAAGTATGGAAAAAACCATGTGAGCTTCACCACCGTGAAATGATGGATAAAGAGCTAGTCCGGCTAATGGTCAAATTGGGAAAAGAGACAGGCACTTGGTTTTGGGCTTATTCTGTTGAGGGGAATTATAATCAGCGTAACTGGGATGATTCACTTATTGATACACAGCAATGGATGAAGTTTGGGTATAACACTGAGGATCAAGAGGTGCGTCACCAGCTTATTACTACCTTGCAGGATACAAATGGATTAGAAATTACGAATTCATCTCCTTGGAATTTGGAAATTAACCCGAAGGGGATTAATAAAGCGACGGCAATTGAACGTGTTTGTAAGGAATTGCTTGGTATTGAAATGTCTGAGGTGGTTGCCGTTGGCGACAGCTTAAATGACCTAGCAGCGATAAAAGCGGCAGGGCTAGGTGTTGCAATGGGCAATGCACAAGAAACCGTGAAGGAAGAAGCGGATGTCGTTACCGCGAGCAACAATGAAGATGGTATTGCGTTAATTATTCGGGATTATATTTTAAAATCATAGTATCGATAACAATTATAAGATTTATTAGACAAAGTCCCCCTTAGCCAATGTGACTAGGTCGGCACTGTTGAAAGGAAGGATTTACTTGGCTAAAAAGGAGTCATTTGTAAAAGGGACGCTGATACTTGCTGGAGCAGCGTTATTAGTTCGGTTGCTTGGAATTGCGCAACGTGTACCGTTGGAGCACGCTTTTGGTGATTTAGGAAACGCTGCTTACGGGATTGCGAACAATGTATATTTAATGTTATTAACTGTTGCATCTGGCGGAATTCCAAGTACGTTAAGTAAAATGGTTTCAGAGAAATATGCATTAAACAAACCTCATGAAGCGAAGCGCATTTATCATGCAGCTTTAATTTTTTCCGTAATAATGGGGATTGTTGCTACGCTGGGTTTATACATTGCTGCACCGTATTATGCTGCGTATTCTAAAGTACCGCAGGCATCTATAGCTATACGGGCAATTGCACCAGCCTTGTTAATTTTCCCTACGATTGCAATGATGAGAGGGTATTTTCAAGGGCGCGGAAATATGACCGTTTCTGGAGTTTCTCAAATTGTAGAACAGATTTTACGTGTCATTACTGCGATTGGTTTAGCCTTTTTTATGTTGCATTTAGGATATTCAGATGAATGGCTAGCGGCAGGTGCTTCCTTTGGGAGTGTATTTGGAAGTGTTGGGGCATTTGCGGTCATGTTATATTTTGCGTTGAAGCTACGTAGTAAGGAAGCAGATATGCTAGACACAGTTTCGCCAGGACCCAAAATGCCATTAGGCCAAATTTACATGAGTATTTTTAAATTGTCGATACCCATTGTATTAACCTCACTCGCTGTAAGTGCAGTGAACTTTATTGATACAAGTATGGTAAAAGGCTTACTCCTAGGACAAATTGGGGAATTTGAAGCGGAAAAGGCACTTGCTTATCTAGCTTCACGTGCGCAGATGGTGGCAGGGATTCCGCCAATTTTGGCGATCGCATTAAGTACGTCGCTAATTCCTGTTATTTCTGCGGCATATGCAAGAAAAGATAACAAGCATTTAACAAACCAAGTTACTTTAGCGATGAGAATTTCAATTTTAACAGGATTACCGATGGTTATTATGTTAGGGATGGCTTCTTATTCTGTAAATGGATTGTTGTTCAAAACGTTAGATGGCAGTGAAATTATGGGCTTGCTAACATTGATGACGATTTTCCAAATTACAATGATGACTAGTAATTCAATCCTGCTAGGCATTGGCAAACCTAATTTATCGATGGTGCATGTGGGGATTGGCCTTATCGTTAAAATTATCGGAAACTATACGTTATCTCCAGCTTTAGGCATATACGGTGTTATTATTGCAACAGGGTTATGTTTCCTTGTGATCACCTGCTTAAATATTTATGCCATGAAGAAGTTTGTACCATTTAAGCTAATGGGCGATCGTTGGGTTAGCCTAATCATCAGTGTAATTGTGCTTGCAGGTGTAACCTATGGTTTAAATCAGCTAGGGATTCAAATGGTGCACATCATGCATTTCCGTGTCGCCTTTTTCCTTACCTGTATGCTGGTGGGAATTGGTGTATTAATCGTATATCCGATTCTACTTATTATGCTTAACGTCATTCGTAAGGATGAATTGGACAGCTATCCGAGACTGATCCGTAAGCTGGTAAGTCCGATTATGCGCGTGAAATATAGAGCTAGAGGATAAGTTACAGATTGGATTACTAAGCTTTAGCTATATTACAGAGTTTCCAAACGTAAGCTTGGTCATATTCGCGTAATACTCCTTCGTTATATCGCATAACAAAGGGAGCTTTGGTTTGCTAATGGTATGCAGCATCTTGTGATTTATAAACCAATCTTCCTTTGTAATTGGCTCATAAGGGGTATCATGCCAAATATGTAACAGCTTTGGGCTGTAGAAGCGTTGTCCAGCGGGCAACGTTTCTTTTTTATCCCAAGTAAATAATTCAGGTGCATAATCCGCTCTAGAACCGGTATGAGGAACCTGCTCCGCAAAATATAAGGCTTCGTAACGCACATCCTGAAGTCCCATTAAAATTGCATATAAATTTTTGCCAAGCTGAATTCGCTCCTGTAGGCTTGAAAAATCTGATACAGTGCGTCCGGCAAATCGATCGATCATAGCGCTAGAGGGATTCATCATCGGAAATAACGTTTGGTTAAATCCACCCATACTAAACAAATGAAACTTAGCTTTATTACTTACCTTTTTTTGATAATAGGAATTTGTAATGACACGCGATTCAATATAATTTTGTTCATTAATGATTAAGGCGACGGTAAGCAAGGCACTGTTACGATCAATCCAAAATCGTTCCCAGAACGGCTTCATAAATCGTGACACATGAAAATAAGGGAGTAAATGAAAATGGCTAATGCCACGCTCACGGCTTTTCATATATAGCATAAGCTGGGGATAGGCATCTTGAAAAATAAGCGCATTACTTCGCTCTAGAAAACGATAGTACACAGGCTTATCTTCCTTCGAAATAAAATCTTGAATTAATGTGCCGTGTAAATCAGTCATATTCCATCCTGCATTACGAGACACCATATGTGCTAGAAATGCCCAATGTAGCTCGGGATATTGCTGAAAGCATTTAAGATAGCTAGCTGTTCGTGTAATATTACTCATTCCTGCTTTTGCTGTTTCAGCGGCAATTTCCTCAGCCAGACTTAAATCCGCTTCACTCCATGAGGAGGTCTCCACTCGATCGAACTGATCTCGACTTAGGAGCTTTTCTAGCTCCGAAATTACAGTCCTTGCAGAAGCTTCATTCCACTGTAAACTCAATGTTTGTTGTCTAAGCTTGGCAGAGTCAGACCATGCGCCTCTTTTTATACGTAAAGTTTCACCGATAAGCAAAGGAAGCTGTAAAAATAGTTTACTCCATTGCAAGATGACCACACTTTCTGTTTTATACTTTGACTTAAGTTCGTCTTAATTTTTCTTTTTATGCTTAGTATGCCCAGTAGAGTTGACTTCCACTCCCAATTTTGATTGACTAGAAGAATAAAAGTGATAGAGAGGGATGAACAGATATGAAATCCATTACATCAGAACAAGCATTTAAAGAGCAAATTGCAGAACCTACACTAACCGTGGCTGTTTTTAAAGCAGATTGGTGTGTTGATTGTAAGTTTATTAATCCGTTTATGCCTGAGGTTGAGCAAAATTATGCTGATAAGCTAACGATAGTCGAAGTCGATATTGAGCAGGTTGGGGATGTCAGTCAGGAGCAAAACATTTTAGGTATTCCAAGCTTTGTGGCTTACGCCAATGGGAAGGAATTAATTCGTTTTGTAAATAAGTTCCGTAAATCACGGGAAGAAATTGAAGATTTCCTAAACAAAGCTGTTGCAGTTTACAGTAATTTACCTTCATAAGTGATGGGCAAAAGTATAGCTAGTCGCAGAGCCATATGGGTATATAGCATTTTTTGCTGTATTGTAATATTTTATGCTGCTTTAGGGAAAAGTGTATGGAGACCTTTGATTATGTTGCTTTTCCCTAAGGTTTTAATTGAGCTACCTCAAATCATAAATGTAATGAGTACAGTAGCTGTTGGCATCCTTTTAATTATTATTTGGCTCAGCAATAAGGTAAGGAAGGACTTGGTATATTTAACGATTATCATGTTCCTTCTAACACGTGCTTCCTCATGGATGCCAATCACAACACGAATTTATTTGGATCTAATTAACTTTATTTGTGCTGTTTTATTAAGCTTTAAGCTTTACATGGAGGTGTCATCACCGTCTACAGAAGCAGCTAAGCGCCAAGCGTCTACAGGAATTGTAACCACCAATTTTTTTAGCTATGGCTGTTTAATTGTTACCATGTATGCGTATTTTGTTGTTAGCCGCTTGCTGACACATGGATTTGAGTCAACTGTGGTAGAAGGGATTTTATTGTTCGCTGGCGTTGCGATAGTAGGACATTTTGCATTTTGGAGTCATCCAGATGCACCATCCATTCGAAGGTTAGGTATCCTCGTTACCTTGGCGGCCATGTTATATGTAGGGTCCGGTGTTATTATGTATTTTAACCTGTTACACAACCAGCTAATCGTTATTTCTTTTACTCATTTGTTTGCGATCGCATTGGTTTTTGCTTTGTTGTGGGTATTAAGCTGGCGGGTGAATTTTGAGAATTATGATGGAATGAGGGAATAAGCATGCTGCGTGAACTACTTGGTCAACCTCCTCGGGAAAATGAAGGCCTGCTTGCTGACACATTTCTAAATATAAAAGAAACAATTAATTTGCTTCAAAAAGAAATGAATGATTCCAAAGATCCTTCTCATGATTTTCGTAAATTAGAAATTTGGTGTCGGGGCTTGTTATCCTCATTGGATGAGCTAGAGGGATGCTTATTTGCAGCTAAGTTTTTCAGAAATAAGGTCGTAAAAAGCTCGACAGAGGATATGAATGCTGCGGAGCAGATGGACTATGCTAGATATGTTTTCTTTTATAAGGATGGATTTATCCGTGTTTTTTCAATTTTAGATAAGTTAGGTACCGTATTAAATGAATTGTTTGATCTTCATACCTCTAAGATAAAGACTCATTTTTCGTATTTTACAGTGCTTAGACAGTTTGCTTATATGAAAACACATCCTGACCTTGGAAATAAGCTGTTTGCGATAAAGGAGCAATACAAGGAAGCATTATCTGAGTTAAGACGGCGTAGAAACACGGAAATTCATTATATGAATTCAGAAATGAAGGATGATTTGTGGCAACGTCATCAGGCGTTATATGGAAAAATCAAGCTTGAAGACTTGGATTCCCATCTTCATGATCTACAGCAAGGGTTTAACATGGTGTGTGAGACGATGTTAACGACATTTTCATATAGTAATCAACGGTGGAAAAAAGTGAAGGATAATTGAGCTATGCAAAAAATAACAGTTGTATAGGGTATTGCATTTGCATAAAGGAAATGATATATTAAACGTGAAAACGCTTTAGAAACCGCGGTGTATATAAGTTTTTCGAACCTTATTTAATAAAATTAAATATTTCCAATTATAGGCGTGTTACTGTAAATCAGGCAAGACCTAGATTGGGGAGGATAGAAGTTGTTTCTTTCCTGCCCGTCTTAGGTCTTTTTTTGTTGGAATTTTTTAGGGGGGTAAACGATGAATTACAAACAATTAGCAACAGAAATTTTAAATAAAGTGGGCGGAGCCGAGAATATTGAAAGTGTTATTCATTGCTCAACACGATTAAGAATGAAATTAAAGGATACCAAGCTACCTAATGTTGATGAGATTAAGGCATTAGATGGGGTTATGGGGGCACTACATGGTGGGGGACAATTTCAGGTTATTGTTGGGAATGATGTTAGCTATGTGTACAATGAATTAAATAAAATGTTGCCTGAGACAAAGGAAACAGAGGTAGTAACAACCAAGAAGGATCGTAGCTTCAAAGGTTTGTTTGGTAGCTTTGCTGAATTAATTACGGGTATTTTCCAACCGATTATTCCTGCGATTGCTGCATCTGGGATGCTTAAAGCTTTACTATTACTAGTTACAAGCCTTGGCCTTATGTCTAAGGAAGGGCAAATTTATCAGCTTTTAATTATTATTGCTGATGGTGCTTTTTATTTCTTACCGTTACTTTTAGCGTATACAAGTTCGCAAAAGTTCAAAACAAATCCTTATGTTTCCGTAGCATTAGCAAGTGTGCTTGTCCATCCTAAGCTAATTGCTTTACTTGGGAGAGAAACACCAGTTTATTTCGCTGGTTTACCTGTACCCAATGTCGCTTATGCATCTTCTGTGCTACCAGTCATTTTAACGATTTGGATTATGTCTTATGTCGAACGCTTTGCGGGTAAAATATCTCCAAAACCCGTAAAAATATTTTTACAGCCATTAATTGTTATTCTAGTTATGGCGCCATTGTCACTTATTGTTTTAGGACCTTTAGGCAACTATTTAGGTCAAGGCTTATCCACAGGATTATTTTGGGTGCAAGATCAAATTGGTTGGCCTACTGTAGCATTGCTTTCTATCTTAATGCCATTAATCGTTATGTTTGGGATGCACAAAGTATTTTATCCTATTATTTTCGCGGCAATGGCATCACCTGGATATGAAATGTTAATTCATAGTGCAATGCTTTCCTCCAATATTGCGCAAGGTGCTGGTGCACTAGCAGTATGGGTGATGGCTAAGGATGTTAAATTGAAACAAGTTGCGTTACCTGCTGGTATCTCAGGTTTATTTGGAATTACTGAGCCTGCGCTATATGGGGTACACTTACGTCTCAAGAAGACGCTCATTGCATGTATGATTGGTGCAGGAACTGCAGGCGCTTTTGCTGGGTATGTTGGCTTAAAAGCATATGCACCAGTTGGACCGGGTGTAGCTTCACTACCTATGTTTATAGGTGAAGGAAATAACTTTATTTATGCCTTGATCACGTTAGCTATTTCACTTGTCGTAACACCGATTGCCGTATACTTTATCGGTTTTGATAATCCAGAACCTGAATTAGCAACACAAGGAGCTTTTAAAACTTCAACAGTAGAAAAAGAAATCGTTGTGAATAAAGAAAGTGCTGTGAACCATGTTAATCAAGCAAAGACTAGAACGGTTGTGTTTGCGCCACTTGAAGGAGAGGTCATTCCTTTGGCGGAAGTGAATGATGAGGCATTCTCTCAAGAAGCGATGGGAAAAGGGATGGCAATTAGACCTACAAATGGAAAGGTTGTTGCTCCATTTGACGGTGTAGTAGACACCATTTTTAAAACAAAACATTCCATTGGCTTAAGATCCCTTGAGGGTGTCGAGGTTTTAATTCATATCGGTCTTGATACTGTTAAATTAAAAGGACAACATTTCGAGGTTCATGTCCAAGAAGGCGCTACTATTCAGCATGGAGACTTACTGATCGAGTTTGATCTTGAGGCGATTAAGCAAGCCGGTTATGATGTTACAACACCAGTCATTATTACCAATACAGCACAGTACTTAGAAGTTTTAGGTCATCAAAATGAAAGTGTAACAGGGCCCTCTAAGCCTTTAATTACTGTATTGTAGTGTAAATCTATATAAAAGAGGTGCACGAAAGATGAGAAGCGATATGAGAGTAGTTAAAGTCCTTAATGTGAGTGTCATCATAGCTAAGC
Organism: Paenibacillus turicensis; assembly: GCF_050461185.1. Lineage (GTDB taxonomy): Bacteria > Bacillota > Bacilli > Paenibacillales > Paenibacillaceae > Fontibacillus > Fontibacillus turicensis_A. The sequence continues at coordinate 100,973 of NZ_JBCMOR010000020.1, forward strand.
GACAAGATCAAAAAGAGGTCATAGTTATGGGGAAAGGCATTGGCTTTAAAAGCAAGCCAGGGGATCTCGTCAATCCAGCAGAGATTGAAAAGGTCTATGTCCTTGAAAACGAAGGTATGTCCTCTGAGATGGTTGCATTGATGAGAGAAACTCCTAAAGAGTACTTGATTTTGACAGATGAAATCATATCGCATGCTAAAGGAGTGTTATCAAAGCATCTGAGTGAAACGTTGTATCTTTCTTTGACGGATCACTTGCATATGGCTGTCAAACGATCGCAAGCTAACATTCAAATTCAAAATCGTATGCTGTGGGAGGTACGCAAATTTTATCCACAGGAGTTTCAGATTGGACAATATGGCGTAGCTCTCATCAATGAACGACTTGACGTCCATTTGCCTGAAGAAGAGGCGGCTAATATTGCATTTCATTTAGTGAATGCGCAGCAAACGGATGACAACATGAATCAGGTTATGCTCATGACCAATACAGTTAAAGACATTTTAAATATTATTAAGATACATTATGGGATGGAAATGGATACGATGAGTATCAATTATTCACGGTTTTTAACTCATCTTCAATTTTTTGTGCAGCGTTTATTAGAAAATAAAATGCTTGAGCCACAAGAATTTGATCTTTTACCGCAAATCATTGAAAAGTATCCTGAGGAAGCAAAATGTGTTGAGTCAATTAAAAGCTATATTCATGCTAAGTTTAATAGTGACATGTCTAATGATGAAATGATGTATTTGATTATACATCTTGGAAGAGTTATGAATCGGTCGATTTAAGGAGGATGTAGAGGAATGCAACAAGCAAAAAGAGTTTTTCCTACAGGCTTTATGTGGGGAGGTGCGATAGCTGCTAACCAAGCGGAGGGAGCATGGAACAAAGACGGTAAAGGGATGTCCACTGCCGATATCGCAACGAACAAAAAAAATATAAATAAAAATGACTATAAGGGTTTAAATGCAATCGATGATAATCAAGTCCAACAAGCGATGGTTGATCCATCTGATGCTAATTATCCTAAACGTAGAGGGATTGATTTTTATCATCGTTACCCTGAGGATCTAACGTTAATGGCTGAGATGGGCTTAAAGGTATTGCGTCTTTCGGTTGCATGGACACGGATTTATCCTAATGGAGACGAAGCGCAGCCTAATGAAGCTGGTTTGCAGTTTTATGATTCATTATTTGCTGAAATGCACAGACATGGGATTGAACCGCTTGTCACCTTATCACATTATGAAATGCCGATGCATTTAGTTAATGAATACGGAGGCTGGACATCACGTAAGGTTGTGGATTTCTTTGGTAACTTCTGCAAGACCGTATTTGATAGATATAAGAATCAAGTGAAATATTGGATTACCTTCAATGAGATTGATGGGATCGTTCGTCATCCATTTACGAATGGTGGAATTGTTCCAGATCGCTTTGAGAACGTTGAGCAAGCAGTCTATCAGGCGCTTCATCACCAGTTTATAGCAAGTGCACTTGCTGTTAAGTACGGTCATGAGCTTATGCCAGAGGCTAAAATTGGCTGTATGCTCACGAGCTTGTTACATTATCCGCATACATGCAGCCCTGACGACGTATTAGCTGCACACCGCAATAATGAGTTTAATTTATTTTTCTCAGACGTACAGATTAGAGGGAAATATCCAAACTATATGAAACGTTTTTTCAAAGAAAAAGGAATAGAGCTCCAGCAATTGGAGGGTGATGAAGAGCTATTACAGACCTACAGGGCTGACTTCTTATCCTTTAGCTACTACAATTCTTTTGTGGCTAGTAAGGATAGTGAAGGCTTGGAAAAGGTAAGTGGCAATACGATGGGGGGTGTAAAAAACCCATATCTACCTCTAAGCGAATGGGGATGGCAGATTGACCCGACGGGCCTAAGAATCATTTTAAATACGTTATATAATCGCTATCAAATTCCGCTGTTCGTTGTTGAAAATGGACTAGGTGCGTATGACAAGGTTGAAGAGGATGGGCGTATTAAGGATGATTATCGTATTAGTTATTTTAAATCCCATATTGAAGAAATGCATGAGGCTGTTCTAGATGGTGTTGAATTAATGGGCTATACAGCTTGGGGCATTATTGATCTCATTAGCTATTCCTCTTCTGAAATGGAAAAAAGATACGGGATGATTTATGTAGATCAAGACGATGATGGTAACGGAACATTAGCTAGGATGAAGAAGGATAGCTTTTATTGGTATAAAGAGGTTATTGAGAAAAATGGTTTATAGGTTAACTTTAAATGAACATAACTAAATTTGTTATTATTTTTCTTTTGACAAAATGAGAGAAAGAATCTATACTCAGAAATAAGTTTAAGACAACAGCATATTTTCTTATCGAGAGTGGTGGAGGGAAAGGCCCGATGAAGCCCAGCAACCGATTCTACTGTTTTTGCTTTAACGAGGTAGAGTGTCATGGTGCTAAATCCTTCAAAATCGTATGGATATACGGTTTTGGCAGATGAGAAGGAGAATTTAGGAATTTCAACCCTTCGAATCTTATTCGGAGGGTTTTTTGATAAACTTTTGATGTTCCAGGGGGAAATTTCTTTGATTGAGCTAAAATCAGTGACGAAGGTTTACGGTACTAAAGGCAAAAAGACAACCGCCTTGTCCAATTTAAACCTTAAAGTAAATAAAGGTGAAATTTTTGGAGTGATTGGACATTCTGGTGCAGGGAAAAGCACCTTGATTCGCTGTATTAACTTACTTGAGCGTCCAACAAAAGGTGAGGTATGGGTTGGTAACATACAGCTTACGAAACTTAAAAAGTGGCAGTTACAGCAACAAAGACAAAAGATTGGAATGATTTTTCAACACTTTAATCTGTTATCGTCAGCAACCGTGTTTAACAATATTGCTTTTCCTTTAACCTTAATTGGTACACCCAAGGCAAAAATAGAGCAAAAGGTAAATGAGTTACTCCAGCTTGTTGGATTAGAGGAGCATCGTAATAAATATCCAGCCCAATTATCTGGTGGACAAAAACAACGTGTTGGTATTGCAAGAGCACTTGCTAGTGATCCTGATGTATTATTATGTGACGAAGCAACCTCTGCTCTGGACCCACAAACTACCGATTCAATCTTAAAGCTACTTATGGATATTAATAAAAAGTTTAACCTGACGATTTTGTTGATTACGCATGAAATGCATGTCATTCAAAGTATTTGTGATCGAGTAGCTGTCATCCATGATGGCAATATTGTAGAGGAAGGTCCTGTTACACAAGTATTTTTGAAGCCACAACATCATGTCACTAAAGATTTTATTTATCGTGATGTGCAGGGTGGCAGTCAAAAATGGAGTGATCTAGAGCTAGAGAAATCTGGACGCTTAGTGCAAATTACGTTCCTTGGTAAAGCCACTTATGAATCTGTATTATCACAAATTGTACAGGAAACAAATGTGAATTTTGCGATCCTACAAGGTACAATTTCCAAAATTAAAGAAACACCGTATGGTCAATTGATTGTTTCATTTGAAGGGGAAGCAAGTAATATCGATACGACGATACAAAAATTAAGAGAACGTGATTTAGATGTGGAGGTAATAGAGTCATGAAAGGGATAGACTTTTCACAGGTAAATTGGGAGGAGATAGGCACTTCCTCTACAGATACCTTGCTCATGTTAGGGTATTCCGCGCTCTTTACCTTTTTAGTGGGATTGCCGCTTGGTGTATTGCTTTTTGTCCTATCGAGGTCTAATTTCTGGGTATCAAGATGGGTTTACAGAGTGTTATCGCTAGTCGTTAATATATTACGTTCCATTCCATTTATTATTTTAATCGTTGCACTTATTCCGATCACTCGTTCAATTGTTGGCGTTTCAATGGGTGTAAAAGGGACCATCGTTCCTTTAGTAATTGCAGCTGCACCATTTTTTGCAAGATTGATTGAAACTGCCCTGCGTGAGGTAGATCGTGGTGTTATTGAGGCATCACAAGCGATGGGGGCTTCAATTTGGCAAATTGTTCGCAAAGTATTGTTACCTGAATCGTTACCAGGCATTATCGCGGCGATGACCATTACTGTGGTTACGCTTGTATCCTACACAGCGATGTCGGGGATGGTTGGCGGTGGAGGATTAGGGGATCTTGCCATTCGCTATGGATATTATAGATATCAATCTGAAGTTATGATTGTTGCCATTGTATTAATGGTCATCCTCGTACAAATACTACAAATGGTAGGGGATCGATTAGTAAGTCATTTTACACGGAAATAATGGAAATAAGGAAACATCACATATACCACATATACCATGTATACCAACCTTATTTTAAAAACACTTTTAGGGGGAATCGTAGTTATGAAAAAATGGTCATTAACGTTTTTAACTTTAGCACTTGTTCTGGTACTGTCTGCATGTGGCAGTAAGGCAGAAAATAAGGGTACAACAGGTTCCGATACTGGAGCAGCCGCAGGCAATAATACAAAGACAGAAACTGTGGAATTAAAGGTTGGCGCAACTGTACCTCATGCTGATATTTTGAAGTTTATTGCACCTAAGTTGAAGGAAGAAGGCGTGGATTTGAAGGTAATCGAGTTCACTGATTACAATCAGCCTAACCGTCAATTGTTTGAAAAGCAGCTTGATGCAAACTATTTCCAACATCAACCTTACCTTGATCAACAAAACAAAGATAACAACTTTGATTTAGTCTCTGTTGCTGGTATTCATGTTGAGCCGTTTGGTGCTTATTCTAAAAAGATTACATCCGTTGACCAAATTCCTGACGGAGCAAAGGTTGCGATTCCTAACGATGCAACTAATGGTGGTCGTGCGTTGTTATTGCTTCAAAAACAAGGCTTAATTAAGCTAAAAGATGGCGTAGGCAATGAAGCAACTAAAAATGATATCGTAGAAAACTCCAAAAACCTTGTCATTTCTGAAAATGATGCGGCAATGCTTCCACGTCAGTTAGATGAAGTTGACCTTGCACTTATAAATACAAACTTTGCAATTGAAGCAGGACTTAACCCAACGAAGGATGCTTTATTTATCGAAGATAAAGATTCTCCGTATACAAATATTGTGGTAACTCGTCCAGACAATAAAGATTCTGATGCAATCAAAAAGCTAGTGAAGGCTTTAACTTCCGATGAAGTAAAAACCTTCATCAATGATACGTACAAAGGTGCGTTAGTGCCTGTATTTTAAGTGACAGAACAACGCAAAAAACAATAAAAAACATACTATTTATTCATTTTTCAAACCACACCCATTATAATATTTAAATTAGGTGTGGTCTTTTTTGTTTATCAAGGGTAAAGGGGGATAAAATGAAGAGCCAAGGTTTAGGAATAGGAATTCTTTTATTTGCTATTTTACTTGCGTTATGTTCAACTGGATTAAATTTTATTGCACTTCTTACTGGTGTTGTTGGAATTGTCTTTGTTTTTGAGGGGTTTTTGAGCAAAACAAAATGATTAACTCTACAGAGTTTACGCATAAAAAAGCAACACAGACCAATTGCGATGTCTGTGTTGCTAATAGCTATTTATTAAAATACTTGAACGACCTCTTCTACACCTTCAACTTCTTCGAACAAGGCACGTTCAATCCCTGCTTTTAAAGTAATGGTGGAGCTTGGGCAACCGCCGCATGCGCCGAGCAGTTTCAATTTAACAATCCCGTCCTCAACATCTACGAGATCCACGTCGCCACCGTCACGTTGTAAGAACGGACGAAGTTTATCTAACACTTCCAATACTTCATCATACAATTGGTCATGTGTTTTTTCACTCATTAGTTTCAACTCCTTTCTTTCCCCTATTATAGTATAAAAAAGTTTAAATTTAAATGGCTCAGATCACAGTTAAAAAGTTCTAAGCAATCTCTTCTGTTCACTTTTATTCGTAAACCTTAATCTCATTATAGAACGTATCACGTTCAACTGGAATTCGTCCTGCACCTTGAATGAGCCAAATTAATTCTTTACGTGTTAAGCCTTCAGGTGTCAAAGCGCCTGCCGCATGGCTAATTCTTTCCTTTACAATCGTGCCATGTACATCTGATGCACCAAAGGACATTGCCACTTGGGTAAGCTGTACACCAATGTTAATGAAATACGCCTTAATATGCTGAATATTATCTATCATCAAGCGACTAATTGCTAATGTTTTTAAATCTTCATAAGCGGAATTACGGCGCATAATGCCTGCATTTTTGTTGCGTGGCTGCATAGATAATGGAATAAAGACCATAAAGCCGTTAGTTTCATCCTGCAGATCACGTACATGCAGCATATGGCGAATCCGGTCCTCATGGGATTCAATAGAGCCGTATAACATGGTCGTATGTGTTTTCATACCAAGCTGATGTGCTGTACGGTGTACCTCTAAATAGCGCTCTACGTTTGCCTTATCCACCTTCATTTTTTCACGATATTGGTCTGATAAGATTTCAGCACCGCCACCAGTCAGGGTTTGAAGACCTGCTTTTTGTAGCTCTCTAAGCACCTCCGTAATCGATAATCCACTTATACGAGTGAAGAAGTCAATTTCTGCTGCGGTATAAGCCTTAATCGTTACATCTGGGAAGTTATCCTTCAATGCTTGTAAGGAGTCCACATAATATTGGAACGGTACGTGTTGGTTATGTCCACCTACAATATGAAACTCGCGAATGTTAGGATGAATATGTTGATTCACATAGTCCACCATTTGTTGTCCAGATAGGGTGTAGGAGCCTTCTTCACCTTGATCCTTGCGGAAATTACAAAACGCACAATAGGATTCGCATACATTTGTGAAGTAAAGGCTCATATTTTCGATAAAATATACTTTTTTACCGTTTTTCTTTAAATTTGCTTGGTTTGCCAGTTGACCGATGGTGAGTAGATCATCACTTTTATATAAATAAACGCCATCTTCGAGGCTTAATCGTTCTCCATGTGTTACCTTCTCTACAATTTCAGCCATTCTTTTATCCATACCTGTTGTTTCGACTGTTAACATTAGCAAGCTACCTCCGTTTCCTAAATCCAAAGCTCATTCTATTATAAACCTCCATTTCATAGAAGGGCAACAAATGTTACTGCTGAATATTATGTATGTCTGTGTAAAATATCACAATTGCTCATTCATTTACTATTGGGTGACAAAAGGAGTATACTTTTAAATATAAGCTTGATTAATTATTTTGGCTCTATTTATAAATCAATACCTGACAACGACTGGAGGATAGAAGCTACGATCCAGAGAGTTCTTTCGATTGTTGTTAAAATCTTATTCCTTTTATTGAAATAATGAATTGGTGGAATTTGATTTTAAGAGACAATCTCCAGAATCCCTCTGTCTCTTCGCTACCATAGGTTGGTTGTCATGTAGTGATTTAAAGACTGAGCCTTAATTATAGGAGGTATATTATGATTAATATTTCAGATAGTGCCTTAGCACGTATTCAAGACATGATTGCACAGGATGAAACACCAAATATGTTTTTGCGCTTAGGTGTTAATGAAGGTGGATGTAGCGGGTTTTCTTATGGCATGGGACTTGACAATGAAGAAAGTGATCAAGATGTATTCATGGACATCAAAGGCGTTAAGGTCGTCGTAGATAAGGAAAGTGTACGTTTTTTAAACGGACTTGAAATTGATTACCAGGAATCTGGTATGAGTGGTGGCTTTACCATCCACAATCCAAATGCAGTCGCTTCCTGTGGCTGTGGACAGTCATTTAAAATGCGGAATGAGGAAGGCAAGCCTGAGGTTTGTGATTGAAATCGTTGATGTAGTGAGGTGTTAATAGAGAATGGCGATTTTAATCCTATAGAAATATAAATACTTGATAATAAAAAGAAGACGCAGGTATATTGGGAATTCCCATACACTGCGTCTTTTTATTTGTTATTTAAATGATGAGAATCCTTCAGGAAGAGGATACTTTTCCATAAAATCTTTTATCTTATTATTTAGCTCCGAACCATCGGTGTAGGCATCCTTACTTGCTGATCTTGTTGAGTGTGTCAGTGAGTAGGTTCCAGCTTGAAGTTTGAGTAGACTTATTTGAGTAGAAGCTTTTAATGTCTCTATGTATTGATCAACAGCAAGACCTTTTGAAGTCTCCATGTCCTCTATTTTAAGTAGATTGGAAATCAAACCTTCAGATAAGTCTACAAGCTGAGAGTCTGTTGTTATACTTTTTAGATCGGTTGAAATGTCTAGTATGTTAGAATGAAGTTTAACTATTTCTTTAATTGTTGTAATTTCGTCCTCAATGTCTTTTGCTTTTTTACGGACTTCAACGTCTTCCTTAATTGTCAGAGCCTTTTTATAAACTTCTAAAGACGACATATAGTCTGCATTGTTGTAATGCGTCTCAGCTTGTGTAACTAGTTCTTTAAACTCAGACTCAGTTTTGTTAGTGCATCCTGCAATAATAAAAACGGAAAAAAGTATTAATAAAATTTTATGCATTTTGAACCCCCTGTTTTTCCACATCGTACCATGGAAAATTTTAATAGGCAACACCTTTAAGAATGCTTGTTAGATTTTCCACATTACAATAATACAATAAGATATGTTCAGAACTCTTGAATGTTAATTAAGTTATTTCTGCTACCGATATAATCTTAAGGATGAAATAGGAACTTATACCTACTACTACCTACATAGACATCAAGATAAGGGGATTTAGAAATGAAGAAATTAGCAATATACTGTATTACATTAATACTCGCATTTACTATGTTTGGGTTACCCAATGCTCAAGGGAAGGCAGAGGCATCAACCAAGATTCCGATTTTTGTTAATGGTGAAAGGGTGAAATTTGAGGTAGAGCCGATTCAAACGGAGGGCACAACGTTAGTGCAGTTTACTCCGATTTTTCAAAAACTAGATTTATTTTTTCAGTGGGATGGTGGGACTAAAACTGTCACCGCAGTAAAAGAAAACTTAAAGATTGAGCTTACAGCAGGGAAGAAGCAAGCGATTATAGATGGACGTGTGAGCAACTTACAGGTTGCACCTCGCATTGTAAAAGGGAAGATGTTTATCCCGTTACGTCTAGTAAGTGAGGCAACAGGGGCAGGCATCTCAATTAAAAATAATACGATCTTTATTGTTACTGGGACGACTTCAAATACAAGTACAAGCACAACAACAAGCAAGACTGCAACAGCAAACTCTAATTCTGCTCCTAGTACTATACCTGCACCAACTTCAGAAGCAGTACCGTCCTCTAAGCCTGCGAGCCCTGCTAGTAAAGTGACTGCGGATGTTATTTTAAAAGAATTAAGCGGCAATAACAGTCAACTCATGTACGATGGAATCCAGTATAATGTTAATTATTTAGTGAAGATTTGGGATAAAGATAGCGTTGAAATTACGATGTTATATGATCTTGAAGGGATCGATCATGTGTTAAATGCAAACACTAAAAACCGTCAAGCCTCAATTTATATGACCGCTCCGATTGCAAAAGCTTTACGTGATAAGTATCAATACAGCAATATTAATGTGAATCAGGCATATAGAGGTGTTTATGATCGTGATCCGTCAGGTCCTGGAAATGACATGATGCATGACCCCGTCAATGTGAAATATGTAGGTGGAAAGTATGTTGTTACTGCTGTTGTCTATTCTACTTATTATGAATATGAAAAAAACAAGGCAACATTAACCTTCGATATTAATGGTGGTTATCCGTCAGTGATTGATGAGATAACGATCCCATAAATTACGATTCCACAAATCGCAAAAAACAGATGCAAGATGAACTGCACCCATTTGTTGATACTGATTAACTTTTGGGGACTTCATCTGTGCATCTGTTTTTTTAAATGTTATTAACTGCTGAATTTTCGATTACGCACCCATTTTATAACATCCATCAAAATAACCGCTCCTAACGCCAAGCCACCCGCAATGAGGAACTCATCCCAACCAAACGCGTCAGGAATCGCGAAAATTGTTCTTATTCCAGGCAATAGGGTGACGCCATAAAGGCAGAGGCAAATCAAAATGGAGCCAAGCACAAGCTTATTACTCCCGAACCCAACCTGTACAATGGTTTGTGTGTTGGATCTTGCAGTAAAGGTCTGTAGTGTACGAGCTAAGATCAACGTTGTAAATGCCATCGCTACACTAATCTCAGGTGATGTGCCAAGTCCAATATATTGTGAAACAATAACAGCTACACCAATTAGTAAACCTCTAATCAACACCGTTTGAAGCATTCCACCTGCAAATATACCTTCATTTATGTCACGTGGTTTCCGCTCCATGACGTCAGGCTCAGCTTTTTCAGTCCCCAATGCGATAGCGGGTAAAGAATCATTAACAAGGTTAATAAATAGAAGCTGTAACGCCGTAAATGGGTTAACCCAACCTACAACAAGTGCAAATAGGATAGCGGAAATCGCACCAAGGTTGCCAGCAAACAAATAAGCAATCGATTTTTTGATATTATCAAATACCATACGGCCAACGTGAACCGCTTGGACAATGGAAACGAAGTTATCATCCGTCAAAATCATGGCAGAAGCATCCTTTGCCACATCGGTTCCACTTCCCATTGCAACGCCAATATCCGCTTGCTTAAGAGCAGGTGCATCATTAACACCATCGCCAGTCATTGCTGTAATTTTGCCCTTTTTTTGCCATGCACGAACAATACGGATTTTATTTTCTGGAGATACACGCGCATATACTGAAATTTGCTCTAGCTTTTCATCCAATTCGGCATCGGACATTTGATCTAATTCACTGCCTGTAACGGCAATGTCTTCTTTTTCTGCAAGTCCAATATCAACGCCAATCGCTTGGGCAGTCGTCTTGTGATCACCTGTAATCATGATCGTTCGAATACCCGCTTTTTTTGCATCTGCAATCGAGCCATATACCGCCTCACGTGGCGGGTCAATCATTGCCGTTAAACCAACAAGGATCAAATCATTTTCATCCTCGTGTGTAAGTGAGTTCTGATCTTGAATTGGCTTATACGCATAGGCAAGAACACGAAAAGCTCGCTTGGAGAAGGCTTCATTTTGCTCTTCAAACTGTTTACGAATCTCGTCTGTTAACGGCTTGACCTCACCATGGATAAATACACTTGTACAACGATTAAATAAGACATCTGGTCCACCCTTAGTCAGTAGAGCAGTTCCTCCTTCAAACGTATGTACTGTACTCATCAGCTTGCGATCGGAGTCAAAGGGAAGCTCTGCTTCACGCGGAAATTGATCTCTAATTTCACGATAATCCTTGTTTACGCGATTGCTAAAGGCAATGAGGGCAACCTCAGTTGGGTCACCAATTTCTTTGCCCTCCTGATTAATATTCGAATCGTTACAAAGCACTGCAATGTGCAGCAATCTTTGCTCCTCTTTGGATAACTCCTCAGGATTAGTAGGAAATTCATCCTTGGTTCCATGCGGAATATAGTAATCCACAACGGTCATTTTGTTTTGTGTGAGTGTTCCCGTTTTATCGGTACAAATAATACTTGTTGAGCCTAACGCTTCTACAGCAGGAAGACGACGAATAATGGCATGTTGCTTTGCCATTTTATTTGTTCCTAAAGACAATACAATCGTAACGATCGAAGAAAGGGCTTCAGGAATGGCGGCCACGGCAACAGCAACTGCAAACATCACCGCATTAATAACGGACGTACCGATATTTTCTGTCCCCTGCACTAACCATACCCGACCTACCTCAACGGCAAAAATAAGAATAGATAGGCCAAGAATGAAAAACCCTAGCTTTTTACTAAAAGCTTCCAGCTTACGTTGTAGCGGGGTTTCCTTCGCCTCAGCATTTTCAATTAACTGAGCTATTTTCCCGATTTCTGTATCTAATGCTGTCCCTGTAACTACAAAAACGCCTCGTCCATATACAACAAGTGAACCGCTAAATACCATATTCAGGCGATCACCAATGGGAGCCTCTTCTTGCAGCAGCTCCACATTTTTTTCTGCAGGCTCGGATTCCCCAGTTAACATCCCTTCATTAACCTTAAGGCTACCCGCTTCTATGATCCGTCCATCCGCAGGCACATAATCTCCAGCATCGAGTAATACGATATCACCTACAACGAGTTCCCTAGCAGGTATCGTTTTCTTTTCACCCTTGCGAATGACCTTGGCTTGAGGGGCAGACATCTGTCTTAAAGCATCCAGCGAGCCCTCAGCTTTTTTTGTTTGGACAACACTTATAATTGCATTGAGTATGATAACTAAAAAAATAATGAGGGATTCAATTAGATGACCTAATACAACCTGCACGCCTGCAGCAATCAGCAACACAATTACCATAGGGTCCTTAAAATTTTCAAGAAATAATTTCCAGAGTGGTATTTTACTTTTTCCTTTTAATTCGTTGTATCCATTAGCTTGTAAACGTGCCAAAGCTTCTTCATCTGTAAGTCCTGAAACAGAGCTTTGTACTTCTTGCAGTGTCTTGTCTACACTATGTCGATAGTGTTCCAAAAAAACCAGCCCCTTAGGTAGTAAAGTTCATTAAGGTGTATTGATTTAGTTTAGCTTATTTGGTTCTAGCACAACTTCATTATTTTCATTCTCATTCATCTCTACAAGTTCTGGTTCTTCATCATATAAATGCGTTCTTCGTTCGAACCAGTGGAACAGGTGTGTACAAATGACCTTTAAGACAGCATAACCTGGTACCGCCAAAATGATACCGAGGAAACCAAATAAGTTCCCCGCAGTTAAGATGACAAAAATAATTGTAATCGGGTGGATTTTTAACGTTTTACCCATAATTTGTGGTGAGATAAATTTTCCTTCAACAAATTGAGCCACTGTCCATACTACGATTAACTTAAGCAACATCATTGGCGAAGTTACGATCGCGATAATTAATGCAGGTGTAATCGCGATAGCTGGACCGAGATAAGGCACAATCGATGTACAAGCGGCAATAATTGCTAAAATGAGTGAATACTCTATTCCGATAATTACAAATCCAATATATAGCAATAAACCGATACACATACTTACGATAATCTGACCACGAATATAAGAGCTGATTTGATCATTCATTTCAGCCATTACACGACCACTTTGCTTACGGAATTTTACAGGGACAAATCGTAAAATAAAGCTAGGTAATTTTTTGCCATCCTTTAATAGATAAAACAAAATAAACGGAATGGTAGCGATCGTTAAAATAATGTCCTTCACTGCACCAATAAATCCGCCTAAACCGCTAACTGCACCGTTAAATAAAGCGGTTGCTTGGTCAGCCACTGTTTGCCCAATTTTCGAAGGATCAAAGCCGCTGGAGCTTGATATTTTACCAAAGAGGTCACTGCCGACTAAGCTCTCAAATTGGATCTGTACTTCCTCACTGTATTTAGGGAAATTAAGAATTAATGAATTAATTTGCTCCTGCACAAGTGGAATGACGGTGTTTAATAACAATGTGATAAGCATCGCAATACTTAGATATAAAGCAACAATCGTGTAAACACGAGGGATTTTTCTTTTTTCAAGGATATTCACAAGTGGATTAAGCAAATAGTAAAGCGCCCCTGTGAGTAAAATCGGGAATAAAATCGTTTTAATAAAAACAGTAAGTGGATTAAATATAAATGATATTTTTGAAAAGATAAAAATATTTAGACCAATTAGAAGCAAGATCATGAGAAAAACAACAAGCCGATTGTTAATGAAAAATTGAAAAAAACGATTGCTCCTAGTGTTGTTAGTCGAAGATTCTGCCATTAATATTTAGCGCCCCCTATTTATAAAATATAGTTCTCTCTCTTCTAAATATAGCTGTGCTCCTATCCTATATAAATAATACGTATAAAATTCATTTGGTTTCAGAAAATTCAAAAAAGGCATATGCCTTGGACAATCATACAGGAACAAATTGCCCTAGTTGAGTATGTATAGGATATAAAGCTGAAAGGGGGCATGGATCAATGGCAGGAAGACAGCTAGCAAATAAGTGGCTCAAAACGGAAGCATTGCTGCAGCATGGAGAAGTAGCACCTCACATTCCGCAAACCCGAATGTATAGCGAACACGATTTGCAACAAATGTTACATCAATTTGGTATGGTTGTGATTAAGCCACTCGTAGGTGGTGGTGGATATGGTGTCATCAAAATAACGTATTACATGGGTGTGTATACGTTTACTTATTTAGCAAGGAAGAGAAGTTTTCGTAACTTTAATGAGATGTTCCGCGCATTAAATAAGGTGAAGGTAAGACGGAAATATATGATCCAGCAAGGAATCGAATTAGCTCGCATTCATAATCGTCCTATTGATTATAGAGTTAAAGTAGCTAAACAGCCTGAAGGAAATTGGATTTATCGATCAATGGTAGGTAGATTGGCAAGACCAGGACTTTTTGTAACCAACTTATGCAAGGGCGGAACACAATTAAGTGCAAGAGAAGGGCTAACTCGTTCTTTTAGAAGTAAAAAGTTTGCTGCTTCGAAACGTAAGGAAATGCGGAATCTGACAAATATATGCATTGGTATCCTTGAATCTGCTTTTCCTGGTATCGGTGAATTAGGATTTGATTATGGGCTAGACAAAAGTGGGAAAATATGGATTTTTGAAGTGAATACTAGACCGCAATAATTGTAAGAAAAAGGGGTATAGCAAGATATTAAACGCAAAAACCGACAAGTACTATCCTGTGAATAACTTTTATCCACATTATACCACTATAATCCACAAGCATTTGCCAACCTTACCAACAAATTATTCACAGGATTTCCACAGGTATATGTGGATAAGAAGAACGCTTGTTCTACTGAATAAATCTTGTTATGATTGAAACGTAAACTAAGAAAGGATGTGTTACCAATGGCGATGTTGAGTGATGAGATGCTGCTCGAATCCTACTACATGGCGAATAAAATGCAGTTAGATCATGATTTTATCGCACTGCTATTGGCAGAGATTCATCGTCGCAATTTAACTACAGAGAAGGTTTGTATTGTTCATTAGTAAATACTAAGAATGGGTTAGGACGTGCATGTGTGAGTAATACAATCAATTTTTGTATCCACGAATTGTGGACAAGCAGGTTATGGCTAAAGTTGTCCACAGCCAATTGGACAGCATGGCAAAGGGTACCTTGTTGTACGAATGAATTCGTATAAATAAGATACCCTTTTTTTAAAACTATAAATTTTTATGTTATATCCTAATTATAAAGGATTAGAGCTTCAAATTACTGCTATGCCCTGGGGATAGTTTCGCCTCAGGATCGATATAAACTTTTGCATTGTTAACTGCAGTAGGTGCTTCACCAAAACCAACGGCAATCAAATCTAGCTTACCTGGATATGTAGTAATATCACCAGCAGCAAAAATACCTGGTATTGAGCTTTCCATACGTGAGTCCACAACAATAGAATTTCCTTCAATATCAAGTCCCCACTCTGCAATTGGACCTAATGAAGATACAAATCCAAAATTAACGATCACATCATCAACTTCAATTTGTTGTGTTTCTTTAGTTTTAACATGGGTTAAAGTAACACTAGTGATACTTTCTTCCCCATGAAGTGCTGTAATTTCAGTAGGTGTGATTACCTCTACCTTAGATGCAAGCAACTGTTCAACACTATGTTCATGCGCACGGAATTTATCTCTGCGATGAATTAACGTGACTTTTTCTGCGATTGGCTCAAGCATAAGTGCCCAGTCCACAGCAGAATCGCCACCACCACTAATAACAACCTTGCGTCCTGCAAATTGGTTAAGATCACTAATAAAGTAATGTAGATTAGCTTTCTCAAATTTAGATGCATCTTCAACATCAAGCCTACGAGGCTCAAATGCACCTACGCCAGCTGTAATAATAATAGCTTTCGCATGATGCTCGGTCTTGTCCGTTTTTACAATGAAATTACGTTCATCTTGTTTAATAATTTGTAAAACCTTTTCTTCCAATCGGATATCAGGGTCAAACAGTTTTAGCTGTTCCTTTAAGTTATCAACAAGCTCTTGCCCTGTGATTTTTGGGAAACCGGCTATATCATAAATATATTTCTCAGGATAGAGTGCAGCTACCTGACCTCCAAGCTGTGGCATGCTTTCAATTAATTTAACGGAAGCTTTGCGCATACCTCCGTAAAAAGCAGCGAACATCCCTGCGGGACCTCCACCGATAATAAGTAGATCAGTAGGTTCGCTGGTTGGATGAGTTGGTGACACGAGTAAACACCTCCATATATTTTAACAGCAAATTATGGCTCAAGTTGTTAAGTACTGGTTTGTAATGAGCCTAATTTATATTGTCATTTCTACTTTATTATAAACATCCGTTGAGAACTTGCAAAGTGAATAAAAAAACCACCCTAACAGCAGGAAAATTTATACAAAAATACTGTAAATAAAGACTTGATCTTTTGTGGAAAAGTCGATATCATTCAGATGTATGTGTGAAACATTGTGACAAAAAACGTACATTTAGTTAAAAGAAACCGTATTTTTTGATTGAAAGACAAAAATTGTTTAAAATAAAATGTGATAAATATCTCAGATTTTTTTTGCATAATATGTTGTTGGCTACTAAAACGTTATTATATTTTATTCTATTGAATAGTATGTAGTATTATTGTGCAACCCTGTGTGTTAATTTTCACATTATTTACTACAAGTTTTGTGCTATTAAACAACAAATATAGAAGGCTTAAGCCATAAAGGAGAACTAAAATGAGTACCATACCTAAAATTGTAATTCTTGGAGCTGGATATGGTGGTATATTAACTGCCCAACGTCTACAAAAAGAATTAAACTATAATGAAGCTGATGTGACATTAGTGAACCGTCATGACTATCATTATTTTACAACCCATCTTCACATGCCTGCCGCGGGTACAGATTCCATTGATAATACGCGTGTGTCTATTTCTAAACTAATAGATGAATTTAAAATTGATCTTGTGAAATCTAATGTTCAAGAAATTCGTCTTGCTGAGAAAAAGGTTGTATTGCAGGATGGAACGTTATCTTACGACTATTTAGTAATTGCATTAGGTGGAGAACCTGAAACTTTTGGTATTCCAGGTTTAGCTGAGCATGCGATGACGATTCGTAGCATTAACTCTGTTCGTTTTATTCGTCAGCATATTGAATATCAATTTGCACTATATAAAGCTGATGAAAGCCGGACAGAATGTCTGAATTTTGTCGTTGGTGGAGCTGGCTTTAGTGGAATTGAGTTTGTTGCTGAATTGGCTGATCGTATTCCTGAGCTATGCAAAGAATATGATGTAGATCCTAATCTTGTTAACATATACAATGTTGAAGCAGCACCTACTGCTTTGCCAGGCTTTGATCCTGAATTAGTGGAATATGCGATGGATGTATTAAAGAAGAAAAAAGTTCAATTCAAAATTGGTGTAGCGATTAAGGAATGTACTGCTGATGGTGTGTTGCTTGCAACAGGAGAAGAAATTAAGGCAGCAACAGTAGTATGGACAGGTGGTATTCGTGGTAATCGATTAATTGAAGCTGCTGGTTTTGAAACTGCACGTGGTCGTGTGAAAATCAACGATTTCTTACAGGCGCCTGAGCATGACAATGTATTTATAATTGGAGATAATTCCTTAATGTTTAATGAGGAAGGTCGTCCTTACCCGCCTACAGCTCAAATTGCGATGCAGCAAGGTGTTGTGTGTGCACAAAACGTCGTTGCGGCAATTCGGGGAAAAGAATTCAAGAAATTTGTGTTTAGTAATAAGGGTACAGTAGCTTCCTTAGGTAAAGGGGAAGCAGTAGCATCAGCATTTGGTAAAAAATATAAAGGTTGGATTGCTGCTCAGTTGAAAAAGGTAGTAGATATGCGCTACTTATTCATTATTGGTGGTATTGGTTTAGTTCTGAAAAAAGGCAGATTCCTCTAAGATGAGGCACTGTAGCGTTCAAGTGCGGGGATTACTGACGAGAGAAGAGCTAGATCGTTATCATGCACTGATGGAGCTAGGTGGATACCTTGAATCGTTGCAGCAATACGATTTTGCATATACAGTGCAAAAAGAGGTGGATATTTTAATTTTGCCGGCGATTGAACGTCTTAAGGAAAAAAGTAGACAACGTGACCAGCAAACGGCAGATTTTTTGGCTTCACTACAGCAAAATGAAGAGCAGGACTAAACAATAACTTAATCAAAAAGTTGTAATATAAAAAAGGCTATGCCCAAGGTGGAAATCATCTTAGGTATAGCCTTTTCTTAACTTTGCTTTATTTTCATTTATAGCTTTAACATATCCTCAAAGCCTTGTTCATGAAGTAAATTCCCTACAAAGAAGGAGCCAAATTCACCATATCTAGCGCTTACCTCATCAAATCTCATTTCATATACAAGCTTTTTAAACTGGAGGGCATCGTCGGAAAATAAGGTTACGCCCCATTCCCAATCATCAAAGCCAACAGAGCCAGTAATAATCTGCTTCACTTTACCTGCGTAGCTACGTCCAATCAGGCCATGACTACGCATCATGTCTCGACGTTCTTCCATTGAAAGCATATACCAGTTGTCGTTTAAATCCCGTTTTTTATTCATAGGATAAAAACAAATATGTTTGGACTGCGGCAGGATTGGGTACAATCTAGCTTTAACATGAGGATTTTGCATTGGGTCCTCATCGTTACCACTACCTGAAGCTAAGTAGTTGCTTAATTCTACGACACTAACATAGGAATATGCTTTATGAGTGTAGCCAGCAAAGGTCGTCTTATTAAACTCGGTTTCCACCTTATTGATTTCTTCAAGGGATTCACGTAGATGCATAAATACGAAATCTGCCTTTTGCCCGATGATGGAATAAACAGCAGAGCTACCTTTGTGCTCTTCCTCGACGCTACCCCACTCTTGTAAAAAGGTATGTAGCTCCTCAAGCGCACCTGCACGCTCCTCATCATCTGCTCTCTTCCAAGCGTTCCAATCCATGGATCTAAAATCATGAAGCGCATACCAACCTTCAAGGGTTAAGGCTGCTTCGTTCATTATATAATCACCTCTACATTTACATGTCATATCATGATAAACTCATGATACACCTTCTTAGATTATATAATTTCTTTTGTATCGGTACAACCAAGAGTAGAATTTAGGTGCTTTTGAAAAATTAGTGGTTGCTAACTTCCGAGGAAAGCAGCTACGGTGCATAGGGTGGCTTCACCCCTGTTACAGTCTGATTTTCTTGAATTAAATAGTTATCGGTTGAAAAACATGAACCATTAATTTCTAGATTGAGCCTCTTTTAAGCCACTATTTTTATGATAGAATAGGTTAGATGGGTTACAGATTTAAGGTTAGAAAGTAGGCGATGAAAGCCGTGCGAATGAGTCACATTCTGAATTTCACAGAAAATCACCGTTACCTTGTGTACCGTGACTTTTGTATTGGTCCTTTGGAATCTAGAATGCTTAATATGGTTTATCAGCCGATGTTAGGTGCATTTGCAATCGCATTGTATCGAGTATTGGCGGAGCAGGTTCCTATGGAGCAGGTGGGCTATTCTAGCATTGAGCAGCAAAGAGGATTGTTTCTTACCTTAGGAATAGAGCCTAGTGAGAAGGGACGTAAATTTTTAATCGAGCAAGCGTCTTGTTTAGAGGCAGTAGGACTACTACAGACCAGTCGTTTATATATTCCAGAGCAAGATGATTATATGTATGAATATGAGCTTCAAGCTCCGTTATCACCTACAGAATTTTTTAGAACACAACATTTAACGTTGCTGTTGCGGGACAAGCTAGGCAAATTTGCATTGCTGTCCTTACGCGAGAAGTTATTTAGTGCAGAGCCAGAGGAATGGAATACTTCACATAATAAAGAAAATATTTCAGTTCCTTTTTATGAAATATTTGAGTTAAATACACATGTCATCGATTATGAATTAGAGCAGGCGATTGCTGAAACGGCAATTTCAAGAATGAATGATCAGCCTAATCAGATAGAAAACAAACTAAATTATGCAGATATTATATTGCGTTTTCCACGTGAATCTCATAATCGTACTTATGTAGAGGGCTTACGCTTTAATCATGAGGCGATGGGAACCGTAAATTATGTAGCACATAAATATGAGTTAACTGCGCCTGATCTATGTCGATTGCTTGATGAAGATGGCGTATTTGATTCAAATGGAAATTTACTGCTTGAGGTGCTTCAGCATAAAGCTAATGTGCAGTTTAGACAAGGTAAACGTCGGCAGGAAGAACGAGAGATTACTTATAATAAAGTGGTATCTTTGCGTGCTGAGCAGCAGGAGGCTAGTGCAACAAAAGCACAAGAGCAAATTCAAGAGGAAGTCGCAGTGCAAATGGAATATTATGTGGAGGTTCCTCCGCAATTCCGCAGTAAATGTGATATTCATCAATATAATATGATGCTTCGCAATGAGCCGTATACACGCTTACTCAAAACCTTTTTCCCTGGAGCAGTTCCTGATAACTTAATGGATATTTTTGAAAAAGTTGATTTGAATTATCGCTTACCTGGTGAAGTTATTAATGTACTTATTCATTATTTAATGAACCTGCTTACACAAGGTGGGGATCAGCGAATTAATCGGAATTTTGTAGATGCCATTGCTTCTAATATGTTATTAAAGCAAATTGATACGTATGAGAAAGCTGTTCATTATATTCGTGAGCAATCTAAGGTGAAAAATAAGCAAGAACAAAGTAATGCAGCGGCGAGTAAAGGGCGTAGCAAAAAAAGTTATACAGGACGTAAGGAAAATGCGAAGCCTTATATTCCAGTGGTTGAGCACTCAGACCAAGGAAATGAACTCTCTGAGGAAGATTTTGTCCAAATGATGAAGGCAGCGGAGCAGCTTGAAAAGGCAAAGAAAAAATCTTAGTGATGATTAGCTAATCGCTACACTAAAATGTCAGAGGGGGTGAATCTAACGATGGAGTCACTAGGTGATATTTTATCTCAGATGAAAAATTCGGAGCTACGCAAACGAACAGAGCAACTAACGTCCTCCTTGTTAAATGATCCACTTGTGTTAAAGCTTAGGAAAGAACATCCTGAAATTACAGAGAAGCAGCTTACATTAAATATGGCGAAATTATATCAGTGCGTGAAAGATGATAAGCATTGTAGCCAGTGTCCTGGTCTTGATCGTTGTCCTAATGATTTCCCTGGGCATTACACGAAAATTAGTGTAGAAGCTCAAGGTGGTGTCTCCACCATCGTAGATCGTCAGGTGCCTTGTCAGCTTCAGGCGATGCGTGAAAAGGAACAGATGATCAAGGAAAAGATAACAAGCTTTTATGTGGATGAACGTGCTTTAAGCGAGGGCTATAGTGAAGTTGAGATTATGGGCAAAGACCGTGATAGAAGTCCCGCTGTATATAAGCTATTTCAATATATTGAACAAACTAAGGAGCAAGGCTTGTCCCCCAAAGGGTTATATATGGAGGGGAGCTTTGGTACAGGCAAAACCTTTTTGATGTGTTATATGCTACATGAGTTAGCGAAGGCGGGATATACAGGTGCGATTGTCTATATGCCTGATTTTGTGGAGGATTTGAAGTCCATGATGCAGGATAATGGGAAGCTAAAGGAAACTACGGAGCTAATGAAGGAAGTTGATTTGTTGATTTTTGATGATATTGGTGCTGAAAATTTGAACCCGTGGGTACGCGATCATATTTTAGGTGCGATCTTAAATTATCGGATGAATCGAAAGCCTACTTTTTATACCTCCAATTATTCATTGTCCATGTTAGAGAAGCACCTTGCCTTTACGAACAAGGAAGGGGAAGACGTTCATAAAGGACAGCGGATTATGGATCGTATTGCCCCATTTGTAGATGTGCTTCAAATAAAAGGTAGCAATAAACGTCGGTCTTAAGTAGGTCATCATGTCATAAGGTTGCTTTAAAAATAAAATGTGCTATAATTAAGTAACCACCTTTTATAAAATAGTGGGTGGATTTTCAGTATAAAATTTATGTTTTACCCTAAACAGGTTAAACTAAGATGACAGACTTATATATAAGGAGTGTGCTAATTATGGCAATTGTTAACGTTTCTGACCAATCCTTTCAAGGTGAAGTAGAAAGCGAAGGCGTAGTTCTAGTTGATTTCTGGGCTCCATGGTGTGGACCTTGTAAAATGCTAGCACCAATTCTTGAGGATTTATCTGGTGATCTTGGTGATTCCGTAAAAATTGCAAAAGTAAACGTAGATGAAAACCCTGAATCTGCTTCCCGCTTTGGCGTAATGAGTATCCCAACAATGATCTTGTTCAAAGACGGTCAAGCAGTAGATAAAGTAGTAGGCCTTAACTCTAAAGATAAGCTGAAGGAATTAGTGGCTAAACACCAATAATGGTGATGTGAAGCTAATCAACAGTAAAACCTCCGGTACAGTTGTCCGGAGGTTTTTTCGTTGCTTTAATTACAAAGTAATGTGTATTTTGGAACATTTGTTTGTATAATAGAGAAAGTAATGCAGGGAAGGGGGAGAACTGACATGGAGCATGAACATGACAATGAGAATGAATATGTAGATGAAAATCAGCAAAAAAATGAGCGGATCGTTAATGCTGAGTCGTTAGAAGAACGGGAAAAGGCGATGGAAGGCATTCGCCATAAATTAGCTCTATTACCCGATTTACCAGGTTGTTATTTAATGAAAAACCGCGAAGGTACTATTATATATGTAGGTAAAGCAAAAATTTTAAAAAATCGTGTTCGTTCCTATTTTACAGGTAGTCATGATGGTAAAACTCAACGTTTAGTGACGGATATTCGGGATTTCGAATATATTGTGACTGGCAGTAACATGGAAGCACTTATTCTTGAATGTAATTTAATAAAGAAATATTATCCTCGCTATAATGTACTTTTAAAGGATGATAAAACTTTTCCATATATAAAAATAACAAATGAGCTACA
Organism: Paenibacillus turicensis; assembly: GCF_050461185.1. Lineage (GTDB taxonomy): Bacteria > Bacillota > Bacilli > Paenibacillales > Paenibacillaceae > Fontibacillus > Fontibacillus turicensis_A. The sequence continues at coordinate 123,880 of NZ_JBCMOR010000020.1, forward strand.
TCCTCGTTTGGAGGTAACTCGTAAAATCGTAAAGGATAAGGCTAAATATTTTGGACCGTATCCTAATGGTTATGCAGCCCAGCAAACTAAAAAGCTGCTGGATCGCATGTATCCTTTGCGCAAATGCAATGTTTTACCAAAGGAAGTATGTCTATATTATCATATGGGACAATGTCTAGCCCCTTGTGTACAGGAGATTGACCAGTCCAGCTATGATGAGATCACCTCCGAGATTCAAAAGTTTTTAAGTGGTGGGCATGAGGAAATCAAAAAGGAACTGGAGCGCAAAATGCATGAAGCTGCTGAGGAATTGTATTTTGAGCGTGCGAAGGAATTAAGGGATCAGATCATAAGTATTGATGCTTTGATGGAAAAGCAAAAAATTACGATGAAGGATGCCAAGGATCGGGACGTGTTTGGCTTTGCAGTCGATAAAGGCTGGATGTGTGTGCAAATTTTGTACATGCGTCAAGGTAAAATGATCGAACGACATGCGTCTGTGTTTCCGTTTTATGGTGATGCCTATAGTGATTTCTTATCTTATGTCACGCAATATTACAGTGATAATCCAGCATTACCTCAGGAAATTATTTTGCCAGAGTTGAAGGAGATTGAGATTGAAGCTCAGGTTAAAGCAGAGAATGGGGAGTCTGATGAAGTTTTAGAGAGTGAAGCAACAGTAAAAGCTGTGGATGCAGCTTTAGATAAAAATGAGGATGAGGCAACAGATGCTTTGCTTGACCCGGCTAGTGGTGCGGTTGCGCTACAGGAATGGTTAGGGGTAAAGGTATTAGTGCCAAAACGCGGCTTAAAGCGGCAGTTGATTACGATGGCAGAGGATAATGCCAAGGTAAGCCTAGATGAGAAATTCCGTTTAATTGAACGGGATGAGGAACGAACCTTAAAGGCATCAGAAAATTTAGGACGCCATATTGGTCTTGAATCTTTATCACGGATTGAAGCGTTTGATAACTCTAACATTCAAGGTACGAATCCTGTATCTGCGATGGTTGTATTTATCGATGGGAAACCATCTAAAAAGGATTATCGTAAATACAAGGTACGTTCGGTTGAAGGACCTGATGATTATGGGACGATGCGTGAGGTCATTCGCAGGCGGTATGAGCGGGTATTAAAGGAAGGCTTGGTTAAACCTGATCTAATCGTCGTTGATGGCGGGAAGGGTCAAATTTCAGCGGCGATTGATGTGCTGGAAAATGAGCTGGGGTTAGATATACCTGTCTGCGGATTAGTGAAGGACGCAAAGCATAAAACGGCACAATTAATGATAGGTGATCCACCTGAGCCGGTTTCTTTGCCACGTGATAGCCAAGAGTTTTATTTGCTGCAACGTATTCAAGATGAGGTGCACCGCTTTGCCATCTCATTTCATCGTGAGCAACGTGCCAAATCGATGGTCGTGTCACAGCTTGATGCGATTCCAGGCATTGGAGAAAAACGCAGAAAAGCGTTACTTAAGCATTTTGGTTCACTCAAAAAAATTAAAGAAGCAACTGTGGAGGATTTCCGTCCATTATCAATTGGGGATAAGCTAGCGACACAAATTTTAGAAGCGCTGCATGACGGTGAATAATTAAGGATAGAAAATAGTTGATTACAGATAAGGGAGAAAATGATGGGGAGTAACGGCTAAAATAATAAAAGGTATGGCTTATAGTTACTTTTGATATGACATTACAAGCACTAGAAAAATAAAATAACTATCTTACATTTTTATCTTACAAGTGATAAAATATAAATAGAAATAAGGACGGTTGGCTGACCGTCCTCAGTTCAAACAACTTGAGTGGGGTTACCCTCCAATAAACTTTAGTTCATGAAGAAGTGACCCACTTAGGCGCCAACCTGATATGCTCCCAACATAGTA
>NZ_JBCMOR010000021.1:0-3335 GCF_050461185.1 Paenibacillus turicensis
AAGTAAGGATACGTATGAAGGAACAGTCACCAATCCACTAAGCTTAAATCTATATTCTTATGTTAGGAACAATCCATTAACTCATGTTGATCCAAGTGGGCATGATGCAATTATGATTACAAACCCAGACTTAGCGTTTGGTTTTGGACATACCTCAATTGTTATTGAGAATAATGATGGAAAATGGTACTACTTTTATTGGGGAGACAAAAATGTACAATTAACACAAGTAAACACTAGCTATTTAACCGATTTAGATAAGTTTAATAAATGGGGAAATGATACAACACTTAAAACTTCAAAAGGTGGAAGTGTAGGCCTTGCTGGCTTTAGTGAGTCTGGTTATACCAATTCAACTTATGTAAAAGGAGATTTTTCAGCTAGTTATAACGAAGCAAAGAAATTAGCAAATAGTCACTCTATAAATGGTACAAATAAAGATTATAGTTTAACTACAAATAATTGTTATATAGTTTCTTTAGGTTTACTGGGTAAGGGGATCTTATACAATGGGGTAAGTGCATCAAGATTTACTACTTCAGTAGATTTAAAAGCTGGTTCAATGATACCAGATCGTACCTTTGGTACTATTGCTGGATCAATCACCCCTAATGTGGGTGCCATAGCACTAAAGGAAGTGTTCTATAATAACTCATTTACATCTAATGAATACACTAAACAATTGAATGAGAAAAAAAGTTTTTATCAAGCTGGAAATTGGTTTACTCAAATAATGAAAAAAACTAATTTTAATTTATTTAGACTCAATGTTTTATTAGGAAAAAACAAATGAGAGGATGAGTTCTAATTAAAAAAAAAATGGTTGTTTATGTTCTCTTACTTGTTGTAGTTTACTATTCTATAGAATTCATTACGGCTGGAACTCCATGGGGAAAATATTACTTTAAGAAGCAAGCAGAGGAATACTTCAAGAAAAGTTATATTAATGAGCAAGTTATAGATGTACAAATTGGATATAGTTTTATTAGTGGTAAATATGATGCTACATTTTATCTTAAATCTGGAAAAAGCATATTTATTTCTGTAAGAGATGATAAGAGATTGCAAGGTTTTATTAATGAATAATTATTACTAAAATATTTGAGGCTGGGACATGACTTAATTAAAATTTGTAAGGTTCGAATAATAGCTGCTTGTTTGGATTCTAATCAAAAATTAAACCTTAAGTACTGAATTAAAAATACCGTAAAATAAATTTAAGTAATTTAGATGAATACTCTTGCCCCAGCCTCATCTTTTTACCTATGCTCTATTGCAGAACTGTTGTTAAGATTAATGATGCAAGAATAAAATATCTTATGGAACAAATGTGAAATGCTCTAAGAAGGTAAATTATAAATGAAAAAACTTGTTGTATGGATTCCACTGATACTTTTTGCGATTCTAATTTCATATGTGACCTTGCCATGGCTACTCATAGGTCTAGGTGGTTTATTAGAGGACGATCCTTCCGTCCCCGAAATCACCTATGCAGAATTTCCAGTTCGTTTGGAATATGAAGTTAATGGTCAGAAAAAAGTAGCTACAGATACAGTGATTTGTGAATATGATGGTATTGGTTACAATGAGGGCCAAGGTAAGCATCGTAAATGGAAGAAACGATGAGTGAAGAAATTTTGTTACTGAAGATAGATGACTCAACAGGAATATATTATGCTCCTAGAACTGCTAAATACTACATGAACGATTTGAAGGATTACGTTATAGGTGGAGGATTGTTCCCAGATGCATTGTTATATCAGAAACAGGGAACTCCAAATGATTTTAGTATAATAAGTGCGGATGAATTACTAAAAAAATACAAAATTAAGCTTATTAAATTAGAAGATAGCCCACCGAAAAAACAGCTTTGTAGATAAAAAATAGGTTTCAAGAGGTATAGGCTGAGAAGGGTAATGGAATGTCGCCCTTCAAGCCTTTTTTTATAAGAGATAAGAACTAAAATTAGATATTTTTGGGCTGTCTTGTACCATGAGTTAAATTAAGATTGTCAGATGGCAGCTATCTAACAAGTGATTATAATTATGATGGGATCGGCAGATAGCATAGAAACTACGAGCTACATTTTTTTATTCTTAATAGAGGAAATTATCAAACTAAAACAGATCCTGTAGATGGTGTAATTAGAGTCTATGATTCTCAAAAAAATATATTTGGTTCATATAATTCTAATGGAACAACAAGAACATACTATAAACCAAGTTCGCCAACATACTGGCAGAGACAAAGGGGAAGATAAAAATGAAATACTACTGTTTGGTATGTAATTATGATGGTCTTTATGAAGCACCTTATAATGAGATAGGAAATGCTTCAGATGAGATATGTCCCTGTTGTGGGTTTCAGTATGGCTATAATGATGATGATGAGAATAATGATAAAGAAAAATACTACAATGAATGGAGAGCTAAGTGGATAAAAGGCGGTTATAAATGGCGTTCCAAAGGCAGATTACCAAGTGCAGACTGGGATCCTGTTGAGCAACTAAAAAGAATGAAGTAAGATCTATAATAAAATGACACTGAACTGCATCTCAAATAGTAGAATTATATAAACTATTGAGGTGCAGTTTATCTCTGATTAGTTTCAGTACATATTATGACGTATATGGTCGGTTGTTAAAAACGATATATCCTGTACTATGATCAAATTGTAGAAAATAGCGCAGATTATTTTGACAATGTAAACAAATATCTGATTACCTCACCTATTGACTCCTATACGAAAACTACAAGAGTCAGCCATGGTGGAGCCAACTATGATAACATCAAGCATGAATTTTATGATGGATTTGGTAATGCAGTTCTGTTAGGCCAATGAACTTACCTATACTAATCCAAATCGAGATGTGACTAAATACCAATACGATAAATTAAATCGACTGGTTGCAGTTACAGATGCCTTAAATCAGACAACCTCTTATGGCTATGATAAGTTAGGCAACATGTTGACAACAACCCAAAGCGAAGATGCAAAAAGCTGGACAAAATCTAAAGGTTATGATGAGTCTGGTTTTCTAACGAGTAGTACAGATACAGGTGGTAATCAAGAAAAACTTACCCGTAATCAATTAGGTCAAGTAGCTGTCAAGACTGATCCAAATAATAACATAAGTAATTATATATATGATGAACTAGGTCGTGGTATTTTTAAAGTATCAGTGACTGGCTCTACAGTTCTAAAAAATGTTTATCAATTTAAAGGATTTGGTCCTTCACGTAAAGAAGAACTGCGTAATGGATCAAACTACATGACTGTTTATAATGACTATAATATTTATGGGGCACAAACGTATAAAGCCACATTATACGATG
>NZ_JBCMOR010000022.1:0-1080 GCF_050461185.1 Paenibacillus turicensis
TCCTTCATACGTATCCTTACTTACAAATCTCCCTATAGCAGGATCATAATATCTTGCACGTAAATAGTATAATCCGGTCTCATCATCAAAAATCTCACCTGCGTATTTGAAATCGTTGCGAACTGTTTCTTCCTGCTCAACAATGTTACCCCATTCATCATATTGATAATGGTTCACAATTTGACCAGACTCATCTATTAACTGTACAACATCTCCATGACCGTTATACAAGTAAAAATACTTTTTATTCGTACTGACATCCCGTTTAGCAAGTAGTCGATCTGGGCCCCATGTATAGTTTGCAATAGCTTTGTTGTTTGCGTCTGCCTCAGAAATCACTTTACCCGCATTATTGTATGCGTAACGCACCTTTTCAACTGAGGATGCAGGGTTTTGACTGTTACTATTCTGATCGCTATTAGCCTGTTGGACTCTTGTCGTCGTTTTAGCTAATCGTAAACCTTGCATTTCATATTCAAACTCGGTGGTCGTATTTTCCTTAACCACCTTACTTACTTGATCCCACAAATTAAAGGTGTACGTTTGTTCCTTCGTATCTACAACTTTACTATCACCCTTGAGCGTTTTGCGGTTTCCTCTCGCATCATAGGTGTAAACGATAGTTTCTCCTGAAGGACGTTTCACTTGAATCAAACGGTTTAGCTTATCATACTGATAATTAGTAGTCCCTACACTATCCTTGATGCTTATAATATTTCCATTATTGTCGTAAGTGTAAGAAAACTCTGAAATTAATGTTGTTCCTTTTTTATTACTTACCTTAACTAATCTACCGATCCCATCATAATTATAATCACTTGTTAAATAGCTTCCATCTGATAATCTTGGATAAACGATACGCTGAAGCTTACCTTCTGGGTTAAAGCTATATTGTGCATTTGCATTGTCCTCTGCTGTAACAATATGCGAACCATTCGTTTGAACTTTATTAATACGGGTCTTGTCATAGCTATAGTTCGTAAAGTAATCAAAAGCATCTGCAACATTTTTAATTTGATTTTGATCATTATATTCATGGCGAACGACCGTTACTGTGCCATCGTATAATGTGGCTTTATA
>NZ_JBCMOR010000023.1:0-267 GCF_050461185.1 Paenibacillus turicensis
AGGTTAAGCTACTAAGAGCACACGGAGGATGCCTAGGCACTAGGAGCCGAAGAAGGACGTGGCGAACAACGAAACTGCCTCGGGGAGCTGTAAGCAAGCTTTGATCCGGGGATATCCGAATGGGGAAACCCAGCTACTGTAATAGGTAGTTACTCATATCTGAATACATAGGATATGAAGAGGCAGACCAGGGGAACTGAAACATCTAAGTACCCTGAGGAAGAGAAAACAAAAGTGATTCCGTCAGTAGCGGCGAGCGAACGCGGA
>NZ_JBCMOR010000023.1:274-2899 GCF_050461185.1 Paenibacillus turicensis
AGAAGGTAAAAGCCCTGTAATTGAAAGTCTGTTCCCTCCGAGACGGATCCCGAGTAGTGCGGGGCACGTGAAACCCCGTATGAATCCGGCAGGACCATCTGCCAAGGCTAAATACTCCCTAGTGACCGATAGTGAAGCAGTACCGTGAGGGAAAGGTGAAAAGCACCCCGGAAGGGGAGTGAAAAAGAACCTGAAACCGTGTGCTTACAAGAAGTCAGAGCCCTCTATATGGGTGATGGCGTGCCTTTTGTAGAATGAACCGGCGAGTTACGTTCCCGTGCAAGGTTAAGGTGAGAAGCCGGAGCCGCAGCGAAAGCGAGTCTGAATAGGGCGAATTATAGTACGTGGACGTAGACCCGAAACTGAGTGATCTACCCCTGTCCAGGGTGAAGGTGCGGTAACACGCACTGGAGGCCCGAACCCACGCATGTTGAAAAATGCGGGGATGAGGTGGGGGTAGCGGAGAAATTCCAATCGAACTCAGAGATAGCTGGTTCTCCCCGAAATAGCTTTAGGGCTAGCCTCGGAAAGAAGCGTCGTGGAGGTAGAGCACTGATTGGGTGCGGGGCCCGCCAAGGGTTACCAAGCTCAGTCAAACTCCGAATGCCATAGACGTATTATCCGGGAGTCAGACAGTGAGTGCTAAGATCCATTGTCAAAAGGGAAACAGCCCAGACCATCAGCTAAGGTCCCCAAGTGTGTGTTAAGTGGGAAAGGATGTGGAGTTGCACAGACAACCAGGATGTTGGCTTAGAAGCAGCCACCATTGAAAGAGTGCGTAATAGCTCACTGGTCGAGTGACTCTGCGCCGAAAATGTAACGGGGCTAAACACACCACCGAAGCTATGGCTTGATGCTTTGCATCAGGGGTAGGGGAGCGTTGTATGTAGGTTGAAGTCAGACCGGAAGGACTGGTGGACAGCATACAAGTGAGAATGCCGGTATAAGTAACGAAAAGATCAGTGAGAATCTGATCCGCCGAAAGCCCAAGGGTTCCTGAGGAAGGCTCGTCCACTCAGGGTAAGTCGGGACCTAAGGCGAGGCCGAAAGGCGTAGTCGAAGGACAACAGGTTGAAATTCCTGTACCACCAAAGTCCGTTATGAACNNAAACCGACACAGGTAGGCGAGAAGAGAATTCTAAGGCGCGCGGAAGAACTCTCGTTAAGGAACTCGGCAAAATGACCCCGTAACTTCGGGAGAAGGGGTGCCTCGGTAGGGTGAATAGCCCGAGGGGGCCGCAGTGAAAAGGCCCAAGCGACTGTTTAGCAAAAACACAGGTCTGTGCGAAGCCGTAAGGCGAAGTATACGGGCTGACGCCTGCCCGGTGCTGGAAGGTTAAGGGGAGTGGTTAGGAGCAATCCGAAGCTATGAACCGAAGCCCCAGTAAACGGCGGCCGTAACTATAACGGTCCTAAGGTAGCGAAATTCCTTGTCAGGTAAATTCTGACCCGCACGAATGGCGTAACGACTTGGGCGCTGTCTCAACGAGAGATCCGGTGAAATTTTAATACCTGTGAAGATGCAGGTTACCCGCGACAAGACGGAAAGACCCCATGGAGCTTTACTGCAGCTTGATATTGAATTTGGGTACGATTTGTACAGGATAGGTGGGAGCCTAGGAAGCAGGAGCGCCAGCTTCTGTGGAGGCAATGTTGGGATACCACCCTGATCGTATCTAGGTTCTAACCTAGGACCGTAAACCGGTTCGGGGACAGTGTCAGGTGGGCAGTTTGACTGGGGCGGTCGCCTCCTAAAAAGTAACGGAGGCGCCCCAAGGTTCCCTCAGAATGGTTGGAAATCATTCGAAGAGTGCAAAGGCAAAAGGGAGCTTGACTGCGAGACTGACAAGTCGAGCAGGGAGGAAACTCGGGCTTAGTGATCCGGTGGTACCGCATGGAAGGGCCATCGCTCAACGGATAAAAGCTACCCTGGGGATAACAGGCTTATCTCCCCCAAGAGTCCACATCGACGGGGAGGTTTGGCACCTCGATGTCGGCTCATCGCATCCTGGGGCTGAAGTAGGTCCCAAGGGTTGGGCTGTTCGCCCATTAAAGCGGTACGCGAGCTGGGTTCAGAACGTCGTGAGACAGTTCGGTCCCTATCTGTCGTGGGCGTAGGAAATTTGAGAGGAGCTGTCCTTAGTACGAGAGGACCGGGATGGACGCACCGCTGGTGTACCAGTTGTTCCGCCAGGAGCATAGCTGGGTAGCTAAGTGCGGAAGGGATAAGCGCTGAAAGCATCTAAGCGTGAAGCCCACCTCAAGATGAGATTTCCCAATTAGTAAGACCCCTTGAAGACGACGAGGTAGATAGGCCTGAGGTGGAAGTACAGTAATGTATGGAGCTGACAGGTACTAATCGGTCGAGGGCTTATCCAATATTTAAAACGCAGCATTTCGTTTCGGATTCAGTTTTCAAGGTACAACCTTGATTAAAGTAAGCAAAAGCACCACGTTTGGTGGCGATGGCGGAGGGGTTCCACACGTACCCATCCCGAACACGACCGTTAAGCCCTCCAGCGCCGATGGTACTTGGACCGAAGGGTCCTGGGAGAGTAGGACGCCGCCAAGCAGACAAGCCATGAGATTCTAAACCAATCTCATGGACTCTATTCCCTGATAGCT
>NZ_JBCMOR010000024.1:0-19684 GCF_050461185.1 Paenibacillus turicensis
CTGACAGGTACTAATCGGTCGAGGGCTTATCCAATAGTTAAAACGCAATGTTTCGTTTCGGATTCAGTTTTCAAGGTACAACCTTGATTAAAGTAAGTAGCACCACGTTTGGTGGCGATGGCGGAGGGGTTCCACACGTACCCATCCCGAACACGACCGTTAAGCCCTCCAGCGCCGATGGTACTTGGACCGAAGGGTCCTGGGAGAGTAGGACGCCGCCAAGCAGACAAGCCATGAGATTCTAAACCAATCTCATGGAATCTATTCCCTGATAGCTCAGTTGGTAGAGCACTCGACTGTTAATCGAGTTGTCACAGGTTCGAGTCCTGTTCGGGGAGCCATTATGCTCTCATAGCTCAGTAGGTAGAGTGCATCCATGGTAAGGATGAGGTCACCGGTTCGATCCCGGTTGAGAGCTCCATGAAGGCATGTATACTTATTAAGGCCCGTTGGTCAAGCGGTTAAGACACCTCCCTTTCACGGAGGTAACAGGGGTTCGATTCCCCTACGGGTCATACATAATGGAGGCTTAGCTCAGCTGGGAGAGCATCTGCCTTACAAGCAGAGGGTCGGGGGTTCGAGCCCCTCAGCCTCCACCATATTTTATTAATGGGGATTAGCCAAGCGGTAAGGCAACGGACTTTGACTCCGTCACCCATAGGTTCGAATCCTATATCCCCAGCCATTATTTTTTTGAGAGCCATTAGCTCAGTTGGTAGAGCACCTGACTTTTAATCAGGGTGTCGAAGGTTCGAGTCCTTCATGGCTCACTTTTATGAATGTGCGCGTGTGGCGGAATGGCAGACGCACCAGACTTAGGATCTGGCGTTTAACGACGTGGGGGTTCAAGTCCCTTCACGCGCACCATAATTTTGCGGACGTGGCTCAGCGGTAGAGCATCGCCTTGCCAAGGCGAGGGTCGCGGGTTCGATTCCCGTCGTCCGCTCCATATTTTAAAAATGCGCCCTTAGCTCAGCTGGATAGAGCGTTTGACTACGAATCAAAAGGTCGGGAGTTCGAATCTCTCAGGGCGCGCCATTTAAACAAATATAAATATTAGCATTTTATTTTCGGGATGTAGCTCAGCTTGGTAGAGCACCTGGTTTGGGACCAGGGGGTCGCATGTTCAAATCGTGTCATCCCGACCATTATAAAATGCGGGTGTAGTTCAATGGTAGAACTTCAGCCTTCCAAGCTGATAGCGTGGGTTCGATTCCCATCACCCGCTTAAAAGTAACAGTGACATCATCAGTTTAGATGATGTCTTTTGTTATAATTTATTTTTGTACCTATTGATTTTATTGCTTTACAGTAGCAGTATGATGAATTAATCTATAATTATATAGTATTCATGATCTTAATTTTTAAACTACATTGGAATTATTTAATACCTTGATTTTAGCTTATAGTTTTAAGTAAAGTTATGTATAACTATATACTTTGTTTAATTGCTGCTGTAAGTAATCTTAAAAAGCGGTATTATAAAGTGATAGATTGTTTTTATATGGCACATAAATTCAATTTTCAACTATTTATATTTATACGTGTTAGAGTATATAAAATAATAACTCTTTTTTTAAATATAGAACTTTAGTGGTTTTATATTATAAGTCACTTATATTTATAAATTGTTATGCAATCTTTATGCATGATTATCGTTTGGTTAGTTTGATAAAAATGGTGATCTATGTGTGCAGTCATATACAATGTTACTATTATGATGTATGCATGAAGGTTTTTTGATGTTCATGTTGTTGTGTCTTTAATTCCGTATTTATTATGTAGGCATTAGGGGTAAGGTTACCTATAAAGTTATTATTTTATGTTACAAGAATGTGTGATTTGATGAAATGGGGGAAAAGTATGACCGAATTAACAGTATCAGCAGGAAAAAACCATTCAAACAATCTGCTTCGACGCGACATTCGTTTTTTGGGCAATATATTGGGAGAGGTTCTTGTACACCAAGGCGGAAATGAGCTCTTAGATATTGTCGAGAAGATTCGTGAGACTAGCAAGTCGTTGCGGGCTGTGTTTTTGCCAGAGCTATTTGAGGATTTCAAGTCCATGATTGCTTCGCTTGAACCAGAAATAAGACACCAAGTTATTCGTGCATTTGCGATTTACTTCCAACTCGTTAACATTGCTGAACAAAATCACCGCATTCGTCGTAAACGTGATTATGAGAGATCCGCTGGAGAAAGCATTCAGATTGGAACGATTGAAGCCTCTGTTAAGGATTTAAAAGAAAAAGGCTTCAACTTTGCTGAAGCAGAAGAAATGTTGTCTGCGATGTCTTTAGAGCTTGTGATGACGGCTCACCCTACAGAAGCGATGCGTCGTGCGATTTTGGATATTCACAAACGTATTGCAGATGATGTGATGCAGTTAGATGATCCAACCTTGACTTTCCGTGAACGTGAACAGCTACGTGGTAAATTACTAAATGAGGTTATTACTTTATGGCAAACTGATGAGCTGAGAGATCGTAAGCCAACGGTTATTGATGAAGTAAAGAATGGAATGTACTATTTCCATGAAACCTTTTTTGATGTATTGCCAGAAGTTTATCAAGAGCTTGAACGTTGCTTGAAGAAATATTACCCTGAACATTTATGGCATGTGCCTACTTACTTGCGCTTTGGATCTTGGATTGGTGGAGACCGCGATGGAAACCCTTCTGTTACCTCAGATGTAACCTGGAATGCGCTTAAAATTCAACGTAAGCTTGCGATACGTGAATACCAGAAGATATTAAGTGAATTGTTTAAATATTTAAGCTTTAATACAAGTATTATTGATGTTACGGATGAATTGCTTGCGTCTATTCAAAAGGATCGCTTACAGATTAAGCTAAATAAAACTCAAGCATGGAACAACGACAATGAGCCTTATCGGATTAAGCTCACTTATATGACGGAAAAGCTTCATAATGTATTAGACGAAAGTAAGCGTGGTACATCTGAGCGTTATGACAATCCTGAAGGCTTAATTCATGATTTGAAAATTATTGACCGTAGCTTACGTCATCATTATGCAGACTATGTAGCGGATACTCACATTAAAAAGATGATCCGTCAAGTTGAGCTATTTGGCTTCCATACTGCGACGCTAGATATTAGACAACATAGTAAAGAGCATGAAAATGCGATGACAGAAATTTTAGCTTCAATGAATATTGTTGCGGATTACTCTGCACTTGAAGAAGAAGATAAAATTGTCCTATTGGAGAAGTTGTTGAACGACCCTCGTCCATTAACTTCACCTTACCAAGACTACAGTGAGAGCACGAGAGAGTGTCTTGAGGTGTATCGTACAGTATTTAAGGCACAAGAGGAATTCGGTAAGCAATGTATTACTAGTTACTTGATTAGTATGGCTGAGGCTGCAAGTGATATCTTAGAGGTTATGGTCTTCTCCAAAGAAGTTGGTTTATTCCGTAAAGAACTTGATGGTACAGTCACTTCTACGTTGCAATCTGTGCCATTGTTCGAGACGATCGATGACCTTCATGCTGCACCAGCAATTATGAACCGACTATTTACAATGCCAATTTACCGTGAATCTGTAGCAGCGATGAATGATTTGCAAGAAATTATGTTAGGTTATTCAGATAGTAATAAAGATGGCGGTGTAGTTACAGCGAACTGGGAGCTTCGTGTAGCTCTTAAGCAATTGACCGCAACGGCGAAGCAATTTGGAATTAAGCTTAAGTTTTTCCATGGTCGTGGTGGTGCGTTGGGCCGTGGTGGGATGCCATTGAACCGTAGTATTCTTGTACAGCCACCTCAAACGATTGGCGGCGGTGTTAAAATTACGGAGCAAGGTGAGGTTATCTCGTCAAGATATTCCTTGAAGGGAATTGCATATCGAAGTCTAGAGCAAGCAACCTCAGCGTTAATAACGGCAGCGATTCAAGCGAAGCTGAATACGGAGTATGATGAGAAGGAACAGCAATGGGAAGAAATCATTGCACAAATTTCTGAGACGTCATTGACCAAATATCAGGATTTGGTATTCCGTGATCCTGGTTTCCTTAAATTCTTTAAGGAATCTACACCACTTAGCGAAGTGGGCGAGCTTAATATCGGTTCTCGTCCTTCTAAACGTAAAAATAGTGATCGCTTTGAAGATCTACGTGCTATTCCGTGGGTGTTCGCATGGACGCAAAGTAGATACCTATTCCCTGCATGGTATGCTGCTGGAACTGGATTATATCAATTTTATCAAAATAAAGAAGAGAACCTTAAAGTACTTCAAGATATGTACGCTAACTTCTCATTCTTCAAATCATTAATTGATACACTCCAATTTGCCGTGGTGAAGGCAGACTTAATCATTGCTGAGGAATACTCCAAAATGTGTGAGGATAGTGATGTAAGAAATCGTATCTTCAAGCAAATTGAAGAAGAGTTTTATTTAACAAGAGATATGATTTTGAAAATTACAGGGATTACTGAAATTTTGGATAATGCGCCTGCACTTCAAGAATCTATTCGTCAGCGTAATCCTTATGTAGATCCATTAAGCTACCTTCAAGTTCAACTTATTGCAGAATTACGTGCAATTCGTGACGCAAATCAGGATGATCCTGTTCTACTAAGAGAAGTATTGCTTACGATTAACGGCATTGCTGCAGGACTTCGGAACACAGGTTGATATTTTTAATAAGGATTGGCTGATAAATCTGTTAAACTGATAAGTCTGTTAAGTCTAAAAAGCTAATAATTAACTGATGGGTAAAATCAGTTCATGGCGGACCCTAAAAAAGGGTCCGTTTTTTATGAACATCCACCGTTTTTCCTAGACTTAAGTCTATTGCAAATTAAATGGACATGATTTAACATTTGAATTGCTGAGTCTTGGCGCTAGGTATAATTTGAGCCCTGACAAGTGAGATAAGAAGCAGGGTGACGAATGAGGCCCGTCCATCGATATGGGGGAAAAATTCAATGGTAGAGTATTTTGATACGAGGTTAGTTAAGTTAGCACGCAAGGGTGACCAGGTTGCTTTTGCTGAGCTAGTTGATTTATACAAGGATCGATTATTCCATTTAGCGTACAGAATGTTATCGAATCGACATGAGGCTGAGGATATCGTTCAGGAGACTTTTTTACGTGTATATAAAAATTGGCACCGCTATGATGAAAAACAGAAATTTTCAACATGGATTTATCGTATAGCGACTAATTTGTGTATTGATCGCTTGCGTAAGCGTAAGCCAAGCTATTATTTAGATGCAGAGATGAATGATCAGGATGGCTTAGATGGTTATACTTTAATTCCTGGAGATGAACGTACACCAGAAACTGAATATCTTTTGTCTGAGACACAACAAACAATCCATCAAGCCATTGAAGGTTTACCTGCTAAGTATAAATCCGTAATTGTATTACGTTATTTGCAGGAGTTGTCGCTACAGGAAATCGGCGAAGTGTTAGATATGCCTGTCACAACAGTAAAAACAAGAGTACACCGCGGTCGTGAATTTTTAAGGAAAAAGCTAGAACATAAGATGATATAACTGTGGACACAGGTATGTCATAATTTTTTGTGAAACGAATTATTTTTTATTGCGTATTTAAAGTATATAATTAAGCATTGTGTGTGAATGTTGATAGTTGATTCTAGTTGTCAACGTGGAGAGCACACTATGTGTAAGACGTGCCGGACCTTTAAACGTCCCATGTAAGTATTTGATGAAGGGAATGGCTGATATGGACTGCAAGCAAGCATCCTTGTTCATGCATGATTATTTGGATGATGAATTGCCTCTCGAACAGGCAAAGCTGCTTAAACAACATTTGCAGGAATGTCCATCGTGTCAATTGAAGTTTAAGGAATTGGAACGGACTGAAATGATGTTATTTGCATCAATTCATCAGCACTCTTTTGTCGCTTCTGATGATCTTGTGGGTAAAATTTTAAATAAAATCCCGAATCAAGAGCGTCCTAAGCAAGAGTGGTTAAAGTGGTTCCAACGTCATCCTGCCTTAACTGCAATCGCAATGTTTGTCATTGTTACTTTTGTTGGTGTATTTTCATTGTGGGATCGAGATGATCAATTAGTTGTTAAAGGAAACAATCTTGATCAGCTTATTATCCAAGGTAATACAGTGATTGTACCTGAAAATATTAAAATTGCTGGTAATTTGACGATAGAAAATGGGAAAGCAGAGATCTATGGAGAGGTGGAAGGGGACGTAACTGTCATTGATGGCTCCTATTTTGCTGCCTCTACAGCTAAAATATCAGGCCATATTCAGAGTATAGATCAAGCTTTGGATTGGATCTGGTACAGGATCACGAATACATTTTCTGAAGTCGCCTACAGGTAATCCTCTACTTTAAATCATGGCGCCTACCCTTTTATAAGGATAGGTGCTTTTTTTTGAACA
This sequence comes from Paenibacillus turicensis, assembly GCF_050461185.1. Lineage (GTDB taxonomy): Bacteria > Bacillota > Bacilli > Paenibacillales > Paenibacillaceae > Fontibacillus > Fontibacillus turicensis_A. The sequence continues at coordinate 6,400 of NZ_JBCMOR010000024.1, forward strand.
AAATGAATAAAATGATACAATATTATCTCTGAATGTCTGATATTATAGAAGAGGATCGCTTTGATCAATAAGTCATACTCTCAAAGTCATTTTTTACATAATATAACGAAAAGTGCTAAGATAGTCGCTGGATGCTTGCATCTGACTTGTTAACGTTATAACCTATAGATTAAAGGGAATAGATAAAGAGGCAGGTCCAAATAATTATAGAACCATTATTATTGGCTTAGCAGCACTAATTGGGGGTTGCACCATGAGTTATTTTTCAAATCTAACATGGCAAGATGCGATTAAGGATATTATTGATATACTTATCGTAACGTATATTATATATCACTTGATTGTTTTAGTTCGTGGGACGAGAGCAGTACAGCTCCTAAAGGGGATCATATTCCTATTGTTAATTTGGAGCATAAGTACGTTGTTTGATTTGTATACGTTGAAGTGGCTCATGAATCAGATGTTTACGTTTGGGGTCTTAGCAATCTTTATTATTTTCCAGCCAGAGCTACGGCGTGCGTTGGAGCAATTAGGTCGAGGGAAGTTGTTTGGACGTAATACCGCAGATGAGGAGCAGTTTGGTAAGGAGATTGGGGAGATTATTAAGGCCGTTAATTATTTAGCACGTAGAAAGATTGGGGCTTTAATTGTTTTTGAACGTCAAACAGGTTTAAATGAATATACTGAATCGGGAATTCCTACGCAATCAGTTATTAGCTCTCAGTTACTAATTAATATATTTATTCCAAATACACCTCTTCATGATGGTGCAGTTATTATACAGGATCACAAATTGGCTGCGGCAGCGTGTTATTTACCTTTGTCCGAAAATCCTTTTATCAGTAAGGAGCTAGGAACAAGGCATAGAGCTGCCATCGGCATTAGTGAAGTTACAGATGCGATTTCAATCGTTGTATCCGAGGAAACAGGTCAGATTTCTTTAGCGATGGATGGACAAGTCGTTCGTAACATTAATGAGGAATCATTAATTTCCAAGCTGTATGAGGAGCTAGGGCCTAACTCTGGTGACAATGATAAAATCAAGCCTTTCTGGAAAAAGAGAGGGGCGGGGAAAAATGGATAAATGGTTAAATAACAATAACATATCTAAAATCATTGCCCTTGTTATTAGTATTATTTTATGGGGGATGGTACATATGGATAGTGGTACAACTACAATTACTCCATCGATACCATCTAATAATGGAAGCAAATTCATTGATAATGTGCAGGTTCAGGTTGTTGGCTTTGATGAGGATAAATATGTATTATATGGGCTTGAACCTGAAAAGGTTCGTATTGAGGTTAGAGGGAAACGAACTAATATTACTACTAATTTTTCAGCTTACAAGGTCAAATTGGATTTATCACATGCTAAAAGTGGCACAATGATGATGCCTTTAACGCACGAACTTCCATCTGGGGTTGAATTTGTCTCTATGGAACCTTCGATGGTCAAGGTGACGATTGAAGAGAAAAAGACACAGGAAATAGAAGCAAATGTGATTACGAAGGGGAAAATTAGTGAAGGATTTCAGATTGGCATCCCGGTTATAAAAGATGGCGGGAAGGTTAATGTGACATTGCCTGAGAGCAGAATGGAGCAATTAGGGAAGGTTCAGGGTATATTTGATGTAACTGGAATGACAGAGCCTGTAAAGGGGAAATCTGTAAGGCTGGTGGCCTATGATAAAGATGGTAATGAGATGACAGATGCTGAACTATCACCAGCAACCCTTGATGTAGATATTCCGATTACAAATTTATATAAAAGTATCCCTCTATCCATTAGACAAACGGGGAAGCTTCCAAGTGGATATGTATTAGCAGATATGACCACTGATGTGGAAGGCGTTGCTGTCTATGGACCAAAGGACGTTTTAGATAAACTGAATTCTTATTCTGTCACGATAGATTTAGATCAGTTCCAAAGTGGAACAACAAAACAGTATTTTGTCAACTTGACGCCACCCGACGGTTCTGAGAAAATCGAGCCTAGCTCTGTAAATGTAACCATTAAGGTTGAACCTGTGGATCAGAAGGTGATTCAAGATATTCCGATTACCTTTCTCAATCAAAATAGTGCATTAACTCCAAAAATAATATCTCCTACTACTGAAAAAATGTCCTTAACGTTGCAGGGAGCTACGCATTTATTAGATAAGGTTAGTGCGAAGGATATCAAAATTAATGTAAACTTAAATGGGCTTGGTGTCGGCAAACATGTAGTGCCTATTGAAGTGGTCTTACCTCACTTTGTGGAACTAGCGGAGGGGGACAAAGGCAAAAAGATTGAGGTGGAGTTAGTATCAGAGCAAGACACACCTACAACAACGACACCAAATGATGGTCAAAATTCTGGGGGTAATCAAACAGACAAATCTCCAGATAATACTGGAGAAAATAATCAAAGCGGTCAAAATGCAGGTTAGCAAACAACGTAGAATGAAGCTTAAATCACTGAAGGAGTGAAATTATGGGGAAGTATTTTGGTACAGACGGTGTACGTGGAGTAGCAAATAAGGAATTAACAGCTGAATTAGCATATCAAATCGGACGTTGTGGGGGATATGTACTCACAGGTCAAGCGGCTAAGCCTAAAATTGTGATCGGAATGGATACACGCATTTCAGGGTTGATGCTTGAATCTGCTTTAGTAGCAGGTTTATTATCTATTGGTGCAGATGTTATTCGTATTGGGGTAGTATCCACGCCAGCGGTGGCTTATTTAACGAGATATTTGCAAGCGGATGCAGGGGTTATGATTTCTGCTTCTCACAATCCAGTTCAGGATAACGGGATTAAGTTTTTTGGTAGTGACGGTTTTAAGCTTTCTGATGAAACAGAACTACAAATTGAAGCATTGCTTGATGAAGAAAAAGATGAGCTTCCTCGTCCGATTGGTGGGGATTTAGGTACAGTAACTGTTGATTATGAATCAAAACGCTTTTATTTAGATCATCTAAAAACGACGATTAGTCACTCCTTTGAAGGATTGAAGGTCGTCTTAGATTGTGCACATGGTGCTGCGTTTGAATTAGCTCCTACTTTATTTAAAGAGTTAGGCGCAGAAGTATATACGATAGGTGTTAATCCAACAGGATTAAACATTAATGATAACTGTGGTTCTACGCATCCTGAGCTTTTGAAAAAGGAAGTGCTTGCACGAGGTGCTGACCTTGGTCTTGCTTTTGATGGTGATGCGGATCGTCTGATTGCGATAGATGATCAAGGCCAAGAAGTCGATGGCGACTTTATTTTGTGCATATGTGGAGACGCGATGAATCGCGCTGGTAAACTTAAAGATAGCACGGTAGTTTCTACAGTGATGAGTAACTTTGGCTTTTATAAGGCAACAGCGAAGCTAAACCTAAATACAGCAAAAACGGCTGTAGGCGATCGTTATGTTATGGCTGAAATGATTCGTGGGGGCTATAATCTTGGTGGAGAGCAATCTGGACATGTTATTTTCTTGGATTATAATACAACAGGTGACGGCATTTTGACCGCAATTCAACTGGTAGATACGATGAAAGCTTCTGGTAAAAAGCTAAGTGAACTTAAAAAAGTAATGAAGCAATATCCGCAAGTATTAGTGAATGTACGTGTGCAGGATAAGCGGAATTACGAAGGTAACGTTGAAATTGCGAAGGCAGTTCAAGCTGTTGAAGACGTGTTAGGTGACAATGGTCGAGTTTTAGTGAGACCATCTGGAACAGAATCTTTAATTCGTGTCATGGCAGAAGGTCCTGATCAAGTAGAGCTAGAGCAATTAGTTGGGCAAATTGTAGCTGTAGTGGAAAGAGAGCTTGTTTAAGCGTAAAGAAGTTCTTTCTAGGTTAATTCAATAGATAATTAATGAATTATTAAATCAGTGCTTATGGATTTATCCTTGTGATAGGCCTTTAAGCGCTGATTTTTTATATTTTTATGACATTGATTTGCAAAACGGGGGTCAGATGCATATAATTAGATATATTCGATTATAGAAGGTGAGGATAGAGGTTGTACAACGTAACATAAGCGCCAGAACTTGCACACGCGGGGAAATATAATGAACCATTATATTTACGGTTTAGCAAGTTGACGAGGTGGAGGTGTTCGAATGTTCGGCGGGGACCTCCCGGTGTTGTATCTACATCGTAATCAGCAGGGCAAAAGGAATGGGCGACTGTTCTTACAAACTTTGTTGGAAAGGTACACATAACTATATAGAAATAAAAAAACAACTCAAGTCCCATGAGAAAGCGGAAGCCTGAAGTGACATAGGACAATATTGTTATGGGATGATAATGGTGAATTCATATAAATACAGCTATGATAAAACACTAAGATCTTAAACAATAATTTTATATTAAATTGGTATTCATGTTCATATTCAATAATTTTTTTGATTAATTCTTGCTTATAAACACAACCAGTCTGAATAAAATGTCACTGGTCTTCCGATTGATTTCTCATGTGGATCAAATTTAGAGAAATGAGCGGGGGATAAATTAATTATGTGCGGAATCGTTGGATATATTGGAAATAGAGATACTCAGTCAGTATTAATTGAAGGACTTAGCAAGCTAGAATATCGTGGGTATGACTCAGCAGGGATCGCAGTTATGACCTCTAATGGTTTGCAGGTTACTAAATCTGTGGGTCGTCTTAAAAATTTAGAAACTAAACTAGAAGAGGCACCGTTGTTGGGTTCAGCAGGGATTGGACATACACGTTGGGCAACTCATGGTAAACCTTCTGATGAGAACTCACATCCTCATATGGATAACAAAGAACAATTTTCTGTTGTTCATAATGGGATTATTGAAAACTACCTAGAACTTAAGGAAGAATTGATTTCCCAAGGTTATGTGTTTAAGTCTGAAACAGATACAGAAGTAATTTCTCATTTGGTTGCGCGTGAATATCAAGGCGACATTGTAAAAACAGTGCAAAAGGTAGTTACCTTTTTGAGAGGTGCATTTGCATTGGGCGTTTTAACAGAGCATGAGCCTAACAAGTTAGTTGCTGTTCGCCAAGCAAGTCCATTAATTATTGGTGTTGGTGATGGTGAAAACTTTATTGGTTCTGATATTCCTGCAATTTTGAAATATACACGTAAGGTCTACATCTTAGAAGACGGTGAAATGGCTGTTTTGACAAATGATGCTGTCGAATTAATGACAATCGAAGGCAATTTTATTTCTCGGGAAATGACAAATGTCGAATGGGATGCAATTACCGCTGAAAAAGGTGGATTTGACCACTTTATGTTAAAAGAAATTCACGAACAGCCTAAAGCTTACCGTGATACAATGAGAGGTCGGGTTGATGCATCTGGAAGTAAGGTCGTATTCCCAGAGCTTAACTTAACACCAGAAAAAATTAAGAATATTAACAACATTCATATCGTAGCTTGTGGTACTGCGTATCATGCAGGGCTTGTTGGTGGAACTGCGATTGAACAGTTAGTACGTATTCCTGTTGCGAATGAAGTAGCATCTGAATATCGTTATAATTCACCACTCATTACACCAAACACATTGGTGATCGTGGTGAGCCAATCTGGGGAAACTGCAGATACTTTAGCAGCACTAAGAGAAGCTCAAAGTAATGGTGCACATGTGCTTGCAATTACTAACGTTGTAGGTAGCTCGATTGCTCGTGATGCAGATGATGTAATCGTTACTCTTGCAGGTCCTGAAATTGCAGTTGCTTCTACAAAAGCTTATACTTCACAGCTAATTGCATTCTACTTGTTTGCCCTATACTTGGCAGAAATAAGAGGCACTCAAACCGAAGAGCAGGTTGCACACATTATCGCAGCGATGCAAGCATTGCCTGAGCAAGTAGAAAGTATTTTGTCTAACGTAGATGAAATTAAATCATATGCTAACAGCTTAGTTAACCATAAGCATTTATTCTTCATTGGACGTGGACTTGACTATGCAGTCGTACAAGAAGGCTCCTTGAAGTTGAAGGAAATTTCCTATATTCATTCCGAGGCTTATGCTGCTGGAGAATTGAAGCATGGTACACTTGCTTTGATCGAAGATGGAATTCCTGTAATTGCATTAGCAACTCAAGAAAATGTAATTGAAAAAACCGTAAGTAACATTAAAGAAGTAACAACTCGTGGAGCGGAAGTGTTGGCAATCACATTTGAAGAGCATGCTGCTGACTTGTTGAGATCCGTTCACCAAGTACTCTCCATTCCTAAAACATTAGCAATGTTGACACCAGCATTGTCTGTAGTGCCATTGCAATTGCTAGCTTATTACACTTCATTAGCGCTTGGTAACGATGTGGATAAACCACGTAACTTGGCGAAGAGTGTGACGGTGGAGTAATTAGGTAGGGACAGTATTGATTTTTTAAGGGCTAACACCCTAACACTAATTATGAAGTAGTAAATTTTTATCATAGCTGAGCAAAATCAGGTGGATCCTGATATTTGCTCAGCTTTTCTTTTTATTTAAGGGAACGGTGAAAAGAGTACTTTTTAAGGATATGCTGTTGTGTACAATTTATTAAATATATTTGAAATAAAACCGAATATATGAATAGGGGGAATAAGATGAAAAACTCTATGAAATATATCTTAAATACGATAGTGAGTTTAGCTAGCTTTATTGCAGGAGTATATTTTTGTGTGCTTCTTATTTTCATATTGATAGGCTTACCAGGGGGAAGTATTCCTTTTGGTTTTTCTTGGGAATCTGTAATGTATATTTGTGTGCTAACATTAATCTATGGAATTTTATTAAGAATAATATATATAAAAATTGGTCTTAAGATAGTGAAACTTTCAATTTGTATATTTATAGTTGGAATTATATCTGGGCCAACAATCTTAATTAATTTATTATGAATATTTTTACTAAACCTCATTCGCGCTAGGATCAAATTATTCAAAAAGAAACCGAAAAAATGAATAGGGGTGAAATACTAGTAAAATGACTGAAAAAATTAAAATGCTAAAAAAGTTACTTTTTTATTTAGGTTTTTTTATAATGACGATTGTTTTAAGTCAATTAACCTTCTATTTATTTATTCTAGCAATTTTACCCTCAAGTAATGGAATTATGTCCTCAAATTTAACGATATTTGTAAGAATATTAGCTCTTCTTGGATTTATTTTAATATTGGGGGTGTACATATATTCTTTATATAAGTTACTTAAACAACAAAAAATAGATTCTGGCCTAGTTATCATAAGTTTATTTATTTTCATTTTGTTTCTGATAAATTTTCCAGCACCAGCAATATTAACTTTATTATTCTAAAATCCATTCCTTAATTTTTAGGATTGATAAATATTAATGAAACATATGAATGTTAGTTGGTATAAATCTATTTATTATAATCACGATCCCGTGATGTCCTTCTGAGCGAGGAATTGTTAAATAGAAAACGCATACTTTTTGCTTGCCAAACAAAAAATATTATGGTAGTTTAATTATGGGCTTGTTACTGCAAAGGCATGACCCAGGACATGTACATTGATACATGTTTTGGGTCATGCCTTTTTTGTATCCTAAAGGGGGTTTTTCCTCTTTAGTAAAGCCTAAAATGACCAGATATATAAATAATAAATGGATAGAATAAGGGGAGAAAGCTTATGAGAAACCAAAGTGATGCTGAGCATTCAAGTCAAAAAAAAGGGGGATTTAACAAATTAATAAATAAAATTTTAAATAAATCTCAAAAAGAGGAAGTGGTAATTCAGAAACCATTGGATGTTGAAGAGGTAGTAATCAGCCCGATGAAGGGAAAAGTTGTACCTTTAAGTACTGTTAAAGATGAAGCCTTTTCTTCAGGGATGTTGGGCAAAGGAGTTGCAATCATGCCAACTGAAGGAAAAGTTGTTGCGCCGATTAGTGGCACATTAACGAATGTTTTTCCGACTGGTCATGCACTTGGTATCACAAGCGATAACGGTGTTGAAATTCTAATACACGTAGGTCAAGATACTGTGAAATTAAAAGGTAAGCATTTTACCCCTAAGGCTGTTCAAGGGCATTCAGTTAAAAAAGGAGATCTGTTGCTGGAATTTGATGTAGAAGCTATTGAAGCAGCAGGTTTTAATTTGACAACACCCATTATTATATCCAATACTGCTGACGTGACAAAAGTTGAAAACACTAAAGCAGAAAATAGTGATGTCGACTTCAAAGAACAATTATTAATAGTAACCGTTTAATTCTTGACTGTTTGTAGGAAGAAACGTCTGTTATTCCAGTTTAACGTTGCCCTACATTAAGATATTAAAGGTGGGGTGTTAATGAAAGCAATTAAAAAAATTAATAATAACGTAGCACTGTGTATTGACAGTCATAACAATGAATTGATTGCTTTTGGGAAGGGGATTGGTTTTCCTGCTATGCCTTATGACATTACGGATTTGCATGAGATTTCCATGACCTTTTACCGCATTGACAGCAAATTTCACAACTTCATTCAGGAGATTCCGGAAAATGTATTTGAGGTTGCGGGATTAATTGTTCAAAAAGCCCAAATGAAGATAAAAAGTAATCTGAATCCGAATCTGATAGTTAGTTTAGCAGACCACATTAACTTTGCGATCATTCGAATGCAAAAATATAAAGAAATGCAAATGTTATTTTCTTATGATGTGGAGCAGCTGTACCCTAAAGAAACCGAGCTTGGAAGGTATGCAGTTAGACTTATTGAAGTGAAGCTAGGCGTTAAATTACCAGACAGTGAAATTACGAATATAGCTATGCATTTTGTTAATGCAGCGGAGGAAAGAGAACCTGATGAAGGAATTGCTACAGAAGCGCTTATTTTAGAAGTAGCCAATCAGATTGAAGTTTTTTATTCGATATCTATAGATAGGAATGACTTTAATTACAATAGATTTGCTATGCACCTGAGGTATTTTTTGAAAAGGGTAAAAAACAGATCTCAATTTAAAGATGACAATCATTCCTTTATTGAAGCGATTAAAGAATTAAATCCTAAGGTCTACGAATGTGCCTATATGGTTGGAAATTTTATTGATGACAAGCTTGACTCGAAATGCACGGAAGATGAGATCTTGTACTTGATGATGCATATTTATCGCATTGTTAGAAACACAAAAATTGAAGATTAGGGATTGTTACTCTAACAAGAGGCATTACCCAAAGCTGATATGAATTAAAATTTTAAAATTCGTATTAACTTTGGGTTTTTTATTTGCAAAAAAATTAAGGAGGAACATGGGATGAGTATAAAAAATGAAGAAATTAAATCAACTGCGTCGAAGATTTTAGACAGTATTGGTGGTGAGGCTAATATTATAAGTGTGACTCATTGTATGACAAGACTGCGCTTTAATCTAAAGGATATGAGTGTTCCAGATGATAATGAGATTAAAAAAATAAAAAACGTTGTAGGAGCATTGCAATCAGGGGGACAATATCAGGTCATTATTGGGCCTCAAGTGGAAATAGTTCATGATGCTCTAGTAAATCAATTAGGAAGAAATGGCGTAAGCAGCATGATTGAAGATGATATGAATGTGAAGAAGCAGAAGAAGTCTCCCAAGGATATCATTAATAAGATTTTTGATTATTTAGCCGGCAGTTTGACACCTTTGATTCCACTTTTGTTAGCGGCTTCACTATGTAAGACGATTGTTGCCATCATTGGCCCTAGCTTATTAAATTTAGTTTCACCTGAACATGATATTTATGCCCTTTTTGCCTTTATAGGTGACGCTGGCTTTTATTTCTTACCGGTATTTCTTGGATGGTCTGCTGCTCGAAAGCTGAATGTGAGTATACCTATTGCAATGTTATTGGGAGCTTCGTTAATTCACCCTACATTTATTCAAATGGCAACTAATGGTGATCAATTTAGCGTTTATGGAATTCCTACGGTTACGCAGAACTATTCGAGTACAGTTATTCCTATTTTATTAATTGTATGGATCATGAGTTATGTAGAGAAATGGTTTAAAAAGCACACTCCAGATACTTTAAAAGTTTTCGCTATTCCTTTTGGAACCCTATTAATTATGCTTCCGATTTCTCTAGTTGTATTAGCTCCACTTGGCGGATATCTTGGTCAATATATTGGTGATGCTATTATTTCATTAAATAATGTTGCAGGTCCGCTTGCAGTCGCAGTGATTGGGGCTACTTTTATTATTTTGGTTTTAACAGGCATGCATATGGTATTGATGACATACTTGTTTGTGACATTTCCAACTTTAGGTTACGATAATTTCTTGCTGCCAGGCATCTTGTGTGCAAGCTGGGCTGCAGCAGGTGTTGCTCTGGCATGTGTATATAAGTTCAAAAATAAGAATAACAAAAAACTAACGTTGGGGTATGTGATAACTTGGTTTATTGGGGGCGTGGGTGAACCGATGTTATATGGGTTGTTTGTTCCTTACAAAACACCATTAATCGCAGGAGTTGTATCAGGGGGGATTGCAGGACTGGTAGCCGGCTTGATGGAATTAACCGCACATGTTTTAAATACTTCGAATGGTATTTATGGAGTTGCCTCCTTTGTTGGCGGATCAAGCTGGAATTATATCACCCTAGGTATTACGATTGCAGTCGCACTTATTGCAGGTTTTATAACCATGCTATTTATGAAATTAGATGAGTCGATAGGAGCAAATTAATGATGGAAATCAGTCAGATCATATCTAAAATTAAAGACTATCACAAGGGGGAGGTCTCTGGGCAAAAAATTAAGGATGAAAATACGCGCGATAAGATTCTTTATGGAAATGAAAATCAGGCGTGTACGGGTATTGTAACCACAGTGTTTGCTAGCATTGATGTAATACAGAAAGCTCATAAACTCGGAGCTAACCTGATTATTGTTCATGAGGCGTTGTTTTGGAATCATGGAGATCAACAGGAATGGTTAATGCAATCTCAAAACGAGACTTATCTTGCCAAAAAAAAATTGTTAGATGATTACCAAATCGTCGTATGGCGGAATCACGACTATGTGCACTCTGGTATTCCTTTGAGTGATGGCTCATATGCGGATGGTATTTTCTATGGATTTGCAAAAGAGATGGGCTGGGTACAATATCCACAGGATAGCAAAGAATCCCTTATGACCTTCCAGATACCAGAAGTCAGTGCGGAGGAGCTTGCTTATGAGTTAATTAGTAAGATGCACTTAGAAGGAGCGCGTATCATTGGGGACACAAAAACCAAGGTGCGTAATGTACAAATTCCATTCCACATTTTTGGAGATGCTAAAGAATTAATTACTGAGATGGATAAGATGGATATTGATGCTCTGTTGGCTATGGAACTGGTTGATTTCTCAATTAGTGAATATGTGAGGGATAGCAGTATGTTAAACCGGAACAAGGTTATTATTACGGTGGGACATTTTAATATGGAAGAGCCCGGTATGAAATATATGTCCAGTTACATTCCTGAAGCTATCCAGTATGATATTCCTTGTCACTTTATCCAATCAGGGGATACTTACCATTATGTAAAGGGATAGGATTACCCCGGTTTGATGAATGCAGATTTGGAGAGTGAAGAAGAGGGCTTCCGCCCTCCGAGGAAACAAAATCTAAAACACGAGAGAATGTTAGTTAGATGAGTTTGTTTTTCAACGCGAACAAATGGGCGCCGATACCCACGGCTTAGTTCATCAAAACAAAGGAGAAACACACCCATAATGCTGAAATAACAGCACATATGGGTGTGTTTATTTTATGTTGCTTATTTGAGAATGTATGGCTCTAATGTACGTCCAATCGCTAAAACGACTTCAAGCTGTCCCTTTTCCGCCTGTTCTTTTTTTTCTTTTACCTTAATTGTTTTATCTTTCCCGATAGCATATCTGTTACGGTCTTTGTTTTTGTGCTTAATAATCCATAAAGGATCATCATTGTGGAATTGAAAGCCTTCGGTATAAAAATAAATAGGATGGAAGTCCTCTTCATCGGCTACTATGTTTTTTCCAGATATGTTCTTGATCTCAAACTGAATATTATACCGCCACCATTTATTAGGGTTCCCTTTAATATCCCTCGTTCCAGAAAACTGAAAGCTAATAGGTTGAATCGCATTATCATTGGTTGAACGCTGAATGCCAAAGCGGTCATCATCAAGCATGTAAGTATATCGTCCTGTAGTAAAAGCTTTGTCATCTTGAATGGCAATTAATCCATTTTTGTTAGATACGTCTAACTGAAACATATTGATCAAAAGTCTTAATGGCACATAATAAGTCCCTTGTTGAAGTGCAGGCTCAGTATCCCAGTTCAACATCTCACTGTCTACTTTAAATTGCTTTTTACCTGCATAGAAGGTCAATGTTTTGTTATCGCGTGAGACGGTCATTGATTTTTCCTTTTTATCAAAGGAATATTCCATTCCAAGCATCTCAGCCATGGCTTCTAGTGGCACCATTAAACGGGATTTCTTATCCACATATGGCGCAACAGGGTGAGTATATACAACGTAATAGCCATTAATCATGAGCCGTGGAACTGATTTAGTCAAAGGGATAGGCTCAGTATTTTTGGCTGCGGAAACGGACAACACGGGTAACATACTTAGAGTAAAGGTAAGCAAAAACGCCATAAATAAAGTCAGTTTTTTAGTTTTGTTATGCATGAGTACACTCCTTTAAATTAGAAAATATTAACTGGCTCTATACTTTTAACGAATACCAATAACCAAGTGTTTCATTTATTAGTAAATCAAGTGTCCATAAGTAGTGACAATTCTTTTCCGATAAATTTACAACTCTAGCTATATTAACTTTTTTCCAATACATTAGTTCATTATTAAAGCATAAAATAAACACCCATAAAAGCTGGAATAACAGCAATTATGGGTGTTTATTTCATAATTATATTACTTATTTGGAATTGGCTCTAATGTACGCCCAATCGCTAAAACAACTTCAAGTTGTCCATTTGTTCCGTCTTTGGTTTTAATCTTTAATGTTTTATCCTTGCTAATAGCATATCTTTTCCGATCAGATTTCCCTATGTCATAGGGGTTATCAGAATCCATTGAGAACGAATTGTTACTAAAGTAATAAATAGGATGGAAATCTTCCTGATTGGCAGCTATATTTTTCCCCGATATGTTCTTAAGCTCAAATTGGAAATCGTATTTCCACATTCTTAAGTTAGGATCCCCTTTAATATCTCTAGTTCCAGAAAACTGGAAGCTAATAGGTTGAATCGCATTATCATTGGTTGAACGCTGAATGCCAAAGCGGTCATCATCAAGCATGTAAGTATATCGTCCCGTAGTAAAGGCTTTATCATCTTGAATGGCAATTAATC
>NZ_JBCMOR010000025.1:0-4215 GCF_050461185.1 Paenibacillus turicensis
CCTGAAGTTAGGCTGACCGTTTCCTTTCCTTCGATCCAGCGACCCGCTTCATCATACGTGAGTTCAATTTGCCCCACTTCATCTGTTAGACAGAGGAGTTGTCCTGCGGCATCATAGGTGTAGCTACCTTGTTGCCCACGTGCATTGTCCTGAGTTTTGAGCAAACCACGTTCATCATAGGCATAGCTTAGCCCATGTCCAGTGCTGTTTTTTTCCTCGATAACCTGTCCACTTCGGTTATACGTCAGCGTCGTTTCATTGCCATTGGCATCTTCATACTTGGTCAAGCGATGCTCTGCGTCATAGCTTTGGCTATACCGTGCCCGCCATTGCTCGCTGTCCTGCACTACTTCCTGCAAACGTGCAAGTTCATCGTAGTGATATTCTGTTTTGATGCCATCGGCTTCCGTTTGCTCCACCGGCTGATACAAGGCATTGAAGCGGCGATGCGTCGTATGCCCAAGCGCATTGGTAATCGCAATCGGTTGGCCGTTGACATCATAGGTTAACGTTTGTACAGGTTGACCGAGTGCATCCTTCACTGAATGAAGTCGTCCTGTGGCATCATAGGTATAGGTGATACTGCGATTTAATGGATCCGTTACGGATGACACGCGTCCACGTAAATCATAGCGAAGCTTCGTGATTCCACCACGTGCATCCTCTTCCGCAATCAGGCGATCTTCCCCATCGTACGTGAAGCGGTGGACATGACCGAGTGCATTCGTGACCGTTGCCACTTTATTCGTAGCCGTATACGTATAGCTTGTGGTTGCGCCTGCTGGATCCGTAATCTCTGTAATCTCACCATCCAGGTTGTAACGATACTGCCATGTGCGTCCTAACGCATCCTTTACTTCGGTTAATTTATCATCATCATTATAGGTACGTAGGAGGGTGCCTCCAAGGACATCTTGCATGCCTGCCATACGTCCCACTTCATCCATAAGGAAGATCGTTTGGCGTCCTTCTCCATCCTCCATCGCTTCAATATACCCACTGTCTTTATAGTTGTAACGTACCGTTTCGCCAGCATAATTGTGATAGACTAGCAGTTGCCCCACAGCATTATATTCCCAGTGACAACTTACGCCGTCTGGACGCGTGATTGTAATAAGTCGCTCTTGATCATCGTACGTATACGTTGTCACTGCGCCGAGTGCATTTTTCTCTTTGATCAGTAAACCTACTTCATCATAAATAAAGCTTGTTTCTTGTCCGAATGCATCCTGATAGCAAATGAGTTGTCCCTTCTCATCATAGGTACGATGGTTGGTCTCCCCAAGTGCATTGCTTTCCGTTAACATTTGTCCTTGCTCATTATACGTATAACGGTGAAGAACACCTTCTTCTCCACGAATTTCAAGCAACTGGTGACGGTCATTATACACATGATGCTCCACTTCGCCTGCTCGATTGGTCACGGTCGTTAGAAAGTACCCTGGCTGACTATACGCATCATACTGGAAGGTGGTCACGCTTTCCTTCGCATCGATTTGCTTGATCACCCGATGATATTCGTCAAAGATGTTGGTTAGATTGCGTTTGCCATTGGTAGACATGGTTAAGATTCGTCCTTCTCCATCGCACGTGAAGGTGGTCACTAGGTTCTCCGCATCGATGAGTTCCGCTAACCACCCTGCCTCATCATAGGCAAAAGAAACCTGACGATGTGCATCTGCAACCTTTACAAGCCGCCCTTGTTCATACGTAAATTGGAATGCACGACGACTTAACTTATCCTCCAAGCGTTGCAATACGCCTTGCTCATCATAGCTGGCTTGCAATACCATTCCCACACGGTTAACATGACGCTGCAACACCCCGAATTCATTAAAATAAAACCGCTCCCGTGTAGATCCTACACGTAGTTCAAACCCCTCTGCCACGGGTCTAAGCTCATCCAACAGGACATCGGTATCTTTAGAGCGATAAACGCCATCGGCTTGACGCGTAAAACGATTTCGTTGTCCCGCTGTCCACCAGACGGTGATCGATTCACTTGGCATACTACTTTCGAGTTGATTTTGTGGGTTTTGTTGCTTCCCCTGACCAAAATCCAACCGCATATCATAATTATGACTCCACGCTAAGCCAAGTACACTTTGTTGTAGTAAGCTAGAGTTATATAAAAGCTGAAAGTTCCAGGTTGCAGCGCCATACAGCTTTAAGGCCGAATGAACCATAAACTGTTGACCTGTACCTACATGCACGGGGTCACCGTTTTTGCATTTAGCTGGGACTTGCTCAGATTTACTTCCTCCTGAAAATTCCTGCCCCTTTTCAAAATGGTATTCATTCGCTTTAGACTGTGCACTACTATGGTTTCCCCTGTCCTGCTTAGGCGAGGAATCTGGCACAATTCCCTTGTCCTTCGGATTTCTCATTGCACTCGCCGCTGCTACCGTTGTCCCTGCCGCAGTTGCTTCAATTCCGTGATGACTTCCATCTGCTTTCTTCACCTTAGGAATGCCTTCCGTCACTTCATCTGCGGCTTGGAATAGATTATCTTTCTTATTCTTCACCTTGCTCATCCCCGCACTCGCTGCGGTACCCCCTATCGCCATGAGTCGTTGCCATGGCGCTAGCTTTTCACCCGTAATCATATCTACGCCCGTGATCGCCTCGACAATACCTTTGCCATCGTCTATGACAGAGACCACAGTATTGGTCGCTTTTGTAAATTTGCTAATGCCTACCACCACTTCATCCGCAACCTTAAGTAGCTTAGCGGCCCCTTTAAAGCCTTTGCCCAATGGACCGATTAACGATAACGCACGTTCATACCAGGTCAGCTCTGCGCCTGTAATCAGATCACGACCAGTAATTGCCTCTATCACACCTTTAATATTCCCTACAACAGGTACAAAGTCTAACACAATGCTTGCTACAACTTTGAAGCCTTCCCATACCTTTCCCCACTCAAACGGGGGTGCTTTCCCATCTGCTTCATCAAAGCCTTTGCCTTTTTGACTGATCCCACGACTAAAACGATCGAGGTCTTGCTCCAATTGCTGGAGCATCCGCTCAATACTCTGATAGGATGCATCCACCTCCGTGCGTCCTTGGCTTCGCAAGGTAAGGGAGCGCATCGCCCGCTGTAATTCAGCGCGGATGTCTCCCATCTCACTACCCGATCTTCTTAATTTCGAGCCAAGCTCTTCTAAATCAGAAGCTCTCACTTCAATCTGCATCTGTCATTTCCCTCTTCTCTTACTTTGTATTCATGTTCCAATCGTGCACATCATGTCTATGATGATTCTAGTAGAAAGTGCTTAAAAATGAACTATATCGATCTAAAACCTCTTAACTAGGGTAGGGTCTGCTTCCTACCTCCCAAAAAACTCCAAAAGTCCTATGATTTTTATATTTATAGGAAAATAATAACATATAATATAGGGAATATATCCTTTATTCTTTAAAAATTCACAATTTTAACCTAGACTTACTTTACTATGCTTACAACACATAGAATGCACTCTTCTAAATTGAAAAAAGCTCCCCTTTCGTAGTTGGTGTGTTACCTTACACCACTACGTAAAGAGAAGCCTATTTTAGATAAACTAGCATCTATCTTTCTATTTGCTTTGCTTAATGCGTCACCATCGGGACAAAGTCACTGCGACTCGAGTATTTACCATCATAATAAATGACATCGCCATCCTGGGTGGGTAAGCTTCTGCCATAAGGATCGATAACATCCTTCTTAAAGCCCTCCATCTGGCTCCATTGATTCATGAGCTTCCCGTGAATATATTGCAGGTGCGGACGATCTCTCTGCCCATTTTGTACGCTACGAATATCAAAGTTCACGACAATATAGCCTTCCTTTAAAAAGATCGGGGAGGCATCATCCAGACCTTGGTGCGTACGTCCATATTCTGCAATATTCGTACCCTTATCTACTGCATACACCCCAGCAGGGATGCTATATTCGCCATACCATTTTTGTATCGCCGCATTGGCACGGTACGGGTCTACCCCTGTCGGTAGCTCGGTCTTTGGTCCAATATAGGTACGGATCGGTGCACTTAAAAATAAACCACCATACCCACCCACCATTGTTTTTTGCTTTGTCGTTTTATCCTTATATTGCGCTAGGTATTGGGCGCGGCTAATTTGATTCACTTCCGAGAAGCTCTTCTCCACATCATACTGATAACGTGCCGTATCCTCTAGCTCGACTTGCGGTACATTCCGTAACCGTTCGTTTAA
>NZ_JBCMOR010000026.1:0-732 GCF_050461185.1 Paenibacillus turicensis
CAGGCAATATCAATGGGGGCGATAACAAGGAATACCCAATCAACGGGATCAATTCCGTCACCGTACATACGCCAGTGGTGTTATATCCTTCGGTGTCCGACGACAAGGCACATAATCAAAAAACGGAGCCTGCACAAAATCGATCCGCGATTATTTTGGAACGTCCGTTTACCGTTCACTTACCCAACAGTGGGCAACATACGAACTATAAAGGTTATGGCAACCGAGATTATGGCAAATATGTGCGCAACAAGCAAGTGAAGTTTCCTTTTGATGTGTATGATGTATTCCGTACGACCTTTTATCCAAAAGGGACTTGGATCGATGTGGCAAGCTATGAAGAGGAAGTGGAGTTTTATTTACCCGTTTGGGTGGACGAAGGCTTTTATGATGTTGAGATGCGCACATTTGCGGAAAATGCACCAGATAATCCGAGTGAGCAAACCAATGCGAACCTCGATTTAACACATCATGTGGCAAAGGCGACTGTCCCTGTCGATGTTGTGGGTAGGCTGTACGATTTTCATGTCACTGACATCGCAGATTTTAACTGGGAATCCGTGTTTCGGATGGAGCAAGGGAGCCGAATGCATACGGGGAACAGCTACTGGGTGGGACAAGGGGACATCGATGGTGACCCCAGATATACCCCCTCCCAATATACGTTGCCCCTGCGCCCAGGAAGTCATCCCGTCTTTAAAAATCTGGTGACTAAAACAGGGTATCACTTTA
>NZ_JBCMOR010000027.1:0-1723 GCF_050461185.1 Paenibacillus turicensis
TGAAGTGCTCCCTGTCAAGTAGACAATGAAAAAAACAAAAAACGGTTAGTTCTATCCCTCAGTTGAAATGAAAAACTGGGGGATTATTTTATGAAGCAGCTTGTCGATACTCTTGTGGGGACAAACCGTTAAGGCGCTCAGTATAGCGGTAATGATTGTAATATCGTATATAATTTCGTACATCTTTTAGAACATCATCGAAGGTGTCATGCTTCTCTAAGTAAAAGCTTTCTGCCTTGAATGTACCCCAAAATCGTTCTATTGGCTGGTTATCTAAGCATCGACTCACACGTGACATACTCTTTTTAAAGGTATACTTTGTCTTTAGTCGATGGTACTCATGCGAGGTATATTGGAAACCTCTGTCACTATGTAGGAGTGGCGTTGCTCCACGATTCCGCTTATACGCTTTCTTTACTGTGTCCATGACGAGTTTATTATTGTTGGAGGAACTGAGCACCCATGAGACAATGGAATTGTCATACACATCAATGATGGCACTCAGATAAGCCTTTCGACTGTTCCCATATTTCAATTCAGTGACATCTGTACACCATTTTAAATTGGGAGATGTAGCTTGAAATTCACGATTCATCCTGTTTTCAGCGACATGTGCCTGTGTAGCTCTCATGTAGCTTGGACGCTTTCTACGAATCACCGCTTGGAGCGCCAGTGCGCTCATCACTCGATAATACCGCTTCTTGTTGTAACTCTTTTTAAGTTTACGATTCAATTGAAGGCGCATTTGGCGATAACCAAGAATCCCTTTGCGTTTGTCATAGTGAAGCTTCACTTCTTTTGCTAGAGATTGATTCTCAACTTCCCGTGCGGATGGCTTCCACTTTAGCCACTTGTAATAGGCAGATCGGGCGATTCCCGCTAGCTCACAGAGCTCTGTGATTGTATATCCCTTTTTTACATGCAGTTGTTGAATAGCTTGATAGATTTCTACATGCCGAACCAAGGTTAACGTGGTTTTCTTCGCCGGATCTCTGCCAACTTTTTTGCAAAGTCGTTCTCCATTTCTAAATACCTATTTCGTGCTTCCAGCTCCTTAATTCGAAGCTTCAGTTGTTCCTGTTCACTCATTTCCTCTTGCGGTTTTTTACGACCCCGAAGATCTTGTAATGCTTCTTGACCTCCGGCTTGATATTTACGAACCCAGGCATAAACTTGTTGATAGGATACATTGTATTGTGCCATTGCCTGCTGATAGTCTAAGTTATGCGCAATTGTGAATTGTGCGATTTCAATACGTTCTTCGAATGTGGTTTTGCGTCCTTGATTCATATGAATTGTTCCTTTACGAGTGGGCTTAATTTCTCCCTTACCAGTATACTTGGAAATCCATCTCGCCAACACACTTTTATCCGAAATATGATATTGTTTTGTTGCTTCTCGTAACGAATAATTTCCAGATAGTACATCTTTAATCGCAGCCTGCTTGAGCTCCTGTGAGTAAATTTTACAAGTCCTCGATTCCTCTAAACCTTCTATTCCTTGCTCTTCATACTTTCTTATCCAATCCTTCACCGTTCCATTATCCACACCTAGTTGACTTGCTTCATAATGAGGATTTGATTCCTGCCTAAGGCATTTTCTTACAACTTGCAATTTTACATCTACTGAAATTAAACACCTTTTTGACATACAAAAAACTCCCATCACTGTAGTAGTAGAAATTTTTGTTTTTTCTACTGTCTACTATGTTGGGAGCATATCA
>NZ_JBCMOR010000028.1:0-641 GCF_050461185.1 Paenibacillus turicensis
GAAGGATATAACACTACTGGCGTATGTACGGTGACGGAATTGATCCCGTTGATTGGGTATTCCTTGTTATCGCCCCCATTGATATTGCCTGACATCAGTCCGTAGAAAATCGTACCACTACTTGGCTGATTTGCCTTGTTGGTTTTGGTGATTGGGATCATATTGTAAGGACTATATAGAACATCCTGTCCAATTTGTGATGCTTGCTGGATGCGACCTGGCGTCGGTGTACTTTCCTCGGTTTGCGCACCATCCATGATCGTCGTGCCGTCGAAGGTGAAGGTGTCGTTGGTAACTTTGACTTTGTCTACCACCTTTTCTGCATCTTCTGGAAATTCTTCGCTCGATGCATCCTCACCAGGTATTACACCCCCTGTTGTATCAATGCTACTAGGAGGGTCAGGGGCTTCATACCTCCCTGTTTCCTCTGTAAGGTATAGCGGTGGATCATATTTTTGAGGACTAATTGAGATTTCTTCCCCATCAAAAGCGTAATTCCTCAGTCTCGCTTCATCAATTTGATAGACTTCTAAATTATCAATGATCCAGTAAGAAAAGGGACGTTCAACTTCATATTTTTTCGTTACCGTTTGTGGTTTCGTTTTCGTTTCTGTTTTTTCAATGCTATTCCCGTTAGCATC
>NZ_JBCMOR010000029.1:0-506 GCF_050461185.1 Paenibacillus turicensis
TACCTGTGTCGGTTTGCGGTACGGGCACCTAATCCTGACTAGAGGCTTTTCTTGGCAGTGTGAGATCATGACCTTCGGTACTATAAATTTTCCCTCCCCATCACAGCCCAGCCTTATCGATGTGCGGATTTGCCTACACATCAGCCTAACTGCTTGGACGTGCACAACCAATCGCACGCTTCTTCTATCCTTCTGCGTCCCCCCATTGCTCAAACGGTAAAGAGGTGGTACAGGAATATCAACCTGTTGTCCATCGCCTACGCCTTTCGGCCTCGGCTTAGGTCCCGACTAACCCTGAGCGGACGAGCCTTCCTCAGGAAACCTTAGGCATTCGGTGGACGGGATTCTCACCCGTCTTTCGCTACTCATACCGGCATTCTCACTTCTAAGCGCTCCACCAGTCCTTACGGTCTGACTTCACTGCCCTTAGAACGCTCCCCTACCACTGATACCATTGGTATCAATCCGCAGCTTCGGTGGTGTATTTAGCCCCGGTACATTTTCGG
>NZ_JBCMOR010000030.1:0-790 GCF_050461185.1 Paenibacillus turicensis
GGGGGGGGGGGGGGGGGGGGGGAAGGGGGGATAATTGGAGATGGAGGAAATATTAGTAAGAAACTTAATCAAGAAGAGTTCATACATCGATATCTCATTTTACAAGAGCTAAACAATGCTTCAACTACTCAAAAGCTCGAAACCGTAGTGCTAGCAGGAATTGATTACTTCGAAAGAGAAGGATTGTATGAAGATGTTCAAGAGTCTTATGAGACGCTGGGAACAAAATTTTATGACGAAAAGAATCATCATGAGGCGAGTAAGTATTTCCATTTAGGGTTGAAAGCGAAACGAAAATTTTTTGAGGAAGGAGCTTTAAAATGAAAAAAATAGTATTCAGTTTAATGGGAATTGTCACGGCTATAACCTTGACTATAGGTGTGACGAATACAGCGAAAACTCCACAATCTTACGAAGTAATTCAAAGTCTTTCAATTGGAGATCACGGTGGTTGATACACTAATTTAATGTATAATAAAAAGGGCTAGGATTAATCATCTAGTCCTTTTTTTATTGATTGGATGTTTTCATAAGGTTCAATTCGTAAAATTGTTAAAGCGTATGCCGTGATTCGAGGCCTACTACGTCTTTGGTTCAAATAAGAAAAAATACGATTGGGGAGTGAAGAGCAATAAAGAATCATATCAGGAGCCCTCAGGGACAACTATTGCAAATCAATAAGAAATGGTCTCACCTAAAGCAAAAACAGCGTGAAACCATATCAACTTGGCTGAGAGAGGCTTATATAGAGAAGATTAAAGTTCATAACCGTAGATTGAAAGCGAGAGAA